>NZ_BCXE01000008.1 GCF_001894945.1 Rhodococcus ruber NBRC 15591
ACGGGGTGGGGGAACGTTCAGGTCGCGGCGGCGGCGATGCCGGCGCGGCGGCCGAAGAAGCTGCTGTCCCCGAGCGACGTACCGCTCGCGTAGCCGCCTGCGCACACGCCGGAGGTGCAGCGGCCCGCGGCGTACAGGCCCGGGATCGGCTCGCCGGAGACGTGCAGGACCTCCGAGTTCACGGTGGTGTGCAGGCCGCCGAGGGTGAAGCCCGCGGTGCAGTTGCGCAGGTCCAGCGCTGCGACGGGGGTCCCGATCGGTCTGACCCACTCGGGCTTCTTCCCGAGGACGGGGTCGGTGCCGGCCGCGGCGTGCCGGTTGTACACCTCGACGGTGGCCTGCAGAGTGCCCTCCGGCAGGCCCATGTCGGATTCGAGTTCGGCGACCGTCTCCGCCGCCCATTTCGGCGGGAACCGGAAGTACGGAGTGGAACTGGTGGTGGCACAGCCTTCTTCGTAGGAAGCCTCGTCGATGACGAGGTACGCCTGGTTGTCGTTGCGCAGAAGGGTGAGCTGTCCGACGCGTCCGGGGTAGGTGTCCTCGGGGACGTACCGCTGGCCGCGGGCGTTGACGAGAATGCCGCGTGCCATCAGTTGCGGATCGGCGAAGAACGCCACCTCGGTGGCGCCCATGTGCGCGAGGTCGGCGCCGAGGGCCTGAGCCATCCGGATGGAGCAGCCGTCGTGCTCCTCGATCGCGGCGGCCGGCCGGCCGATGAGCTGCGGGGCGAACGCGGTGACCATGGCGTCGTTGTACGCGAAGCTACCGGTGGTGAGCACGACGCCGCGACGTGCCCGCACGAAGACCTCGTCGCCGAACTTCTTCGCGGCGATCCCGACGACCCGATCCGCGTCGTCGACGATCAACCGCTGCACCCGGATGTCGAACACCGGTGTCACCCCGAGGGATTCGGCCGTCTCGGCCAGCGGCTTCATCAGCATGTACCCGCCGCCCTGCTCGCCGGTGCGCTTGTTGCTCATCTGCGGCACGTGGCCGCGCGGAGCGGGCGTGGCGATCTCGTTGAAGGGTGCGGAGTTCTCGCCGCCCGAGTACATCAGGCCCTCGTCGCCGGGGATCTCCCAGCCGGGCTCGCCCCAGAACGCCGATCTGAACACCACTCCGTTCTCGGTGAGCCACCGGTAGTGCTCGACGCTGCCGTCGCAGTAGTCCGCGATCTTGGCCTCGTCGGCGCCGGGGCCGAGGGCGGCGAGCATGAACGTCTTCATGTTCTCGGGGGTGTCCTCGAATCCGAGTTCGCGCTGGAGCGGTGTGCCGCCGCCCAGGTAGACGATGCCGCCGGACAGGGCCGCGGCACCGCCCCAGCCGCCGGTGCGTTCGAGGATCAGCACGTCGGCGCCGGCGCGGGCGGCCTCGATGGCGGCCGAGACCCCGGCGATGCCGTAGCCGGCGACGACGACGTCGGCCTCGTGGTCCCAGGCAGTGATCTCGGCGGCGCGCAGTGGGCGGAAGGCGGCAGTGGTCATGGAGGTGTTCCTTCTCTGTCGTGGACCGTCAGCGGGTCGAGTCCAGCGTGGCGGCGAGCTTGTCGAGGTAGGCGAGGATCTCGTCCTCGGGGCGGTCGGGCAGGCCGAACATCACTTCGGTCACGCCGAGGTCGCGCCACCGCTGGAGCCGGGCGGGGTCGGGCCGGCCGGCGAGGACCACGATCTCCGGGGCGCCGTCGCGGCCGGCTTCGGTCCAGGTGGTCCGCAGCCGTTCGACGCGGTCGTCGATGTCGCGTTCGATCGGGGTGGTGATCCAGCCGTCGGCGGAGCGGGCGATCCACGCGAAGGTGCGGTCGGTGCCGCCCGCGCCGATGAGCACCGGCGGGCGGGGCTGCTGGATCGGCTTGGGCCAGGCCCAGCTCGGGCCGAACGAGACGAACTGCCCGGCGTAGGCCGCCTCGTCCTCTTTCCACAGGGCCTGCATCGCCTCGAGGTACTCGCGCAGCGCGGTGCGCCGTCTTCCGGGCGGTACGCCGTGGTCGGCGAGTTCCTCGGCGTTCCAGCCGAATCCGGCGCCGAGGACGACCCGCCCGCCGGAGAGGTGATCGAGGGTCGCGACGGTCTTGGCCAGCGTGATGGGGTCGTGCTCGAGGGGCAGGGCGACCGAGGTGCCGAGCCGGATGGTCGAGGTGACGGCCGCGGCGAGCCCGAGCGCGACCCACGGATCCAGGGTCCGGCGGTACCGGTCGTCGGGCAGCGTCTCGTTGCCGGTGCCGGGATGTGCGGATTCGCGGCGCACGGGGATGTGGGTGTGCTCGGGGACGTAGAACGCGTCGAAGCCGCGTTCCTCGGCTGCCCGGGCGGCCCGCTCCGGCCGGATGCCGCGATCGCTGGTGAACAGGGTGATGCCGTGACGCACGGACGCTGCCTCCCTACTGGTCGAGTCCAGGCAACTGTAACGCGTTCTAGTGTGCGGTGGAACTCGTTCCAGACAGCTGTCCATTCATTCCGCACGGGTCCGGGCGCCCCGGGACGGGGAGCGCACTACGCTGGCGGACAGACGTACGAAAGGTGAGGACGATGGCGGAGGCGAGCGCAGCATCGCGATCGAAGGTGCGGCCCGCGTCGTTTCTGGGCGCGGACCTGAAGCCGGCCCAGCGCGCCCGCTACCTGAGGATCATCGAGACCGCGAAGGAGCTGGCCTCGGAAGGCGGCTACGACGCGGTCCAGATGCGCGCCGTCGCCGAGCGCTCGGGCGTGGCCCTGGGCACCGTGTACCGCTACTTCCCGTCCAAGAACCACCTGCTGGTGGTAGCGATGGTGCTGCTGTTCGAAGACCTGAGCAACCGGTTCGGCGAGACCGAGATCCCCGGTGACTCGGCGCACGAGCGGATCATGTCGGTGCTGCACGGCTACATCGGCCGGCTCGAGAGCGACCACAACCTCTACGACGCGCTCGTGCGTGCGGCGATGTTCGCGGACGCGTCGTCCTCGGCCGAACTCGACCGGCTCGGAGCGATCATGACCGGGATGTACGCCCGCGCGGCGGGCGTCGAGGTGGTGAGCGAGCAGCTGCTCAACGCGGTGCACGTGATCGCCGACGTGTGGATGTCGAACCTGGTGAGCTGGGCGGCCGGCCGGGCCACCGCGGACCAGGTGATGGCGCACATGGACAGTGTGGTCCGGCTCGTGTTCGACCGGCTGGAGAAGCTCCAGGCGATCGGCTGACGCGATCGTCCGCGTCCGGAGCGTGCACGCACGCCCCGGACGCGGCGGATCAGGCCGGGACCTCGACGATGCCCACGGTCGGGAGGAAGAAGCACGACGTCTCGCCGTTCTGCACCGTGCCGAACACGGCGGCGAGGACGGTCCCCGAGCCGGTGGCGACCGGGGCTGCGCGGACTCCGCCGAGCGGGACCGCACCGGCGAAGAAGTTCTGCACCGCGGTGGCGACGAGCGGCTTGGCGAACTCGGGCACGCCCCCGGGGACGGCGAGCGCCGCGGCCTCGGCGATGGTGCCCATGGGCACGAACCCGCCCTGGAAGGTGTTGACGTTGAACCACGCGACCTGCATCCCGGTGGTGTTCGCGCCGTCCTTCTCCACGCCCATCGGCACGAAGGCGAACAGGGTCTCCCCGGGATCGACGGCGTTGACGGGCCCGACCATCGGGATGTTCAGGTTCGGCCACGGGCCGGGGGCAGCCCCGGCGACGGCGGGGGCGATGCCGAGCGGCAGGCTGCCGCCCTCGGTGCAGAAGGGCGCGCCGGTGGGGTAGAGGAACGGTTCGATGCCGAGGCCGCGCAGGAACTCCACGGCGTCCTCGTAGGCGGAGAGCGGCGAGTCCTCGGCGACGTCGGTGGCGCCCCCGCGCGCGGAGCCGATGGCCTCGGCGGCGGCGACCGCGAGGGCATCGGCGCCCGGCTGGGCCCGGAGCGTCTCGAGGGCGCCGACGAGCGGATCGGGTGCCGGCGCGGCAGCGACGACGGGGTCCGCGGGGGGTTCGGCGGCTGCGACGGCGGGCAGCGCCAGGGCAGCGGCCACGGTGAGGGAGGCTGCGGCGGTGAGCCGGCGCAGCCCGCGCCGGGTGGTCCTGGTGGTCATGCTTCGCTCCTGTACGTGGTCGGAACCGGAACACCGTCCGCCCCGGAGTCCTGCACGGCTCCGGGGCGGAGACCTGCGAGTCACGTGTTACGTGTGTGACTCGTGGTGTTGGTGGGATCAAGCAGAACACAGCGAGAACAGACCGGCCAGTCCGGCGCGGCGTGGTGTTATGCAAACGAAACGAGTCGTGTCCGGTTCGAGACCGGACATTTCACTCGTGAGGGCGTTCGGCCGACTCCAGGCCCGAGGTGTCGTCCGGATTCCGGCGTAGATGCATCAGGCTGGCGGCGAGACCGCCCCACACCAATCCCAGTGCGACGACCATCATCGCGATCGCAGATCCGCTCACAGTCTCTCTCCCGCTTCCGTCGATTCGGTGTGCGCCAACTCGGCGTCCGTCAACCCCCACGGGGCGAACGACAGCGCCACCGCGATCACGATCACCGCCACCTGCACACCCCATCCGAAGGTGGCGACGAGCGCGTCGGGCAGGTCGCCGTAACCCTCGTCGATCCGGTCCACGATCTCGCTGATCAGCATGTACCCGAGCACGACCGGGGTGAGGACGCCGGCGAAGATCCGCCAGAGGAGGCCGACCTTGAACGACGACACCGAGTTCAGGTGATCCTGCAGCTCGGGCAGCCGGCGCAGGCCCCATGCGAGCACGACGAGCGTGGCGAGAGCGACCCCGACGATGCCGAACTGGTTGGCGAAGCGGTCGACGACGTCGAGGGTGTTCAGACCGGTGGTGGTCGGGAACAGCAGAACGGACGTGATCGTCGCGACGCTGCCGACGAGCAGGACCGCCGGCACGCGGGTGAGGCCGGTCTTGTCCTCGACCGCCGACACGCACACCTGGATGATGCTGATCAGCGACGTGAAACCCGCGAAGACGAGCGAGCCGAAGAACAGCAGGCCGAACAATGCACCGCCGGGCATCTGCGAAACGATCGTCGGGAACGCGATGAACGCAAGGCCGATCCCGCCGCTCACCACCTCGTCCACACCCACGCCCTGCGCCTGCGCCATGAAGCCCAGCGCCGAGAACACCCCGATGCCGGCGAGGATCTCGAAGCTCGAGTTGGAGAAGCCGACGACGAGACCGGAGCCCGTGAGGTTGGTCCGGTGCTTGAGGTACGACGAGTAGGTGACCATGATGCCGAAGGCGACGGACAGCGAGAAGAAGATCTGGCCGTAGGCGGCGATCCACACGCCGGTGTCCGTGAGCGCCGACCAGTTGGGCCGGAAGAACGCGTCGAGACCGGTCGCGGCGCCGTCGAGGGTCAGCGCCCGCACCACCATGCCGGCGAACAACAGCAGCAGCAGCGGCACGAAGAACCGGTTCGCGGCCCCGATGCCGCGCTGCACCCCCAGCGCCAGGATGACGAGCACCACGACCCAGATCCCGAGCAGCGGCCACGCCACACCCGGCACGAAGTCGAGGCCGAACGTGGCGTCGGCATCCATCTGCAGGAAGTCCTGCAGGAAGAAGGCTTCCGCGTCGTCACCCCACGCCCGGGTCGCCGAGAAGAACGTGTAGCGCAGCGCCCACGCGATGATCACCGCGTAGTAGACGCCGATGACGAAGCAGATGCCCACCTGCCACCAGCCGAGGCTCTCGGTCGCGCGCTTGAGGCGGTGGAACGCCAGCGGCGGCGACCCGCGGAACTTGTGCCCGATCGCGTAGTCGACGAACAGCAAGGGAATGCCCGCGGTCAGCAGGGCCACCAGATACGGCACGATGAATGCGCCGCCGCCGTTCTCGTACGCGATGTACGGGAAGCGCCAGATGTTGCCCAGTCCGACCGCCGAGCCGATGGCGGCGAGAATGAACACCGACCGGCCGGACCAGACCTCTCTCGTGCGCACCGCTGCGTCCTCAGTCACTGACGTACCTTTCCTCGGTTTCAGACTGTCGACGCTAGCGCCCGCGGGCCTGCTCCGTGGGTGATCCGGGCGGACGGGCACGGCGTGTCGGAGCGGGGCTCAGTCCTGCCACAGTTTGTCGAGTTCGGGGCCCGGTTCCTCGTCCGGCGGGGCCCCGCGGTAGCGCAGGGCGAAGATCACCCAGCCGATGGCCGCGATCATCAGAAAGCTCACCAGCCGGTACACGACGACCGCGGACAGGGCCTGCGCGCCGGTCATTCCGCTGGCCGTCAGCGCGGGCACGAGCACGGCGTCCATCACGCCGAGCCCGGCCGGCAGGAGGGGGATCGCGCGGCTGGCGGCGGTCCCCGCGGCGTATGCGACGGCGATGCCGGCCAGGCTGGGCTTGCCGCCGATCGCGTACGCGGCGAAGGCGAGGCACGCGCCGTCGCACAGCCAGTTGAACAGCGACCAGCCGAACGCCCGGGCGGCGTGGGTGCGGTCGAGTTGGACCGCCCGCAGCTGAGCCACGATGCGTTTCCAGGCCCGGGCACCGGCCTGTGCGGGCTTCTTGCGCAGGCGGTTGACGCCGCGCAGCGCGATGATGCCGATCGATTCGAATGCGTCGGGCCGGCTGGCCGCGTACTGCACGAGCACGACGAACGCCGCGAACCCGCCGAGGGAGAAGATGAGCGAGAACGGGTTGGTGGTGGCGCCCACGAGCAGCGCGCCCACGATGCCGAGCAGTGCCAGTCCTGCCGCCTGCAGCAGACCGGCCATCACGAGCTGCCAGGTGGAGACGACGGGGCTCGCCCCCCACTTGCGCATCTGCCGGTACGTGAAGGTGGTGGCCACCACCGGGCCGCCCGGCAGGGTCACGCTCATCGAGTTCGCGGCGTACGCCACCGACAGGGACTGGCGCTGCGTCACCGTGACCCCGGCCGCGGACAGCAGGGTGCGCTGCACGCGCGCGAAGCTCGACATCTCGGTCAGTGCGGCCAGGATTGCCGCGCCCACCCACCACCAGCGCAGGTCGGAGAGGTTGCCGACGCTGGTCTTCAGCTCCGGCCAGACGAGGACGACCTCGACGGTGAGGACGACGACGAGCACGAGTCCGAGCAGCCACTTGAGGCGCCGGCGCCGGGTCGGCGACATTCCGCCGTTGCCGTTGCCGTTGCCGTTGCCGTTGCCGTGGCCCGGGGTGCGGTCGTGTTCTCCCACGGCCGCGTCCCCGTTCTCACCCGCATCGGTCATGCGGGCCAATTCGCGAGCGTCTTCCGGTACAGGCCCTCCACCTCCGCGACCCGCGCGCCGAGCTCGTCGAGCGTCCAGTCGCTCACGTCGATGGGGTCGAGAACCACCACGTCGACGGTTCCCGGCCGCAGTACCGTGGAGTGCTTCCACAGCACCTCCCCGGCGTTGCGGATCACCACCGGCACGATCGGGACGCCCGCCTGCATGGCGATGTGGAACGCGCCCTTCTTGAACCGGCCGATCTCCGGGGTCAGGGAGCGGGTGCCCTCCGGCGCGATGATCACCGAGGTGCCCTCGCGCAGTGTGTCGACTACGGGACCGAGTGCCGCCTTCGCCTGCTCGGTGTTGGCCCGGTCCACGAACGCGGCCCCGACGAAGCGGAGCACCAGCCCGAACAGCGGGTCGCTCGCCATCTCCTTCTTCGTGACCCCGGTGAAGCTGTGCCGCAGCACCCGCGCCATGATCACCGGATCGAGCTGGCTCTGGTGGTTGAAGATGAAGACCGCGGGACGCTGTGACCAGGCGTTGGCCTCGTTCCGGATGTCGACATCGATGCCGGCGAGGGCCAGCGGGACCTCGCCCGCCAGGGTGGCGATCGAGTCCAGCGCCACCTTCTTGTTGCGGTTGAGCAGGCCGAGACCGACACCGGTCCACACCGAGCCGAACAGGCCGCCGTACGCGGCGAGGGTGCGGACCACCTCTTTGGTGCCCGGCGTTCCGCGCGGCCTGAATCGCAGGATCGGCCAGCCTTGCGCGGCGGCGGTGCGCTCGAGGTTCCGGTCCGGGTTGGTCGGCGTCGGATTGCCCATCGTGGCGAGGAAGTCGGCGTCCTCGCCCCCGTTGGAATACGTGTAGCTCTGCTCGCGATCGATGCTGTTCGCCTCCGCGAAGGCCAGCACGGCCTGTGCTTTTCCGCTGCGCCACAACGACTTTCCGTCCACCCGGCCCGTGAGCACCCCGTCGCGCACCTCGAGCGGGCTGAACAGGACGTGCTCGACGCCGAGCGCATCCGCCGTTGCCTGGATCTGGTAGCGCGACGCCGAGGACGCGATCACCACGGTGTGCCCCGCCGCCTGGTGCGCCCGGATGAGCTGCCACGCCTCGGGATAGATGTGGCCGGCGATCGTGGACGCGAACAACCGGCGCCCGATCTCGTACAGTTCCTCCTCGGTGTGCCCGCCCCACGCCTTGAACGCCACCGCGACGAACCGTTCGAAGTCCGCCTCGGTGTCGTGGCCGCGCAAACCGTTGAGCATGGTGGCGGCGAGTTCGGCGGCGCCGACCTTCCCGGCGAGCAACCGGTCGCGGAAGAAGTGCAGGCCGGAGAAGCCGTGGACGATCGTGCCGTCGAAATCGAAGAACGCCGCGATCTCCGGACCCTTCGGCCCGGTTCGCACCCGCTCGAGCGCTTCCTCGAGGATCACCGCTCCGCCTTTCTGTTGGATACGTCGAGAGATTCGGCGAGCCGGACCCGCTCACCCACCGCGAGCAGCTGCGCCGCGAACTCCTCCCGTCGCTGCCGGATCTCGTCGCCTCCACGTTCCAGCAGCCCGCGGTTGGCGGCAAGCTGCAGCGCCGTCGCGAACAGTTCCGACGAGACCGACTCGGGCCCGAACAGCCGGCCCTGCAGCAGCATCTGCCGGCCGACCGCGACGCACTCGTCCAGGAACGTCTTGCGGTCGACCTGCAGGGCCGGGTCACGCCGGGCAAGGCGTTCGGCGACGACGAGCTGCGCGTCCAAGAAGGACCGCAGCGCGCGGTGCGCCATGAAGAACCCGGTTTCGAGCAGCGCGGTCAGCGCCAGCTCCACATCCGGCAGGGCGTCACGCCAGGACGGCATCAGCAGGGCGATCTCGTCGCGCATGTCGGCCTCGAACCGGTCCCGGTCGGGGAAGAAGAACTCGAACTTGAGCAGGTCGCGCACCGCCTTGGCCTCCTCCCACGCCGCCCGCACCGGGTCGAGGCCGGGATTGGCGTGCGCGTGGAGGACCGCCAGCTCCATCAGGGCGCGGTTGACGAACCAGTGCACGCCGCTGTTGCGATAGAACGCGGCGACCAGGTGCTGCCCGGGCTGGATCGAGTAGACCGGCTCGTCCCCACCGGCGTAGGTGGTGACGACGCCGGCATCGCTCAGCGCGGACAGGACGTTCTCCAGGCCGCCCTCGACGTCGAGGACGTCGAGTTCGCCCTGCGGTATCCCGCGGGCGTCGATGTACCGGCGGACCGGTGCGATGACCGCCCGCACCTCGTCGAGGGTCAGCGCCCGGTCCCGGACACCGAGCAGGGCGAGCGTGACCAGGCAGTTCACGGTGACCGGGGTGTGGCAGTTGATGCCCACGGCCACCTCGAACGCGACCTTCTGCAGCGCCTTGCGGCTGCGCTCGGTGTATTCGGTCTCGTCCGCGGCGGGTTCGCCGGACAGCTCCGGGTCCCCGCTCGCGGCGAGCTGCGAGCGCATCGACAGCGGTTCCCCGAACCGCACGTACACGTTGCCCGCGCGGCGGCGCTGGTTGCGCGCGTACCTCGCCAGCCAGGCCAGACCCTCGGGCTTCTTCTGGGCGCCGGTCTGTTCGGCCGCGACGGCCGCGACCTCGGCGAGCCCCTCGTAGGTGATGGAGACCGGCACGAGCATCGCGTCCTCCACCCGGCCGCCCCGGATCGCGTTCGCGACGTAGTTGAGCAGGCCGTAGCGGGGCGAGCGGAGTTTGCCGGTGCGGGTGCGGCCCCCCTCGAAGTACCACTCCAGGTTGAACCGCTTCGTCAGCAGATATGCGAAGTACTCCTCCAGCGCCGCCTTGTACACGGCGTCGTCACCGAAGCTGCGACGGATGAACACGGTGCCGGTGCGCCGGGCGATCGGACCGATCGGCCAGAACGTCAGATTGGCGCCACCCATGAGGTGGTTCCGCGGGAAGTCGTTCCGGGCCAGCACGTCGCCGAGCACGAAGGCGTCCGCGTAGGACCGGTGCGACGGCAGGAACACCAGCGGGTAGCGGCGGTTGAGGTCGCGCAGACTCCGCAGCCCCGTTTCATCGGCGTGCACGGTCCACGCCGCGGAGTGCAACGGCCGCATCATCTCGGTGAACAGGTCCGTCACCAGCCGGGACTGGACGGCGACGAGTTCCCCGAGCGCGGAGGTCGCGCGTGCCCGCACCTCCTCGGGCGCGATGTTGTGCTCGGTGCTGATCGCGTCGAGCCGGCGCCGGAACGACGCCGAATCCATGATCTGCTCCGCTACCAGCTTCGGCACCTTGTACCGGTCGCCGATGACGGCCCGCTCGGCGCGATCGAGACCCACCACCGCGCGGTGGGTCACGAACCGGGCGAACGACTCGGGTGCCGGATCGCCGTCCTCGGCGAGGTGCCGGGACCGCAACTCGCTCAGCCGTGCCGGCTCGGCGAGGACGATCCGGAATCGGTCGGGGGAACGCCCGACCAGCCACTTCTGCAGGAACCGGTTCGGATTGCGCGGGTTGGTCAGCGCCACGATGTCGGAGAACCGGACCCGCCGCTCGCCGTCGCGAGCCTCCGGCAACCACACCACGCCCACGGGCAGCACCAGGGGATCGTCGCCCCGGCCGACGAGATCCTGCGCGAGACGACGTGGGTCGAGGTCCATCTCCTCGACCGGCCCGTCCGCGCGGTACTCTGCCGGCACCTCGTCCGACCGCAGCCAGTGCGAGATCAACCTGCGCTCGATCGGTGTCGTCGTCTCGGTGAGAACCACCGTCGGGTGCCCGCCGATGTCCGAGTCCCGCCCGTTCGTGCTCATGTCTCCCCATTCCCGGATAGTCCGAATGAAACGTACCGCGGATCGGCCGCCCGCTCCGGCGCAACCACACGAGAGACCTTCGGCACTTCTGCCGGCGCGCGATCCGGTCCACGCTGAGGCAAGGTGGGCAACGTACCGAAGTTCGACAGGCTTCATCGGGGAGGAACTCCGTGACCGGCACCGACCGATCCGAACCGGCGTACGCGGCGATCCGGGAGACCCACACCTCCGTGGTGTTCTTCGTCGGGGGCCGCGTGCACAAGCTCAAGAAGCCGCTCGACCTCGGGTTCCTCGACAACCGGACCCGGCAGGCGCGGGAGCGGGCCTGCCACCGTGAGGTCGAACTCAACCGGCGTCTCGCCCCCGACGTCTACCTCGGCGTCGCCGACGTGCACGGGCCCGACGGTCTGGTGTGCGAGCACCTCGTCGAGATGCGCCGGTTGCCCGACGACCGTCGCCTCGCCGCCCTGGTGCAGCGCGGCGAGCCCGTCGCCGCGGTCGTCACCGCCGTCGCGCGGCAGGTCGCCGCCCTGCACGCCGCGTCGCCGCACGAGCCGGCGATCGACCAGTGTGCCACGGCGCAGTTCCTCGGCGGACTGTGGCGGGAGAGCCTGGATCACCTCGACCGGCTGCCCGTCGGGGCGGAGGCGACGGACCTGCTCACCGCGATCCGGGACATGGCCGGCCGCTATCTCGCGGGCCGCGAGCGGTTGCTCGACGAGCGGATCGCCGCGGGGCGCGCCGTCGACGGGCACGGGGATCTGCTCGCCGACGACATCTTCTGCCTCGACGACGGCCCCCGGATCATCGACTGTCTCGAGTTCGACGACCGGTTGCGCTACGGCGACGCCGCTCTCGACATCGCCTTCCTCGCGATGGACCTCGAACGGCTCGGCGGTGAGGCGGCGGCGCGGCAACTGCTGCCCGCCTACGCCGAGTTCTCTGCCGACGCGTTCCCGTCGTCGCTGATGCACCACTACATCGCGTACCGGGCCGTGGTCCGGGCGAAGGTCGCCGCGCTGCGGCACGAGCAGGGCGACGAGCACTCCCGGGGCAGCGCGCTCGCGCTGCTGGACCAGACCCGGCGCAACCTCGATCGGGGCCGCGTCCGGCTCGTCGTCGTCGGGGGTCTGTCCGCCACCGGCAAGACGACCGTGGCGCACCTGGCGGGGCAGCACCTGGGCGCGACCGTGCTGCGCAGCGATGTGGTCCGAAAGGAACTGGCCGGTCTCGCCCCGACCGCCGATGCCACCGCCGCCGTCGGTGCCGGGCTCTACAGCGCCGCCCACACCGACGAGACCTACGACGAGCTGCTGCGCCGCGCCGCCGTCGCCCTCGGTCACGGCGAGTCGGTCGTCCTGGACGCGACGTGGCTCACCGAGCCCCGGCGGGAGGCGGCGCGGGCGGTCGCCGCCGCCGCGACCGCCGACCTCGTCGAGATCGAGTGCCGGGCGGACCCGGCGGTGCTGGTCCGCCGCATCGTGGCCCGGCGTGAGCGGGGCGGCGACGCGTCGGATGCCACGCCCGCGGTCCTGGACGACCAGCTCCACGTGCGCGACGAATGGCCCACGGCGCGCGTCGTGGACACGAGCGGCGACAGCCTTCCCGACGGCGCGTGGCTCGAACGGGAACTCGGCCCCCGGCCGTGGTGAGGACAGGCTCGCATTGCTACCGCGACGGGTGGAATCGCCCTAGCCTGAGGGCATGTCGACCGATCCCTCGCTCAGCCACGCCGACGTCGAACCGCATTCCGGCGGCATCTCGGCGAAACTGAACTGGCTGCGCGCCGGCGTCATGGGCGCGAACGACGGCATCGTCTCCACGGCCGGTCTCGTCGTCGGTGTCGCTGCCGCCACCACCGACGAATCGACCATTCTCACAGCGGGTTTCGCCGGCCTCGCGGCGGGTGCGGTGTCGATGGCCCTGGGGGAGTACGTGTCGGTCAGCGCGCAGCGGGACACCGAGCGGGCGCTGCTGCACAAGGAACGCCGCGAGCTCGAGGAGATGCCGGACGCCGAGCTCGAGGAGCTGACCGCGCTGCTCGAAGGCAAGGGGATGTCGAGGGTGACGGCGCGCACCGCGGCGAAGGAGATGACCGAGCGCGACGCGCTGTCTGCACACGCCGAGGTCGAACTCGGTATCGACCCCGGGGCGCTGGCGAATCCGTGGGCCGCGGCGCTCTCGTCGGCGGTCGCGTTCACCGTCGGCGCACTCGTGCCGCTGCTCGTGATCGTGCTGCCGCCGGCGGACCTGCGGGTTCCCGTCACCTTCGTGTCGGTGCTCGTGGCGCTGGCCCTGACGGGCTCGGTCAGCGCGTGGCTCGGTGGGGCGCGGCGCGGGCGGGCGATGTCCCGCGTCGTGATCGGCGGTGCGCTCGCGATGATCGTGACGTACGCGGTGGGTCTGGCATTCGGGACCGCGACGGCCTGAGCCCGGTGCCGCCCCGGGACGGGCGGCACCGGACGGTCGTCACTTCTTGCGGCTGATCATGATCGGGCAGGGCGCGTTGTGCAGCAGATTCTGGCTCACCGACCCGAGCAGCGCCCCGGTGAACTGGCTGCGACCGTGACTGCCCACCACGACGAGCTGCGCGTCCTCGAGCTGCCGCAGGATCACCTTGGCGACGGGACCCCGGTCCACGACGCGGCGGACCTCCACGTCGGGGAACTTCTCGTGCCAGCCGGCGAGAGTCTCGGCCAGGACCGCGGATTCGGACTCGCCCACCGCCTCCCAGTCCACCAGCGTCGCGACCGTGCCGACGCCGAGTGCCGCGTCGCCGATCCACGAGTGCACCGCAACCAGCGGTACACCGAACAGGGCTGCGTACTCGAAGGCGTGCCCGACCGCCGCCGTCGACAGCTCACTGCCGTCGACGCCGACGACGATGGGACGGGTGTCCGGCAACGGACGTTCGGTGTCGCCGCGCCACACCACCACCGGGCACGGGGCGTGGTTGGCCACGCGCAGCACGGTCGAGCCGAGCAGGAAGTTCTCCACGGCGTTGGCGCCGGTGGCGCCCATCACCACGAGCCGGGCGTCCTCGGCGGCCTCGAGCAGGGAGTTGGCGGCGGGGCCCGGCCCCATGAAGCCCTGCACCTCGAGATCCGGATGGTCGGAGCGAATCACGTCGGTGACGCTCGCCAGGATCGCTTCGCCGTCCTCCCGGAGCTGGTCGACCATCTGCGACTGGATGAGCACCGCGGCCTCGCTGTAGAAGATCCCTTCACTGGGCAGCGAGTGCACCAGGTGCAGGGGCGCTCCCAGCCGCGCGGCGAGGGCGGCCGCCCACCGGGCCGCACTCGTGGCGACGGCGGAACCGTCCACGCCCGCTACGACGGCATTCCGGTTGGCAAGTGTGCTCATTCGTTCTCCTTCTCGGTGCGTTCTCCGCGCTCGAGGCGCAGGACGAGTGTTTCACGGAACCAGGACCGCCGCGCCGCCGAAACGGCCCGCGGACAGGTCCTCGAGCGCGCGGTCGGCCCGGTCGAGCCCGTACGCGGTGGTGGTGACGTGCAGGTGGTGTTCGTTCGCGAAGCCGAGGAATTCGCGTGCGTCGGAGCGGGTGTTGGCCGTGACGCTGCGCACCTGCCGTTCGCGGAACAGATGCTGCTGATAGTTCAGCGGCGGCACGTCGCTGAGGTGGATGCCGGCGACCGCGAGGGTGCCGCCGGCGTCCAGTGCGGCGAGCGCAGTGGGCACCAGTTCCCCGGCGGGGGCGAACAGGATCGCCGAGTTCAACGGCTCGGGCGGCGCGTCGTATGCGCCCTGTGCCGAGGCCGCACCGAGGTCCAGAGCGAGCCGCCGGGCGGTCTCGCCGCGGGTCATGACGTGTACGCGCGCACCCCGGGCCAGAGCGACCTGCGCGGCGAGGTGGGCGCTGCCGCCGAAGCCGTACAGACCGAGCACGCCGCCTTCCGGAACGTCGGCACGCTCCAGAGCCCGATAGCCGATGATGCCGGCGCACAGCAGCGGGGCGAGTTCGGCGTCCGAGTACCCGGACGGTAGGGGGAGGGCGAAAGCGGCAGGAACGGTGGCATATTCGGCGTATCCGCCGTCCGCGTCCCAGCCCGTGTAGGTGGAGTTCGGGCACAGGTTCTCGTCCCCGCGCAGGCAGTACCGGCACCGGCCGCACGTACTGCGCAGCCACGGGATGCCCACCCGGTCGCCGACCTGGTGCGTGCCGACGTCGCCGCCGACCACCTCGCCGACGATCTCGTGGCCGGGGACGACGTGCGGCCGGTGCACCGGCAGGTCACCCTCGCTCACGTGCAGGTCGGTCCGGCACACCCCGCACGCGAGGACTCGCACCAGCAGTTCCCCGGAAGCGGGTTCGGGGATCGGTTCCCGAACCGGCCGCAGCGGGTGTTCCGCCGCGGGCCGCGGCCGGTCGACCCGCCATGCCCGCATCTCTCCGTGGGTGCTCACGGGCGTCTCCTTCCGTCGTCCGGGCTCAGCATGCCCCCTCGCGGCGGTGGTCGGCCAGGGGAGAAGGACCCGGACGCGGGTGGTTCACCTCCACAGGGGTTTCGATGCTCGCCGCGCCCGTTTCCAGGCACGTTCGAGGTGCGCGACCTGCTCCTCGCCGACCTCGAGTTCGCGCTGGTAGACGACCCCGAGACCGAAGCTCGACTCGGCGGTGTGCTCCTGCTCGGACACCATCTCGAGCAGGTGCTCGCGCGCGACCACCGAGTCCTGGAACTCGCCGAGCAGATCCTGGAAGTCGTCGAAGTGATCGAGGGCGCGTTCGGCGCGCTTGCGGTGCAGCGGCCGCAGCACCTCGATGGCGTAGCGCATCCGCTTGGCGCCCTTGCGGGCCCGATGGACGAGTTCGTCCCGCTCGGCGTGCGTCGCGGCCTCCCCGGCGTGACGCACCCGGCGCGAGACCGTCTTCGCGAGACGCGCGAGCGCGCGGTCGAGATCCTTCGGGCGGACCTGCCGTGCCTCCCGGCCGGCGCCGGACCCGACCGTCCCCGCCGCGAGCCCGTCGATCAGTGTGTCGAGCGCCTCGAGCAGAGCCGCGTAACGGTCCGAGTCGAGGGCGGCGACGGCCTCGAGTCGCGCCGCGTCCGACCGGGCGGAGAAGTACTCGTCGACGCGGGCGCGGATGGCCTCACGCTGCGCCTCCACGGGCACCTCCGCGATGCGGCCCACGAGGCGTTCCCACTGCACCTCCAGGTCCCGCGAGGGGCTGAGTTTCCTTCCCGTCCAACGCAGTTCTTCGACCAGGCCGTCGTCGATCGCGAACGTTCCCGCATACGTCTGCAGCGCGCTGCGGATCCGGCGCAGGGCCTTGCGCATGCTGTGGACGGAGTCCGGAGCGTCCCGGCGCACGCCGATCTCGGCGAGTTCGAGGGTGCGCAGCTCGCCGCGCAGGTAATCGCGCAGGTGTCCGGCCGGACCGGGCACCTGCTCCTCGGCCGGCAGCAGATCGGCCAGCGCCCGATGCAACTTGGAAGGACTCGGTGCCCGCGTGATTCCGGCTTCGGTCAGCCGCTCCTCGACGGCGTCGAGCAGCTCGGTGCCGCCCGACGCGAGCTCGACCTCGATCTCGCGCCATTGCTGCGGTTCGCTGCCCTCCTCCCGCGTCGCCGAGACGTCGTCGACGACGACTTCCGCGAGGACCCGGCCCTCCTCGTCGATCAGGCGATGGCGCCACCGCTGCGTGTTCAGCGCCGCCGCGAGCGTGACGGGACGCGCACGGCGCACCCCGCGCAACAGGGCGAGCAGTTCGGCCGGGGGCCGGTCGGTGTCGTCGCCCAGCGGGAAGCGCACCTCCGTCCGGGTGTCGGTGCCGGCGGGGAGCTTCGTGTGCCAGCCGGCGTCGTGCCCTCCCTCACGGCGGCGCAGGGTGATCCCGGCGCGCAGCAACCGCAGGTCGTCGGTGTCGTAGTACCGCGCGGACAGCTGCTGCAGTTCGGGTTCGGGGTGAGCGTCGACGCCGGGCAGACCCGACAGGTCCGGCAGCTGCTGCCCGTGCCCGACCGTGTACTTGCGTTCCGATTCCTCGACCGTGTCGATCCTGGGCGGCATGGTCATGCGTCCGACTCCTGTTCCGGCAGGTTCCCTGGTGTTCTCCGCGCGCGTCGGCGGCGTCCGTCAGACCACTCTGCCACCCGGTCGCCCCCCTGCGCCTGTCGCCGGCGATCGGCGCAGCGCCCCCGCCGCCGGACGCCGCTGCGGGGCCTGTGCGCGGGTCCTTCGACTCTGGCCGACCGCGTGCCCGCCGGGCGATCATCGAATAACCTGGGCCGGGGAGGACGCAGATGAGGATTTTGGTCACGGCGGCGAGCAGGCACGGCTCGACCACGGAGATCGCCACGGCTCTCGCGGCCGCCCTGCGCGACAAGGGAGCGCGCGTCGACGTCGTCGCCCCCGAGCAGGTCGACGCCGTGGACGGCTACGACGCGGTGGTCCTCGGCAGCGCCGTCTACCTCGGGCACTGGCTGCACCCCGCGAAGACCTTCGTCGATCGGCATGCCGGCGCCCTGCGGGAGCGCGCGGTCTTCCTGTTCTCCTCGGGCCCCATCGGCGATCAGGACCGGCCCGTGAACAGGCCGTACGACGCGTCGCACGCGTCGGAGCGCACCGGCGCGCGGGAACACCGGATGTTCGCCGGGAAGCTGGATCCGGAGGTCCTCGGTGCCGGCGAACGCGTGGTCGCCCGCATGACCGGAGGGCGTACCGGGGACTTCCGGGACTGGGACGCGATCGGAAACTGGGCGGCGCAGATCGTCGAGTCCGTGGGGCGGCAGGCGGTCGAGTCGAGCGGCTGGGGGAGAGACAGCGATGGTCACTGAGATCCGGCCGGACGTCGCCACGATCCGCGATGCGGTCGAGTCGGCGTGCCGGGCGCCGTCCCTGCACAACAGCCAGCCGTGGCGCTGGGAGTGGACGGGCGGACGACTCGAACTGTATGCCGTGGCCGAGCGGATGCTCGGTCGCACCGATCCCGGCGGCCGGCAGCTGCTCCTCGGCTGCGGTGCGGCGCTGCACCACGTCCGCGTGGCGCTGTCCGCCGCGTCGTGGATCCCCACGGTGACCCGGCTTCCGGATCCGTCGCGGCCGGACCTGCTGGCCGTGCTCGACTTCGACCGGCCGCACACGGTCGACGCCCGTGACGCAGCCCTCGCCCTCGCGATCGACGCCCGGCACACCGACCGGCGGCCGTTCGCGGCGCCCACGACCCTGCGCGAGAGCCTGGTGGACCTGGAGAACGCCGCCCGCCGGGAGGGTGCATCGCTGTCGATCCTCGACGCCGGTGCCCGCTCGGATCTCGCGCGGGCGTCGGAACTGAGTACGGCGATCCGCGAGGGCGACGACGCCTACCGGCAGGAGCTGGCCTGGTGGACCGGTCGCGCGGAACCCGGCGACACCGGCGTTCCGGCATCCGCACTGCTCGACGACGAAGCCGCCGGGGACGTCGACGTTGCACGTCGATTTCCCACGGGCGCAGGGAACTTGGACACCGTGCAGCCGAAGGTGGACGCGTCGGCGCTGGCGGTCCTGAGCACCCGGAGCGACGAACGGATCGACTGGCTGCGGGCCGGGGAGGCGATGTCTGCGGTGCTGCTCGAAGCCACCGCGGCGCACTTGGCGACGTGCCCGCTCACCCACGTGACGGAGATCGAGGCCAGCCGGGGCATCGTGCGCACGGCGACGGCACGGACCGGGGAGGTCGCAGGATTCCCTCAGGTGGTGATCCGGCTGGGGGCACGCAGCGCCCGCGGGCTGCCGACCACGTCGCGGCGTCCGGTCGACGAGGTCTTCGTCGACCGGAGCGGAGGGGTCGGATAGTCCCGGGCGGGCAGGTCAGTCGGACGGGTTGCGGTACATCTCGGCGAGTTCCCGGGCGCGATCTCCCGGTGACCAGTCCACGTCGCGACCTTCCAGCTGGGCTTCGAGGACCTCGAATCCGGCGTGCCAGTCGGCACCGTGTGCGTAGGCAGAGTCCTCGTCCTCGACGGTGTGCGTGAGCGTCAGCCAGCAGCCGCCGGAACCGTCCGGCACCAGTTCCCAGTGCAGCACCTCGGCGTCCCACATGTATTCGAGAATGCGTCCGGGGTGCACGGCGATGACGGTGCCCGTGGCGGTGTGGTCGGCGGGCAGCCCGAGGCGCTCGGCCTGCTGCTCGGTGGCATGGAAGACGAGCTGGGCACCGGGGGTCAGATCCAGTTCCACTCGGGCCGGGAACCAGGCGCGCAGATACTCGGGGTCGGTGATGACCCGCCATACGCGGTCCGGGGGATGGGCGAAGGCATGCTGGAAGCGCAGGGCGACGCGACCGTCGTAGGTGCGCGAAACGATGCCGTTATCCATGGGGTCCTCCAAGACGTGAGCCCGCGCGATCAACGGGGTCCTGGTGTGCTGTGCCTCCATGCTGCCAGGTTTCGTGCGCTGACGAAGCGGGTCCGCCGACCTGTGTACGGATCGTCGAACTCCACCGCGCGGGCCAGCAGCTGCAGGGGATTCGAATAGTCTTGGGGCGCAACGTCATATGTGTTCGGGTAGAGGTTGTCGCCGAGGATCGGCAGACCGAGGGAATTCATGTGGACGCGCAGCTGGTGCGTCTTGCCGGTGCGTGGCAGCAGGCGGTAACGGCCCAGGCCGGCGTCCGTGTCGAGCAGTTCGACCCGGCTGAGGGCATTGACCTCGCCCGGCACCTCACGCGCCTGCAGCACGCCCCGTTCCTTGACGATGCGGCTGCGCACCTCCCGCGGAAACCGCATACCGGGCACGTGCCGCGCGACGGCCTCGTACTCCTTGTCCACCCGCCGCGCATCGAAGAGCGACTGGTAGGCCCGGCGCGCGCCGGCGTGGACGGTGAACACCAGCACGCCCGCCGTCAGCCTGTCGAGCCGGTGCGCCGGACTCAGTTCCGGCAGGTCGAGTTCGCGGCGCAACCGCACCAGCGCGGTCTCGGCCACCCACGACCCGCGCGGCGTCGTCGCCAGGAAATGCGGCTTGTCCACCACCAGCAGGTGCTCGTCGCGGTGCAGCACGTCGATCTCGAACGGCACCCGCTCCTCGACCGGCGGATCGCGGTACAGGTACACGAATCGGCCCGCCGCGTACGGGGTGTCCTCGGTGATCGCCGTGCCCGCGCCGTCGACGACCTCGCCGCCTGCGACCTTCTCCCGCACGCGTGCGACGTCGGCGGGGAACCGCGCCGACAGGAACTCCGCCACCGTCGCCCAGGAGCCGCCGTTGGGCAGCCGCAGGCGGGTCGGATTCAGGCCGTCGCGGACGGGCAGCGGAGCGCGGCGCACCCCCGCACGGTAACTGTTTCCGTCAACCGTCCGCGCAGCGACCGGGGTATGGCGACACTGGTGTCGGAACAACCGGGACGAGACTGAGGAGCGGGCAATGGACGATGCGCCGATCGTGGTCGGTATCGACGGATCGGCGCCCGCGCGCGCCGCGCTGCAGTGGGCAGCCGCCGAGGCCGCCGCCACGGACGTGCCGCTGCTGCTCGTCTCCAGCGCGAACGCCGGCGGAATCGGCGCCTCGTCGCCGTTCGTCGACGAACTGCGCTTCACCGCGCGACGGAACCTGGCGTCCGCCGCCGAGTCCGTGCAGCGGGAGCACCCGGACCTGTCCGTCCGCACCGAGCAGTCGAGTCTGGTGGCCGCACAGGCGCTGCTCGGGCACTCCGGCCGGGCACGGATGCTCGTCCTCGGCCGACGTGGGCTCGGCGAGTTCACCGGCGGTCTGGTCGGATCGGTGACCTCGGCGGTGGTCGCGCATGCACGCTGCCCCGTCGCGGTGATCCCCGGCCCCGACGAGGCCGGACGCGGTGCGGACGGTCCCGTCGTGGTCGGCGTCGACGGTTCGCGGGCGAGCCTGCACGCCCTCGACGTCGCTTTCGAGGCCGCCGACCGCTACGGGGCGCCGCTGGTGGCGGTGCACGCCTGGTCGGACCGTGACCTCGTCGACGTGGTGGCCGGCACGCCCGGAGCGACGTGGGACGACGTCGACCAGCAGGAGAGCGTCGTGCTCGCCGAGTCCCTCGCCGGACGCGCGCAGGACTATCCGAACGTCGAGGTGGAACGGGTCGTGGTGCGGGACCGGCCCGTGCGCCACCTGCTCGAACGGGCGGAGAACGCCCGGTTGCTGGTCGTCGGCAGCCGCGGCCGCGGCGGCTTCGAGGGCATGCTGCTCGGCTCGACCAGCCGGGCACTGCTGCACACGACGCCGTGCCCGCTGCTCGTCGTCCGGCGCAGCTAGGGACTACTCCGGCCGGGGCTGCTCGTCCGGCGGCGGAGTGCGGCGGACGGGCAGGCCGAGGGCGCTGCGATCGCAGGCCCGCACCAGGTCGGTCGCCGTGACGATGCCGACGAGGCGGTCTCCCGACACGACGGCCACGAGGTCGAGCCCCGGCCGCAGCAGCACCCGGCTCGCGACCTCGGCGAGCGAGGCGTCGGCCGGTACTCGCGCCGCCGCGGGCAGCGGCCGGGCCCGGTCCGCGACGGTGACGACCGTGCGCTCGCCCTCCGGGACGGGGGTCAGGTCGGCCAGCGACACCACGCCGATGGGCCGGTTCCCGTCGTCGACCACAGGAAACACCCGGTGGTGCGTGCCGCGGGCCGCGACGGTGAGGAGCTGCGCCACGCTCGCACTCCCGGGTGCGGTCACCGGCGACGCCGTCATGACGTCACCGACCCGGGTGTCGCCGAGCTGGTGCCCCAGCGAGGCGTTCGCCAGCTCGGCGTTGGCTGCGGTCCGCAGGAACCAGCCGAGGAGCATCATCCACAGGCCGCCCGCGCTGCCGAGGGCGAGGGTCTCGGCGGCGCCGAGCAGGATCAGCGCCAACCCCACCGCGCGGCCGGCGCGGGCGGCGCCGCTCGCGGCGGCGAGCCGGTCGCCGGTGCGGCGCCACAACACCGCCCGCACGACCCGCCCACCGTCCAGCGGCGCACCGGGCAGCAGGTTGAACACGGCGAGTACCAGGTTGGTCGCGCCGAGCCAGCCGATCGTCGCGGTCACCAGCGCCGGGACGGGCGGACCGAGGAACGAGGCCGCCGCCAGCGCCACGATGCCGATCACGACGCTCGCGAGCGGCCCGGCCAGCGCGATCCGCAGATCGGCCTTCGGGCTCGGCGGCTCGTCGCGCAGTTCGGACACCCCGCCGAGCAGCCACAGGGTGATCCCGTCCACCCCCACTCCGTAGCGGCCCGCCACCACCGAGTGCGCAAGCTCGTGGGCGAGCAGCGATACCAGCAGGCCCAGCGCCGCGGCGACGCCCGCGATCCAGAACTGCGTGGTGCTCGGACCGCTGATCCGCGCCGGCAGGATCGTCGCGGCCAGCAGCCACGACAGCAGCCCGAGCGTCGCGAGCAGCGACCAGTGGGCCCGGATCTCTATCCCCGCGACCCGGCCGAGCCGGACCGATCCGCGCAGCATCGTCAGACCCCCGGTCGGCAGATCATGGTCGGGCACGGCGCGTGGTGCAGCAGCGCCTGACTCGTCGAGCCCAGGAGCAGGCCGCCGAGCAGGCCCCGGCCGTGGCTGCCGACGACGCTCAGCTGGGCCCGTTTCGCCAGTCTCAGCAGCAGGTGCCGGGCGCCGATCTGCTCGACGATCTCGGTGACCGGCACGTCCGGGTACCGCTCGCGCTGCCCCGCGAGACACTCGGACAGCAAGGCCGTCTCTTCGGCCTCGACGACCGCCCAGTCGATCAGCTCCAGCGCCGCGGTGCGGTCCGCGACGTCGCCGGCGCCCCACGCGTGGGCGGCGAGGACGCCGACCCCGAGCGCCGCCGCCATGTCGAACGCAGCGGTGACCAGTGGGCCGGCGTCCGCGCTGCCGTCGATGCCGACCAGCACCGGCCGGCGGTCCGTGCCCGGTTCGGGTGCCGGATCGCCCCGCCAGAGGACGACCGGGCACGTGGACCGGTGGGCGACGCGCAGCGCGGTCGAACCGGCGAGCAGCGACCCGAGCGCACCCGAGCCGGTGGCGCCGAGCACCAGCATCCGGCTGCGGTCGCCGTGTTCGAGCAGCGCCAGATCGGCCGGGCCCGGGTGGACGGTCGTGACCACCTCGAGATGCGGGCGCTGCCGGCGCAGCTCGGCCGCGGTGTCGTCGAGCAGTTCGCGGCCCCACTCGGCGAGACGCTGGCTGTATTCGGCCCGCGCGCGCAGCGCGGCGTCACTGAAATAATTCCGGGGGCCGGGCAGCGCGTGGACGAGCTGCAGGTCCGTGCCGAGCCGCTCGGCGACGGCCGCGGCCCAGGTGGCGGCCTGTTTCGCGGCGTCCGAGCCGTCGATTCCGGCGGTGACGGGCGGCCTGCCGCGGTCGCTGTTCATTGCGTCTGCCTTTCGGTTCGGCTTTGCTCGATAACGATTATGTGCAAGCCTCGTACGGGCCGACGTGGACCTCTACCGTGTTGTTGCGTAACTGTCGGGGCCCCAGTTGTTGTTGATACATGATGTGCTGATGGAGCCTGGTGTGACTCATACTTCCAGAACCAAGGCCGGACCTCGGGGGGCTCGGGCGCTCGTCCGATTCCTGATCGCGGCGCTCGTGCTACCGCTCGCCGTGGCCTTCGCCGGCGCGGGCACCGCGTCGGCGGACCCGTACTCCCGCCTGCGGGAGCACTGGGTGCCCGCGCCGGGCGGTGTCGGCCAGATCAAGGTCCGTATCTGGCTGGCGAACAACGGCAGCAACAAGGCCATGTATCTGCTCGACGGTCTGCGCGCCACCGACGACGTGAGCGGGTGGGAGCACGAGACGAACGCCGCGTGGCTGTCCGACCACGGCGTCAACGTCGTGATGCCGGTGGGCGGCCAGTCCAGCTTCTACACGGACTGGTATGCGCCGAGCAACCTCAACGGTCAGCGCTACACCTACAAGTGGGAGTCCTTCCTCACCGAGAATCTCCCGGACTTCCTCGCCGGCACGTACGGCATCGATCGGTCCAGCAACGCCGTCGTGGGTCTGTCGATGGGCGGCAACGCGGCGCTGATCCTCGCGGCCTATCACCGGGACCAGTTCCGGTTCGCCGGCTCCATGTCCGGTTACCTGAACCTGTCCGCGCCGGGCATGCGTGAGGCGATTCGCCTGGCGATGCTCGACGCCGGTGGCTACAACGCCGACTCGATGTGGGGCCCGCCGTGGAACTCGGCGTGGCTGCGCAACGATCCGTTCGTCGCCGCGCCCAGCATGCGGGGGCTGCCGATGTGGATCTCCGCGGGCAGCGGCCTGCCCGGCCAGCACGATCGGCCGAACTCCGCGATCGGCGTGTTCAACACGGGCAACGCGATGGGACTCGAGGCGCTCGCCCTGGCGCAGAACCGCGCGTTCCAGGTGCGGTTGGCGACCTTGGGCATCAACTCCGCCCACTTCGACTTCCCGGCCGCCGGTACCCACACGTGGGGCTACTGGCAGGACCAGCTGTGGGCGATGCTGCCCATGATGAAGTCCTCCATCGGTGCCTGAACGGTTCTCCCCACCGGCACCGGGCGCCCTGCAGGGCCGCACCTTCGTGGTGACCGGGGCGAACAGTGGCCTCGGTGAGGCCACCGCCCGGGCCCTCGGCGCCGCCGGTGCCGACGTGGTGCTCGCGTGCCGGAACGTCGCCCGGGGTGAAGCGGTCGCGGCGGAGATCGGTCCCCGTGCGCAGGTGCGACGGCTCGATCTCGCCGACCTGGCGTCGGTGCGGGAGTTCGCGGCGGGCATCGAGACCGCCGACGTGCTCGTCAACAACGCGGGCGTGATGGCCGTGCCGCTGAGCCGCACGGCGGACGGTTTCGAGATGCAGATGGGCACCAACCACCTCGGGCACTTCGCGCTGACCGGGCTGCTACTCGATCGGCTCACCGATCGGGTGGTGACGGTCTCGAGCACGAGTCACCGGTTCGGCCGGATCCACCTCGACGACCTGAACTGGGAGCGCCGGCGGCACTACAGCCGTTCCCTGGCGTACGCGGAGTCCAAGCTGGCGAACCTGATGTTCAGCCTCGAACTCGGCCGGCGGCTGGCGGCCGCCGGCTCGCCGCTGAAGGCCGTGGCCGCGCACCCGGGGTACGCGGCCACCGAGGTCGGCACGCAC
Organism: Rhodococcus ruber NBRC 15591; assembly: GCF_001894945.1. Lineage (GTDB taxonomy): Bacteria > Actinomycetota > Actinomycetes > Mycobacteriales > Mycobacteriaceae > Rhodococcus > Rhodococcus ruber. The sequence continues at coordinate 24,987 of NZ_BCXE01000008.1, forward strand.
ACCGGGACGTGGTTCGACCAGCTGTTCCGACTCGGGAAGAAGGTGCTCGGACGCACCCCCGCCGAGGGTGCGGAATCCGTCGTGGTCGCCGCCACCGATCCGGAGGTGACCGGCGGCTACATCGGACCGGACCGCTTCTTCGAGTTGTACGGCCCGCCGACCGTGGCCGCCTACAGCCGACACGCCGCGGATCCGGAGACCGCCCGGCGACTGTGGGAGCTGTCGGAGCAGCTCACGGGCGTGCGGTTCGACCTGTAGCGAACGGTGCCTGTAGCGAACGCGCCTGTAGCGAACGGCGCCGGACTGCGGCGTCGACGGGACCCCGTGATGTCGTGACCCGTCGGGGTGGAAGATCACGGTCCCGGGGGCGCCGACCCGGGACGCGTTCCTTCCCCCGCGTACTCCGCTCACCGTAGGGTGGCCGACATGACGGCTTGGACCACACGCGACATCCCGAAGCAGGACGGCCGCACCTTCGTGGTGACCGGAGCGAACAGCGGGCTGGGCGCGGTGGCCGCCCGTGCCCTCGGGGCCGCGGGGGCGCGGGTGGTGCTGGCGTGCCGGAACGTGGCCGCGGGCGAGGCCGTCGCCCGGGAGATCGGGCCCGCCGCGCAGGTCCGGCGCCTCGATCTGGCCGACCTGGCGTCGGTGCGAGAGTTCGCAGCGGGTATCGACGAGGTCGACGTGCTGGTCAACAACGCAGGTGTGATGGCGGTGCCGCTGCGTCGCACCGTCGACGGATTCGAGATGCAGCTCGGGACCAACCACCTCGGCCACTTCGCCCTCACCGACCTGCTCCTCGACCGCGTCACGGACCGCGTGGTGACGATGTCGAGCACCATGCACCGGATCGGTCGCATCGACCTTGACGACCTGAACTGGGAGTACCGCCGCTACGACCGGTGGCTGGCGTACGGGCAGTCGAAGCTGGCCAACCTGCTGTTCACCCAGGAGCTGCAGCGCAGGCTCACCGAGCGGCGGTCCGCGGTCGTGGCGGTGGCCGCCCACCCGGGGTACTCGTCGACCAACCTGCAGTCGCACACCGAGTCGATCCAGGACCTGTTCCTGGGCGTGGCGAACAAGCTGGTGGGGCAGTCCGCCCAGACCGGCGCGCTACCACTGCTGTATGCGGCCACCGCGCCCGGCGTCGAACCCGGCGGGTACTACGGGCCGGGCGGACTGTTCGAGATGCGGGGCAGTCCCGAGCGTGTCGAATCCAACTCGCGCTCGCACGACGAGGCCGTCGCCCGTGGGCTCTGGGAGCTGTCGGCGAAGCTGTGCGCGCCCGCCGGATAGCGGCAGCACGTCAGTCCGAGACGCGCCGGATGTAGAGCAGCCGGTCGCCGGTCATGACCGTCTCCACCTCCGGGGACCCGACACGCAGCAGGCGGCCGTTGCGTTCGATGCCCAGGACGATATCCGGCAGGTGCCGCGGTGAGTCGCCGACCTCGTCGGCTTCGACGTCGCGTTCGGCGATCGCGAAGCCTTCCTCCGGAGTGAGCAGATCCTCGATCATTTCCACGACGTTCGGGGTGATGGTGGCGGCTCCGAGCAACCGGCCCGCCGTCTCGGACGAGATCACCACCGTGTCGGCGCCCGACTGGCGCAGCAGGTGGGTGTTCTCCGATTCGCGGATGGCCACGACGATCTTGGCGGCGGGGGCGAGTTCGCGGGCGGTGAGGGTGACGAGTACAGCGGAGTCGTCGCGGTTGGCGGCGACGACGATCGAGTTGCAGTGCGGCACCCCGGCCAGACGCAGCACATCCGATTTGGTCGCCGAGCCCTGCACGGTGACCAGGCCCCGGCCGTTGGCGGCGTCGAGCACCACCGGGTCGGTGTCGACGACGACGATGTCCGAGGGCGCGGCGCCGTCGCCGAGCATCGCATCGACCGCGGTGCGGCCCTTGGTGCCGTAGCCGACGACCACAGTGTGGTTGCGCACCCCGTGTCGCCAGCGTTGGATGCGGAAGGTTTGCCGGGAACTCTCGGTCAGGGCGGAGAGGGTGGTGCCGACCAGGATGATGAGGAAGAAGATCCGAAGCGGGGTGATGACCAGGACGTTGACCAGACGGGCCGCGGGCGTGATGGGAGTGATGTCGCCGTAGCCGGTGGTCGAGAGCGATACTGTCGCGTAGTAGATGCAGTCCAGCAGCGACAGCTCGTTGTCCTGGTTGTCGGAGTAGCCGTCGCGGTCCAGGTAGACGACGAGCACCACCAGGGTCAGGGCGATCAGGGCGTACCCGATTCGGCGCACGATCGCGCGGCCCGGACTGGTCTGCAACTGCGGCACCCGCAGGATGCCCACCAGTGTGAAATCGGGTCGCTCGGTCAGGGTGTCGGAGCGGCTGAACCGGGCCCGGAGCGTGCTACCGGGCACGGCCGGCTTCGTTCGGTGCCGCGGCCCGGCGGGGGCCCGGGGGCGCCTGGTGCGCTGTCGGAGACATCGTCAGCAGCCTACGTCGTTCCGACGGCCGTCAGGTCAGTTCGCTGAAGCGCTCGGTGTTGCGGACCTGGCCGGAGACGATGATGGTGTCGCCCGGAGCGAGCACGGTGTCGGCGGTGGCGTAGGTGAAGCCTTCGCCGGGGCGTTTGATCGCCACGACGGTGACACCGAAATCGGAGCGGACGGCGGTGTCGCCGAGACGCCGGCCGATCGCGAATGCGGGCGGGGTGGTCTTGACCATCGCGAAACCGTCGTCGAACTCGATGTAGTCCATCATCCGGCCGCGGACCAGGTGGGCGACGCGCTTGCCCATGTCGTGTTCGGGCCGGACGACGTGGTGCACGCCGATCTGGCTGAGGATCTTCGCGTGCGCGTTGCTGATGGCCTTGGCCCACACGTTCGGCACCGCCATGTTGATCAACGCCGAGGCCGTCAGCAGGCTGGCCTCGAGGTCGGAACCGATGCCCACGACGGCGCGCCCGTACTCGTGCACCGACAGTTGCCGCAGCGATTCCTCGTCGGTGGTGTCGGCGACCACGGCATGGGTGAGGCGGTGGGCGACCTTCTGCACGACCGCCTCGCTCGAGTCGATGCCGAGCACTTCCGTGCCCTGGGCCATCAACTCCAGCGCCAGTGATTTGCCGAAGCGGCCGAGTCCGAGCACGACCACGACGTCGGAGGCAGGTTTCCTAGCCAATGAAGGGCCTTTCGGTGGGAAGTTCGTAGCGCCGTCCGCGTTCGCGGGCGGCGAGGGCGCTGACCAGGGTGATCGAGCCGATCCGGCCGAGGTACATCAGCAGTACCAGGACGAGCTGTCCCCAGGCCGGAAGCTGAGCGGTGATTCCCGTGGACAGCCCGACCGTGGCGAACGCGGAGGTGACCTCGAACAGCAGCACGTCGAGATCGAATCCGGTGCCGGCGAGCAGGACGATGGTCGGCACCGCCACCAGACCGACGCCGATCAACGCTACCGACAGCGCCTGGCGCTGCACCCGGGTGTCGATGCGCCGGTCGAACACGGTCACCGAACGCTCACCACGGGCCTCGGCCGCGATGACGAACAGCAGCAGCACGAAGGTGGTCACCTTGATCCCGCCTGCGGTGCCGCCGCTGCCGCCGCCGATGAACATCAGCACGTCGGTCACGAGCAGCGTCGCGTCGTCCACCTGCGCGTAGTCGACGCTGTTGAACCCCGCCGTGCGGGGCATGACGCCCTGGAACGTGGCGACGAGCAACTTCTGGCCGAAGTGGTAGTGCTGCAGGGTGCGGGTCCATTCGAGGATCAGCACGAGCGCGGGTCCCACCACCAGCAGCACCGCGGTGACGGTCACGGTCAGCCGGGTGTGCAGGCTCCATCGAGTGCTGCGGCCCCGTAGGTGCCGGGTCACTTCGAACAGGACCGGGAACCCGATTCCGCCGAGGATCACCGCGATCATGAGCGGCACACAGATCCAGGGATCTTCGGCGAAGCCGATCATGTTGTCGCTGTAGAGGGCGAAGCCGGCGTTGTTGAACGCCGAGACGGAGTGGAACACCCCCAGCCACACCGCCCGCAGGGGTGGTTCCTCGTAGCCGAGCGCGAACCGCGCTGCGAGCGCCACCGCAGTGACCGCTTCGATGAGCACGCTCATCCGCACGACGCCGACGACGACCGAGCGGACGTCGCCGAGTCCGGATGCACGCGCCTCGGCGGCGGTGTTCAGTCGGGCCTTGAGGCCGATCCGGTTCGCGAGCAGCAGGCCCACGAGCGAGGCCATGGTCATGATCCCGAACCCCCCGGCCTGGATCAGGGCGAGGATGACGCCCTGGCCGAAACCGGACCAGTGGGTGGGCGTGTCGACGACGACCAGCCCGGTCAGGCACATCGCCGAGGTGGCGGTGAACAGGGCGTCGACGACGGAGGCCGCGGCGTCGGGCCGGCGCGCCGCGGGGGTGAGGAGCGCGGCCGTGCCGACGGCGATCGCTGCGGCGAAGCTCAGCGCCACGACCCTGACCGGGGTCAGGGTCGCCCGCGCCGCCAGTCGCCGCAGCAGGGACGGCGCGGATGCGCCGGCGGGTGTTCTCACCCGGAGGAGACTAGACCCGCTCCGGGTCGCCGGGGAACCGGGTAGAGATGACCGGAATTCGGGCTCCCGCCGCCGGCTCGTGCCACCGGCCGCCGCCGACGAACGTCACCCGTCCCGGGACCTGCGTGGCGCCGCCTCGCGTTCGTCCTGACCGCCGGCGAGCAGGCCGCTGACCCGTTCGCCCGCGGAGTCCAGGGCGCCTCTCGTCTTGTGCGCGGCGGCCTTCTCGGTGAGTTTCCCGGCCGGGCCGCCGACGATGTCCGTCAGGCCTTTCGGCTCGGTGGTGGAGATCTCGAGCCTGTTGACCGCCTCGGCGAAACGCAGGTAGGTGTCCACGCTCGCCACCACCACCCGGGCGTCGATGGTGATGATCTCGATGCCCACGAGCGAGACGCGGACGAATGCGTCGATGACGAGGCCCTTGTCGAGAATGGTGTCGATGACGTCGGCGAGGCCGGACGAGTTCGGCCTCGCCATCGTGCCGCCGCCGCCTCCGCCTCCGGATTGGATGGTCATGATCCGCGCTCCTTGCTGTCGCTCGGCGGTTCGCGTGCCGCCGGTCGCGCGGGGAGAGCACTCCTGGGGCGGTGCGCGTACAAGGGCTATAGCCGCGCACCCCCCGGTCGAAACCCGCCCGTCGACGGAAGTGCGGTCAAAGTCGAGCAAAACAGATACCGTTCGACCGGTTTGTTGATAGCGTCGTCGCAGGCCGGATCCGGGAGCCCGGCCTCGACGTCTCCGCGTCGTCCGGGATTGGACGAGGGGTAGTCCGGGACGATGCGGAGACGTCACGGCGTCCGGCGCAGCACGTGCGCCTCTTGTGCGGAGATGGCAGGGTTACCGCACACGCGGGACGTTTCGGCGCCACGATGGGGGAATGCAGGTGATGAGCCTTCCCGAGGCGCTGTTCGTACTGCTCGAAACTCCGTCGCGTCCACTGCACCTCGGGGCTCTCGTATTGTTCGAACCCCCGCCGGAGGCCGGGGGCGATCACGCCCGCCGCATGTACGAGATCCTGCTCACCCACGACGAGGTGGCGGACCCGCTACGGCGGCGTCCCGTCCGGACCCTGCGCGGAGCCGGTTACCCGTTGTGGTCGCGTCCCGAGAACGTCGACCTGGGATTCCACGTGCGCCACACCGCCGTTCCCGGCTCGGGTTCGATGACCGACCTGCTGGCCCTCGTCTCCCGGATCCACGGGTCCCCACTCGACCCGCTCCGCCCGATGTGGGAGGTGTACGTCATCGAGGGACTCGACGACGGGCGCACCGCGATGTACGCGAAGATCCATCTGTCCCTCGCCGACGGTCCGGCCGGCCTGCGCCTGCTGCACCGGAGCATGTCCACCGACCCCGAGGCCTGCGACTGTCCCGCCCCGTGGAGCCCGGAGGTGGTCGCCCCCCGGGCTCGGCTGTCGACACTGCCCACGTCGTGGCTGCGCGCCGGGCTGCGGGCGGGCACGGAAGTGTTCGCGATGACCCCGGAAATCGGCAGGCTGGTCACCGACGGCGTGCGCCGGCACCGGGTGGCGCTGCCGTGGCAGACACCGCCCACGATCTTCAACGTCGCGGTGGGCCGGGGCCGGACCTTCGCGGCGCGTTCCTGGCAGATCGAGCGGCTCCACGCGGTCGCGACCGCGTCCGGCACCACGATCGACGCCGTCGCGCTCACGATGTGCGCCGGCGGCTTGCGCGCCTATCTGTCCGAGCGGTACGCGCTCCCGGAGTCACCGCTGACCGCGATGCTCCCGGTGCCGATGAACCTCGGTGGGGCCGCGGTCGGTCCCGGCGGTCGTGAACCCGGAGTGGGAGCGATGGTGATCGGCCTGGCCACCGACGAACCCGATCCCGCGGTGCGGCTCGCCCGGATCGCCGACTCGCTCGTCCACACCGACCGGGTGGTCACCGCGCTCAGCGGAACCCAGTTCCTGATGCTGAGCGCGCTGTCGCTGAGCCCGCTCGCGCTCGAGCCGGTGCGGCGGTTCGTCGACGAGATCCCGCCGCCGTTCAACGTGCTGATCTCGTATCTTCCCGGGCCCTCGCGCACCCGTTACTGGAACGGTGCGCGGCTGACCGGCATCTACCCCGTGCCTGCGGTGCTGAACGGACAGGCGCTGAGCATCACCCTCACGGGGAACGACGGCCGGCTCGATCTCGGGGTGGTCGGCGACCGTCATGCCGTGCCCGCCCTCGACCGGCTGGTCGAACTCCTCGAGGGCGCACTCAGCGAACTGGAGAGCGCTGTGGGTACCCGGCCGCGGTGAAGCCGGCGGGCTCGACGGGGTGTCCGCCCCTGCCGATCTGCCCGAGCAGGTCCAGGGTGCGCAGATAGCGACGGACGAGATCGCCGGCCGACAGATCCGACTCCGCGGCCTCACGCAGGGCCGCGGACACCCCGTCGCCCCGGGCCCACCGGTGGATCGCCCGCATCGCCACCGGGTCCGGTTCGGGGCCCTCGGGCAGGCCGTGCCGGCGCTCGGCGTCCGACACCTCCCGCCACAGCCGGACCGTCGCGCGGTAGGCGGCGTCGACGCCGGCCGTGAGGGCCCCGCCGCCGGGAGCCGGACGGCGCGCTTCGCCGAGCACGCTCGACACGACGGCGGCCAGCTCCGCCGGATCCAGGCCCGCCCACACGCCGGTCCGCAGACACTCGGCGACGAGAAGGTCGCTGCCGCAATAGATCCGGCCCAGGATCCGGCCGTGGTCGGTGACCACCGCCTCGCCGGAATACGGATCGGACAGCAGGTATCCGCGTTCGTCGAGCAGGCCGAGGACCCGGTCGAACGTGCCCACCAGCCGGCCGGTGGCGACGGCGACCTGTCCGCGCAGCACCTCGGTGTCGGCGGCCAGTGCCCGCCGGCGCTCGGCGACGGCGATCAGGCGTTCCCGATCGGGGTACCGGTGACCGGGGTGCGAACGCACGGCCCGCGCGAGCGCGGTCACCGCGTCGGCGGTTCCGGTGGTGCGCGCGACGGCCAACCGCTCCCGCAACTGCTGGTACTCGGCGAAACCCTCGGCGTCCCCGAGTTCGGCGTCGAGCAGACGCAGCGTCGCGGCGTTCGTCGTCGCGGCGGAGGCGAGCGCGGCCACCGAATGCTCCGCCTGGAACTGGGCGAAGGACCGTCCGAGCAGGTCCCGGGCTCCGGCGACCCCGAGCCTGTCGACGAGGTTGACGGCCGTGTTGTAGCCCACCCGCAGCGAGCTGTTCAGCGGATAGGTGCGGGTGGAGGCGAGTCCGGCGACGGTGGCCGGCTGCACCTCCGGACTCCACAGCACGACCGCGTGACCCTCCCGGTCGACGCCGCGACGACCGGCCCGTCCCGTCAACTGGGTGTACTCGCCGGCGGTGAGCCGGACCGGTCCGGCGGCGGTGTGCTTGACGAGGCGTTCGAGCACGACGGTCCGGGCAGGCATGTTGACGCCCACGGCGAGGGTCTCCGTGGCGAAGACGATCCGGACGAGGCCGAGGCCGAACAGTTCCTCCACGGCGTGCCGGAAGACCGGCACCATGCCCGCGTGGTGGGCGGCGAAGCCACGCTCGAGTCCGTCGAGCCAGTCGGCGAATCCGAGCGCATCGAGGTCGGCGGGGGAGACCCCGGCCGTGTGCCGGTCGACGATGCGGCGGATGCGGGTGACGTCGGCGGCCTCGGTGAGCCGCAACGACGAACGCAGGCATTCGGCGACGGCCTCGTCGCAGCCGCTGCGGCTGAAGCGGAACCAGATCGCCGGCAGCAGCGACTCGGCTTCGAGCCGCGCGACGAGTTCGGGCCGGTCGACGCCGGCCGGGCCGGGTGTGGCGGAGCGGCGACGCCGGCGCCGGGACGGAACCGCGGGGGCGGCGTCGACGAGCTGGCGATGCGCGACGTACCGCACGAGATTCTCGTCGATCGCCCCGGTGGTGGGGGAGAACAGGTCGAACAGCCGTCCACCGGCGAGCACGTGCTGGTGCAGCGGCACCGGCCGGGTCTCCTCGACGACGACGGTGGTCGCTCCGCGGACGAGGCCCAGCCACGCGCCGAACTCCTCGGCGTTGCTGACCGTCGCCGACAGGCTCACCAGCCGCACGGGGGCGGGGAGGTAGAGGATGGCCTCCTCCCACACCGCCCCGCGTTCACGGTCGGCGAGGAAGTGCACCTCGTCCATCACGACGTGGGTGAGCCCGTCGAGCAGGGGCGAGCGGCCGTGCAGCATGCTGCGCAGCACCTCGGTGGTCATCACCACGACGGGTGCGTGCGGGTCGAGGGAGACGTCGCCCGTGAGCAGCCCCACCTGCTCGTCCCCGAGCCGCGCGACCAGATCGGCGTACTTCTGGTTGCTCAGGGCCTTGATCGGGGTGGTGTAGAAGCACTTGCCGCCTGCGGCGCGCGCGAGGTGGACGGCGAACTCGCCGACGACCGTCTTGCCGGCTCCGGTGGGAGCGCACACGAGCACGTCCCGATCCTCGTCGAGGGCGCGGCAGGCGCGGACCTGGAAGTCGTCGAGGGTGAATCCGAGTCCCGCGGTGAACTGCGCGAGCCGCGGCCCGTCCTGCCTGCACACGCACTCCACGCTACGCGCGCCCGACGGTGGGCCGCGCGGGTGTCAGTCCTCGGTGACCTCGAGCTCGACCTCGATGTTGCCGCGGGTGGCGTTCGAGTACGGGCACACTTGGTGGGCCTTGTCGGTCAGTTCGAGGGCCTGGGCGCGCGGCACGTGGGGGAGGGACACCTCGAGGGTGACCTTCAGGCCGAAGCCGCCGCCGTCGGTGCGGCCGATGCCCACGCGTGCCCCGACCGCCGAGTCGGCGACGTCGGCCTTGTCCTGCCGGGCGACGAGCTGCAGCGCCGAGTGGAAGCACGCCGCGTACCCGGCGGCGAAGAGCTGTTCGGGGTTGGTGCCCTTGCCGTCGCCACCCATCTCGGTGGGGACGGACAGGTTCACGTCGACCTTGCCGTCCGAGGTGCGGGCGCGGCCGTTGCGGCCCTCCCCGGTGGCGAGGGCTTCGGCGGTGTAGAGCACGTGCATGTGTTTCTCCTGTCGGTGGTGTGGGTCAGTCGGCCCGGCGGTGTGTGTCGTCGGTGATGCCGTGCAGGGCGGCGGTCAGGCGGTGGAGCGTGTCGCGCAGGCCGGCGAGTTCGCCGGTGTCGAGACCGATGGCGCAGGCCAGCCGCGCCGGAATGTCCTCTGCCTGTGAGCGCAGCGCGCTCCCGGCGTCGGTGAGGTGGATGCGCACGCGGCGCTCGTCCGTGCTCTGCCGGCGGCGTTCGACGAGACCGGCGGCCTCGAGCCGCTTGAGGAGCGGCGAGAGGGTGCCGGTGTCGAGGTGCAGGGCGTCGCACAGCTCGCGCACCCCGCGACCGTCGCGTTCCCACAGGGCCAGCAGCACGAGGTACTGCGGGTAGGTGACGCCGAGCCGGTCGAGCATGCCGCGGTAGGCGGCGGTGGTGGCCCGGGAGGCGGAGTAGAGCGCGAAGCAGACCTGCCGGTCGAGCGCGAGATCATCGGACACGAGAAATAAAGTAGCGCACCGCTATGTTGTGCACAACTGAAATCGGCGGGGCTCCGACGTGACGCACCTCACGCTCCGAGTGGAATTGACAGGCGGCCCGCCACGTTAGTTGAGTGAGAAAGACTCAAGTCCGAGAGAAAGGCTTCGGAATGCCGGCATTCTTCGGGCCTGGTGGCCCTGGGCGTATCGACATCACCCGCTACCTGAGCCGTGGCACCCAGGAACTCATGGCCGCCGCGGCCCGATTCGCCGCCGAACGCGGTGACACGGACCTCGACGCGCTCCACGTCCTGCACGTGATGGCGGAGCAGGACCCGGTCCGGTCGGTCATGACCCGCGCCGGAGCCGATCCCGCCGAGGTCCTGGCTGCGGTGGAGCAGCGACTCCCGCAGGAACAGGGCCGCAGCGCGGTCACCGCACCCGCCCTCACCGGCGCGATCAAGACGGTGCTGCTCGAGGCGCACCAGCTCACCCGTGCCCTCGGCGCGACCTACATCGAACCGCAGCATCTGTTCGTGGCTCTCGCCGCCGACCAGGAGCACGGGGTCGGGGGCCTGCTCGTCTCGGCCGGGATCACCGCGCAGTCGCTCCAGGCCGCGCTGCAACCCGGTGCGGCGACCGAGGCGACGCAGGAGCAGTCCGCCACCCCCACCCTGGACAAGTTCGGTGTCGACCTGACCGAGCGGGCCCGCGGCGGCGGCATCGACCCCGTCATCGGCCGTGCCGACGAAATCGAGCAGACCGTCGAGATCCTCTCCCGCCGCACCAAGAACAACCCGGTGCTGGTCGGCGAGGCCGGGGTCGGCAAGACCGCGATCGTCGAGGGCCTCGCCCAGCGCGTCGTCGACGGCGACGTCCCGGACAGCCTGCGCGGCAAGCGGATCGTGCAGCTCGACCTGACCGGCATGGTCGCCGGTACGCGGTACCGCGGCGACTTCGAGGAGCGGCTGACCAAGGTGCTCGACGAGATCACCGCGCACTCGGACGAGCTGATCGTCTTCGTCGACGAAATCCACACCGTCGTCGGCGCGGGCGGCGGCAACGAGGGCGCGATGGATGCCGGAAACATCCTCAAGCCCAAGCTCGCCCGCGGGGAACTGCACATCGTCGGCGCCACCACGCTCGACGAGTACCGCAAGCACATCGAGAAGGATCCGGCGCTCGAGCGGCGCTTCCAGCCCGTCACCGTCGGCGAACCCGGCCACGACGACGCGGTCGCGATCCTGCGCGGCCTCCGGGACCGGTACGCCGAACACCACGGCGTGCGATACACCGACGACGCGCTCGACGCCGCCGTCGACCTGTCGGTGCGGTACCTGCCGGACCGGCACCTGCCGGACAAGGCGATCGACCTGATCGACCAGGCCGGTGCCCGGCTGCGGCTGCGCAGCCCGCGCGTCGACGAGACGGCGCTGCGCGAGCAGCTGTCCCGGCTCGAAGCCGACAAGGACCGTGCCGTCGCCGAGGAACGCTACGAGCAGGCCTCGCGACTGCGCGACCAGATCACCGAGGTGCAGGCCCGTCTCGACGCCGGGGCGCCCGCCGACACCGAGGTGCCCGAGGTGACCGCCGAACTGATCGCCGAGGTCGTCTCCCGCGCCACCGGCATCCCCGCGACGCGGATGACCCAGGCCGAGAAGGAGCGGCTGCGCGGCCTCGAGGACGAACTGCACCGGCGGGTCGTCGGGCAGGACGAAGCCGTCCGGGCCGTGGCCCGGGCCGTGCGACGCAGCCGCGCCGGCATGAGCGACCCGCACCGGCCGGTCGGCAGCTTCCTGTTCCTCGGACCCACCGGCGTGGGCAAGACCGAGCTGGCGAAGGCGCTGGCGGAGGTGCTGTTCGGCGACGAACGCAAGATGCTGCGGGTGGACATGAGCGAGTTCGGCGAGCGGCACACCGTCAGCCGTCTCGTGGGAGCGCCCCCCGGCTACGTCGGCTACGGCGAAGCCGGCCAGCTCACCGAGCAGGTGCGGCGCAACCCCTACTCGGTGGTGCTGCTCGACGAGATCGAGAAGGCGCACCCGGACGTGTTCAACACCCTGCTGCAGGTGCTCGACGACGGCCGGCTCACCGACGGTCAGGGACGCACGGTCGACTTCACCAACACGGTGGTGATCATGACCAGCAACCTCGGCTCGGACATCATCTCGAGCCGCGGCGGGGCGCTGGGCTTCAGCACCGGCGATGCCGAGGCGGCGGAGAAGCCGCTGCGGGACCGGGTGATGGGCCGGCTGCGCGAGTCGATGCGGCCCGAGTTCCTCAACCGCATCGACGAGATCGTGATCTTCCGCAAGCTCGACACCGAGCAGCTGCACCGGATCACCGATCTGCTGCTGAACGACAGCCGCAAGCGTCTGCAGGCCAAGGGCATCGAGGTCGAGTTCACCGAGGCCGCCGTCGACTGGATCGCCGAGCACGGGCATCAGCCCGAGTTCGGGGCGCGGCCGCTGCGCCGGTCCATCCAGCGCGCGGTGGACGACCGCATCGCCGATCTGCTGCTCGACGACGTGCTCGTCGAGGGCGGTCAGATCCGCGTCGACGTGGCCGACGACGAGCTCGAGCTCTCGGTGGGCTAGACACCGGCACGCGAAGCGCGGGCGGTGACCGGCATCCGGTCACCGCCCGTCCGCGTCTGCGGCCACGTCAGCCGGCCTGCGTCATCCGGCGAATCGCGTTCAGGGGCAAACGGATCCATTGGGGACGGTGACGGGCCTCGTACACGACCTCGTACACGGCCTTGTCCAGCTCGTACGCGCGCAGCAGCGCGGCGAACTCGCGCGGATCCACGCCGGACTCGCTCGCGTAACCGTCACAGAACGCCGCGGAGTTGCGCTGTGCCCATTCCTGCGCCCGGAACTCGCGCTGCGCGGCAGCGGCCTCCGACGTCGCATCGTGCAGGGAGTGGTGGGCCGCGTAGTCGAACGAGCGGAGCATCCCCGCGACGTCGCGCAGGGCGCTGTCCGGTTCCCGACGTTCGTCGAGGGACTTGGCGGGCTCGCCCTCGAAATCGATGAGCAGCCAGTGCTCGGGGGTGCGCAGCACCTGCCCGAGGTGCAGGTCCCCGTGGATCCGCTGGACCGTCGTCGTGCCGGTGGCCGCAGCCTCCGCGAACCGCGCCCGCACCCCCGGGGCGATCTCCGCCAGTTCGGGTACGACGGCGCCGGCGGCATCCAGGCGGCGCAGCATCCCGTCGACGATGTCGCCCACGGCTCGCTGGGACGTCCCGAGGGACTGCGCCAGCAGCGCGTGCACCTCGGCCACCGCGGCGCCCATCCGCTGCGATTCCCCGGCGAAATCCGTGCCCACCTCGTCCGCCCGCAGGTCCGCCTCGAGCAGCAGGTCCCGCACACTGCCCAGCGCCATCGACCAGCCGTCGGCGGAGTTGGCGGCGAAGTCCTGCACCATCGCCAGGGTCGTGCGCACCCCACCGATCTCGGCGTCGATCCACGCGCGCACCGGGGCCACCGACCGGCAGCCCGCCGCCCCGAGCGCGAGATGCAGCTCCACATCCGGGTTGACCCCCGGAGTGATCCGGCGGAACAGCTTGAGCAGCAACTGCTCGCCGAGCACGACGGAGGTGTTGGACTGCTCGGCGCTGAGCGCCCGTCCCCGCAGACCCTCCTCGATGACCGTGCCGGGCACGGTGTGCAACTCGACCGGGCCGTACACCTGCCCGGTGGCGATCGAGTGCGCGTACAGGTCGATGATCTCCTGATCGCGCAGGCCGTCGTAGGCGTGGGTGCGATCGTCGCCGCTGCCGTCGGGCCGCGGCAGCGCCCAGGGTGCCAGCTCGTCGGGCAGGTGGAGGCGGTAGCCGAGGGGCACCTGATAGATCTGCTCGTCGCCGGACTCGAACTCGACGGTCACCAGCAGGTGGTCCGCCCCGAATGCGGGAGTGTCGGTGAGGTGTTCCCGCAGCTTGATGCGTACGGCGGCGACGGTCCGGCCCTTGGCGGCGAACCAGCGCTGGTGGGGGAGCCACTCGGCCAGCAGGGCCTCGAGCTCCGCGTCGGAATAATGCTGCACGTGTGGCTCCGTCATGGCTGTACCGCCGCCTCGGCCTCGCTGCTCACCGGATGTTCGCCGACGCCTTCCTTCGTCGGATCCGGTTGCAGCGCAAACCAGTAGAAGCCGTGACCGGGCAGGGTGACCATGTACCCCTCCTCCGTGATCGGTGGGAACGGGACGGAACCGGTGAGCTCCACCGGAATCCACCCCGCGAACCGCGACAGGTCCAGGATGACGGCCTGCGGATACCGGGACAGATTGTTCACGCACAGGATGACGTCGCTGTAGTTGCGGTCCGGTCCGAGCGGCATCTCCCGCAGGTAGGACAGGACGGCCGGGTTGGCGCTGCCGAGTTCGGTGAACGCGGCCTTGCCGAACGCCGGATGTTGCTTGCGGACCTGGATCATCCGCCGCGTCCAGTGCAGCAGGGTGTTCGTCGAGTTCATCTGCCGCTCGACGTTCACGGACTGGTAACCGTAGGTCGGATCCATGATCGTCGGCAGGTACAACCGCGCGGGATCCGCTCGCGAGAAGCCCGCGTTGCGGTCCGGGGTCCACTGCATCGGCGTGCGCACCGCGTCGCGGTCACCGAGCCAGATGTTGTCGCCCATCCCGATCTCGTCGCCGTAGTAGAGCACCGGCGACCCGGGCAGGCTCAACAGCAGCGCCGTGAACAGTTCGAGCTGGTTGCGGTCGTTCTCGAGCAGCGGCGCCAGCCGGCGGCGGATACCGATGTTCGCCCGCATCCGCGGGTCGGTCACGTACTCGGCGTACATGTAGTCACGTTCTTCGTCCGTGACCATCTCGAGGGTCAGCTCGTCGTGGTTGCGCAGGAAGATGCCCCACTGCGCACTGCTCGGGATCGGCGGTGTCTGGGCGAGGATCTCGGAGATCGGGAACCGGTTCTGGCGACGCACCGCCATGAAGATGCGCGGCATGAGCGGGAAGTGGAAGGCCATGTGGCACTCGTCGCCGACCTCCGGTTCGCCGAAGTACTCCACCACGTCGCTGGGCCACTGGTTCGCCTCGGCGAGCAGCACGCGGCCCGGGTACTCCGCGTCGATCACCGCGCGGCACTTCTTCAGGAACGCGTGCGTCTCGGGCAGGTTCTCGCAGTTGGTGCCTTCGCGTTCGAACAGGTAGGGCACCGCATCGAGCCGGAACCCGTCGATACCCAGGTCGAGCCAGAAGCGCAGGACGTCGATCATCGCGTCCTGCACCTCGGGATTGTCGTAGTTCAGGTCCGGCTGATGCGAGAAGAAGCGGTGCCAGTAGTACTGCTTGCGCACCGGATCCCATGTCCAGTTCGACGATTCGGTGTCGACGAAGATGATGCGCGCATCCGGGTAACGCTCGTCGGTGTCGGACCACACGTAGAAGTCGCCGTACGGGCCCTCCGGGTCGGTCCTCGACTCCTGGAACCACGCGTGCGTGTCCGACGTGTGGTTCATGACCAGATCGGTGATGACCCGGATGCCGCGCTTGTGCGCCTCGTCGAGAAACAGGACGAAGTCGTCGACCGTGCCGAACTCCGGCAGCACCGCCCGGAAGTCCCGGATGTCGTACCCGCCGTCGCGCAGGGGGGAGTCGTAGAACGGGGGCAGCCAGATGCAGTCGGCGCCCAGCCAGGCGATGTAGTCGAGCTTCTCGGTCAGCCCGCGCAGATCACCCGTCCCGTCGTGGTTCGAGTCGTTGAACGCGCGCACCAGGACCTCGTAGAACACCGCGGTCTTGAACCAGTCCGGATCCACCGCGAGATTTCTGGCATGGGAGAAGTCCTCGGACTGGGCCTCGACCAGGTGTCCGTCGGCGGTGTGTTCCGGTCCTGTCCCCCGAGCGTTCTCGTCGGGTGGATTCGCTCCGGGCGGGCTGACGCCCAGGGATGGGGCGGCAGTTCCGCCGTCCAGGTCTGGCATGGCACCTCCGTGCTCGTCGCTTCGCGGGACAGACTCTCCAAGGGTGCCCCGGTTCGCGCGTTTCCACACCCGAAGCGGCCGACTATCGACCGTGGTCGTGGTGTTGCGTTCCGTCCGGATTCCGGCTGCGCACCGATGTCGGAACCCGGACCTGATCGGCGTGCCGAAGGGGGTGCGTGCCCGCCCCCCGTGCGCGGTTTCGGTAGCCCCCGCTACCGAAACCGCGCACGGGGGGCGCCGTGGCGCGGGGGAGGGCGGCCTGTTACGGTGGTCCGCATGCAGCGCGCATATTTCTGGTTTAGCAGGCCGGCCCGGGGTGGGTCGGTCGGCGTAACCGCGCGCTGACTTCTTCCACCTACGAGCCGGACACGGACCGGCTCGCTGGAATCACCGAAGGTTCAGCCAGGGTCGGCCCGGGAACAGGAACCGAACCCCGATGACCACCAGCACCTCCATCTCCACCGCGAATCTCGACGAACAGCGGACCGTGCGGATCAGCCCGCTCGTCGCTCCGGCCGTCGTCCGCGGCGAACACGCCCCCGACGAGGTCGCCGCCGCGACCGTGCGCTCGGGCCGCGCCGACACCGTGGCGATCCTCGACGGCACCGACGACCGCCTGCTCGTCGTGGTCGGGCCGTGCTCGGTGCACGATCCCGCCGCCGCGATGGACTACGCGCGACGTCTCGCCGCGAAGGCCGACGAGCTGCGTGACGACCTGCACGTGGTGATGCGGGTGTACTTCGAGAAGCCGCGCACCACCCTCGGGTGGAAGGGCCTGCTCAACGACCCGCATCTCGACGGCACCTACGACATCAACACCGGACTGCGCATCGGCCGCAAACTGCTGCTCGACGTCTCCGGCCTCGGTCTGCCCGTGGGGTGCGAGTTCCTCGATCCGATCCTGCCGCAGTACTACGCGGACCTGGTGACCTACGGCGCGATCGGTGCCCGCACCGCGGCCAGCCAGGTGCACCGGCAGCTGTGCAGCGCGCTGTCCATGCCGGTGGGCATCAAGAACTCCACCGAGGGTGACGTGCAGGTGGCCGTCGACGGCACCCGCGCCGCCGCCGCGAGTCACGTGTTCCCCGGCACCGACCTCGACGGCCAGGCCGCCCTCATCGAGACCGTCGGCAACCCGGACTGCCACGTCATCCTGCGTGGCGGCTCCGCGGGCCCGAACTACGATGCCGAGACCGTCGCGGACACGATGGCCCGCCTGCGCAAGGCCGGTCTGCCCGAACGCGTCGTGATCGACGCCAGCCACGGCAACAGCAGCAAGGACCACGAAAAGCAGGTCGACGTCGTCACCGACATCGCCGAGCGGCTCGAGGCCGGCGAGCAGGGCATCGCCGGAGTCATGCTGGAGAGCTTCCTCGAGGCCGGCCGGCAGGACCTCACGCTCGGCCGGGCGGACGAGCTCGAGTACGGCAAGTCCATCACCGATGCGTGCCTCGACTGGGCGACCACCTCCGCCCAGCTCGATCGGCTGGCCGACGCCGTGCGCCGCCGTCGCTCCTGAGGGTGCGGGAACCGTGTCGGGGTGTCCCGCCACGGTTCCTGCCTTCGGCGTTCCGAGGCACGCGGACGGTCGCGGTAGCGTCGGAGGCATGCATCAGCACACGCTGTCGGTGGTCGTGCCGGCGTACAACGAGGAACAGTACATCGGTCAGTGTCTTGCGGCCCTGCTGGAGCAGGAGGCGGATATCCACGAAATCGCGGTGGTGGACAACAACTCGACGGACAGGACGGGCGAGATCGTCGATGCGATTGCCGAGCGGTCTCCGATCGTCCGCCGGATCTTCGAGCCCCGCCCAGGTGTCGCATTCGCTCGAAATGCCGGGTTCGACTGGGCGACAGGAGATCTTCTCGGCAGGTCGATGCCGACACGCGGGTCCGTCCCGGATGGGCCCACACGATCCTCGACTTCTTCGCGCGTGCAGACACCGCGAGCGTCGGAGCCGTCAGTGGACTCAGCAACTCCTACGACTCGCCGTATCGGGAGCTCAAGCGCCGGTATATCGAGCAGCGCGTGCGCAAGGGGTTCTTCGGCGGTGAGCGCCGAATCGACAATCTGCACGGTGCCAACATGGCCGTGCGCCGGTCGGCGTGGCAGCGCGTCCGCGACGCGGTCAGCACGGATGCCGGGATCCACGAAGACCTCGACCTGGCCTTGTGCCTGCGTGAGGCCGACATCGAGATCGCCCAGCTCTCCGACTTGTTCGTCGACATCTCCCCCCGGCGTGCGCTGACGCCGCCGCGGGAGTACACCAAGTACATCCGCTCCGGAACCGCCACGTTCGAACTGCACGGCCGGATGAATCCGGTGCTTCGCCGGATTCTGAGGGCGCACTGGGCGTTCCACGTGCTCGTGTATCTAGCCTATCGGCCCTACGATCCGGAGCAGGGCCGATTCACGCTCACCCGGCTGCTGCGCACACCGCGTGCCCGCACGCTGCCGATCGACGTGGCGGACACCGTCCGCGTATGAGTCCTGCGATGCGGGGGTCCGCCCGACTCGTCCCGGGCGCACCCCCGCATCCGTTCGTGTCAGCGCAGCGGCGTGAAGTCGCGGCTGCCGAGGTAGTCGGGGCGCGGCTTCGGTGCCGAGAACGGCTCGCCGAGCGTGTTCTCGACGCTGTTGAACACCACGAACAGGTTCGACCGGGGGAACGGGGTGATGTTGCCGTTCGAGCCGTGCATGCAGTTCGAGTCGAACACCGTCGCGGAACCGGCCGAGCCGGTGAACGTGGCGATGCCGTGCTCGGCGGCCATCGAGGTCAGCGTGTCCTCGTCGGGTGAACCCGTGGGCGGGACGTGCGTGACCAGCGACTGCTGGTAGTAGTCGTCGGGCGTCGTGCCGGCGCACGAGACGAAGGTCCGGTGCGAACCGGGCATGATCATCAAACCGCCGTTGTAACCGTAGTTCTCGGTCAGCGCGACCGAGATGCTCAGCGCCCGCGGCCGCGGCATGCCGTCCTCGGCGTGCCAGGTCTCGAAGTCCGAGTGCCAGTAGAACGGTCCGCCGCGGAATCCCGGCTTGACGTTCAGCCTCGACTGGTGGATGTAGACCTCCGAGCCGAGGAGCTGGCGGGCGATCCCGGCGATCTCCGGTCGCCGGATGATCTCGCCGACGGTGTCGGAGAGGCGGTGCACGTCGAACACGGAGCGCACGTCCCCGCTGCCGGCCTCCCGCACGACCCGATTGTCGTCGGCCAGCTCCCGGCCCAGACGTGCTGTCTCGTCGAGCAGATTTCCGACGTCGTGCGCCGGCAGGAGCGCGTCCACGGTGTGGAACCCGCGCCGGTCGTACTCGGCGACGGCCGACGCGTCCAGCGGCCCCGCGGCTGATCCCCACACCACCGGATCCGGCCGGGACACGCTCACGCACTTCGTGCGGTTCCGGGTCGGGTAGGCGTCGATGACGGCCGTCTGCATTGTTGCGAATCACCCTCTCGAAGTCGATGACGGTTCTCCTCGACGCTCTCACTCACCGTCGGCGGATGCAACCCGTCGCGGAGATCCGCAGCACGAACATGCGCACTCGCGCATGCGGCGGGAGTAGGGTCGCCCCTGGCTGCCGCCGCACAACAGGATGAGGGGACCATGACCGGGACGATGCGCGCCGCGCGCTTTCATGCCGACACCGGAACCAATGTGCTGGAAGATGTTCCGATTCCGTCGCCGGGCCCCGGCGAGGTGCTCGTGAAGGTGGCGTTCTGCGGGATCTGCCACTCGGATCTGAGCCTGCTGGACGGTACGTTCCCGGCCCTGCTGCCCGTGGTCACCCAGGGGCACGAAGCCGCCGGGACCATCGCCGCCGTCGGGGACGGCGTGACGGGCTGGGCGGTCGGGGACCGCGTCGTCCCCGCCGCGGGCCGACCGTGCCTGCAGTGCCGCTTCTGCCGGCGGGGCGACCTGACCAACTGCCCGAACATCCAGCTGATGGCGTTCGCGTACGACGGGGCGTGGGCCGAGTACACCGTCGCCCAGGCGGGCGGTCTCACCCGTGTGCCCGACAACGTCCCGCTCGAGCAGGCGGCGATTCTCGCCGACGCGGTGTCGACCCCGTTCGGTGCGGTCGTGCGCACCGGCCAGGTCGCGGTGGGCGAGGCCGTCGGCGTGTGGGGAGTCGGCGGGGTGGGCACCCACATCGTGCAGCTCGCCCGGCTGGTCGGCGCCGTGCCGATCCTCGCGTTCGACATCAACCCCGCGGTGCGGGAGCGGGCCCTCGAACTCGGCGCCGACCACGTGTTCGATTCCCGCGACCCGGACCTGGTCCGGAAGGTCGCCGAGGCGACGGGCGGGAAGATGCTCGACGTGGCCTTCGACTCTGCGGGCCTGAAGGTCACCTTCGACCAGGCCCTGCAGTGCGTCATGACGGGTGGCCGCGTGGTGGTGGTGGGGCTGAGCGGGCAGGAGGCCTCCCTCGGCCCCACGGCCACGTTCGGCCTGTCGCGCAAGCACGTCATGGGCCACCTCGGGTACAAGAACGTCGACATCGAGACGCTCGCGGCACTCGTCTCCCGCGGGCGCCTGGACATCTCCCGCTCCGTCAGCGAGATCGTCCCGCTCGAGAACATCGCCGAGGGCATCGCGAAGCTGCGCGACCACGTCGGGGATCCGATCCGGATCCTTGTACAGCCCTGACGTGTCGGGGTGCCGTCGTACCGTCACCGCATGGGTTACGGATTCCAGGTGACGGTCGATTCGAGCAGCCCGCACACGCTGGCGAAATGGTGGGCGGCGGCGCTGGGCTGGCGGGTGGAGCCGAGCAACGAGGACTTCATCCGCGGCCTGGTCGCGGCCGGGCACGCCCGGGAGGAGGACACCGAGATCTTCGAGGGCGTCCTCGTGTGGAAGGCGGGCGCCGCGATCTCCGATCCCGAGGTGCCCGCGCGTCCGCGCGTGCTGTTCCAGCTGGTGCCCGAAGGCAAGACGGTGAAGAACCGGCTGCACTTCGACATCCGGGCGGGGGAGGACCGCGAGGCGCTGGCCGGCCGGCTCGCCGAGGCGGGCGCGACCGTCCTGCACCGGGGCCGGCAGGGGCCGAACGAGTGGATCACGATGTCCGATCCGGAGGGCAACGAGTTCTGCGTCGCGTGAACCGGCGACCTACCGGTACGCGCGGGGGGTCTTGCCCGTCCATCGCTTGAAGGCGCGCCGGAACGCACTCGGCTCGGAGAAGCCGAGCCGGGCCGACAGGGCGTCCACCGCCTCGCCGCGGCGCAACCCGGCGATCGCCGTATCGCGCAGCACCTCCTCGCGCAACTGCCCGAGCGAGGTGCCCTCCTGCCTGAGCAGACGCCGCAGATGCGGGGCGCTCACCGACAGCATCTCCGCGACGTCCTCGGCGGTCGCCGTGCGACCCTCGATGCCCGACTCGAGGATCCGCCGCACCTGCGACGCGGCGGTGGAGTCGTAGTCGCGTTCCGACATCATCAGATTCGGTGATTCGCGCAGATAGTCCTCGAGGGTCTCCTCGGTCTGGACGATGGGCGACCGCAGGGCCGCGTTGTCGATCTCGAGCACCGCGCCGGCGGCCTCGAAGGTGACCGGCACCCCGAAGATCGCGTCGTAGTTCTTCGCCAGCACCGGATCCGGCTCGCCGTAGGGGACCGAGACCGACGCCAGCCGTACCCGGCCCCCGACGAGCCAGGCCGCGAAGCGGTGCAGCAGGATGAGCAGGAAGTCGATGATGACGCGGGTCCTGTCGTCGTACGACTCCAGCACCACCTCGAGCCGGGTCGTCCGCGGCCCCGGGGTGAGCCGTAGCCGCGGCAGCGTCGGCAGCACCTGGTTGACCTGGATCATCCGCTCGAGGGCCTGCGCGAGGTCCCGGCAGTGGATCAGCGTCAGGCACACCACCCGGAACGTGCCGCGGGGTACCGGTCCCGGTCCGAGCCCGAACAGTTCGTCACCGGTGAGTTCCCAGGTCTTCTGGGTGAACCGGGTGACCTGTTCGGGGGTCAGGCGCGCGTGCGGGTGGGCGAGCACCGCGCGGCTGATCCGTGCCGCGTCCAGGGCCGGGGCCAGATCCACCCCGTTCGCCTCGGCCAGTACCACCGAGCGGCGCACGAAGTCGGAGGGAATGGTGGCGGGGGCGGTCATAGTCAGCCGTGCTCCCGCAGGCTGCGCAGCCGCCGGACACCCTCGAGGAGGACGTCGTCGCGCTTGCAGAAGGCGAACCGCACCAGGTGATTCCATTGCCGGGGGTCGTCGACGAAGGCGCTCACCGGGACCGCGGCCACGCCGATGCGCTCGGGCAGGGTTCGGCAGAAGGCGACACCGTCCGTCACACCGACCGGGGTGACGTCCGCGCACACGAAATACGTTCCGGCCGAGTCCAGCACGCCGAATCCGGCGTCGGTGAGCGCAGCGGAGAGCAGGTCGCGCCTGCGCTGCAGGTCGTCGCGCTGGGCGGCGACCCAGGGCTGCTCGTGGGTCAGCGCGTACGCGACGGCGGGCTGGAACGGCGCTCCGGCGACGAAGGACATGAACTGTTTCGCCGTGCGCACCCCGTCGATCAGTTCGCGGGGCCCGAGCGCCCACCCGATCTTCCAGCCGGTGACGTTGAACATCTTCGCGGCGCTGGACACGGTGACGGTGCGTTCGGCCATGCCGGGCAGCGACGCGATCGGCCGGTGCTGCCGGCCGTCGAACACCAGATGCTCGTACACCTCGTCGGACAGCACCAGCAGGTCGCGTTCGCACGCCAGTTCCGCGAGCGCGCGAAGCGCCTCGTCGTCGTAGACCGTCCCCGTCGGATTGTGCGGGGTGTTGACCACCAGCATCCGGGTGCGGTCGGTGACCGCGGCGCGCAGCGCGTCGACGTCCAGGACGAACCCCGATCCGGCACGAGTGAGCGGAACGGTGCGGCGGGTAGCCCCGGCGAGTGCGACGGACGCGGCGTAGGAGTCGTAGTAGGGCTCGGTGAGCAGCACCTCCTCACCGGGCTCGACGAGACCGAGGACGGCGGCGCTGATCGCTTCGGTGGCACCGACGGTGACGAGGACCTCGCCGTCGGGGTCGTGTTCGAGTCCGTACCGGGCCGCCCGGTCCGCTGCGATCGCCCGCCGCAGTTCGGGCGTGCCCGGCCCGGGCGGATACTGGTTGACGCCGTCGGCGATGGCCTGGCGCGCGACGTCGAGCATCGCGCGGGGGCCGTCCGTGTCGGGAAAGCCCTGGCCGAGGTTCACGGCGTCGTGCGTCACGGCCAGAGCGGTCATCTCGGCGAAGATCGTGGAGGCGAACGGCCGCAGCCTTTCGACCGTGCGGACCCGGCGTGAGGACGCGATTTCTGCCATTTCGGCAGCTTAGCCGCGTCCTTCGCGACCCCCGGCAGCGGTCGTGTCACATCCGGCGGGGCTGTCTCGTCCGAAGAGGTGAACGGTCCCGTCCGGGACCCGGGGAACGGAGTAGATCATGGCGCGCATTCCCGCGGTGACACCGGCCGAGGCCGGTGTCGCGACGAAGATCGCCTATCGGATGGCCCGGCGCCGCTTCGGGGAGGTGCCCGAGCCGTTCGCCGTCTACGCCCACCATCCGGCGCTGATGCGGGCGAGCGCCGTGCACGAGACGCTCGTCGAGCGCGCGTCGACGGTGCTGCCGCCGCACGTGCGCGAACTCGCGGTGTACCGGGTGGCCTGGAGCGTCGGGTGCTCCTGGTGCGTCGACTTCGGCACGATGCTGCAGCGGCTCGACGGCCTCGACGTGGACCGCCTCGAGCACATCGCCGACTATGCGACCTCCGACGCCTACAGCGACGACGAGCGTGCGGCGATCGCGTACGCCGACGCGATGACGGGAGCCGGCGGCGACGGCGGTGCGGCCGTCACGGTGACGGACGAGCAGGTCGCCGACCTCGAGCGGCGCTTCGGACGGGCCGGGGTGGTCGAATTGACCTACCAGATCGCGCTCGAGAACATGCGGGCCCGGATGAACTCGGCCCTGGGCATCCACGAGCAGGGTTTCAGCACCGATGCGTGCCGGGTGCCGTAGCTGCAGGACGACGCGGCTCAGGGCAGCACGAGCTGACCGATGGGACCCGGATTCCAGGCGATCTCCCACCGGAATCCGTCGGGGTCCGCGAAATATCCTGTGTAGCCGCCCCACTCGCGTTCGACCGCGTCGGAGACCGGATCGGCTCCGGCGCGTCGGGCGGTGTCCAGCACCCGGTCGACATCCGCTCGGTCGGCGACGTTGTGGGCGAGCGTCACGGGCGGGACGCCGCTCCGGCGAACGGGCCCGACCTCGGCTGCGAAGTGCTGTTCGTCCCACAGGGACAGGACGAGGTGCGGTCCGACCTGGATCATCAGCACCTCGCCGGGCACATCGACGACGGGCGTCCAGCCGAGCCCGTCGACGTAGAAGCGCCGGGTGCGCTCGAGGTCCGCGACGGCAAGGGTGACGAAGCTCAGTCGGGGCTCCATGACCGCGACTCTAACCGTCGAGGCGGACGCCGCGGAGCTTGTCGGGATTGGCCATGTCGTAGGCCGCCCATACCCGCCCGTCACGGACGGTGCAGCCGACGACCCGCCCGGCGAACGCGCGGCGGGTCCCGTCGCCGGGGGAACCGGCGCTGACGAACCCCAGTTCGCCGTTGACGAGCGCCGGCGTGCCGGCCAGGAACGCCTCGGCGCCGTAGCGCTGCATCAGGCCCAGGAAGAACCGGGCGAACCGGTCGGCGCCGACGACGACGTTGATCGCGGTGCGGGTGGTGCCGCCCGCGTCCCCGATCACCCGGGCGTCGGGGTCGAGCGCCGCGACCACCGCCGCGAGGTCCCCGGAGGCGAGGGCCGTCATCAGCCGCTGTACCGCCTCGACGTGCTCGGCGGCCGGCACGGGCGGCGGCGCGGCCGCGACGGCTCGCCGGCCGCGGGAGGCGAGCTGGCGCGCGGACGCCGGCGTGACGTCGAGAATGGCGGCGATCTCGTCGAACGGCACCGCGAAGCCGTCGTGCAGGACGAAGGCGACGCGCTGGGCCGGGGTGAGCGTGTCCAGCACGACCATCGCCGCCATCCGGCTGTCCTCCTGCCGCACAACGGCTTCCAGCGGATCGGGGGAGGACGGTCCGCCGACCGGAGTGACGATCGGTTCGGGCAGCCACTGGCCGACGTAGTTCTCGCGACGTACCGCGGCCGACCGCAGCCGGTCCAGGCACAGACGTCCGACCACGGTGGTCAGCCACGCCCGCAGATCGTCGATCCCGTCCGCGTCCGCGCGGTCGAGTCGCAGCCAGGCGTCCTGGACCGCGTCCTCGGCGTCGGCGACGCTGCCGGTCAGCCGGTAGGCGACGGAGAGCAGGTGCGGCCGATGCTGCTCGAAGGCGTCGGCGAGCACGGCGGTGCGCATGGGCCGATCGTACCGACCGGCATCCGGTTCGCGGCCGGTACGGTAGCGGATCGGACAAGTCAAGGGATTCGCACACGGATGCGCCGAAGCGTTGCCCCGTCGCCGCGGCCCGGGCCAGACTTCCGGAGTCCGATCGCCGCAGAAGGAGTCCACCGTGTACGAGTGTCCGGACTGTTGTCGCTGACCCTCCCGGTGTAGCCCGCCCGTCCGGCCCGTCCGGACGCCGGCACTCGATCTTCCGTTGCTGCACCGCGAATCCCGGTGCCGTGGACGCCTCGCCGTCGCCGCACCGCACTTCTCCGTGCCCGCTGTGCCGGGCCTCCTCGCCGAACGTAAGGGACAACTCTCGCGATGTCGTATTCCATGCTGCGCAGCCGGCTGGCCCGGCCGGTTGCGGTCGCAGCCACCCTCGTCACCCTCGCCGCGGGGGTCGCGGCGTGCTCCCCGGGGTCGGGGACCGCCACCACCGACGACGGGCGCACCGTTCTGCGCTACCAGGGCTCGGCCGGCCAGGTCACCTACCCCGAACTCGCGGAGAGCCTCGGCTACTACGAGAACGTCGCGCTGGACTGGGTGGGTGACACCACCAGCGGTCCGCAGGACATCCAGTCCGCGGCCACCGGGCAGACCGAATTCGGCGGCGCATTCAACGGTGCCGTCATCAAGCTCGCCGCCGCCGACTCGCCGATCACATCGGTCATCAGCTACTACGGCTCCGACGAGCAGTCGTTCAACGGCTACTACGTGCTCGAGGACAGCCCGATCCGCACCGCCCGGGATCTGATCGGCAAGAAGGTGGGGATGAACACGCTCGGTGCGCACCACGAGTTCCTCGTCCGCGAATGGCTCGCCCGGCAGGGGTTGACCCCGGACGAGATCGGGCAGGTCGAACTGATCGTCGTGCCGCCGGTGAACACCGAACAGGCATTGCGGGAGGGACAGATCGACGTGGGCACCCTCGGCAGCGTGTTCCGCGAGACCGCGGTCGCGCGCGGCGGAATCCGACCGCTGTTCACCGACGAGTCCCTGTTCGGGGCGTTCAGCTACGGCACGTACGTCTTCCGCGACGACTTCATCGCCGAGAACCGGGATGCGGTGGCGGATTTCGTGCAGGGCACCGCACGTGCGATCCGCTGGGCGCAGACCACCCCGCGCGACACGGTCATTGCCGAGTTCAAGGAGATCATCGGCAGCCGCGGCCGCAACGAGAGCACCGACCTGGTCGAGTTCTACCAGAGCCCCGGCGTCGCCGGACCGGGCGGGACGATCACGGAACAGGAGATCCGGACCTGGCTCGACTGGCTCGCCCGGAACGGCGAACTGCCCGACGGCACGTTCACCCCATCCGACATCTACACCAACGAGTTCAACCCCTACGCCAACGGCACCTACGAACCGTCGAGCGGTCCGAACGGTGAACCCGTCGAGGAGGCGAAATGAGCACCACCCCGAAGCTCCGTCTCGAGCACGTGACCAAGCGGTTCCCGGTCCGCGGTACGGACACCGCGTTCACAGCCCTCGACGACGTCAGCCTCGACGTCGCCGACGGTGAGTTCCTCGTCCTCGTCGGCCCCAGCGGCTGCGGCAAGTCCACCCTGCTCGACCTGCTCGGTGGGCTGAGCAGCCCGACGTCCGGCCGGATCCTGCTCGACGGACAGCCGATCTCCGGGCCGGGCCTGGACCGGGGCATCGTCTTCCAGCAGTACGCACTCCTGCCGTGGCGCACCGCGCGGCACAACATCGAATTCGGCCTCGAGGCGAAGGGGCTGCCCCGGCGGCAGCGGCGTGAGCGCGCCGAGCACTACCTCGAGCTCGTGGGGCTGCGTGGATTCGGAGATCGTTATCCGCACGAGCTGTCCGGTGGCATGAAACAGCGCGTCGCGATCGCCCGGAGCCTGGCGTTCGACCCCGAGGTGCTCCTCATGGACGAGCCGTTCGCCGCGCTCGACCTACAGACCCGGGAATCGTTGCAGGACGAGCTGTTACGGATCCGCCACGAGACCGGCAAGACGATTCTGTTCATCACCCACGGCATCGACGAGGCGGTCTACCTCGGACAGCGCGTGGCCGTCCTGACGTCCCGGCCCGGACGGGTCGAGGCCGTCGTGGACATCGACATCGATCGCACCGTCGACGACGTCCGCTCCGGCGAGGCGTTCCGACACTATCGACACCGGATCTGGTCCTTGCTGCACTCGGACGTCGAGCGCGCGCAGAACCACGGTGCCGCAATCCAGGAGGTCCACCATGTCTAGTCCGAGCGCCACGTTGATCCACCCCGTCGCGCTCGACGGGGCCCTGGCGGAGCAACGACCCGCACCGGCCCCGCCGGCTCGAGGCGCCGGGACCGGCCCCTGGATCGGTGCCTTCGTGTGGCGCGGGCTCAAGCCGGCCGTCGCGATCCTCGCCTTCCTCGCGGTCTGGGAGATCGCGCCCCGGCTCGGACTCGTCGACGAGGTGTTCCTGCCGCCCTTCACCGTGGTCGCGGACGCCTTCGCCCAGCTGATCGGCGACGGCCGGCTCGCCGAGCACCTCGGTGCCAGCCTGTCCCGGGCCGTCACCGGCTTCGGGATCGCGGTGCTCGTCGCGATCCCGCTCGGTGTGGCGATCGGCTGGTACCGGCCGGTGGCCGAGTTCCTCGATCCGATCCTCGAGTTGTTCCGCAACACCGCCGCGCTCGCGCTGCTGCCGGTGTTCATCCTGATCCTGGGCATCGGCGAGACCTCGAAGGTGGCGCTGGTGACCTACGCGAGCACCTTCCCGATCCTGCTCAACACCGTCTCCGGCGTGCGCACCGTGGATCCGCTCCTGGTGAAATCGGCCCGCTCCCTCGGTCTGCCTTCGTACCGCCTGTTCCAGAAGGTGATCCTGCCGGCCGCGGTGCCGACGATCTTCACCGGCATCCGGATGGCCGCGGCCTCGTCCATCCTCGTGCTCATCGCGGCCGAGATGGTCGGCGCCAAGGCGGGTCTCGGCTATCTCGTCACCGCTTCGCAACTCAACTTCCAGATCCCGAACATGTACGCCGGCATCGTCGCCATCTCTCTCGTCGGTCTGACCTTCAACGGGATCCTCGTCGCGGTCGAGCGCCGGCTCTCCCGCTGGCGCGCAGACCGGTAGTCCCCTCGTTCCCCCACACCTGGAGAGGTTGTCATGTCGCAGTCCCCGAAGCAGTTCCACCTCAACGCCTTCCTGATGGGAGTCGGTCATCACGAGGCCGCCTGGCGGCACCCGCGCACCGACGCGCGCCGCGTCCTCGACGTCGCACACTTCCAGGAGCTCGCGCAGATCGCCGAACGCGGCACGCTCGATTCGGTGTTCTTCGCCGACGGTCTCGCAGTGGGGCCGCGCGTCGAGCACAACGCTCAGGCGATCTTCGAACCGATCACCCTGCTCTCGGCGATGGCCGTCGTCACCGAGCGCATCGGCCTCATCGCCACCGCGTCCACCGGCTTCAACGAACCGTTCAACCTCGCCCGCAAGTTCGCCTCGCTCGACCACATCAGCCACGGCCGCGCCGGCTGGAACATCGTCACCTCCGGAGGTGCCGACGAAGCCCGCAACTTCGGATACGACGAGACCCCCGACCACGCCGGTCGTTACGACCGCGCCGCCGAGTTCGTCGATGTGGCGACCGGTCTGTGGGACAGCTGGGAGGACGACGCCGTCGAACTCGACGTCGAGAGCGGTCGTTTCGCGGACCCGGGCAAGGTCCACCCCGTCGACCACGACGGCCCGCGGTTCTCGGTACGCGGACCGCTCAACACCCCGCGCTCCCCGCAGGGCCGTCCCGTCCTGGTGCAGGCCGGATCGTCGGAGAGCGGGAAGGACTTCGCCGCCCGGTACGCCGAGGCCGTGTTCACCGCGCAGCGCACCCTGGCCGAGGGACAGGCGTTCTACCGCGATCTGAAGGCGCGGGTGGCCGCGGTGGGACGCGATCCGCACTCGCTGAAGGTGCTCCCCGGGATCGTGCCGTTCATCGGCGACACCGAGGTCGCGGCGAAGGCGCTCGAGCAGGAGTTCACCGACCTGATCTCGCCGGCCTACTCGCTGCGTCAGCTCTCCGGGATGGTGGGGGTGGACCTCACCGACCATGCTCTCGACGCGCCGCTGCCCCCGCTGCCGCCCCTCGACCGGATCCAGGGCAACAAGAGCCGCTACGAGCTGGTGAAGAACCTCGCCGAGAACGAGCACCTGACCGTGCGCCAGCTCATCGGCAAGCTCGGCGGCGGACGGGGGCACCGCACGTTCGCGGGCACCGCCGAGCAGATCGCCGACGACCTGCAGCTGTGGTTCGAGGGCGGAGCCGCGGACGGCTTCAACGTCATGCCGCCCTACCTGCCCGGTGGTCTCGAGGACTTCGTCGAGCAGGTCGTGCCGATCCTCCGGGATCGGGGACTGTTCCGCACCGAATACACCTCGACGACGTTGCGCGGCCACTACGGGCTCGACCGCCCGGCCGGCCGGTTCGACGCTGTGCCGGCTCGGGCGGCGACGGCCTGAGTGCACGGGCCCAGTCGCGCGGAGGGAACCCCGCGCGACCGGGGCCGGTCCGCGATACTGGGGATCGGCATGCAGGCCCCGATCTCGAAGACAGGAATCCCACATGCGATTCGGAATGTTCGTCCCCCAGGGCTGGCGGCTCGACCTCGTCGGCATCGAACCCGCCGAGCAGTGGCGGGTGATGCGTGACCTGGCTCAGCGCGCCGACAGCGGACCGTGGGAGTCGATCTGGGTGTACGACCACTTCCACACCGTGCCGGTGCCCACCGAGGAGGCCACCCACGAGGCGTGGTCGCTGGTGTCGGCGTTCGCCGCGGTCACCGAGAGGGTGCGGATCGGGCAGATGTGCACCGCCATGGGCTACCGCAACCCCGCCTACCTGGCGAAGGTCGCCGCGACCGCGGACATCGTTTCGGGCGGCCGCATCGAGATGGGCATCGGCGGCGGATGGTACGAGCACGAGTGGCGCGCCTACGGATACGGCTTCCCGTCCCCGCCGGAGCGGTTGCGCCGCCTCGACGAGGGTGTGCAGATCTTCCGTCAGGCCTGGACCACCGGCACGGCCACCCTGCACGGCCGGCACTACCAGGTGGACGGTGCCGTCGTGCGGCCGCTGCCGCTGCAGGAGGGCGGCATCCCGTTGTGGATCGCCGGTGGCGGGGAGAAGGTGACGCTGAAGATCGCCGCGAAGTACGCGCAGTACACCAACTTCGACGGCACCCCGGAGGGTTTCGCCCACAAGTCGGAGATCCTGCGGGGGCACTGCGCCGAGGTGGGCACCGATTTCGACGCCATCGTGCGCTCGGCGAACTACAACGTCGCCATCGGCCGCACCGAGGCCGAGGTGCAGGAGCGTCTCGGCACGCTGCGGGCCCGGCTCGAACCGTACGTCGGGCCCGAGAAGGCCGACGGTGCGCTCGACGCCTTCCGGGGTCTGCCCGCCGTGGGAACACCCGAGC
Organism: Rhodococcus ruber NBRC 15591; assembly: GCF_001894945.1. Taxonomy (GTDB): domain Bacteria; phylum Actinomycetota; class Actinomycetes; order Mycobacteriales; family Mycobacteriaceae; genus Rhodococcus; species Rhodococcus ruber. The sequence continues at coordinate 55,720 of NZ_BCXE01000008.1, forward strand.
AGATCGTCGAGAACTTCAGGGCGCTGAAGAAGCAGGGCATGACGTACGCGATCCTCTACTTCCCCGAGGCCGCCTACGACACCTCGGGCATCGAACTGTTCGAGAAGGAGGTCCTGCCCGAACTGCTCTGACCGGCCCCGTCGATCACATCGGCCATCCGTCGGCCGGTACGCGTGGGTCGTCGGGCAACAGGCCCGCGACCCACGCGTCGTGCCGGGACCCGCGCTGCAGTATCCCGCGCCGCTGCACGCCTTCGAAGCGGAAGCCGACCCGGCGGGCCACCGCCGCCGACGCGCGGTGCCCGGCCAGCGCCCGCCACTCGATGCGGTCCAGTTTCAATCCGTCCGAGCGGAAAGCATAGTCGCACAGCAGGTTCACCGACTCCGTCGCGAGTCCGCGGGCGCGGGCAGCCGGGGCAATCCAGTACCCGATCTCCGCCGCCGACGCGTCCCGCTCGATCAACCCGACGGTCCCCAACAGCGGACCGTCGGCGGACGTCCGCACCGCCCATACCGGGCTGTGCGCCGCCCAGCCCGCGGGCACCACGTCGCCGACGAACCGTTGCGCGTCCGCCCGCGTGTAGGGGTCCGGGACCGTCGTCCACCGCACGATCGACCGGTCCCGGCAGGCGGCCGTGATCGCGTCGACGTCGCCCGCCCGGGGCACCGTGAGAACGACGGTGCTTCCGGTGAGGACGACGGGGCGCATGGTCAGCGCAGGTCGGCGGGCAGGTCCTTCGGGTCCAGCACGAGCCGGCGCTCCTCGCTGGCCGCGACCTCGTCCGAGCGGGAAAGCTTGCCTTCGAGCACCTTCCACTCGGTCTCGTCGATCGCGGCGGCGGCCTCGCGCAGCACCGAAGCGTCCCGGGTGCCCCATGCGATCGGCATCGGGCTGACCATCTGCCACACGCCGCTCGTGTTGCGGGTGGTGCGGTCCGACAGCACCGCGACGGACGGCACGCGCTCGCCGACCCGCACCCGGTGCCCCGGTACGGCCGTGACGTCCCGGGCGACCAGGGCGTAACGGTGACCGTCGGTCTGCGGCTTGGCGATGTCGACGAGCGCGAGCAGCGTCATCCCGCGCGGCCGGATTTCGGAGACCACGGCCGGAACCAGCGGGCTGTCCCGGTACAGATCCTGGATCGTGCCCACCTTGCGCGGAGCCCACACCGCGACCCACGCGGAAGTGAGCGCGGCGACGACGACCACGGCCGCGACGACGAAGGACCACGCCCGGCCGACCGCGATCAGCCATACGGCGGCTACGGTGAACAGCACCGCCAGCACGATCGCCGACACCCGTAGTCGTCGCACCTCGGCGACGGTCTGATTGACGGCCTTGGCGTGGGGCAGGTCCACGGGAAAGTCGAAACGACGCACGACGTCAGCTTATGCGACCGGCCCGCCGTGGTGGAGTCCTGCCGGGGCTGGCCGTGGCCTGGTGTCGAGGGGCGTGGTGTCGAGGGGCGTGGTGCCGAGGGGCGCTCACCGGGTGGCGGCCCGTACCGCCGCGACCAGCCACGCGACGAGCAGGGCCAGCAGCGCGACCACGAGCAGGACCGGAGCCAGCAGCGCGACCAGGACGACGAGGAGGGCCAACAGGATCTTCGTCCTGGTGCTCAGGCCGGAGATCAGGCCCTTGACGGCGGCCCACACGGGGTTCTTGCCGGTCAGGGCGGCCCCGGCGCCTTTGAGGACGGCTCTTGTGCTCGCACTGCCCTCGGTGACGGTATCGATGAGCTGGTCCGTCGAGGCGGGGGCATCGCGCAGCACCGCGTCCCGGCGCTTCCGCACCGCCCGGGCGAGCCGGCGAACGTGGGTCTTCAGCCACTCGACGGCGGCCGCGAAGGGCCGGCGCTTGCGACGCGGAGCGCGGTCGTCGAGCCCCGGTCCGGGACGTTCCGATGTCGCCACCGGTGGGCGCTCGGACGACCGGGGCCGGGAGCCGGTGGACGTGCGCGGCCTCTCACGGGTCCGCGACCGAGCCTGCTCGTCGGCGGTCTGCGTCCGCGGACGGGTCCGGCGCGTAGCGGTGTCCTGCGTCCGGGCGCGCCGTGGGGCGTCCGGCGCCGTACGGGTTCCGGCGGCGGCGCGTCCGGCTCGCCGATCCGGGTCCGTCCGCCGTGGCGCAGCCGTGGCCGACCGCGCGGTGGTCGATTTCCCGGTGGTGGATTTCGCGGTGGTGGATTTCGCGGTGCCGGATCGTGCGGTGCCGGATCGTGCGGTGGTGGATTTCGCGGTGCCGGATCGTGCGGTGGTGGATTTCGCGGTGCCGGATCGTGCGGTGGTGGATTTCGCGGTGCCGGATCGCGCGGTCGTCGACTTCGCGGTGTCCGACCGCGTCGTGGCCGACGTCGTCGTGGCCGCGGTCGTCGACTTCGGGGCGGCTGCCCGTCTGCGAGATGTGCGTTCCCTGCCCCCGGCCGTTCGGCCGGCGCCGCGTGCGGTCCGACCCTCTGCTGTGCCCCGTGCACCCATACCTACGGCTACCCCCGGCGGTGCCGGGGAAACCTGTCGTGAGGCTCCGGCCTCAACTCGAGCAGAATGCGCACAACGGGGCTATCGCACGCAACGGTGACCACTCGGAGTGGGCGGCCTCACACTTCGGTGTAGCAGGGATCACACCGGGCGGCGGCCCGGTTTCTCGAACCCCCTCCGCACCGTCCCCAGACGAAAGCGAGCAGATCGTGCTTGTCTTCCTCGGCTTCCTCATGGTCGCCGTCTTCATGTACTTGATCCTCTCCAAGAGGGCCACGCCCGTCGTCGGTCTCATCCTCGTCCCGGTCGCCTTCGGGCTGTTCGCCGGCGCCGGTCTCGATCTCGGCGACATGATCGTCGACGGCGTCACCGACCTGGCCCCGACCGCGGCGCTGCTGTTCTTCGCGATCATCTTCTTCGGGATCATGATCGACGTCGGACTGTTCGACCCGCTGGTGCGGTTGATCCTGCGGCTCGTGCGCGACGACCCGGCGCGGCTCGTCGTCGGCACCGCGGTGCTCGCGATGATCGTCTCCCTGGACGGCGACGGCTCGACCACGTTCATCATCACCACGTCGGCGATGCTGCCGCTGTACCTGAAGCTGCGGGTGAGCCCCGTGATCCTGACGGTCGTCGCGGGCCTGGCGAACGCGACGATGAACATCATCCCGTGGGGCGGGCCGACGGTCCGTGCCGCCAGCGCCCTGGGCCTGTCCCCGTCGGACGTGTTCGTGCCGATGATCCCCTCGCTGCTCGTGGGCCTGGTCGTCGTGCTCGGCTTCGCGCTGCACCTCGGTGTCATGGAGCGCCGGCGACTCGGCAAGCTGGTGTGGACCGCGGAACCGGTCCTCGCGGGTGTCGGCCGCGGCGGATCGACCGGCTCCGGCGGATCGGGCGGATCCCGAGCGACCGGGACCGGCCCGGGGGCCGACGCCGGCGACAGCGACGACCAGACCGGCGGATTCGCCGCCGCCCTCGATCCGAACCGCGCAACCCTGCGACCGAAGCTGCTGCCGTTCAACGCCCTGCTCACCGTCGCGCTGCTCGTCGTCCTCGGCCTCGACGTCCTGCCCATCCCCGTGCTGTTCATGATCGCCGCCGGTCTGGCGCTGGCGGTGAACTTCCCGCGCGTGGCCGACCAGTCCGAGGCGATCGTCCGGCACTCGTCGAGCATCGTGTCGGTGGTCGCCATGGTGTTCGCCGCGGCCGTCCTGACCGGGGTGTTCCAGGGCACCGGCATGGTGGAGTCGATGGCGCTGTGGCTGACCGGGGTGATCCCGGACGCGCTCGGCCCGTTCCTCGCGGTGATCACGGGGGTGCTCAGCATTCCGTTCACGTTCTTCATGACCAACGACGCCTTCTACTTCGGGGTGCTACCGGTGCTCGCCGAGACCGCCGCCCAGTACGGGATCGAACCGGTCGAGATGGCCCGCGCGTCGATCACCGGCCAGCCCGTACACATGCAGAGCCCCCTCGTACCCGCGATCCTGCTGCTCGTCACCCTCGCCGGCGTGCAGCTCGCCGACCACCACCGCAAGGTGCTGTGGCGTGCGACGATCGTCTCGCTCACGATGCTGGTCGTGGGCGTCGCACTGGGTCAGATCCCGCTCGGCTGAGCCCGGCGGCGACGTACCGTCGCGGGAAACGGATCGATCGTGTCGGACCCGGAACCACCGGAGGCGTCGTGAGGCTGCGGACCCAGGTGCTGCTGTTGCAGTCCGCCGTGGTCGCGGCGGCCCTCGGGCTGGGGTTCGCGGCGTTCGTCACCACCACCGAGCACCGCGTCACCGATGAGCACGGACAACGAGCCCTCGCCGTCGCCCGGACCGTGGCAGTCGATGCCACGGTCCGGGCCGAGGTGGCCCGGCTCGCCGCCGCCGACGACGGGGTCGTCGCCCCCGGCAACCCGGAACTCGCCTCCGGCACCGTCCAGCAGGCCGCCGAGGCGGTCCGCGACGCCACGGGTGCGCTGTTCGTGGTGGTCACGGACGAGCAGGGGCTGCGCCTGGCCCACCCCGACCCCGACCTGCTCGGACTACGCGTCAGTACCGACCCGGACGAGGCCCTGGCCGGCCGCGAGGTGGTGCGCAGCGAGCGCGGCACCCTGGGCGACTCCGTCCGGGCCAAGGTGCCGGTCGTCGCGCCCGGCTCGGACCGGGTCGTCGGCGAGGTCAGTGTCGGCATCGCCACGGACCGCATCCGGTCGGAACTACGCGAGGACGTCGCGCAGGCGTCTCTCGTCGCAGCCGGCGCCCTGGCCTGCGGTGCCGCGGGCTCGGCGCTGCTGGCCCGGCGGTGGAAGCGGCTGACCCTCGGCCTCGAACCCGAGCAGCTGGCCGAGCTGGTCCGCGAGCAGGAGGTGGTGCTCCACGGCATCGGGGAAGGGGTGATCGGTGCCGACACGGAGGGCACGGTCACCGTCGTCAACGCCGAGGCCCGCCGGCTGCTCGACCTGCGGGGCGGGGCGGGGGACCGGCTCGAGGACGTCGGCCTGACCCCGCGCCTGCTCGACGTCGCACGCAGCCCCCGCGACGAGCCGGTGGCTGCGGCCGTGGGGGACCGGATCGTCCTCGCCGTGGCGCGTCGCGTCCGGCGGGACGGGCGCGACCTGGGCACCGTGATGTCGGTGCGCGACCGGACCGACGTCGAGAAGCTCACCCGCGAGCTGGACGCCGTGCAGTCGCTGACCACCGCGCTGCGGGCCCAGCGCCACGAGACGGCCAATCGTCTGCATCTGCTCTACGGCCTGCTGCAGCAGGGGCGCAGCGCGCAGGCCACCGAGTACCTCGAGCAGCTCCTCGGAGCCGGACCGGCGGGCCGGCCACTCGACGGGCTCGACGCCGTCGCCGATCCGTACCTGCACGCCTTTCTCACCGCCAAGGCTGCCCACGCGCGGGAGAGCGGGGTGACGCTGGTTCTCGGCGAGAACACCTGGGTGCGAGGCACCGTCCGATGCCCCGTGGACGTCACGACCGTGCTGGGCAATCTGCTCGACAACGCGATCGAGGCGGCTCGCGAGCGCGGGCACGACCCCGCCGAGGTGGAGGTAGAACTCGTCGAGGCCGGGCGCGACCTGCATGTGGCCGTCGCGGACACCGGTGCCGGGGTCGCCGCCGGGCGGGCCGAGGAGATCTTCGGGGAGGGCGTCACCACCCACGCCGACGGCGCCGTCCCGGGTGGTCGCGGCATGGGCCTGGCCCTGGCGCGGCAGGTGGCCCGGCAGCACGGGGGCGATGTGACCGTCGCCGATCCCGGCGGGCGGCGCACCCCGGACAATCCCACGGGCGGCGCGGTGTTCGTCGCCACCCTGATCGACGTACTCGACGAAGGAGACACCGGATGGGCGGATCCGATCTGACGGTGCTCGTCGTCGACGACGACTTCCGGGTCGCGGAGCTGCACGCGAGCGTGGTGGCCGCGGTCGCCGGGTTCCGGGTGGCGGCGGTCGCCGGCACCCTCGCGGCCGCCCGGGCCGCGGTTCGCGAGACCGCGATCGATCTCGCGCTCGTGGACGTGTACCTGCCCGACGGCTCCGGCATCGATCTGATCCGCGAACTCGACTGCGACGCATTCGTACTCGGCGCGGCCGCCGAGGGCACGACGGTGCGGGCCGCGCTGGCCGCCGGCGCCTCGGGGTATCTGGTCAAGCCGTTTCCCAATACCGAACTCGCGCGGCGGTTGTCGGCGTACGCGCAGTACCGGCGTCTGGTCGCCGGAGCCGAACTCAGCCAGGCCGAGATCGACTCGGCGCTGGCCGCGCTGCGGCCCGCCCCGTCGGGCGCCGCAGACCGGGCTCCCCGTTCGGTGACCAAAGAGCTTGTTCTGCAGGCTCTCTCGTCGTCGGCGACGCCCATGTCGGCAGGGGAGGTGGCGGTGACGATCGGGGTGTCCCGCGCGACGGCTCAGCGTTATCTCGCCGCGCTCGTCACCAAGGGGCAGCTGCGGATGCAGCTGCGGTACGGCAGCACGGGACGACCGGAACAGGAGTATCGCCTCCCGGCCGGCTGAACCGCGATCAGCCGATGGCGGGCCCGAGCAGATCGTCGGCGTCGGTGATCCGGTACGCGTAGCCCTGTTCGGCGAGGAACCGCTGCCGGTGCGCGGCGTACTCGGCGTCGAGGGTGTCACGCGCGACGACCGAGTAGAAGTGCGCCTGCCCGCCGTCGTGCTTGGGACGCAGCAACCGGCCGAGACGCTGCGCCTCTTCCTGACGCGAGCCGAACGTGCCGGACACCTGCACCGCCACCGAGGCCTCGGGCAGGTCGATCGAGAAGTTCGCGACCTTGGACACGACGAGCACCTTCAGCTCGCCGGCGCGGAAGCGGTCGAACAGCTCCTCGCGCTCCTTGTTCCGGGTCGAGCCCTTGATCACCGGGGCGTCGAGCGCCGCGCCGAGTTCGTCGAGCTGATCGAGGTACGCGCCGATGATCAGGGTGGGGGAGTCGCGGTGCCGGGCGAGGATCGACTTCACCACCGCGATCTTCGTGTGCGCGGTCGAGCACAGCTTGTACCGTTCCTCGGGCTCGGCGACCGCGTACGCCATCCGTTCCGCGTCGGTCAGGGTCACCCGCACCTCCACGCACTCCGCGGGCGCGATCCAGCCCTGCGCCTCGATGTCCTTCCACGGCGCGTCGTAGCGCTTGGGACCGATGAGCGAGAACACGTCGCCCTCGCGGCCGTCCTCGCGCACGAGCGTCGCGGTGAGGCCGAGCCGGCGCCGGGACTGCAGATCGGCCGTCATCCGGAACACCGGTGCGGGCAGCAGGTGCACCTCGTCGTAGATCATCAGCCCCCAGTCGCGGGAGTCGAACAGTTCGAGGTTGCGGTACTCGCCCTTCGACTTGCGGGTGATCACCTGGTAGGTGGCGATGGTGACCGGGCGGATCTCCTTCTTCTCCCCGGAGTACTCGCCGATCTCGTCCTCGGTGAGCGACGTGCGCGCGATCAGTTCGCGCTTCCACTGCCGCCCCGCGACGGTGTTGGTCACCAGGATCAGGGTGGTGGCACCGGCCTTGGCCATCGCGGCCGCACCCACCATCGTCTTGCCCGCCCCGCAGGGCAGCACGACCACGCCGGAGCCGCCGGCCCAGAACGAGTCCGCGGCCATCTCCTGGTAGTCCCGTAGATGCCAGGGGTGGGACTCGAAGTCGAGGCTGATCGCGTGCGCCTCCCCGTCGACGTAGCCGGCGAGGTCCTCGGCCGGCCAGCCCACCTTGAGCAGCATCTGCTTGAGCCGGCCACGCTCGCTCGGATGCACGATCACGGTGTCGTCGTCGAGCCGCGCGCCGAGCATCGGGGCGATCTTCTTGTTGCGCATCACCTCCTCGAGCACCGCCCGGTCGAGACTGACCAGGGTCAGGCCGTGCGCGGGATTCTTCACCAGCTGCAGCCGTCCGTAGCGGGCCATGGTGTCGACGATGTCGACGAGCAGCGGCTGCGGGACGGCGAACCGGGAGTGGCTGACGAGGGCGTCGACGACCTGCTCGGCGTCGTGCCCCGCGGCCCGGGCGTTCCACAACGCCAGCGGGGTGACGCGGTAGGTGTGCACATGCTCGGGGGCGCGTTCGAGTTCGGCGAACGGGGCGATCGCCTGCCGGGCCTCGTTCGCGAGCGCGTGGTCGACCTCGAGGAGCAGGGTCTTGTCGGACTGGACGATCAACGGTCCGTCGGGCACGGACGCCTCCTAGCACGGGAACAGAGAACAACCTCTCTATTCTCCAGGCGGGACGGCCGGGCCGCCACCGCCGCCGTCAGTCGACGAGGGCGACCGTGGTGATGCGGTGCAGCACGAAACTGCGGACCGTGCCCGCGGCCGGGTCGAAGGCCTCGAGCTGTCCGCCGCCGACGGCGACGGGATCGACGATGCGATGGGTGGCGACACCCTGCGCATCGACGTAGCCGATCCGGACGCTGCGCTTGTCGTGCGCGGCGAGCTGCAGCAGCGCCATCGTCGCGGCACCACCGGTGCGGGAGCCGTCCCCGCGGACCGTGGCCCCGCGCGGGGCGGCCGCGGCCCGGTCCCCGGCGCGCAGCGTGCGGATCAGGGTGTCGAGTTGCTCCCCGGTGGGCGGCATCGGGCCGGCGTAGCGGGGCCGTGCCCGCGGCACCGACACCCGGGCGCCTCGCGGCCGCAGGTCCAGCACCGCGCCGGTGGCGTCCTCGCCGGCCGGCGCGAATCCGGCACCGCGCAGCTCGGCGAGCACCTCGGCCAGCGGCGCCTGCGAGATCGCGACCGTGGGCGCGACGGCCCGCAGGGCGAGGCGGGCGGCGACGGGGTGCCCGAGCACCTCGGCCAGCAGCGCGGGGTCGTCGGAGCGGACGAACGAGGCGGCGACCCCGGCGCGGAGCCGGCCGTGACGGCGGGCGACGTCGTCGATCAGGTAGGTCAGCGCCTGGGGGACGGGCGTTCGCGAATGCGTGGCGAACAGGGCGTGCAGGTCGGCGGCGCCGGTGCCGGCGTCCAGGGCGCGGCGCACGCCCGCCTCGGTCACCCGGTACACGGTCGCGGCGCCCGCCGACTCGACGTCGGCGACGAGAGCGATGCGGTCCGCGAGTTCCGGTACCAGGGGGCCGGGCGCGACCACCGTCAGGTCGGCCTGGACGAGCACGTAGTCGACCGGCTCGGGCAGGACCGCGGCCATCTCGGCGTCGGGGTCGCCGCCGTGCAGCAGTGCCTTGCCGGGAGAGGCGAGAGCACCGTGCGCGACGACGGCCAGGGCCGTCGCTTCGCGCAGCGTCTCGGCCACCGTGTCACCGCCGAGCCGGGCCGCCCACCGCGGCCGCCGCCAGGCCAGCACGGCTCGAGCCGCATCCGCGTCGGGCGCCGACCCGGGTACCTCGGCGAGCAGCTCGAGCAGCAGGCGCCGCTCACGGGGTGCGGCGGTGGACCGGGCCTCGTCGGAGAGTGCGGCGATCGGCTTGTCGGTGGCGTCGCGACGCCCGACGAGCCACATGCGGCGCGGCGCGTCGAGCCACGCGCCGGCGAGCACGGCCCAGCGCTGCGCGGGCGGCGCGTTCGACCAGCCGTCGGCGGCGGTGGTCGGCGCCCAGTAGTCGTCGATGTCCGTGGTCGGCGCCGGCTGCGGCATGCCCCGTGCGATCAGTCCGGCGGCGGCGAGCACCTCGACGAGCAGCGCGGCGAGCTGCTCGTCCACGTCGACGGTCTTGGCGAGGCGACGCAGCTCCCGTACCCCGAGACCCCCGGACTTGAGCGCGGGAGCGGGGAGGGCGCCGAGCGCGTCGATCAGGTTCTCGCAGTGCCGCAGCAGCTCGAGGGCGGCACCCGCCGCGGTGGCGTTGACGTCGGCGACGACGTGCGTCGCGGGCAGCGGCCGGGGCGGGGTCAGGGCGGCGGGGTCGAACGGCGCCTCGTCGCGCAGTGCCTGACCGACGCGGTGCGGCAGTTCGACGGTCTCGTCGTCGAGCCGGATCAGCAGGCCGGCCGCGATCAGGCGCTGCACGGGCCGGTCGGCGGGTGTGTCCGGTGCGGCGTCGCGGGTCCGGCCGACGGGGGAGGTGCGCGCCAGCGTGTCGAGCAGGCTGCGCCGGGCCGGGTCGAGGTCGGCGAGGACGGCGCCGAGGTCCTGTGGGTCGGGATCGGGGTCGGGGCCGCGCCCGAGGCGCCACGGCACGGTCGCGGCGGCGGCCTCGACGACCCGCAGCCCCTCGGCCGGGCCCCATACGAGGGAGAGCCGGCGCAGGGCCTCGAGCGACCGGTCGACGTTCTTGGCCGTGACCCGACCGGAGAGGGAGTCGAGCAGAGCGCGGCGCGTGACGGGCACCCGGTCGGCACCCAGCCGGGTCAGGGCCTCGACCACCCCGAAGTCGAGGACGGAGAGCTCGTCGGCGGCGCGGAACACCGACGCGCGCTGTTGTGCGCGGCCGGCCAGGACGGTCATCGTGGCGGGTGGCGGGACCACCAGGTCGGGGCGGGCGCGCAGGAGCTCGCCGAGGTCGGCGTCGCGGCGGTCGGCGAGCCAGCGGGCGAGTGACTCCGGGCCGGTCTCCGGCGCGGCGGGGTCGGTGGCGGTCATCGACACCAAGATTAGAGACCTGAAGTGGCTGTCCGTGAACGTGCCTGCCAAAATGAGCGCATGGCTGACAATTCGAAGAAGCAGTACGTCGATCCGGGGTGGCCCAAGGTGGCGGACGGGGACCACGCCGTCACCGAGTTGTCCTCGACTCGTTCCGGCCCGCTGTCCCCGTACGGCGAGGAGATGGAGTTCCCGCTGCCCGTCGACGCCCTGCCGTACACCCACCCCCGCACCGTCATCAACCGCTGACCCGGATTGCAGAAGAGCCCCGCACCTGCAGGTGCGGGGCTCTTTCGTGTGGCTGTGCCGGGTGTCAGTTCGGCAGTGCGGCGTTGACCGCGTCGACGAGGTTCTGGTCGACGGCGATGCCGGCCTGGCGCAGGGCCTCGAGGCCCTGTTCGAAGCCGGCCCGCAGGCCCTGGGCCTCGGCGGGCAGGGCAGGAAGCTCGGGCGCCTCGGGGGCGGCCTCGACGACCGGGGTGTTCTGGACGGTGCCGGCGCTCGTGGACGGCGCGCTGCGCTGCGTCGGCGCGCTGCTCAGGCCGAGGCTCGAGGAGCAGGACGGCCATGCGCCCCAGCCCTGGCCGGCCAGCACGCGCTCGGCGACGACGATCTGCTCTTCACGGCTGGCCTGGTTGGCGGTCGCGGCATACTCGCCGCCGCCGTAGGCGTTCCACGTGCTGGGGGAGAACTGCAGGCCACCCTGGTAGCCGTTGCCGGTGTTGATGCCCCAGTTGCCGCCGGACTCGCACTGCGCGAGGCGATCCCAGTCGGAGTCGGGAGCGGCGTTGGCGGTGCCGCTGAAGGCGACGCCCGTGACGCCGAGAACAGCGCTGGTCAGCGCGAACTTGGCGACGGTGCGGCCGGTGTTGGTGGGTTTGCGATGGCGTCCGCTCATGTCGGTTCCGATTCCTCTCCGTACGCGCCTACGAGGTCAGCTGTCGGGTTCGGGCTGAAGAGGTAGCCCGGCCTCCTCGCCGGTGGGCGATTCGGCTTCACCCCAAGGACCGTCGCCGGGGCGGCGATCCGGGTGCCTCCTGGGAATCGGTGTTCCCTGGGAGACCGTTGGGTCCCCCGCTTCCTGCTCCCGTGGATCGTTCGTCGGGACACCCGGAATCCGCGGAGCAGGATTTGGCGCGACGGACCCGGGGTGGCCGAACCAACCGGCCGGACACGACGGTAACGGCTCGAGACGGTGATTGTCACCAATTGATAACGCCGAGCGTCGCGCCGGCGGTGCAGGGGTGCCCGGTGTGACGCGATGAAGTCGCAGGTAGGGCCGAAAGTCCATCGCCGGTCCCGGTCCGCGACCCCCTCGTTATGCCCGCGTTATGTGAGGAACGTCACATGTAACTGGGCCGGTTGTCCACCGGGACGATGTCCTTCCCGAGCGGCAGCAGCGAGATCGGCACCATCTTCAGGTTCGCGACCGCCAACGGGATGCCGATGATCGTGATCGCCATCGCGATCGCCGTCACGACATGCCCCAGGGCGAGCCAGATGCCGGCGACGATCACCCAGATCACGTTGCCGATCAGCGAACCCGCCCCCGCCGTGGGCTTGTCCACCACCGTCTTGCCGAACGGCCACAGCGCGTACACACCGATGCGGAACGCCGCGATCCCGAACGGGATGGTGATGATCAGCACGAAGCAGATCAGGCCCGCCACGAAGTACCCCAGCGCCAGCCACAGGCCGCCGAAGACCAGCCAGATGATGTTGAGCAGAATCCTCACGTGCGGTCCCTTCCGCGGGCGCGCCGGCCGGAGCGCAGCGCGAAGGTCAAGGCCAGCACGAAACCGAGCGGCCAGGCGAGAGTCAGCAGATACAGGACCAGGCCCGGCCGGCCGTCGGTGACGACGGGGGTCAGGAAGATCGCCACGACGGCGACGACCCCGACCGCGAAGCAGGCCAGTGCGGCCTTGAGCAGGCCGTTGCCCGGTACGGAAGAACTGGAGGTACCCACGCGTTCCACCGTAGTGCTTCCGCGGCCCGGCACGCCGTCGCCGGACTTTCGGAAGCGGACTGCGCCCCGGGTACACTGACGCAAGTCTGCGCGTCCCGCACTCGAAGCGGGGCGCGTTGTTTTGCATATCCACTCGTGCCCCGCGGGGCACGGCTGTCGAGGAGCGGGTGAACGCAGTGCCTACCGGCAAGGTGAAGTGGTACGACGTGGAGAAGGGCTTCGGCTTCCTGTCCCAGGAGGAGGGCGAGGACGTCTACGTACGCGCGTCCGCGCTCCCGGCCGGGGTCGAGGGCCTCAAGCCGGGTCAGCGGGTCGAGTTCGGCATGGCCGCGGGGCGTCGTGGGCCGCAGGCCCTCAGTCTGAAACTGCTCGATCCGTTGCCCTCGGTCCGCCAGGGTGGCCGGCGCGAGGCGGCTCCCCAGAAGCGGCACACCCCCGACGAACTGCACGGCATGGTCGAGGACATGATCAAGCTGCTCGAGGCCACCGTGCAGCCCGAGCTGCGCAAGGGCCGTCATCCCGAGCGCAAGACCGCCCAGCGGATCTCCGAGGTCATGCGCGCCGTCGCGCGCGAGCTCGACTCCTGACACCCGAGCGAGAGGGGCCTTCCGGTGCTGCACCGGAAGGCCCCTCTCGCGTGCGCGCTGTGGCCCGGAGCGCGTGCGCGCTGTGGCCCGGAGCGCGTGCGCGCTGGTGCTCAGAACGTCTGGATCGCCCAGACCGGCGCCTGCTCCCCGGTCGCGGGCAGCTGCAGCACCACGTTCAGCAACTGCGCCCCGGGGTCGGACGGCACCGTCACGGCCCGGGCCTGCCCGGGCGTGTAGTCGCGGAACCCCTCGAAGATCTCGCCGGTGCGCGGATCACCGTAGGTGACGTTGAGCCGCCAGTCGGAGTCCGCGATCTCCGACGGCAGCGACAGCTGCAGCGGCCGGCCGGCCGGAACCTCGAGCATCACCGCCTCGAGACCGGCGCACGTGCCGTCGGCGCTGCACAGGCCGGGTTCGACCGTGACCGCACGGCCCTGCGCATACGCCGTCACCGTGGGCAGGCTCGGCGGTGCCGACCGGACGAGGGAGACCACGACCGCGGTGAGCCCGCCGATCGTGATCAGCGCCACGACCACCAGGATCGCGATCGTCTTCTTCGTCCGGGGCTGCAGTCTCATCGGGTTCCGTTTCTCGTCGTACGTCCGCCTGGCCGCGGGCTGCGACCGGTGGTCTCCTGGGTGGCGTGTTCCGGGCGTTTGCCACCGAAGCCCGGAACGACGGTGCCTCCACGGTAGGTGAGGATCGTCTGCGTCAGCCCGAGGGCCAGCACGACCGTGATCACGGTGAACCCGAGCCAGTACTCGGTGGGCAGCAGCACCCCCAGCGCCCCACCGAACACCCAGCTCAGTTGCAGCACCGTCTCCGAACGACCGAACCCGGACGCGATGGACTCCTCCGGGAGGTCCTGCTGCAGCGACGCATCCAGCGACACCTTGGCCAGTGCGCTCGCGCAGGACCCCACCAGCGCCACCAGTGCCGCGGTGAACAGGCTGCCGGTCGCAGCGGCCAGCGCCGCCACCACCGTCACGGCCGCGGTGCAGCGCACCACGATCAGGGCCGGCCGGCCCAGGGTGAGCCGCGCGCCGGTCGCGTTGCCGGTGAAGTTGCCGACGGCGGCAGCCGCGCCGACCAGGCCCAGCATGGCGGCCTGGACCAAGGGCTCGTGCTCGGTCCTCGACTTGGCGACGAAGGCGATGAACAAGGTCAGGAAACCGGTGAGTACCCGGATCGTGCCGTTACCCCACAGTCCGGTGAGCACGGCCCGTCCCAGCGGCTGGCGACGGCCCTTCCCGCCGGCGGCGCGCCCGGGTGCCGCGACCACCTCGGTGCGGGTTCCGACGCGGGGCTCGGCGCCGTGGTACGACAGCGTGGCCGGCACCTCACCCTCGGTGACCTCCACCCACGAGGGAATCCGCATGCTCAGGTACGCGCCGAACGCGGTGATGACGGCGCACAGCCACAGGGCCCCCGACGAGCCGAACAGCCAGGCCGCGGCGGCGGCAACCGCCCCGGCGCCCATCGTGCCGCCCACCAGGCCGAAGACCGTCAACCGCGAGTTCACCCGGACCAGGTCGATCTCGGGTGGCAGCACTCGTGGCGTCACCGCCGATTTGAGCACGGCGAACGACTTGGACAGCACCATCATCGCCAGGGCCGCGGGGTACAGGCCCCAGCTGTCGAAGTTGAACACCAGCACCACGGCGAGCACGGTGCGGGCCGCGAACGACGTGGCCAGTGCCAGCCGGCGGCCGTGCTGCAACCGGTCGAGCAGCGGGCCGATCAGCGGGGCGATCACCGCGAAGGGGGCGATCGTGATGAGCAGATACAGGGCGACCTTGGTCTTGTCCTCACCCGTCGCCGCGGAGAAGAACAGGGTGTTCGCCAGGGCCACGGCGACCGCGGCGTCGCTCGCGAAGTTCGCCATCGTCGCGTAGGTCAGGGCCGTCAGGCCCGAGCGGTCCGCGCCGTCCGCCGTGGCGGCGCGGCGGAACGTCGCGATGCCCTTGCTCGTGAGCTCACGGCTGCGCAGCGCCGCGACACGGGTGACCGTCAGTTTCCGCGGCATCCGCGGGGCCCGCGGGGCGCCGGCGCGCTCGCCGCGGGGCGTGTCGTCGCCCCGGTGCCGGCGGACGTCCTCGACCGGGTGCAGCGGCGGCAGGGGGGTACGCCGCGCGGACGTGCGCCGCGGCGGCGGATAGTTGCCGTTGCCGGGGTGCGGGGCCCGGGCCGACGGGCGGGGACGACCGCCGACGTCGGCACGACGGTCCGCGTCGTCGTGCGCGCGTTCCTCGTCCGAATCGGTCACGGAACAATTCTGTCGCACCGGCCGGATCGGCGTTCGGTGGCGTACCCGGTGCCGCGTTCACGGCACGAACCGCACCTCGAACATCGACGGCCAGTACTTGCCGGTGACGAGGAAGCGATCGGTACCGGGCAGGTGGGCGATTCCGTTGAGCACGTCGATGCGCTCGCGCCGGTCTTCGGGGAGGTGTTCGCGCAGTGCCCCCGCGTCGATCACGGCGGTCACCCGGCCCGCGTCCGGGTCGATGCGCAGGATCTCGTCCGTCTTCCACACGTTCGCGTACACCGCGCCGTCGTCGGTGCACTCGAGTTCGTTGAGCCGGGTGGCGGCGCGGCCCTCGCGCCGTACCGTGACCAGGCCCGTCTCGGCGAAGGTCCCGGGGTGCCGGAACGTCAGCTCCGCCGTGCCGTCGCTCATCACCAGCCGGTCGTCCTGGGCGCACAGTCCCCAGCCCTCCCCGTCGTAGCCGGCGCGGCCGCGTTCGGCCAGGGTGTCCCGGTCGCGGGCGATCGCGACCCCGTCCTGCCACGTCAGCTGCCACACGGTGGCGCCGGCGACCGTGATGCCCTCGCCGAACATGTCGTCCGGCACCGGGACCCGGACCCGTTCGGCGCCGGTGGCCAGCGATCGCGCCGCGATCCACGACCGGCCGGACAGGCCGGTGCCCTCGAGGAGCTCGTCGCCGGACACCTCGAGCCCCTGGGTGAACGCGGCAGGATCGTGCGGGTAGACGGCCACGATCTCTGTGCGCAGGCGCTCGGCCGGCGGACCCGGATCCGCCGGGGCGGAGTCGCACGCGGCCGCCGCGACACCGGCCACGATCGCGGCCGCGACACCGGCCACGACGGAGAGCGGACGTCGGCGCATGCCCACATGATGGCAGCCGAGGCTCGCGGCGACGGTTCCGTGCGGCAGAATGGGCTCCGTGAGTGGTGTGCCTTCCTCAGTTGCGTCCGGCTCCGCGTCCGCCTCTACCGAACAGCTCGTACAGCCTCTGCTGGCCGACGCCGTCGACGTCGCGCGGGCCGCGCTGCTGGACGCCGGAGAGACCGGCGTCGGCGCGTACCTGGGCGTCGCCGCCGAGGACGACTGCGCCGCCACCCACCGGTTCGCCGCGGAACTGCCCGGGTACCGGGGCTGGCAGTGGGCCGTCGTCGTCGCCGCCGCGCCCGGCTCGGATCGGGTGACCGTGAGCGAGCTGGCGCTGCTGCCCGGACCGGACGCCCTGGTCGCGCCCCGGTGGGTGCCGTGGAACGAGCGGATCCGGCCCGGCGACCTCGGCCCCGGTGATCTGCTCGCCCCTCCGGCCGGGGATCCGCGCCTCGTGCCGGGCTATGTCGCCACCGGCGACCCCGAGATCGACGAGACGGCCCGCGAGATCGGCCTGGGCCGCAAACAGGTCATGAGCCTCGAGGGACGTCTCGAGGCGGCCCAGCGCTGGTACGACGGCGACTACGGTCCGGAGTCGGAGATGGCCAAGGCGGCGCCCTCGACGTGCCGGCTGTGCGGGTTCTACCTGCCCCTCGCGGGTTCCCTGCGCGCGGCGTTCGGCGTGTGCGGCAACGAATTCGCCGCCGACGGCCACGTGGTGCATTCGGCGTACGGGTGCGGAGCCCACTCGGACACCACCCTGCCGACCGGCGCCGGCTCCCCGGTCCACGAGCCGTACGACGACTCCGCTGTCGAGGTCGTCGCCCTGCCGCCCGCCGCCGAAGGAGAGCAGGACCGTCCTGGCGCGGACGACCGGGACGCCGCCGCCGCAGTGGTCGACGAGGCCGCGATGGAGAACGGGACCGTTGGCACCGAGACGGCGGAGAGCTCCGAGACC
>NZ_BCXE01000009.1 GCF_001894945.1 Rhodococcus ruber NBRC 15591
GACGGCGGAGAGCACCGAGACTGCAGCGAACACCGAGACCGCGGAGAGCACCGAGACCGTGGCCGCCGAGCCGGCCGGGGCCGAGCCGCCGGAACAGACCGACTGACGATGCCGCGCCCCGACCCCTTCGGGACAGCGGGGCTGCGCGAGGGCACCCTGCTGGCCTGGGCATCGTCCCCGACCCGGCTGCGGGAGGACGCCGCCACCGAGGCCGACCTCGTCCGGGCCGGCTACCGGGACCGGGTGCTGACCGAACTCGCGCAGAACGCGGCCGACGCGGCCGCGCGCGCGGGCGTGCCGGGGGTGCTGTGCCTGTGGCGCGACGGCGACGACCTGCACGTCGCGAACACCGGCGCGGTGCTCGACGAGGCCGGCGTGCAGGCGCTGACGGCCCTGCGCGCGTCGAGCAAGACGGGCGGGGTCGGCCGGTTCGGGGTCGGGTTCACCGCCGTCGCGGCGGTCAGCGCGGACATCGAGATCCGTTCGCGTTCCGGCTCGATCCGCTTCTCCGCCGCACGCACCCGGGACGCCCTCGCCGACCGCGACCTGCCCGTCCCGGAATCCGGCATCCCGGTGCTGCGTCTCGCCTGGCCGGTTCCCGCACCACCCGCGCCGGGCTGGGACACCGAGGTGGTGCTGCGGCTGCGTGCCGGCATCGACGCCGACGCGCTGCTCGACGGGTTCGCCGCGGAGGCCGTCGACCTGCTCCTCGAACTGCCCGCCCTGACCACCGTCACGGTCGGCGCTCGCACGTTCACCCGCACCTGCACCGACACCGAGTCCGGGCTGCGTGTCGTCGCCGTCGGCGAGCGGACCTGGTGGGAGTACACGGGCCCGCACGCCCGCTGGCTCGTTCCGGTCGTCGACGGGGTGCCGGTGCCGGTGTCCCAGGACGTGCTGCGTGCCCCCACCCGCTCGGACGAGGAACTCTCGCTGCCCGCGCTGGTGATCGCCGACGTGCCGATGCAACCCGACCGGCGCCGCCTGCTCCCCGGCGCCCCGGTGGCCGGGCTCGTCCGCGGTTACGCCGACTTCGTCGCGGCCCTGCCCCCGCGGCACCGGCCGTCGATGGTTCCGGTTCCCGGTTTCGCGCGCAGCGAGGTCGACGCGCTGCTGCGGGAGGCCGTGCTGCAGGAGCTGCGCGCGCATCCGTGGCTGCCCCCCGCCGACGGCGGCGACGATCTGCTCCCGGACCGCGCCACCGCACTGACCGGTCTGACCGACGAGCTCGCCGGTGTCCTCGCCGACGTCGTGCCCGGCCTGATCCGGCCCGATCTGTGCGGGCCGCGGCACGCGGCGGCGCTCGGCGCCGTCGACGTGCACCGGCTCGGGCCGGCGCGGATCGCCGAACTGCTCGCCGGCGTCGAGCGTGAACCCGCATGGTGGTACCGGCTGTACGAGGCGCTCACCCCGTTGGTCGTCGACGCCGTGGTCGCCGAGGAACTCGCCGCGATCCCGGTCCCGCTGTCGGACGGGCGCACCGTGACCGGGCCGCGGACCACCGTGCTGGGCACGGACGTCGGGCATCTGCGGCTGCCGTGGGTGCGTCTCGTGCATCCCGACGCCGCACATCCGCTGCTCACCCGGCTCGGCGCCGGCACGGTCACGGCGGCGGATCTGCTCGCGGATCCGGCCCTGCTCGCGGCGGTCGAGGACGTCGACGCCGCGGACTGCGAGGCGACGACCGAACTGGCGGACGTCGTACTCCGGCTGGCCGCACAGGTACCGGCCGCGGCGGTGCCCCGGGAGCTCGGAGCGCTGCTGCTGCCCGACGTCGACGGTGAACTCGTGCCCGCCGACGAACTGCTGCTGCCGGGGGCACCCCTCGCCGAGGTGCTGGTGCCGGACGCGCCGTTCGCCACCCTCGACCCGCAGGTGGTCGAACGGTACGACGCCGACGCGCTGCGGGCGGTCGGTGTCGGATGGGGTTTCACCGTGCTGCGCGCCGAACTGCCCACCGGTCCCGATCACGACCTGCCCGACGAGGAACAGTGGTGGGAAACCCTCGACGGGGACCCCGACCTGCTCGTGGCCGTGCGCGATCTCGACCTGGTCGACGACGCGTGCTGGGACCGGGCCCTGTCGCTCCTCGTCGCCGATCCCGGCACCGCCGCGGTCCTCGACGATCGCCGTGGCTACACCGCCTGGTGGCTGCGCACCTTCGCGACGCTGGACGGCCGGACGCTCGGGCACCTGCGCGCCCCCGACGACGACGCGTTCGCCGGGCTGCTCGACCCCTGCCCGCACCCGGACGCGGACCGTCTGCGGGCGTGTCTGGCCGCGACGGACGTCGAGAGCACGGAGGCGGCCGCGCTGCTCCTCGACCTCCTGGCCGATCCCGACCGCATCCCCGTCCCGGTCGTCACCGTCCACACCCACGCCGCCCTGGCCGCGGCGAGCGCCGCCGGCGTACTCGACCTCGACGACCTGCACCTGCCCGACGCCGTCCGCAGCCTCGCCGGGACGACCGTCGATGCCGCGCACGCACTGGTCCTGGACCGGCCCTGGCTCGCCGCCGTGATCCCCGCCGACCGGCTCGTGCTCGGCACCCTGCCGGCCGCGCCGGTCCTCGCCGACCTCCTCGACGTGCCCCTCGCCTCGGCCGAGGTGTCCGGCCATGTCACCGGCCCGGGGCGCGCGACCGAATGGCGGAACGAGCCGGCCGCGGTGCTCGCCGCGGCCGTCGCGGGGCGGACGGTGCCGCGCGGACCGCTCGTCGTGCACGAGCGGCTGACCGTGCGCTGCTCGGGCGCGGTCACCGGCGAGCACGAGGTCGCGTGGTGGGTGGACGGCAGCGGCACGACGCACTGCACCGCATCGGGACTGGCCGCCGCCGTCGCGGCGCTCGCGCCGGCGGAGCCGCGATGAGTATCGACACGACGACCCTCGAGGGGGTGGTGGACCTGCGCGAACCCGCGTTGACCGCCCTGGTCACCGTCGTCACCCACTCGGGAGGCATGACCGCGATCGCCGTCGTCACGGCGGTGCTGACGGTGCTGATGCTGCGCGCGGGCCGCCGCGACGATGCGCTGCTGCTGTCCGCGACGATCCTCACGGGCTGGCCGCTGATGAGCCTGCTCAAGCTGCAGTTCGGCCGGGAACGCCCCCCGCAGCCCGAACGCCTCGTCGAACTGACCACCCACTCGTTCCCGTCCGGTCACGCCATGATGACCGCGATGCTGGCGACGGTGCTCGCCGTCGTGATCGCCCGGCGGTCGCCGCCCGGCAGCCACGGGGCCCTCGTGGCGTACTGCGCTCTCGGCGCCTACACGCTCGCGGTCGGGCTCTCGCGGGTCTACCTCGCGGCGCACTGGCTGACCGACGTCGTCGCCGGGTGGGTGCTGGGGTCGTTGTGGGCGTTGCTGTGGGTGGGGTTGATCACGCGGGTGCAGTCCCGGCTGTCACCACGGCCGTGACGCCGGGCGGCACGCGCCCTCTCGTCAGTCCAGTCCGACCTGAGCGCCGCGCCGGCCCAGCCGTGCGGCCCGGCGCTGCACGAGGAACAGGGTGAATCCCAAGAGTCCCACGATGATTCCGGCTACACACACGGGCAGTGCGGCCGACCACCGCTCGTCCGCGACGAGCACGACGATCGTCGCCACCGTCCACAGCGCCGTGCCGATCGCCAGTGCGGCGCGGGGATCGGCGAGGCGCCGGGTCCGCTCGGCGATCGTGCGTGCGTCGTTCACGATTTCAGGCTAGTCCAGCCCGGTTGCAATAATCTCCCGTTGCGACGCAGCCCCCACCCCAGAGCGGAAGTCGATATGGCCCAATCCTCAGAGCGGAAGTCCGGCACGGCGGTCGGCACCTCCTTCCTCGACACCTACTTCAAGATCACCGAACGGGGATCGACGGTCTCGCGGGAGGTGCGCGGTGGTGTCGTCACGTTCGTCGCGATGGCCTACATCGTGGTGCTCAATCCGCTGATCCTGGGCAGCTTCTCCCCGGACGACGCCACGGCCAAGGTCGACGTGCTCGGCAACATCCTGCCGGTCAACCAGGTCGCGGCCGTCACCGCGCTGGTGGCCGGACTGATGAGCATCGTCTTCGGCATCGTCGCCAACTATCCGTTCGCCATCGCGGCCGGCCTGGGCATCAACACCCTGCTGGCGGTCACCATCGCGCCCCAGGTCACCTGGCCCGAGGCGATGGGCCTCGTGGTGATCGACGGCATCATCATCGTGATCCTCGCCGTCACCGGTTTCCGCACCGCCGTGTTCAACGCGATCCCGCCCGAGCTGAAGGCGGCCATTGCGGCCGGTATCGGTGCGTTCATCGCCCTGATCGGCATGGTCGACGCCGGATTCGTGCGCCGCCTGCCGGACGCGGCCGGCACCACCGTCCCCGTCGGGCTGGGCATCGACGGTTCGATCGCGTCGTGGCCGACCGCGGTGTTCGTGTTCGGCGTGCTGCTGATGGGGGTGCTCGTCGTGCGCCGGGTGCCCGGCGGTCTGCTCATCGGCATCGTCGCGACCACGGTGGTGGCCGCGATCGTCGAGGCGGTCGCCGGCGTCGGGCCGTCGCAGGGCACCGACCCGAAGGGCTGGAACCTGAGCACCCCGGAGGTGCCCGACAAGGTGGCCGGCGTGCCGGATCTGAGCCTGGTGGGCAACGTCGACCTCTTCGGCGCGTTCACCCGGATCGGCGTGATCGCCGCGACACTGCTCGTGTTCACACTCGTCCTGGCCAACTTCTTCGACGCGATGGGCACGATGACCGGCCTCGGCAAGGAAGCCGGGCTCACCGACAAGAACGGCAACCTGCCCGGCATCGGCCGTGCCCTCGTCGTCGAGGGCACCGGTGCCGTCGCCGGTGGTGTGGGATCCGCGTCGTCGAACACGGTGTTCGTCGAGTCCGCCTCCGGCATCGCCGAGGGTGCGCGCACCGGTCTCGCGAACGTGGTGACCGGCGTGCTGTTCCTCGCCGCGATGTTCCTCACCCCGCTCTACGAGATGGTGCCGGTCGAGGCCGCCGCCCCGGCTCTCGTGGTGGTCGGCGCCCTCATGATCGGGCAGGTCCGCGACATCGACTTCACCCAGTTCGCCATCGCACTGCCCGCGTTCCTCACGATCGTCGTCATGCCGTTCACCTACTCGATCGCCAACGGCATCGGCGTCGGCTTCATCACGTGGGTCGTCCTGCACGCCGCGGCCGGAAAGGCGCGGACGGTGCATCCGCTGCTGTGGGTGGTGGCAGGCTTGTTCGTCGCCTACTTCGCGGTGGACCCGATCACCGAACTGCTCACCTGACATGCGGCGCGATGTGTCCGGTCGGTCCCGTATTGCGCACGCCATGACATCGGAACATCGCACGCTCGCCGGCGACCTCTCGTTGGCAGTCGTGCGCCTGACGCGCCATTTGCGGGGGCGGCGCTCCGATTCCCGGGTGTCCCTGACTCAGCTGTCGGCCATGACCACGCTGAGGCAGGAGGGAGCGATGACCCCCGGTGCGCTGGCCGCACGCGAGAAGGTCCAGCCGCCGTCCATGACGCGGGTGATCGCCTCGCTCGACGAGATCGGGCTCGTCGAACGGACCCCGCATCCCACGGACGGCCGGCAGGTCATCGTCTCGCTCTCGGACGCGGGCCGGGCACTGCTGATCGACGAGCAGCAGGCCCGGGAGGCGTGGCTGACCGAACGCCTCGCCACCTTGGACGAGGCCAGCCTCGCCACGCTCGGGGACGCGGTGGAGATCATCAACAAGCTGGTCAGCGAAGCGGAGTGAGCCGATCCCGGTCCTCGTGGCCGGGATGTGCCCGGCGAACCCGCCGACGAGCCCGGGACGTGGCCTGGGAGAATCGACGGCGTGGTGCACATCGTCGACATCGAGGATCCCGCCGACCCCCGGCTGAACGACTTCCGAGACCTCAACTCGGCGGATCGCCGGCCCGACCTGCCGGCCGGCAAGGGGTTGGTGATCGCGGAGGGCGTGCTCGTCGTCCAGCGGATGCTCGATTCGCGATTCACACCCGGCAGCCTGCTCGGGGTGGATCGTCGTCTCGGTGAACTCGCCGACGACCTGCGCGACGTCGACGTGCCGTTCTACCGCACCTCGGCCGAGGTCATGGCCGAGGTCGTCGGCTTCCACCTCAACCGCGGGGTGCTCGCCGTGGCGCACCGGCCGCCGGCGCTCGCCCTCGACGACGTCCTCGAGAAGGCCACCACGGTGGCGGTGCTCGAGGGTGTCAACGACCACGAGAACCTCGGCTCGATGTTCCGCAACGCCGCCGGCCTCGGTGTCGACGCCGTCGTGTTCGGCAAGGGCTGCGCCGACCCGCTGTACCGGCGGTCGGTGCGGGTCTCGATGGGTCATGTCCTGCGAGTGCCGTTCGCGCACGTCGAAACGTGGCCGGACGATCTGGACCTGCTGCGGGCGCGCGGCTTCCAGCTCATCTCGCTCACTCCGAATCCCGAGGCCGTGCCGCTGGCCGAGGCGATGACGGGGGAGAAGGTCGCGCTGCTCCTCGGTGCCGAGGGTCCGGGGCTGACCGAGCACGCGATGCGCGCGACGGACGTGCGGGCCCGCATTCCGATGGCCCCGGGCACCGACTCGCTCAACGTCGCCACGGCCGCGGCGATGGCGTTCTACGAGCGGGTACGGATCCCGCGGTGATCGCGCCCCCGCGCGCCCCGTCGACACCGTGGTCGACGGGACTGACGCTGACGGGTTTCGCCCTCGCCGTCACGGTGGTGACGATCGTGGCGTTCGGGCTCGAACTCGGGCGCGTGCACCCCCTGCTCGTGGTGATCGTCAACCTCGTCGCCGCGGCCGGGATCGCCCCCACCCTGTGGTGGTGGCGTCGGGTGCCGCTGTGGCGGTGGATCGCCGCCGGCGTCGCCGCCGGTGTCCCGGTCGGCTGGATCGTCCTGCTCGCCGCGGCGGCGTTCTGAGCGGATCCACGGCCGCGAACGAATCTGCCAGGCGCACCGGTTATTCCGCGCGCGTACGGCCGGGCAGTGCGCGGCCGGGCGCGGATATCCGCCGCGGCCACCACCGCCGTCGCGCGGGCCGGGCGCCCGGTGCGTCCCGGTCGGCGGGTGGCCGCTCGCCGTCGCGGTACAACGCGAAGTCCCACACCTCGATCTCGTGGGGGTCGAGCTCGCCGGCGGCGCGGGCCGTGTAACGGAACCCGAGCCACGCGGTGTTGGCGGCCTCGGCGAACCGGCGGGGGTGGAACGGCAACGCCTCGGGGTGGGGCAGTACGTCCAGCGGCCAGCGGATCGGGAACTCCCCGCCCCAGAACGGCCGCTCCCACACGAACGGCAGCCCGTCGTCCTCGGTGATGGCGACGGGCGTGGCGTCGAACGCTCGTCGCGGCGTGCCGCGCCGCCAGGCACCGACGGCGCCGCGCGCCCCGGTGGGATCCGACACGACGAGATAGGTGTTCTCGGACGCGACGGTGTGCCTCCAGCGTTCGGGCAGCTGCGACGGACGCGTCGCCGCAAGGTCCGGGCTGCACACCACCGTCACCCCGGGGAAGCTGCCCACGTAGACCCGGCCGGCCGCCCCGGCTGCGGCCTGCGCGAGCGGCACCCGGCCCAGCGGCTCGGACGACAGTCCCGGATGCAGCCGTCCGACGAGAGCGTGGGCGGTCGTGCAGTCGGCCCGCGCATCGCGCAGCACCTCGCCGGGGTCGGGGGCGTCGACGTACCAGATGGTCGACACCGTCGCGGCCGCCATCGGTGGGTCCGGTCCTCAGCCGCGCCCGTTGCTGCGCACGCCGAGCAGCACGTCGTCCCACGAGGGGAGGGCGGGCTTGCCGCGCTTGTCCTTACCCGGATTCTGCTGCGGCGCCAGCTTCGGCCGGTCCTCCTCCACGTCGGGCTCGGGCAGACGCGCCGCCGCGGGACGGACCTCCTCGACCTCGGCGTCGATGACCGCGGGCGGCGGTTCGAGGGTGATCGTCTCGGCGACGACGTCCTCCCGCTCGGACCCGTCGTTGTCGCCGGTGTCGTCGACATCGCGCGCCGTGTACACCGGTGTGAGGCAGCGCAGCGGCCGCCCGCAGTCCGGATCGATCAGCTCGGTGGCGGTGTCGTCGAGCGGGAGGATCGTCCCGCCGTGGGCGTCGGGCTGGTAGCGCCAGTGCGCGGCGTTGGTGGACCGGCCGGCGTCCCACTGCAATTGGGCCACCCAGTGACCCTCGTCGTCGCGCCACGCGTCCCAGGTGGCGGCGTCGATGCTGTGCCCGCGTGCCCGGAAGGCCTGGGCGACGATCTCGGCGAGGGTGTGCACGGCCGGGCCGTCCGGACGCACCGGATGACCCTGCTGAGCCATCTCCGCCGCGCGGGAGCGCTCGAGCAGCACCGGGTAGGCGAACCGCTCCACCTTCGCGAGCGGGATCCCGGCCTCCTCGGCGACCTGCTCGACGGATGCGCCGGAGCGGATGCGGGCCTGGATCTCGCGGGGTCGCAGCTGACTGGCGGTCTCGATCTGGATCTGCCCGAGGCGGGCGAGGTCACCACGGGAGGCGGCGCGGAGCGTGTCGTCGATCGGGATGCGGAATCTGTCGCCGTTTTCGGGATCGGCGAGCACGACGTGCGTTCCGTCGGGCTCGAGGCCGACCACTCGAAGCTCTCGCACCATGACCTCCTCGCGGGGAATCGCGATTGACCCGCCCGACTGTAACGGACTCGTGATGCCTGCGGAGCAGGACACGCCGACACGCCGGGGGCCCGGTGGCGTGAATCCGCCGACGTGGCGCTATTGTCCAAGGTTTCCCCGAAAGTCTCGACTCGTTGTCGAGAGTTCGAGACGGCTCCGGGACGGCGAACGGGGCCGGACCCGACCCGGATCCGACCCCGCCCTCACGGTCGCGCGACCGATCTACATCCGGTCGACCACCCAGTCGATGCACTTGGTCAGCGCGGTGATGTCGTCGGGGTCGATTGCCGGGAACATGCCGACGCGCAGCTGGTTGCGGCCCAGCTTGCGGTAGGGCTCGGTGTCGACGATCCCGTTGGCGCGCAGGATCTTCGCAACCTGTGCGGCATCGACCGAGTCGGCGAAGTCGACGGTGCCGACCACCTGGGAGCGCAGCGCCGGATCGGCGACGAACGGGGTGGCGTACTCGGAGGCCTCGGCCCACGCGTACAGCCGCGACGACGAGTCCGCGGTCCGGGCCGTCGTCCAGGCCAGGCCGCCGTTGCCGTTCATCCACTCGATCTGGTCGGCCAGCAGCAGCAGCGTGCCCACCGCGGGGGTGTTGTACGTCTGATCCTTCGTGCTGTTGTCGACGGCGATCGGCAGCGACAGGAACTCGGGAGTGAAGCGGCCCGAGGCCTTGATCTCGTCCACCCGCGCCAGCGCGGCCGGGCTCATCAGGGCGATCCACAGGCCACCGTCGGCGGCGAAGCACTTCTGCGGCGCGAAGTAGTAGACGTCGAAGTCCTCCGCGGCGACGGGCAGGCCGCCGGCGCCGGACGTCGCGTCGATGGCGATCAAGGCGTTCTCGGAGCCGGCCGGGCGGGTGACCGGCACCGCGACACCGGTCGAGGTCTCGTTGTGGGCCCAGCCGATGAGGTCGGCCGATCCGTCGGCGACTATCTCCGGTGCGGTTCCCGGCGCGCTGTCCACCACGATCGGGTCACCGATCAGCGGGTTCTTCTTGGCGACCGTGGCGAACTTCGACGAGAACTCGCCGTAGGTGAAGTGCTGCGACTTCTCCCGGATCAGGCCGAACGCCGCGGCGTCCCAGAACGCGGTGGTGCCGCCGTTGCCGAGCACCACCTCGTAGCCGTCGGGCAGGGCGAACAGCTCGCGCAGTCCCGAGCGGATGCGGGCGACGACGTCCTTGACGGGCTTCTGCCGGTGGCTGGTACCGAACACCGAGGCACCGACCTCGACCAGGGACTGCAGCTGCTCGGGGCGAACCTTGGAGGGACCGCAGCCGAAGCGGCCGTCGGCGGGCTTGAGATCGGCGGGAATGATCGGTGTAGCGTCAGCCATCGGTATGCGTGTCCTAAACGTCGAGGAACGAGTGCACCGGTAGTCTAGACGGCCCCCGCCGGTCGGCCGGACGGACGGGCACCCGGTGCGGGGACCCGTCCGTCCGGCTCGGTGGATCAGTTGTGGGTGATCGAATCCCAGCCCTCGACGCTCTCCGGGCTGCGGGCGTCCGGGCCGGTGTAGATCGCGGCGGGGCGCACCAGCTTGCCCAGGCGCTTCTGCTCGAGGATGTGCGCGCACCAGCCGGCGGTGCGGCCGCAGGTGAACATCGCCGGCATCATCGCGGCCGGGACCTCGGCGAAGTCGAGGATCACCGCGGCCCAGAACTCGACGTTGGTCTCGATGGCCCGGTCGGGGCGACGCTCGCGCAGCTCGGCGAGGGCGGCCTGCTCGAGGGCGGCGGCGACCTCGTAGCGCGGCGCGTTCAGTCGCTTCGCGGTGTCGCGCAGCACCCGGGCGCGGGGGTCCTCGGCGCGGTAGACGCGGTGCCCGAAGCCCATCAGCTTCTCCTTGCGGTCGAGGATGCCCTTGACCAGCGCGCGGGCGTCGCCGCTGCGTTCGGTCTCCTCGATCATCGGCAGCACGCGTGCCGGGGCCCCACCGTGCAGCGGGCCGGACATCGCGCCGACCGCACCGGACAGCGCGGCGGCGACGTCGGCGCCGGTGGAGGCGATGACGCGGGCGGTGAAGGTGGAGGCGTTCATGCCGTGCTCGGCGGCCGAGACCCAGTACGCGTCGATCGCGGCGACGTGGGCCGGGTCGGGTTCGCCCTTCCACCGCACCATGAACCGCTCGGTGACGGTCGCGGCCTCGTCGATGCGCTTCTGCGGCACGGCGGGCTGATAGATGCCGCGCGCGGACTGCGCGACGTACGACAGGGCCATCACGGCGGCGCGGGCGAGGTTCTCCCGCGCGGTGGCGTCGTCGATGTCGAGCAGCGGCTCGAAGCCCCAGATGGGGGCGAGCATCGCCAGGCCGGCCTGGACGTCGACACGGACGTCGCCGGTGTGGATCGGCAGCGGGAACGGCTCGGCCGGGGGCAGGCCCTGGCCGAACCTGCCGTCGACCAGCAGGGCCCACACGTCCCCGAACGTGACCCCGCGCGTGACGAGATCCTCGATGTCGACGCCGCGGTAGCGCAGCGAACCGCCGTCCTTGTCGGGTTCGGCGATATCACTGGTGAAGGCGACCACGCCTTCGAGGCCGGCGACGAAATCCTCGGGTACAGACGCGCGCGATGCCATGACGGTTGGGCTCTCCTCGTTCGGTGCAACCCGGTCCGGGCAGCACTGCCGGTGAAGCGGGACTCGGCGGATGTGATCGGCGCCCCACTCCGTTCGTCGGTGCGACTGTAGTCCCCCGGGCGGGAGGATCGGCGCCCGGATACCCGGGAGTAGTGTCCAGCATCGTGTCCACCGATCCACGGCCCGGCGCCGAGAACGCCGAGGGGCTGCCTCCGAGTGCGGACGAGCACGCCGATCTGGCGTCGATGCGTGTCGACTACACCCCTGCCGGCCCTCAGGGCGCGTCCGCCGTCGACGAGGATCTCGAACCCGAGTGGCTCACCGACGGCTGGCTGCCGGTGCTGCGCCGCTGGCTCCTCGACGCCGCCGCGGCAGGACTGCCCGAACCGAATGCGATGGTCCTCGGCACCGTCGACGAGCACGGTCGGCCCGTGACCCGCACCGTGCTGTGCAAGGGAGTCGACGCGGACGGGGTCGCCTTCTTCACCAACTACGACTCCGACAAGGGCCGGCAACTCGCCGCGACGCCCTATGCGTCGGCCACGTTCACCTGGGTCCCGATCTTCCGCCAGGTCACCGTCCGCGGGCCCGTCGAGCGGGTCGGCGCGCAGGAGACCGCCGAGTACTGGCACTCCCGGCCTCGCGGCTCCCGCCTCGGCGCGTGGGCCTCGCAGCAGTCCCGGCCGATCGAGTCCCGGGCGGCGCTCGAGCATGCGCTCGTCGAGGTCGCCGAGCGCTACGGCATGGACGCCGAGATCCCGGTGCCGCCGCACTGGGGTGGACTGCGGATCCGCCCCGAGTCGGTCGAGTTCTGGCAGGGCCGGCCCAACCGTCTGCACAACCGGGTGCGGACCCGGCTGGTCGACGGGCGGTGGCTCACCGAGCGTCTGCAGCCGTGAGGCGGCTGCTCGCCGACACCACGCCGCTCGAGAACCGCGACTACCGTCGGTTGTGGACCGCCGGCATCGTCACGGTCGTCGGCGCCCAGCTCAGCGTCGTCGCGGTGCCGCAACAGATCTACGAGATCACCCGCAGCTCGGCGTACGTGGGTCTGACCGGTGTGTTCGCCCTCGTCCCGCTCGTGGTGTTCGGGCTGTGGGGCGGTGCGTTGGCCGACGTGATGGACCGGCGCCGGCTGCTCACATTCACCACGCTCGGCATGGGCGTGACGTCGCTGCTGCTGTGGGCGCAGGCCGCCGCGGGCCTGGCGAACGTGTGGCTGGTGCTGGTGCTGTTGTCGCTGCAGCAGGCCTGCTTCGCGGTCAATCAGCCCACCCGCGGCGCGGTGATCCCGCGGCTCATCCCGAACGGCCAACTGGCCGCCGCCAATTCGCTGAACATGACGGTGATGCAATTCGGGGCGATCGCCGGGCCGCTGCTCGCGGGCGCCCTGATCCCCGTGCTCGGTCTGCCCACCCTGTACCTGATCGACACCGTCGCACTGCTCGCGACCCTGTGGGCGGTGCTCGCGCTGCCGCCGATCCCGCCGACCGGGCAGGCCCGGCGTGCCGGCCTGCGCGAGGTGCTCGACGGGTTCCGTTACCTCTCCACCCAGAAGATCCTGCTCGCCTCGTTCGTCGTCGACATCGTCGCGATGGTGTTCGGCATGCCGCGGGCCCTGTTCCCGCAGATCGCGCACGACTCGTTCGGTGACCCCGCCGAGGGCGGGTTCGCGCTCGGGCTGCTGTTCGCCGCGATGTCGGCCGGTGCGGTGCTCGGCGGGGTGTTCTCCGGCTGGTTGCCACGGGTGCGCCGGCAGGGGCTCGCGGTGATCGTGTGCATCGTCGCCTGGGGTCTGGCGATGGTCGGCTTCGGCGTCGCGGTGGGCCTCGCCGAACCGGGCGGCACCGCGGTGTGGCTGTGGATCGCCCTGGCGTTCCTCGCGTTCGGCGGCGCGGTCGACATGGTCTCCGCGGCGTTCCGCTCGACGATGCTGCAGTCCGTCGCCACCGACGAGATGCGGGGCCGGCTGCAGGGCGTGTTCATCGTCGTCGTCGCCGGCGGACCCCGCATCGGCGACGTCCTGCACGGCGGGGCGGCGGCGCTGGTGGGCACCGCGGTCGCCGCGGCGGGCGGCGGGGTCCTCGTCGTGGCCGGTGTGCTGGTGTGTGTGCTCGCCTTCCCCGCCTTCGTGCGGTACCGGGTGGACCGCACGATCCACTGACCCGTCCACCGACGGGGCACATGCGGTATCCACGCGGGCAGGGCACGATGGACGGACGTGATCGCACACCCTGACGCGGGAGCCGGTATGCCATCGAATCGTTTCGTCCGATCGCCGGACCGCAACGGAGCGGGGACCGCAGCCCTCGTCGCGGGCATCGTCGCCGCAGGGTGCGCCTTCGTCCCCTTCCTCGGTGATCTGGTCACGATCCCCGCGGGACTGGCTGCGGTGGTGTGCGGCTGGGTCGGCCTGGACCGGGTGGACAAGGGGTCGGCGACGAACCACGGGGAGGCCCTGGCGGGCGCGGTCCTGGGTATCGCGGCGCTGTTCGTGGTGTTCATCGTCTTCGCGGCCACTCACACTGCGGGCGGATGACCACCGGCACATTCGCGGAACCCGTCCCCACCTCTCACCGATCGGGGCCGGACCGCCTGCTCCCTCGGGGTGCCCGGATGGTCTCGGGTACGGAAATCCGTCACCGCCACGGATCCTCGCGCCGCCACACCTGCGGCAGATGCAGCTCCACCCCGTCGCGCTCGGCGAGCCGGCCGAGGACCCGCATGGTGACGTCGAGATCGTCCCCGGCGTAGGGCAGCGCGCGCAGCGGCCGGTCGAGCGGGCGGAAGAAGTCGTCCCAGTGCACGAGCACCACCCGTCGCGCTCCGACCGTGCCGACGGTCTCCGCCCAGTAGCTGCGGATGTACTCCTCGCTCTGCACCCCGAGTTGGCCGACGCCGAGATAGACGACCTCCGCGCGCCGGCCGGCCAGCGCCCCGGGCCGGAAACCGGCGCTGCCCTGGATCAGCAGGGACCGGCCGTCGGCGTGCGCGACGAACGTCGACCACGCCTCGCCGCACCGATAGCTCCCGGCCCGCGCGGGCGGGACGACGGGCGCGTCGATCGTGCCCGGGTACCGGTCCGGCGGACAGTGCTCGGACGCGACGAGCGTGACGGTGAACCCGCCGAACCGCAGCGGCTCGCCGGGCGTGGCGACGACTATCCGCTCCGGCGGGAGGCCGTGCCCGCGCCCGACGTTCGCCGTCGATTCGCCGCCGACGAGCACCGCGCCCGTCCGCTCGGCGACGGCCGCGGAGTCGAGCACGTGGTCGAAGTGGCTGTGGACGGGCAGGACGGCCGCGAGCCGCGTCGCGCCGGCCCGGGTCAGGCACGCGTCGATCCGGGCCGGGTCGGGTGCGAGCCGACCCAGCGCGACGGCGCCGAGACCCGGGCGGGTGAAGAAGCCGTCGGTCAGCAGCGCGTCGGTGCCGTCGTCGACGAGCAGGGTGGACACCCCGAGGAACGTCACGGCCGGGCGGGATGCCGCCGTCGCGGCGGGGACGTCGAACCGGTCGGCGTAGGCGGCGAGATCCGGGCGGCCGAGGCGCAGTCGCATCCGGTCATCGTAGGCGCGGAGGCGCACCGGCGGCCCGATCCGGCTCGGTGACACCACCGCGATCGGCGAGGTCGCCGCCGTGATCGGCGAATCCCCGACCTGCCGCGCCCGTCCGCGGGAGACTGGGCCCATGTCCGATCCGACGAACTACCGGATCCGAAGGGGCGGGTACCGCGCGGAGGTATCCAGCTCGGGGGCGGCGCTGCGGGCACTCGAGCACGAATCGCCGGACGGGCCGTACCCGCTGACGGAGAGCTGGCCGGCGAACGAGCGGCCCCCGCTGCGCTCCGGCACGGTGCTCGCCCCGTGGCCGAACCGCATCCGGGACGGGCACTTCTACTTCGACGGCATCGAGCATCAGCTCGCGCTCACCGAACCCGAACGCGGCAACGCGGTGCACGGATTCGCCTGGCATCGAGACTGGGTCCTGGTTTCCCACAACGACTTCCGCGTCGAGCAGAAGCTGGACGTGGGACTGCACAAGGGGTGGCCGTACCAGCTGCGGCTCACCGTGACCCACGAGGTGGGCGACGACGGCCTCACCGTCACGCACACCGCCACCAACATCGGCGGCTACCACTCGCCGTTCGGGCTCGGCGTGCATCCGTACGTCCGGGCAGGCGCCGCGCCGCTCGACGAGTGCACGCTCCGCCTGGCCGCCGGCACCCGGCTGCCGCTCGATCCCGGGCGCGGACTGCCGAACGCGTACTCGCAGCCGGTCGAGGGCACCGAGTTCGACTTCACCTCGCCGCGGCCGCTGCGCGGAGTCGAGCTCGACCTTCCGTACAGCGCGCTGGACGTGGACGTGGATGGCCGGTCCCGGCACGACCTGCGGGGCCCGGACGGGCGGGGGGTGCGGTTGTGGGCCGGGCGCGAGTTCGGCTGGCTGCAGGTGTTCACCGCCGGCGCCGTCCCCGAACTCGAGTATCCGGGACGGGGGCGGGCGCTGGCGCTCGAACCGATGACGTGCCCGCCGGACGCCTTCAACCTCGGCATCGATCTCGTCGTGCTGCAACCCGGGCAGACGTGGACGGGTCGGTGGGGCCTGACCGCCCTGCCGTCCGCATGACGGGATCCTGCACCGCC
>NZ_BCXE01000010.1 GCF_001894945.1 Rhodococcus ruber NBRC 15591
GTCCGCAGGACGGGATCCTGCACCGCCGGTGCGCCGCTGCCCGGACACGCGGACGGGTGCTCACCGCGCCGGCGGCGGGAACGTGATATGCAATATCGACGCAGGTGAGCGCCGTGCCGGAGGGGGCA
The DNA here is from genome assembly GCF_001894945.1 of Rhodococcus ruber NBRC 15591. Lineage (GTDB taxonomy): Bacteria > Actinomycetota > Actinomycetes > Mycobacteriales > Mycobacteriaceae > Rhodococcus > Rhodococcus ruber. The sequence continues at coordinate 129 of NZ_BCXE01000010.1, forward strand.
TTCGGACGCTCCGGCGTGCGCGCGGCGCGGCGCCGCGCCGGCCCGATCGGGGACCTTCGACGGACCCTCCCTGGGCACATGGCCTGCGCAAGGGCTAGGTTCTACGTGAATGTTCGGAAGAATCGCGTTGATCTGAGCTTGAGAGGGATCCTTCGTGCCCGCTGAGAATGACACCCGACCCACCCTCAGCTACCCCGGTGGCGAGCACACAATGTCTATCGCCAAGGCGACGGAAGGCAACGACGGCATCGAGCTGGGCAAGCTCCTTGCAGAGACCGGGTACACCACCCTTGACCCCGGTTTCGTCAACACCGCCTCCACCACGTCGGCCATCACCTTCATCGACGGGGAGAAAGGCATCCTGCGCTACCGCGGATACCCCATCGAGCAGCTGGCGGAGAAGTCCACCTTCATCGAGGTCAGCTACCTGCTGATCTACGGCGAGCTGCCCACCGCGGAGCAGCTCGAGGTCTTCACCGACAAGATCCGCCGGCACACGCTGCTGCACGAGGATCTCAAGCGCTTCTTCGACGGCTTCCCGCGCAACGCGCACCCGATGCCCGTCGTCTCCAGCGCCGTCAACGCGCTCTCGGCGTACTACCAGGATGCGCTCGATCCCGACGACCCGGAGCAGGTGGAGCTGTCCACCATCCGGCTGATGGCCAAGCTGCCGACCATCGCGGCCTACGCCTACAAGAAGTCGGTCGGCCAGCCGTTCCTGTACCCGGACAACTCGCTGAACCTGGTCGAGAACTTCCTGCGCATGACCTTCGGTTTCCCGGCCGAGCCGTACCAGGTCGATCCCGAGATCGCCCAGGCCCTCGACATGCTGCTGATCCTGCACGCCGACCACGAGCAGAACTGCTCGACCTCCACGGTGCGCCTCGTCGGTTCGTCCGACGCCAACCTGTTCACCTCGATCTCCGGCGGCATCAACGCGCTGTGGGGCCCGCTGCACGGCGGCGCCAACCAGGCCGTGCTCGAGATGCTCGACGCGATCAAGACCGGCGGCGGCGACGTCAAGGAGTTCGTCCGCAAGGTCAAGAACAAGGAAGACGGCGTCAAGCTCATGGGCTTCGGACACCGCGTCTACCGGAACTACGACCCGCGCGCGGCGATCGTGAAGAAGACCGCCGACAGCCTGCTCGCCAAGCTGGGTGGCGACGACGATCTGCTGCAGATCGCGCAGGCCCTCGAGGAGGCCGCGCTCACCGACGACTACTTCATCGAGCGCAAGCTGTACCCGAACGTCGACTTCTACACCGGCCTGATCTACCGGGCGATGGGCTTCCCCACCCGGATGTTCACGGTGCTGTTCGCGCTCGGCCGCCTGCCGGGCTGGATCGCGCACTGGCGCGAGATGCACTCCGACCCGAGCCTCAAGATCGGCCGCCCGCGGCAGATCTACACCGGTTACACCGAGCGCGACTACAGCAGCATCGACGCGCGCTGACCCGTCCCCTACCGGAAGACCGACACATGAGTAGCAAGCCCGAGATCGAATTCCAGGAAGGCCCCGCCCCGACCGGTCTGGTCGTCAAGGACCTCACCGTCGGCGACGGCGCCGAGGCGACGCCCGGGGCCAAGGTCGAGGTCCACTACGTCGGCGTCGAGTTCGACTCCGGCGAGGAGTTCGACTCGTCGTGGAGCCGGGGCGAGTCCATCACCTTCCCGCTCAGCGGCCTGATCGCCGGCTGGCAGGAGGGCATCCCCGGCATGCGGGTCGGTGGCCGCCGTCAGCTGACGATCCCGCCGGAGATGGCGTACGGCCCGGCCGGTTCGGGGCACCGCCTCGCCGGCAAGACCCTGGTGTTCGTCATCGACCTGCTCGACGTGGAGGCCAAGCCCGAGGTGCCGGAGATCGAACCGGCCACCGGGCCGGCTCCCGCCGAACTCGTGATCGAGGACATCACCGTCGGTGACGGCACCGAGGCGCAGCCCGGTGCGGTCGTCGACGTGCACTACCACGGCGTCGAGTACGACACGAACGACGTGTTCGACTCGTCGTTCGCCCGCGGCGAGTCCGTCAAGTTCCCGCTCGGCCGCCTCATTCCCGGCTGGCAGGAGGGCATCCCCGGCATGAAGGTCGGCGGTCGCCGCAAGCTGACGGTGCCCCCGCAGCTCGCCTACGGTCCGGCCGGGTCCGGGCACCCGCTCGGCGGCAAGACCCTCGTCTTCGTCATCGACCTCCTCGGCACCGAGTAGGTCTGCGCACGGCCGGAGCCCCGCACCGCTTTTCGCGCTGCGGGGCTCCGTCGCATCCGGGGGTCCCGGTGGGTCAGTGCCGGACGAAGGGAGTGGGGGCGATGTCGCCGCTGTCGAGGAAGTGCCACTGATCGTCGCTGCGGCAGATCCGCCCGTCGAACCGGGACCCGGGGCTGCGGAACTCGGTGCGCAGGAATTTGCCGTTCCGGTCGAAATGCGTGATCGCGCAACCACGGTCGCGACGGTCGTGGCGATCGTGGTCGTCGTGGTGGTCCGAGGACGCGGCCGCCGTCCCGGCGCCGCCGAAGACGGGCAGGGCGATCAGCGCGGCGGTGACGATCAGCTTGCGGCTCTTCGACATTCGGATCTCCTGGGATCGGTGGAGGGGATGCATACGATCCTGCGCCCGCCCCGTCCCGTGTCGTAGGGACCCGAGGGGTGGAATACGGTCACCCCGCGGCGAACCGCACCGTCAGCCGCGCCCCGCCGAGCGGGCTCTCCTCTAGCCGCGCCGTACCGCCGTGCAACGCCGCCTGCTGCGCCACGAGCGCCAGGCCCAGCCCCGAACCGCCCCGGGCGGCGCCGCTGCCCCGGCGGAACCGTTCGAACACCGCGCCGCGCTCACCGGCCGGCACCCCGCGGCCGTCGTCGTCGACGGTGAGCACGGTGTCGGTGCCGTCGGCGGTGACCGCCAGCCGGATCCGGCGGGCGCGGCCGTGCCGTACCGAGTTGGCCACGGCATTGTCGACGACGAGCCGCAGCCCGCTCGGCAGCGCCCGGATCTCGCGCCCCGTCTCGCCGACCACCTCGATCTGCACGCCGGGATGCCGGCTCGTCGCGTCGGCGGCCGCGGCGTCGCAGATCTCCACCGGGTCGGTGGGCACGAAGTCCCGCGAGGTGGACAGATCACCGCGGGCGAGCCGCTCGAGGTCGTCGAGCGTGGATTCGACACGGCTCTGCATCCGGGTGAGGTCGCCGAGGATCTCGGTGCGTTCCTCGGCGCTCAGGACGTCACCGGCCGGGTCCAGGGTGGAGAGGACCTCGAGGTCGGTGCGCATCGCGGTCAGCGGGGTCCGCAGCTCGTGAGCGGCGGCGGCCGCGAAGTCCCGCGCCGTGGCGAGAGCGGCGTCGGTGGCGGCCTGGGCGCGGGCGACGTCGCTGAGCATGTCGCCGGCTGCGGCAGCGAGTTCGTCGGCCTCGCGGATGCCGGAGCGCCGCGGCTCGAGGGTGGGTGCGCGGGCCACGATCCGGCGGGTGAGGTCGACCAGGGGTCGCACGGCGCGGCCCCCGAAGATCCAGCCGAGGGCCGTCGCGACCGCGACGGCGATCGCACCGGCGACGGCGAGCTGCCGGTGCTGCTCGGTCGTGATGTCCTGCGCCTCGGCATAGGGCACCGCGACGGACAGGAGCGAGGGCAGCCGGTCGGTCGGCGCGGTGTACGTCCGGTAGGCGGTGCCGCCGAGATCGACGGTGTGGGCGCCGGGGGAGAGGGCGGGTAGTTCGGTCGGGGTGCTGCTGAGCAGCCCTCCGGATTCGGTGCGGATGGTGACGGCGAAGGCTCCGGCGTCACCCAGCGCGGGCAGGAACAGGCCGGCGGTCCCGGCATTGGCGACCAGTACCTGCGTGGCCGTCTCGAGGCGGCGGTCGAGCTGCGCGAGGTTGTTCCGGGTGATGGCCAGGGCGACGAGCACACCCAGCACCGCGACGACGAGCGTGGTGCCGAGCGCGGTGGCCGCGGCGACCCGCGCCCGCAGCGAGAAGCGGTGCGTCACGCCGCATCCCGCAGCACGAAGCCCACCCCGCGCACGGTGTGCAGCAGCCGCGGCCGCCCCCCGGCCTCGAGTTTGCGGCGCAGGTACCCGACGAACACGTCGACGACGTTGGTGTCCGCGTCGAAGTCGTAGCCCCACACGAGGGCCAGCAGCCGGTCGCGGCTCAGGACGATGCCCGCGTTGCGGGCGAGCACCTCGAGCAGTTCGAACTCGCGCTTGGTCAGCTCCACCTCGGTGCCGTCGATGCGCGCCCGGCGGCCCGCGGTGTCGAGCTCGAGCCCGCCGGCCCGGACGACGGAGCCGGCGCCGGGGGTGCCGGGCGCGCTGCGCCGCAGCATCGCCCGGATCCGTGCCACGAGCTCGGCGAGCACGAACGGCTTCGTCAGGTAGTCGTCGGCGCCGGACTCGAGTCCCGCGATGCGGTCGCCGACGGTGCTGCGGGCGCTGAGCACACAGATCGGGATGTCGTTGCCGTTCGAGCGCAGAGCGGTGACCACCCCGGTGCCGTCGAGGACCGGCATGTTCATGTCGAGCACCATCGCGTCCGGCCGCCGGCGCGCGACGACCTCGAGCGCCTGTGTCCCGGTCGCGGCGGTGAGCACGTCGAAGCCGGACAGGCGCAGCCCCCGCTGCAGGGAGGACAGGACGTCCTCGTCGTCGTCGACGACGAGGACGGTGGCTGGTTCGATCACTCCTGCATTGTGCCCGCGCCGAGCATGCCGAGGACGAGCTCGACGTAGTTGCCGGCCAGGGCGTCGACGTCGATGCGGCCGGGCTGGTACCAGCGGGCGACGTCGATGCCGAGCGACAGGATCGCCAGGGCGGTGGTCGGCACGTCCCGGACGGCGAAGGCCCCGGCCGCGATGCCGTGCTCGATCTCGGCGCGGATCACCGCATCGGTGTCGCGGCGGATCGCGGCGATCGTCCGGTAGTGCTCCGGGGTGAGGGCGTGCAGTTCGTACTGCGACACCCGGCAGACGGTGTGGTGCACCGCGTGGGTGCGGACGAAGCCGTCCACGATCGCCCGCATCCGGCCGGCCGGATCGGTGGCGGAGGTGGCGGCGGCGACGACGGCGTCGAGGACGTGCTGGTGCCCGATGCGGCTGACCTCGAACAGCACCTCCTCCTTGGACTTGAAGTGCACGTACAGCGCAGCCGGGCTCAGGCCGGCGCCGACGGAGATGTCACGGGTGGTGGTGGCGTGGTAGCCGCGGCGGGCGAAGGACTCCACGGCCGAGCCGATGAGACGACGCGCGACGTCGGATTCGACCTCGGTGAAGATGCCGGCGAGGTCGTCGGTGATGGGCGTGTCGATCATGCTGGGTTCTCTCCGTCGCCGTGCTGGTCCGTTGACATCATGCACCGTCGTTGCTCTACTAAGTGAGCGCTTAGTGAATCTGCGGCCCTGTGAAAGGAACCTCCATGCCCGCTCCCGTCCTGTCCCGGCGTGACCTCGACTTCCTGCTCTACGAATGGCTGGACGTCGAGTCGCTCACCGCACGCGGCCGGTTCGCCGAGCACTCGCGGGAGACGTTCGACGCCGTCCTCGACCTCAGTGCGGACTTGGCTACCAAGCACTTCGCGCCGCACAACAAGAAGGCGGACGCCCAGGAGCCTCGGATCGGCGCCGACGGCAGGGTCGAGATCATCCCCGAGGTCAAAGCGGCCCTGGAGCTGTTCGCCAAGGCCGGGCTCATCGGCTCCTCCTTCGACGAGGAACTCGGCGGCATGCAGTTGCCGGTCACCGTGCTGCGGGCGGCGATGGCCTGGTTCCAGGCCGCCAACGCAGGCACCTCGTCGTATCCGTTCCTCACCGTCGGCAACGCCAACCTCATCGCCACCCACGGCAGCGAGGAGCAGATCGCCACGTACGTGCCGTCGCTGCTCGAGGGCCGGTTCTTCGGCACCATGTGCCTGTCCGAGCCGCAGGCCGGCTCGTCGCTGGCGGACATCACCACCAGGGCCGTGCCGCAGGACGACGGCAGCTACCGGCTCACCGGCACCAAGATGTGGATCTCCGGCGGCGACCACGAACTGTCCGAGAACATCGTCCACCTCGTGCTCGCGAAGATCCCCGGCGGCCCGGCGGGGGTCAAGGGCATCTCGCTGTTCATCGTCCCGAAGATCCTCGTCGGCGCGGACGGGCAGCTCGGTGAGCGCAACGACGTCGCCCTCGTCGGCCTCAACCACAAGATGGGCAACCGCGGCACCACCAACACGCTGCTGAACTTCGGCGACGGCACCTTCACCCCCGCGGGCCGCGCCGGCGCCGTCGGCTACCTGCTCGGCGAGCCGCACAAGGGCCTGTCGTACATGTTCCACATGATGAACGAGGCCCGCATCGGCGTGGGATTCCTCGCCACCTCGCTCGGCTACGCCGGCTATCTGCAGTCCCTCGAGTACGCCCGCACCCGCGCCCAGGGCCGCCCCCTCGGCGACAAGGACCCGTCGTCCCAGCCCGTACCGCTGATCGAGCACGCCGACGTACGCCGGATGCTGCTCGCCCAGAAGGCCTACGTCGAGGGCGCACTGGCGCTGGGGCTGTACTGCTCGCAGCTCGTCGACGAGCAGCAGACCGCCGAGGACGAGGACGCGCGCGCCCGAGCCGGGCTGTTGCTGGACATGCTCACACCCGTCGCGAAGTCCTGGCCGTCGCAGTGGTGCCTCGAGGCGAACAGCCTGGCGATCCAGGTGCACGGGGGTTACGGCTACACCCGCGAGTTCGACGTCGAGCAGTACTACCGGGACAACCGCCTCAACCCCATTCACGAAGGCACGCACGGCATCCAGGGGCTGGACCTGCTCGGGCGCAAGGTGGTCATGCAGGGCGGGGCGGGCCTGGCGCTGCTCGGCGAGACGATCGGACGCACCGTCGCGCGTGGTACGCAGGCCGGCGGCGACGCGGCTCGCTACGCCGAGCAGTTGCAGGCGGCGGTGACGCGGGTGGGCGCCACCACCGCCCGGCTGTGGGGTACCGGCGATCCCGAACTGGCGCTGGCCAATTCGTCGGTGTACCTCGAGGCCGTCGGGCACGTGGTCGTCGCGTGGATGTGGCTCGAGCAGCTCCTCGCGGCCGGGTCCCGGGAGGGCGACTTCTACGACGGTAAGCGCGCCGCCGCCCGGTACTTCTTCGCATTCGAACTGCCGAAGACCGGTCCGCAGTTCGATCTGCTCGACAGCCTCGACCGAACCACGCTCGACGTACTGCCCACCTGGTTCTAGGAGGCGGCTGCGCCGCCGGTGTGCCTTTTGGGCGGTCAGGACCGCCCAAAAGGCACACCGGCCGCGAAGCGGCACACCGTCACTCCGCTGTCGAAGGTTCTCGTCTCGAGACGGTCGAAGCGGTGCGGCTCGAAACCGTGCCGGAACAACGGGATTCCGTCCCCGGCGACGATCGGGTGGACCTTGAGCACCAGCTCGTCGATCGCGGGCAGCAGCGCGCCGGCGAGCGAACCGCCGCCGCAGAGCCAGATGCCCAGCCCGTCTTGCTGTTTGAGGTCGCGCACGTACTCGAGCGGGTCGGTCGCGACGAGGGTCACCGTCTCGTCCGGCGCCTGCGTCATCGTCGTGGTGAACACGTACTGCTGCAGGTGCCGGTAGCCGCTCGTCCAGCCGGCGTCCCGGGCCGGCTCCCACGTGCGCCGGCCCATCACGACGGCGTCGAAGTGTTTCGGCGGCCCCTCGATGCCGAGCGGCCCGCGGGCGGGCGTCGGGATCGTCTCGGGGAACTCCTGCACCTGGTAGTGCGCGTGGTCACCTTCGAGGGGGAAGAAGTCGTAGCCCCCGGCCGGGTCGGCGATGAAGCCGTCGAGCGTGGTCGCCACGTAGTAGGTCAGTTTTCGCACGGAAGCTCCTCGCGTCGTCGACTACAACACCTGTGGTGGTCAAACTACAACAGATGTTGTGTTCGGTGCTAGGGTTTTTCCGTGGCAGCGAATCCGGAGCGCCGAGCCCAGCTCGCGGACGCCGGTCTGCGCGTACTCGGCGCGGACGGTGCCCGCAAGCTGACCCACCGCGCCGTCGACCGGGAAGCCGGGGTGCCCCTGGGCACCTGCGCGAACTACTTTCCGACACGGGACGAACTCCTCGGCGCCCTCGGCGCGCGGATCTTCGAGCGGCTCGCCCCCGAGCCGGACCGGCTCGAGTCGCTCGCCGGCCGGACCCCGGATGTCGACCTCTACGTCGACTACATGCGCTACCTCGTCGAGCGCACGACCGCCCAGCCGGACCTGACCGTCGCCCTGATGGAACTGCGCCTCGAATCCCGCCGAAGTCCCGGACTCGCCGAGGTGCTCGGCGCGACGCTCTCCCGCAACTACCGGCTCGACGTCGAGTTCAACGACGCGGCAGGACTACCCGCCACCGCGCTCGACGTCGCCCTGCTGCACTTCGCGATCGACGGGCTCCTGCTGGATCTGCTGACCACCTCGATCGGCGCCGACGCCACCCCGGACCAACTCGTCACCGCGCTCGTCACCCGGCTGCTCGCCCGGCCGGGCACCGGCCCCCTCAGCGCCCCACCCGCTCCGCGAGCAGAGTGAGCGCACGGAAGACCGTCTCGGCCAGCACCTCCTCGGGCTCGCCCGGGAAGAACTTCTCCTCGGCGTGCGTAGGCCCGCGCCCGGCCACCCCGAACCACACCGTCCCCGGCTCCTGCCCGTCCTGGCTGTCCGGGCCGCCCGCGCCCGTCACCGCCACCGCGACGTCGGCACCGAGCAGGTCGACCGTCGACTCGGCCATGGCGCGCGCCGCGGACTCGCACACCACCGGACCCTCCGGCACCCGCAGCAGCGAGTGCTTCACGTCCCGCGAGTAGGCGACGACCCCGCCCCGGAACCACTCGGCGCTGCCCGGCGCCGCGCCGAGCCGCGCGGCCAGGGCGCCGGAGGTGAGCGACTCGGCGCACGCGACGGTCAGGCCGCGGTCGGCGGCGAGTCCGCCGATCCGCTCCGCGGTGGCGCTGGACCGCGCCGAACCTTCGGGAACGTCGTCGGGCATGGGGAACTCCTTCCGCCGGATGCTGTCCGGACTGTACCGGCCGGCGTGTCGTCGCCGGCGGCAACGGGTAGCCCGCAACCATGAACTCCGAAACCTCCCGCCCGGATCCGGGCGACGGCGTCACCATGGGCGTGGAGGAGGAGTTCCTGCTCGTGGACCCGGCGTCGGGCCGTCCCACACCGGGGTTCGACGCCCTGTACGAACAGCTTCCGCAGGTGCCCGGGGTGAACTTCGTCGGCGAGTTGCACCCGACCCAGATCGAGGCGGTGGGCGGGGTGTGCCGAACCCTCGACGACCTGCGGGCCCAGCTGACCGCGTCCCGGTCCGCCCTCCACGGTGCCGCCCTCCGCTGCGGGATGCGCATTGCCGCCACCGGGGTGCCCGAACGCGACGCCGGCCCCGGCACCGTCGTCGGGACGGGGCGCCGGGCCGCCATCGCCGACCGGTACCGCGCGCTGGTCGACGACTACCATGCCTGCGGCTGCCACGTGCACGTCGGCGTCGCCGACCGGGACACCGCGGCCGCCGTGGTGAACCATCTGACCCCGTGGCTGCCCACCCTCGTCGCGCTCGGGGCCAACTCCCGGCGGCACGACGGGCGTGACACGGGATACGCGAGCTGGCGCATCGTGCAACAGAGCCGGTTTCCCGGTTTCGGCCTGCCCCCGTACCTGCGTTCGGCCCAGCACGCCGCGGACCTTGTCGCACGCCTGGTCGGCGCCGGGGTGCTGCTCGACTCGCGGATGACCTTCTGGCTTGCCCGGCCGTCGGTGCACGTGCCGACGGTGGAGATCCGCGCGGCCGACACCGCGGCCACGGTGGACGGCACGGTCGTGCAGGCCGCCCTGGTCCGGGGTCTGGTCGGCGCGGCGCTCGACGATCTGCGCCGTGGTGTCGAGGCGCAGGCCGTCGAACCGGAGGTCGGTGCGGCGGCGGTGTGGAGTGCCGCCCGGTACGGTCTCGAGGGTCCGGCGGTGGATGTGCACACCGGCGCCCGGATCCCGGCTCGGGACCTGCTCACCCGTCTGCTGGACCGCGTCGCACCGGTGCTGCGGACCCACGGTGACCTCGACGTGGTGCGCACACTCCTGCCTGTCACGTCCCGCGTACCCACCGCGTGAGCACGGTGCCGTCGTCGTCGGCGAGGATGTGGGCGGGCCGCATCGACGTCGGCGCCGTCCGCGGGGCGGTGGCGATCCGGCCCGCCGGGCCGGCGGCGAGCAGCGGCGCCAACGTCAGGCACAGGTCGTCGACCACGCCGTCGGCGATCAGCTGACCGAACAGCCGTGGCCCGCCCTCGCACAGCGCACGACTCCAGCCCGCCGCCGAGAGGGCGTCCCGCACCGCGTGCCCGTCGATCGAGTGCTCGGCGACCAGTCGCACGTCCGCACCGGCGGCGGCGAGGGCCCGGCGGCGTTCCTCCGGTGCCGTCTCGCACGTGAGGACGACCGGCGCGACGGTGGTGTCGGTGAACAAGCGGCAGTCGGGGTCGAGGTCGCACGTCGCGGTGACGACCGCGACCGGCGGAATCTCCGGCAGCCCCGCCTCGGCGCGGCGCGCGCGCAGTCCCCCGCTCGTGCGGGCGCCGCCGTAGTTCTCGCTGCGGACCGTGCCCGCGCCGACGACGATCACCTCGGCCAGCGCCCGCAACAGACCGAACACCTTCTTGTCCGACGGCGTGCCGAGCCCACCCGAGCGTCCCTCCACGGCGACGGCACCGTCGAGGGACGACACGAAGTTCACCCGCAGCCACGGGGAGGACAGGTCCGGCGGGTAGGCGTAGAGGGCCCGCAGCTCGTCGTCGTCGAGTGGACGGGCCGGGCAGGTCGGATCGTCGAGGCGCCGCATCGCTCGATCACACCACGCTCCGCCGCGGTCCGGGGGCCCGGCACACCGCACCGGCGGCGGTCGCGTGCCGGCCGTGGCGTTTGGTCCGTCCGTGCCACGGGTACATCGGGAACCATGACCGCAGATCACCGGGTCCGCGACGGGTCGGAGGCCCCGGCCGACGATTCGCGCAAGCCCGACTCGCCGACCGACCTGACCACACCGTCGTGGAAGTACGTGCTGCGCAAGACCGCTCGCGAGTTCAGTCACGATCAGTGCACCGACCTCGCCGCCGGCCTCACCTACTACGCCGTCCTGTCGCTGTTCCCCGCTCTCCTCGTGGTCGTGTCGCTCCTCGGCGTGTTCGGCCAGGGGGGGACGACGGTGGACACGGTGCTGCAACTGGTCGAGGACCTCGGGCCCACCGACGCGGTGAACACGCTGCGCGGCCCCGTCGAACAGTTGGTGCAGGCACCGACCGCGGGCCTGGCTCTGATCCTCGGTATCGCCGGCGCCCTGTGGTCGGCCTCCGGCTACGTCGGTGCGTTCGGCCGGGCCATGAACCGCATCTACGAGATCGAGGAGGGGCGACCGATCTGGAAGTTGCGGCCCTGGATGCTCCTCATCACCGCGCTCGCCCTGATCGCAATGGGCGCGACGGCGCTCATGCTCGTCGTCAGCGGTCCCATCGCCCGGGCCGTGGGAGACGTGATCGGGCTCGGCGAGACTTCGGTGATGATCTGGAACATCGCGAAGTGGCCGGTCATCCTGCTGCTCGTGATCATGATCATCGCGGTTCTGTATTACGCGACGCCGAACGTGTCGCAGCCCAAGTTCCGCTGGATCAGCATGGGCGCGACCATCGCGATCGTCACGTGGATCGTGGCGTCCCTCGCGTTCGCCTTCTACGTTTCCAACTTCGGTAGCTACAACAAGACGTACGGCTCGCTCGCCGGCGCGATCGTCTTCCTCCTGTGGTTGTGGATCACCAACCTCGCGCTGCTGTTCGGCGCGGAGTTCGACGCCGAGCTCGAGCGCGGACGTCAGTTGCAGGCCGGTATCGAGGCGGAGGAGACGCTGCAGCTGCCGCCCCGGGACACCCGCAACATCGAGAAGAACGAGGAGAAGCGGCAGGAAGACATCGAGCACGGCCGCGAACTCCGGCTCGCGCACGCCGCGTCGGGCCGCGAAGGCGCCGACGATGCGGAGGGCGACAGACCGGCCCCAGACGTCGCACGACACGGAAAGGACTCGACGATGACCGCGTCCCCCGGCGGCACGCACAGTGCCACGGACCCGAGCGAACTGTCCACCGCGCAACTGATCGAGCGGCTCAGCATTCAGGTGCCGACCCTCGTGCGCACCGAGGTCACCCACGCCCTCGACGAGGTGAAAGCCAAGGGTACCCGCGTCGGCGTGGGCGTCGGCGTCGCCGGCGCCGGGCTGATGTTGATCTACCTCGGCGTCGGCGCCCTCATCGCGACCGCGATCCTGGGGCTCGCCACCGTGCTCTCCCCGTGGCTGGCCGCGTTGATCGTCTCGTTGATCGTCCTGGCGGTCGGCGGCACCCTGGCCGCTGTCGGCGCGTCGCGGGCCAAGAACTCGGCCCCACCGGTGCCCAGCGAGACGGCGGAGAGTGTCCGCAAGGACGTGAACACCGTGAAGGAGCATGTGCGATGACCGGTCCCGAACCCGTACCGTCCGTCGAGCAGCAGCGCGCCGAGCTCGCCGCAACCGTCGACGAACTCGCGCAGCGCGTGGACGTGCCGGCACGCACCAAGGCCGCCGCCCACGAGAAGGTCGAAGCCGCCAAGCAGACCGCTGCCGAGAAACCGCAGATCGTCGCCGCTGTCGTCGGCAGCGTGGTGGCCGCGCTCGCGGTGCGGGCGGTGGTGCGGCGCCGTCGCCGACGCTGACATCCGCTCACTACACAGTCATCCGCTGCGACGACGGTCGCAGCGGATGACTGTGTGCGAAGCGGGTGTTGTCCACAGGCGGGCGTTCCATCCACAGATTCGGCCGTTCGGTGGCACGAGCGGCCCGTTCCCGTCACCGTCGCGGCACGCTGAAGCGGTGACCGAACCATTGCTGCGACGTTCCGCACTGGCCGCGGGACACACCGACGCCGAGCTGCGGCGCGCGGTGCGACGCGGGGAACTCCAGCGCCTGACCCCGGGCGTGTATCTCGACGCCGACGGCGTGCAGCTCCTCGACGACGTCGGGCGGCACCGACTGCTGGCGCGGACCGTCGGCACCGGACTCCGTCCGGCCGCCGCGATCAGCCACATCTCCGCGGCGGTCCTGCACGAATTCGACGTGTGGCAGACCGATCTCGCTCTGATCCACACCACCAACGGGCGCTCCGCCGGTGGGCGCCGGGGCCCAACGCGCTACGTGCACGCGGCGGTGCTCGGCGGCGACGTCGTGCAGCTCGACGGCGTGCGGGTCACCTCACCGGCGCGCACCGTCGTCGACCTGGCGCGAACGCTGCCCGTGGAGGAGGCCGTCGTCGTCGGGGACAGCGTGCTGCGCCGATATCCCGACCTCGACTTCCGAGCTCACTTCGACGCGCCGCGCGCGGGGATCGCCGCGGCGCGACGCGTCGTCGGGTTCCTCGACGCCCGGAGCGAAAGCCCCGGCGAGTCCCTGAGCCGGCTGCGCCTGCGCGACGCGGGTCTCCCGGCCCCGGTCCTGCAGCGGACGATCCACACCCCGGGCGGTGTGTTCGTCGCGCGCGTCGACTTCTTCTGGGAGCAGTGGGGCCTCGTCGGCGAATTCGACGGGATGGTCAAGTACGGCACCGTCGACGACGTGCGCGCCGAGAAGCACCGCGAGGACGCGCTGCGTGACCTGGGGCTGCAGGTGGTGCGGTGGACGTGGCCGGAACTGTTCCGGTTCGACGTGGTCGTGGAGCGACTCCGGCGAGCCGTCCATCGCAGCCGCTCGGCCCCCAGTCATCCGCTGTGACGATCGGAAAAGCGGATGACCGGCGGGCGAGCGGTTATCCGCGCAGTTGCTGCTCGAGCGCCTCGAGCACGGACGGGTCCTCGATCGTCGACGGCACCGTGTACTGCTCGTGGTCGGCGATCTGCCGCATCGTCTTGCGGAGGATCTTGCCGGAGCGGGTCTTCGGCAGGGCCTGCACCACGGTGACGTCCCGGAACGTCGCCACCGCGCCGATCTGCTCGCGCACCATCGCCACGAGTTCCTGCCGCAGCGTCTCCGGATCGATCTCGACACCGGACTTGAGCACCACGTAACCGGACGGCCGCTGACCCTTGAGCTCGTCGCGGATGCCGACGACCGCGCACTCGGCGACGGCCGGATGCGACGCGACGACGGCCTCCATGCTTCCGGTCGACAGGCGGTGACCGGCGACGTTGATGACGTCGTCCGACCTGCCCAGGACGAACACGTAGCCGTCCTCGTCGACGTAGCCGGAATCGCCGGTGAGGTAGTAGCCCGGGAACGTCTCCAGGTACGAGCGCCGGTAGCGGTCCTCGTCCTGCCACAGTCCGGTCAGGGTGCCCGGCGGCAGCGGCAGCGCGATCACGATGTTGCCCTCGGTGTTCGGTCCGACCGGCTTACCCTCCGCGTCGACGATGTCGAGGCGGTAGCCGGGCACCGGCACCGTCGGCGAGCCGGCCTTGATCGGCAGGGGCTCGAGTCCGCGCAGGTTCGCCGCGATCGCCCATCCGGTCTCGGTCTGCCACCAGTGATCGACGACGGGCCGGTCGAGCACCTTCGTCGCCCACTCGTAGGTGTCCGGGTCGAGCCGCTCGCCCGCCGCGAACAGCGTCCGCAGGGAGGAGATGTCGTAGTTCTCCAGCTCCTTCGCCTCGGGGTCCGCCTTGCGGACCGCGCGGATCGCGGTGGGGGCGGTGAACAACGCGACGACGTCGTTCTCGTTGATGATCCGCCAGAACGCACCGGCATCCGGCGTGCCCACCGGTTTGCCCTCGTACATCACGGTGGTCGCGCCGATCAGCAGCGGGCCGTAGACGATGTACGAGTGGCCGACGACCCAGCCCACGTCGGAGGCCGTCCACCACACGTCGCCGGGGGAGATGTCGTAGATGTTGCGCATCGACCAGGTCAGGGCCACCGCGTGCCCGCCGTTGTCGCGCACCACGCCCTTCGGCTTCCCCGTGGTGCCGGAGGTGTAGAGGATGTACAGCGGGTCGGTGGCGGCGACGGTCACCGGTTCGGCGGGGGCCGCGTCGGCGACGAGCTCGTCCCAGTCGAACCACGTGGCCAGGGAGGTCTTGTAGTCGGCCGCCGTGCCCGGGATCATCTCCCGGGCCTTGACGATCACGGTGTGCGGCGGGGTCTGCGACAGCGACAGCGCCTGGTCGACCATCGGCAGGTATTCGACGGTGCGACCCGGTTCGAGTCCGCCGGAGGCGGTGACGAGCAGAACGGGCCGGGCGTCGTCGATGCGGGTGGCGAGCTCCTTGGCGGCGAACCCGCCGAACACCACCGAGTGCACGGCGCCGATGCGGGCGCACGCGAGCATCGCGATCGCCGCCTCCGGGATCATCGGCATGTAGATCACGACGCGATCCCCGGCGACGACGCCCTGATCGCGCAGCACCCCGGCGAATGCCGCGACCTCGTCCAGCAGCTCGGCGTAGGTGTAGGTGTGCTTGGCGGGGACCATCGCCGAATCCCAGATCAGAGCGGGCCGGTCGCCGTGCCCGGCCTGCACGTGCCGGTCGAGGGCGTTGAAGCTGGTGTTGAGCGTGGCGTCGGGGAACCAGCGGAACGACGGTGCCTGCGAGCCGTCGAGGGCCCGCGTCGGCGCGGCCACCCAGTCCACGGCGCGGGCCGCCTCGAGCCAGAATCCCTCGGGATCCTCCACGCTCTGCCGGAAGGCCTCCGCGTACGAGCTCATCGATTCGCATCCTCTCTGACCACAGCTTGTGACGCCGACCACCCTATTCGAGATTCCCCGCCGGAAGGCACTGCCCGTTCGGCCGGTGCGCCGGGCGGCGCCTCGGCGTCGGTGAGCGGGGTGGCAGCTACCGGGGCAGGCCCAGCTTCCGGTAGCGCTCGAGCCGCCGCCGGTACCGCAGCGTCGCGTCCTGACCGACCAGCACGCCGAGTTCGCGGGCGACGGCGGCCCCGACGCGTTTGGCGAACTCGGTGGGCTCCTCCGCGGCGTCGGGGAACTCGGGGATCACACCGTCGACGACACCGTCGCGCAGCAGATCCCGGGAGCGGATGCCCTGGGCCGCTGCCATCTGCGGGGCGTGCGCGGTGTCGCGGTGCACGATCGCGCTGGCGCCTTCGGGCGGCAGCGGGGCGAGCCAGCCGTTCTGGGCGCACAGCACCCGGTCGGCGGGCAGCAGCGCCAGGGCGCCGCCGCCGGTGCCCTGTCCGAGGAGCACCGACACCGTAGGGGTCGGCAGAGTCACCAGGTCGGCCAGGCAGCGGGCGATCTCCGGCGCGAGTCCGCGCTCCTCTGCCTCCTTCGACAACGAGGCTCCGAGCGTGTCGATCACCAGCACCAGCGGAAGGCGGAGCTCGTCGGCCAGCCGCATCGCGCGCCGCGCCTCACGCAGCGCGCCCGGACCCATCGTCCGGGCCGCGGACTGGCCGCTGCGGTCCTGACCGAACAGCACGCACGACGCGCCGCGGAACCGGGCGAGCGAGACCAGCACGGTGCGGTCGGACTCGCCCTGCCCGGTGCCCGACAGCGGAACCTGCGCGGATGCCGCATGCCGCAGCAACTGCCGGATGCCGGGACGATCCCGCCGGCGGGAGAGCATCACCGACTGCCACGCCGGAACGTCGGGCACGGCGGCGGCGGAGGTGACCGCGGGACCCGCCGACGCGTCGACGGTCGTCGGCTCGGTGAGCACGCGGAGCATCCGGTGCACGAGCTGGCGGACCGCGGCGAGGGGCACCACCCCGTCGATCACGCCCTTCTGGGACAGGTTCTCGGCGGTCTGCACGCCCTCCGGGAAGTCCTCGTGGTAGAGCGCCTGATAGACGCGAGGTCCCAGGAAGCCGACGAGGGCACCGGGTTCCGCGGCGGTGACGTGCCCGAGCGAACCCCACGAGGCGAACACCCCGCCGGTGGTGGGGTTGCGCAGGTACACGAGATAGCCGAGGTGCGCGGCCTTGTGGGCGGTGACGGCCGCTGCGATCTTGACCATCTGCACGAACGCGAGGGTGCCCTCCTGCATCCGGGTGCCGCCGGACGTGGGGGAGGCGAGCAGCGGCAGCTTCTCCCGCGTGGCGCGTTCCACGGCGAGGACGATGCGCTCGGCCGCCGCCACCCCGATCGATCCGGCGAGAAAGGCGAACTCGCAGGCGATCACCGCGATGCGCCGGCCGTGCACGGTTCCGACGCCGGTGATCACGGACTCGTCCACCCCGGACTTCGCCGCCGCGGCCTCGAGCTCCGCACGGTACTGCTCGTCGGGGTGCACGTCGACGGGGGCGGTGTCCCAGGAGTGGAAGCTGCCTGCGTCGAGCACGCTGTCGATGAACTCCTGCGCCGAGATCCTGGGGGCCATGGCACGACCCTAGCGGTGTGTCCTTCGGGCGCCTCCAGCCTCCCGAAGGACACACCGCCGCTACGCGCCCACGGCTTCCTTCCACGTGACGACGCGGCCGATGCGCAGGATGGACCGGCGGTAGATCCGCGCCCCGAGCACGCTCAGGGCGGCGGTCACGAGCAGCATCAGCACGATGGTGCCGACGATCTGCAGCGGTGTCGCCACGCCGGCAGCGATGCGCAGCGGCATCAGGATCGCCGAGAACGGCGGGATCCAGCTCAGCACGGTGCTCCACGTCGACTCGGGGTCGTCGACCGAGGAGAAGGCCGCGAAGAACATCGCGACGATGAGCACCATCAGCGGCGACGCCGTGGCGTTCACGTCCTCCTGCCGGGACACCATCGACCCGGCAGCGGCGTAGAGGACCGCGAAGAACGCGAACCCGAGGACGAACCAGCCCAGGGTGCCGGCGAGCGTGCCCAGGGCCGTGCCGGTCACGGTGAGCGTCCCGGTCGCGAGACCGGCACCGACCCCGGCCACTCCGTATGCGGTGAGTTGCAGCAGCCCCACGGCGCCGATGCCGACGATCTTGCCCCACAGCAGCTGCAGCGGGCGCAGCGTCGACAGCAGCAGTTCCACCACGCGCGACGACTTCTCCTCGACCACGCCCATCGCCACGTACATGCCGAACATCATGATCTGCATGTACAGCAGCACGACCGCGGCGATCGCCAGGGTGGTGCGCTGCCCCTGCTCCGGGTCCGGGGGATCGAGCGCTTCGACGGTCACGGTGGCGCGGGCGGTGTCCGCCGCCAGCGCCGACGGGTCGACGCCGCGCGCGGTGAGGGCGTCGACCTGGGCCTGCTGCGCGACGGCCGTGTCGATCGTCGCGCGCAGGGCCGGATCGATCTCCGATTCGGCGACGGCCGTGACCGAACCTCCCGGGCCCGGGATCAGCGCGACGTCGAGTTCGCCGTCGCGCACCCGGTCGCGACCGTCCCCGGCGTCGGGGACCTCGGAGACGTCGACGGAGCTGCCGGTGGCGTCCCCGATCGCGCTGATCGTCGCGCCGAGCGCCGGGTCGCCGACGACGCCGACGGTGGCGGCTTCGTCGTCGCCGGCGAACAGCGACACGGCGACGATGCCGCCGACGATGGCGAGCAGGACGATCGCGTTGCTGATCAGGAAGCTCTTCTTGCGGACCTGGGTGAGGAACTCGCGGCGGGCCACCAGGGCCACGGCGTGGACGGGACTCAGCGGGGCGCTCACGCGGCCACCACCTCTCGGAACAGGTCGGTCAGCGTCGGGCGATGGACGGAGAATTCGTGCACGGGACCGGTGGCGAGGGCGGCCCGGAGGATCTGCTGGTCGTCGGCGCCCTTCCCGAGCAGCAGAACGGTGCGGCCACCGCCGTGGGCGACGGTGGTGACGCCGGGCAGGTCGGCGGCCCAGCCCTCGGGGGCGTGCGGGGCGTGCACCTCGAGCCGGGCCGCGCCGTGGCCGCGCAGCTCGTCGACGGTGCCGACGGCGCGCATCGTTCCCTTGGAGATGATCCCGACCCGGTGGCAGAGCCGCTGCACGAGGTCGAGTTGGTGGCTCGAGAAGATCACCGGCACTCCGGTTTCGGCCTTCTCGATCAGCACGTCGCTCATGACGTCGACGGCGACGGGGTCCAGGCCCGAGAACGGCTCGTCGAGGACCAGCACCTTCGGATCGTGCACCAGGGCGGCCGCGAGCTGGACCCGCTGCTGGTTGCCGAGGGAGAGCGCGTCGACGGCGTCGTCCACGCGCTCGGCGATGCCCAGCCGGCTCGTCCATCGTGCGACGGCGGCGTCGGCCTCGGATCGTGACAGTCCGTGCAGGCGAGCAAGGTACGACAGTTGCGCTCCGACCTTCATCTTCGGGTACAGCCCGCGTTCCTCCGGCATGTACCCGATGGTGCGGCGCACGTCGAGGTCGACGGGCCGGCCGCCGAGCCGCACCTCGCCGGAGTCGGCGGCGAGGACACCGAGGACGATCCGCATGGTGGTGGTCTTCCCGGCGCCGTTGCTGCCGACGAAGCCGAACAACTCCCCGGGTCGCACATCGAAGGTGACGTCGTCGAGTGCGACGACGTCGCCGTATCGTTTCGAGACACCGTTGATCGTGAGCGTCACGTTTCCTCCGTCTTCCTCGGGTCGTTCTCTGCGTCAGTCGGTTTCGTCGGGATCGGGACTGTTCCAGGCGAGGATCATCGCGGGCAGGCACCCGCCGATCAGCGTCGCGGTCAGCGTCATGAGCCCGCCCGCATAGGCCATCCTGGGATGCATGCCGTCGGTCTGTACGCTGCCGACGACGAGATAGAGCACCGGAATCATCACCAGCGACTGGGTCACGGTCAGGGCGATCGAGCGAGCGCTGTTGCGTTCCTGGATCTCTCGTTCGTCGAGTGCCGCGCGCGGGGCGTCGCCCTGCCTGCCGGAGACGATCTGCAGTGAGATCCACAGGGGGAAGAACGCCAGGCACGCCGGCAGCCACAGCAGTGGTCCCCGTTCGAAGAAGTGGCACAGCACGCCCACGGTGAACATGAGGACGAACGTGGCGGCGAGGGCCACGACGAGGATGCGACGGCGTCGTCGAGTGCGCCAGCGCGGCAACATGTTCCGGAACTTCTCCTCGTTCCTCAGGAAGCGCCGGGTGCGGTAGGCCTCGTACCGTTCGAGGGGAGTGGGATCGTGGACGGGCATCTCGGTCACTGTGCGTCACGTCCTTCGGTTGCGGTGCGGATTCGGTACACCTCGGTGGACAGTGGCCCGAACTCGGTGCGGGAGAACACGGCTTCGACCGGGAGGCCGAAGACGTCGCAGATGCGGAAGGCGAGGTCGAGGCTCGGGTAGTGGTCGCCGCGTTCGAGGGCGCCGACGGTCTGGGGATTGACCTCGACGAGTTCCGCGAGTTGCGCGCGGCTCATTCCGCGTTCCGCGCGCAGGACGCGGATGCGGTTGTGGATCGGCAGGGTTTCCCCCCGACGTACCGGGCTCATGCAACGAATTGTTGTAAAAACCCAACGTTTCGTCAAGTGGAAGTTGCCGCAGAGTGCGCGAAACGGACATCGACAACCCTCGGTATGTTCGTGATGTCCGAGACGGATGAGGCTACTCGAGCAGCCCGCGGAGCCGGTCGATCTCGCGCCGGTCCCGCTTGGTGGGCCGGCCCGTGCCGCGGTCGCGGCGCGGGAGGGAGGCGAGGATCTCCTTGGGCGGGGGTGGGGGACTGTGGTCCTCGTAGGCCTGTGCTGCGATCGGTGCACCCACCCGCTTGGTGAGCAGCTGCGTCACCCGCACGATCCGTTCCGCCCCGGCGACCCGCACCCGCACCTCGTCGCCGACCTTCACCGCCTGCGACGGCTTCGCGGGGGTGTCGTTGACCCGTACGTGCCCGCCCCGGCACGCGGCCGCAGCCGCGGATCGCGTCTTGAACAGGCGTACCGCCCAGGTCCAGCTGTCCACCCGCACACTGCCCGGCGTCATGCCGGTTCCTCCGTCAGCCGCCCGCCGTCGAGGTGCCATCGGCGGGTCGAACGGGTGGTCGCGAGCATCCGGCGGTCGTGGGTGACCAGCATCAGCGTGCCCTCGAAGCTGTCGACGGCCTGCTCGAGCTGCTCGATCGCAGGCAGGTCCAGATGGTTCGTCGGTTCGTCGAGCACCAGCAGGTTCACCCCACGGGCTTGGAGCAGGGCGAGTCCGGCCCGGGTGCGTTCCCCCGGCGACAGGGACGACGCGGACCGCAGCACGTGGTGACCCCTGAGCCCGAACTTGGCGAGCAGCGTCCGCACGTCCGCGTCCGGCCAGTCCGGCACCTGCGCGGCGAACGCGTCGACGAGCGGCTCGTCGCCCTCGAACAGCGCGCGTGCCTGGTCGACCTCGCCGATCTTCACGCCCGACCCGAGGGTCGCGGTGCCGGCGTCGGGGCGGATGCGGCCCAGCAGCGTGCGTAGCAGGGTCGTCTTCCCGGCGCCGTTCGGGCCGGTGAGAACGATCCGGTCGCCCCACTGCAACTGCGTGGTGACGGGCCCGAGCACGAAGTCGCCGCGGTCGACGCAGGCGCCGTCGAGGGTGGCCACCACCGTGCCGCTGCGCGGTGCCGCGGCGATCGACATGCGCAGCTCCCACTCCTTGCGCGGTTCCTCGACCACGTCGAGGCGCTCGATGCGGCGCTGCGTCTGCCGCGCCTTCGCCGCCTGCTTCTCGGTGGCCTCGGCGCGGAACTTCCTGCCGACCTTGTCGTTGTCCTTGGACTTGCGCCGGGCGTTGCGAACCCCGTGCTCGAGCCAGTTGCGTTGCATCCGGGCGCGATCCTCGAGCTCCTGCTTGGTGTCCGCGTACTCCTCGTACGTCTCGCGGGCGTGCCGCCGTGCCACCTCCCGCTCGACCAGGTACGCCTCGTAGCCGCCGTCGTACACCGCGATCTGTTGCTGGACCGGATCCAGTTCGACGATCCCGGTGACCGTGCGGGCCAGGAACTCGCGATCGTGGCTGATCACCATCAGCGCGGTGCGGGTCTCGGCGACGAACCGCTCGAGCTGATCGAGCCCGGCCAGATCGAGGTCGTTGGTGGGCTCGTCGAGCAGCAGCACGTCGTACCGCGAGAGCAGCAGGGCCGCCAGCCCGGCCCGCGCCGCCTGCCCTCCCGACAGCCCCGTCATGGGCGCGTCCAGCCCGACGTCGAGGCCCACGTCGGCGACGACCTTCTCGGCGCGTTCGGCGAGATCCGCGCCGCCGAGCGCGAGCCACCGCTCCAGGGCGGGGGTGTAGTCGTCGACGTCGGTGCTCCCCAGCGCCTCGGCCGCCGCGTTCATCGCGTGCTCGGCCGCGGTGACACCCGTTCGACGGCCGAGGAAGCCGAGGATCGTCTCGCCCGGGACGCGCTCGGGTTCCTGGGCGAGATACCCGACCGTGGCGTCGGGCGGACCGAACGCGACCGTGCCGGTGACGTCGGCGGTGCCGACCCCGGCGAGCGTCGCGAGCAGGGTGGACTTGCCTGCGCCGTTCGCGCCGACCAGACCGATCACGTCGCCGGGCGCGACGGTCAGGTTCAGGTCGGTGAACAGGGTGCGTTCGCCCCGGGAGGCGGACAGGCCGCTGATGCGCAGTGTTGCAGTCACCTCTCGATTATCCCCACGCCCGCCGCGGGGTTTCCGGATGGTGGGATGCGGGGAACACCGGGCGGCCGGATCCGGTTGCGTCGATCATGACCGTTCCCACGATCACCCTCAACGACGGCAACACGATTCCGCAGCTCGGCTTCGGCCTGTGGCAGGTCGAGGACGAGCAGAGCTACGACGCGGTGACCGAGGCGCTGCGGGTGGGCTACCGCAGCATCGACACCGCGGCGATCTACGGCAACGAGGCGGGCACGGGCCGCGCGCTGCGCGACTCGGGCGTCCCCCGCGACGAGCTGTTCGTCACCACCAAGCTGTGGAACAGCGACCAGGGCTACGACTCGACGCTGCGCGCCTTCGACACGAGCCTCGCTCGGCTCGGCCTCGACTACGTCGACCTGTACCTGATCCACTGGCCGGCACCGGGCCAGGACCGCTACATCGACACCTTCCGCGCCTTCCAGAAGATCAAGGCCGAAGGCCGGGCCCGTTCGATCGGTGTCTCCAACTTCCGGATCGAGGACCTCGACCGGCTGATCGACACCGTCGGCGAGGTCCCGGCCGTCAACCAGATCGAGCTGCATCCGCGGTTCAACCAGGCCGAGCTGCGGGCCTACCACACCGGCAAGGGCATCGCCACGGAGGCGTGGAGTCCCCTCGGCCAGGGCACCGTGCTCGACGACCCCACGCTGACCTCGATCGCGCAGGCTCACGGCCGCAGCGTCGCGCAGGTGATCCTGCGCTGGCACATCCAGCTCGGCAACATCGTCATCCCCAAGTCCGTCACCCCCGAGCGCATCGCGAGCAACTTCGACGTCTTCGGCTTCGAGCTGACCGCGGACGACCTCGACCGGATCCGCGGGCTGCACGACGACAGCGGCCGCATCGGCGGCGACCCCAGCACGTTCTCCTGATCGGCGGCGGCGGCGGCGGTGGTGGTGGTGACCGAATGTGACACGCGTTCGATCTGATCGACGCAATGTGACATTCGGTCACCGCGTTCGGCCTGCACGTGCGGCCTGCACGATGAGTTCTCCCGGTCTGGCCGGTCCGTATCGATACGGGCTCCGGCCGGAGCCGGGAGAGGAGTCGTCGTGAGTACACCGGTCACCACCACCGTCGATGCGCGTTTCGGGGACGACGGGGAGCCGCCCCTGCCGTGGTCCGACACCGAGGAGCTGCTCGAGTCCGCACAGCTGTACTGGCTCAGCACGGTCCGGCGCGACGGCGTCCCGCATGTGACGCCGCTGATCGGACTGTGGCATGCGGGCGGATTCGTCTTCTGCACGGGTCCGGGTGAGCAGAAGACCCACAACCTGCGGCACAACGATGCCGTCGCGGTCACCACGGGTGTCGCGACCTGGGCGGCCGGCACGGACGTCGTCGTCGAGGGCCGCGCCCACCGGGTCACCGACGGCGACGCGCTACACGCCGTCGCCGAGGCGTACTACGTCAAGTACGGCCAGCAGTGGCGTTTCGAGGTCCACGGTGACGCCGTCGGTCCGGTGGACGATCCGGGCTGGGTCTTCCGCGTCGTGCCGAGCAAGGTGCTCGTCTTCGCCAAGGGCCCGTTCGGCCAGACCACGCACCGGTTCGCCTGAGCTGCCCGTGGGCCGAATGTCACATCCGGTCGATGTGATCGACTGAATGTGACATTCGGCCAAAGGGGTTCGGGGGTCAGCGCGGCGGGCCGACGTCCAGGACGACGCGGGCGGTGCGGTGCCGGCCGGTGACGTCGAGCCAGCCGATCTCCACGCTGTCGCCCGGACGGCGCGCCATCAGCATGTCCTCGAGGTCCACCGTGGTCGAGACGGGGCGCCCGTCGAACGCGACGATGACGTCGCCGATCTCGAGGCCGGTGCCGGCGGCGGGGGTGCCGTAGCCGACCCACAGCACTTCGGCGCCCGTTTCCTCGTTGCCGGTCCGGTCGGTGGTGACGCTCACGCCGAGCAGCGGGGTCGGGCCGACGTGCACCGTCCCCGCGCTCGTCCCGGTACGGACCTGGTCCACCACGTCGAGGGCGGTTCCGATGGGCACTGCGTACGCCTCGGGTGGATCGGGGACGGCGGCCGGGTCCGGTTCGACCGCCCCGGCGGTGTTGACCCCCACGACGGTGCCGAACGCGTCGACGAGCGGACCACCGGAGTCTCCGGGCCGGATCGCCGCGCTGACCTGCAGCATTCCGCGCAACCGACGTAGCGATCCGTCCATCGAGTCGCGCACCGACACCGTCTTGTCGACGGCGACGATCGTGCCGGGTGCCGGCACGACGACGCCGCCGCCGTCCGCGTTGCCGAAGGCCGTCACGGGCGAGCCCGGTTGGGGAAGGGGCGTCTCGGTCACGGCCGCGACGGGCAGACCGGCGGCGGAGCCGAGTTGCAGTACGGCGATGTCGAGGGTGGAGTCGTAGCCGAGCACCGCGACGTCGTAGCTCGCGCCGGTGTGGGGGCTCACCGCGCTGATGTCGGTGGCTCCGGTGACGACATGGTGGTTGGTGAGCACCGTGCCGTCGGCCGTGAGGACGATGCCGGTGCCCGAGATGCCGCGCCAGCCGCGGTTCGCGGTGAGGGTGACGACGGCCGGAGCGATCCGTGCCGAAACCTCCTCCGCCGTCGGCGGCACGATCGGCAGAGCGGGCGCCGCGGGCGGTGGTGGCGGCACAGCGATCTCGACCGTCGCCGGTGCGGTGAGCACCAGGCCGGCGGCCACCATCGCCAAAACGGCGCCGAGGCGGCGGATCACGGCCCCGGCGCGGTGGCCGCGAGGTGGTCGACGAGTTCGCGGGCGGCGGCGCGACCGGCGCGGTTCGCGCCGATGGTCGACGCCGAGGGCCCGTATCCGACGAGATGGATCCGCGGGTCCGCGGCGACCTGCGTCGCCAGCTTGCCCGTCATGGTGATGCCGCCGCCGGGATTGCGCAGGCCGAGGGGGGCGAGGTGGTCGAGGGAACTGCGAAAACCGGTGCACCAGAGGATGACGTCCACGTCGAGCGTGGTGCCGTCGGACCATCGGACGCCGGTCTCGGTGATCTCGTCGAACATCGGGAGGCGGTCGAGTGCGCCGCGTTCACGCGCCGCGCGGATCGCGGGCGTGACCGGCAGACCGGTCACCGACACCACCGATCCGGGCGGCAGGCCCCGCCGGACCCGGTCCTCGACGAGTGCGACGGCGGACCGCCCGAGCTCCGGCGTGAAATCCTCGTCACGCCAAGCAGGTTCGCGGCGGGTGACCCAGGTGGTGTCGGTGACGCGGGAGATCTCGTCGAGCAGCTGCACCGCCGAGATGCCGCCCCCGACGACGAGGACGTGCCGGCCGGCGAACTCGTCGGCGCTGCGGTAGTCCCGGGTGTGCAGCTGTCGTCCGCGGAAGCGCATCGCCCCCGGGTACCAGGGCACGAAGGGGTGTTCCCACGTGCCGGTGGCGTTGACCAGCCCGCGGGCGGAATACACCCCGTGGTCGGTCTCCACCCGCAGGCGCTCGCCGCGGTCGCACACCACGCCGACCTGGACGGGGCGGTGCACCGGCAGGTGAAAGCGCGCCTCGTAGGCGCGGTAGTACTCGGGCACCGCGGAGGAGGCCGGGACCTGTCCTGCGGTGGTGTCGACCGCCTCGGAGAACGGCCACCCCGGCAGGTCGTGCACTCCGTTGACGGTGCTCAGTGTCAGGGAGGGCCACCGCTGCTGCCATGCGCCGCCGGGGCCGAACGACCGGTCCAGGACGACGAACCCGGACTGCGGTTCGATGCCGAATCGTCGCAGGAAGTAGGCGGTGGACAGCCCGGCCTGACCCGCGCCGATCACGACGACGTCGACGGTGGTGGCCGGTGTGTCCGTCGTCATCACCGCTCTCCCTTCCGTGGGTCCGTCTTCATGATGCACCGACGTGTCCGTCGCATGATGCACCGACGTGTCCGTCGCATGATGCACCGACGTGTCCGTCTTCATGATGCACCGACGTGTCCGTCGCATGATGCACCGACGTGTCCGTCGCATGATGCACCGACGTGTCCGTCGCCGCTGTCCGGCCGGCCGATAATGTGATATCACTTTAATATCTCATTGGAGTCTCCGGAAAGGGAGTCCCGCCATGTCCGCCACCTCCTCCGTCGTCACGGAGCGGCCCGGAAGGTCCGTCAACGGCTGGTCCGTCCTCGCGATCGCGCTCACCGTGGACATCGCGGCCGTGGCGCTCGCCGTGTTCGGCGCGCTGAACCACAACGTCGCGCTCGTCGTGGTCGGCGCGGTGCTGGTCGTCCCGGCCACCGTCGCGCTCGCCGGCCTGGTCCTCGTCGAGCCCAACGAGGCGCGGGTGCTGCAGTTGCTCGGCAGCTCGTACTCGGGCACCCTCCGGAAGGACGGGTTGCGGTGGATGAACCCGCTCAACACCCGCCGCAAGGTTTCGACCCGGATCCGCAACCACGAGACCGGGATCGCGAAGGTCAACGACGCCGACGGCAACCCCATCGAGATCTCGGCGGTCATCGTGTGGCAGGTCGAGGACACCGCCCGGGCCGTGTTCGATGTCGACGACTTCGAGGAGTTCGTCGCCGTGCAGACCGAGGCGGCCGTCCGTCACATCGCCGGCAGCTACCCGTACGACGCGGGCCCGGAGACGTTGTCGCTGCGGCAGAACGCCGACGAGATCACCACGAGGCTGTCCGCCGAAGTCGACGAGCGGGTCGGATCCGCCGGCGTGCGGGTCGTCGAATCCCGGATCAACCGGCTCGCGTACGCGCCCGAGATCGCGCAGGCCATGTTGCGCCGGCAGCAGGCGGGTGCGGTCATCGCCGCGCGTGAGCAGATCGTCAAGGGCGCGGTCGGCATGGTCGCAACCGCCCTCGAACAGCTCGAGAAGGAACACACCATCGAACTCGACGAGGAGCGCAGGGCCGCGATGGTGAGCAACCTGCTCGTGGTCCTGTGCGGCGACCAGAGCGCGCAACCGGTGCTCAACACCGGATCGCTCTACGCCTGACGCGTCGTCGACACGATGGCCGAACGCAAGAAGCTGCTGCTCCGGCTCGACCCTGCGGTCCACGACGCCCTCGCACGCTGGGCCGCCGACGAGTTGCGCAGCACCAACGCCCAGATCGAGTTCCTGCTCCGTCGTGCGCTGAGCGAGGCCGGACGCATGCCACGCGAGGCCGGGCGCATCCGCAAGCCCGGCCGGCCGCGCGCGGACGAGGACTGACGCGGAGCGCCCTCGCGCCCGCCCCCGGCGGGTGCGATGATGCGTGCCGTCGACGAAAGGTGAAGCACACATGATGGGGATCAGCCGTGACGGCGACGTGGTCACGCTCGAACTGCGGCGCGAGGAGCGCCGCAACGCGCTCAACACCGAGCTGTGCGTCCAGGTCCGGGAGGGGCTCGAGGAGGCCCTCGACGGGGGTGCGCGTGCGGTCGTGATCACCGGGCGCGGCTCGAGCTTCTGTGCCGGCGCCGACCTGTCGGGCGACGTCTACGCGGAAGGATTCCTCGACAGCCTAGGGGAGATGCTCCGTGCGATCCAGGAGGCGCCCGTCCCGGTGATCGCCGCGATCAACGGCCCCGCGATCGGTGCGGGCACCCAGCTCGCTCTCGCGGCGGACCTGCGGGTCGTCGCCCCGGGCGCCCGATTCGCGATTCCGGCGGCGCGTCTCGGTATCTCGGTGGACCGGTGGACGGTCCGGCGGCTGGTCTCCCTGCTCGGCGGCGGCCCCGCGCGGGCCGTGTTGCTCGCCGCCGAACCGGTCGACGCCCACGAGGCGGTCGACCGCGGTCTGGCCAACCGGATCGGCGACCTCGTCGCCGCGCAGTCCTGGGCACGCGAGATCGCCGAACTCGCCCCGTTGTCGCTGCACGCGATGAAGCTGTTCCTCAACGACGACGGCACGCGCGACGAGCCGTCGCCCGAGCAGACGGCCGCGCTCGCCGCGGCGTGGCTCAGCGAGGACGCCCAGGAGGCGCGCCAGGCCCGCTCGGAACGCCGGGCGCCGGTCTTCCGCGGTCGCTGAGCGCGCCCGCGCTCGTGCAGCTGAGCGCGCCCGCGCTCGTGCAGCCGTGCGCGCCCGCGCTCGTGCAGCCGTGCGCGCCCGCGCCCCTACAGTGGTGGGGTGAGCGTCAAGCAGACCGCCTCGTCCGCCCTTGCCGGTGCCGGCTTGCTGTGGGTGGCGCGGGCCGCCCGCGGCGTCCCGGGCTCGATCGGCGCGACCCCGGCGGACATCCGTCCGTACGCCGCCGGCTCACCCCGGTATCGGAACGGGCGCTTCCACAACTCGGAGCCGAGCAGCACCGTGCTGCCCGAGGCCGGCGGCAGCCTTGTCAAGGACATGCTCACCCGCCGGTCCTCGGGTGTGCCGCGCGACGCGGTGCCGCTCGCGCCGCCGCTCGCGCCGGTGCAGGCCGCGGAGCTTGCGGTGACCTGGTACGGACACTCGAGCGCCCTCCTCGAGATCGACGGCCACCGGATCCTCGCCGACCCGGTGTGGAGCGAGCGGGTCTCGCCGTCGGCCGCCGTGGGCCCGGCCCGGCTGCACCCGTCGCCGGTCGAACTCACGGAACTGCCGCCGATCGACGCCGTCGTGATCTCCCACGACCACTACGACCACCTCGACCGCGAGACCGTCGAGGCGCTGGCGGCCACGCAGCCCGAGGCCCGGTTCCTGGTCCCGCTCGGTGTGGGCGCGCACCTGCGCCGGTGGCGGATCCCCGCCGACCGGATCGTCGAGCTGGACTGGGACCAGCACACCGAGGTGGGTGCGCTCACCGTCACCTGCACCGAGGCGCGGCACTTCTCCGGCCGCGGCCTGATCCGCAACATCACGTTGTGGTCCTCGTGGGTGATCGCCGGGCCGACGCGACGGGTGTTCTTCGGCGGCGACAGCGGCTACACACCCCGGTTCGCCGACCTGGGGGACCGCTACGGGCCCTTCGACCTGACGCTGCTGCCGGTAGGCGCGTACGACCCGCGCTGGCCCGACGTGCACATGAACCCGGAGGAGGCGGTGCGCACCCACACCGACCTCGGCGGCGGTGACCATCCCAGCCTGCTCGTCCCCGTACACTGGGGCACCTTCAATCTGGCGTTTCACGCATGGTCCGAGCCGATCGCGCGGCTCCTGCCGGCCGCGCGCGCGGAAGGGGTACCCACGGCCGTACCGATGCCGGGGCAGCGGATCGACGTGCTGCGGCCGGGCTCGCAGGTTCCGTGGTGGGTTCCGCTCGGCTGACTTCGGTGCGCCGGTAGGGTTTCCGGCCTGCCACACGGGGTATCCGGCCGTCCGTCGGGGCGAGTCGGAGGGAGGCCGGTCATCGTCGAATCGTTGATCTTCGGGATCGTCGCGTCGAGCGCACTGGTGCTCGGGGCGTTGGTGGGCGGCTGGGTAGAGATCCCCAAACGCGTTCTCGCGGCGATGCTGGCGTTCGCCGCCGGCGCGCTCATCACCGCCCTGTCGTTCGAGTTGTTCGAGGATTCGTACGAGAAGGGCGGCATCTGGCGCGCGGCGATCGGCCTCGCGGTCGGCGCGATCGTGTTCACCGCGCTCAGCGCGTGGTTGGACCGGGTGGCCGAGGGGCGGCGCGAAAAGGACCACGGCAGTGAGAAACTCGACGTCGATGCCGCCGCCGAGGGAACCGCGCCGTCGTCGTCCTCGGTCAGCGGGGCGGCCGGTCTGGCGCTGCTGGCGGCGGTCACCCTCGACGGGGTGCCCGAGAACGTGGCGCTGGGCGTGTCCCTGGGGGAGGGCACCGGCGGTCTCGCTCTGCTGGTCGCGATCTTCGTGTCCAACTTCCCGGAGTCGCTCGTCGGCAGCGCCTCCATGCGCGCCCAGGGCCGGTCCCGGAGGTACATCGTCGGGATGTGGGTGGCGTGCGCCGCACTGCTGACCGTCGCCGTCGTCGTCGGGGCCGGGCCGCTCGCGGTGACCCCGCCCGAGACGATCTCCCTGCCGTTGGCGTTCGCGGCGGGCGCGGTGCTGGCCTCGCTGGCCGACACCCTGATGCCGGAGGCCTACGAGAAGGGCGGTCCCACGGTGGCGCTGAGCACCGCCGCGGGATTCGTGCTCTCGTTCGTCCTCGCGACGCTGTGAGCGACGTCAGCTCGCCGCGGCGGCCCGCCTGCGTTCGACGAGTGCCCGCGTGACGAAGAAGGCGATCGCCACACTCGCGACGGTGCGCACCAGCCGATTGACATCCACGGCCGGCTGCCACGACAGCTTGCCGCCGCTGATGACGTACGCGCCCACCGGGCGAGCACCCACCCCGAAGCCGCCGCCTTCGCCGTTCTCCCCGTCGGGTGAGTAGCCTCCGCCGCCGCCGGCACCGCCGGAGACCACGGCCGCGGTGATGACGGTCAGGCCGTCCTTCTCGATCGGTTCCGAGTACACGCGCTTGACGGTCACCGTGTCGCGCGCCTTGGCCATCAGGTCCTCGAGATTCACTTCCGCCCCCTGTCCGTCGTGGATTCGACTCCGGCCGGCCGGCCGCGCCCCTCATTCTCGGCCGTGACCGGGCGCCGGGGAAGTGCCCAAGGTCCCTGCGAGCGCGAAGGCGCGGCGACTGTGCCGGACGAGTTCGCGCACTGCCGGCGCGCCGGTATCGGACCAGATCAGCGACAGCACCGCGGGCGCGGTGGCGTCGTCCACGGCGAGCCCGCACAACCGGTCCTCGACGTGCGCGGCCATCGAGCGGCTGAGGATCGCCACGCCCAGTCCACGGGCGGCCAGGTCGGCGACGGTGTCCGGGGAACTGGCCTGCAGGGCGATGTCGGGGCGCAGGCCGGCGGCGGCGCACGCCCGGTCGAACACGGTCCGGATCCCGGTGCCCGGGGGCATGGACACGACGGGATGGGCGCACACGTCCACGAGGGTGAGAGGTGCGCGTCCGGTCAGGGGGTGACCGGGCGGCACGGCGGCGACGATCGGTTCGCTGACGAGGGTGAGCGCCTCGAGGCCCGGGGGCGGTGCGGCGGCGGTGCCGACGAGGGCTAGGTCCACGGTGGCGGCACGTACCCGCTCGACGAGCCGGTCGGAGGCATCCTCGACAAGGGTGATCTCGACCCCCGGATGCGCGCGATGGAACGCGGCGAGCGCGTCGAACAGCCCGGTGACGGTGCAGGCGGTGACCATGCCGACCACCAGCCGTCCCCGGATCAGGGTCGTCACCTCCTCGACCGCCTGCCGGGCGGCCGCGGCGGAGGCCAAC
This sequence comes from Rhodococcus ruber NBRC 15591, assembly GCF_001894945.1. Taxonomy (GTDB): domain Bacteria; phylum Actinomycetota; class Actinomycetes; order Mycobacteriales; family Mycobacteriaceae; genus Rhodococcus; species Rhodococcus ruber. The sequence continues at coordinate 31,756 of NZ_BCXE01000010.1, forward strand.
GCCGCCCGGGCGTGCGGCAGCGCCGCACGCCCGGCCGCGGTCAGGGTGGCAGCGCGGGTGGAGCGGTCGAACAGGGCGGCGCCGAGGTCGTGCTCGAGCTGGCGGATCTGGGCACTGATCCCGGACTGGCTGATGTGGACGCGGTGGGCGGCCCGGGTGAAGTTCGCCTCCTCGGCCACCGCGACGAAGTACGCGAGCTGCCGCAGTTCCATAAGCTCGGATTCTAGTTTCGATCAGAACAATCTGTTGGACTTCTCATTGCAGGAGTCGGAGGCTGGAGGAGTCCCACCCGTCCGTAGAGAGGATCGCCGTGTCCGATGCAGAGAAGGCCTGGCAGCCCGAGGATCTCACCCGCCTGTTCGTCGAGCGCTCCAACGCCGGCGACGCGGCGGGCGTCGCCGCCCTGTACGAGGAGGACGCCGTGATGGCCTACCCGCCGGGTAGTCGCACGGTGGGACGCGAGGCCATCCGCCGCCTGTGGGAGCAGGTGCTCGAGCACGCGCCCCGATTCGAGCCCGAGCCGTCGCTGCCGACCCTCATCAGTGGTGACCTCGCGCTGACCGCCACACCGCCGAAGGACGGCGCCGGCGCCCGGGCCCAGGTGGCCCGCCGCCAGCCCGACGGCAGCTGGCTGCGGGTGCTCGACCAGCCCGAGTTCGTCCGCCCGGACCGCTGAGCCGGGTCGCGAGCCGCGTCACGGTGTGGGGGTGGATCGCAACGGGTGGCTTAGCCTGTTTCCCATGGCAGCAGAGGAGCCCACCGCGGTCGCCGACCAGGCAGCTGTGCCCCCGACCGACGCGCGGCACGTCGCGCTGGGCCTGACCACCGAGCAGGTCGCCGAACGGGTGGCCCGGGGCGCCACCAACGACGTGCCGGACCGGGCGTCGCGGTCGGTCGGAGAGATCGTCCGCGCCAACGTCTTCACCCGCATCAACGCGATCCTCGGCGTCCTGCTGGCCATCGTCCTGGCCACCGGATCGATCATCGACGGCATGTTCGGCCTGCTGATCATCCTCAACAGCGCCATCGGCATCGTGCAGGAGATCCGCGCCAAGTGGACCCTCGACCGGCTCGCGATCGTCAGCCAGGCCAAGCCGCTCGTCCGCCGCGACGGGGTGGTGGCCGAGCTGCCGCCGCACGACGTGGTGCTCGACGACATCATCGAACTCGGACCCGGCGACCAGGCGGTGGTCGACGGCGTCGTCGTCGAGACCGAGGGACTCGAACTCGACGAATCGCTGCTCACCGGCGAGGCCGACCCCGTGCACAAGGAACTCGGCGCGCGGGTCCTCTCCGGCAGTTTCGTCGCGGCGGGCAGCGGCTCCTATCGCGCCACGAAGGTCGGCCGCGATGCGTACGCGGCCCGGCTCGCCGAGGAGGCCAGCAAGTTCACGCTCGTGCACTCGGAACTGCGCGCCGGGATCGACAAGATCCTGAAATTCATCACCTACCTGATGATTCCGGCGGGCCTGCTCATCATCTACAACCAGCTGTTCTCGAGCGGCCAGCCCCTCGGTCCCGCGCTCAGCGGCATGGTCGCCGCGCTCGTGCCGATGGTCCCCGAGGGGCTGGTACTGATGACGTCGATCGCGTTCGCCGTGGGCGTGATCCGTCTCGGTCACCGGCAGTGCCTCGTGCAGGAACTGCCGGCCATCGAGGGACTCGCCCGCGTCGACGTGGTGTGCGCCGACAAGACCGGCACGCTCACCGAGAACGGCATGCGCCTGGCCGACCTCGTGTGCGTCGACGGCAGCGACGAGGCCGCCGTCCGTGCCGCCCTCGCGGCGATGGCGGCCGACGATCCGCGTCCCAACGCCAGCGTCCTCGCCGTACGCGAGGCCCTGCCCGACGACCCCGGCTGGGGAGAGGCCACCGCCGTCGCCCCGTTCTCGTCGGCGAAGAAGTGGAGCGGCCAGTCCTACGGCACTCACGGCAACTGGGTGCTCGGCGCCCCCGACGTGCTTCTCGATCCGGCCTCGGCGACGGCCCGGCGCGCGGAGGAACTCGGCGCACAGGGACTGCGGGTGCTGCTGCTGGGCCGATGCGACCGGGCCGTCGACGACCCGCAGGCCCCCGGCGCCGTCACCGCGCAGGCCCTCGTCGTGCTCGAACAGCGGGTGCGGCCCGACGCCAAGCCCACCCTCGAGTACTTCGCGAGCCAGCACGTCGACGTCAAGGTCATCTCCGGCGACAACGCCGTCTCGGTCGGCGCTGTCGCGACGTCGCTCGGCCTGCCGCACGCCGAGCATCCCGTCGATGCCCGCGCCCTGCCGGAGGACCGCGACCGGCTCGCCGACACCCTCGACTCGGCCACCACGTTCGGTCGCGTGCGGCCGGACCAGAAACGCGCGATGGTCGGTGCGCTGCAATCGCGCGGGCACACCGTCGCCATGACCGGCGACGGGGTCAACGACGTGCTGGCGCTCAAGGACGCCGACATCGGGGTCGCGATGGGCTCCGGGAGCCCGGCCACCCGCGCGGTCGCGCAGATCGTGTTGCTGGACAACAAGTTCGCGACCCTGCCCTACGTCGTCGCCGAGGGCCGCCGGGTGATCGGCAACATCGAGCGGGTCTCGAACCTGTTCCTCACCAAGACCGTGTACTCCGTGCTGCTGGCCTTCCTCGTCGGACTGTCGGGTGCGTTGTCCCAGGTGTTCGACTACGAGCCGCTGCCGTATCCGTTCCTGCCGCGGCACGTGACGATCGCGGCCTGGTTCACCATCGGAGTCCCCGCGTTCATCCTGTCGCTCGCTCCCAACAACGAACGGGCCCGTTCCGGATTCGTCTCGCGCGTGATGCGCCTGGCGATCCCGTCGGGTGTGATCATCGGGATCAGCACCTTCGTCTGCTACCTGCTGGTGTACGCGGGGCCCGAGCAGACCGAGGCGCAGAAGATGCAGGCCGGCACCGCGGCGCTGATCACCCTGATCATGATCGCGTTGTGGGTGCTCGCCGTGGTGGCGCGGCCGTACGTGTGGTGGAAACTGGTGCTGCTGGGCGGCTCGGTGCTCGGCTACGTCGTCCTGTTCGCGTTCCCGGCCGTCCGCGAGTTCTTCGCGCTCGACATCTCCAACGTCGGCGCCATGGTCACGGCGTTCACGTGCGGGGCGATCGGCGTGGTCCTCGTGGAGGTCTCATGGTGGGTGACCGGGCGGATCCACGGTGAGCACCGTCGGTTGTTCGCCGCCAGTGAAGACCTGCTGCCCGGCGAGCACTGACCGGGGACGAGATCACTGCCCGGCCGCGGCCGGGGACGAGATCACTGCCCGGCCGCGGCAGGTTTGGGACCGGGCCTGCGGTGGCACGCTGAGGCATCGATCCCCCGAGCGGAAGGAGCAGGCAGATGGGCTTGAAGGATTCCATCAAGGGCCTCGTCGACAAGGGCAGGGCCTACGCGGAGAAGAACCCGGACAAGGCCGACCGGTTCGTCGACAAGGCGGGCGACGCCGCCGATGCCCGGACGGGCGGCAAGTACGCCCAGCACGTGGACAAGGTTCAGGACGCCGCGAAGAAGCACCTCGGTACCGCGGACAATCCCGTCCCCGGAACGACGCCGGCCCCCGGGGGACAACCCGGTCCGGAGTCGGATCCCGGTCCGCAGGCGCAACCGGGCCCGCGCACGCCGTAGGTGCGCACGTGCTCGGCGGGAGATCCCGGCCGGGGGTCTCCCGCTCGGCCGGTGGCACGGCCGCCTCGGCTGGTGGCACGACCGCCTCGGCCGGTGGCACGCTGGTGACGACCCACGAATGCACACGGAGAAGGGGTGAGCCTGCGATGCGATTCATGGATTCGGTCAAGGGGTTGGTCGACAAGGGCAAGGACTATGCCCGGAAGAACCCGGGCACGGTGAATCGCGCCATCGACAAGGCCGGCGATGTCGCCCGGACCAAGGGACCGCGCAAGTACTCCCGGCATGTCGGCAAGGCGCAGGACGCGGTGAAGAAGACCCTCGGCACCGAACATCACGGGCCCGGCCCGGATCCTGGACCCGGCGTCCGATAGCGACTCGGCGGACACGGCCCACGTCCGGTCGCGGCCTTGCTGTGTGGCAGGCTGGGCCCGCTCGCTCATTCGGACGAAAGGGATGCGACGTGGGCTTCATGGATTCGGTCAAGGGGATCGTCGACAAGGGCAAGGAGTTCGCGGCACAGAACCCCGACAAGATCGACGACGCGATCGAGAAGGCCGGGGACCTCGCGGACCGCAAGACCGACGGCAAGTACGCCGGCCAGGTCGACAAGGTGCAGGACGCGGCCCGGAAGGCGCTGCGCCCCGAATAGACCGCGCTGACCGAGTGCTGACCAGGTGGATCGCAGCGGATGGTCGGCACGACGGCGAATCCGGTCCTCATGGCTGCCGGATCGCGATCGCGGCAGGCACGTGTGTATATCGCCCGATTCGTCCGCAAGGTCGGACTCCCGGCTGGAATGTGTGACCATGGGACGATGCGGCCGGTAATTCTCGTCGTCTTCCTGATCGTGTGGGTGCTGATCGGCCTGGCGACCGGTCTGTGGATGGCCAGGCGCGGGCACGACCCGAGATGGACCCTGATCGCGGTTGCTCTGGGGCCGCTGTTCGTGCCGATCGCCTACGAACGCGTCGAGCGGCAGCCACGCTCCGCCCGTCCCGAGTCTCCGACAGCGCCGGTCCTCTCGGAGCCGGACGGCCTGCGGGTGCTGATCGGGTTCGACGGATCGCCCCACGCGGAGCAGGCGCTGCGGGAGGCCCGGGCGATCTTCGGTTCCCGGCTCGGCACGCTGAGCCTGGCGCAGGTGGTCTCGTTCGACACGGCGGACGAGGACTGCGCCGAGGCGACGGACGAGGTGTCCGGCCGGCTCGCGGCGGCAACCGCGGACGTCACCGGCGTCGAGGTCCGCCACGAAGTGCTGGCCGGGCCGCCGGGGGAGACGCTGTGCTGGTACGCCGCCGACGGCAAGGCGGACGTGATCGTCGTCGGCCGACGCGGCCGCGGCATGTCGCGGCGACTGCTGGGCAGCGTCTCCGCGCACCTCGTCGAGCACGCCCGGGTGCCGGTGCTCGTCGTCGAACCGGACGCACTCGAGTCGCCGTCCGCGCGACCGTCCGGCCGAGAGGCCCCGTCGCACCCCTGACGCGCACTCCTGACGCACACACGTGGACGACGCCTACGCCCGGCCACCGGCTCGTCCGACGCCGTCGAACCCCCACCCACGTCACAATCGACGGGTGAACGGGACCTGGATTCTGCTCGTCGTCATCGCCGCCATCGCCGTCACCGGTCTCGCCAACCGGAGCAACCTGCAGGCCCCACTCGTCCTCGTGACCATCGGCTCGCTCGCGTCCTTCATTCCCGGAATGCCGCGGCTCGAGCTCCACCCGCACGTCATCCTCGGGGTGGTGCTGCCCCCTCTGCTCTACTCCGCGGCACTGCGCTTCTCCGTCGCGACGTTCCGCAGGCACCTCACCCCGATCCTGCGGCTCGGCATCTTCACGGTTCTCGCGACGGCGTTCGCCGTCGCGCTCTCCGCGTCCTGGCTGGTCCCGGAGTTGACCCTCGGGGCGGCGCTGGTGCTCGGTGCGGTGGTGGCGCCGACCGACGCGGTCAGTGCCGTCGCCGTAGGGCGGAAGCTCGGCCTGCCCAAGCGGGTGATCGCGGTGCTCACCGGTGAGGGCCTGGTCAACGACGCGACCGCACTGACACTGTTCGCCGTCGCGGTGTCGGCGGTCGCCGGCACCCGGGTGTTCGCGACGGATTCCCCGCTGGCGTTCTTCGGGTACGAGGTGATCGGCGGCGTGGCGATCGGCCTGCTGCTTGCCACGGTTGTGCACCTGATTCGGGGCCGAATGTACGATTCTCCGCTGGAAACCGTGCTCGGACTGGTCCTTCCGTTCACCGCCTACCTCGCCGCCGAGGAGATCGGGGCCTCCGGTGTGCTCGCCGTCGTCGCGGCCGGGCTGTACATGGGGCACCGCGCCACCGACGCGTCGGTGGCCACGCGGATCCAGGAGCGGGCCGTGTGGGAGAGCCTCGACATTCTGCTCGAGATGTTCGTCTTCGCCTACATGGGTCTGCAGCTGAAGTTCGTCATCGACGAGGTCCGCGACAACGGCCTCGACGTCCACGTCGCCTTCCTCTACGGCTTCGCGATCCTCGGCGTGGTGATCGCCGTGCGCCCCCTGTGGGTGCTGCTGCACTGGGCGCGACGACGTCTCACGCGGAGCATCGGGCTGGACCGGCTGGGCCGGGATCAGTTCAGCGGACGCGAGTACCTGGTCATCTCCTGGGCCGGGATGCGCGGGGTCGTGACCCTCGCCGCTGCCGGCGGCATCCCGTTCGTCCTCGCCTCCGGTGAGCCGTTTCCCGGACGCGAGATCGTCCAGGTGATCGCCTTCGTCGTCGCCGTGGGCACCCTGCTCGTCCAGGGCGCCACGATGCCGGCGCTCATCCGCGCGCTGAACGTCGCCGACCCGTACGAGCGGCTCTACACCGAGCAACAGACGGAACTCGCGCGCACCATCTCGGCCGCGGCGGCACGACAGCACCTCACCGAACTCGCGGCGAATCCACCGGACGGCGTGGACGCCGACGACCTGCAGCGCATCCTCGACCGGGTGAACCGGTCGATGCAGTCCCGCGCCGAGGCGCAACAGGCGGAGGACGCGGGGGAGCGCGATCCGTCCGTGCTGCACGCGGCGGCGCTGTTCGAAACGTTCCGCCGCTCGGTGCTGCGCGCCCAGCGGCAGGCTCTGATCGCTGCGCGCGACGACGGCGACCTCGACGACGAGACCTTGCGCACGGTGCTGGAGGGACTCGACATCGAGGAGGCGGCCGCGGAGGAACGGATCAACCGTCGGCGGCGCTGACCGTTCGGCCCGGACGGGTGGACGATCAGCCGTACAGCTCCCGGTGCCGCCGCCGCTGTTCCACGTACCGGGGCTCCGCCGCGGCCAGGTCCCACGCCTGCTCGAACACCGCTGCGGCCGCAGCCTTCTCCGCGTCCTCGGGACCCCGGGGGAGCTCCGCGCGGCCGTGCGCGCCGCTGCGACCCCGGCGGTCCTGCGGGACGGGCCCGTCGTACTTGCGACCACCCGGACGAGCGGCGTACCGGCGTGCCCGCGTGTACCCCATCTGGAGGAACTTGCGGGCCATGTCCGCGCCCACGAAATCCCCCTCGTCGAGATACGAGAAGAACATCGTCAGGATCGTGCCGGCACTCGTCCGGGCCTGCTCGACCGTCGCGAACCGCCAGTGCGGCAGCAACTCCGACTTGTACGGCTCGACCTTCAGCACGCCCTGCTCCCCGCGGCCGACACGGTAGAGGTGCGGCTGCCGACGCAGGTCGAGATTCGCGTAGTCGAGCGAGTAGTCGAACGGGCGGGGCCCACGTCGAGCGGTCACCCCCGGGAGTCTCCCACGGCCGATTCGGCGCCGCGCCGCCTTCGGTGCTCTGCCCGCGCCGCGAATCGGCAACTCGTAGCGTGGAGCCATGACCGACCCGCTCGACCGTGCATGCGTCCACCCGTCGCCTCCGCCGCCGGCCGGGTGCGAGCATCGGCCGGAACCGGTGACGCGGTGAACGGCACGGTCGTCGCCCTCCTCGCCGTCGCGGTGCTCGTCCTCGCCGGCGTCGCCGCCCTGTGGCTGCGCACCCGGCGCGGCCTGACCACACCGGCCGAACGCGCCGTGCACGCCACCCTGCACACCGCATCGCTCGCCGCCCGGCCGCTGCGGCGGGGCCTCGACGCGACATCCGCGCAGGAGGCCGCCCCGCACCTGCGCTCCCTCACCGGCACACCCTCCGTCGCGCTCGTCGACGCGGACGGCACCTGCCTGGCGTGGAGCGGTCCCTTCGACGGGCTGTCCGAGCAGTTGCTCGCCGCCGCCCACCGCGCCGTCGCCGAGGATCGGCGCGTCCTCGTCGGTCACGGCGACCTCGTGCGCGGCGCCGACGATCAGGCGGCACGGGCCGTGATCGTGCAGCCGCTCGTCATCGACGGTGTCGGCGTCGTCGGCGCGCTCGGCGTCGTCACAACCACCGAACCCGGACCGGCCCTGCTCGGCGTGCTGACCGAAGTCGCCCGCTACGCCTGCAGCCAGATCGAACTCGCCGAACTCGACGCCTCCCGCGCCCGTCTCGACCGCGCCGAGGTACGGGCCCTGCGCGCGCAGATCAGCCCGCACTTCATCTACAACGCCCTCGGCACCGTCGCGTCCTTCGTGCGCACCGACCCCGAACGCGCCCGCGAACTGCTCCTCGAATTCGCCGACTTCACCCGGTACTCCTTCCGGGCAGCCGGGGAGTACACCCTGCTCGCCGACGAACTGCGCAACATCGACCGCTACCTCACGCTCGAACGGGCCCGCTTCGGCAATGCCCTCGAGGTGCGGCTGCAGGTCGCGCCGGAGGTCCTCAACGTGGTGCTGCCGTTCCTCGCCCTGCAACCCCTCGTCGAGAACGCGGTGCGGCACGGCATCGCCGGCAAGAGCACCCGCACCGGCACCATCAGCATCGTCGCCGCGGACGAGGGCACCGACTGCGTCATCAGCGTCGAGGACGACGGCGTCGGAATGGACCCCGAACTCCTGCGCTCGGGCGACCTCGACGCCGTCGCCGAGGGACAAGGTCGCACCAGCGCCAAGGAGGCGGCGCACGTGGGACTCGCCAACGTCGACGACCGCCTGCGCGCGGCGTTCGGCAACGACTACGGCCTCGTCGTCGAGACTGCCCCCGGGGCCGGGACGAAGGTCAGCATGCGGGTACCGAAGTTCCGTCCCGGGATCCGGGCATGACGCGACCCTTCCGCTACCCGGTCACCCTGGGCGCGAGTGGCCCGGTCCGCTCCGCTCGGACGGTCCGGCATGGCACGATGGACCGGCTGTGAACGAGACCACCGACACCCTCACCGTGCTGGCCGTCGACGACGAACCGCCGGCCCTCGACGAACTCGCGTACCTGCTGCGGCGGCGCGAGGAGATCGGCCACGTCCACACCGCGGGCGAGGCGACCACCGCCCTGCGGCTGCTGCGCGACGGCGGAATCGACGCGGTGTTCCTCGACATCAACATGCCCGGCCTCGACGGCCTCGAGCTCGCCGGCATCCTGCGCAACTTCGCGAACCCGCCCGCCGTCGTGTTCGTGACCGCACACGACGACCGGGCGGTGGCGGCGTTCGACCTCGGGGCCGTCGACTACCTCCTCAAACCCCTGCGCGAGGAGCGGCTCGCCGAGGCGGTGCGCCGCATCGCCGAGCGCCGCCGCACCCGCGAAACCGAATCCGCTGCCGCGGGTGCCGCGGCCTCGGACGAGGTGATCCCCGTCGAACTCGGCGGCGTGACCACGCTGGTGCCGCGGTCGTCCGTGCAGTGGGTCGAGGCCGACGGCGACTACGCACGCCTGCACACCGGCACCGGCTCCCACCTCGTGCGCATCCCCATCTCCACGCTCGAGAGCCGCTGGGCCGACGCCGGGTTCCTGCGGGTGCACCGCTCCTATCTGGTGGCGTTGCCCCTGGTGACCGTCTGGTGGCGTTGCCCCTGGTGACCGGCATCCGCAGCGTCGGTTCCGGCCTCGTGGTGTGCCTGCGCGCCGAGGAGGGCAAGCCGGCCGTCGAACTGCCGGTGAGTCGTCGTCACACCCGCGAACTCAAGGACCGCCTGATCCGCGGCCCGATGCAGACCTGGACGAGCAGATGAGTCCGTCCGGCGGCTCACCGTCGCGCAGCTCGGGGAGCGGTTCGGGCGGCCCGCCGCCGCGTGGTTCGGGCGGCCCGCCGCCGCGGGAACGGGTGGTGCTCGCCCAGCGCCGCGGTGCCCGCATGGTGCGCACCCGCGTGGAGGTCCAGGAACAGACCGAGGTCGGGGAGGCGATGGTGCGCGGCCTGGTCCGCGCCCAGCTCGGCCTCGCCACGCGGCTCGCGCTCGTCGCGGTGTGCCTGCTGTGCGCCCTGCCCGTGCTGTTCCACTTCGTGCCGCACCTGACGGACGTGACCGTGCTCGGCATCCGGTTGCCGTGGCTGCTGCTCGGCTTCGTCGGGTACCCGCTGCTGCTCGGCATCGGCCGGCTCTACGTCCGCCTGGCCGAACGCAACGAGCAGGACTTCACCGACCTGGTCGACGACTGAGCGGCCCATGGACACCGGTTCGATCCCCGTCGCCACCGTCGTCGGTCTCGTCTTCGCCGCCGCCGCCACCGTCGCGATCGGCATCTACGGAGTCCGGCTGGCCCGCACCACCTCCGACTTCCTCATCGCCTCCCGCAGCGTCGGACCCCGCTGGAACGCCGCCGCGATCTCCGGTGAATACCTTTCCGCTGCCTCCTTTCTCGGCGTAGCCGGACTCATCGCCAAGTACGGCGCCGACGCCCTGTGGTACCCGGTGGGCTTCACCGCGGGCTACCTGGGTCTGCTGCTGTTCGTCGCCGCCCCGCTGCGCCGGTCCGGCGCCTACACCGTGCCGGACTTCGCGGAGTTCCGGCTCGGTGCGCGATGGCTGCGCACCCTGTCGATGGTGATCGTCGCCGTCGTCTGCGTGCTCTACCTCGTCCCCCAGTTCCAAGGCGCGGGACTGACGCTGAACATCCTGCTCGGGGTTCCCGACTGGGTCGGCGTCGTCGCGGTCGCCGTCATCGTCGTCGGCAACGTCGTCGGCGGCGGCATGCGCTCGATCACCTTCGTCCAGGCGTTCCAGTACTGGCTCAAGCTCACCGCCGTCGCGGTGCCCGCCCTCGTGCTCGTCGTCCACTTCTTCGACGACGACCGCGCCGTCGGCCGGCCGGCGCCCCCGACGGTCACCGAGCGCACCACCGTCGACGTCACCACCGATGTCGTCGTCCAGGTCGGCGAGCCCCTCGCGGTCACGGCGACCGGACGGGTCGACGGACGGACCGTGGACGGCACCGTGCTGCTCGCGCCCGGTGAGCACGAGGTGGCCGCCGGCACGGCGCTGGTGCTCGAGCCCGGCGCGGCCGTGCCGGTGGTGGCCGGGGCACCCGCCACCAACGACGACTGGGTCGCTCCCGGCGGTGGGATCGGGGGCGCCCACCCCATGTTCCAGGTGTATTCGCTGATCCTCGCCACCTTCCTCGGCACGATGGGCTTGCCGCACGTGCTGGTGCGCTTCTACACCAACCCGGACGGGCGAGCGGCCCGCATGACGTCGCTCGCGGTGATCGCCCTGCTCGGCGTGTTCTATCTGTTCCCGACGCTGCTCGGGGTGTTCGCACGCCTGTACGTGCCGCAACTGCTCATCACGGGCCGCTCCGATGCGGCCGTGCTGCTGCTGCCGGGGTCGGTGCTCTCCGGACTGGGTGGCCAGCTGCTCGCCGCGCTCGTCGCCGCGGGGGCGATCGCGGCGTTCCTGTCCACGTCCTCGGGGTTGCTGGTCAGCGTCGCCGGTGTGCTGTCCACCGACGTGCTGCGCGGACGCGTGCGCGACTTCCGGATCGCGGCCGTCCTCGCGGGCCTGGTGCCCCTCGGCCTGTCGCTGGCGGTGACGTCGCTGGACCTGTCGCGGGCCGTGGGCCTGGTGTTCGCGGTGGCCGCCTCCACGCTGTGCCCGCTGCTGATGCTCGGCATCTGGTGGCGTGGGCTGACCGCGGTCGGCGCGGCCGCCGGCATGGTGACCGGCGCGGTGGTGGCCGGGGGCGCGGCCCTGGTCGTCGTGCTGGTGCGGATCGATCCCGAGGCCGGTGGCGGCTGGGTCGCCGCCGTCGTCGGCTACCCGGCCGCCGTGAGTGTGCCGCTCGCGTTCGCCACCATGATCGTGGTCAGCCTCGCCACCCGCGCTCGCGTCCCGGCGGACGTCGGGCGGGTCTTCTCCCGCATGCACGTGCCCGAGCGGCTCGGGATGGGCCGGGACCGGGAACTCGGGGCGTTCGAGGACACCGGCGTTCCCGCAGAGCCCCGCGGACCGGGCCAGCCGTCCCCGCGTGGGGAGCACTGAGCTGCCACTCGTCGCGCCCGGCAGACCGTTCGCCGCACCGGGCGACAGCTCACCGTGTGACCGGTGCCACCTTCTTTTCGTGTGACTCCGGTCTCACTACGGTATACTGGTAGTACGCCTCACAGGGGCGATCCCTGAAGCCACGACCAAGGAGTCGGCAGTGACCACAGCTCACCTCGGCAAGGGCGGGGCGCTCGAACGCCGCACGCCCGATGCGCAGGACTTCGTCGACATGCAGGCGAGTCCGGAGTTCCAGGACTTGCGCCGCCGGCTCCGGCGGTTCGTCTTCCCGATGACGGGGCTCTTCCTCACCTGGTACTTCGTGTACGTCCTGCTGGCCACCTACGCCGCCGACTTCATGGCGACCAAGGTGCTCGGCAACATCAACCTCGGCCTGATCCTCGGACTCGGCCAGTTCGTCTCGACGTTCGTCATCACCGCGCTCTACGTGCGGTTCGCCAATCGTGACCTGGATCCGCGGTCCGCCGCGATCCGCGAAGAGCTGGAAGGACCGGCCCAGTGACAACGAATGCGCTCGCGCATGTGACAGTTCTGGCTCAGGGTGCCACCGACGTCGGCAACCCGCTGTTCAACATCGCGATCTTCGTCGCGTTCGTCGTCGTGACGATGAGCCTGGTCATCCGGGCCAGCCGCTCGACCAAGAAGGCCTCCGACTTCTACACCGGCGGCGGGCAGTTCTCGGGCCCGCAGAACGGCTTCGCGATCGCCGGCGACTACCTGTCGGCGGCGTCGTTCCTCGGCATCGCCGGCGCCATCGCGGTCTACGGGTACGACGGCTTCCTGTACTCCATCGGCTTCCTCGTCGCCTGGCTCGTCGCCCTGCTGCTCGTCGCCGAACTGCTCCGCAACACCGGTCGGTTCACCATGGCCGACGTGCTGAGCTTCCGGCTCAAGCAGCGGCCTGTGCGCATGGCCGCCGCGCTGTCCACCCTCGCGGTGTCGCTGTTCTACCTGCTCGCCCAGATGGCCGGTGCCGGTGGCCTCGTCGCGCTGCTGCTCAACATCGACGGCCAGCTCGGCCAGGGCATCGTCGTCGCCGTGGTCGGCGTCCTGATGATCGTGTACGTGCTCGTCGGCGGCATGAAGGGCACCACCTACGTGCAGATGGTCAAGGCCGTGCTGCTCGTCGCCGGCGCCGGCATCATGTTCGTGCTCGTCCTGCTGGCTGTCCGCGGCAACTTCTCGCAGCTGCTGGCCGACGCGCAGGCCATGGTCAACAGCTCCACCAACGAGGCCGTCGCCGGTCGCGACGTGCTCGCTCCGGGCGCCAAGTACGGCATCAGCGACATGACCCGTCTCGACTTCGTCTCGCTCGGCATCGCCCTGGTGCTCGGCACCGCCGGCCTGCCGCACGTGCTGATGCGCTTCTACACCGTGCCCACGGCCAAGGAAGCACGTCGCTCGGTGACCTGGGCCATCGCCCTCATCGGCGGGTTCTACCTGTTCACCCTGGTGCTCGGCTACGGCGCCGCCAAGCTGGTCGGACCGGACGTCATCCTCGGCGCCCCCGGCAAGGAGAATTCGGCCGCGCCGCTGCTCGCCTTCGAACTCGGCGGCACCATCTTCCTCGGCATCATCTCCGCCGTCGCGTTCGCCACGATCCTTGCGGTCGTCGCCGGCCTCGCGATCACCGCGTCCGCGTCCTTCGCCCACGACATCTACGCCAGCGTGATCAAGCGCGGCAACGCCTCCGAGGAGGACCAGGTGCGGGTCTCCCGCATCACCGTCGTGGTGATCGGATTGGTCTCGATCGTGCTGGGCATCCTCGCGATGGGCCAGAACATCGCCTTCCTCGTGGCCCTGGCCTTCGCGGTCGCCGCGTCCGCCAACCTGCCGACGCTGCTGTACTCGCTGTTCTGGAAGAAGTTCAACACCACCGGCGCCCTGTTCAGCATCTACGGCGGCCTGATCAGCTGCCTGCTGCTCATCGCCCTCTCCCCGGCGGTCTCCGGCAAGCCGTCCTCGATGTTCCCGGACGCGGACTTCGCCCTCTTCCCGCTCGCCAACCCCGGCATCGTGTCGATCCCGCTGGCCTTCGTCCTCGGCATCGTCGGCACCTTCATCGGGCGCCGCAAGCTGGAGGATCCGGCCAAGCAGGCCGAGATGGAGGTCCGTTCCCTCACCGGTGTCGGTGTCGAAAAGGCTGTCGCCCACTAGGCAACACCCACGGAGCGCGGGTTCGGGGTCGATCACCCCGGGCCCGCGCTTCGGCGTCTACGCTGCCGGGCATGGCCAAACTCGAGGTATCGACCGACCTTCCGCTCGAACCGCACCTCACCTGGGTGCGCGCGTCGGACCTGCACGGATTCGACGAGTGGCTGACCATCCACGACGGGTGGCGCAGCGACCTGCCGAGCGAACTCGTCGTCGGCACCACCGCAGAGTCGGTCGTGTCGGTGAAGGGGATGCGCAACCGGGTCGCGTGGACCGTCCGCGAGATCGACTCGCCGCACCACCTCGTCCTGCACGGTTCCGGCAAGGGCGGCACCCGCTTCAAGTTGCGGATGACGGTCCGGGCCGTCGGGGTCGGTTCCGTGCTCAGCCTGAACATCGACCTGGGCGGGGCGCCGCTGTTCGGGCCGATCGGCTCGGGTGTCGCGCGGGCCCTGCACGGCGACATCGAAGCCTCGCTGCGCCGATTCGCCGAACTGTACGGCTGAGCCGCCCATGAGCTGCGCCGAGGATGCACTTTTCGCGGGCGACACGCGGAGGCCGGGGCGAGAACTGCACGCTCGCCGGCCGCGCTCGGCACAATGAGGCGATGACGACCCGCACGTTCGAAGGCCGTCGTCTGAACCTGACGAACCTCGACAAGGTGCTCTACCCGGAGACGGGCACCACGAAGGCCGACGTGGTCGACTACTACGTGGCCGTGGCCCCGGTGATGCTGCCGCACGTCGCGGGCCGGCCCGGCACCCGCAAGCGCTGGCCCGAAGGTGTCGGCGGCGAGTCGTTCTTCGAGAAGAACGTCGCCTCCCACGCGCCGAAGTGGCTCACCCGTAAGACGGTTCACCACAAGCAGCGTTCGGTCACCTATCCGGTCTTCGACTCCGTCGCGGCGCTGGCCTGGCTCGGGCAGCAGGCGGCACTCGAATTGCACGTGCCGCAGTGGCGGTTCGCGGCTTCCGTTCCGGGCCCTGCGACGCGGATCGTGTTCGACCTCGACCCCGGGGAGGGGGTCACCCTGGTCCAGTGCGCCGAGGTGGCCCGGCTGGTGCGCGACATGGTCGGCGGGCTGGGCTGGCCGGCCTACCCGGTCACCAGCGGCAGCAAGGGGATACACCTGTATGTTCCGCTCGACCGCGAACTCGCCCCGGGTGGGGCGTCGGCCGTGGCGAAGCAGGTGGCGATCAACCTCGAGACTCTGCATCCGGACCTGGTCACCGCGACGATGGCCAAGGCCGCACGCGGCGGGCGGGTGTTCCTCGACTGGAGCCAGAACAACCAGGCCAAGACGACCATCGCCCCGTATTCCCTGCGCGGCCGCGAGCAACCGTGGGTCGCCGCGCCCCGCACCTGGGACGAACTCGACGATCCCGGGCTGCGCCAGTTGCGGTTCGACGAGGTGCTCGCGCGACTGGACACCGCTCCCGACCCGCTCGCCGACCTCGACCCGCCGCGGCCCGAGCCCGACGCCCTGACCGAGTACCGGGGCAAACGCGACCCGTCCCGCACGCCCGAACCCGTTCCCGCCGCCGTGGGTTCCGGGCCGGGCAACGCCTTCGTCATCCAGGAACACCATGCCCGCCGGCTGCACTACGACCTGAGGCTCGAACGCGACGGGGTGCTCGCGTCGTGGGCGGTACCGAAGAACCTGCCGGACGACCCGGGCCGCAACAACCTCGCGGTGCGCACCGAGGATCATCCGCTCGAGTACCTCACCTTCCACGGCGTCATCCCCAAGGGGGAGTACGGCGCCGGCAGCATGACGATCTGGGACACCGGCAGCTACGAGACCGAGAAGTGGCGCGACGACGAGGTGATCGTGCGCCTGCACGGCGCGCGGGTGCAGGGCCGGTACGCGCTGATCCGCACGGCGGGCAACCAGTGGCTCGCCCACCGCATGAAAGACCAGGGCGGACAGGCGGGTCCGCCCTCGGGATTTCCGCGCGACCTCGAGCCCATGCTCGCGACACCGGGTGAGGTGACCGGTCTCGACGCCGACGAATGGGCCTTCGAAGGGAAGTGGGACGGCTACCGCGCCGTCGCCGAGATCGAGAACGGGCAGCTGCGGCTGCATTCGCGCTCCGGCCGCGACATCACCGGCGACTACCCCGCCCTCGCCGACCTCACCCGCGTCCTCGACGGACACGACGTCGTCCTCGACGGGGAGGTGGTCGCGTGCGACCCCGGCGGAGTCACGAGCTTTCCGTTGCTGCGGACCGGCGGCACCCCGCAGTACTTCGTGTTCGACGTCCTCTACCTCGACGGGGTGACCCTGTACCGCAAGCCCTACGCCGACCGGCGACGCGTGCTCGACGCGCTCGCGGCCGCGACCGACGGATTGATCGTGCCGGACATGCTGCGCGGCAACGGATCCGAGGCGCTCGAGGAGAGCACCCGGCGCGGCTGGGAAGGTGTGGTGGCCAAGCGGCGGAACTCGGTGTACGTGCCGGGCCGGCGCAGCCCCGACTGGGTGAAGTCGAAGAACTGGCTCACTCAGGACGTCGTCATCGGTGGCTGGCGCCTCGGGAAGGGGGCTCGTGCCGGCACCTTCGGCTCGCTGCTGGTCGGCGTGCACGGCGAGGCCGGGCTGGAGTACGTCGGCCGTGTCGGCACCGGCTTCGACGAACCCGAGCTCGCCGATCTGTCGGTCGCCCTGGCCGGTCTGCGGCGCCGCACCACCCCCTTCGCCGGTGACGTTCCGCGCGAGGACGCGCGGGACGCTGTGTGGGTGACCCCGAAACTGGTGGGGGAGGTGCGGTTCCGGGAATGGACCGACGCCGGCAAGCTCTGGCATCCGAGCTGGCGCGGGCTGCGCGACGACATCGACCCCCAGGACGTGAAGAGGCCCGCGCAGTAGAAACCGGATCCGTGGCCGCGCGGGGTCGTCGGCTACGTCTGCCGTGCCCGCTCGAGCATCGTGAGGTAGGTGTCGAGCTGGGCCGCGCCGGCGAGAAGAGCGCGGCTGCGCGTGGTCAGCCGGTCCTGCCAGGCGTCGAGAAAAGCCGTCGACGCGGCGGCGCCGTCTGCCGTGCGCAGGGAGTCGACGAACCGGGCGACCTGGGTCAGCGGATAGCCGCCCCGCCGCAGCTGCCGTGCGATCTCGGCATCGCGCACGCACTCCGGCCCGTATTCGCGGTAGCCCGTGGCCCGGTCGCGGTCGGGCCGCAGAATGCCGTGGGATTCCCAGGTGCGCAACGTGGCCGGGTGCACGCGGAGCCGGCGCGCGAGCTCACCCACCGTCAGCGGTCGACCGCGCACGGGGGTCGATGTCGCGGTGGCCAGGGCGTCCAGAGCGGTCGCCACCTCGATGCGGGTGTCACGTTCGGCGAGCAGCGCGGCGTGCGCGGCATCGACGAGCCGGTAGGCGGATTCGGTGTCGCCGCGATTGGTCGCGTGCATGATCTCCGTCGCCGGCCGGTGTCCGTGGCCCCCGCGCAACGCGAGGAAGGTGCGCAGCGCCTGTGCATGCAGGGGCGTGTAGCGCCGGTAGCCGGCCTCGCTGCGCTCGGTCGGGGGGAAGACTCCCGCGTCGTCGTAGTTGCGGATCGCCTGTGCGGACAACCCGTGTTGCCGGGCCAGGTCGACGGGTCGCACCGCGCACCTCCGGTTTGAAGGTTCGATCTGCCGATCGCAGGTCGAGTTCGCAGAAGCTTCACTCGATTCTTCAACGATAGCGTCGAGGGCAGTTCCTTCCGTAAAGGAGTGTCATGTCATCTGCCGTATCACTGCGCGGGATCGGCCGTCCGCTCGACGACCCGGCCGGCGTGGACCGTGCCCTCGACGAGCTGCTCGCCGCGCGGAGCGAGCCGCCGGTCCTGTTGGCCCTCGGTGAGCCGACCCACGGGATCGAGGCGTTCCCGCTGCTGCGTAACGAACTGCTCGCTCACCTCGTCGAACGGGGGTTCCGGTCGATCGTTCTGGAGACCGACTTCTTCGCCGCCTCCGTCGTCGACGACTACGCGGCCGGGGCGCCAGGAGAGATCGACACGGTGCTCGCGACCGGATTCAGCCACGGGTTCGGCGCCGTGCCGGGAAACCGGGAACTCGTGGAGTGGCTCCGCGCGCACAACGCCGGGTGCGCGCCGCAGGATCGGGTTCGCTTCCACGGCTTCGATGCGCCGGTGGAGTACTCCGGTGCACCGAGCCCGCGACACACCCTGGTCCGGGCCGGGGACTACCTGCCCGCGGCGCTGCGCCCCCGATCGGTCCACGACCTCGACGCCCTCCTCGGCGAGGACGCGGACTGGACCGACCAGGCGGCCATGTTCGACCCGGCGGCGTCCGTCGGCGATTCCGATCGTGCCCGCGCTCTGCGCGTCGTCGCCGACGACATCGCCGGCGCGCTGCGGCGCGCGGCACCGGCCCTGCGTGCCGCCGACCCGGCCGGTTACGACCGGGCCGTCGCGCACGCGCGCACCGCCCGGGGCCTGTTGCGCTACCACGCGGCCATGGCCCATCCCGCCCCCGACCGCATCGCCACCCTGCTCGGCGTGCGCGCCGAGATGATGGCCGAGAACCTGCTCGCGATCGTCGCGCAGGAGCGGCGACGCGGACCCGTCCTGGTGTTCGCGCACAACGTGCACCTGCAACGCGCGCAGTCCCGCATGCAGGCCGGCGAGGACGGGGCGCAGTGGGGAAGCGCCGGCGCGCACGTCGGGCTCGCCCTCGGCGAGCGCTACCTCGTCGTGGCGACCGACGCCGCCCCGCACAGCGAGCCGGGCACCCTTCAGCGTGTGCTGACCGAGGCGACGACCCGACGCGCCCTGTTCCCGGCGCCGGCTCTGCGCGCCGCGCTCGACCCGTCGATCGTCCCGGGCCCACCGATCGTGCCCGGCCACATCCCGCTGGGCCCGGCCGACCTGGACGGCGCCGACGCGATCGTCTTCGTCGCCGACACCGACGGAAAGCGGCACCGGTACTGGTAGCCATCGCAGCGGGCCTGCGGCACGCCGTCCGGACACCCTGCGCGGCAGAGCGTCTCGCGCACAGGCTCCGGCGCGCCCGCACGGGGAAGAACTCGCTCGCATCTTCGGAATTCGCCCAGGCCACGGCGTGGGCAGATACCGAAAGTGCGAGCAAGTCCGGGCGGTGGACGACCGCCGGGGTGCCGGAAAACTCACCCCGGGGTGCCTGTCCTCCTCCGCCGCGTCGGCGCACCGTGGTCACACGGCACATCCGCCGACTGTGGCACGGGCGCCGCGCCCGGAGGAGGAAGGTTCACGATGTTGCAGACGACCGACAGGGGTGGCCTGAGCCGTACCCTGATGACCGCGTACGGCGCGGTCGCCTACGCCGTGTTCTTCGCGGTGTTCCTGTACTCGATCGGGTGGGTCGAAGGTCTCGTGGTGCCCCGCACCATCGACGAGGGGCCGCAGACGCCCGTCGTCGTGGCCGTGATGGTGAACCTGGCCCTGTTGTCCCTGTTCGCCGTTCAGCATTCGGTGATGGCCCGGCCGTGGTTCAAGCGCCGGTGGACCCGCATCGTCCCGCAACCGATCGAACGCTCCACGTTCGTGCTGTTCGCCACCGCCGCCCTCGCGCTGGTGATGTGGCAGTGGCGTCCGCTGCCACAGGAGGTCTGGGACGTGGACGCGACCCCGGTGCGCGTGGCCCTGTACGCGGTGTCGTTCGCCGGATGGGGTCTCGTGCTCGCATCGACGTTCGCGATCGACCACTTCGACCTGTTCGGCCTGCGCCAGGTGCTGCGGAACTTCGCCGGGAAGTCGCCGGCCGAAGCCGAGTTCCGCACCCCGATGCTGTACCGGGTGGTGCGCCATCCGCTGTATCTGGGTTTCCTGATCGCGTTCTGGGTGGCGCCGACGATGAGCGTGGGGCACCTGCTGTTCGCCGCCGTCACCACCGGATACATCCTCGTCGCACTGCGGTTCGAGGAACACGATCTGACCGAGACGTTCGGCGACCGGTACCGCGACTACAGCGCCCGCGTGCCCCGGCTGGTACCGCGCCCGCGCGCGGTGAGCCGAACCTGACCATGTTCCGGGCCGGCTCCGGTGCGGGCGCCCCGCACCGGAGCCGTGCAACGCCGTAGGGTGCTTCGCGTGAGTATCGCGAAGTCCCTCGCCCTGTTCGCCGTGGCGGCGCTGTTCGAGATCGGCGGCGCCTGGCTCGTGTGGCAGGGGATCCGGGAACAGCGCGGCTGGATCTGGGTCGGGGCCGGGGTGATCGCGCTCGGCGCGTACGGGATGGTGGCAACGCTGCAGCCGGATGCGAACTTCGGCCGCATCCTGGCCGCCTACGGCGGAGTGTTCGTCGCCGGATCCCTCGGGTGGGCGATGATCGTCGACGGCTTCCGCCCCGACCGGTGGGACGTGGCCGGGGCGCTCGTCTGTCTGCTCGGCGTGGCGCTGATCATGTACAGCCCGCGCTGAATTCCGACGAAGTCAGCCGACGGTCACCGTCCCCACGGCCGGTGTCGAATTGCAGATCGGGCCGCTGCTCAGGTTCACCGAACCGAACACGGTGGTGAGCACGGTGCCCGGACCGGTGTTCACCACCTTCGCCAGGTTCGGGTACGTCCCCTCGAGGTCGACGATCCCCGCCTGGCCGGTGCTCTGATTGAGCCACGCGACCGACACCTGCCCGGCGGCAGGCATGGGACCCAGTCCCGGTGCGGTGGAGAACAGTACGTGCCCGGGTGGGATCCCGGGATTCGCCTCCGGTCCGGCCTGCGCGGTGACCGCCGTGATCGAGGCCAGGCTGCCCTGGTTGAGGCATCCGAAGGTCAGTGCCGTGCCGAGGGATTGGGGCGGTGCGGCGCCGGCGCTGCCGGCGAACAGGACGGCGGCCGCGATCGGCGCGGCGGTGGCGAGGATTGCTCGGGTGGTTCGGGCGGCGCTCATGCTGATGCTCCTGGGATCGGAATGTCACGTCCGGGTGCCGACCGCCGCGCCCCGCCGGCGGCGCGCCCCGCGCACCGAATGACGCCCCCGAGTGTAGATCGCGGACGGCGGAGCAGACGACGTTTCGCAGATCTTGGTTGCCGGGGATGTCAACGCACGCGGTAGAACTGCGCGGCATTGTCGTGGAGTGCCCGCGCGGCGAGTTCCGGGCCCAGGGTGTCGGTGACGATCTCGACGTCCGCGTCGAGGAACGGCCGCGGGGCCCGGGTGGACGGTAGATCGGTGCCGAACATCAGGGCGTGGGGATTCCGGTCGGCCACGGCGCGCAGCACGGGGGCGACGTCGAAGTCGACTCGGCCGAAACCGGTCGCCTTGACCCGGACCCCGCGGTCGACGAGTGCCGCCAGGTGGGGAAGTCCGGCGGCGGACAGGCCCAGGTGGTCGATGCTGACCGCGGGGAGGGCGGCGATCGTCCCGGTCAGGGTGGGCAGTGTGCGCGCGTCGACGTACAACTCGGTGTGCCAGCCGGCGACGTCGTGCACCCGGCGGGCGAGCGTGCCGAGGTGGTCGGCGGATTCCGAACCGCCGCGGCGCAGGTTGAACCGGATGCCCCGCACCCCGGCGTCGTTCAGCCGCGTGATCTCGTCGTCGGTCACGGTCGCCGGCAGCTGGGTGACTCCCACGAAGCCGGGTCCGAGCAGCGCGAGGGCGTCCAGCAGGTAGCTCTGGTCGAAGCCGTGGAAGGAGCCGGACACGACGACGCCACCGGTGACGCCGAGCCCGCGGACCCGCTCGAGATAGTCGGTCACCGTGAACGGCGGGGGCACGTATCCCTGGTTCGGGATCACCGGGAAGCGGGGATCGACGATGTGGAAGTGGGCGTCGAAGATCGGCATCCGGTGTGCACCGGTCACGTGCGGGTCACCGCGTCCGCGGTGATCTCCTTCACCGACGTCAGCCCGCTGAGCCCGAGCGTCAGGTCGAACTCGGCAATGATGTTCGCGACGGCGTCGCGGGCTCCGTCCCGGCCGCCGACGGCCAGGCCGTACAGGTGGGGGCGGCCGACGGTGACCGCGTCGGCGCCGAGCGCGAGCGCCTTGAACACATCCGATCCGGTGCGGATTCCGCTGTCGAGCAGTACCGGCACCCGGCTGTCGACGGCGGGGACGATGCCGACCAGGGCATCGAGGGCGGCGATCGCGCCGTCGACCTGGCGGCCGCCGTGGTTGGAGACGATGATGCCGTCGGCCCCGGCGTCGAGGGCACGGCGGGCGTCGTCCGGATGGAGGATGCCCTTGAGCAGCACGGGGAGATCGGTGCGTTCGCGCAGCGACTCGATCTCCGTCCACGTCAGGGAGGGTCGCGAGTAGATGTCGAGGAACGTCTCGACCGCGGCCCGGGGTTCGGGGGAGCGGAGGTTGTCGAGGAGGCGGCCGGGGTAGCGCCGGCTCATCGAGAGCAGTGACCTGATCGCGCCGAGGGTCACCTCCACCTCGGGACGGGCACCGGCGGCCGCCGCGATGCGGTCGCGGACGATGCGCACGAACGTCGGGTCCGAGGTGTACTGGGCGATCCCCTCGCCGCGGGCGAACGGCAGGGAACCGAGGTTGAGATCCTGCGGCCGCCAGCCCAGCAGGGTGGTGTCCAACGTGACGACCACGGCGTCCGCGCCGATCGCCTTCGCGCGGGCGAGCAGGCTGTCGACGAGGTCGTCGTCGCTGCTCCAGTACAACTGGAACCAGCGTGGGGCATCTCCCATCGCCGCCGCGGTGGCCTCCATCGGCGCGCAGCCCTGGTTGGAGAGGATGTAGGGCACACCGAGTTCGGCCGCCGCGCCACCGATCGCGACGTCGGCGTCGGGATGCGCGAGTTCGGCGGCGCCGACCGGCGCCAGCAGGACCGGGGCGGGCAGGGTGCGGCCGAACAGTTCGACGCTCAGGTCGCGGTGGGAGACGTCGCGCAGGACGCGGGGGACGATCTTCCAGCGGTCGAACGCCTCCCGGTTGGCGCGCATCGTCGCGCCTTCACCGGCGCCCCCGGCGATGTAGGCCCAGCCGCGGCGGCTCGTCTTCCGTCGCGCCAGACGTTCCAGCCCGGCGAAGTCGGTCGGCACCGGGGGAGTACGCCCGAGCACTCCGGCCCGGTAGATGACGTTCTGACGGGCACGGCCCGCGCCGGGCTGCGGCGCCACGGGTCCCTCGCTCATCGGCGATTCCTCCCAGGTGCATCGGGTCGGGGATCGTCTCGGACGCTACCGGAACGGTCGCGGCGCCGGACCCGGGCGGCCGTCGCCCGGGCGGGGACGGTGGACAGATCTGCATATACCCCCTAGGGTATGTAGTACCCCTCGGGGTATGAACCTCGAACGACGGCACGATGCCCACCGGTGTGGGCCGAGGAGTGGACATGAGGGAAATCGACATCACCGCATTCGCCGACGCGTGGAAGTCCGGCGCGACCGTGGTGGACGTGCGCGAGGACTACGAGTACGAGCAGGCGCACGTGCCCGGCGCCCAGTGGATTCCGCTCGGCGAACTCGGGTCCCGACTCGCCGAGATCCCGGGAGCCGACCTCGTCTACGTCGTCTGCGCCTCCGGTAATCGCAGCCTGCGCGGGGCGGACATCGTGTCCGCGTCCGGGCGGCCTGCGGTCTCGGTCGCCGGCGGCACCAAGGGCTGGCTGCGGGCCGGTCACCCGGTCGAGCAGGGTGGCACCCGATGAGCCTGCTCGAGAAGGTCAAGGCGCGCTTCGCCAAACCCTACGAGACGGTCGACGTCCGTCGCGCACGCGAGCTGCTCGAGGCCGGGGCGGTCCTCGTCGACGTGCGGTCCGCCGCCGAGTACCGGTCCGGGCACGCGCCCGTCGCACAGCACTGCGAGCTGTCCCAGGTCCCCACGCGCGCGGCGCGGATCGTCCGCAACCGGCCGGTGGTGTTCGTCTGTCACTCCGGCATGCGGTCGGCCAGCGCCGCGCGGATGTTCGCCCCGGAGGCGCAGGCGCCCGTGGCCTCGCTGCGTGGCGGCATGATCGCCTGGGAACGGGCCGGGGAGCGGGTGGTCAGGGGCGGTCGCCGCTGAAGGCGACGCCGGATCGAGCGGCCCGTGATCCGGGAGGCGGCATCGAGTCGGAAGGTGGGCGCGGGAATACCCCACGGGGTATGATGTGTTCATCTTCAGTATGAAGGGGCCGACCATGACAGTTAACACCGTGAATGCCGCAGAATCCACCACCCAGGTTCTCAACCGGCTGCGCCGTGCGCAGGGCCAGCTCGCCGGGGTCATCTCCATGATCGAGAGCGGGCGCGAGTGCCGCGAGGTGGTCACCCAGCTCGCCGCGGTCTCGCGTGCCCTGGACCGGGCCGGCTTCAAGATCGTCGCCACCCGGTTGCGGCAGTGCGTCCTCGACGAGCAGGACGACACCTGCGTCGACAAGCTGACCGAGGAGGAACTCGAGAAGCTCTTCCTCGCGCTCGCCTGACATCAGCGAATCACGAAGGAGCGCTATGACACTCGCCCTCGCCACCACGCTGCGCGCCCCGCTCGACGACGTCGTCGAGCGCACTCGTGCGGCACTGAAGGAGCAAGGCTTCGGGGTGCTCACCGAGATCGACATGCAGGCCACCCTGAAGACCAAGATCGACGTCGACATGGAGCCGTACGTCATTCTCGGGGCGTGCAACCCGCCGCTCGCGCACCGGGCCGTGTCGGCCAACCGGCAGATCGGGCTGCTGCTGCCGTGCAACGTCGTCGTCCGGCGCGATCCGGAGGACTCCGGCACGGTCCACGTCGAAGCCATGAATCCGCAGTTGATGGTGCAGGTGGCCGAAGACCCCGAGCTGCAGCCGGTCGCCGACGAGGCCGCGCGGCGGTTGCAGGCGGCGATCGACGCGCTGGGTAGCTGAGCCGTCACGACGGGCGCCGGGATGTCTCTCGGCGCCCGTTTCGCGTTTGCCACGGTCTCCCGTGTGTCACGGTCTCCCGTGTGTCACGGTCTCCCGTGTGTCACGGTCTCCCGTACGCCGTCCGGGCCTTCTCCCGCAGCAGGCGCACGGCGCGGGCCGGGTCGTCCGTGCCGTAGACGGCGGTGCCGGCCACGAAGCAGTCGGCACCGGCCGTCGCCGCAGCCCCGATGGTGTCGAGGTTCACCCCTCCGTCGACCTCGATGAGCAGGTCGAGTTCACCTGCGTCGACCAGGCGTCGCGCCGTGCGCACCTTGTGGAGCATCTCGGGAATGAACCGTTGACCGTTGAAACCCGGCGGCACGCTCATCACCAGGAGCGTGCCGAAGTGCGCGAGCGTGCCGAGGTGCGGTTCGAGCGGGGTCTGCGGTGCGAACGCGAGACCGGCACGGGCGCCGGCGGCTCGCAGGCGACCGGCGAGGGCGATCGGGTCGCGGGTCGCCTCGATGTGCACGGAGACGTTGTACGCGCCGGCCTCGGCGTAGTCGACTGCCCACCGGTCGGGGTCCTCGATCATCAGGTGACAGTCGAGCGGCAGCGGCGTGTGCCGGGCGAGGGACCGCACGACCGGCAGCCCGAAGGTGAGGTTGGGGACGAAGTGCCCGTCCATCACGTCGATGTGCAGCCAGTCGGCTCCGCGGTCGGATCCACCGGCCACGATCCGCGCCTCGTCCGCGAGACGCGCCAGGTCGCCCGAGGCCAGGCTGGGTGCGATGAGGGGCTCGCGGCGGCGGCCGGGGCCGGTGCGGACATCGGGGTCCATGCGACGACGGTACCCGGAGTCGGCGCACGTGGGAGGCACGCCGGAATCGTCGTCAACCGAGCGTTGACGAGCGTCATGCGTCAACCTATGGTTGACGAATGACGAATCCGATCCCCATGAGCAATCCCGTGCGGCTGGACGACCTCATCGACGCCATCGAGAAGGTCCACTCCGATGCCCTCGAACAACTGACGGACGCCGTTCTCGCCGCCGAGCATCTCGGAAAGGTCGCCGACCACCTGATCGGCCACTTCGTCGACCGGGCCCGTCGCTCCGGCGCGTCCTGGACCGACATCGGCCGCAGTATGGGCGTCACCAAGCAGGCGGCCCAGAAACGTTTCGTGCCCAAGGGGTCCGCCGATCTCGATTCCGAACAAGGCTTCAGCCGATTCACCGAACGTGCCCGGAACGTCGTCGTGGCGGCACAGAACGAGGCCCGGGCGGCCGGCAATGCCGAGATCGCCCCGGAGCATCTCGTGCTCGGTCTGCTGAGCGAACCCGAAGCCCTCGCGATGCGCGCGCTCGTCGCGCAGGATGTGTCGCCGGACGCGGTCCGTCGCGCCGTGGCGGCGACGCTCCCGCCGGCGACGGGGGATGTGCCCGACCTGATCCCCTACGACGCGCGCGCCCGGAAAGTGCTGGAACTGACCTTCCGGCAGGCGCTGCGGCTCGGGCACAACTACATCGGCACCGAGCACATCCTCCTCGCCCTGCTCGACCACGAGAACGGCAGCGGCGTTCTCGGCGGTCTCGGGGTGGACGCCGCCGCCGCCGAAGCGCATGTCGCCGAGGCCGTGGCGGCGGAACAGGCCGCGTACGAGTCGCACGGACGATCGGACTGAGCAGGTAGCTGTCCGCTCCGCAGCAGGAAACCGGCTCCGCCGCCTGCTCTTCGGTCTACCGTGGAGTCGAGTAAGCCGAGAGGGGGAGCAATGACCTACCCGCTCGTCGAGAAGACCCGGGAACGCTCGGAAACCGGGCGGCATCTCGTGACCGAGGACTACACGAAGACGCCGTCGCTCTGCCGACGCGGGGTGTGGGTCGGCCGGCAGATCGACTTCTCCGAAACCGTGCTGATCTCCTTCGAGCACGGCCACGAGGATCTGTCCGTCGGCTGGATCGTCGACGGCGCGGCGATCGTGCCGGCAAGCTACTACGCGCCGTGCCAGGGTGCGCCGGCGATCCGGTACCGGTGTCCCGGGGACGGTCGGAACCTGCACACCCTGTCGCTGATGAGTACACCCGGCAGCGACCGGGGCTGTGTGGACCTGCAGGTGGTGTTCACGCGTCCGCCACAGTGGAATCCGCTCGAGTACGGCCCCTCGACGAGGGTGTGCCTCCGGGGGCGGGTCGTCGAGTGGCCGTGGTACCTCCTGCAGCAGGAACAGGAATGCTGGGAGCGGTTTCGGAAGGTCTTCGAGAAGTACGTGGTGGTGCCCCGTCCGGTTCCCGCTCCGCCCGGCCCGGTGGAGCGGTGGATCGCCAGCCTTCGCGGCGACGAATCCGTGACGGTACGGGCGCACTTGGACACCGTCGAGCACCTGGACCCCGCGCGGGACGGCGACCTCTTCGCTGAACTACGTGCCGACCTCGCAGCGAGGTTCCTCCGGTGGGCGAACTCCGCGGACGGACCGGATGCCGACGGCCGCTCGGCCGACACGGCGAGCAAGGCCGATATCCCCCGTGAGTGACGAGGGTGGAGCTGCGACCGGCCGGTCCGTGCTCCGGCGACTGGCCGAGCGGGTGTACGACGGCGCCGTGCTCGTCGTCGACACAGCCTTCACGGTGGTGCGTGTCGCCGTGTGGCGCTCGCGTTGGAAGCCCGCCCTGACTGCCGTGCGCCGGTACAACAAGTCCGTCCTCAACCCGGTGATCCTGAAGAGGAGAGGGGCGACGGTCACCGCGGTGCACCACGTCGGCCGCCGATCCGGGAAGCCGTACGTCACCCCGGTCTGGGCGGAACGAGCCGGACAGTCGTTCTTCGTCCATCTGCCCTACGGCACCGACGTCGACTGGTGCCGCAACGTCCTGGCCGGTGGGGGCTGCACCCTCGAGCAGGCCGGCGTGCGCTACGACGTCGTCGCTCCCGTGATCGTGCCCGCAGCGGAAGCGGAACCGCATCTGACACCGGCATCGAGAAGGATGCACCGCCTGTTCGGCGTCCGGTCGTACCTGCGGCTCGACGTCGCCCCTGAAGCGAAGGTCGACTGATCCAGGGCCGGCAGCGGAACTCGGCCGGCGTTCCCGTGTGCCCCCGGCAGGATTCGAACCTGCGACACCGGCTTTAGGAGAGCCGTGCTCTATCCCCTGAGCTACGAGGGCGGCGCGCGGTGAACCGGTTCGATTCGATGCGCGGTGTGAGTGTAGCCGGGATCGGGGTACCGGTGTGAAACGGTCGCGGACCTGGGGCGCAGCGGTTGTACCCGCCCACTCCGCCCGGCCACTCCGCCCGACCGAATGTCACACGCCGTCGATCCAGCCGAACGCATGTGACATTCGGTCGGGCGCACCCCGGCGACGGCAGTCGGGCGCACCCCGGCGGCGGCAGTCGGGCGCACCCCGGCGGCGGCAGTCGGGCGCATCCCGGCGGAGGTGCGGCCAGTGATCCCGGGGGTGGGAAACGTCCCCCTCGGGGTGACGGGGCGCAGCCCGAAGAGCCCTGGATCGAGACCCCCGCACGCCGGAGGGTGGATCCGCAAGCCGAATCCTCGTCCCCCGGGAGTGCTCATGCCTCGTTCCGTTTCGTGCACGATCCGCCTCGCCGCCGTGGCCGTCGTCGCCGTGGTGCCCGCCCTCGGTGCCGTCGCTCCGGCCGCCGCGGAGGACGAGGCTGCACTGCAACAGCTTTCGCCCACGGCGGAGTGTCCGTTCGCCGCCGGGCCCACCGGGCAGTACACGACGGAGATGATGGGACCGTATGTGCAGTGCTTCCTTCCGTCGATCGAGTCGTGGATCGACGCCACCTATACGGACATGCCGCATCCGAACGCCTACTACGCGGTATCGGCCGGGAAGCCGGGGGAGGCGGCGCCCGGCTGCGCCTACGACGAGAACTCGCTGATGTACTGCGCGGCCGACCGCAGCCTCTACATCGGCGAGAAGGCGGCGAGGGAACTGGTGAGTGACTACGGGGAGATCGCCGTTGCCGCGGTGCTGAGCCATGAGGTGACGCATCACTTCCAGACGATGCTGGGGCTGCCGCAGCCCGACCCGGCAGAACCCAACAGCGCAATCCCGTACGAGAACCAGGCCGACTGCGGATCGGGCGCCTTCGTCGCGTACTCCGAACGGGATCTCGGCGTCACGATCGAGCAGGCCGACCTGGCATCACTGGGGCGGGCGTTCGCCGCGGTGGGGGAGGACAAGGGGCCGGAGCGCACCCACGGCACCGTCGAGCAGCGCATCCAGGCATTCGATACCGGCTACCTCAGCCCGTCGCCGACGCCGTTGCTCTCGTGCGTCGACTATGTCCCCGACGCGCCCCTCGCGTATGTCGGCTGAGGCGGCAGGCGAACCGCTGTGATCACAATCACATAACCGGAGGCGGCTCCGGCCGGTTGTGCGGGAGTGGGACGCGGCGTCGGGGTCCGGTGGACGCTTCCGCCGTGTGGTGCCCACCGCAGGACGGGTTTCCGCTGTTCACGAGGGCGCGGGAAGCGCGACAGCCGACGACGGCGCCGCGGCGTCGGCCGCCCTACCCACCGCGACGGTGTCCGAAACGTAACGCTGGCGCTGGCCTATATCGTTTTGTTACTTTGAGTCGCCAGAAACGGCCGGGGGTCACCCGGCGCGCAACGGACGACGGATGAGGTAGCAACTGTGGGACGGCACCAGCGGGCAGGCGACGAGGCGACCACCTTCGAGATGGACCTGTCCGGTGCGTCCTCCGGCCGCGGCCGGCACCGCGTCGAGCCCGCCGGCCCGTCGGCGCCCGTGAAGGCCGCCACCGTCGCCGCCGCCACCGGCGCCTTCTTCGCCGTCGGCGCGCAGCTCACCGCCGGCACGGCCAGTGCCGCCCCCGCCCCCGCTCAGACCGGCACGCTGCCCTTCGAGGTGCCCCAGGGTCTGCTGCCCGAGGGCTTCGAGCTCCCGCAGCTGCCCGGAGCGCCCGCCCCCGCCGACGAACACGGCCACGGGCATGCCGCCGCTCCCGCCCTGCCGCCGGAGCTCGACGCCCTGGTCGACCAGTTCGCCACGGGTCAGGGCTGGCTGAACAACCTCAACCCGGCCAAGCCCGCCACCGTGCAGCCCGTCTCGGGCACGCTCACCTCGGACTTCGGCCCCCGCTGGGGCAGCCACCACGGCGGCATCGACATCGCCGCCCCCATCGGCACCCCCATCAAGTCCGCCGCCGACGGCACCGTGCTCGACGCGGGCGCCGCTTCCGGCTACGGCCAGTGGGTGCGCGTCCTCAACGACGACGGCACCACCGCGGTCTACGGCCACGTGGACACCTACCAGGTCAGCGCCGGCCAGCGGGTCACCGCCGGTCAGCAGATCGCCACCGTCGGCAACCGGGGCTGGTCCACCGGACCGCACCTGCACTTCGAGGTGTGGGATCAGGCCGGCGGCAAGACCGACCCCAACGCCTGGCTCAGCACACGCGGCGTCGTCGCCGACTGGAGCAGCTACCGCGCCGTCTGACGCTCGCCCCCACCTGCGGTCGCTCGGCCGCTAGGCTGACGAATCATCACCTAGCGGGGGAGAGGGACACGGCTCCATGGGCACGCAGATCAAGGCTCGGTCCTTCACTCGCGCCGACCGGCGCGAGTTCCGCACCAAGGTGCAGGCCTGCCTGGCCGCCCTGGAGCGGATGCTGCGCGAAGGCGCCTTCACCGATGCGCGCGAACGCCCGGAGCCGCTCCTGGGCATGGAGATCGAGTTCAACCTCGTCCAGGACGACATGGAACCGGCCATGTGCAACCTCGAGGTGTTGCAGGCGATCGACGATCACGCCGTGTTCCAGACCGAGCTCGGCCAGTTCAACGTCGAGATGAACGTCGACCCCGGGCCGTTCGCCGGCGACGCCGTCCTCGACATCGAGAACTCCCTGCGCGAGTCGCTGCGCCGCGCCGACACGCGGATGCACCGACAGGACGCCCAGCTCGTCATGATCGGCATGCTGCCGACGCTCGAGCTCGCCCACCTCGACCGGGAACGCATCACCGCCAATCCGCGCTACGAGGCCCTCAACGAGCAGATCTTCGCCGCGCGCGGCGAAGACATCGAACTCGATCTCGACGGCGTGCCCCTGCCCGGCCGCGACGGTGCCGAACAACTGCGGGCCGATGCCAACTCGGTCGTGCCGGAGGCGGCGTGCACGTCGCTGCAACTGCATCTGCGGGTGGCTCCGGAAGACTTCGCCGAACACTGGAACGCCGCCCAGTGCCTGGCCGGGGTGCAGGTGGCGCTCGCCGCCAACTCCCCGTTCCTCGCCGGCAAGGCGCTGTGGCACGAGAGCCGGATTCCGCTGTTCGCGCAGGCCACCGACACCCGCACTCAGGAGCTGAAGAACCAGGGGGTGCGCCCGCGGGTGTGGTTCGGCGAGCGCTGGATCGACTCGGTGACCGACCTGTTCGAGGAGAACTCGCGGTACTTTCCGGCACTGCTTCCCGAGGTCTCCGAGGTCGACCCGCTCGCCGAGCTCGATGCCGGACGGACTCCGGGCCTGCGCGAGCTGCAGATGCACAACGGCACCATCTACCGCTGGAACCGGCCCGTCTACGACGTCGCCGACGACCACCCGCACCTGCGGCTCGAGAACCGGGTGCTGCCGGCGGGGCCGACGGTGCTCGACGTCATGGCCAACGCCGCGTTCTATTACGGGGCGCTGCGGGCTCTCGTCGATGCCGACGTGCCGCTGTGCCGGTTCATGAGCTTCGACGCCGCCCGCGAGAACCTCGGGATCGGGGCCAAGTACGGTCTCGACGCGCGGTTGTACTGGCCCGGACTGGGGTGGGTCGGAGCCGACGAACTCGTGCTGCGCCGGCTGCTGCCGATGGCGGACGCGGGGCTGACCGCCTTCGGCCTGTCGCAGCAGGCGCGGGACAGGTACCTGGGCATCATCGAGGGCCGGTGCCTGAACCGGCAGACCGGTGCGGCGTGGCAGCGCGCGCAGGTCGTCGAACGGGAGGACGCCGGCGCCGACCGGCGCACCGCCCTCCACGGAATGATGCGCGACTACATCCGGAACATGCTCGGTGGCAAGCCCGTTCACGAGTGGCCGCTCAGCGAGGTGTGATCACAACCGGACGGTCCGGGTCACCGCGACCGCCGGGGTGACCACGACCCGGTCGTCCGGAGCGCGGTATCCCGGGACCACGGTCAGCTCGTCGGTGACATCGGCGACGTGCAGCACGGTCGCACCGGAGCGCGGAACGACGGTCAGCCGCACCTCGATGCCCTCGGCCGGCGTCCCCGAGAACAGGAACCCGAACGGCGCGGCCGGTGCGGCGTTCCGGCCGGCCACCGCGGCCTCGCGCACCTCCGCGGTCGTCTCGTCCACCCACAGCCCGACCGTGGGCGCCCCGCGCGGCGACGTCAGCCGCAACGTCAGCGTCCGCTCGTCGCCGTCGGTGACGTCCGCGACGACGTCGAGCCCGGGCGCGGGCAGCGGCGCGGCCGGTGCCCGGCCGTGGGCGAACCTGGTCTCGCTGCGCCACGGGAACGCGTCCGGCAGGGTGGCCGGCGCCTCGGTCAACAGGGCGCGGCTCCAGTCCGACGCGGGGGCGCGCGGCGAGGCCCACACGGCGGCGCCGGTGTCGGCGTTCAGTGCGTAGAGGAGCTGTTCCTGCCGCGGCGGGGTGGCGCCGTCGCGGTTGACCCAGCCCCCGGCCGGCGCGGCCACCACCACGACCGCCGCGGCGGCGATCGCGGCGAGCCGCAGCTGCGACGGGTCGCCGGCGGCGTCGACGAGCGGCAGCGCCAGCGCGAACAGCACCGCGACGAACACGCCCGCGAGCGGCGCTCCGGTGAGCAGACCGGCGTCGAACGACGCGACCGCGCCGGGCACGAGCACCACGACCGCCGGCACGGTCCCGGCCACCGTCACGGGCGTCCGCCACCCGCGCCGGTCGGCCGGCAGCCGGTCCACGACGAGCGCGGCGACCGCGGCCGGCAGCGCCGGCAGGACCAGGACGGTCGCGACGCCCAGGAAGGGCAGCGCGGCCACGGCGGTGACCGCGACGGCGAGCAGCGCGCCCGTCGCGAACGCCGCCGGGCCGACGCGGCGGCGCACCGCCGGGTACGCCGCGAGCAGGACGGCGACGGCCGCGGCCACCGCGGCAACCTGATAGGGCACCGGCCGGTACGGTTCCCGCAGGACCGCCGAGGCCTGCCCGGGGGCGATCCGCAGCGCGAGCCACCACGGGACGAACGCCGCACCCGCCGCCGCGGCCGCCACGGCGATCGAGATCCCGCCCGATGCCGCGAGCCGGCCCGCCGAGGCGGTGCCGTCCCGGATCCGCCGGGCCACGAGGGCACCGGTGACGGCGGCGAGCAGCGCGGTCAGGGCGATCTCGAGCCAGCGGGGGAAGTGCACCGGTCCCCAGGGCAGGGTGACGACGACGTCGTCGCCGCCGGAACCGAGTTCGGCCAGGTCGATGGACGAGAATCGCTGTGCCGCAGCGAGGGTCGTTTCGCCCATGCGCTGCAGCGACGAGGTGTCGAGCCGGTCCGCGGTGTCGACGGGGCTGTGATAGTAGGCGCCGCCGCCGGCGACCGCGGTGTCCGCGGCGTGCAGGCCGGCCTCGGTGAGGCGGCGGAAGTCGGTGTCGTTGGGCAGCAACTCGAACGCCGTCTGGGTGAACGAGTCCGCGGTCGTGCCCGGCACGTCGGACAGCACACCCACGAGACCGGCGTTGGGTGAGGAGATCCGGAAGGTGACGGGGACGCCGCCGTTGCCGCGGGCCTCGTGGTTGAGCACCACGGTCGGCCGCGCGTCGGCCGGCTGCCGCCTCGTGTACTCCTCGGCGCCGAGCAGGCCGCGTTCCTCGCCGTCGGTGACGAGCACCGTCACGTCGTTCCGGGGACGGGGGCCGGCGGACAGGGCCCGGGCGGCCTCGAGGACCGTGGCGATTCCGATCCCGTCGTCGCCCGCGCCGGGGGAAGCGGGGACCGTGTCGTAGTGCGCGGCGAGCACGACGGAACCGGTGGGGTCGGTGCCCGGGAGGGTGGCGACCACGTTGGCGACCCGGCCGCCGCGCTGGGTGCCCTGCACGGCGGTGGTCGACCAGCCGACGCCGTCGTCGACGCGGGCGGCCCAGCCGAGTCCGTCGAGGACGCGGACCAGGTAGTCCCGCGCCGCGGCATGGCCGGCCGAGCCGGGCGGGCGCGGCTGCGCGGCCACCGCCTCGACGTGCGCCGTCGCGCGGGCGGCGCTGAACTCGGTCGGTGGGGTGTCGGCCGGCGCGGGCGCCACCGGGGTCCGCAGCGTGGCCGTGAGCGCGACGAGGAGCAGCACGAGCAGTCCGATCCGGGCGGGACCGCGGGGCGTGTCCGCACGGGCGGGGACCGCGACGTCGTCCATGCGAGCGAGCCTAGCGCCGGATCGTGGAGACGACCGTGCCCCGGCCGGGGCCGGGGCACGGTCGCAGGGAACTCAGGCGCTGGGACTCAGGCGCTGGGACTCAGGCGCTGGGACTCAGGCGCTGGGGGCCCAGCTGTCCGGGCCGAACACCTCGTAGTGGATGTTCTCGGCGGGCACGTTGCGCTCGATCAGGGCCTCGCGCAGCGAGAGCATGAACGGCAGCGGACCGCACAGGTACGCCTTGGTGTTCGGGTCGAGCGGCAGGTCCGACACGTCGGCCCGGCCCACGCGCACGGTCTCGAGCGGTTCGCGGGCACCGAGATCCTCGTACCAGCGGTGCACCTCGGCGGACGGGATGCGCTCGACGAGGGTGGCGAGTTCGTGCCGGTGGGCGTGGTTGGCGACGGAGCGGTCGGCGTGCAGCACCGAAACCTTGCGCTCGTCACCGGTTTCCGCCAGATGCGCGAGCATGCCGATCATCGGGGTGCAGCCGATGCCGGCGGAGGCCAGCAGCAGCGGGGCGCCGTCGTCGGGCAGCACCAGGTCGCCGAACGGCGTGGTCACCTGCAGATCGTCGCCTTCGAAGACGTTGTCGTACAGGAAGTTCGACACTTCACCGGCCGGCGCGACGGCGCCGTCGGGGGTGGTGGTCGCCAGGATCCGCTTGACGGTGATGCGCCAGTCTCCCTGCGACGGCGCGTTGGTCAGGCTGTACTGGCGGATCTGGCGGGCGCCGTCGGGGAGCACGACGCCCACCGAGAGGTACTGGCCCGGGCGGAAAGCAGGCAGCGGGGCGCCGTCGAGCGAGGTCAGGACGAACGAGACCGTGTCGGCGGACTGGTGCCGGCGCTCGGCGACGCGGACGGTGCGCCACACGTCGCCCGGTGCGACGCCCGCGGCCTTGTACAGGTCGTCCTCGAGCTTGATGAGGGTGTTGGCCATCAGCCAGTACAGCTCGTCCCAGGCCGCGGCGACCTCGGGGGTGACGGCTTCGCCGAGGACCTCCACGATGGCCTCGAACAGGTGCTTGTGGACGATCCAGTACTCGTCGGGCTTGATGCCGAGGGAGGCATGCTTGTGCGCGATGCGGGACAGGATGGCCTCGACCCGGGCGGGATCGGGGTCGAGTTGCAGGGTCGCGAACGCGGCGATGGAGCCGGCGAGGGCCTTCTGCTGTTCGCCCTGCTTCTGGTTGCCGCGGTTGAACAGGTTCCGCTCGAGCTCGGGGTGCGCGGCGAACATCTTCTTGTAGAACAGGGGGGTGATGTCGCCGATGGCGGCACCCACGGCGGGGAGGGTGGCGCGGATGACTTCCTTGGACTCGGCTGAGAGCGGCATCGTGGACTCCGTTTCGATCGGGCTGGGCGGGTTCGCGGGCTGTGGAACCCTGCGGTCAGACGGCGGGGCGGGTGAGTTCGAGCAGGACGGTGCGGGTGGGCGGGCGGGCGAGGTCGGCGACGGTGACGGCGTCGAGGGCGGTGTAGAACGCCTCCTGGGCGCGTCGCAGTGCGCCCCGGAGGCTGCACCCGGCGCGCAGCGGACACGGCTTGTCGCCCTCGCAGGCGACGACCTCGTTGTCGCCTTCGAGTTGCCGGGCGAGCCATCCGACGGTGGCGGACCGGCCGAGTTCGGTGATGGCCAGTCCGCCGCCGCGGCCGCGGCGGGTCGTGACGACGCCGAGTTCGCTCAGTCGTGCGACCACCTTGGTGGTGTGGGCGTACGACAACTCCAGTTGCTCGGCAACGCTTCTGGTACTGGGGGAGCTGTCGGGCGCGGCGGCCGCCAGGTACATGACAACTCTCAGTCCGAGATCGGTGAACTGGGTGAGTTGCATGAACCGAGACTAGATAATTGTCATCCCAAATGACAATTTAATGTGACGCAGATCGCTTTCCGGTCTTCAGTGCTCGAGCAGGGGAAGGATATTGCGCCAGCTGACGATTCCGATCGGCCGGCCGTCGCGCACCACCGGCACGGACCGCAGCCGCATCTGCAGCATCGCTCGCGCGATGTCGAACAGCTCCGCGTCCGCGTCGAGGGCGACGGGCGGCAGCGCCACCGCCCGCACCGTCAGCGGCCGGCGGATCGCGCTCACGATCGGCTCGGGCAGATCGGCATACACCGACAGCCGCGCCAGGTGCGCCCCCGCCAGGGCCTCCTCGGTGATCAGGCCGCACAACCGGCCGTACTCGTCCACCACCGGAAGTGTGGTGAAACCGTTGCGCGCCAGCACCTCCCCGGCCCGCTCCAAGGTGGCGTCCACCGTCACCGCCAGCACCGGCGTGCTCATCACGTCCGCCGCGCGGACCTTGCGGGCCGCGGCATCCGTCACGCGGATCGGACCACCGGACATGACGCGCCTCCTCTCCCCACGATTGTGGCCGCATCCTCCCCGCCGGACCAGTGGCTCCGGACTTCCCGGAGAAGGACCAAAGACCATTCCTGGCCCAGGGGGAGCGGGTTAACCTCGAGGCCGAGGACGATCCCTGCGACGAGAGCGGTGACCGACGTGAAGTTCCCCGGCAGCAAGACGCACCACGAACCCGCGCACGACGAGGCGGTGCGGTCGAACACCGTGGTGGTCGGGATCGACGGCTCTCCGGCCTCCGACGACGCCGTCCGGTGGGCCGCCGCGACCGCCGCCGACCGCGGGTTGCCGCTGCACATCGTGCACGCTCTGGACTTCGCCCCCAGCGGGTACAGCGGGGCGCCGTTCATCCAGACCGCGCAGGTCTTCGAATGGGTCGAGGACGAGGGCAAGACGCTGCTGCAACGGGCCGAGGAGGTCGCCCGCACCGTCGCGCCGGCGCTCGAGATCACCACCCGACTCGCCGCCACCGGCAGCGCCCGCTGGCTCATCGACCTGTCCGCCCACGCGCGCATGCTCGTGCTCGGTTCCTCCGGCACCGGCCGGGTGGGCGAGGCCCTGCTCGGCTCCACCCCCGTTTCCGTGGCCAGCCACGGCCGGTGCCCCGTCGTCGTCGTTCGCGGCGAGGCACCGGAGTCCCTGCCCGACACCCGGCCCGTCGTCGTCGGGGTCGACGGCAGCACCCTCAGCGAGAAGGCCGTGCACGCGGCGTTCGAGGAGGCCGGTCTGCGGGGTGTCGAC
The DNA here is from genome assembly GCF_001894945.1 of Rhodococcus ruber NBRC 15591. Taxonomy (GTDB): domain Bacteria; phylum Actinomycetota; class Actinomycetes; order Mycobacteriales; family Mycobacteriaceae; genus Rhodococcus; species Rhodococcus ruber. The sequence goes on from NZ_BCXE01000010.1 coordinate 69,080, forward strand.
CTGGTCGCGGTCCACGTGTGGAGCGACATGCGGCGCGGGACGTTCGACGAGGCCGTCGAGGTCTCGATCGATCCCGACGCGTTCGCGGAATCCGAGCAGGCCCTGCTCGCCGAGCGTCTCGCCGGATTCCACGACCGCTACCCCGACGTGAACGTGCGCCGCGAGGTGTACGTCGACGGGCCGCGCGCTCACCTGCTCGCCTGGTCCGAGAAGGCGCAGCTGCTGGTGGTCGGCAGCCGCGGACGCGGCGGATTCACCGGCATGCTGCTCGGTTCCACCAGCAACTCGCTGATCCGGGACGCCCACTGCCCCGTGATGGTCGTGCGCCCCGACGAGTCCTGAGGATCGGTGCCGCGCCCCGGCGGTAGGGTACCGGGAAAACGGTACGAGCGTGCCCGTCCGGGCACGCACCAACGGATCACGGGGTATGCCGATGCGCATCGGGATGGGACTGAACTACAGCGGCGGCTTCGCCGAGACGGCGGCGGAGGTGGCCGATCTGGAACGGGCCGGCCTCGACATCATCTTCGTGCCGGAGGCGTACTCGTTCGACGCGGTCAGTCAGCTCGGCTACCTCGCGGCCAAGACCGAACGACTCGAGCTGGCCTCGGGCATCTTCCAGATCTACACCCGCACGCCGAGCCTGACCGCGATGACCGCCGCAGGACTGGACTACGTCTCCGACGGCCGTTTCGTCCTGGGGATCGGTGCGTCCGGCCCGCAGGTCATCGAGGGATTCCACGGCGTCAAGTACGACGCGCCGCTCGGCCGCACCCGGGAGCTCGTCGACATCTGCCGTCAGGTGTGGCGCCGGGAAAAGGTCGAATACCAGGGCAAGTACTACCAGATCCCGCTGCCGCCGGAGAAGGGCACCGGGCTCGGCAAACCGCTCAAGCTCATCAACCACCCGGTGCGGGAACGCATCCCCGTCCTGATCGCCGCGATCGGCCCCAAGAACGTCGAGATGACCGCCGAGATCGCCGAGGGCTGGGAGCCGATCTTCTTCCATCCGGAGAAGGCCGCCGACGTCTGGGGCGATTCCCTCGCGCGCGGCAAGGCCAAGCGCGACCCCTCGCTGGGCGACCTGCAGGTCTACGTCGGGGCCGCCCTCGCGATCGGTGACGACGTCGACTTCCTCCTCGACTTCGTGCGCCCGCACCTGGCGTTGTACATCGGCGGCATGGGTGCGAAGGGGAAGAACTTCTACAACGATCTCGCCGTCCGCTACGGCTACGCGAAGGAAGCAGAGACCATTCAGGACCTGTACCTCGCCGGCCGCAAGGAGGAGGCGGCCGCCGCAGTGCCCGACGACCTCGTGCGGGCCGTCTCGCTGATCGGCCCCGAGAGTTACGTCCGGGAGCGGGTCGCCGCGTTCGCCGAAGCCGGCGTCACCACCCTCACCGTCACCCCGATCGCGGAGAACACCGCCGGCCGGGTCCGACTGATCGAACAGCTGCGGGAGATCTGCAACTGACGCTCGCGAGAACCGGGCCGCCGGCCCGCCGACAGAGGGGACACCTATGACCGATACCCAACCGATCGTCGTCGCGGTCGACGGATCCGACGCGGCGGCCACCGCGGTGATCTGGGCGGCCCGCGCCGCCGCGGCCCGTGCGTTGCCGCTGCACATCGTCACCGTCGTGCACATCCCCGCCTTCTACTACTCCGAGCCCTACCTCGCGGAGAGCTTCCACGAGGAGATGAAGGAGACGGCGCGGGCCCGGCTCGACAGCGCCGTGGTGCTCGCCAAGCGCATCGCCGACGAGCAGGGCCCGGTCGAGATCACCACCGAGCAGATCGAGGGCAAGGTCGTCCCCACCCTCGTCGAGGTTTCGCGCCGTGCCGACACCGTCGTGCTCGGCTCCCGCGGCCTCGGCGAGGTCAAGGGGCTGCTCGTCGGCTCCGTCACCCTCGGTCTCGCCTCGCACGCCCACTGCCCGGTCGCGATCGTGCGCGGCCGCACCCTCGACGGGGCACCCCCCTCCGACGGCCCGGTCGTGGTGGGCGTCGACGGCTCCGAGGCGTCGGTGCGCGCCGTCGAGGTGGCGTTCGCCGAGGCGGCCGCCCGCAAGGCCACGCTCGTCGCGGTGAACGTGTGGAGCGACGTGAGCGTGCAGCCGTCGCTGGGCGCGGTGCCCGAGGATCCGCAGTGGAGCCGGATCCAGACGGGCGAGGAGGTCGTGCTCGCCGAGAACCTCGCCGGGTTCCAGGAGCGCTACCCGGACGTCGTCGTCGAACGCGTCGTCGCGCGGGACCGGCCGGTGCGGGTGCTGAGCGAGTACGCCGAACGCGCCCAGCTGATCGTCGTCGGCTCCCGAGGTCGCGGCGGGTTCAAGGGCCTGCTGCTCGGATCGACCAGCAATGCGCTGATGCAGACCGCCGACTGCCCCGTGCTGATCGTCCGGCCCGACGGCGAGAAGTAGCCCTCCCGTCCCGGCCTGCGCCGCATGTGGTTGCGCGGCTGGGTGCTTCTCGCGCGCGTTCTCACGCGCGCGAGAAGCACCGCACCGCGCGACCGTACCCGGACGCTCGATGCCCGGCACCCGGAAGCGGGTGCCGGGCATCGTCGCACGGTGGTCTCCTCGGTGCGCGAGTCAGCCGAAGTCGTCGAGGCCACGCTCGCGCAGTTCGCGCCAGACGTCGGCGGGATGGATGCCGCGACGGACCGCGTCGTTCTCGATGAGGACGCCCAGCAGCACCGAGCTCAGGTAGGCGACGTCCTCCGGGCGGTGGGTACTGCTCTTGGCGGTCAGCCAGCCGGACACGTCGCCGCGCTTCGCGGCGCGCGCCATGTCCAGAACCGAGCCGAACAGCTTGCTGTCGGTGGTTCCGGTCCGGGTGGTTCCGGTCCGGGGGGTTCCGGTCCGGGGGGTTCCGGTCCCGGGCTCACGCACGCTGGTCATGCGCTCGCCCCCGCGTGCTCGTCGCGGTGGGCCTGACGTGCGAGCGCGCGGTCCCGGGCTTCCTCGAACCGCTCGGCCTTCGTCTGCAGATCGGTGAGGAAGGCGTCGAGGTCCTCGCGCAGCTGTTCGCCGCGGCCGCCGAAGTCGGTGCGCTCGAACACGCGCCACTTGCGGAGCACCGGCAGCACCACGTCGTCGAGGTGCTGGCGCAGGTCGTAGATGCCGCCCTTGGCGATCAGGACGGCGTTGCGCCGGAAGTTCGCCATCGACGCACCGGGCATCCGGAACCGGGTCAGCACGCTCATGATCGCGGCCAACGTCTGGTCGGGGGCGATGTCGAGGGCGCCGTCGACGATGTTGCGATAGAACATCATGTGCAGGTTCTCGTCCGCGGCGACGCGGGCGAGCATGCGGTCCGCGATCGGGTCGCCGCACGCCCTGCCGGTGTTGCGGTGCGAGACCCGGGTCGCCAGTTCCTGGAAGGTCACGTACGACACGGACTCGAGCATCGATGTCGACCCCGGGTCGAAGCCGGTGGTCATGTGCGCCATGCGCGCGTTCTCGAGTGCGACGGGGTCCACCCCGCGGGTGACCACGAGGTAGTCCCGCATGACGACGGAGTGCTTGTTCTCCTCGGCCGTCCAACGTCCCACCCACGTGCCCCACGCGCCGTCGAGGCTGAAGTGCTCGGCGATCTCACGGTGGTAGGAGGGCAGGTTGTCCTCGGTGAGCAGATTGGTGATCATCGCTGCCTGGGCGGTGTCGGACAACGCGGACTGGGCGGGATCCCAGTCGGTGCCGCCGAGGGCGGCGAAGTTGCGGCCCTCGTCCCACGGAACATAGTCGTGCGGATGCCAGTCCTTCGCCATCGCCAGGTGGCGGTGGACGTTGTCCTCGGCGATCGGCTCGAGCTCCCGGAGCAACTGCAGGTCCGTGAGTTCCCTTGTCACAGTGATGTGTTCCCTCTCTGATTGGTCGGGGCGCCCCCCTGCGACGCCCCGTTCGGTCCGGTCAGAACCCGATACGCATGATCAGTTGCGGAAGACCGTCGAGGTCCATCCGTTCGGCGAGCCGGGCCGCGGAGTCCTCCACGCGCAGTGGATAGGTGAGCACGGAGGCGGACAGCCGGGCATCGACCGCCGCCAGCCACGCCCGCTCGGATGCGATGCCCACCCGCACCAGGTCGATCGGATCGGCGGACTGTACCGAGAAGACCAGCACGGTCTCCCGGTCGATGGCCGCCGCGAGTTCGGCGGTGTCCGGCACGCCGGTGGTGATCAGTGCGCGCCCGGCCGCTCCGCCGGCGTCCAGGTCGGCGCCCCAGTCGGTCACCACCTCGGCGTTGCCCTCCGGATGCCAGTGCGACGTCCACCGGAACATCTCGCGCTGGTAGTGCGGGTTGCGGCGCATCGCCTCGGCCGAGTACGTGAGCATGTCGGCGAGGGCCGGTGCCTCGTCCGAGGCCAGCAGGCGAACCCGGACACCGGGAATGTCGGCGGCCGCCATCACGTCGGCGATGGTGGTGGCCGGCACCGGGATCCGGGCGAACGACTCGCGGTGGCTGCGCCGGTGCGAGATCGCGGCGAAGTACCCCAGATCGGTGCTCGACGGGGTGGCCGGAGCCGCCGCCTCGATCCGCGCGATCAACTCGGGCCGCTCCGGCTCCGGTAGCAGCAGGGTCCGGGTGCTCCAGCCGAGCGCCCGGATGCCGAGTTCGAGATTGGCGACGGCGGCCCCGCACGAGATGAGGCGATCCGGGCGCAACGGGTCCGGACCGGGCGCGGCGAACTCGACCCGCTCCTCCAGTTCGGCGGTGCGCGCCGGGAGACGCAGATTCCACGGCTGGGTGTCGTGGATGGAGGGGGCCTCGATCACGGCACGCGCGATGACCTCGGTGTCGCTCGTGGACCAGGTGTCGGGCACCGTGGACATCGCAGCCTCCTCGTCCTGGTCGGTCACCCCCGCACGGCTCATCGGGGCGACGTTCCGAGCATCGCCCGTGGACTGTGCCGGGCGCATGTGCCGAAGGTCCCGAAACTGCCGTCGAACGGCCCGCGGCAGGTGGTGTGCGAGCATGGTCACCGCAACACCGGTGCCAGGAAAGGTGAGGGACGATGCCTCGGGTATTTCTCGTCGACGACCACGAGATCGTGCGGCGCGGGTTGGTCGACCTGCTCGACAGCGTGCCCGACTTCACGGTCGTCGGGGAGGCCGCGTCGGTCGGCGAGGCGCTGGCCCGCATCCCGGGGAGCGGAGCCGAAGTCGCGGTCCTCGACGTGCGTCTGCCCGACGGCAACGGCGTGGAACTGTGCCGTGAGCTGCGGGCCCGCATGCCGGAGCTGCGCGCTCTCATGCTCACCTCCTACGCCGACGACGAGGCCCTGTTCGACGCGATCATGGCGGGTGCGTCCGGATTCGTGCTCAAGCAGATCCTCGGCACCGACCTGGTGTCGGCGATCCGGACCGTCGCGGCCGGCGGCTCGCTGCTCGACAGCCGGGCCACGGCCGCGCTCATGGAACGCATCCGCGCGTCCCGCACGGCGGATCCGCTCGCCGAACTGTCCGACCAGGAACGGGCCGTGTTCGAGCTGATCGGGGAGGGCCTGACCAATCGCGAGATCGCCGAGCGGCTGTTCCTGGCGGAGAAGACGATCAAGAACTACGTCTCGCGGCTGCTGGCCAAGCTCGGGATGCAGCGTCGCACGCAGGCCGCGGTGCTCGCCACCGAGTTGCGCAAGCAGCGCGAGGTCTGACGCCGACCCGTCAGAGCGGCGCCTGCCACACCACGCGCGTGCCGCCCGTCGCGCCGGGGCCGATGCTGCAGCGGCCGCCGCACTGCTGGGCGCGCCGCTCGAGGTTGGTGAGGCCGCTGCGGCGCGGGGCGTCCGGCAGCCCGATGCCGTCGTCGACGATCTCGATCGTGAATTCGTCTCCCGCTGAGACGGATACGGAGATCTTCTCCGACTGCGAGTGACGCAACGCGTTGCTGAGTCCTTCCCGCAGCACCGCTTCGGCGTGCGGATGGATGCGGGCGGGGACCAGAGTGTCTATCGGCCCGGAGAACTGGACGTTCGGCGCCACCGGCGACTGGGCGGTCAGGTCGCCGACCACGTCCAGCAGCCGCCGCCGCAGGCTGGTCGATGCCGCGGCGCCGGTGGTGTGCAGATCGAAGATGGTGGTGCGGATCTCGCGGACGGTGCGGTCGAGTTGCTCGACGGCGTGCTGGACCACGTTCGCGACCCGGTCGGGGTCGGTGCCGGGAACCAGCGTGCTCTGCAGGCTCATCCCGGTGGCGAACAACCGCTGGATCACGTTGTCGTGCAGATCCTGCGCGATGCGGTCGCGGTCCGCGAGCACGTCCAGCAACCGCTTCTTGCGTTGCTGTGTGGCGAACTCCAGCGCGACGGTGACGAGATCGGCCATGGATTCGAGCCGCGTGACGTCCTCGTCGTCCCACGCGTCGGATCGGGCCGCCCGGGTGACGATCAGGGCGCCGCTCGCGCCGGAGGTGGCGGACAACGGCAGGACGACGGCGCGGCCGTCGGTGCCCGCGGCGTCCGGGATGCCCTCGAGACTGTCGGTGAGCAGGGTGCGCCGCGTCCGGATCGCCTCGAGCACAGGAGAACCGGTGAGGTCGAGGCGGGTGCCGGCCGAGGGCGGGCCGGGTGCGGCGGCGGCCCGGACCGTGCCCTGGGTGCCGTCGACGAGCACGACGTAGCTGCCGTCGGTGTGGGCGAGGTCGCGCACGTGGTCGACCAGCAGTTCCAGCGTTTCGTCGACCGAGCCGCCGACCAGCAGCCGGGAGTTGATCGTCGCCACCGCCTCGAGCCAGCGTTCGCGGGTGACGGAGCCCTCGAACAGGCGCGCGTTGTCGATCGCGACGCCCGCGGAGGTCGCGAGCACCTTCAGGATCACCTCGTCCTCTTCGGTGAACGCCGGGGAACCGACCTTCTCCGTGAGGTAGATACTGCCGAACACCTTGCCGCGCACCATGATCGGGGTCCCGAGGAAGCTCTTCATCGGCGGATGTCCCGGAGGGAAGCCGATCGATGCGGGATGCCGGGACAGGTCCGCGATGCGGACCGGCCTCGGGTCGTTGATGAGCAGACCGAGGAGGCCGCGGCCCTCCGGCAGATGCCCCATGCGGCCGCGCGCCTCAGGGGCGATACCCACGTAGACGAACTCCGAGAGTCCACCGTCGGGAGCCCGCACGCCCAGCGCGCCGTAGCGGGCGTCGAGCAGCGTGACGGCCGCGGAGACGATGCGCTGGAGCATCGAGTCGAGTTCGAGACCCGACCCGACGACGAGCACCGCCTCGAGCAGGCTCTGCAGGCTCGCGCGGGTGGTGACGGTGTCGGTCAGCCGATCCCGGATCTCGGCGAGCAGTCCGTCGATGTCGGCGGTGCGGTCGCCGGGGCCACCGACGGCGGTGCCGTCACCGGGGCGACCGACGGCGGTGCCGTCACCGGGGCGACCGACGGCGGTGCCGTCACCGGGGCGACCGACGGAGATGCCGTCGGTCGTAGCGTCACCGGTAGTGCTCACACCCGTCAGCATAGGTGCCGTCGAAGACGGCCCCTCTCGTGCACCGGACGCAACCGGCCGCCGGCGCCTCGCCGGCGTGTGAGAATTCGGGTATGGAGAACACACCGGCCCGGACCGGGCTCGGGTGACGGTCGCCGTGCGATTCCCGGGCGCCGCGCTGTTCACCGACCTGTACGAGGTCACGATGGCGCAGGCCTACGCGGTCCGGGGCATGTCGGAGACGGCCGTGTTCGAGACGTTCTTCCGGAAGCTGCCGCCCGGAAGGTCGTACGTGGTGGCCGCCGGCCTGCCCGATGTGCTCGACTTCCTCGAGGCGTTCCGGTTCGAGGACGACGACCTGCGATACCTGCGCGGGCTCGGATTGTTCTCCGACGAGTTCCTCGGACAGCTCGCTGCGGTGCGCTTCACCGGCGACGTGTGGGCGGTGCCGGAGGGCACGGTGGTCTTCCCGAACGAACCGATCGTGCAGGTCGTCGCGCCGATCCTGGAGGCACAGCTCGTCGAGACGTTCGTGCTGAACCGGATCCACCTGCAGAGCGTCCTCGCCAGCAAGGCCGCGCGCATCGTCGAGGCCGCGCAGGGGCGCCCGGTGGTGGATTTCGGCGCACGCCGGGCGCACGGCACGGACGCCGCGCTCGAAGTCGCCCGCGCCGGATACCTCGCGGGAGCCGCCGGAACGTCGAATCTGCTCGCCGCCAGGGAGTACGGGATTCCGGCGTTCGGCACGATGGCGCACAGCTTCGTCCAGGCCTTCGACGACGAGGCCGAGGCCTTCGAGGCGTTCGCCCGGCTGTATCCGGGTACGACGCTGCTGGTCGACACCTACGACACCCTGCGCGGCGTGGACCTCGTCGTCGACCTGGCCGGGAGGCTGGGCGATCGGTTCGACGTGCGCGCGATCCGGCTGGATTCCGGTGATCTCGGTGCCCTGTCGAAGGCCGCGCGCGCCCGGCTCGACGCAGCGGGGCTGCACGACGTCCGGATCTTCGCCTCGTCGGGCCTCGACGAGTACAGCATCGCGGCACTGCTCGACGCCGGTTGCCCCGTCGACGGCTTCGGTGTGGGCACCCACCTGTCGATCGCCCAGGACGCGCCGACCCTCGACATGGCGTACAAGCTGGTCGAGTACGCCGGCGTCGGACGTACGAAGCTGTCGAGCGGCAAGGTGCTCCATCCCGGGCGCAAGCAGGTGTTCCGGCGGACCGACGGCGGCGTATTCGCCGGCGACACCATCGGCCGGCCGGACGAGGACCTCCCGGGTGAGCCGCTGCTGGTGCCCGTCATGAGAGCCGGCCGGCGGCTGCCGCAGTACGACACAGGACTCGACGACGCGCGACGGCGTGCACGGCAGCAGATCGACGCCCTTCCGACGGCGCTTCGTTCCCTCGACGAGGCGGGGGCGCCGTATCCCGTGGCGGTGAGTGCACGGGTGCAGGACGATCTGGATCGGTTGCGCGGTGCTCGGCAGGCTCCCTGACCGGTTGACTGCCGCGGCGGGCGGAGGCCGCTTCCTGGGCAGCTCGCCGTGCCGACGGTGGCGTTCGCGCTCGTCGACCCCATGGGTTTCCTTCGGCGGCTCTTCGGTGGGCAGCGGCGTTGTGGGCAGCGGCGTGGTCTGCACCGGCGACGGTTGCGCTGGGGGCCGTCCTCGCCGATTCTGAGTCGATGACGGTTGCGGGGGGTGCGGAGTCCGGCACGGATCCGGTCGACGCCGCACGGCGTGCGCTCGCCTCCGTGGGTACGTTCCTGATGCCGGCGGCAGACCTGTGGCGATCCCTCGGTGCCGACGCCGATGCGTGGGTCCGGTTCTCCGCGCATTGGGAGGAGCTCGAGCCCGACCCGTACGCGGCAGAACAGGGTGTGCACCGGCTGCGGCGCTACGGCCGATTCCGGTACCGGACGGCCGACGGCGCGCTGGAGCCCGCGGCGCACCGGGACTTCGTCCAGCCGGACGGCTCCAACGTCCTCTACCTCGCCCGGGACCGCCGTTTCGAACCGCTGAGGGCCGCGTTCCTCGAAGATCCGCTGTTCGAGCGCACGGTGAAGCTCGTGGGCCGGATCGCGCCGGTCCTCGACGAAGCTCCCGAATGGACGGTGTGGGTGCATCCGTTCCGTGTGGTCGCCTCGGCAGACAACGAGGGCCGGCCCACACCCGAGGGCGTGCACCGCGACGGTGTCACGCTGGTCGGTTCCCTGTTGATCGGCGTCGACAACGCCGCCGGGGGCGAAAGCTCGGTGTTCGGCCCGGACGGCGAGCGACTCGTGACGACGACCCTGCGCGAACCCGGCACCTTCCTCCTGGGCGACGACCGTTGCACCTGGCACGGTGTTTCGCCGATCCGGCCCGTCGACCCCGGAAAGCCGGCGCGGAGGGACGTGCTGGTGGTCACCTTCGCTCCGTCGGCCCCGTGCGGCGGGACATGAGCACGAAGGCCGCCACCGCCACGGCGACGGGCAGGACGCTGACCGTCAGCATGGTGAGGCGCACCGCGTCGGCCAGGTCCGCGCCGAGATCGAGACCGCCCGCCTGCCGGAGCAGGTTCGGGTCGTACCCGGCGCCACCGAGGCTCTGCGCCACCGCGCTACGCGCGGCATCCACGGCCTGCTCGCCCTGGGTCGCCGTCAGCCCGCGTGCCTCGGTGTCGGCCAGCCATTCTCGCTGGAAGAACACGTTGAGAAGCAGCAGGTACACGGTGGGCCCGAACGCATAGCCGGTCATCCCGAAGGCCAGCTGCACGGAAGCCACCGTTCCGGACTGCCCGCTCGGCGCCTGCGAGAGCACCGTCTCGGACACGGAGGTGGAGGTCACCATCGAGCCCAGGTTGTACAGCCACACGGCCGAGACGAGCAACCACAGCGCCATTGCCGGATCGATCGTGCCCGCCATCAGCAGTCCGCCGGCTGCCATGAACAGGAGGCCGACGACCATCACCGGTCTCGGCGAGAACCTCCCCACCAGGCTCCCGGACCAGACCACGAAACCGGCGATCAGCAGCGTGCCGGGGAGGAACAGCAGGCCGACGGTCTCCGGCGACAGCGCGAGCACCACACTGCCGAACTGCCCCAGGACGATGCCGAGCCCGGCCATGAGGAAATTCAGCGTGAAGGTCGCCGCCAGGGCCACGCTGAAGGCCCGGCTTCCGAACAGCGCCAGGTCCAGTGCCGGTACGGGGGTGCGACGTTCGTGGCGAACGAACAGCACGGCGGCGACCACGCTGACAGCCAACGGGAGCCATGTCTGGGGCCGGAGGATGCCGTTCTGCGCGGCTGCCAGCCCGATGACGAGTGCCAGGAGCGCCGTACCGACCAGGACGACGCCGGCCACGTCCAGCCGAGCGCGATGCTGAACGGGCGTCTCCGGGACGAACCTCGCCGTCAGCAGAAGCGAGATCACGGCCAGCAGCGGTGCGACCAGGAACACCACTTGCCAGCCGGCGGCCGCCACCGCCCAGCCCGTCAACGCAGGGAGTACCCCACAGAGAATCATCTCGACGGCCACGAAGACGCCGATGGCCGTCGGCCGCTGCTTGTCCGTCACGGACGTCTTGAGCAGTGCCAGCGGCACTCCGAGCAGCGCCGTCATTCCCAATCCGGCCACGACCCGCATCGCAAGCAGGAAGGCGTAGTGGGGCGAGAGCATGGAGAGCAGATCGGCGACGGTGACGACGACCAGTCCCGACATCAGCAGGCGTCGAAGCCCGAACGCGTCGCCGAGGTTGCCCGCGGCGAGGACGGCTGCGGCCATCACCAGTGTCGCCGTGCCGCCGAGCAATCCGACGAGCTGCGGTGGCACATCGAGGGCACGGCTCACCTGGGGCATGTTCAGGCTCAGCACCAGCGGGTCGACGACCGTGATCGTGAAGGCGAGGGACAGGGCCAGGATGATCGGCAGGGTCCTCGCGGGGGTCTGCAACCGAGACGTAGGCACCGCCCACCTCCCTGCTCCCAGGTCCGACGTGATCGACTCTAACCCCCGGATTCCGCGTCCCGTCGGAGGTTGGAGGGCCGAATCGACTGCCGGACACCGGCTGCAACGGCGGTTCGGCTGGATGCGAGAGACCGCCCCGGCCGTCGTCGGGGAGGATCCACCCGAGACCCGGCCACCGACGCCCCGCCCGCGGTCGGGGGTGCTACGCCCGGGACGCCGTGTCCGAGAGCAGCCCGGACACGGCGTGCACGATCGACGGTGCCGGATCGGTCCTCGACTTGCCGAGGTCGTGGGCCGCGCCCGTCACCGGGAGCAGCACGACGGGCGCTGGGATCAGCGGCACCGCGTCGCGCATCTCGTCCAGGGTGCCGAACGGGTCGCGGTCACCGTGGGCGAACACCGCCGGCACGGCGAGCGCGGGCAGGTGCTCGGTGCGCGCTTTCTCGGGCTTGCCCGGCGGATGCAGCGGATAGGACAGCAGGACGAGCGCGTCCGCGACGCCGGGCCGTTCGGCCGCGAGCATCGACGTCTGCCGGCCGCCGTACGAGACGCCGCCGAGCACGAGTCGGCCGACTGTGCGGGCCCGCATCGCCTCGGCCGCCGCCGCGATCCCGGCCCGGTCCTCCGCGGCCCGCGACGGCTGCGGCGGCCCCTTCGGGCGTCGGCGCCGGAACGGCAGGTCGAAGCGCAACGCGAGGAACCCCGCGTCGGCGAACGCGCCGCACAGCTGCCGCAGGATCGCCGCGTCGCAGTTGCCGCCCGCCCCGTGGGTCAGGGCCACCGCACCGCGCGGAGCGCCGTCGGGGTGATGCAGCACGCCGTGCACCGAATCGTCGTCGAGGGCCTCGGTCGTCACCGGCCCACGGTAGCCGGACGCGGACGCAGCACCGTGCGCCACAGGTGCACGAGCATCGCGGCGAACACCGCCGCCCACACCGTCACGGCCACCCACAGTTCCGTCCGGCCGACGACACCGACCCACGGCAGCTCGTCGGCCTCGGCGAGGTAGATCCCGGCGACGCCGTACATCCCGAGCGGGAACACGATCGACCACAGGCCCGGTTCGTAGCGCAGCCGGATGCGGTGGGTGCGGTGCCGCCACCATCCGGCGGCGACGAGGGCGGGCAGCAGCCACGTCGCGAACGCCCAGAACACCACGACCAGCCCGGCGACGAGTCCGCGGGTGGCGTCGACCATCGGGGCCGACTCCATGGCCACGATGCGGGAACCGGCCACCACGGTGATCGCCGCGGCCCCCATCGACACCCAGTACGACGGCGTGAGGTCCACCGGCCGCAGCGGATACTGCATCATCCGTGCCGCGACGAACACGCCCGCCGCGGCGTAGAGGAACAGGCCCACCGACCACGCGAACACCGCCACCAGCGACAGCGGCCGGCGCAGGTCGTCGTAGACCGGCTCGAGGGTCGCCGCGGCGAGTGCGACCGACTGGGCTGCGACCACCCACACGAACCAGCTGCCGTTGGCCTTGGCGATCACCGGGCGCCGGCGGGTGCCGAGCACCGCCGTCCACGGGATGACGTAGCCGAGCACGAGCCACGTCGCGGCCGCGGCGGCGAGCAGGACCGCGGCCGTCGAGTGCCACCCGTCCATGGTCAGGCGGATCCCCAGCACGTTGCTGCCCGCGACGAACGTGAAGAATCCGAATGCGCGGCTCGCGTCGGTGAGGTCGGTGCGGACCTCGTCGCGGAACCGCACGAGCCGCCACCCGGTCAGCGCGAGCAGGACGACGTAGGCGACGGCAGAGACCAGCAGCAACGCGGCCGACACCGTCGTCAGGCCGTGCAGATGCATGCCGATCGACACGATGCCGGTCGCCATCACGAGCGCGAAGTAGCCGGGGTCGAGCGTGCGGGCGCACCCGCGGAGACCGTCGAGAACCGTCACAGCCGCACGCTACCGCCGGGGTGCCCGTCCGGATCGGCGCGGGTCCGCACGGCACCGCTCACTTGACCAGCCGCGACAGCCGCCGGTCCGCGAGGATCCTGCCGCCGGTCTGGCACGTGGGGCAGTATTGGAAGGAGCGCTCGGCGTAGGCGACCTCGCGGACGGTGTCGCCGCACTCCGGGCAGGGCAGCCCGGTGCGGGCGTGGACCCGCATCCCCGACCGCTTCTCGCCTTTGAGCCGCGCGGCGTCCTGCCCCACGGAACGGGTGACGGCGTCGAGCAGCACCGTGCGCATCGCGTCGTACAGCGCCTGTCGTTGCTCGTCGCCGAGCCGGCCCGCCGGCGCGAACGGCGACAGCCGGGCGACGTGCAGGATCTCGTCGGAGTAGGCGTTGCCGATCCCGGCGAGCACCTGCTGGTCGGTGAGGGCGGTCTTCAGGCGGGCGGTGCTGCCGGCCAGTCGCGCGGCCAGCTCGTCGGCGGCGACGGCCAGGGCGTCGGGACCGAGCCGGGCGATGCCGGGCACCTGCTGCGGGCGGTCGACGATCCACACTGCCAGACGTTTGCGGGTGCCGGCCTCGGTGAGGTCGAAGGCGGGGGTGGCGGCCTCGGGGGTGAACAGATGTACCCGCAGCGCGAGCGGGCCGCGGCCCAGCTTCGGCGGGGCCGGCGACGGGTTGTCCTGCCAGCGCAGCCACCCGGCGCGTGACAGGTGCACGACGAGCCACAGCCCGGCGCAGTCGACCGCGAGGAACTTCCCGAAGCGGGACACGCCGGTGACGTCGCGGCCCTGCAGCGCGGTGACCGGCGGGTCGGCGGTCTGCAGGACGCTGAGCGCCGCCACGTCGATCCGGCCGACGACGGCACCGACGGCGTGCTCGCGCAGGAACACCGCCAGGGCTTCCACCTCGGGCAGCTCGGGCATGGTGCCAGGCTATCGCGCTCGTGCGTGCTTCGGGCTGCCCCGACGACCACAACCACGCACGGGCGATAGCCTGTCGGGGTGACTGCCGTGCCCACCCCGTACGAAGACCTCCTCCGCTTGGTGCTCGAGACCGGCACGCCGAAGGCGGACCGGACGGGCACCGGTACGCGCAGCCTGTTCGGGCACCAGATGCGTTTCGACCTCGCGCAGGGCTTTCCGCTGATCACCACCAAGAAGGTGCACCTGAAGTCGATCGTGTACGAGCTGCTGTGGTTCCTGCGCGGCGACTCGAACGTCAAGTGGCTGCAGGAGCACGGCGTGACCATCTGGGACGAGTGGGCCGACGCCGACGGCGAGCTCGGTCCCGTCTACGGGGTGCAGTGGCGGTCCTGGCCGGCCCCCGACGGCGGGCACATCGACCAGATCACCAAGGCGATCGACACCATCCGCACCGACCCCGACTCGCGGCGCATCGTGGTCTCCGCGTGGAACGTCGGCGAGATCGACAAGATGGCGCTCGCGCCGTGCCACGCGTTCTTCCAGTTCCACGTCGCCGGCGGCAGGCTCAGCTGCCAGCTGTACCAGCGCAGCGCCGACCTGTTCCTCGGCGTGCCGTTCAACATCGCCAGCTATGCGCTGCTCACCCACATGGTCGCTCAGCAGACCGATCTCGAGCCGGGCGAGTTCGTGTGGACGGGCGGGGACTGCCACATCTACGACAACCACGTCGAGCAGGTCACCGAGCAGCTCGCCCGGGAGCCCTATCCGTACCCCACCCTGGAGCTGAACCGGCGCGGGTCGATCTTCGAGTACGAGTACGAGGACGTGCAGGTCACCGGCTACCGGCACCACCCGCCCATCAAGGCCCCGGTCGCGGTATGACGGCGGCGGGGGACGTCGTCCTGATCTGGGCGCAGGACCGCGCCGGGGGCATCGGCCGCGACGGTGCGATCCCGTGGCACATCCCCGAGGACATGGCGCACTTCCGGGCCGCGACGCGGGGAAAGCCGGTGATCATGGGCCGGTTGACGTGGGAGTCGCTGCCGCCGCGCTTCCGGCCGCTGCCGGGCCGGCGCAACATCGTCGTCACCCGCGACCCGGCCTGGTCGGACGCGGGCGCCGAGGTGGCCCACGGGGTGCCGCAGGCCCTGGCGCTCGCCGGGGACGGCGACGTCTGCGTCATAGGTGGCGGACAGATCTACGCGCAGGCCGTACCGCACGCGACGCAGCTGCTCGTCACGGAGGTGGACCTGGACACCGGAGCGGATGCCTTCGCCCCGCCGATCGGTTCCGAGTGGACGGCCGTGGACGTCGGTGAGCGGCAGGAATCCGGCGACGGAATCGGGTTCCGTTTCGTCCGGTACACGCGAACCTGACCGGTGGCGCGTCCGGTGGGCCATACTGCGAGGGCGTACCCCGACCAGGAAGGGCAGCCATGGACAAGCTATCCCTCACGGCTCTGGCGCGACAGCAACTGAAGCTGGCGGCGGCATCGAGCAGCGGCCGCAGCTCGCAGACCATCTTCGGCGGGCACGCCAGGCATCTGCGGCAGACGATGGTCGCGCTGCTCGCCGGACACGAACTCGCCGAGCACGACGGCCCCGGCGAGGGGTCCCTGCAGGTGCTCAGCGGGCGCCTGTCCCTGATCGCCGGGGACGATTCCTGGAAGGGTTCGACCGGCGACTATCTGGTGCTGCCCACCGTCCGGCACAGCGTCACCGCGCTCGAGGACGTCGTGTTCCTGCTGACCGTGGTCAAGTGAGCGCTCACCGCTGCGGCAGCGCCACTCCGCGGTAGCCGCGGTACCCGGCCCAGGCGAGTCGCCGCTCCCGCCACGGGTCGTACTCCACGTGCGTCGGGTCGTCGAAGACGACGGTGGCGCGGTCGTGTTCGTCGTAGCGCGGCCACGACGGCAGCGGCTCTCCCACGTGCGCGAAGTGCAGCCATTGGCGCTGCACCGCGTCGCTCACCGTGCGCAGCGCACGCCGGCCCCCGGCGGCGGTGACCACCCGTCCCAGGGCGGTGTCGGCCTGGCCGAACACGGAGAGCAGTTCGAAGGCGTGGGTGGCGTGGAAGCCGGTCCAGCGCAGCAGCGGCGGCGCGTAGTCGAACCGGTAGCTGTAGGTGGGGGCGTGGCGGGAGTGGGCCTGGGCGATCTCGATCGAGGGATGCCAGAACGTGAGGTCGCCGCCGAGGTCGACGGCCGCCCGGGCGTCCGGATACCCGGGATAGGCCGCGACGACGCGTTCCTGGGCCGTGGGATCGGTGAGCCCGAACATCTGCTCGATGCGGAGTTGATTGGTCGGCAGCGCGTCGAGGACCCGCGGGAACAGCGTCCCCTCCCGGGCGTTGGTGCCGATGACGAGCGGAACCCGATGTGCGGCACCGGTTTCGTAGGCCTCGACGGGGGTGGTGGGGAGGTAGTCGCCGTCGACGACGGGACCGAACGCGTGCAGGCCGGGAGTCTCGTGCAGGATGCGCCCGCTGAGCCGCCGGGCGGCACGGCCGAAGTCGACCGGAGTGGCGGACCCGAGTGCCTCGACCGCGGAATCCCGGTCTGCGCCGAGCAGTTCGACGAAACGTCGCGCCCACTCGGCCGCATGCTCGGCGTCGACGACGAGGTTGGGTGCCGAACTCTGGGCGACGGCGCGGGCGAACAGTCCTTCGGCCGCCGGGGTGGCGAGCAGCGTGGTCACGGCATTGCCGCCGGCGGACTCGCCGAAGATCGTGATGTTGTCGGGGTCGCCGCCGAAGGCGGCGATGTTGCGGCGCACCCACGCCAGCGCGGCAACCTGGTCGCGTAGTCCGAGATTGGAGTCGAACGGTCTTTCGGCCGTGGAGAATTCGGTGAAGTCGAGATAGCCGAGGCTGCCGAGCCGGTAGTTGATCGACACGTAGATCAGGTCACCGCGGCGTACCAGCGATTCCCCGCCGTAGAGCGGCAGCGCCGTAGTGCCCAGCGTGTAGGCGCCGCCGTGGATGAACACCATCACCGGTCGGGGTGCCGCGGCGGGGGCCGCGGGTGCCAGCACGTTGAGCGTCAGGCAGTCCTCGCTCGCGGGCTGCTGTTTCCGGAAGCCGATGGTCAGGCCCCGTGGGTGCTGGCTCGCCGCGGCACCGAAGTGCGTGGCGTCGCGCTCGCCGGTCCACGGCTGCACCGGTTGCGGGGCGCGCAGTCGCAGCGGGCCGACCGGAGGAGCTGCGTAGGGGACTCCGCGCCAGGCGAGCAGGTCGCCGATGCGGGTGCCCCGCAGGGCACCGTCGGAAACTGTGACAAGGGTCTCGTCCGCCATGTTCGAACTGTACGTGACGGCCGGTCATAGGTGCCGCGTTACCAGTGCCGGCCGTGCAGGCCGTGGGCGGCGAGCTCGGCGTCGGTGTGGGCGCGCAGGGCGGCCCGGGTGGGGAAGCACTCGTCGTCGAGTGCGACGAGAGCCAAGGTGTAGCGGTCCCCCTGACGGCACAGGTATGCGGCGAGCCGGGTGGACGTCGCGGCCCGGGCGGTCGCGAGTCCCGGGTGGACGGCGCGGGTCGCGACGCCCGTGGTGCGGTGCGGCCCGAAGCCGTCGAGCACCGCGGGCAACGGTCCGATGTTGGAGCACAGCAGGTCCCGCTCACCGGCCCCGGCGGCGAGGCGCGCGGCGAGCCGGTCGGGCAGCAGTTGCAGCGCCTCGTCCGGCAGGCCGTGCGGTGCCCCCTCCCGGCCGCGGGTGTACGCCGCCCGGGCGTGGTGGCGGATCGACGCCGGGGTGTCGGAGGCGTCGACCACCACCTCGGTCATCGTCACCCCGTTGCCGGCGCCGGGGAGCCCGGGCGCGGCGGTGCGGCCGTCGACGGGCACCGCGATCCGCACCGGCCAGTCGAGCCCGGCGCGGTGCGCGACGCCCGTGGCGAGGGCGAGGAAGAGCGAGTTGGGGGTGCCGCCGGCCGTGTCGGCGGCGGTGTCCCAGGCGAGCGCGTCCACGTCGAGCAGTGCCGTCCGCGCCGGTGAGCGGATCGGACGGGGACGCGGGGGCTTGCCGGTCGTGGGGGACCAGCGGGCCCGGCGCAGGCCGCGGGCGACGCGACGGACCAGGCGTGCGGCGTCGCGGAGGTCGGAGACGCGCTCCGGGTCGGACGGACGGATCCGCTCGGCCAGCGCGTCGGCGACGGCGTCGATCAGACCGCGCGCGTCGGCGAGCACGTGCGAGCACACCAGCGAGACGACCGTTCCGCCGCCCTCGACGCGGGTGGCGGTCAGCGCCCAGCCCGGTCCGAGTTCGGGGTCGACGTCCACTTCCGCCTGCTGGTCCGCCCAGGTGAGGACGTCGGTGGTGGGGATCGGCTCGGGTGGGTAGCGCAGCGGGTAGCTGCGCAGGCCCGGCTCGAGCCGGGGGCGGGCGCCCGGGACGTGCGGGCGAACCACGCGGCGGCCGAGGGGGCCGCGGCCGAGTGCGTCGTGCAGCGAGATCAGCAGGGGGGCGCCCACGGTGTCGCCGGTGCGCCACAGTCCCTGCAGTGCGACGGGCAGGCCGAGGCCGCGATGTCTGTACAGGAAGATCTCGTCCACCACGCTGAGCCGGTTCACGGTCCCGACGGTAGCCGCCGTCCTTGACCCAAGCTGTGAATCGAGGTTCAATTCTTTCGTGGCCTACCGCCGGACCCCCGCCGTGCAGCAGCGGCTCGACGCGCAACGCGCGGCGATCGCCGACGCCGCCGTGAGCCTGCTGTCCGAGCGCGGCTACCAGGGACTGTCCATCGCGGCGGTCGCCGAGCGCGCCGGCGTCGCCACCGGCAGCGTCTACCGGCACTACGCCGACAAGTCCGAACTGATGGTGCGCATCTTCCGCAGCCTGTGCGGCCGGGAGGTCGACGCCGTCGTCGCGGCCGCCGACGCGGCCCGGCCGGACGGTGCGGCCGCACAGGTGGCCGCCGTCGTCGAGACCTTCGCCCGCCGCGCCCTGCGCAACCCCACCCTCGCATATGCCCTGCTCGCCGAACCCGTCGACGCGGCCGTCGACGCCGAACGCCTGGTGCTGCGCCGCGCCTTCGCGGCGGCGTTCGAGGACGCCGTGCGCCGCGGTGTCGACTCGGGCGATCTCACCTCTCGCAACCCGGCGCTGTCCGCCGCCGCCCTCGTCGGGGCGGTCGGCGAGGTTCTCACCGGCCCGCTGCAGTCCGGCGTGGCCGCCACCGACACCGTCCCCGAACTCGTCGCATTCGCCCTACGCGCACTAGGAGCCCGGCCATGACCGAATCACCCACGTTTCCCGCCACCCACGAGGTGTTCAACCAGGTGCCTGACCTCGTGCCGTACCAGGCGGCCGACGACGCGGCACTGCTCGAGGGCCTGCGCCGCGAAGGAGCCGCCTGGGCCGAGGACGAAGTCCGGGAGATCGGCGCGCTCGCCGGAGGGACGCGTGCGCAGGAATGGGGCAGGCTCGTCGACGAGTACCCGCCCGTGCTGCACACCCACGATCGCTACGGGCACCGCGTCGACGAGGTGGAGTTCCATCCGCACTGGCACGACCTCATGACGGTGGCCGTCGAGCACGGCATGCACGCGGCACCGTGGCGCGACCCCCGGGCCGGGGCGCACGTCGCCCGGGCCGCCAAGTTCTACGTGTGGGGCCAGGCCGAAGCGGGACACATGTGCCCGATCTCCATGACGTACGCGGTGATACCGGCGCTGCGGCACAATCCCGAACTCGCCGCGACGTACGAGCCGCTGCTCACCGCCCCGCACTACGACTTCGGGCTCCGGGAACCGTCCACCAAGCGCGGCCTGATCGCCGGCATGTCCATGACCGAGAAGCAGGGCGGATCGGACGTGCGGGCCAACACGACGACCGCGACCCCTCAGGCGGACGGCAGTTACCGCATCGTCGGACACAAGTGGTTCACCTCCGCACCGATGTCGGACATGTTCCTCACGCTGGCGCAGACCACCAGCGGCCTCTCGTGCTTCCTGCTGCCGCGGGTGCTTCCCGACGGCAGCCGCAACCGCATCCGCATCCAGCGGCTCAAGGACAAGCTCGGGAACAAGTCGAACGCGTCCTCCGAGATCGAGTACGAGGGCGCAACCGGCTGGCTCGTCGGCGCGGAGGGCCGCGGCGTCAACACCATCATCGAGATGGTGAACATGACGCGCCTGGACTGCGTGATCGGCTCGGCGACCGGAATGCGCGCGGCGACGCTGCGCGCCGTCCACCACGCCCGCCACCGGAAGGCGTTCGGCGCCCTGCTCGTCGACCAGCCGCTCATGCGGAACGTGCTCGCCGACCTGATCGTCGAGTCGGAAGCCGCGACGACCATGATGATGCGGCTGGCCGGTGCGACGGACCGCGCATCGACGGATCCGCAGGAGGCGGCGCTGCGCCGCATCGCCCTCGCGGTCACCAAGTACTGGGTGTGCAAGCGCGCCCCCGCCCACGCCGCGGAGGCCCTCGAATGCCTCGGCGGCAACGGCTACGCCGAGGAATCCGGGATGCCGCGGCTGTACCGCGAGGCACCGCTCATGTCGATCTGGGAAGGCTCGGGCAACGTCGCCGCCCTCGACGCGCTACGGGCGATGGTCAAGCAGCCCGAGACCGTGGACGCGTTCTTCGCCGAGGTACGCCTGGCCGAGGGCGCCGACTCCCGGCTCGACGACGCCGTGGCGCGCGTCGGCAAGGAACTCGCCGATCTCGAGAACGTCGAGTACCGGGCCCGCCGGATCGTGGAACTGATGGCGCTGGTCCTGCAGGGTGCACAGCTCGTGCGGCACGGGCATCCGGCCGTCGCGGACGCCTTCTGCGCCACCCGGCTGGGCGACGACTGGGGCATCGCCCTGGGGACCATGCCCACCGGCCTGGACACCGCGGCGATCCTCGCGCGCGTCTGATCGGCGGCGATCCTTTCGCGACCCGGACCTGCGACGATCCACAGGGCATACTGGAGGTAACGACAACGATCGTCGAGCGAGCCCGGAGCCCCTCATGATCAGAAGCAGCGAATGGCGGGAATGGGGGGTCCCGGTGACGGTGGCCGTCACGGAGTACGCCGCCCTGGCGGAGGCCGAAACGCGGGTGCGCGCCGCGATCGCGGAATCCGAGGCGGCGTGCAACCCGCAGCGCGGCGACGCGGAGATCCACGAGGTCAACCTCGCCCAGGGCATTCCCGTCCAGGTCAGCCCGCGGCTGTCGGCGTTGCTGCGCTCGGCGCTCTGGGTCGCCCGGATGACCGACGGGACGGTGAGTCCCTTGGCGGCCGACGACGCAGGGATCGACGAGGACGCCACCCCGCCCATCCATCCGCTCCCCGACTACAGCGACATCCACCTCGACGGCGAGACCGTGCTGGCCCCGTTCGGCGTCAACCTCGACATCACCGAGACCGCCCGGGCCGACACCGCGGATCGGGCCGCCGCGACCGTGGCACGCAGCCTCGAATGCGGTGTCCTGGTGCGGATGGGCGACGTGACGGCCACCGCCGGTCACAGTCCCGCCGGCGGGTGGCAGGTGTCCGTCCCCGGCGCCGGGACCGTCGAACTCCCGGCCGGAAGCGCCATAGCGACGCGCGTGCGCGACGACTCCGACGCAGAGCAGGACGGCGGAAACGACGTCTCCGGACGGTGGGTGCAGGTCACCGTCATCGCCGAGGACGCGTTGTGGGCCGACGCCGCGGCCGCGGCAGCTCTGCGCCGCGGAGCGCCCGCGGTGCGGTGGCTCGAGCAGTACGACCTGGCCGCCCGCCTCGTCGACGGCGACCGGGTCCACACGACCCGCCGCTGGTCCCGCCCGCACGCCGCCTGAGCGGCAGAGCTTGCGCCCGAACCGGCGGGCTTGCCCCCGTTTCCGCAGTCGGAAACCGGTGCAAGCCCGCCACAACGGGTGTCTGCTCTAGTTCTTACGCCACCGCCGGATGGTGCGGACGAGGGTGTCGGTGGAGGTGTCGCCGGTGTCGGGGTCCGCCGCGCCGGTCAGGGCGGGTGTCAGTTGCAGGGCCTGGGTCTTGCCGAGTTCGACGCCCCACTGGTCGAACGAGTCGATACCCCAGATCACCCCCTGGACGAACACCTGATGCTCGTACAGGGCGATCAACTGGCCCAGCGTCGCCGGCGTCAGCGCCGGGGCGAGCAGGGTGGTCGAGGGCCGGTTGCCGGGCATCACCTTGTGCGCCACCAGCGCCGGGTCGGTGCCGTCGGCGGCGACCTCGGCCGCGGTCTTGCCGAACGCGAGCACCTTGGCCTGGGCGAGCATGTTCGCCAGCAGCACCTGGTGCATGCTGCCGGTGCCGTCGATGGTGGGCAGATCCTCGAGCGCGGTGGCGAACCCGACGAAGTCGGCCGGGATCAGCCGGGTGCCCTGGTGCAGCAGCTGGAAGAACGCGTGCTGACCGTTCGTGCCCGGCTCACCCCAGAAGATCTCCCCGGTGTCGTGGTCGACGGGGCTGCCGTCGAGCCGCACCGACTTGCCGTTCGACTCCATGGTCAGCTGCTGCAGATACGCCGGCAGCCGCGCCAGGTCCTGGCTGTAGGGCAGCACCGCCCGCGTCTGCGCCCCCAGCACCGACGCGTACCACACCCCCAGCAGCCCGAGCAGCACCGGCGCGTTCGCCTCGAGCGGCGCGGTGGCGAAATGCTCGTCGACGGTGTGCATCCCGGCCAGGAATTCGGCGAACCGCACCGGGCCGATCGCGCACATCACCGACAGGCCGATCGCCGAACCCACCGAGTACCGCCCACCCACCCAGTCCCAGAACCCGAACATGTTCGCCGGGTCGATACCGAACTCGGCGACCTTGGCGGCATTGGTGGACACCGCCACGAAGTGCGCCGCGACGGCGTCCTCACCGAGGGCGGCGACCAGCCAGCGCCGCGCGGCGGTGGCGTTGGTGAGGGTTTCGATGGTGGTGAACGTCTTCGACGCCACCACGAACAGCGTCCGGGCCGGATCCAGGTCGGACAGCTGCGCGGTCAGATCCGCCGGATCGATGTTGGCGACGAACCGGGCGTCCGGGCCGTCGGCGTAGTGCCGCAACGCCCGCGCCACCATCGCCGGGCCCAGGTCCGAGCCGCCGATGCCGATGTTGACCACCGTGGTGATCGTCTCCCCGGTGGCGCCGCGCCAGGTGCCGGAGCGGACCTGCTCGGCGAAGCCGGCCATCGCGTCGAGCACGGTGTGCACGTCGGGGACCACGTCGGCGCCGTCCACGGGCAGCGTCGCCGACCGCGGCAGCCGCAGGGCGGTGTGCAGCACCGCCCGGTCCTCGGTGCTGTTGATGCGCTCCCCGGCGAGCATCGCGTCGCGGCGGGATTCGACCCCGGCAGCCCGGGCCAGATCCAGCAGCAACCCGACCGTGGTGTCGGTGATCCGATGCTTGCTGTAGTCGATGTACCACTCGCCCGCGGTCACCGACAGCCGCTGCGCCCGACCCGGATCCGCCGCGAACAACCCTCGCAGATCCACCGCCTCGAGCTCCGAACGGTGCTGGGACAGCTGCTGCCACGGTGCGGTTCGAGTCACGTCGCTCATGAATTCAGAGCCTAGTGCGGGCCCGTAGTTACCGGCGGGTTCGGAACCCGCCCGGGTCCCGGAGCGCATGATGTGGGACATGGACACCGAAGAACTGATCCGGACCGTACCGACAGAACTGTTCCTCGGCGGGGAATGGGTGGCCGCCGAGAACGGCGCCACCTTCACCGTCCACGATCCCGCCACCGGCGACATCCTCACCGACGTCGCCGACGCGAGCCCCGCCGACGCCGTCCGCGCCCTCGACGCCGCGGTGGCCGCCCAGCACGAGTGGGCGGCGACCGCGCCGCGCGAGCGGGGTGAACTGCTGCGTTCGGTGTTCGCGAGGATCACCGAACGGGCCGAGGACTTCGCGCTCCTGATGACTCTCGAAATGGGCAAGGCCCTGCCGGAGAGCCGGGCCGAGGCCAAGTACGGGGCCGAGTTCTTCCGCTGGTTCGCCGAGGAGGCGGTGCGGATCTCGGGGCGCTACACGCACGCACCCGCCGGCAACGGACGGATCCTGGTGACCAAGCAAGCGGTGGGACCGTGCCTGGCGATCACGCCGTGGAACTTCCCGCTCGCGATGGGCACCCGCAAGATCGGTCCCGCCCTCGCCGCGGGCTGCACGATCCTGATGAAGCCCGCGTCGGAGACCCCCCTGACGATGCTGCTGCTCGCCCAGCTGTTCGCCGAGGCCGGGCTTCCGAAGGGGGTGCTGTCGGTGCTGCCGACCTCGCGTGCCGGCGCGGTCACCGGCCCGCTGATCGACGATCCCCGCCTGCGCAAGCTGACCTTCACCGGTTCCACCGAGGTGGGCCGGACCCTGTCCGAACGGGCCGGGAAGGCGATGCTGCGCACGTCGATGGAACTGGGTGGCAACGCGCCGTTCCTGGTGTTCGACGACGCCGACCTCGACGCCGCGGTGGAGGGAGCACTGGCCGCCAAGCTGCGCAACGGGGGCGAGGCGTGCACGGCCGCGAACCGCTTCCACGTCGCCAACCCGGTGCGGGAGGAGTTCGTGAAGAAGCTCACCGAGCGCATGGCGCAGTACCGGCTCGGGCCGGGTACCGACCCCGGCACCACGCTCGGTCCGCTGATCAACGCGGGCCAGCGGGAGACCGTCGGCACGCTGGTGCAGGACGCGGTCGCGGCCGGTGCGAGCGTGCGGCTCGGCGGGGACGTCCCCGACGGTCGGGGGTGGTTCTACCCCGCGACCGTGCTCGACGGAGTGACGGCCGACGCCCGGATCCTGCGCGAGGAGGTGTTCGGTCCCGTCGCCGCTGTGACCGGATTCGACACCGAGCAGGAGGCGATCGACGCGGCCAACGCCACCGAATACGGACTGGCCGCGTACATCTACACGCAGAACCTGGACCGGGCGCTGCGGGTGTCCGAGGCCCTCGAATCCGGCATGGTGGGCGTCAACCGGGGCGTGATCTCCGACGTCGCGGCGCCCTTCGGCGGCGTCAAGGCCTCCGGGCTGGGCCGCGAGGGCGGCAGCGAAGGCATCGAGGAGTACCTCGAGACGAAGTACATCGCGCTGCAGTGACCTGCGCGACGGCTACGCCCCCGACCGTCGCGTGCTCGGGGGCGTACCGGGGCCGGGGTGCCTCGGTGACCCCGGCCGCAGCCTCGGTGGGTCCAGGCGGCCGCGGCCTCGGTGGGTCCAGGCGGCCGCGGCCTCAGTGACCCAGGCGGCCGCGGCCTCAGTGACCCAGGCGGCCGCGGCCTCGGTGGGTCCAGGCGGCCGCGGCCTCAGTGACCCAGGCGGCCGCGGCCTCAGTGACCCAGGCGGCCGCGGCCGAGTCGCAGCAGCAGCATGGCCAGCGTGTGACCCTCCTGGCCCAGCTCGCTGAAGCGCTCGAGGACCTTCATCTCCCGGCTGTGGACCAGGCGGGTGCCGCCGGATGCCATCCGGGTCTGGCCGATGATGCGCGAGACCTCGGTGCGGCGCTTGACCGCCGCCAGGATCTCGGCGTCGAGCCGATCGATCTCCTTGCGGAGCTCGTCGATCTCCGCCTCGGTGGTGGGCAGGGCAGCATCGGATGCGCTGGCTCCGGAACCGGTGGCCTCGGTGTTGGTGCTCATGTCGTCTCCTCGCGTCAGCTCTGGGATCGCTTCGGATTCTGCGGGCGTTACCGGTCCGGCCGTCGGCTCGGGCTTCGGTGGCGCGGCAGCCGAAGCCTCGGGGTGCGGTCAGGCCTCGGTCATCGGCTCTCACACCGATGGCAGTGTCGCCGGTAGCGGCGACGTGGAGCACATGACATGACGTTCAGTTTGCCACCCGTCCCCGAACCGGCCAAGTAAGGCATACCTGTCGAATCGCCCCCGCCCGGCCGGCACGGCTGTCGGCGATCGCCGGTAGTTTGGTACCACGATGAACACTCCCGTTGCCTCCGGCCGTCCCGTCCCCGCCCCGAACCCGGGGGTGCGAGCGACGACCTCCGACGCTCTGCTCGAGGGCCTCAACCCACAGCAGCGGGAGGCGGTGACCCACACGGGTTCTCCGCTGCTCATCGTCGCGGGCGCCGGCTCGGGGAAGACGGCGGTGCTGACGCGGCGCATCGCGTACCTGCTGGGGGAGCGGAGGGTGACGCCGGGCCAGATCCTGGCCATCACGTTCACCAACAAGGCGGCCGCCGAGATGCGCGAGCGCGTCGCCCACCTGGTCGGCCCGCGGGCGAACAGCATGTGGGTGTCGACGTTCCACTCGAGCTGCGTGCGGATCCTGCGCGCGCAGTCGGCGCTGCTGTCGGGGATGAACTCGAACTTCACCATCTACGACGCCGACGACTCCCGGCGGCTGCTCACCATGATCGCCAAGGATCTCGACCTCGACGTCAAGCGGTACTCCGCGCGGCTGCTGGCTACGCACATCTCCAATCTCAAGAACGAGCTGATCGGTCCCGAGGAGGCCGCGGCCGCCGCGGATCGCGAGGCGGCGGACCTGCCGCGGATCGTCGCGACGGTCTACGCCCACTACCAGCAGCGGCTGCGCGCGGCCAACGCCTTCGACTTCGACGACCTGATCGGGGAGACGGTGGCGCTGTTGCAGGCGCATCCGCCGGTGGCGGAGTACTACCGCCGACGGTTCCGCCACGTTCTCGTCGACGAGTACCAGGACACCAACCACGCGCAGTACGTGCTCGTGCGCACGCTCGTCGGCGGGGCGGACGACACCGTGTCGGACGACGCGGTCGCGCCGGCGGAACTGTGTGTCGTCGGCGACGCCGACCAGTCCATCTACGCGTTCCGCGGCGCGACGATCCGCAACATCGAGGAGTTCGAACGCGACTATCCCGAGGCTCGCACGATCCTGCTCGAGCAGAACTACCGTTCCACCCAGACCATCCTCTCCGCGGCGAACGCGGTGATCGCCCGCAACACCGGGCGTCGGGAGAAACGGCTGTGGACTGACTCCGGTGCGGGGGAGCCGATCACCGGGTACGTCGCCGACAACGAGCACGACGAGGCGCAGTTCGTCGCCGCGGAGATCGACCGGCTCGTCGACGCCGGGGACGCGAAATTCGCCGATATCGCCGTCTTCTACCGCACCAACAACTCCTCGCGCGCCCTCGAGGACGTGTTCATCCGGCACGGCGTGCCCTACCGGGTGGTCGGCGGCGTGCGCTTCTACGAGCGCAAGGAGGTGCGGGACCTCGTCGCGTACCTGCGGGTGCTCGCCAACCCGGACGACACGGTCAGCCTGCGCCGGATCCTCAACACCCCCCGTCGCGGCATCGGCGACCGCGCCGAGGCCTGCGTGGCGGTGCACGCCGAACGCACGGGCGTCGGGTTCGGCCGGGCCCTGCGCGACGCCGCCGAGGGAACCGTGCCGCTGCTGAATTCCCGCTCGCAGAAGGCCGTCGCCGCGTTCGTCGACCTCATGGACGAACTACGGGCGATGCTCACCGAGACCGACGCCGACGGCAACGACCTCGTCGACATCGGCGACATCGTCGAAGCGGTGCTCGATCGCACCGGATATCGCGCCGAGCTCGAGGCCAGCGACGACCCGCAGGACGGCACGAGGCTCGACAACCTCAACGAGTTGGTCAGCGTCGCAAGAGAATTCTGTTCGGACGCGCGCAACGCCGCGGGTCTCGAGGACGAACGCGAGGTGCCGGAGGGGGAGCCCGAGCCCGGTTCCCTGGCGGCGTTCCTCGAGCGGGTGTCGCTGGTGGCCGACGCCGATCAGATCCCCGAGGAGGGCGACGGGGTCGTCACCCTGATGACGCTGCACACCGCCAAGGGGCTCGAATTCCCGGTGGTGTTCGTCACCGGGTGGGAGGACGGGCAGTTCCCGCACATGCGCGCTCTCGGCGACCCTGCCGAACTCTCGGAGGAACGGCGCCTGGCCTATGTCGGCCTCACCCGTGCGCGGCACCGCCTGTATCTGAGCCGCGCGGTGCTGCGCTCGGCCTGGGGGCAGCCCGTGACCAATCCGGAATCGCGTTTCCTCCAGGAGATCCCGCAGGAACTCGTGGAATGGCGCCGGGAGGATCCGGGGGTCGCCGGTGGGCACGCCATCGGTGCCGGGCGGGGCCGGAGCGGTTACGGCGGAATCGGTTCCGGCTTCGGGGGCGGGACTTCCCGGTTCGGCGGCGACCGGCCGTCGACGCCGAGTTCCGGGCGTTCGCGCAACAACCATCTCGTGCTCGCCGTCGGCGATCGGGTCAGCCACGACAAGTACGGCCTCGGCACGGTCCTCGAAACCCGCGGCTCCGGGCCGACCGCGACGGTGGTCGTCGACTTCGGCAGCGCCGGGAAGGTGCGGTTGATGCTCGTCGGCGGCGTGCCGATGGTCAAACTCTGAGCCGGACGCGATACGGGCCCCGCACCAGCCGGTGCGGGGCCCGTATCGCGAATGCGGTCGGCGGTCAGTCGTTCCGGATGCCGAGGGAGATGCCGCGAGTCGCGAGCCAGGGCAGCGGATCGATCTTGTCGATGCCGTTGAGGTGGACCTCGAAGTGCAGGTGCGGGCCGGTGGACTGGCCACGGTTGCCCATGGTGGCGATCTGGTCACCCGCCATGACCTGCTGACCGACGGTCACGAAGGACTGGTCGATGTGACCGTAGACGGTGACGGTGCCGTCGGCGTGGCGCAGACGCACCCACATGCCGAACCCGGACGCCGGACCGGAGTCGATGACGGTGCCGTCGGCGACCGCGAGGATCGGGGTTCCGATGGGACCGGCGATGTCCACACCGGCGTGCAGGGTTCCCCAGCGGGCGCCGTAGCTGGAGGTGAAGACGCCCGCGGCCGGCAGGACGAACAGGGGGCGACGGGCGGCGGCCTCGCGGGCGGCGCGCTCCTCGCTGAAGCGCTGGCCCTTGGCGAGCAGATTGGAGAACTGGGACAGGTCGTTCGGGTCCGCGATGTTGAGGACCTGAGGGGCCTGGGAGGGAGTCGCGCTCTCGGACTCGGTCTCCGCGGCGAACTGGGCGGCCTGCGGCACCGCGGTGGCGGTGATGACGTTCGAGCCGGTGGTGTCGGCGGCGAGGGCGACCTCGGAATGCTCGGAGTTCTGAGCGGGGCCGCTGGTGGCGGCCTGACCCGCGGCGACGACGGCGCCGGCGGCGACCGCGAGGACCGCGGCACGGCCCTTGAGGGCGGCGGGCGGAGTGGGAACGCGGTGGGCGCCGCCGCGACGAGGCGGGGCGGCCGGATCACCGTCGGACACTGCGGGGGCGGTGAGCGGGCGGGCCGGCTCGTCGCCGTAGAATTCGTACTGCTCGGTGGTGCTGGTGTTACGGAAATTCACAATGCTCGAGACGTCCGGATCGTCCGCAGGGCCCTCGTCGAAGTAGTGCTCGTGCGGCTGCCAGTGGCCCGGGTAGAGGCGGTCGGTCGCCCCTGCGAAGTCGATATCGTCGAACTCGCTGTCGGGACGGCTGTCGGCGCGGGGAGTGCAAGTGTGCATCGACTGCCGTCCTCCGTTCGTGACCTGACCGTTACTCGGACCGAAGCGACGGTAACGAAACGATCGCAAGCGTGGCAACCTAAACGGGCAGGAAATCGGACCTTGTGACCGGCATCACAGTTTGAGCTGGGCAAATCTGGAAACATTTCCCTGGTTACGGGGCGATACCGAAGACTTACGGTGTGTCACGCCGGGATGTACCGGAAGGCCGTCGTAGCGTCGGATCGTGCCGAGCCGCCCGCCCGTACTTCTCGCTGCGCTCGTCCTGGCCGCGCTCGGAGCCACCGCGGTGGCGGTCGCGCCGCTCCTGCCCGTGGTCCGTGCCGACACGGGACCGGTCGGCGCCGCCTCGGGCGCCGCGTCCCTCGTCGCTGCCGTCGTCGCGCTCGCGGTTCCCGCCGGTGCGGTGAGTCTTGCCCGCCGGCGCGGCCCCCTCCCCGCCGTCCGGGCCGCCGCGCTTCTCGCTGGAGCGGGGTTCGTCGCACTCGGCGCGGCCCTGCTCGACGTCGCGCTGTTCACCGACGCCCTCGACGCGGACCGCCTCGAGCTGTTCCGGCCCGTCACCGCCGCGGGACTCGCGGCAGGTCCCGGCGCGGGCGTCGTCCTCGCCGGTCATCTCGCCTCGGTCCTCGCCGGGGCCCTCGGAGCCGTCGCGGTCCGGCAACTGGAAGCCGAGCCCGACGCCCACCTCCCCGGCGAGGACCGGCCCGCGGTTGCCCGCACCGGGGCTCCGGCGGCGGCCGGTGTGGCGGGAGCTGCACTTGCCGCGGCCGGTGCGCTGCTCGCCCCGCCCTTCGTGTCGAACGACCCGGTCCTGCTCGGTTCCGGCGTCCTCGACGCCACGCCGGCTGCGGCGATCGGCGCCCTGGTGGCGGCGGTCGCGGTGCTGCTGGCGGCGACGTGGGCGCTGGTGACCTCGTCGTCGGCCGCCGCAGCCGGGGCGTTGGCCGGTGCGGGGCTCGGTGCGCTGGGCATCCTGGGGCCCCGGCTGGCGGCGGGACTGAGCGGTGCGCGGCTGACGCCGTCGTCCGCGGCCGCCGTCGGCGTGCTCGCTGCCGTCCTGCTCGTCGCGGCCGCGGCCGCGCTGCCCCGGCTCGTCGCACGGTCCGATCACGCCGCCGGGCCGGTGCCCAGGGTGCTGCCGTCCGCTCCCGCGGCGCGGCATCGGCAGGCGGGTGTCGCGGGGCTCGTCACCGGCGCCGTCGCGACAGTGGGTTCGCTGCTGCCGGCGCTGTCGGTGCCCGCCGGTGCGGCGCCCGAACTGCCTGCCGCCCGCATGCTGTTCGCCGCGGGTCTGCTCGTGCTGGCACTGAGCGTGTGGCTGCTGCTCTCCGAGTTCGCTGCTCCGCTGCGACCCGCCGTCGTGGTGCCGGCCGCCGGGGTGGTCACCGCCGCCGGGGCGGTGCTGCAGTCCTGGGTGCTCGCCGCGGGCCTGCCCGGTGTCGGCGCCGGGCCGGGCACCTGGCTGGCCGGGGCCGCCATCCTGGGGGCGGCGGTGACGGGCGTGTTCGTCGTCCTCGCGGGAGGTGCGGAACGCGACGGCATCGACACCTCCGTCGAACGGATCGCCGGGCCCGTCGCGCGCACGGTGGGCGCGGCGGCGGCGCTCACTGCCGGTGCCGGGGTGCTGCTGCCGTTGCAGCCCGGCGCCGGCTCGGTGCTGAGCTACCCCTGGGGGTACGACGTGTGGGGGCGGGCGGTGCTCGCCGTCGCGGTGGTCGCCGCGGTGCTGGTCGCAGCGCGTGCGCGGCCGGCCCGCGGCAGTGTGCTGTTGCTCGGTGCGGCGGCCTCGGTGGCCCTGTACGCGGCCTCGTGGGTGCTCGTACGGACCCCGGAGCAGGAGCCGGTGAACGGAGTCCTCACGCTGCCTGCAATCCTGGGGGTGGTGCTCCTCCTGGCTGCGGCGTGGCTCACAATCCGGGAGGAAAATCCGTGAGGTACCCCTCGGGGCCCCACTCCGGTGACATGCGACACATACCAGGAGTGCGGGCGTTTGGTGGGACTTCCGACTAGTTACAGTCCGAACGGACCCGCTCATACCCCTCGAGCGGGCGTCAACGCAGACGAGACGGTGAGCAGATGGATCTCTTCGAATACCAGGCGAAGGAACTCTTCGCCAAGCATGGTGTGCCGACGTCGCTGGGTCGTGTGACCGACACGGCCGACGATGCCAAGGCTATCGCCGAGGAAATCGGTAAGCCTGTGATGGTCAAGGCCCAGGTCAAGACCGGTGGTCGTGGCAAGGCCGGCGGCGTGAAGTACGCCGCCACCCCCGAGGATGCGAAGACCCACGCCGAGAACATCCTCGGCCTCGACATCAAGGGTCACATCGTCAAGAAGCTGCTGGTCGCCGAGGCCAGCGACATCGCGGAGGAGTACTACATCTCCTTCCTGCTCGACCGTGCCAACCGCACCTACCTGGCCATGTGCTCGGTCGAGGGCGGCATGGAGATCGAAGAGGTCGCGGCAACCAAGCCCGAGCGTCTCGCCAAGGTGTCCGTGGACGCCGTCAAGGGTGTCGACCTCGCGTTCGCGCGCAGCATCGCCGAGCAGGGCCACCTGCCCGCCGAGGTGCTCGACGCCGCGGCCGTGACCATCCAGAAGCTGTGGGAGGTCTTCGTCGCCGAGGACGCCACCCTGGTCGAGGTCAACCCCCTCGTGCGTACCCCCGACGATCAGATCCTCGCCCTGGACGGCAAGGTCACCATCGACGAGAACGCGGGCTTCCGTCACCCCGAGCACGCCGAGCTCGAGGACAAGGACTCCACCGATCCGCTCGAGGCCAAGGCCAAGGAGCACGACCTGAACTACGTCAAGCTCGACGGTCAGGTCGGCATCATCGGCAACGGCGCGGGTCTGGTCATGTCGACCCTCGACGTCGTCGCGTACGCCGGTGAGAAGCACGGCGGCGTCAAGCCCGCCAACTTCCTCGACATCGGCGGTGGCGCCTCGGCCGAGGTCATGGCCGCCGGCCTGGACGTGATCCTGAACGACTCCCAGGTCCAGAGCGTGTTCGTCAACGTGTTCGGTGGCATCACCGCGTGCGACGCCGTCGCCAACGGCATCGTCAAGGCGCTCGAGATCCTCGGCGACGAGGCCAACAAGCCGCTGGTCGTCCGTCTGGACGGCAACAATGTCGAGGCCGGCCGCAAGATCCTGGCCGACGCCAACCACCCGCTGGTCACGCTGGTCGGAACCATGGACGAGGCCGCTGACAAGGCCGCCGAGCTGGCGTACGCCGCGAAGTAAGGACACACGGAGAACATGTCTATCTTCCTCAACAAGGACTCGAAGGTCATCGTCCAGGGCATCACCGGCGGCGAGGGCACCAAGCACACCGCCCTGATGCTCAAGGCCGGGACCCAGGTCGTCGGCGGCGTCAACGCCCGTAAGGCCGGCACCACGGTGTCCCACACCGCGGCCGACGGTTCCGCCGTCGAGCTGCCCGTCTTCGGCACCGTCGCCGAGGCGATGAAGGAGACCGGCGCGGACGTCTCGATCGCGTTCGTTCCCCCCAAGTTCGCCAAGGACGCCATCATCGAGGCCATCGACGCGGAGATCCCGCTGCTCGTGGTCATCACCGAGGGCATCCCGGTGCAGGACACCGCGTACGCGTGGGCCTACAACGTCGAGAAGGGCAGCAAGACCCGGATCATCGGCCCCAACTGCCCCGGCATCATCACCCCCGGCGAGTCGCTGGTCGGCATCACCCCGGCCAACATCTCCGGCAAGGGCCCGGTCGGCCTGGTGTCGAAGTCCGGCACGCTGACCTACCAGATGATGTTCGAGCTGCGTGACTTCGGCTTCTCGACCGCCATCGGCATCGGCGGCGACCCGGTCATCGGCACCACCCACATCGACGCCATCGAGGCGTTCGAGAAGGATCCCGAGACCAAGCTCATCGTCATGATCGGCGAGATCGGCGGCGACGCCGAGGAGCGCGCGGCCGACTACATCAAGGCGAACGTGACCAAGCCGGTCGTCGGCTACGTCGCCGGGTTCACCGCTCCCGAGGGCAAGACCATGGGCCACGCCGGCGCCATCGTCTCCGGCTCCTCGGGCACCGCGCAGGCCAAGAAGGACGCCCTCGAGGCGGCCGGCGTGAAGGTCGGCAAGACGCCGTCCGAGACCGCCGCTCTCGCGCGCGAGATCCTGCAGTCGCTCTAGAACAGAGCGGAGCGGCTTCGCCGCCGGTGTGTCCTTTGGGCGGTCCAGGCAGCCCAAAGGACACACCGGCGGCTCCGCTGCCTACCCGTCGACCCATTCGGTGCCGACGGGCACGAGTTCCCCCGCACCGGCCGTCACCGACGCCACCACGCTCTGTAGGTCGGTCGCATCCCGCGCCGCGACGGTGAAGACGACACGCTCCGTGTAGGACACGTCGAGCACGCTCACTCCGCGGCCCCGTAGTTCCGACTCCACGCGTCCGGCATCACCGTGCCCCACCGCCAGCGTGAACACCTCCCGCCGCTCCCGCGGCACCAGCGTCGCCGCGTCGACCGCAACCGCCACCGCACCCGAATACGCTCGGACCAGTCCGCCCGCGCCGAGCTTGATGCCCCCGAACCATCGGGTGACCACCACCGCGACGTTCACCAGGTCGCGGTGGTGCAGCACCTGCAGCATCGGCACCCCGGCCGTGCCACCCGGCTCCCCGTCGTCGCTCGACCGCTCCGCCCGGTGCGCCGGCTCGTCGCCCACCACGAAGGCCCAGCAATGATGCCGCGCATCGGGATACAGCCGCCGCTGTTCTTCGACGAAGGCGAGCGCGGCGGTGTCCGAGTCGACGCGGCGCAGCACGGCGAGGAAGCGGGAGTGCTTGATCTCCGTCTCGGCGACGACGTCCGGTCCGGGCTCGAGGGTGCTGGGCATGGGCACATTCTCGCCGGTGGGGATTCGCCGGATTCGCGGGACTCCTGCCGCCCACGGTGATCGTGCCTAGGCTGGTCGCAGAGCAGCCGACGACATCAGGAGGAGCGATGACCTACCCAGCAGGCTCGGGAACGGGCCGGTCCGACAACCCGGCAGGCCCCTCGGGGTCGTCGACCGGGGCAGGACCCGGGTCCGCCGCCCGCGGCGTCTCCGACAAGGTGGTGCCGCTGCTCCTGCCGATCGCCGTCGCGGTGCTGGCGGTGCTGAACTTCCTGCTCGGCCTGGCGCCGTACGTGCGCATCTCCTTCGGCACCCAGGTCGCGCTGTCGTCGTTCGACTTCGGGTTCGCGGTCGTCCCGCTGGCCTTCTTGCTCTTCGGCGGCGCGGCCGCTGCGCTGTCGCTGCTGCCGGGTCAGGACCTGCGCTCCGTCGCGGTGGCGGCCTCCGCGGTCGGCTTCGTGGTGTCGCTGTTCCAGCTCTTCCACCTCCCGGACGACACCGGCATCTCCTGGGGTGGGGTGTCGATCCTCGTCCTCGGTTTCCTGCAGACCGCGCTCGCGCTCATGGCGCTGCTCTTCGGGATCGGGATTTTGGTGCCCGGCCAGCGTCGTTCGCCCGCGCAGTCGTTCGGCGGCCAGGGCGGCGGCCAGGGTTACGGCGGGCAGGGTTACGGAGCGCAGGGTGCCGGAGCGCAGGGCTACGGTGCGCAGGGCTACGGTGCGCAGGGCTACGGTGCGCAGGGTGCCGGTGGGGGGCAGGGTTACGCTCCCGGCGCGACGGCGAGCGGATACGGAACGCCGGGCTCCGGGTACCCTTCCGGATCCTCGGCCTACCCGTCCGGGACCTCGGCGCAGTACCCCGGCTACCAGCAGGCGCAGTACCCCTCGGGTCAGTACCCGTCCGGTCAGTACCCGTCCGGTCAGTACCCGTCGGGCCAGTACCCGTCGGGCCAGTACCCGTCCGGCCAGTACCCCTCCGGCCAGTACGCCGGGGGCCAGTACCCCGGCACCCAGTACTCGGGGGCGCAGCCGCGCGAGCACTACCCCAGCCCGGACGCCGGCGCCCAGACCGAACACCTGAGCCAGCCGCTGCGCGTCGACCGGCAGCACTCCGAGGGCCAGCACCCCGGACAGCAGGCCTACACCCCGACGGGCGCGCAGGCGCCGTACGGTGCGGGGACTCCGGGTCCCGCCGGTCGGACGGGCGAGTCTGCCGGCGGCGACGTCGACGAGCCGACGGTGCTCGCCCCCCGGGACGCAGACTCTGAGCGCGAGGCCACCGGCCGTTCCTCGGAGGGGGACACCGAGCGGACGTCGGATCCGGCGCCGACGCAGGCGTTCCGTCCCGGCGACGAACCGCGGTGAGGGCTCCCGCACATGCTGCGGCGCGCCTGACCGTCCCGATCGTCGCCGGGTGACACTCTCGACACGATGACCTCGACGCTAGGCCGGTCCGACCGGCACACGACCCCGGAAGACACCCCGGTCGAACCGGAGCAGTTGCGGATCCTGCTCGGCACTGCGGCCAAGGTGCCGGCAGTGACCCTCGCGTTGATCGCCACGCTGGTGGTGACCACGATGGTGGCCGCGAGCAGCGACCTGACCGGCATCTACGCGGCCATCGCGGGCAGCTGGCTGGCCCTGCACCAGGTGACATTGACGATCGACGGGGTACCGCTGGGGGTGCTGCCGTTGCTGCCGACAGCGGTGCTGGTGTGGCTGACCGCTCGGGCCGCACGGTCGGCCACCGATGGTGTCGTCGCCCTCGGTGGCCGTCCGCTCGATCGCCGGAACGCCTCGCGCATCGCGGCGGCCACCCTCGCCGGTCCGACGGTGATCACGGTGGCGGCACTGATCGTGATCCAGGATGCGGCAAGTGTCCTGCCTGTCGTCACCCCCAATCCCGCGTCCGCGCTGGCGTGGGTGACCGCGCTGTACCTGGTCGGGGCCGGGCTCGGCATCGGTTCCCGGACGTGGCGGCCGCTGGCGTCCCGCTACGGGGTGCCGAACTGGCTGGTCGCCGCCGTGCGTCCCGCGGCCCGGACGGTGCTGGGGATGTTCGCCGCGGGCGGGGTGGTGACCGTGCTCGCGCTGCTGTGGTCGTGGACCGTGGTCGGTGACCTGATCGGCCGCGGCGGGGGAGCGGTCGGCGCCCTCGGGCTGACGGTGTTGTCGGTGCTGTACCTGCCCAACGTGCTGATCGGGGCCGCCGCCGTGGTGACCGGCAGCACGGTGCAGTTCGGCGACGTGCGCCTGAGCCTGTTCGAGGCGACCGGCGGGGACCTGCCTGCCCTGCCGGTGCTTGCCGTGATCCCACCGGGACCGGCCGCGCCGTTCTGGCCCGTGTTGCTCGCCGTCCCCGCGACGGTGGGCGCGCTGCTCGGGCGGTACGTCGCCCGGTGCCACCTCGAGGCACGCGCCCGAGGGGAACGCGTGTCGTCCACCGACGCCGCCCTCACGGTGGTTGCTGCGGCGGCGCTCGCCGGTGCGGCGACCGCGCTGGCCACGTGGGCTGCCGGTGGCCCGCTGGGGGTCTTCGGTGTGGTCGGCGGAAACTGGTGGCTGGCCGGGGTGCTGGTGTTCGCGTGGACGGGACTGCTCGGCCTCGTCACCTCGCAGCTGCTGCTCTGGCGCGAGCACCGCCTGGCTGCGGTGGAAGCCGCCCGGCAGTCGGCCGCCGAGGAGAAGCTCGCCGATGACGAGGTCGCCGGGGAGCAGCTCGCCGACGAGGAGCCCGGCGACGAGGCGGCCGAGGGCCCCGGCGACGAGCCGGACGAGAACCCCGACGACGACGTCCGGGCGCTCGAGGCGGCACCGGTCGCCGCCGTGCTCGACGCCGAGATCGTCGAGGACGACCCCTCGGCCGCCGACGATGCGGCCGTCGCCGAGGACCCGGGCACCGAGGACCCGGACACCGAGGACCCGGACACCGAGGACCCTGTGGCCGAACGTACGGACGTCGTCGACGCGACGATCGAGGACGCGGCCGACGAGCCGGCCCGGCCCGTCGAGAGGGACCGGGATGCCGGCGCGCCACCGGAGCCCAACGGCGACCTGCCGGAGGGTGCCACACCCCCCAAGGGCTAGGCTCTACCCGGCCGAGCCTCCGGCCGCCCCCTCTCGAGTTCCAGGAGTAGAGCGCTGACTGCCTCGCGTGACCAGCTGCCGCCCACTGTGCCGGCACGGGTCGTCGTCCTCGCTTCGGGCACCGGCAGCCTGCTGCGGTCGCTGATCGACGCGACGCACACGGACGGATATCCCGCCCGGATCGTCGCCGTCGGAGTGGACCGCGAGTGTGCCGCCGAGGGGCATGCGGAGGCCGCCGGTATTCCCCATGTCCGTGTCGCTCTGCGCGAGCACCCGGACCGGGCCGCGTGGGACCGCGCCCTGACCGACGCCGTCGCTGCGCACGAGCCGGACCTGGTGGTCTCGGCCGGTTTCATGAAGATCCTGGGGCCGGTCTTCCTGGACCGGTTCGGGGGCCGCATCGTCAACACCCATCCGGCGCTGCTGCCCGCGTTCCCCGGCGCACACGCCGTGCCGGACGCCCTCGCCTACGGGGTGAAGGTCACCGGCTCGACCGTGCACCTGGTCGACGCGGGTGTCGACACCGGTCCCATTCTGGCGCAGGAACCCGTGCCGGTCCTCGACGACGACGACGAGGCCACCCTGCACGAACGCATCAAGGTTGTGGAGCGACGACTGCTGGCCGACGTGGTCGCCGCCGTCGCCACCCGTGGAGTTGTATCCGATGGACGAAAGGCCGTGATCCCCAGTGACCGAACGTAAGGCTGTGCGACGCGCACTCGTCAGCGTCTACGACAAGACCGGTTTGGTCGAACTGGCGACGGGCCTGCACGAGGCGGGTGTCGCGCTGGTCTCCACCGGGTCCACGGCGGCCACCATCGCCGGCGCCGGAATCCCCGTCACCAAGGTGGAGGACCTCACCGGATTCCCCGAATGTCTCGAGGGCCGGGTCAAGACGCTGCACCCGCGGGTGCACGCCGGCATCCTCGCCGACACGCGCAAGCAGGATCATCTCGATCAGCTCGCCGAACTCGGTGTCGAGGCGTTCGAACTGGTCGTGGTGAACCTGTACCCGTTCACGCAGACCGTCGCCTCCGGCGCCACCGCCGACGAGTGCGTCGAGCAGATCGACATCGGCGGCCCGTCCATGGTGCGTGCCGCCGCGAAGAACCACCCGTCGGTCGCGGTGGTCGTCGACCCGGCCCGCTACGACGACGTGCTCGACGCCGTCAAGGGCGGCGGTTTCACCCTGTCGCAGCGCAAAGCCCTTGCCGCCCAGGCATTCCAGCACACCGCCGCCTACGACGTGGCGGTGGCGAGCTGGATGAACGCCGGCTACGCCGCCGGGGAGGCCGACACCGCCGAGCAGTTCCCGGCGTGGGCCGGTGCGACGTGGGAGCGCGCGGCCGTGCTGCGCTACGGCGAGAACCCGCACCAGGCGGCGGCGCTGTACGTGAACGAGGCGGGCGAGCCGGGTCTGGCGCGGGCCGAGCAGTTCCACGGCAAGGAGATGTCGTACAACAACTATCAGGACGCCGACGCGGCCTGGCGCGCCGCGCACGACCACGACCGGCCGTGCGTCGCGATCATCAAGCACGCCAACCCGTGTGGGATCGCGGTCGCGGAGTCCGTCGCCGAGGCGCACCGCAAGGCACACGAGTGCGATCCGGTGAGTGCGTTCGGCGGCGTGATCGCCGTCAACCGTGAAGTGAGCGTGGCGATGGCCGAGCAGGTCGCCGAGATCTTCACCGAGGTGATCATCGCCCCCGGCTACGCGGACGGCGCGGTCGAGGTGCTCAGCCGCAAGAAGAACATCCGCATTCTGCGGGCCGACTCGCCGCAGGCGGCGCAGATCGAACTGCGGCAGATCTCCGGCGGAATGCTGCTGCAGGAGCGCGACACCCTCACCGCGCCGGGCGATTCGGCCGCGAACTGGGAGCTGGCCTGCGGCGAGGCCGCCGACGCCGAGACCCTCGCGGATCTCGAGTTCGCGTGGCGTGCCTGCCGGGCCGTGAAGTCCAACGCGATCCTGCTCGCCGCGGGCGGCGCCACCGTCGGTGTCGGCATGGGGCAGGTCAATCGCGTGGACTCCGCCCGGCTCGCGGTCTCCCGCGCCGGGGACCGGGTCGTCGGATCCGTCGCCGCATCCGACGCGTTCTTCCCGTTCGCGGACGGCCTGCAGGTGCTCACCGAGGCCGGTGTCCGGGCCGTCGTGCAGCCGGGCGGTTCGGTGCGCGACAACGAGGTCATCGAGGCCGCTCGCGAGGCCGGCGTGACCCTGTACCTCACCGGCGCACGCCACTTCGCGCACTGAGCGACGCCGGCCGCCCGCACGCGCCGGTCAGGCTGCGTGCGGGTGCCCGGTCGCCGGGCGGGTCACCGTCCGCGGCGCGGCGTCGCGGGCGTCGGAGATGACCAGCCGGGCGGCGCCGCGGTCGAGCAGTTCGCGGATGAGGTCCGCAGCGGCCGCAGCCTGTTCGGTGCCGACGTGGCTCAGGTCGATCGTGATCGCGTGACCGGTGAGATCGTCGGGCAGGTCCTTGGGGACGGCGCCGGTGGCGCCGAGTCGCAGTTTCATCGTGTTCTCCTCTTACTGGACAAGATCGGTATGCGGGGAAAAGAAAGGGCACCCGAGGCGATGTGCCCGGGTGCCCGAGAAGGAATCGGTCGAGTCGTCGACTCATTCCCGGGGTCGCCACTTGGCGAAGTGGAAGTACGCGTAGGTGTGTCGGCACCAGCTGGGTACGGCAACGCGCATCGACTTCGCCGCGATGACCTTGTCGTCTCGCATCGGACCGTACCTTTCTCGTGTGTTCCTACGGGTTAACCGGACACCATACCCGAGTAAAGCGAATCTGACATCTCTTGTGTTCCGCCCGTCTCGGGCGAGGGGTCAGAGCTTGGCGAGCCACGCCTCGAAACCGCGGGTGAACTCGTCGGAGAAGGGCAGATCGGCGATGTAGTCGGCACCGGTGGACTGCTGGTCGCCGATGTCCTTGAGCACGTGGTTGGACCGGTGCAGGCGCAGGGACGTCAGGTTCGTGTGCACGAGCGCCGAGTCGAGGGCGTCGACGTCCTCGACCCGCACCTGGATGTCCTTCGCCGAGACGCTGGTCAGCACCGGCAGCCCGCCCTCGAGCTGAGCCGCGAGCATCCGCGGATCGAGCGCGTCCTCCTCGGCAAGGGCCTTGGCGTTGGCCGAGACCAGACCGGCGTTGCGCAGCGGCTCGGGCAGGGTGTCGCTGAGGGTGCCGTCGGCGCGCAGCGATTCCACGGCGCCGGCGAGGGCCAGGCGCAGTTCGTCGGCGACCTGGATCGGGAGCTGACCGGCGTCGACGACCGCGTCGAGCTGGGCGTCGATCTGGGCGGTGAGCAAGTCCAGCAGCCGCACGGCCAAGGGCTCGAGCAGCGCGATGCCTGCGACCGGGGCACCGGCGTCGGCGAGGGTGAGGGCGATGAGGGCGCCCTCGCTGTGCCCGACCACGTAGAGCCGCTCGGCGTCGATGCCCGGCTGCGCGGCGAGGAACCGGAGGCCGTCCGTGGCGGCGTCGATGAACGTGGAGAACCCGAGGTCGGCGACGTCGGCGACGTCGTACGGGCCGAGGCCGGTCACACCGCTGCCGAGCTTGTCGTAGCGCAGGCTCGCGAAGCCGTTGCGCTCGAGCACGTCGGCGAGGTGGCGCAGCGTGCCGATCGGGCCGGGCAGCAGCGCACTGTCGCCGTTGCGATCGGTGGGACCGCTGCCGGCGAGCAGCAGCACGGCGGGGACGTTTCCGTCGCTCGCGGCGGGCACGCGCAGGCTGCCGTGCAGGGTCACGTCGCCGCTGCAGAAGGAGATGTCGGTGTCCGCCATGCGTCGTGTCTATCAGAACCGGTCAGACCGTCCGCAGGCGGCTCAGCCGTCGATACCCGCGGTGGACGGCCCACGCGAAGCCCGCGAGCAGGGGCACGACGAGCAGCGGGACGACGAGCGCGATCAGCGACGTGACGAACGACAGCAGGTCGTCGAGCAGCGACAGCGCCGGGTTGCCGAGTCCCGCGGTGGTGACCGTGCTCGCCGCGCGGGTGCCGGTCTGCACAGTGCTCACCGCCATCGCGGTCGGGGCGCCGACGACGATGCCGGCGAGAGCGGCCATCGCCGGGTCGAGATCGGCGAACGCCGCCCAGGCGGCCAGCGCGCCCGCGACGGGCCGCACGACGGTCGCGACGGCCGCGAGGACGTTGTCGACGAGGGGGACGAGGTCGGCGCCGACCTCGACGACGGTGGCGATCGCCAGGGCGACGAGCGCGCCCGTCGACCCGACCCACTGCATCGACTCGTTGAGCGCGATTCCGAACAGGCCGAAGTGCACTGCGGTGCCGAGCATCAGCAGCGGGAGAAAGGTGCGCAGGCCGGTGGCGGCGGCCAGCCCGATGCCCAGCAGTGCCGCGAGGAGCCAGGTGTCCATGGCGGGAGTCTAGGGATCGGTGCCGACAGCGCGCTCCGGCACGACCCGATCCGGGAAGAGCTGCCGGTACGGCGCCCGGTTCCGGGTGGGGCATCGCCGCGGCTGCAGGTGCCGAAATCACCGAACGCTCGTACCTTGGGAGGGGTGACGTCACCCACACTCAGGCCGTCCACCGTCGGAGAGCTGCGTGCCTCGGGACACGAGCACCGCTCCGTCAAGGACGAGATCCGGCAGAACCTGCTCGCCGCCCTGCGCGACGGCCTCGACCCGTGGCCGGGCATCGTCGGATTCGACGACACCGTCGTTCCGCAACTCGAACGTGCGCTGCTCGCGGGCCACGACGTGGTGCTGCTCGGTGAACGCGGGCAGGGCAAGACCCGGTTGCTGCGCACCCTGCCGCTGCTGCTCGACGAGTGGACACCGGTGATCGCCGGTTCCGAACTCGGCGAGCACCCCTACGACCCGATCACCCCCGCCTCGATCCGCCGCGCCGCCGAACTCGGCGACGACCTGCCCGTCGCCTGGCGGCACCGCAGCGAACGCTACGCCGAGAAACTCGCCACCCCCGACACCTCCGTCGCCGACCTGGTCGGCGACGTCGACCCCGTCAAGGTCGCCGAGGGCCGCAGCCTCGGCGACCCCGAGACCATCCACTTCGGTCTCGTGCCGCGCGCCCACCGCGGCATCGTCGCCGTCAACGAGCTGCCAGACCTCGCCGAGCGCATCCAGGTCTCGCTGCTCAACGTCATGGAGGAACGCGACATCCAGGTGCGCGGGTACACGCTGCGGCTCCCGCTCGACGTCCTGCTCGTCGCCAGCGCCAATCCGGAGGACTACACCAACCGCGGCCGGATCATCACCCCGCTCAAGGACCGGTTCGGCGCCGAGATCCGCACCCACTACCCGACGCAGCTCGACGACGAGATCGCCGTCATCGAGCAGGAGGCGCAGCTGCAGGCCCGGGTCCCGGACTTCCTGCTCGAGATCCTCGCCCGCTTCACCCGCCTGCTGCGTGAATCCACCTCGGTGGACCAGCGTTCCGGTGTGTCGGCGCGCTTCGCCGTCGCCGGCGCCGAGACCGTCGCCGCCGCGGCGATGCGTCGCGGCGCCGTGCTCGGCGAGGCCGACCCCGTCGCACGTCCCGTCGACCTCGGCACCGTCGTGGAGGTGCTGCGGGGCAAGGTCGAGTTCGAATCCGGCGAGGAGGGAAGGGAATTCGAGGTCCTCGATCACCTCCTGAGGCGGGCCACCGCGGACGCCGCCCGCACCCGGCTCGCCGGGGTGAACCTCGGCCCGCTCGTCACCGCCGTCGAGCAGGGACAGCCGGTGGTGACCGGGGAACGGATCACCGCCAAGGCGCTGCTGGACGAACTGCCCGACCTGCCCGTCCTCGACGTCGTCGCCGAGCGGCTCGGCGCGGAGGACATCGGAACGCGGGCTGCCGCCGCCGAACTCGCGCTCGAGGGCCTCTACCTCGCGCGGCGGATCGCCAAGCACGCCGACGACGACGGCGCCGCGGTGTACTCCTGATGAGCCGGGGCGCGCGGTACGGGCCCTACGACGGCGGCGACCCCCTCGCCCCGCCGGTGGATCTGCGTGAGGCCCTCGCCGCGATCGGCGAGGACGTGCTGGCCGGCAGTTCGCCGCGACGTGCGCTGCGGGAACTGCTGCGCCGCGGTCACGGCTCGATGCGCGGGCTGGACCGCCTTGCGGCGCAGGCGAATCGGCGTCGGCGGGAGCTGCTGGACCGGACGAACCTCGACGGCACGCTGCGCGAGGTGCGTGAGCTGCTCGACCGGGCCGTCCTCGAGGAACGCAAGGCCCTCGCACGCGCACTCGACGACGACGCCCGGTTCGCGGAGATGCGGATCGAGGAACTGCCCGCCTCCACCGCGCAGGCCGTGCAGGAGCTCGCCGACTACGACTGGCGCAGCCCGCAGGCCCGGGAGGACTACGAGAAGATCCGTGACCTGCTGGGCCGCGAGGTGCTCGACCAGCGGTTCGCCGGGATGAAGCAGGCCCTCGAAGGTGCCACCGACGAGGACCGTGAGCGCGTGAACCGCATGCTCGAGGATCTGAACGATCTGCTGGACAAGCATTCCCGCGGGGAGGACACCCAGGAGGACTTCGAGCGGTTCATGGCCGAACACGGCGACTTCTTCCCGGAGAATCCCGGCAACGTGGAGGAACTGCTCGACTCGCTGGCCCAGCGCGCGGCGGCGGCGCAGCGCCTGCGCAACTCGCTCAGCCAGGAACAGCGCGACGAGCTCGACGCCCTCGCTCAGCAGGCGTTCGGTTCGCCGAGCCTGATGTCGCAGCTCGACCGTCTCGACTCGCACCTGCGTGCCGCCCGCCCGGGGGAGGACTGGACCGGGTCGGAGCGGTTCCGAGGGGACCGGGGAATGGGCCTGGGCGAAGCGACGGGGGCGCTGCAGGACGTCGCCGAACTCGACGCACTCGCCGAGCAGCTCTCCCAGCAGTACGCCGGCGCCTCCCTCGACGACATCGACCTCGACGCGCTGGCCCGCCAGCTCGGCGACGACGCCGCGGCCGATGCGCGCACGCTCGCCCAGCTCGAGAAGGAACTGCAGCGGCAGGGGTTCTTCGACCGGGGCGCCGACGGGCAGTGGCGCCTGTCGCCCAAGGCGATGCGCGAACTCGGCCGGACCGCGCTGCGCGACGTCATGGACCAGCTGTCCACCCGGGGCGGGCAGCGCGAGACCCGCCGGGCGGGGGCCACCGGTGAGCCCACCGGGGCGTCGCGCCCGTGGGAGTTCGGCGACACCGAGCCGTGGGACGTGGTGCGCACCCTCACCAACGCGACCCTGCGCGCCCCCGCGCAGATCCCGGTGCGGATGGATGTCACCGACGT
The DNA here is from genome assembly GCF_001894945.1 of Rhodococcus ruber NBRC 15591. GTDB lineage: Bacteria > Actinomycetota > Actinomycetes > Mycobacteriales > Mycobacteriaceae > Rhodococcus > Rhodococcus ruber. The sequence goes on from NZ_BCXE01000010.1 coordinate 113,907, forward strand.
CGAGGTCGTCGAGACCGAGCAGCGCACCCAGGCGGCGGTGGCGCTGCTGGTGGACACGTCGTTCTCGATGGTGATGGACGGCCGGTGGGTGCCGATGAAGCGCACGGCCCTGGCCCTCAACCACCTGGTCTCGACCCGGTTCCGCGGCGACGCGCTGCAGCTGATCGCGTTCGGCCGGCACGCCCGCGTCGTCACCGCCTCCGAACTCGCCGGACTGGACGGGGTGTACGAGCAGGGCACGAACCTGCACCACGCGCTCATGCTGGCCGGCCGGCACCTGCGCCGGCATTCCAATGCCCAGCCGGTGGTGCTGGTGGTCACCGACGGTGAGCCCACCGCGCATCTCGAGGCGGACGGCTACGCGGCGTTCGACTATCCGCCCAGCGCCCGCACGCTCGGCATGACGGTCCGTGAGCTCGACCATCTCGCCCGCGTCGGGGCGCACGTGACGATCTTCCGGCTCGGCGACGATCCCGGGCTGGCGCGGATCGTCGACCGGATGGCCCGCCGGGTCGGTGGCCGGGTCGTCGCGCCGGACGTCGACGGCCTCGGGGCCGCCGTCGTAGGCGACTACGTGCGGCTGCGCCGCCGCTGACCCGCCCCGTGCGCGATTCTGGTAGCGGGAACTACCGGAAACGCGCACGGGCTACCGGCGCAGCGCCCGCCAGGTGCTCACCGCGGCGGTCGAGAGCAGTCCCGCGGTCACCAGGAACACCGACGCCGTGCCGGCGACGCCGGCGATCGCGCCGGCTGCCAACGGCACCGACACCTGGCCGAGACGGTTGCCGGTGAGGCGCACGGCCAGCGCCGACGCCCGGTCCGCCGGTGCCACCAGCTCGACGACCCACGTCATGGTCAGTGGCTGCCCGAACCCCCAGAAGGCACCGCAGATCGCCAGGAGTATCCCCAGCGCCCACGGGTTCGGCAGGAACGGCAGCGCCGCGACGGGCAGGGCCGTGCACGCCGTCGCCGACAGCAGCAGACGTCGCCGCGGAATCGTCCGCAGTGCCCACGGCAGCACCGCACGCGAGACGATCGACGCGACGGTGCGGGCGGTGAGCAGGGCCGACACCAACAGCACCCCGAAGCCGAACTCCTCCCCGAGCAGCGGCAGGTACGCGACCACGATGTCGACGGACGCCAGCACGACGAGGCTCGAGAACATCGCGGGCTTCATCCCGCGTGTGCCCAGCATCGACCGCACCGACTGCGGTGGCGCGTCGCCCGGGGCGCGACCGGAGCCGGGCGGTTCGCGCAGGCCGACGACGAACGGCAGGGCTGCCGCGGCGAGGACCGTCATCACCAGCAACGCCGGGGTGGTCTCGACGGTGTCCCCGTTGCTCGCCGCGGCGATCACGCCGGCGAGCGGCACCCCGATCGCCTGACCCACCGACACTCCCAGGGTGATGCCCGCGAAGCCGCGGTCGAGTTCACCCGGTGGCGACAGGATCGACACGAACGCCTGTCCGGACACCGTCACCAGAAGCTGACCGAGACCCAGGACGGTGTTGCCGAGGCCGAGGACCCACAGGTCCGGGCTGACCGCGATGATCAGCGCACCGGCCACCGACACCACGACACCGCCCCGGAGAATCCCCGCCGCGTGCCGGCGGTCGACGGCCCGGCCCAGCTGCACCGCCAGGACCAGCGGGACGAGGGCGAACAGGGCCGTCACCACGCCGATCACGGCCGCGTCGCCGCCGAGGGCGAGCACGCGGTAGGAGACGAGGACGCGCACCGACTGGAACGTCGCATGCAGCAGCGCCGTCGCCGTGCACAGGAGCAGCAGCCAGTGCCGGGGGATGCGGGACATCGGTCAGCCGGCCGTCACGATCCGGTCGGCCAGCGGTGCCTGCAGCGTCAGCTCGAGCACACCGGTGACGGCGATCATGATGCACGCCCGGTCCACCGCCTCCGGCAGGGTGCCGCCACGCAACGCCACCGTCACGGCGGAGTCGGACTCGCCGACGGTGACGTCGACTCCGAAACACGCGGGTGTGCCGGTCTCGAAGTGGACGGCGATGCGGTCGTCGTCCACTCGGGTCCACGAGCGCAGCGGGATCGGGTGCGGCTCGACGAGGTCGTCGCGGGCGGTGAAGACCGTCGCCCCCACCGGTGTCGGTTCCTCCGGTAGGGCGGGGACGTCGGCGCCGCCCGGACCGCACGCGCCGGCCAGGACGCAGCACACGGCGAGCACCGGCAATCGCATGGCTCTCAACCTAGCCGCGCCCGTCATGCGAGGAGCGCGGCGACGACGCCGATCGCGGGGATCGAGGCGAGGGTGGTGACCAGCGCGGCGTCGCGGGCGAGCACCATGCCGCGGCCGTAGCGGCTCGCGTAGACGAACACGTTCTGTGCGGTCGGCAGCGTCGCCACCACGACGATCGCGAAGAGTTCGTGCCCGTCCAGGCCCATCAGGTGCCGGGCCATGACGTAGGCGAGGACGGGCTGCACCACGATCTTGAGCACCGATGCGAGCGCGACGTCGCGGCGCGGGCTGGTGCCCTTCTCGAGCACCCGCACCCCCTGGAGCGACAGGCCGAATGCGAGCAGGGCACCCGGTACGGAGGCGCCACCGAGGAGGTGGAACGGCTGCATCAGCGCGGCAGGCGGCGTCCAGCCGGCGACGGCGACGGCGAGTCCGGCCGCGCCCGCCAGCACGATCGGGTTCTTGAACGGGGCGGTGATCGTCTCCCGTCGTGACGCGCCGGGGCGCATCGTCGACAGGTCCAGCATCGTCAAGGCGATGGGGGAGAACAGCACGATCTGGAACAGCAGCAGCGGCGCGACGAACGAGGCGTCGCCGAGGACGAACACAGCGATCGGAATGCCGAGATTGGCGGAGTTGACGTACGAGGCGGCAAGCGCGCCGATCGTCAGCTCCGGCAGGGGCCGGCGCAGCCACAGCTTCGCGACGACGAGGTAGAGCGCGGCGACGGCGAACGCGGTGGCTGCGGCGACGTACAGGGTGGGGGAGAAGATCACCGACAGGTCGGAGGTGGCCAGCGAGTCGAACAGCAGCGCGGGGGTGGCGACGAAGAACACCATCCGGCTGAGCACGAACTGGGCCTCGGGCCCGAGCGTGCCCGTCCGGCCGAGTACGAATCCGATCGCGATGATCACGAAGATGACGCTGAATCCCGCGATCACGCCCGACACCGACACAACCCTTCGAAAGCACACGATATGCAGGCGCTGCACGCCAGACCGAGAACCTTACCGGCGGTAACGGCACGGGGCACATTCCGCCCTTGTCGCCCCGCCCGGTGAGACGCCCGTGAACGGACGCCGACCGGGCACCGGGGCCGGGAATCTGCGATGCTGAAAAAATGCCGACCGACCCGATTGTTCATCCCCCGGCCAACGTCATCGCGCTGGCCCAGCATCCGCGGTATCAGCACGCGGACTGGACGCTCTCGGAGCGGCTCGTACGGCGGCAGGAACTGGTCCTGCAGCATCTCGGCGTCTGGGGCGACGACGGTTCGTGAGGTCTGCCGGGCCCCGGGAACGGCTCAGGGCGTCACCGTGGCGACGAACGTCATCCGGTCCCCACGGTAGAGCGAGCGCCGCTGCTCGATCGGTGCCTCGTGCCGATCGTAGGAAACGCGGTTGAGCAGGAGCATGGGCGTGCGGATGTCGGCGTCGAGGAGCGCCGCCTCGCGTGCGTCGGGCAGGGTGGTCTCGATGTACTCGACCGCGCGCGCGAAGGCGATGCCGCGTGCGCGGATCGCCGCGTACAGCGACGACGTGGCGTCGAAGCTGTCGGCGAGTCCCGGGAAGCGGGCGGCGGGCAGGCGGGTCCGTTCCAGTCCGACGCGGACGCCGTCGGTGAGCAGGACGCGTTCGAGTTCGAGGACGGGATCGCCGACGGCGATCGCGAGGACCGCGGCGAGGTCGGGGTCGGCGGCGAGGTCGGTCCAGCCGACGAGGATGCGTCCCGCGCTCCGGCCCTCCGCGAGGGCCGCCTCGGTGTAGGAACCGATGATCAGCGGTTGCAGGATCTTGGGCTTCGCGACGACGGTGCCCCGGCCGCGGCGTTCGATGCGGCCGTCGACGAGGAGCTCGCGCAGCGCCTGGCGGACGGTTTCCCGGGCCACGTCGAACCGGCTGGCGAGTTCACGCTCGGAGGGCACCGGGTCGCCGACGGAGAGCTCGTCGAGCAGGGCGGTGACCTGATGCCGCACGATCTGGTGCTTGGGGACCCGGGTCTCGCGAGCGGTTTCTGGCACGGTCGAATCGTACCGGATTCTGGTCTATACCAATTGTTCACCGGGCGTTCGCCTGCCGTCCCATTATTGGTCTAGACCATCACTCAGGCTCGGGTCATGCGAATCCTGATCATCGGCGGCGGCATCCTGGGCACCGCCCACGCCGACGCCGCCGTCCGCCGCGGACACGACGTCGTCCACCTCGAACGCGAGCCGGAAGCCCGGGGCGCCACCGTCCGCAACTTCGGCCTCGTGTGGGTCTCCGGGCGCACCGAGGACGAACTGGCCGCCACCCTGCGCTCCCGCGAGCTGTGGGCCGACCTCGGCGCCCGCGTCCCCGGCATCGGTTTCCGGGAGAACGGTTCGATCACCCTTCTCCGCAGCGACGCCGAGGTGGCCGTCGCCCGGGCGGCCGCCGACCGCGCCGACGCCCGCGACCGGGGTTTCACCCTGCTCGAGGCCGAAGCGATCCGCCGGCTCAACCCCGCCCTCCGGGGCAAGTTCGCCGCCGGCCTGCACTGCAGCACCGACGCCGCCGTCGAATCCCGCGTCGCTCTGCCCGCGATCCGGTGGCACCTCGCCACCTCCGGGCGGTACCGCTTCCGGCCGGAGACCGAGGCCCGCAGCGTGACCCGCACCGCCCACGGCACGGTGCAGGTGCGCGACGACCACGGCACCGTCCACGAGACCGACCTCGTGCTCGTGTGCCCCGGGGCGACCCTGTCCGGTCTCGCCCGCGAACTCGGCGGCGACCTGCCCCTGCGCCGCGTGCGTCTGCAGATGATGCAGACCGCACCGCTCGGCGAAAAGCTCACCACGTCCGTCGCCGACGGCGACAGCCTGCGCTACTACCCGGGATTCGCCGGGGCCGCGCTGGACGAGCTGAAGGCGCGCGAACCGCAGGCGCTCACCGCCGAGCAGCACCGCATGCAGTTGCTGTGCGTGCAGCGCCTCGACGGCGGGCTCACCCTCGGCGACACGCACGAGTACGACGAACCGTTCGCGTTCGACGTCGACGAGGCCCCGTACGAGCACCTCGTCACCGTCACCGAGGAGCTGCTCGGACGCCGGCTCCCGCCCGTGGTGCGCCGGTGGGCCGGGGTCTACAGCCAGTGCCTCGATCCCACCGAACTCGTCCACCGTGCCCGCGTCGACGACGACGTCTGGATCATCGCCGGACCGGGCGGCCGCGGCATGACCCTCGGCCCCTACCTCGGTGAGTGCACCGCCGACCTCCTGAGTCTCTGAACATCCTCTCTCGCAACCATTCCGGAGTACCGATGACTGTCATCCGACTGGCCGTGCTCGACATGGCCGGCACCACCGTCGCCGACGGTGGCCTCGTCCTGCGCGCCTTCGACGCGGCCGCCACCGGCGTCGGACTGCCCACCGACGGACCCGAACGCGACGCCGCCCGGCGCTACGTACTCGACACGATGGGCCGGTCCAAGATCGTCGTCTTCCGGTCCCTGTTCGGCTCCGAGGAGCGCGCCCGCGCCGCCAACGCCGCCTTCGAACGTGCCTACGACGACTTCGTCGACGCCGGCGAGGTCGAGCCGATCCCCGGAGCCGCGGACGCGATCACCCGGCTGCGCGACGCCGGGCTCGTCGTGGCGCTCACCACCGGCTTCAGCCGCGCCACCCAGGACCGGCTGCTTTCGGCGCTCGGCTGGCAGGACCTCGCCGACCTCACCCTCGCACCGTCCGACGCCGGTCGCGGCCGGCCGTACCCCGACCTGGTGCTCACCGCGCTGCTGCGCGCCGAGATCGACGACGTGCGCGAGGTCGCCGTGGTCGGCGACACCGTGGGCGACATTCTCTCCGGGCGCCGCGCCGGCGCCTCCGTCGTCGTCGGCACCCGCACCGGCGCCCACGACGAACAGACGCTGCGCGACGCCGGGGCCACCCACATCGTCGGTTCCGTCGCCGACCTGCCCGATCTGCTCCTGCAGTCCTGACCGACACCTCCGACCCCGAGGACTCCCGACATGCACCCGTACTTCTCCCGCCGCACGGTCGCCGCGACCGCGCTCGCGACCGGCCTCGCTCTCACCCTCACCGCCTGCGGCGGCTCCGATCCCGACGCCGTCAATGCTCAGGGCTTCCCCGAGAAGCTCACCCTGGCCGCGATTCCCGCGGAGAACTCGGCGGATCTGCAGGCCAGTTACGATCCGCTCCTCGCGCTCCTCGAGCGCGAGACCGGCGCCGAGGTCGAGTTCGTGCAGGCCTCCGACTACGCCGGCGTGGTCGAGGGCATCATCGCCGACAACGTCGACCTCGCCTTCTTCGGTCCGTTCGCCTACGTCGTGGCCGGCGTCAACGGCGCCGCCGTCAGCCCGCTCGGCGCCGTCGTCCAGGAACCCGGCGGAGAGCCGGGTTACCGGTCCTACGGCCTCACCCGCTCCGACAACACCGAGATCGACGGCATCGACGACTTCGCCGGCAAGGACGTGTGCTTCGTGGATCCGGGCTCCACGTCCGGATTCCTGTACCCCTCCGCGGGACTCATCGAGGCCGGCGTCGTCGAATCCGGCACCGAGCAGGCCGTCGCCGCCGGTGTGAACCCGGTCTACGCGGGCGGCCACGACGCGTCGGCCCTCGCGATCGCCGCCGGCGACTGCGATGCGGGCTTCGCCTTCGACACCATGGTCGACGAGACCATGATCGCCAGCGGTGACCTGGAGGAAGGCGAACTGAAGAAGGTCTGGGAGTCCGAGACGATCGCCGGCTCGCTGTTCGTGGCGAGCAACTCGCTCGGTGCCGACGTCGTCGACCGGCTCCGCGCGATCTTCGTCGACAAGGCCAACGCCGATCACATGCGCGGCGCGGGACTGTGCGAGGGCGAGTGCCGTATCACCGACGAACGGGCATGGGGCGTCGTCCCCGCGACCGACGCCGACTACGAGGGCGTGCGCGAGGTGTGCGCCCTGACCGAATCCGACAAGTGCAAGGGCTGAATTGAACAGCGATCACACCGTCGTGGGCGACGACGCCCCGACCGTCGCGGGCGACGACGTCGTCGTCTCCGCCCGTCGCGTCACGAAGAAGTTCGGCGGCACCGTGGCTCTCGACGGTGTCGACCTCGCCGTGCACCGCAGCGAACTCGTCGTGCTGCTGGGCCTGTCCGGCTCCGGCAAGTCGACGCTGCTGCGCTGCCTCAACGGCCTGCACAGCGTCACCGACGGGGCCGTGGAGGTGGCCGGCACCCGCGTCGATCTGGCGTCGCGCGCCGAGCTACGCAACCTGCGCCGGGACGTGGGGTTCGTCTTCCAGCACTTCAACCTCGTCGGCCGGCTCAGCTGCCTCGAGAACGTCCTCGTCGGCGGACTCGGACGGCTGCGCGTTCCCCGCTACGGCGCCGCGACGTACCCGAGGCGGATGCGCACCGAGGCCCTCGCCCATCTCGACCGCGTCGGGTTGGCCGACCTCGCGGACCGTCGCGCCGACACCCTCTCCGGTGGGCAGCAGCAGCGAGTCGCGATCGCGCGGACGCTGATGCAGCGCCCCACCGTCCTGCTCGCCGACGAACCGGTCGCGTCCCTCGACCCCGAGAACGCCGGGGTGGTGATGGACCTGCTCTTCCGGGTGTGCATGGAGGACACGCTCACCGTCGTGTGCACCCTGCACCAGGTGGACCTTGCGCTGGGCTGGGCCCATCGGATCGTCGGCCTGCGCGGCGGGCGGAAGGTGCTCGACCGGCCCGCCGTGGAACTGAGCCGGGCCGACGCCATGGACATCTATCGACGGGTCGACCCGGCCGCCCAGCCGGCCTCGGCGCCGACGGGACCGTCGTGAGCACCGCCCTCGCGCCCGCGCCGCCCGACCGCGTCGGGCGGCACCTGCCGGGGTCGGCCGTCCGCCGCCGGCGTCTGCTGGGGACGTGCGGGGCTGTCGCGTTCCTCGCCGTCCTGGCCTCCGCCCGCTACATCGACTTCGCCCCCGCGGCGCTGCTCGACGGGCTCGACGACGTCGCCGGCCTGCTCGGCCGCATGCTGCCCCCCACCCTTGACGATCCGGGCCGGATCTGGAAGCTCGCCCTCGACACCCTGCTGATGGCGGTGCTCGGCACGGTGCTCGCGACCGTCGCGTCGGTGCCGCTGGCCTTCCTGGCCGCCCGCAACACCACCCCGCACCCCGCCGTGTACACGGTGGCGCGCGCGGTGATCACCTTCTGCCGGGCGGTGCCGGACCTGCTGTTCGCGGTGCTGTTCGTCCGCGCCCTCGGGATCGGCGTCCTACCCGGCGTGCTCGCGCTCGCCCTGCACTCCATCGGCATGCTCGGCAAGCTGTTCGCCGACGCCGTCGAGCAGACCGAGCCCGGGCCCCGGGAGGCGGTCCGCAGCACGGGGGCCGGGTACGTCCGCGAGATGATCAATGCCGTGTTGCCCCAGGTGGTTCCCGCCTGGCTGGGGACGTTCGTCTACCGCATCGACATCAACCTGCGTACCTCCGTCGTGCTCGGATTCGTCGGCGCCGGCGGCATCGGGTTCGCGCTCCAGGACGCCCTGCGCGGTCTGGTGTATCCGCGGGCGCTGGGCATCGTGTGCGTGATCCTCGCGATCATCGCCGCGATGGAGGTGCTCGCGGTCCTCGTCCGGCGGACCCTGCTGGCACCCACCGATCCGGATCCGCGCCGCGAGAAGGCCGCGCGACTCATCTTCTCCGGCGCGGTCGCCGCCGCCACCGTCGGTGCGCTGATCAGCCTGCGTATCGACCCGCGCGCGCTGCTCACGTGGATCGGCCCCTCGCTCGAGGTGTTCACCCGTCTGCTCCCGCCGGACTTCACCGCGGTCGGCGGCAAGCTGGTCGACGCCGTGCTCCAAACCCTCGCGATCGGTGCGGTCGCCACGGCCGCCGGCATCGTGCTCTCGCTGCCGTTCGGGATACTCGCCGCCCGCAACGTGTCCCCGCATCCGGCCGTGTACTGGTCGGCGCGCTCGGTGATCCTGTTCGTCCGCGCGGTGCCCGAACTGATCCTCGCGGTGATCTTCGTCGCCGCGATCGGACTCGGCCCCGTCGCCGGGGCGTGCGCGCTCGCTCTCGGATCCGTGGGATTCCTCGGCAAGCTCGTGGCGGACGCCGTCGAGGAGATCGACCCCGGTCCCGTCGAGGCGGCGCGGGCCGTGGGCTGCGGTTGGTGGAAGACGTTGTTCGCGGCGGTGATTCCGCAGGCGGTGCCGTCCGTGATCGGCTCGAGCCTCTACCTGCTCGACGTCAACATCCGCACCTCGACGGTGCTCGGCATCGTCGGCGCCGGCGGCGTCGGCTTCCTGCTCTTCGAGGCGATCCGGACCCTGAACTTCGAGTTCGCCGGAGCGATCGTGCTCGTCGTGTTCGCCGTCGTCTACCTGATCGAAAGGGTGTCGGGATGGATCCGGTCGCTGGTGGTCTGACGCGCGCGGCCGTGTGGACGGGCACCGGCGTCGACGTGCGCGACGTGCCCGTCCCGCGCCTCGGTGACCGGGAACTGCTGGTACGGATCCGGCTCGCGACGGTGTGCGGCAGCGACCTGCACACCGTCGCCGGACGACGGGCCGGGCCCCAGCCGTCGGTGCTCGGACACGAGGCCGTCGGCGAGGTCGTCGCGGCCGGACCCGGTGCGGGGACCGTCGTCGGCACGCGGGTCGTGTGGACCGTCACGGCCTCGTGCGGTGCGTGCGACAGGTGCGGGTCCGGCCGGACCGCCAAGTGCCGGACCCTGCGCAAGGTGGGTCACGAACCTTTCGACGGCGCCTGGGGGTTGTCCGGCACCTACGCCCGGCACATCGTGCTGCCGGCCGGAGTGGGCGTGGTCCGGGTGCCGGACACGGTGCCGGACGTCGTCGCGGCCCCGGCGGCATGTGCGACGGCGACGGCGCTCGCCGCAGTCGAGGCGGCCGGTGACGTCGCCGGACGGCGGGTCCTGGTGTGCGGCGCGGGCATGCTCGGGGTCACCGCGACCGCGTTGTGCGCGGAGGCCGGCGCCGATGTGCGCGTCGCCGACCCGGACGCGGAGCGGGTCGCGGTCGCCGAGCGGTTCGGGGGCGTCGGCGACGAAGGCGGCTCCGTCGACGTCGCGCTCGACTTCTCGGGATCCGTCGTCGCGGTGGGGGAGTGCCTGCACCGGCTCGACGTCGGCGGCCGCCTCGTCCTGGCGGGATCCGTGACGCCCGGCCCTTCGGTGCCCGTCGACCCCGAGGCCGTCGTGCGCGGGTGGCTCACCGTCACCGGAGTCCACAACTACGAGCCCGCCCACCTGCGTCGTGCCGTGGCCTTCCTGACCCGCACCGCGGGTACGTACCCGTGGGACGAGCTCGTCGCGGCACCGGTCCGGCTCGACGACGTCGCGCACGCCCTGCGTCGGCCCGCCGCGCCTGCCCTGCGGGCGTCCGTCGTCCCGTGAGGTCAAGTCCCGTGAGCGCGCACTTCTCGTGGCGACACGCCGGGCAGTGGCACGAGAAGTGCGCACTCGGCGGTCAGACCGGAGCGCCCGCCGATCGAAGTCGCGCCCGCACGCGTGCCACGATCGACGCGGGGCGCAGGCGAAGCTGCTCGGAGTTGACGCGGACGACGGACCAGCCCAGCGCCGCGAAGGCCTCGTATCGTTCGATGTCCTTGGTGCGCTGGCGCTCGTCCGTCCAGTGATGGATGCCGTCGTACTCGACGACGGTGCGCCATTGCTTCCAGCCCAGGTCGGCCCAGCCCAGAATGCGTCCGTCCACCCCTACGACCGGGACCTGGGTGCTGGGGCGGGGGAGGCCGCCGCGCACGAGAAGCAGCCGCACCCGCGTTTCCGGAAGCGACTCGGCTCCTGGGTCCACCAGCGCCAGGGCCTCCCGCAACCGCTGCACGCCACGGGCGCCGCTGTGCCGATCGGCCAGTTCGGCGACACACGCAGGATCGGAGCGAGTGGCACGACACAGTGCGTCGAGCTGTTCGACCGCGGCATCCAGGGCGAGGCGACGGCCGAGGTCGAACGCGGTGCGAGCCGGTGACGTCACTCGCATGTCTGCCAACTCGCACACCTCGTCGTCGGGGAGCGTCCCGGCGTGCACGACGACCCCTGCGGTGCCCCGGCGGCTACCGCGCCGGATCAGCTCCGCGGGCGCGGTCGCATCGATCCACCGGCTGCCGAACAGGGCCGCAGCCGAGTAGCCGGCCAGCACTCCGTCGCCCCCTGCCCAGAGCCATGCCGCTCGCGCGCGGCCGCTCGGTGTGACGGCCGCGTCCCGGTGGATGTACACATTCCGATGGACGCGCCGGAATCGCCGGAGCTGATGCGGCGTCAGAATGCCCGCCTGGACGGCGTGCGTCCCCAGGAACGGTTCGTCGAATTCCCCCATGATCGCCGAGAATGCCCGGTGGCCGTACCGGAGGGAACCGAGGTCACGGGGGCCTGTGGACAACTCGCGCGAGTGTGCACTTCTCGTGGCGACACGCCGGGCAGTGGCACGAGAACTGCGCACTCGACGGTCCACGAATGCGGCGAGGGCCGCGCGGGCACGTGCCCGCGCGGCCCTCGCCGCGAGTGGAGCTCTACTTGCTGGTGGTGGTGAAGGGCAGCAGGGCCATCTCGCGGGCGTTCTTCACCGCGGTGGCCACCTGACGCTGCTGCTGCGGGGTCAGGCCGGTCACGCGACGGCTGCGGATCTTGCCGCGATCGGAGATGAACGTGCGGAGCAGGTTCACGTCCTTGTAGTCGACGTACTCGATCTTCGCCGCGAACAGCGGGTTCTTCTTGGGCTTGCGGCCTTCCACGGCACGCGACTTCTTCGACGGGCCCCTCTTGACTGCCATGACTCGCTCCTCACCAGCTCGACTTGTGGACGCCGGGCAGCTCGCCGCGGTGCGCGAGCTCCCTCACGCGCACGCGTGAGAGCCCGAACTTCCGCAGGTGGCCGCGCGGACGTCCATCCGCAGCGTCTCGATTGCGCAATCGTACCGGACTGGCGTCGCGCGGCAGACGCTGCAGGGCGGTCTGTGCGGCGAGGCGCTGCGCGTCGGTGCTCGACGGTCGCCGCACGATCTCCTTCAGCTCCGCGCGACGTTCGGCGTAGCGGGCGACGACGAGCGCCCGCTGCTCGTTGCGTGCGATCTTCGACTTCTTGGCCATGACCTACTTCTCCTCGCGGAAGTCGATGTGGCGGCGCAGCACGGGATCGTACTTGCGCAGGACGAGCCGGTCGGGATCGTTGCGCCGGTTCTTGCGGGTGACGTACGTGTAGCCGGTGCCGCCGGTGGAGCGGAGCTTGACGATGGGCCGGATCTCGTTGCGGGCCATCAGAGCTTCACTCCCCGGGCGCGGAGACGGGCGACGACGGCCTCGATGCCGTCGCGGTCGACGGTCTTGATGCCCTTCGCGGAGAGCGTCAGGGTGACGCGGCGTCCCTCGGACGGCAGGTAGTAGGTCTTGCGCTGGATGTTCGGGTCCCAGCGCCGGTTGGTGCGGACGTGGGAATGGGAGACGGATTTCCCGAAGCCGGGCTTGCGTCCGGTCACCTGGCAGTGCGCCGACACGGCGGGCTCCCTTCTGTCGGCGCCCCGTGGGCGTAACGACAATCGTTTTCGACAAATGGCCCGAGCGACTGTACGCTCTCGGCGAGCTAATGACAATCGTTATCGAAAGGGGCTCCGGTGGACACCAGAACGCCGCTGATCGTCGTCTCCGGCCGGCGCGGACCCACCGAACGGACCGCGCGGGCCCTGCTGCGTCCGGGGACCGTCGTGGTGCATCACGACCTCGTCCACGTCGGTGAGGGCGTCGTGCGCCGCACCCTCACCACCGAGCACGATCACCGCCTCGACGTGCTCGAACTGGCCCACGGCTGCGTCTCCTGCACCCTCCGCGAGGATCTGCTCCCGCTGCTGCGCCGCCTGCATGCCCGCAGCAACGTCGACCGCATCGTCCTGCTGCTCGACCCGCTGCTCGAACCCGAGGCGTTGTGCTGGGCCGTCGAGCACGTCGTCGTCTCCGGCATCGTCGGGCAGATCGACGGACCCGCCGCCCACGACGTGCGGATCGAGGCCACCGTCACCTGCATCGACGCCGCCACCTGGCTCGCCGACGCCACCGGCGACGAGGAACTCGACGACGACCGCACCGTCGCCCAGGTCGTCGTGGGCCAGGTCGAATTCGCCGACGCTCTCGTCGTCCGGCCCGGCGCCGACGGCTGGCACCAGGCGAAGCTGCATGCGGTGCTCGCCCGGCTCGCGCCCGACGCCCCCGTCGCGTGGGGTGAGGACGTCGACGTCGAACACCTGCTCCGGCAGATCCCCGCCGGGGCGCGGCGCGGGACGGTCTCCGACGCCCACTCGCCGCTGCTGCGCGGCCAGCCACCGCTCGGCGAGGACTGCGGCGTGCGGCTGCTCGAGTTCGGTGCCCGCCGGCCCTTCCACCCGCAGCGCCTGCACGAGGCGATCGACGTCCTCCTCGACGGCGTCGTCCGGGCTCGCGGGCGGGCCTGGGTCGCGACACAACCGGACACCGCGCTGCTGATCGAGTCCGCCGGGGAAGGGCTGCGCGTCGCCCACGCCGGACCGTGGCTCGCCGCGATGACTCCCGAGCAGCAGCAACGAGTCTCCGGCGAACGGCGCGTCATGGCGGCGCTGCGCTGGGACGACACCTACGGAGACCGCGACACCTCGATGGTGATCCTCACCCACGACGCCGACCCCGACGAGATCCGTCGCGCCCTGGAGTGGGCGCTGCTCACCGACGAGGAGTTCGCCGACCCGGCGGCCTGGCCGACATGGGACGACCCGTTCGGCGACTACCACGAAGACCCGTGCGACGACCTCCCGGCACCCACAGCCGACGCCGCACCGACAGAAGGAGAAGGACGAGCATGAAGCCCGGCATCCACCCCGACTACCACCCCGTGGTGTTCCAGGACGCGAACACCGGATCGACGTTCCTCACCCGCTCCACCGTCACCTCCGACCGCACGGTCGAATGGTCCGACGGCAACACCTACCCGCTGATCGTCGTGGACGTCACCAGCGAGTCCCACCCCTTCTGGACGGGAACTGCCCGGGTGCTCGACGCCGCGGGCCGCGTCGAGAAGTTCGAACGCAAGTACGGCAAGCGCCGCCGTCCCTGACCGACCCACCCGAGGAGAACCACGATGGCAGTACCCAAGCGCCGGATGTCCCGGTCCAACACCCGCAGCCGACGCTCGCAGTGGAACGCGCAGGCCCCGGCCCTGGTGCCGGTCACCGTCGCCGGTGTCACCCACCACGTGCCGCGACGGCTCGTCAAGGCCGTGCGGCTCGGAGTGATCGACCCCAACGAGGTGTGACGGCCGGCGAGGGGATCGCAACCCCCCGCGATTCCCTCGCCGGACACGCCGCCCTCCTCTCAGACACCTCTCAGCGGTCGGGTCCACACTGGAAGCCATGCGCATTCTGGTGGTCGACGACGACCGGGCGGTGCGGGAGTCCCTGCGCCGATCACTGAGCTTCAACGGATACAGCGTCGAGCTCGCCACGGACGGGCAGGACGCCCTCGAACACGTCGCGGCCGAACGGCCCGACGCGATGGTCCTCGACGTGATGATGCCGCGGGTCGACGGCCTCGAGGTGTGCCGCCGACTGCGCAGCACCGGCGACGACCTCCCCATCCTCGTGCTCACCGCCCGGGATTCCGTCTCCGAGCGCGTCGCGGGCCTGGACGCCGGCGCCGACGACTACCTGCCCAAGCCGTTCGCGCTCGAGGAACTGCTCGCCCGGCTGCGCGCGCTGCTCCGTCGCGCCTCACCCGACCCGGCCGAGTCGGAGGAGACGCTGCGGTTCGCGGACCTGACCCTGAACCCGTCCACCCGGGAGGTCACCCGCGGTGCCCGGTCGATCAGTCTCACCCGCACCGAGTTCGCCCTCATGGAAATGCTCATGGCGAACCCCCGCCGCGTCCTGAGCCGCAGCCGGATCCTCGAGGAGGTGTGGGGCTACGACTTTCCCACCTCGGGCAACGCCCTCGAGGTCTACGTGGGGTACCTGCGCCGCAAGACCGAAGCCGAGGGTGAGCCGCGCCTGATCCACACGGTGCGCGGCGTCGGCTACGTCCTGCGGGAAACCCCGCCGTGACCCGACTCGAAGGCACCGACCCGGATTCCGGGCGCCCGATGCGGCCCCCGCTGCTGCTGACCCGGTCGGTGCCGCTGCGCCGTCGTGTCACGCTGCTGGCGGCCGGCGCCGTGGCGATCGCCGTCGCGGTCACCTCCATCGCGGCGTATGCGGTGGTCGCGCGCGCTCTCTACGCCGACGTCGACAAGCAGTTGCGGGCGCGAGCCGCCGCGCTCGTCGAGAGCAGCACCCTCATCACCTACGACCCCCGCTACATCGGTGGCGCCCAGCTCTACAGCTCCGACATCAGCGTGGCGCTCGTCTATCCCGACCTGGGGCAGTACGTGCCGCCCGGATCCTCCGTCCCGATCGGCAGCGCCGAGTTCGCCGTCGCGAAGGGCGAACGGGAGTCGTCGCTGCGCACCGTCGGTCATCAGCGGGTGCTCGCGCAGCGCATCCCCGACGGCAGCACCATCGTCATCTCGCAGCGACTGCAGCCCACCGCGGACATCCTGAAACGGCTCGCGAGCGTGCTGTTCGTCGTCGGCGGGTGCGGGGTGGTGCTCGCCGCGGCCGCCGGTGCGACGGTCGGACGCACTGGTCTGCGCCCCGTCGCGCGTCTCACCGCGGCGGCCGAGCGGGTCGCCCGCACCGACGACCTGCGGCCGATCCGCGTGACCGGGCACGACGAGCTGGCCCGCCTCACCGAGAGCTTCAACACGATGCTGCGCGCGCTCGCCGAGTCGCGGGAGCGGCAGAGCCGGCTCGTCGCCGATGCCGGCCACGAGCTGCGCACCCCGCTGACGTCGTTGCGCACGAACATGGAACTGCTCATCGCGGCGAGCCGGCCGGACGCCCCGAACCTGCCCGAGGAGGACATGGCGGAACTGCGCGCCGACGTCGTGGCGCAGATAGAGGAGCTGTCCACCCTGGTGGGGGACCTCGTCGACCTCGCCCGCGAGGACGCACCCGAGACGGTGTTCGAGCCGGTCGACATCTCCGACGTCGTCGAGCGCAGCCTCGAACGGGCCCGGCGGCGCCGCTCCGACCTCGACTTCACGGCCCACACGGAACCGTGGTTCGTCTACGGCGACCAGGCCGCGCTCTCGCGGGCGGTGCTCAACGTCCTCGACAACGCCGCCAAATGGAGTCCCGCCGACGCCGAGGTGCTCGTGTCGATGCGCCAGCTCGGGCCCGGCCTGATGGAACTGACCGTCGACGACGCCGGCCCCGGCATCCCGGAGGAGGACCGCGAGCTGGTGTTCGAGCGGTTCTACCGTTCGACCGCGTCGCGGTCGATGCCCGGATCCGGCCTGGGCCTCGCGATCGTGCGGCAGGTCGTGATGAAGCACGGCGGCACCATCGCGGTCGACGCCTCGTCGCGCGGGGGCGCCCTCGTCCGGATCGTGCTGCCCGGCGCGCCGCACCTCGAACACCCGGCGGATTGACAGGAAAATCGGCGTCGGGTCTAAGCGGACTCTCAGCCGCCGCGGGCATGCTGGAAGCCGACGAGCCACCGACCCGGCGGCCGTGTACACGAAAGCGATGAGATGAGCGAGGACCCCACCCAGGGTGGCGGCCACCGAGAGCCCCACCAGCCGATACCGCCCCAGCCGAATCCCTACCAAGCCCCCTCCGGTCCGGGGTACGGGCACACCGCGCCGTTCGGCGCCCCGCCCCAGCCCGCGCCGGGACCCCAGGGCGCACCGCGGTCCGCGCGGGGCCTGCTCGCCCTCGGCGCCGTCGCGCTGGCACTGGTCAGCGGCGGCATCGGCGGCGCGGTCGGCGCGTGGACCACGCAACAGTCGACCGGCGGTGCGTCCGTCACCAATGCTCTCGACGCGCCGAGGCCGTCCACGACGACGGTCGCCGCCGCGCCCGCGGGGTCGGTGCAGGCCGTCGCGCAGAAGGTCGTGCCGAGCGTCGTGCGCATCGAGGTGGTCGGCCGCACGGCACAGGGCGAGGGCTCGGGGGTGATCCTGTCCTCCGACGGCCTGATCCTCACCAACAACCACGTCGTCGCCGGCGGCGGCGCCGGCGCGCAGCTCACCGCATACTTCTCCGACGGAAGTTCCGCTCCGGCGACCGTCGTGGGGACCGATCCGATCTCCGACATCGCCGTGATCCGGGCCGAGGGCCGCACCGACCTCACGCCGATCGAGCTCGGCGATTCCGCCGCCGTGCAGGTGGGCCAGCAGGTCGTCGCGGTCGGCTCACCGCTCGGGCTCGAGAGCACGGTGACCACGGGGATCGTCTCGGCCCTCGACCGGCCGGTGTCGACCAGCGGGGAGACCGGGAACCAGAACACCGTCATCGACGCGCTGCAGACCGACGCCGCGATCAACCCCGGCAACTCCGGTGGCGCGCTCGTGGACATGGACGGCCGGCTGATCGGCGTCAACACGGCGATCGCCACCGCCGGTGGACAGTCCGGATCCATTGGTCTCGGCTTCGCCATCCCGGTCGATCAGGCCCGTCGCATCGCCGACCAGCTCGTCGACACCGGGAAGGCCACCCACGCCATCATCGGCGTGCAGGTGCCGTCGCAGAGCGACGTGCGTGGCGCCCGGGTCATGGAGGTCACCGCGGGCGGACCGGCGGAACGGGCCGGAATTCCGAGTGGCGTGGTCATCACCAAGGTCGACGACCGGCTCGTCACGGACGGGGACTCCCTGATCGCGGCCGTGCGCTCGTACGCGCCCGGCGATACCGTCCGCATCACCTACACCGACGCTCAGGGTGGCGGCGAGAAGACCGTCGAGGTGCAGCTCGCGGAGGCGGAGGCGGGTGGCCGATGAGAGCAGAATCGACCGCCGGGTTCATTCTCGGACATACAGCTCGTTCGACGGACAGGGGAACTACGGTGGGCATCATGGAATTCGAAACCCCCAGGACCGGACGAGCCCTCGTGGTGATCGTGGACGACCGGGTAGCGCACGGCGACAACCCGGACTCCGCCGGACCGCTGGTGACCGAACTGCTCGCCGAGGCGGGGTTCGCCGTCGACGGTGTCGTCACCGTGTCGGCCGACGAGGTGGAGATCCGCAACGCCCTCAACACCGCCGTCATCGGCGGTGTGGACCTGGTGATCTCCGTCGGTGGGACCGGGGTGTCGCCGCGCGACGTGACGCCGGACGCCACGTCCGACGTGCTCGACCGGGAGCTCCAGGGGATCGGCGAGGCGTTGCGCTCCTCGGGTTTCTCCGCCGGCGCGATGGATGCCGGCCTGTCCCGCGGTCTGGTCGGGCTGTCGGGGTCCACGCTGGTCGCCAACCTGGCGTCGTCGCGCGCCGCGATCCGCGACGGCATGGCCACACTGTTGCCGCTCGCCTCGCACGTGATCGAGGAACTGTCGCGAGTGGAGGGATAGCCATCACAGGCACGGACGAGAGTGCTGCCGGTGCGTCGCCGGACGACGCACCGCAGCGCGGCGACGCCGGCCGGGCCCGGATCGACCGGGCCCGGCTCCGCCGCGTCTTCGGTGACGTGCTCCCCGAGACGACTCGCGACGAGCGCTCGCCGGGCGACGAGTCGTCCGACTCGGACGAGTGGCTGCGACGGCAGGTCCCGCCCCACCACGGCAGTGTGTGATCTACCCCACTTACAGTTGTTTCCCGAGGGGCGGTCGTTCATTTCTCGGCCGACCGTTCGAAATCTCTTCGTAACCCTTCCGCTCGGCGTTTCACCTTGATCATCGGCACCCTTTCAGGTGAGGTCGATCACCGTCGCACCGGGCGGATGCACCGCATCACACCCCGGTTTGCGGGTGTCACCTGTGGGTATGCACGAATGCGGATAAGCCGGACCTAAGATTTGACATCGCGCGGCCTCTGTGTGCCGCCGTGGGTGCTGGTCACCCGTTGTTTCACTGGGCCGAAACATTTCCGTCCCGGCGGGGCTCTGCGCGCCGACGTAGCCGTTGCTGGGGTTCGAGGTCACGGTCTAGTCTCTGTCGTGGTTCGCTGAGGTCAAGATCAACGGCACACGTCGCGGTCTTCATCACGAATCGGAAACGCAACCGTGCGGATGACGCACACGTCGCACCGGCGGGCGGGTGCCCGCCGGTGTTCATGGTGTGGCATGCCTCGCGGGCGACAGGGCAGTTGTCGGACGCGTGTGCGTGACCCGGCACGCAGAGAATGGATGAGGCATTCATGAAGATGCAGACGCGACGCGGTGTGAAGGCCGCCCGCAACGTCACGGTGGCCGCCGCCGCCGTGTTCGGCCTGGTTCTGGGATCGACCGGGACCGCCGGCGCTGTGGTCGACGACCAGAACCGGATCGTGTCGGACGGTCACGAGGTCGTCGTGACCCAGGAGGACACCTTCATCCAGGGTGTCCCCCCGATCGGCGGTAGCCCGCTCAGCCGTGAGTGGTTCCACAACGGTCGTGGCATCGCCAACATCGTCGGCCCCGACGCCGCGGACTTCGAGGGCTCGACGTTCCAGTTCGGCTACCAGTTCGCGTGGTCGGCCGCGGTCGACGGCTCGATCGGCATCGCGTGGTCGAGCCCGCAGGCTGAGCTCGAGGTCGCGGCATCGCCCGGCAAGGTGTACGTGCCCGTTACGGAACCGGATCCGAACAACCCGGATCAGACTCGACCGGTGCTGATCGACGATCCGAACTCGGACAACCCGGACGACAAGATCCCGGCGTACACCATCGATCCGAACGCTAGTGCGGTCGACGTCGAGAACACCCTCACCGTCGACAGCATCCTGCCCCAGTTCACTGCCGGCATCGAGCTGACCCCGGCCCCGGGCATCGAGGAGCTCGTCGTCGCCGAGGGTGAGTTCGACGGCGATTACAAGCACGTGCAGTTCGCCAACGTGCACGGCGCCGCGACCGGCGTCATCGGCGCGGTCTCGGTCCGCCCCTTCGTCCGCGTGATCACCGCGAACGGCGACAACGTCACCACCTACGGCAAGGTCTGGACGATCTAGTCCTGCTCCGCCTCACCCCGCAGTAATCCCCACCAAGAAATACGGAGAAATCATGGGAATCAAGTCGCGTGGCTTCAAGGCCGCACGTAACGCCGCGGTGTCCGGTGCCGCCGTCCTGGGCCTGGTCCTCGGTGCGACCGGCTCCGCGCAGGCTGCGGTCGACGATCAGAACCGGATCGTCTCGGACGGCCTCGAGGTCGTCGTGACCCAGGAGGATACCCACATCCACGGCGTGCCGGCCCTGGGTGGCAGCCCCTTCAACCGTGAGTGGTTCCACAACGGCCGCGGCACCGCGAACCTGATCGGCGCGGACGCCGCCGACGCCGAGGGCACCACGTTCCAGTTCGGCTACCAGTTCGCGTGGGCCGGCAGCATCGACGGAGCCATCGGCGTCACCTACTCCACCCCGGGCCTGGAGCTGGAGCTCTCGGCTTCGGACGGTGCGACCGCCACCGTGACCGACATCCTCCCGCAGGCCTACGCCGAGCTCGAGCTGACCCCGGCTCCGGGCATCGAGGAGCTCGTCGTCGCCGAGGGCGAGTTCGACGGTGATTTCAAGACCGTCCAGTTCTCCAACGTCCACGGCACCGCCTCCGGCGTCATCGGCGCCGTCCAGGTCCGTCCGTTCGTCCGCGCCATCACCGCGAACGGCGACAACGTGACCACCTACGGCAAGCCCTGGACCGTCTGACACGACGTTCCGGCCACAGGCTGAAACGGGTTGGGCCCGCTCGGAATTCCGAGTGGGCCCAATCTTTTTCGGTGCAGCGGGGTGGCCGTGCCTACCGCTCCCGCTCCTCGAGGCTGGGCTTGGCGTGTGCGCCGCTCTGGCCGGCCTGCAGCTCGAGGATGTCGCGGATCTGGATGAGCAGGTCTTCGGCGCTCGCCTTGGTGTCGTCCTTCTCGGTGGCGAACTTCCTCTTGGCGGCGTTCGCCGGGACGATCAGCACGAAGTAGACGACGGCGGCGATGATGAGGAAGTTGATGATCGCCGACACCACGGCGCCGAAGTTGAGGAAGGTCTCGGGGTTGTCGGGCAGGATCTGGACGCCCCAGCCCATCTCGTTGTCACCGCCGATCGCCGCGATGAGCGGTTCGATGATGTTGCTGGTGAAGGCGGTGACGATGGCCGTGAACGCGGTGCCGACGACGACTGCGACGGCGAGGTCGAGCACGTTTCCGCGGAGCAGGAAATCCTTGAAGCCCTTCAGCATGGTGCGTCTCCTAGACAGGTGTTGTCGTCATGCTCGCAGTCGCACCATAAACCAGCGGGTGTGACGTTCAACCCGAAATGCGGGGACGGCGTCCGACTCAGCTCAGTGCAAGGTCACCGTCAGTGCGCTGACGAGTGAGGCCGCGGCCACGGCTGTCGCCGGCTCGGGCGGCAGCGCGAGCAGCACCACCTTCTCTCCGCGGTTGTTCGTCTCGTCCGTTCCCTGAGCCAGCACGACCGTCGCCCCCGTCGCCAGCACCCGTACCTCCGGTGCCGACGGGGCAGAGGCCTCGGCGACGGTGAGGACGTCGACGAGGTCGCCTTCGCGGAGCAGATCCCCGACGCCGGGGTCGGCCAGGCGGACCGGCACCACGCGGGCCGCGCTGTCGCCGGTGGTGGCCGCCGCGAGGCGCGGCCCGAGCATCCGCACCCCGACGAGGGCTTCGCCGGCGGGCACCGGTCCGGCCAGGGTGTGACCGAGGGCCTCGGCGGGATCGGTGAGGGCCCCGGACGGGAGCTGGGACGCGTCGCGCTCGACGACGGTGACGTCGTCGACGGTGAGGGTCTGCCCGGGCCGCAGGTCGCGGGCGGCGACGACCGTGCGGGTCCGGTCGTCCGACGCGCCGCCGGTGACGGCGGAGACCGCCGCGACCCCGACGAGACCGGCCGCGATCGCGCGGCGCACGGCGACGGTGCGCGCCCAGCCGGGTCGTGTCAGCGCCGTGAGCCGGTCGGCCAGGGTAGGGTCGAGCGGATTGCGCAGGGGCAGGAACGAGAACGGGCCGGCGGGCATGGCCCGAACCCTAGGGGTTCGGTCGTGCCCGCCGGCCCGTCGAAGCGCCGATCAGGGGCGGACTGTGGATGAATCGTCCGCTTGTGGATGAACGGTGTCAGCTCGCGGCTGCGGCCGGAGCCGAGGTGCTCGACGACGTGCTGGAGGACGAGCTGCTCGACGACGATGCGGCCGGCGACGAGTCGGACTTCGCCGGCTCGCTGGCGGTGCTGCCGCCGCTGCGGGAATCGGTGCGGTAGAAGCCGCTGCCTTTGAAGACGATGCCGACCGAATTGAACAGCTTGCGCAGCTTGCCCGAGCACTCGTTGCATTCCGTCAGGGCGTCGTCGGTGAACGACTGCACGATGTCGAAACGGTTGTCGCAGGACGTACAGGCATAGGAGTAAGTGGGCACCGGTGGATCCTCCGCGAGTTGGTTGGCGACCGCAGCGTTAGCACTCTACAGCCGACAGTGCCAACATCGCTACCTGGGCTCTCTATTCCCCGTCCCGGCCGACCCGTTCAGCGGCACCAGGCCGCGGCCGGGCGTCAGGGCCCAGCCCATCCGGATGTCGTGGGGATCCTCGGGCAGTTCCGGTACGAGTTCCTCGTCGCGGACCACTGCCACGAGGACGGTGTCGGCGGCCGCCAGATGCAGCGTCCGATCGTAGAAGCCGGCCCCGCGGCCGAGTCGCACGCCGCGCTCGTCCACTGCGAGCGCCGGCACCAGCACGGTGTGCGCGCGGCGCACCTCCTCCGGTCCCAGGGCCGGCCCGGTAGGTTCGAGCAGTCCGTACCCGGCCGGTGCGAGCCCACCGGCCCCGGTGTACTGCGCCCAGTCCAGGGTGCTGTCCGCCCGGGTGAGCGGCAGCAGCACCCGGTTTCCGGCCTCGCAGAGCGCGTCGAGCAGGGACAGCGCGCCGGGCTCGGACCCGACCGGGACGTAGGCGCACACCGTCGCCCGGTCGGGGGCCAGGGACCGTGCCGCCGCGGCGAGGGCGGCGTCCTCCCCGCGGCGCTCCTCGTCGTCACGGGCCCGTCGCGCGGCAACGATTCGGGCCCGCCATTGTGACTTGGAGAGTGCGCTCATACCCGTCACCTTAGGATCTGACCTATCTACCGGGTGGTAGCCGAAAGTTAGGGTGGGATCTATGACGAACAATGCGACCGGTGCAGCGGGCCACTTCCGCACGGCAGTGGTTCCCGCGGCCGGCCTCGGTACGCGCTTTCTGCCCGCGACCAAGACCGTGCCGAAGGAACTCCTCCCGGTGGTGGACACGCCGGGAATCGAGCTCGTGGCGGGGGAGGCCGCGGACTCGGGTGCCGAGCGACTGGTGATCGTGACGGCGCCGGGCAAGGACGGCGTCGTCGCGCATTTCGTCGAGGACCTGGTCCTCGAGTCGAAACTGAAGGAGAGCGGCAAGTACCACCTGCTCGAGAAGGTCCGCAAGGCGCCGGGGCTGCTCGAGGTGGAGTCGGTGGTGCAGGAGCAGCCGCTCGGACTCGGGCACGCCGTCGCGTGCGCCGAGGCCGCCCTCGATCCCGACGAGGACTCCGTCGCCGTCCTCCTGCCGGACGACCTCGTGTTGCCGCGCGGAGTCCTCGAGACCATGCAGCGGGTGCGGGCCAAGCGCGGCGGCACGGTGCTGTGCGCGATCGACGTGCCCAAGGACCAGGTGAGCGCCTACGGTGTCTTCGACGTCGAAGAGGTGCCCGACGCCGTGAACCCGGACGTGCTGAAGGTCGTGGGCATGGTCGAGAAGCCGGCGCCCGAGAATGCGCCGTCCACGTTCGCCGCCGCCGGGCGCTATCTGCTCGATCGGGCGATCTTCGACGCGCTGCGCCGGATCACTCCCGGTGCGGGCGGTGAACTGCAGCTCACCGACGCAATCGCCCTGCTCATCGAGGAGGGTCACCCCGTGCACGTGGTGGTCCATCGGGGCACTCGACACGACCTCGGAAATCCCGGCGGCTATCTGCGCGCTGCGGTTGACTCTGCGTTGAACAGCGAGGAGTACGGCCCCTCCCTGCGGGAGTGGCTCGTCGAGCGCCTGAAGCACTGACGGCGCGACAGGTCGGGAGGACGAGAAGCGGTATGCGGTCGGTCGAGGATCAACAGGCCAGGGTCACGGCGGCAGCGGTGGCGCCCCGGCCGGTCCGGGTCGCCATCTCCGAGGCGCAGGGCCTGCTCTGTGCGGAGGAGGTCGTCACCGAGCGGCCCCTGCCCGGCTTCGATCAGGCCGCGATCGACGGCTACGCGGTGCGCAGCGTCGACGTCCAGGGTGCGGGCACCGATGCGATCGGCGACGACGGCGAACCGATCGAGTTGACGCTGCCCGTGGTGGGCGAGGTCTCGGCCGGGTCGCGTCAGCCGATCCGGCTGCAGCCGCGGCAGGCGGTGCGGGTGGACACCGGGGCGCCGCTGCCGACCCTCGCCGACGCCGTCCTTCCGCTCGACCGCACCGACGGTGGCCGCGCGCGTATCAAGGTCCTGCGTCCCGTCCGGTCGGGTGAGTACGTCCGCCGGGCGGGCGACGACGTCCAGCCCGGCGATGTCGCGGTCCGGGCCGGCACGATCATCGGCGCCGCCCAGGTCGGTCTGCTCGCGGCGGTCGGCCGCGACAAGGTGCTGGTCCATCCGCGTCCCCGGCTGTCGGTGATCTCCGTCGGCGGCGAGCTCGTGGACGTGGACCGCACCCCGGGTCCCGGCCAGGTGTACGACGTCAACTCGTACGCCCTGGCGGCGGCCGCCCGCGACGCAGGCGCGGACGTCAACCGCGTGGGGATCGCCAGCACCGACCCGAAGCGCCTGCGGGAGGTGGTCGAGGGCCAGCTGATCCGGTCCGAGATCGTCGTGGTCGCGGGAGCCGTCGGCGGTGGTGCGCTCGAGGAGGTGCGCGAGGCGCTGGCCGACCTCGGCAAGCTCGAGGTGGAGCGGGTGGCGATGCACCCCGGCTCGGTGCAGGGATTCGGCCAGCTCGGCCGCGACGAGGTGCCCACCTTCCTGCTCCCGGGGAATCCGGTCAGCGCGCTGGTCGTGTTCGAGGTGATGGTGCGGCCGCTGATCCGTATCGCGCTCGGGCGCCGGCAGCCGATGCGACGCGTCGTCACGGCCCGCACCGTCACGCCGATCACCTCGATCCCGGATCGCAAGGGATTCCTGCGGGGGCAGCTGATGCGCGACGAGGCGACGGGCGAGTACATGGTCCAGGCGCTCGGTGGTGCGGCGGGCGCGTCGTCGCACCTGCTGGCGACGCTGGCCGAGGCGAACTGTCTGGTGCTGATCGATCCGGAGGTGACCGAGGTGCGCACCGGCGATCCGGTGGACGTCGCTTTCCTCGGACAGCGCGGCTGATGAGCCGTCATCCGGGATGGCCGGCGGAGCTGGGTCCGCTGCGGGTTGCCGGTGGACTGGTCACGGTGCGGCCGATCCGGTTGCGCGACGCGGCGGTGTGGAGCCGGCTGCGGATCCGGGACCGGGCGCACCTCGAGCCGTGGGAGCCCACCGGGGACGTGCCCTGGGAGATGCGCCATCACATCACGGTGTGGCCCGGGCTGTACCGCAGCCTGCGGGCGGAGGCCCGCCGGGGTCACATGCTGCCGATGGCGATCGAGCTCGATGGGGAGTTCTGTGGACAGATCACCGTGGGCAACGTCGTGCGCGGTGCGCTGCGGTCGGCGTGGATCGGCTACTGGGTGGCCAAGCACGTCAACGGCCTGGGTGTGGCCACGGCCGCGGTGGCGCTCGGGTTGGACCACTGCTTCGGCCCGGCCGGGTTGCACCGGGTCGAGGCCACGGTGCGGCCGGAGAACGTCGCGAGCCGCGCGGTGCTGCGCAATGTGGGTTTCCGCGAGGAGGGCCTGCTGCGGCGCTACCTCGACGTCGACGGGCGCTTCCGCGACCATCTGCTGGTCGCCATGACGGTCGAGGAGGTACCCGGCAGCGTGTCCGACGTGCTGATCCGGGGCGGCCGGGCCGGCTGGGCCTGACGGCTGTAACGCAGATTACGTGTAGCGATGCGTAGTAATACCCACACGTGGGTATATGCGTGTGACTAGAGTGAAGAGAGTGTCACATGGTTCGCGTGACTCGTGTGACAGCTGTAGTCATCTGAGTCGGCGTTTCTGTCCTGGTGACGGCCTCCGGGCCGCTAACCTGACGGGGTCAGTGGCGTCGACGGACTGGTAGGCGACGACTGGGAGGAGGGCCGCCGAATGCCGAACTCGCTCCTGTGGATCGGGTTGGTCGCCGTGTGGTTGTTCGTTCTGGTGCCGATGCTGGTCACGAAGCGCCCCCGTATCCGTCAGACGACCGACGCCGCACTCGCAACCCGGGTTCTGCACCGAGGTGACGACGAGCCACTCGCCCCGCGCGGGCCGGCCGCAGGTCATCGCCGCGATCCCCACTGGCGTCCGAGTCGGGATTCCGCCCGTCCCACTGCCGGCGACGACTCCGGTCGCGTCCGCACGGTGGACGACCGCAGACACCGCCACCCAGCGGAGGACCGCATGGACACACAGCTCGACACCGACCACGACACCGACTTCGACGACCGTCCCGAACGTGCTCCCGCCCGGGAGTTCGTGCCTCAGCGCCGCGGACGCGGCGGATTCGATCCCCAGGCCGACGCCATGGCCCGCGCCGCGCGCTACGAGTTCCGGCAGCGCACCGTGCTCGGCCTGCTGTTCGCAGCGATCATGACCGCCGCCCTCGCCCTCGTCGTCTCGTCGGCGCTGTGGTGGCTGTGCACGGTGGCGACGGCCGCCCTCGCCGGCTACCTCGTCTACCTTCGTCGTCAGGTGCGCGTCGAACAGGAGATCCGTCGTCGTCGCATGGCCCGCCTGAACCGCTCGCGCCTGGGCGTCGAGTCGCACAGCGACGACGAGTTACGTCTCGTCCCGGCGCGGCTGCGCCGTCCCGGCGCGGTCGTGCTCGAGGCCGACGACGAGGACCCGGTGTTCGAGCACCTGGACCGCTACGCGGACGACGAACCCGCCTACGAGGCGTACGAACCCCGCTACGACGCCGACGACTACCCGGTGCGCCGGGCATCCGGCGAGTAGCCGTCGATCCGCTCGGGAGTATTCAGCGCCCGATGACGATGTGTGCCACGAGAGGCGCCGACACCGAGCCGTCCGGGTCGGTGAACCGGGCCAGCACCGATCGGGCCTCCGAGGTGATCGCCTCGTACGTGCCGGCGTCGATCCGTTCGATCAACGGGCTGCCCTCGACCTCGGTCGCCACCATCGCATCCACGGACGGGAACCGCGCGCTTCCGGTGTGCGTGGTGAACCGATCGACGGTGAGTCCGGCGTCGCGGAACCATCCCCGCAGTTCGTCGCGGTCCCCACAACTCCAGTAGGTGCCCAGGAGAGACGCCGCGGGCGGACCGGCGTGCCGGACCGCGACGTCGACGAAGTCCCGGTAGGCCGGTTGCTCGTCCAACGCGGCCGGCACACACACGGCGACCACCTCCGTCGCCACGCGTCGCATCTCGCGCAGCGCCCGGGCACGATCGGGAAAGAACATCAGCGCCATCTGGCACAGCGCCGCATCGAACGAACCGTCCGCGAACGGCAGCGCGCCGGCGTCACCCCGGCGCCATTCGACGTCGGGACACAT
The DNA here is from genome assembly GCF_001894945.1 of Rhodococcus ruber NBRC 15591. Classification (GTDB taxonomy): domain Bacteria; phylum Actinomycetota; class Actinomycetes; order Mycobacteriales; family Mycobacteriaceae; genus Rhodococcus; species Rhodococcus ruber. Next base: position 141,706 of record NZ_BCXE01000010.1, read on the forward strand.
CCGGCGTGCCACCGCCAGCATGGCCTCGCTGACATCGACACCGACGACCCGGCCCGACGGCCCTACCCGGTCGGCGGCCACGCGCGCGACGATCCCGGTTCCGCATGCCACGTCCAGCACCCGTGTGCCCGTCGTGATCGCAGCCTGGTCCAGCAGCCGTGGCGCCCACTGCGCGAAGAGCGCGGGTACGAAGCGTGACTCGTACACCTCCGCGGCCGCCGGTGAAATCCCGAAGTTCTCGGTCGTGTTCGTCATACCCCGAGGTTGGCCCTGCGCCCGGGTGCGGCGCATCGGGCAGCTGACCCATCTTCCGGGTGGGCGGCGGCATACGCGGCGGCCTCCGAGCGGTTCCGCATGTCGAGCTTGCGGAGGATGTGGCTCACGTGGTGCGCCACCGTCTTGCGGGAGACGAACAGCCGGCCGGCGATCTCCGGATTCGTCAGGCCCACCGCGAGCAGGTCCAGCACCTCGCGTTCGCGGGCGGTGAGGCCGCTGTCGAGGCCCGGGGCGGTGCGAGCGGTGGCGCGGATGCCGGGGCCGCGCACCCCGAGACGCCGCAACAGGGCCGCGGAGCGGTCCGCGGCGGCGACGGCTCCGAGTTCCCGGAAGATCGTCACCGCCGTTCGCCCCCGTGCGGCCGCGAGGGTGGGATCGTCGTTCATCGCCGATTCGGCCAGTTCGAGCAGGCAGCGGGCCGCCTCGAACGGCGCCGCGCGGTCCGCCCAGCGAGCAGCGGCCGTCTCGAAGGCATCGACTGCGGCCACCACGCGGCCCCGCGCCGCGGCGGTCAGCCCCGCCGCCTCCACCGCCTCGGGACCGTCGGGGTCGAGCGCCGCCGCGGTGGCCGTCGCCGCGTCCAGGTCGCCCGTGGCCGCCTGGGCCCGGGCGCACAGCAGGGACGTGGCGCCGCGACGTTCGAGCAGCCGCCGGGCGGTTGCGGGGTCACCGTCGGCGAGGGCGACCTCGGCGCGGGCGGTGTCCAACTCCGCGGTCGGGCGGGGGGATCGGTCCAGCATCGCCCGGGCCTCGTCGAGCCGCCCCTGCCGGACCCGGAGCGTGGCGAGGGCCGCGACGGCGCGCGCGTGGACAGCGGGGCAGACCTTCTCGTCGAGCGTGAGCACCGCCGTCAGCAGACGGTCCGCCTCCGCCCAGCGGCCCGCGGTGAGCAGCAGTGCCCCGTAGAGGGTGCGGCACTCGACGTACAGGAAGGGGCACCCCCGGCGGGAGGTGAAGTCCTCGGCGACGCGGCACCACTCGCCGGCGCGACGGGTGTCGCCGGCGAGCGCACACGCGCCGAGCATGTCGCAGCAGACGAACACGACGGTGTCGAATCGGCGGTCCGCATCGCCCAGGGCGGCCGCCGCGGCCTCGTCCAGCAGCGCGAATCCGGGTTCCAGGTCGCCCCGGGCCACAGCCACGTGTCCGGACTGGGCGAGTGCCACCAGTTCGAGATCCCGGTCGCCGCATCGGCGTGCGGCGTCCAGGGCGCGCGCCACCCACGGCGCGGCCGCCGCGGCGTCCGGGAGCAGGCGGTGGGCGTGTGCCACCCACACCAGGGCGTGCAACGCGCCCGGTGCCCCCTCGGGCAGCAGTCGCTGCGCCCGGCGGACCCAACCGTGGGCCACCGACCGATTGCCGAAATCGGACGTGTAGCTGATGCTCAGCCACGCCGCGCAGCGAACCGCGCTCTCCCGGTCGCCGCTCCGGAGAGCCGTCGTGTAGGCCCTGCGACAGGCGGCGACGCTGTCGTCGAGGCGCCCGAGCCACCACGACGCCTCGCCGATGCCGAGCCACGCCGCCGGATCGTCGGTCGCGGCCGCCACCGACGTCAGGTCGGCCAGCGCGGCGGCCCACCGACCCTCCCGCAGGGCCTGGTCCCCACGTAGGCGCACTGCATCCACAGGTCGATTGTCCGCCGCCGTGACCTGTGCCGATACCTCAATTTCGTCTCCGGCGCGCACGTTTGCTACAGTTTGCGGGCGGTTCCGAACGGAACCCGCGGGGCTGTGGCGCAGTTGGTAGCGCGCTTCGTTCGCATCGAAGAGGTCAGGGGTTCGATTCCCCTCAGCTCCACCACCGAAGGGCGTCTCCCGGGCCGGGAGGCGCCTTTCGTCGTCGATGTCGTGCCGCCGATTGCGGGCCGAACAGCCGCGCGGTCGGGGAGACTGTGTGACATGGAACACAGGATGAGTGACGACGAGTTGCGGCGCGCTATTCGAGTGCTCCGCGAACGTGCCGACAGCGCCCGCAGCGAAGGCCGCGACGCCGACGCCGACGGCATCGAGGAGACGATCCGCAAGTACCAGGAGGAAATGGCCCAGCGCCTCTGACTCACCCCGCGGACGCGAAGACGAACGCTCCTTGCACCACGGCGCCTGCGCGGCGCTGCGGCGGTAGACGTCGCGCTAAGGTGACCCGCAGACGACGAGAGCGGGGGCGGGCATGGCGATCAAGGACCTGCGGGGCAGGAAGTTCCTCGTGACCGGAGCGGCCAGCGGTATCGGCCGGGCACTGGCCCTGGCCGCCGCCGCGGAGGGCGCCGAACTGGTGCTCACCGACCTCGCCGCCGACGGTCTCGACGACACGGTCCGCACCGTGCGCGAACGTGGGGGCTCGGTGCTGCACGCCGCGGCGCTCGACGTCTCCGACTACGACGCCGTCACCGCCTTCGCCGCCGACGTCCACGAGCGCGCCGGCGCCCTCGACGTCGTCGCCAACGTCGCCGGAACGTCGGTGTGGGGCACGGTCGACGCGCTCGAGCACCGGCACTGGAAGCAGATGGTCGACGTCAACCTCATGGGCCCGATCCACGTCATCGAGAACTTCGTGCCGCCGATGATCGAGGCCGGCCGCGGTGGGCATCTCGTCAACGTCTCCTCCGCGGCGGGACTGCTGGCCCTGCCGTGGCACGCGGCGTACAGCGCGAGCAAGTTCGGTCTGCGCGGCGTGTCCGAGGTGCTGCGGTTCGACCTGCACCGGCATCGCATCGGGGTCTCGCTCGTCGTGCCCGGTGCGGTCCGCACCCCGCTGGTGAACTCCGTGCAGATCGTCGGCGTGGACCGCGACCATCCGGCCGCCCGCAAGCTCACCGCCCGGTTCGAGCGGCACGCCGCGTCGCCGGAGAAGGTCGCCGGGTGCATCCTCGCCGGGATCCGGAAGAACCGCTTCCTGGTGTACACGTCGTTCGACGTGCGTTTCGGCTACTGGTGGGCCCGCAAGTTCGCCCCGCCGTACAACGTGGTGATGCAACTGGCCAACAACTACTTCTCCCGCACCCTCGAGGCCGTCCGCACCCGCCGGTGACGCTCAGGCCGAGGTCTTGTCGAGGGCGAACTCGCGTAACCGCGTTCCCGCCCGCAGCGCTTCCCGATCGTGCGTGACCATCACGACGGCGACGTCGCGCTCGCGCGCCGTGCGTTCGAGCAGTTCGACGATCTCGCGGCTGCGGTCGGCGTCCAGCGCCGACGTCGGTTCGTCGACCAGCAGGACCGCCGGATCGTTGACGAGACTGCGGGCGATCGCGACCCGCTGCCGCTGCCCGCCGGAGAGCTGGTGGGGACGGCGGTCGGCCTGCTGCGTCAGCCCCACCGCCGCGAGCAGGTCGCGGGCGCGGGCCCGGTCGATCCGGCGCCCGCTCAGGTGCGCGACCAGCGCGAGCTGCTCCGTAGCGGTCAGCGAGGGCAGCAGGTTCGCCTGCTGGAACACGAAGCCGATCCGGTCCCGCCGCAGCCGGGTCCGCGTCGCCGCGTCGAGATCCGTGGTGTCCACGCCGTCGAGGACCACTCGGCCGGAATCGGGCACGGTGAGCAGTCCCGCGACGGCGAGCAGGCTCGACTTGCCGGATCCGGACGGGCCGGTGACGGCGACCGTCTCGCCGGCCTCGGCGTGGAAGTTCAGGCCGTCGAGGACGCGCAGGGTGGCGTCGCCGTCGGGATAGGTGAGGACGATGTCGGTGAGCCGCACGCTCATGGTGGTGCCTTTCTCGAACGGATCTCTCGAACAGCTCAGTGGGCCGCGGCGAGCGCGGTCAGCGGGTCGACGGAGCCGATGCGGGCGACGGCCGCCGCGGCACCGAGGAGGCCGATCCCGACCAGCGCGACGAACGGCAGGACGGTCGTGGCCGCGCTCAGCGTGAACGGAACGACGGTGGCGGCGGCCGCCCCGGCGGCGGTGGCGGCGACGGTGCCCAGCCCGGTTCCGAGCACGAGCACCACGGCGGCCTGTCCGAGGGCGTCGCGCAGCAGGTAGGAGGTGGAGGCACCGATCGCGCGCAGCACCGCGATGTCCCGGCTGCGCTGGACGGTCCACACCGTGAAGAACGCCCCCACGACGAGGGCGCCGACGACGAGCAGCATGGCCTGCATCAGCAGCAGCGACCCGCGTTCGGAGGTGTACGACCCGATGGTGTCCAGGGTCGCGGAGGTGTCGAGCACGCTCGTGCCGGTCGCGGTCGCGACCGTGGGCGCGTCGAACCCGGGTCCGGTCCGCAGCGCGATCACGGTCCCGTCGGCGCCGGCCGTCGCGGGCAGGTCGCGCCAGGTGCCGAGGTCGAGCCACACGACGGGCTGATGGCTGTAGTAGGAGTCCTCGACGAGGGCGGCGACGGTGACCTCCCGGCCGCCGACGGTCAGGATCGTGCCCGGCGACCAGCCGTTGTCTGCGGCGAGTTGCGCGTCGACGGCCGCCGTCGCCGGGCGCAGGCCTGCCGGTGCCGCGAAGGACCCGGGAGCGACCCCGAACAGGGCCGCCGCCACCTCGCGTCCGCCCGACCCGACGCGACCGGGCGCGACCCCGAGCACGGCGGTGTCGGCCACACCGGGCTGCGCGGCGAGTGCGGCGCGTTGCGAGTCGGTGACGGTGGACTCGCCGAACGACACGTCGGACGGATCGGTGCCGCCGCCGTCGAGGGCGAAGTGCTCGGCGCCGATGCCGCGGATCGCGGCGATCGACTGGTTGCCCAGGCCCGCGGTGAGGCCGGAGAGCATGACGACGAGGAACGAGACCAGGACGAGCACCGCCGTCATGACGGCGAAGCGCCCCGTGGCGAAGCGCAGATCGCGCAGTGCGAGGAACATGAGTTCCACCGTGCCCGGCGCGACGGTGCCCGCGCATCGCTCGGCGGATGGGTTCGCGGATCAATCGAAAGTAGGAGGCGGCGGCGTGGTCGGCGGTGTTAGCGTCGGTGCAATGCAGACCGCCCGACCGCACCCTCCCGAGGGGACGGTCCCGGTGCTGCGTGCGATGCAGCTGGGCCAGCACGCGCTGTTCGTGCTGCTGCTGCTGGTCGGGGCACTGCGCGGTGCCGGCTCGGCGGGGGTGCTGGTCCTCGCGGGCGCCGAATTCGCCTGGTACGTCTCGGGGCTGTGGTTCGCCCGGCGCGGATCCCGCGGCGGAATCTGGCTGGCGGTGCTGCTGGCCGGGTGGCTGGCGCTGGTGCTGCTCGCGCCGGATTTCGTGTGGCTCGCCTTCGCGCTGTTCTTCCTGTGCTTCCATCTGCTGCCCACGGTCGCCGCGATCGCGGCCACCGCGGCGCTGACGGCCGTCGCGATCGCCGGGAGCATCGGGCACGGCACCGCCAACCCGACGGCCGCCGTGCTCGGGCCCCTGTTCGGGGCGCTCGTGGCGTCCGGCACGGCCCTGATCTACCGCCAGCTCGTGCGCGACGCGGAGCAACGCGACGCGCTGCTCACCGAACTCACCGCGGCGCACCGCGAACTGCTCGACGCCCAGGACGAGCTGGTGCGGTTGCAGCGGGAGACCGGCGCCACCGCCGAACGGGCCCGCCTCGCCCGCGACATCCACGACACGCTGGCCCAGGGCTTCTCGTCGATCCTGCTGCTCGCCCGCGCCGGGTTGCGGACCGGCGGCGACACCGCGGCGCTGCTCGGCCGGATCGAGGAGACCGCGCGGCGCAATCTCGTCGAGGCCCGCCGGGTCGTGGACAAGCTGCGTCCGTCCGACCTCGACGACGCGCCGCTGGCGGCAGCCCTCGGCCGCGTCCTGGACCGGTTGCGCGGTGACACCGGCATCGACGCCGAACTGCGCGTGGACGGTGAACCGCTGCCGCTGCCCACGGGATTCGACGTGGCGTTGCTGCGGGTGGCGCAGAGCGCGCTGGCGAACGTCCGGCTGCATGCGCGGGCCCGCCGCGTGCGGGTGACCCTCGCCTACGCCCCGGACGAGGTCCGGCTCGACGTGGTCGACGACGGAGCCGGTTTCGACGTCGACGCGGCCGGTTCGGGCGGGGGCTTCGGGCTCACCGCCATGCGGGATCGGCTCGCCGAACTCGGCGGCGCGGTCGTCGTCGAGTCGGCGCCCGGCGACGGAACCGCCGTGGCCGCAACGCTGCCCGTGCGGATGCTGCCGTGATCCGGGTGCTGCTCGTCGACGACCATCCCGTCGTGCGGGCGGGCCTGCGCGCGCTGCTCGCGTCGGAGCCCGGGCTCGAGGTGGTGGCCGAGGCCGCGTCCGGGCAGGAGGCCGTCGCCCAGAACGCCGCGCACCGCCCGGACGTGGTGCTGATGGACCTGCGGCTCGGACCCGGGATGGACGGGGCGGACGCGACGGCCGAACTCGCGGCCGCGCCGGATCCGCCGAAGGTGCTGGTGCTGACCACGTACGACACCGACTCCGACATTCTGCGCGCGGTCGAGGCGGGGGCGGCCGGCTACCTGCTCAAGGACGCCGACCCCGCCGTGCTCGTCGACGCGGTGACCCGGGCGGCGCGGGGCGAAACCGTGCTGGATCCCGGTGTGGCGCAACGTCTCTACCGCAGCATGCAGACACCCCGGGTGGAGCTGAGCGCCCGCGAGATCGAGGTGCTCGCCGCGGTGGCGCGCGGCCTGTCCAACCGGGCCGTCGCCAAGGAACTGTTCGTGAGCGAAGCCACCGTCAAGTCCCATCTGGTGCACGCGTTCTCGAAGCTGGGTGTGGACTCGCGCACCGCGGCGGTCGCCGCGGCACGCGAGCGCGGCCTGCTCTGAGGGTCAGCCGGCGCGTCGCAGCGTCGCGTGCAGATGGTGCGTGAGCGGGGTCTGCGCGTGCGCCATCCACAGGTCGTAGGACAGGTCGTCGCCGTCGAGTACGAACCGCCGCCGCAGCTCGTGCACCGGCTTGGCGTGCGGAGAGCGCTCGAGGTGGACGGGCGTGAAGTCGAGGACGCCCTGGGTGAGCCGGGAGCGCTGGATCTCGACGAATCCGGTCGGCTGGGAGACCAGCAGCTCCACGTCGTGGTCGGCGAGACGGAGGTAGCCGTTCTCGGTGTGCATGGGCTGACCGGTGCCGGGGTTCTTCGTGCGGCTGACGTACATCAGGAACGGCTTCCCCGGGACGGCGGTGAAGTCGATGGTCTCGTCGTAGGTGAAGTCCTCGATGGTGGGGTAGTGGCCTTCGCCGCCGCCCACCCAGCGGCCGGCGAAGTCGGCGAGGTCACCGAGCGGGTCGGTGTCGGTCATGAATGTCTCCTCGGTCGTCGGGCACCGCCGATCCTGCCACCGCGGATGGACGCCGGGTCGGGTTCGGGGAGTTTCGGCGCACCGTGAGGCGGCCCGCGGCATTACGGTCTATTCCATGAACGCTGCGCTGGGTGTGGACTCCGAGGTGGGGGCGCTGAGAGCGGTGCTCATGCACCGGCCGGGCGCGGAACTCGAACGCCTGACTCCCCGCAACAACGACCAGTTGCTGTTCGACGCGCTGCCCTGGGTGGCGCGGGCGCAGGAGGAACACGACGCGTTCGTCGAGCTGCTGCGGGGGCGGGGCGTGGAGGTGCTGCTCCTGTCCGACCTGCTCACCGAGACCCTCGAGGTCAGCGGCGCCGCCCGCGTCCAGGGGGTGTCGTCCGCGGTGGACCCGCGCCGGCTCGGGCACGGGCTGGCGCACGAACTCGCCGCCCACCTGCGCGCGATGTCCGCCGCGGACCTCACCCGCGTCCTCGTCGCGGGCATGACGTTCGACGAACTGCCCGCCGCGGGACTCGGGGCCGCGCCGTCGCTGGTGCGGTTGATGCACCACGGTGCCGACTTCGTGATCGAGCCGCTGCCGAACCTGCTGTTCACCCGGGACTCGTCGTTCTGGGTCGGTCCCCGGGTCGCGATCCCCACCCTGGCCCTGCCGGCCCGGCGCCGGGAGGCGGCGCTCACCGACCTGATCTACGCGTTCCACCCGCGGTTCCTGGGGGTGCGGCGGGCCTACGAATCGCACACCGCGCCGGTCGAGGGCGGGGACGTGCTGCTGCTCGCTCCGGGCGTCGTGGCCGTGGGCGTGGGGGAGCGCACGACCCCGGCGGGTGCGGAAGCGCTCGCTCGGAGCGTCTTCGAGGACGGTCTCGCGCACACCGTGCTGGCGGTGCCGATCGCGCAGCAGCGGGCCTCGATGCATCTGGACACCGTGTGCACGATGGTGGACGTCGACGCCGTGGTGATGTACCCGGCGGTGCGGGAGACGTTGCAGGCCTTCACTCTCCGCCGGGAGAACGGTGACGTCCGGATCAGTGGGCCGCGCGGGTTCCTCGAGGCGGCCGCCGACGCGATGGGGATCGAGAAGCTCCGCGTCATCGACACCGGCCTCGATCCGGTCGTCGCCGAACGGGAACAGTGGGACGACGGCAACAACACCCTGGCCCTCGCGCCCGGCGTGGTGGTGGCCTACGAACGCAACCTCGAGACCAACACGCGCCTCGAGGACGCGGGCATCGAGGTGCTGCGCATCGCCGGGTCCGAGCTGGGCTCCGGACGCGGCGGGCCCCGCTGCATGTCCTGCCCGCTCGCCCGCGCCCGGCCGACCGCGGGCGAGGCGGGGACCTAGAGGATCTCGCGCACCTTCTCGACGGGCCGGGCCAGGACGGTGCCCTTGTCGGTGACCACGATCGGGCGCTCGATGAGGATCGGATGGGCCACCATCGCGTCGAGCAACTCGTCCTCGGAGGCATCCGCCAGGTTCAGCTCGCCGAACAGCGACTCCTTCCGCCGGATCGCCTGGCTCGGGACCAGGCCGGCGTCGTCGAGCAGCTTGCGCAGCCCGTCGCGCGACGGCGGGGTCTCGAGGTACTTGACGACGGTCGGTTCGAGGCCCGCCTCCTGCAACACCTTCAGGGTGTTGCGGGACGTGCTGCACCGGGGGTTGTGGTAGATCGTCGCGGTCGTTGCCATGGCCACATTCTGCCGTGCGGCACGGGCGAGTGCGGGGGTGCCGCGGCGCATTCGGGAACGGTCGGCCGGCACTGTTAGCCTCGACGCACCATCAGCCCACCTGAGGACGCCCCGATGCTCGACATCGTCATCGACCCCGGCTCGCCGGTCCCGCCGTACGAGCAGTTGCGCCAGCGGATCGTCACGATGGTGCGGCGCGACGAACTGATCGCCGGCACCAAGCTGCCCACCGTCCGCGGGCTGGCCGAACACCTCGGCATCGCCCCGAACACCGTGGCCAAGACCTACCGTGAGCTCGAGCAGCTCGGCATCATCGAGACGCGGGGCCGGGCGGGCACGTTCGTCGCGGATTCCGGTGACCCGACCCGCACGCTCGCCCAGCGCGCCGCCACCGGCTACGTCCGCGAACTGCGCACCCTCGGCATGTCCGACGACGAGGTGCTCGAGTTCGTCGTCGCGGCGCTGCGCGGCGCCTGAAACCACCGACACCCACCCGTCCACGAGGAGTTTCCCATGAGTGGCACCGTGCCGGCGCGCATCGCGTTCGCGGTCGAGGCCATGGATCCGCAACCGGGCAGCGACGTGCTCGAGATCGGCTGCGGAGGGGGCGTCGCGCTCGCGCTCGTGTGCGAGCGGCTGCGCCGCCGCGGCTGCGTCGTGGGGGTGGACCGCTCGGCGACGCAGATCGACCGGGCGCGTCGCCGCATCCGGGACGGACTCGACGCCGGGCTCGCCGAACTGCGTGTCGGCGAGTTCCCCGGCGTCGACCTGCCGGGGTCGTTCGATCTCGTCTTCGCCGTCAACGTCCCCAGTTTCCGCAGCGACGACCCCGCCGCGCCGACGGCTGTCGCGTCGCTGCTGCGACCCACCGGCGAGCTGTGGGTGTTCGACGAACCCCCTCCGGGGCTGGCCGTCGGACCGGTGTCGATGCGGATCAGCGCGCTGCTCTCGCGCTGCGGTTACGCGATCGTCGACATCGTCGAGGGCGGCCGGACCGTCGGCGTGCGGGCCGCGCCCGCGGACGTCACCGCCAGCTCGGCAGCCACAGCTGCTGGTGCCACGTCTCCACGGTGATCGGCGCGGCCGTCAGGATCGGCCACAACCACACGAAGTTCGCCACCACCAGGCCGACGTAGAGGCACACGACCAGCAGACCGGTCGACCGCCGCTCGGTCGAGGCCCGCGGCGATCCGAGCACGTCGCCGAGCACCAGTGTCAGCCCCATGACCAGGAACGGCGCGAGCGGAACCGCGTAGAAGTAGTACATCTGCCGGTCGAGCGTGGCGAACCACGGCAGCAACGTCGCCGCGTACCCGGTGAGCACCGCGGCCCACCGCCAGTCCCGCCGCACCAGCAGTTGCCATCCGCCCCACACGAGCATCGGCAGTGCCAGCCACCACATCGCCGGGGTGCCCACCAGCATGACGGCCTTGACGCACTGCTCACCGCCGCACCCACGGATCTGCTCGCCGTCGGCGAAGTAGTACAGCATCGGACGCAACCCCATCGGCCACGTCCACGGCTTGGACTCCCACGGATGCACGTTGCCGGCCGAGTTCGTCAGACCCGAGTGGAACTCGAGCACGGAGGCGCTGTAGTACCACAGCGAGCGCAGCGCGTCCGGCACGAACGAGAACGCCCCGTCCGTGCCGATCTGCCGGCCCACCGCATGCCGGTACACCCCGGTCTCGCCCGCGAACCACGCCCAGAACGTCGCCAGATACACGGCCAGCGGCACCACCACGAGCGCGTAGAGGGCCGGGCCGACGTCACGCAGACCGGTCCCGAGCCACGGTCGTCGCACGCCGTAGGCGCGGCGCGCGGCGACGTCGAACGCCACCGACATCAACCCGAAGAACGCGATCAGATACAGCCCCGACCACTTCGTGCCCACCGCCAGGCCCAGCAGCACACCGGCCCCGAACCGCCACCACCGCACGCCCAGCCGGGGACCCCACACCGTGTCGGCGATGCGTCCCTCGGCGTGCACGCGCGCCATCCGCGCCCGCACCTCGTCCCGGTCGACGATCAGGCACCCGAACGCGGCGACCGCGAACAGCGCCAGGAAGATGTCCAGCATCCCGAGGCGCGACGAGACGAAGGTGACGCCGTCGGCGATCAGGAGAATCCCGGCCAGACCGCCGAGCAGGGTCGAGCGGGTCAACCGCCGCACGATCCGCACCACCAGCAGGACCAGCAACGTCCCGGCGACGGCGGCCGAGAACCGCCATCCCCACCCGTTGTAACCGAACAACGCCTCGCCGAGCGCGATGAGCTGCTTGCCCACCGGTGGGTGCACGACGAGGCCGTAGCCGGGGTTGTCCTCGATCCCGCCGCCGGTGAGCACCTGCCAGCCCTGCGGGGCGTAGTGCTTCTCGTCGAACACCGGCGTCTTCGCGTCGGTGGGGTAGTGCAGCATCGTGAACCGGGTGATCGCCGCGATCGCGGTGACGAACAGCGTCACCACCCAGCCCCGGCCGCGGTCGACCGGACCGAAATCCGATGCCGGCACCGTCGGACCCGGGCTGTGCATCCGGCGACGGTCCGATGCCTCGGCAGGGCGCTCGTCCGTCACGGTCACGTCCCGATCGTAGGCTGAGGCGCATGCAGCCAGACAATCCGGGACAGGGCCGGCTCGTGCTCGCCGCCACCCCCATGGGCGACATCGGCGACGCCTCCAAACGGCTCTGCGACGCGCTCGGCACCGCCGACGTCGTCGCGGCCGAGGACACCCGTCGGACCCGGTCGCTCGCCGCCGCGCTGGGGGTCACCGTCACCGGGCGGGTGGTCAGCTTCTACGACCAGGTGGAGTCCGCCCGGACCCCGGCGCTGGTCGCCGACATCGAGGCGGGCCGGACGGTGCTGCTGGTCACCGACGCCGGGATGCCGTCCGTCAGCGATCCCGGCTACCGGCTGGTGGCGGCGTGCGTCGCGGCCGGGCTGCCCGTCACGTGCCTGCCCGGTCCCTCCGCGGTGACCACCGCGCTCGCGCTGTCCGGTCTGCCGGTCGAGCGGTTCTGCTTCGAGGGCTTCCCGCCCCGCAAGGCCGGCGCGCGTCGCGCGTGGCTGCAGACCCTGACCGCCGAGCCGCGCGCGGTGGTGTTCTTCGAGGCCCCGCACCGCCTCGCCGCGTGCCTGGCCGACGCGGTCGACGTGCTCGGCGGGCAGCGACGCGCCGCGGTGTGCCGGGAACTGACCAAGACCTACGAGGAGGTGCGGCGCGGCACGCTCGCGGAGCTGGCGCAGTGGGCCGCCGAGAGTGCCCGCGGCGAGATCACCGTCGTGCTCGAGGGCGCCTCGGCGCAGGTGGCGGAGCCTGCCGACCTGGTCGACGCGGTCGAACAGCTCGTGGCGGACGGGGTGCGGCTGAAGGACGCGTGCGCCCAGGTCGCGACCGCCGGGGTCTCCAAACGCGAACTGTACGACGCGGTACTGGCCGCGCGGCAGGACGAGTCGTCGTCGTAGACTCTGCCCCTTACCGCGCAGCAGGAGGTACGGATGGAGTCGGTGAACGAATTCCTCGTCGAGGTCGCGTCGGTGGTATGGGGCCCGTACATGCTCATACCGCTGCTGCTGGGCACCGGCGTGATCCTGACGGTGCGGCTGCGGGGGGTGCAGTTCCGCAAGCTGTGGCCGGCCCTGCGGCTGGGGCTGATCATCCGGAAGGACCCGGACGCCACCGAAGGTGACATCTCTCAGTACCAGGCACTGACGACCGCCCTGGCCGCCACCGTGGGCGTCGGCAACATCGCCGGTGTCGCCACCGCCATCTACTTCGGCGGGCCGGGGGCTCTGTTCTGGATGTGGATCACCGGCCTCGTCGGCATGGCCAGCAAGTACTCCGAGGCGTTCCTCGGTGTCAAGTATCGCGTCACCGACGCCAAGGGCGAGCAGTCCGGCGGCCCGCAGTACTACCTGGCCCGCGCCATCCCCAACAAGTTCGGTCTGGTGCTGAGCCTGATGTTCGCGGTGTTCGCGGTGCTCGCCAGCTTCGGCATCGGCAACATGACGCAGGCCAACACCGTCGCCACCCAGATGGACTCCACGTTCGGGGTACCGACCTGGCTGTCCGGGATCGTCATGACGGTGCTCGCCGCCGCGGTGCTGCTCGGCGGCATCAAGTCCATCGGCAGGGTCACCGCCGGATTCGTGCCCGCGATGATCCTGCTGTACGTCGGCGCCGGGATCATCGTCCTCGCGGTCAACATCACCGACATCCCCGAGGCGTTCGCCCTCGTGTTCACCGACGCATTCACCGGCACCGCCGCGACCGGCGGCTTCATCGGTTCGGTGTTCATGATCGCCCTGCGCTACGGCGTGGCCCGCGGCATCTTCTCCAACGAGTCCGGCATGGGCAGCGCCGCGATCGCCGCTGCCGCCGCGCAGACCACCCACCCGGTCCGGCAGGGCCTGGTGTCGATGACCCAGACCTTCATCGACACGATCATCGTCGTGACCTTCACGGGCATGGTCATCATCACCACCGGAGCCTGGACATCCGGGGAGCAGGGCGCGGCGATGACCTCCCTCGCCTTCTCGGACGGCCTCGGCGGTGACTGGGGCAGCTGGATCGTCACGATCTCCGTGGTGTTCTTCGCCTTCTCGACGATTCTCGGGTGGTCGTACTACGGCGACCGCTGCGTCGAACGTCTCGTCGGCCGCGGCGGCGTCCTCCCGTACCGGGCGATCTTCGTACTCGTCGTCTACGTCGGCGCCACCACCGAGCTCGAGGTGGTGTGGAACTTCTCCGATGTGATGAACGGCCTGATGGCACTGCCCAACCTGATCGGGCTGCTCATCCTCTCGGGACTCATCGCCCGCGAGACGAAGGAGTACCTCGCCCGGGATCCGTACCTGCTCGGCGCGAAGGACAGCCGCACGCCGACGCGGTAGCCGCGGCCGGGCGTTACGGCGCGGCCGAGGAGAGCGCGACGATCAGCAGCACGGCGACCGCGACGATCAGGGCCGCGACCAACGTGGGCGGAACGCCGTGGACGATCCGGTCGACGAGCTTGTACACGGTCCCTCGGTTCGGGTCGCGCGCCGCCTTCCCTCCGCACCGGGCGGAACCACCCCTCGTCGGGTTCCGGCCGGTGTGGAGGTGCAGCGCGTCGCGGGGTCTTCCCGCTCGGGAACAACTCTGTCGGGGATATCCCGGGTGACCAACCGGTTCGCGTCCCGCTCGCGATATCATCCCAGGTCAGGACCGGTGAGGAGTTTTTCCGCAGCGGACGATCCGGGCCCTCGGGGGGTGCGGAGCAGGGAGGATGCGGGAGATGGAACCGGTCGACGAGCGAACCGCGGCGGAGCCCCGGCAGCTGTTCGCCGACCAGCTCCGGACTCTGTTCGCGGCGGCGGGACGTCCCGCGCTCAAGAAGGTCGCCTCCGAGGCGTCGGCCGTCGCCCGCTCCGTGGGCAGCGAGCGCACCGTGTCCGTGCAGCGGATCAGCGACTGGCGATCCGGTGCCCGGGTACCCGCCACGTTCGAGACGATCCGTCCGGTCCTGGTGGTGCTGATCCGCTCCGCCCGGGCCCTGCACGCGCAGCCGCCGACGCCCGGCCTCTACTCGATCAAGCAGTGGGAGCGGTGGTGGGAACACGCCCGGGGACCGGCCGGGCGGGCCCGGACGGAGCCCACCGAGCCGCCCGCCGCGGCACTGCCCCCCGGCGTGCGGCCCTACCGCGGTCTCGAGGCGTACCGCGATCGGGACGCGCAGCTGTTCTTCGGCCGGGCCCGGAGCGTGCGCGAACTCGCCGAGACCGTCGTCGCCGCCCACGGTCACGGCATCGTGGTGGTGACCGGTGCCTCCGGCGTCGGCAAGTCCTCCCTCGTGCAGGCCGGCCTGGTCCCGGAACTGTGCCGTGACGACCGTTGGCGGCCGGTGGTCCTGACCCCGGGACGGCACCCGGTGGCGCAGCTCGTCGAGTGCGTACCCGAACTCGCCGACATCTCGGATGCGGACGAGCCGACCGCGGTGGCGCGGCTGCACGCCGCCGCCGCCCGAGAGGGCGGCGCGGGCCTGCTGATCGTCGTCGACCAGATCGAGGAGCTGTTCACCCACTGCGAGGACGCGGCCGAACGCTCGGCGTTCCTCGCGCTGCTCGATCAGGCCGCGACCGTCGGTGACGGCGACACACCGGTCTCGGTGGTGGCCACGCTGAGATCGGACTTCTACGAGCGGGCCGTGACCTATCCCGTGCTGGCCCGGGCGCTGGAGCGGCACAGCAAGACGGTCCAGCCCCTGACCCGGGACGACCTGGTCGAGGTGATCACCGCGCCGGCGCGGTTGCTCGGTCTGCGGTTCGAGCCGGGCCTGGTCGAACTGATCCTGCACGACCTCGGAGTGCTGACCGACGACGACGTCGGCGGGGCCGAACTGCCCCTGCTGTCACACCTGCTCGACGCCCTGTGGGAACGCCGGCGCGGCGGTCACCTGACCGTGGCCGGGTACCGCGCTACCGGCGGGGTACGCGGATCGATCGCGGCGAGCGCGGAACGTGCGTGGGAAGAGCTCGACGACCGCGGCCGCCGACTCGCGCGCGCGATGCTCGTCCACCTGGTCTACGTGACCGGCACCGGCACCGACGTGAAGATCCGGCGCCCGCTGGATCGGCTGCTCGCCGCCGCCGGCGACGACGCCGAGGCGGGACGCCGGGTGGTCGACCACTTCGTCACCGCCCGCGTCCTCGTCGTCGACGACGGCAGCGTCGAGCTGGTTCACGACACGGTCATCGACGCCTGGCCGCGCCTGAAGTCGTGGATCCGGGCCGACCGCTCGTACGCTGCGCTGCGCCAGCAGATCGAGGCGGACGCGGCAGGCTGGGTCGCGGGCCGCCGGCACGCGGACCTGCTGTACCAACGGGGCCGGATGGACCTCGTCGCCGAGCACGAGGATCGGGAGCTCGTGGGGCGGGCCCCGGCCGGCGGTGTCGAGACCGCGCTCAGCCCGACAGCGGTGGCCTTTCTCCGGGAGTCGCGACGGCAGATCCGTCGCCGGACCCGCGTCCGCAACGGTGCCATCGCCGCCCTCGTGCTCTCCACCGTCGTCGCGGTGGTGATGGGGACGCTGGCCTGGGCCGGCAAGAGCCGCGCCGAGGCCGAGCGCAGTGCCGCCCAGTTCCAGCAGGTCGTCGCGCTCGCCGACTCCATGCAGGAGCGGGACCCGTCCACCGCGGCCCAGCTGGCGCTCGCGGCGTGGCGCCTGCGTCCGGACAGCGAGGTCGCGTATTCGCGGCTCGTCGCGACCGAGCAGATGCCGCTGGCACTGCCCGTGGAGGGTCACAGCGGTCCGGTCTACGGGCTGGCGATCGCCCCGGACGGCACGACCCTGGCCTCGGCGAGCGACGACGGCAGTGTCCGCCTGTGGGATCTGTCCGACCGGGGCGCGCCGCGGCCGCTCGGAGCGCTGGTGTCCGACGAGCCCGAGTATCTGGCCTCGGTCGCCTTCAGCCCGGACGGCACCCTGCTCGCGGCGGGTGGTGCAACAGGTGCGGTGTGGATCTGGGACGTCACCGACCGGGACCGGCCCGTCGCGCTGCTGACCGGCGAGGTGTTCGTGCCGGAGGTCGTCCACAATGTGCGGTTCGGCCCGGACGGCCGGTCGCTCGCGGTGCCGTACGACAACGGATCGGTCGTGCTCGTCGACACGAGCGAGCCCCGGACGCGGGGATTTCCCCGCACCGTCCTGCCCGCGCACGGCGCGGCGGTGCGCACCGTGGCGTTCCACCCCGGCGGTACCGTGCTGGCCACGTCGAGCGACGATCGGTCGGTGCGGCTGTGGGATGTGACCGACCCGGCCGCCGCCGTGCCCGTCGGCGCTGCGCTGACCGGTTTCCGCGACGTGGCGCACTCCGTCGCGTTCGCCCCCGACGGCCGGACCCTCGCGGTCAGCAGCGACGACGGTGTCGTCACGATGTTCGACACCACGGACCCGGCGGCGGTGCGCCCGACCGGCCCTCCCGTGCAGGCGCACACCGGCGGGGTGTGGACCGTCGCGTTCGCACCCGACGGCCGCACCCTGGCGAGCGCGTCGTGGGACGGGACCGCGAAGCTGTGGGCGGTCGACCCGAAGACGCGGACGATCGACGAGATGCGGCCGGCCCTCGCAGGCAACGGCGGCGGCGTCCCCGCGCTCGCGTTCACCCCCGACGGCGCCGCGTTGGTCACCGGCGGGCACGACGGCAACATCCGGATCTGGACGCTGCCGCGCGGACGCGTCGCGGTCGCGGACTCTGCGCTGACGCTGCCCGCGATCGATCGCTCCGGCTCGTTCGTCGCCACCGGCGGGTACAACTCCTCCGTGCCGCTGTGGCGGATCGGCTCCGACGGGCACTGGGCGCCGCTCGGCGTCGTGGATCGTCCCAGACCGGTGGGCGGCGCGGTGACCACCGCCCTGTCGCCCTCCGCCGCGACTCTGGTCACCGCCTCGACGACCGACGGCGAGATCCACCTGTGGGATGTCCGCGACCCCACGGCCCCGCGGCTGTGGGTGGACCCGATCGTGACCGAGACCCGGTTCACGTCCGAACTCGACTTCGGCCCCGGGGGCACCACCCTCGTCACCGGCCACGACGACCACTCTCTCGTGCTGTGGGACGTGTCGGATCCGGCGCGTCCGGTGCGCCGGGGAGCACCGCTGCGGGGCCCGACGAATCTCGTGCGGGCGGCCGCGTTCACGCCGGACGGCCGGCATCTGGTCGTGACCAGCGCGGACGGCTCGCTCTATGCGTGGGACGTCACCGATCCGTCCGCCCCCGTCGCGCTGCCGGTGTCGGACGGTCACACCGCCGGCGTCAACGCCCTCGCGTTCAGCGCCGACGGCAACGTCCTCGCCACCGGCGGCGACGACCACACGGTCCGCGTGTGGGACCGCGGACCCGACGGATCGTTCACCGTCCGGCCCGACGCGCTGCACGGCCACACCGGCACCGTCTACTCGGTGTCCGTCACCCCGAACGGCGGCGAGGTGGTCAGCGGCAGCGACGACGGCACGGTACGACTGTGGCACGTCGCCGACTCGGAGCACATGCACCCGGTGGGCGGCCCGATCACCGAGATCGGTGTCGGACGGTGGCAGGTCGGCTTCCTGCCGGGCCGCAACGCCGTGATCGCGGCGGGCGGCGACGGGACGGTGCGCACCTGGAGCCTGGACGTCGAGTCGATCGTCGCGCGGATCTGCGCCTCGACGACGGGCCGGATCACCGAGACGCTGCCACAGTCCGATCTGCCGGTGGCCGGCCGGACGGTGTGCGAGGGCTGAGCCCCAGGATGCTGGCGGCCTTGTCGAGGCACTCCTGCCATTCGGCGTCCGGATCGGAATCGATGGTGATGCCGCCGCCGACGCCGAGCCCGCACGAGCCCGGCGTGTCCGCGTCCCCGCGGCCGAACTCGACGGTGCGGATCGCCACGTTCAGTTCCACCCCGGCGACGGGACTAGCCATGCCCACCGTGCCGCAGTACACGCCCCGCGGGTGCGGCTCCCAGACCTGCAGGAACTCCCGCGCCCGGATCTTGGGGCAGCCGGTCACCGACGCCGGGGGGAATGCCGCATCGAGCAACCGCGCGGTGTCCACCCCGATCCGCAACGAGGCCGCGACGGTGGACACCAGGTGCCAGACCCCGGGGGCCGGATGCACCCCGAGCAGGTCCGGCACGGTGACGCTCCCCGTCTCGGCAACGCGCCCCAGGTCGTTGCGCACGAGGTCCACGATCATCACGTTCTCCGCGACGTCCTTGACGGACGCGCGCAACCGGGCCGGATCGGCGCCGATCGGGAGCGTGCCCTTGATCGGGCTCGACGTCACCCGGTCGCCGTGGCGCGCGAGGAACAACTCCGGTGACAGGGACGCGACCGCACCCCAGTCGCCCGCGACGTACGCCGCCCGGGCCGGGGCGGTGCGCTCGATCCCGTCGGCGAAGAAGTGCAGCGGACTGCCGGACCAGGCACCGGTGAAACGAGTGCACACGCACGCCTGGTAGACCTCGCCGGCGCGGATCGCCTCGAGGCATTGCCGCACGCCGCGGCGGTGGGCGTCGCGATCGGGCGGTGTCCAGTCGATGCGCCACGGTGCCCGAGCGGAGGCGTCGGGCGCCTCGCGGACGGCGGCGGCGAGCCCGGCCGGGCACGCCGCGTCGGTGAGGCTCTCGTACCACCAGCAGCCGTCGTGGTCGAGCCGCAGGACGGTGTCCGTCCATCCTCCGGCCGCGCGAGGCAGCGCCGGGTGGGTGGGCGTGCGGTCCGGATATGCGAGATAGCCGATCCACCCCCCGCCGACGACCGGTTCGCCGCGGCCCGGGGCCGAGCGGCCGCGCAGGACGAAGGCGTCGGCCGGTGGGGTGGCGACGGCACGCACGTGGGGCGCGAGGACCGCAGCTGCGCCGAACCACGTTCCGGTCAGTGCAGCCGGTGGCGGGGCGCCCGCCGCCTCGGCCCGGGCGCCCAGCAGTCGCAGCACCTGCGCCGGGCTGCCCCCGGTGCCGAGCCGTTCCATCCGCATGGGCACAGCTTCCCACGCGGCCCCGGAACGGACCGAATCCCGCCGGGCGGTCAGCGGACGAGCGGCATCACCCGGTCCGCCGCACCGAGCTTGTCCGGGTTCCGCACCACATACAGGCCGGTGACCAGGCCCGCGTCCATCTCGATCAGCATGACCAGATCGAGTCGCTCGCCCGAGTACACGGCCAGCGCGGGCAGGCCGTTGAACGCGGCGAACTCCACTCGCATGTCGGGCAGCGGCCGGCGGCTCAGGCCGCTCAGCACGCGTGCGACCTTCCGCGCTCCGCTCACCGGGACCCGCGCGGCCGTCACCTTGCCGCCGCCGTCGGCGACGTAGACGACGTCCGGTGCGAGTACCGCCATGAGTGCCTCCACGTCCCCGCCGGCAGCGGCGGACAGCAGCTCCGTCACGACCCGGCGCGCCTGCTCGTCGGACGCGGCGTACCGCCGGCGCCGCGCCTGCACGTGGCTGCGGGCGCGGTGCGCGATCTGCCGCACCGTCGCCTCCTGCCTGCCGACGGCCGCGGCGATCTGGGCGTGGTCGAAGCCGAACACCTCGCGCAGCACGAACACCGCTCGTTCGAGCGGGCCGAGTGTCTCGAGCACCAGCATCATCGCCATCGACACCGATTCGGCGAGCAGCACGTCCTCGGCGGCGTCGGGGGCGGTCCGCACCGGTTCGGGCAGCCACGGCCCGACGTAGTCCTCCCGGCGCCGCTGCGCCGTGCGCAGCGAGTTCAGCGCCTGCCGGGTGACCACGCGGCTCAGATAAGCACGCGGGTTCGCCACCTCGTCGAGCTCCACCTCGGCCCAGCGCAGGTAGCTGTCCTGCAGGATGTCCTCGCTGTCGGCGACGCTGCCGGTGATCTCGTACGCGATGCCGAACAGCAGGCCTCGGTGCCGGGTGAACAGTTCATCGTGGGTCGTCTTGTCGTGCGTCGTCTCGTCGCGAGGCGTGTCGTCGGGGGTCATCGACGGACCGCGATCGGCTCGGACGCGGGGGCCGGACCCGCGGGGAACGGGTAGCTGTGCCCTCGCGCCTGCCGTCGCAGCATCCAGACCGTCCCGCGCACCACCGCCTCCTTGCCGAACGACCCCAACGTACCGCGCAGCGCGAGGGAGCGGGGCGTGTCGTCGGGACGGGTGCGCTGCACGACGCCGGAGGAGCGGCCCAGCGAGATGCACTGCGCCGCGAACCCCAGCGACAGCGGCCGCGGATCCGTACCCGTCAGCAGTGCCCAGGTGGTGTCGGCGCCGTGGGCGCCGAGCGGCAGCGCCGCCTGGCAGCTCATCCGGATGTGATCCTGGCCGTCGACGGTCACGGCGTCGCCCACGCCCACGACGTTCGCTCCGTCCGCGCTCCGCAGGGTAGCGTCGACCCGCAGCCGGCCCGTCTCGTCGACGGGCAGACCACTGCGCCGGGCCAGGTCCGGCACCGTGAATCCGCCCGCCCAGACGGCGAGCTCGGCCGGCACCGCGTCGCCGTCGGCGAGCAGCACCGCGCCGTCCTCGACGGCGACGACCCGGCCCGGCCGGATCCGGACACCGAGCCGTCGCAGCCGCGCGGCGACGAACCGCCGGGTGGACCCGGGCAGATGTGCGACGGGATCCCCGACGAGGGTGACCGACAGGCGTGGATGCGCCTCGGCGATCTCGGCGGCCGACTCGACGCCGGTGAGCCCGCCGCCGACGACCACCACGCCCGCCCCGTCGCCGAGTTCCCCGAGCGCGGCGGCCGTGTCCAGGGCGCGTTCGAGCTCGGCCGTCGAGTGCAGCCGGCCGGCGCCCGGGATCGCGGGTACGGCGGCGCCGCTGCCGACGGCGTAGATCGCGACGTGGAACGGCAACGTCGTCCCGTCGGCGAGCAGCACCCGGTCCGCTCCGATGTGCACTGCGGTGCCGACGTGCACGGCCGCCGCCGGATGCAGCACGTCGGCGAGGTCGTGTGTGGCCGCACCGGAGCCGGCGGCGACCTGATGCAACCGCACCCTCTCGACGAACACCGGTCGCGGCGCGACGACCGTCACCGATACCCCCGGATGCGTGGCGAGCAGACGGTTCGCTGCCATCACTCCCGCGTACCCGGCTCCGAGCACCACCACATCGGTTGTCATCCTGACCACCCCTTCTGTTGTCGACGATGTCCGCGGTCGCACATGGGACACCGCTCGGCCCCCGAACGTGACAGGCGGCGACCGGGGCAGTGCTCACCCGGGCGGGGATGCGAGGAAGGCGGTCTCGGCGGCGTCGCGGCCGGCGAACCATCCCTCGGCATCGACGCTGCGTGTACGGGTCGACCGGGTCGTCGGGAACAGGCGGCGGAACTCCGAGTCCACGGCCTCGGAGCGACGGGCCAGCAGCGGCGCGAGTTGTGTGACGGACATGCTCGCGTCGGCCGCGGCGGTCGCGGTCGCGCATGCGTCCGCCTGCCGCAGCCGTTCGCCGACCCGATATGCGTATCCGGTCAGGAAGGCACGGCGGAACGCCGTCGCCGCGCCGCCGGTGCGGCCACCCGTCCCGGCGGCACGCACGGCCCGGGCGGCCTGCACCGAGAGCGACGCGAACAGCAGCTCCACCTGCTGCAGGTCGACGTCGGCGCCGACGATCGTGGCGATTCCGACCTTGGTGAACCACACCGTGCGCGTGCGGTTCGCGTTCCCGATCGCGGTGAGCAGCAGAACCTTCTCCTTCGCGTACGGATTGTCGACGTGCACGCGGCGTCCTCGCGCAGTGTCCGCGCCCGCACGAGTGACCAGGGCCGTGCCGATCGCGTACCGGGTCATCAGTTCCTGGGCCTTGGCGGTGAGGGTCTCGGCCTCTTCCGGATAGTCCGTGGACTCGGCCTTCGCCAGGAGGCCGCGGATCCGGGCGAGCACCCGCGGATCCGGGGTCGCGGCCTCGCCGGCCGCAGGGACCGGTCGCAGCGGCGGCCACTGCGAGGGCAGCGGCAGGAGTGGGGAGAACTGCGGCAGGTACTTCCAGGCGAACGCCAGCCCCATCACCTGGAAGCGGGACAGGCCGGGCAGCTCGCGCAGCAGTTCCGCGCCCAACTGGCGGGCGGGCGCGTCGGGTGGCACCCGGTCGGCGATCCGCGCGGCGGCGGGACAGCGTTGCGCGATCGCACCGAGCTGGCGCACCCAGTCGAGGGGTGCCCGGTCGGCCGCGCCGCTGCGGCGGGCGTCGAAAAGCACCGCGGCGGCCGCCAGTGGGACGTCCGTGGTGTCGCCGGAACGGGCCGTCACGTGCAGGACGTCGACCGGTTGCCAGCCGCGCTCGTACGCGGCGCCCAGTTCGTCGAGTAGCGGCCGGATTCCGAGGTGGAAGACCTCCTCGGATGCGCCGGACCCGGTCGCCGCCTGTCGAAAGTGTGTTCTATCTCGCCCCATGCGCGGAGTGTGCACGAGGCCACCGACAGGCGGCGTGGCGCTATTCGTAGCGCGGGAACACCGGGGCCGGGGCCGGCAACTGCGTGCCCGGCGCGAGGCGCGTGGCGATGTCCGCGAACTGCCGCGCCTGCGGATCCTGCCCCACCAGATCCAGGATCTTGGCGGCGGAGTCCGGCATCACCGGCTGCACGAGCAGGCCGACGATCCGCACGACTTCGAGCGTCACGTACAGCACCGTGGCCATCCGGGCGGGATCGGTCTTGCGCAGCACCCACGGCGCCTGTGCGGAGAAGTACCGGTTGGTCTCGCCGAGGACGTGCCAGATCGACTCGAGCGCGAGGTGCAGCGCCTGCACGTCGAACTCCGCCCGGACCTTGTCGAGCAGCGCGTCGGCCTGCGCGAGCAACGCTCGGTCGTCCTCGGTGAACTCACCGGGCTCCGAGACCACACCGTCGAGGTTCTTGGCGACCATCGTCAGCGAGCGCTGCGCGAGGTTGCCGAGTTCGTTCGCCAGGTCCGCGTTGATGCGGGTCACGATCGCCTCGTGGCTGTAGCTGCCGTCCTGACCGTAGGAGATCTCCCGCAGCAGGAAGAAGCGCAGCGGATCGAGGCCGTACTGCTCGACCATCTCGAGCGGGTCGACGACGTTGCCGACCGACTTGGACATCTTCTCGCCCTTGTTGAACAGGAAGCCGTGTACGAACACCCGCTCGGGCAGCTCGATTCCCGCCGACATCAGGAACGCCGGCCAGTACACGGTGTGGAAGCGGGTGATGTCCTTGCCGATGATGTGCAGTTTCGCGGGCCAGTAGCGGCGGAACGACTCCGACCCGGTGTCGGGAAAACCCGCACCGGTCAGGTAGTTGGTGAGCGCGTCGACCCACACGTACATCACGTGCTCGGGATGATCCGGCACCGGCACGCCCCAGTCGAAGGTGGTGCGGGAGATCGACAGATCCTTCAGCCCGCCCGAGACGAAGCTGACGATCTCGTTGCGGCGGGTGGCCGGCGCGATGAAGTCCGGGCGCTCCTCGTACAGCTTCAGCAGCTTGTCCTGATACGCCGAGAGCCGGAAGAAGTACGTCGACTCCTCCGTCCACTCCACGGGGGTGCCGGACTCGGTGGCGATGCGCGAGCCGTCGTCGAGCGCGGTCGTCTCGGCCTCGGCGTAGAACGCCTCGTCGCGCACGGAGTACCACCCCGAGTAGGTGTCGAGGTAGATGTCCCCGTTGTCGGCCATCCGCTGCCAGATCGCCTTGCTCGCCTCGAGATGGTCGGCGTCCGTGGTGCGGATGAACCGGTCGAAGGAGATGTTCAGCGACTTGTCCATGGCCTCGAACACGCCGGAGTTGCGCGCCGCGAGGTCCCGCACGTCCAGGCCCTCCTTCGCTGCCGTCTGCTGCATCTTCAGGCCGTGCTCGTCGGTACCGGTCAGGAAGTACACGTCGAAGCCGTCGAGGCGCTTGAACCGGGCGATCGCGTCCGAGGAGATGTACTCGTAGGCGTGGCCGATGTGCGGGGCGCCGTTCGGATAAGCGATCGCGGTCGTCAGGTAGAACGGCGGGCGGGAGGCGGCAGGAGCAGTCATGGTGCGTCCACTTTATAGGTAGATAGTGTATGGGCCGTGAGCCGAACCCGTCCCGCGCCCGAGCCTCCGCAGCCGCTCTCGCCTCTCGTCGACGCCCACACGCACCTCGACGCGTGCGGAGCCCACGATGCCGAATCGGTGGCGGCCGTCCTCGACCGGGCGGCCGCGGTGGGTGTCGGACGGGTCGTCACCGTGGCCGACGACATCGCCGCAGCCCGCTTCGCCGTCGACGCCGCGCACTGGGACGCACGGGTCTACGCCGCCGTGGCGCTCCACCCCACCCGTGCGAACGCGCTCGACGACGTCACGCGCGCCGAGATCGAGAAGCTCGCCGCCGACCCGCGCGTCGTCGCCGTGGGGGAGACCGGCCTCGACCTGTACTGGCCCGGCAAGCTCGACGGCTGCGCCGACCCGCTCGAGCAGGAGGACGCGTTCCGCTGGCACATCGACCTGGCCAAACGGCTCGGCAAGACCCTGATGATCCACAATCGTGACGCCGATGCCGAGTTGCTGCGCGTCCTGCACGACGAGGGTGCGCCGGAGACGGTGATCTTCCACTGCTTCTCGTCGGACGCAGACATGGCGCGGGCCTGCGTCGACGCCGGCTACCTGCTCAGCTTCTCCGGGACGGTGAGCTTCAAGAACGCGAAGGCGCTCCGTGCCGCAGCCCCGTTGGTGCCGCCCGAGCTGGTGCTCGTGGAGACCGATGCCCCCTTCCTGACGCCCCATCCGTTCCGCGGCGCCCCCAACGAGCCGTACTGCCTGCCCTACACGGTGCGGGCGCTCGCGGAGGTGCGCGGCGCGGACCCGGCCGAGCTGGCCGCCACGACCACCGCGAATGCCGAACGGGTATACGGACTTTCGTAACGGTGTCCCCGTTCCGAGGCGGCCGGAGTGGGTGGCCGGGGACAATGGGTGACATGCACAGTTTCGTCTACAACGCTCAGCCGTCACGGGTGGTCTTCGGTCCGGGAACCGCGGCGCGGGTCGCCGACGAGGTGCGCCGCCTGGATCGCTCCCGGGTCCTGCTGCTCGGCGGCGAACACGTCCGTCCGCAGGCCGAGCTCGTCGAGAAGGCCCTCGGGAGCCTCCAGGTCGCCCGGTTCGACGGGGCCGTCATGCACACCCCCGTCGCGGTCACCGAGAAGGTGCTGGGTCTGGTCTCCGAGCACGACATCGACGCCGTCGTCGCCGTGGGCGGAGGGTCGACGACGGGGCTGTCGAAGGCGATCGCGGTGCGCACCGGCGTGGACCAGGTGATCCTGCCGACCACCTACGCCGGATCCGAGGTCACGCCCGTCCTCGGGGAGACCGCGGACGGGGTGAAGACCACGCACTCGTCGCCGGCCATCCTGCCCGAAACCGTCATCTACGACGTCGAGTTCACCCTGTCGATGCCGATCCCGATGGCACTGACCAGCGCGATCAACGCGATGGCGCATGCCGTGGAGGCGTTGTACGCCGAGCACGCCAACCCGATCATCGACACGCTGGCGCTCGAGGCGATCCGCGCGATCGCCCGGGGTGTGCCGGTCCTCGGTGCCGACGCCGCGGACCGCGAGGGCCGCTCGGACCTGCTGCTCGCGGCATGGCTGGCCGGCACGTGCCTGAGCGCGGGAGGAATGGGCTTGCACCACAAGCTGTGCCACGTCCTGGGCGGCAGTTTCGACCTGCCGCACGCGGCGACGCACACCGTGATGCTGCCGCACGTGATGGCGTTCAACGCGCCGTCGGTACCGGCCGTGATGAGCCGTATCGCCGATGCGCTCGGCACGCCCACCGCCCCGGCCGGGGTCTTCGACCTGGTGGCGGCCGCGGGTGGTCCGACGACGCTCGCCGAACTGGGCATGTCCGAGGGCGACCTGGACGAGGCGGCACACCTGGCCACCGAACGGCAGTACCCCAACCCCCGCGAGGTGACCCGGGTGGGGGTGCGGCGACTGCTGGGCGATGCCTATGCCGGAATCCGTCCCGAGTGAGGGTGCCCCTCGGTGTTCCTGGTGAGGGTGCCCCCTCGGTGTTCCTGGTGAGGGTGCCCCCTCAGTGTTCCTGGTGAGGGTGCCCCCTCAGTGTTCCTGGTGAGGGTGCCCCCTCAGTGGGCGGTGGGGGGATTGCGGCGCGGCCGGATCTGCGCGTTGGGCAGCGCCGGTGCGGGTAGCCGCGCGACCTTCCCGGTGTAGCCCTCGACCCGGCCGAAGCGTTCTCCCTCGCGCTGCCACTCGTCGCGGAACGCGACGATCTCGTCGTGGCTGCGACCGACGAAGTTCCACCACATGACGATCTCCTCCCCGAACGGCGTCCCGCCGAGCAGCACGGCACGTGCGGGTTCGTCGGTGAGATTCGTCAGGGGGAGCGTGGAGACGCCGGTGCCGACGTAGCCGAGCGCGGAGCGGGACAGGACGGTGCCGGCGAGCCGGATGCTGCCGGTGTCGACCAGCAGGCCGTGCTCGAACGCGGGATCGACGGTCAGTTCGACGCTCGCGCCCGGGTCGAGGGTGATCTCGGCCCCGAGCAGCGGGGTGAAGGTGGGCACCGGCGACGTGGAGCCGGCGAGGGAGCCGAGGAAGACGGCGACGGTCGCGCCCGCGAGCCGGACCGGTTCGGGCACGTGGTGCCGGAAGTCACGAGGAGCGTCCCGGTGTGCGTCGGGCAGGGCCACCCACAGCTGGACGCCGTGCAGGACCGTCGTGGCCGGTGTGGAGACCTCCGAGTGCGCGATGCCGTGGCCGCCCGTCATGAGGTTGAGTTCGCCGGGGCGGACGAATGCGTGCTTGCCGAGGCTGTCGCGGTGCTCGATCTCGCCGGCGAACAGCCAGCTCACCGTCTGCAGGCCGGTGTGCGGGTGCGGCGCGACGTCCATTCCGCCGGTCGCGGCGACGTCGTCGGGCCCGTAGTGGTCGGCGAAGCACCAGGCTCCGACGAGGGACCGGGCGCGCTGCGGCAGCGTGCGGCGGACCGGCATCGCGCGCGGGCCGCCGAGCGGCACCTCACGGGAAGTGATGATCTGTACCCGGGTGGGCGCGGGCTCGGATTCGCAGACGATCTCGGTGGGCTCGGCGTCGACGTTGCTCATCTACAAGACCTTGCTTCCGTACATCTCGCCGAGGGGATCGGCGATGAGTTCGATGCGGGCACCGTCGGGGTCGCGGAAGTACAGGGAGACCTCGCTGTGCTCGACGAGGTCGACGCCCGCTTCGGTCAGTTTGGTGCGCAGGCGTTCCCAGCGGCTCTGCTCGACGCTGATCGCGATGTGGTGCAGCCCGCCGAGGACCTCCTGGTAGGGACCGACGTCGAGGCCGGGAAAGTCGAAGAAGGCCAGCAGGTTTCCGTTTCCGATGTCGAAGAAGAAGTGCGACGAACCGGGGTAGTCGCGGTTCTCGATCAGTTCGGTGAGCGGGAACTCGAGCACGTCCTGGTAGAAGCGCACCGTGCGCTCGACGTCGCTGCTGACGAGTGCGGTGTGGTGCAACCCGCGCGCCGACGACGCGGGTCGTTCGCCGACGGGCCGGAGGTAGCGGGTGCGGAGTTCCTCCCGCAACGTCGCGGAGCGGCGGCTGCGTTCCTCTTCCACGCTGGTGCTCACGGTGGGCTCCTTCGGCCGGTGGTTGCGCCTTCGACGAAAGCATACCCCATGTGATTGATCGATCAACTACTTTTCGGATGCCGTCCGGCGGCGGGTGGCCGATTAAGTTGAACCTTCAACCTTGCGCCGCTACCGTAGGGGCGGCTTCGATCGAAGGACGAGCCCCCGCCGCCCGCACCGAAAGGTCACCCCCATGAACAACCCCGTCCTGCGCAACGTCGGGCTGCTCGTCGCCCGAGTGGTCATCGGGATCGTCTTCCTGGCCCACGGGCTGCAGAAGGTGAACCAGGGATACTCCGCCACCAAGGCCGGATTCGAGGGCATGGACGTGCCCGTGCCCGCGCTGTCCGCCTTCTACGCCACCTGGGTGGAGACACTCGGCGGCATCGCCCTGATCATCGGCCTGCTCGTGCCGATCTTCGGTGTCCTGCTGCTGGTGAACATGCTCGGCGCGTTCGTCTTCGTCCACATCGGCAACGGCATCTACGTCACCGACGGCGGATGGGAGCTCGTCGGGGCGCTCGGCGCCGGAGCGCTGGTTCTCGCGGTCGTCGGCGCCGGCGCGTACAGCGTCGACGCCTTGCTCGGCCGCCGGGTGCGGTTCCTGCAGACCGCGTAGGCCGAGGGCCGGCGTCCGGGAGACCGGGCGCCGGCCTTCGGAGCACTTTCGCGCGAAGATCGCGCATCCGTTCCCGCCGAACGGCTCCCTCGAGGCGTAACCGTCGGCCGGGAACAGCTCCCGGCGGCGCTCCCGCGCAACCCGTCGCGTTTTTCGCCGCGCGGATCCCGACCGCCTCCTCGGTCGCCTGTCGCCGCCGGGCAGTCGTCTTCGCCCCCGGCGCGTCGCCGTTCGCCCGCCGGGCAGAGTCCCCGCCGCGCGTCGGACTTCTCGGCCGCTCCTCGTCTGCGGCCCTTCGCGGAACGGCCGTCCCGTTGTGACGGTGCCGTACCTCCCCGCCTTGCGCGAGCCGACAGCCGCGGCTGTGCGCAGTTCCGCGTCGCCCCCCGGCCCGGATCGCGGCACCGTGTCCACGCGTCGAGAGCGCGACGATGTCCGGGGCGCGTGGAACCCCCCCGTCGCGGCCCCGGACGGTGGGTCA
This sequence comes from Rhodococcus ruber NBRC 15591, assembly GCF_001894945.1. Taxonomy (GTDB): domain Bacteria; phylum Actinomycetota; class Actinomycetes; order Mycobacteriales; family Mycobacteriaceae; genus Rhodococcus; species Rhodococcus ruber. Next base: position 171,005 of record NZ_BCXE01000010.1, read on the forward strand.
CCCGCGCAAATTCCACTGCGGTAATTCGCGGTTCGCGTGGGGTGATTTTCCGGGCGTCGAATCGACGCGGTTCCGGCTCGGACACGACTCGGTCATTGATCGAAAATTACGAATCGTCACCTACTTTATTACGGGAAATTCGCAGGTAGACCCACTGCGGTTGCCGTATCAATGCCGATTCGTTACCGTGCTGTGATCGAAGTTGTCGACAGTCCAGGAATTACCGTGTCACCTTTCACCAAGATCAACAGAGCGAAATCGCCGACGCTGTACGTGGTCGTCGCCGCGCTCTTCCTCACCCTCGCGGCCGGCGGAGTCGCCGCGCTGATCCAGCACAAGGAACTCACCCTCGACGTGGACGGCGAGCGGGTCGCGCTCAGCACCATGAGCTCCGAGGTCGGTGACGTGCTCGCCGGCGCCGGCTACCCGGTCGGCGAGCACGACGTGGTGGCCCCGGCCGTCGACGCCGCGGTCTCGGACGGGGACACGGTGGTGCTGCGGCGGGCACGTGAGGTGCAGCTGAGCGTCGACGGTGTCGAGCGCACCGTGTGGACGACGGCGTCGACGGTGGACGAGGCGCTGGCGCAGTTCGAGCTGGCCGCGGACGTGTACACCTCGGCGTCCCGGTCGCACCGGTTGCCGCTCGAGGGTGCCGAGCTCGACGTGGTGAGCCCGAAGACGGTGCGGTTGCTCGACGGTGGTGCCCCGCCGGTCGAGGTGCGGATGGCGGCGCCGACGGTCGGGGAGTTCCTGACCGCGCACGGTGTGGCGCTCGAGCAGGCCGATTCGGTGATGCCCCCGGTCGATGCGGCGCTGACCGAGGGCCTCGAGATCCGCGTCACCCGCGACCGCATCGAGACCCGCATCGAGAACCAGCCGGTGCCGGCCCCCGAACAGCGCGTCGACGACCCGAACATGACCGAGGGCGAGACCGCCGTCGACACCCCGGGTGCTCCCGGTGAGCGCACCGTGACCTTCGAGGTGCACACGATCGACGGCGTCGAGGTCGGCCGCACCGAGAAGGCCTCGACGACCCTCCGCGAGCCGGCCCCGGCCGTCGTCCGCGTCGGCACCAAGCCCAAGCCGGCCGTGCCCGCTTCCGGCCGTGCCTCCACCTGGGACGCCCTCGCGCAGTGCGAGGCCACCGGCAACTGGGCCATCAACACCGGCAACGGCTTCTACGGCGGCCTGCAGTTCACCCAGCAGACCTGGGCCGCGTTCGGCGGCACCCAGTACGCGCCGCGCGCCGACCTGGCCAGCCGCGAGCAGCAGATCGCCGTCGCCGAGAAGGTCCAGGCCGCACAGGGCTGGGGAGCCTGGCCGTCGTGCACCAGCAAGATGGGCCTGCGGTAGGAACTCCGCCTCACGTCCTCGCGGACGAGGATCGCCGACACGCGTTCTGTGCTGCAGCACACCGTCGTCGCGGCGCTCCTGGCGACATCCGTCGCCGGGGCGCCGCGACGCTCTTCCGGCACGAGACCTTCCTCCGGCACGACCCCGCCGGTCGACGTCGGCCGGGGACAGCGCTCGCCGGCCACCGTGCGCACCGACGTGACGGCCGGGTACACGGAGTGCCGCGGAGGGCGCGTGAGGTGCCGTCGAGTATCGACGGAGTCGAGACCCGTCGCGAACCGGTCGACGCCCTCGTCGCGGTCACCGTCACCGGCGCCTACGGCCGCCCACAGGTGGACCGGAAGGGTCGACCGAAGCGCCGGGGAGCGTGGCCGTCCTACTCGTCCCGCAGCGGCGTGCGCTAGGTTCGGCACGTGCCAGACCACTCCTCCGGCGATCCCGGCTCGACCCCCCGCGACGGTTCCGACGTGACCGCCCGCGACGGTTCCGACGGGACCGCTCGCGACGGTTCCGACGTGACCGCTCGCGACGGTTCCGACGTGACCGCTCGCGACGGTTCCGACGTGACCGCTCGCGGTCGTGCCGCCCTCCTCGGCCCCGCCGAGGTGCGCGCCCTCGCGGAGGAGTTCGGTGTCCGGCCGACGAAACAGCTCGGCCAGAACTTCGTGCACGACGCCAACACGGTGCGCCGCATCGTCTCCGTCGCCGGTGTCGGCCGCGACGACGTGGTCCTCGAGGTGGGCCCGGGTCTCGGCTCGCTGACGCTCGCCCTGCTCGACGTGGTCGACCGCGTCGTCGCCGTCGAGATCGACCCCAGGCTCGCCGAGCGACTGCCCGCGACGGTCGCCGACCGCGCCCCCGACCTCGCCGACCGGCTCGACGTCGTCCTGAAAGACGCCATGCGGGTGCACCCCGCCGACCTGCCGGTTGCCCCGACGGCCCTCGTTGCGAACCTGCCCTACAACGTCGCGGTCCCCGTGCTGCTTCACCTTTTCGCCGAATTCGACTCGCTGCGTACGGCTCTGGTGATGGTGCAGGCCGAAGTGGCCGATCGGCTCGCCGCCGCGCCCGGCAGCCGCGTCTACGGCGTGCCCAGCGTCAAGGCCGGCTTCTTCGGCCATGTCCGTCGCGCCGGCTCGGTCGGCCGGGCCGTGTTCTGGCCGGTGCCCCAGGTGGAATCGGGCCTGGTGCGCATCGACCGCTACACCGAACCGCCCTGGCCCACGGACGAGGCGCACCGCCGCACGGTGTTCGCCGTCGTCGATGCCGCCTTCGCGCAGCGCCGCAAGACGCTGCGCGCAGCGCTGAGCGGCTGGGCCGGCTCGGCCGCCGAAGCCGAGCGCCGCCTGCTCGCCGCCGGAATCGATCCGTCGACGCGGGGCGAGAAACTCGATGCCGCCGCCTTCGTGCGGATCGCCGGCACGTCGTGACGGCGGCGCGCAGACCGGTGCCCGCGCAACGCTTGGCAGACGGGCGGATCTGTGCTCTACTGGTACACGGTCGTTAGGTAGTGTGTTCGTGGTTTACCCCTCGCACATTTCTCTAGTTGCGAGCGGATGCGAAATTCCCACGGAATCCTTCTCAGCCGTCGAGTGACAGGCCCGGGCGACGTCGTGTCGTTCGACGAAACGTGAAGGCCTCGAGGCTTTCCGAGATGTATGAGGTTGAAA
>NZ_BCXE01000011.1 GCF_001894945.1 Rhodococcus ruber NBRC 15591
TCGCGCACTTCCACTACGTGCTCTTCGGCACCATCGTGTTCGCCACCTACGCCGGCATCTACTTCTGGTTCCCGAAGATGACCGGGCGCATGCTCGACGAGCGCCTCGCCAAGTGGCACTTCTGGCTGACCTTCCTCGGCTTCCACACCACGTTCCTGGTGCAGCACTGGCTGGGCAACGAGGGCATGCCGCGCCGCTACGCCGACTACCTGCCCTCGGACGGGTTCACCACCTTGAACATCGTCTCGACCATCGGTGCCTTCGTCCTCGGCGCCTCGACCCTGCCGTTCCTGTGGAACGTGTTCAAGAGCTACCGGTACGGGCAGGTCGTCACGGTCGACGACCCGTGGGGCTACGGCAACTCCCTCGAGTGGGCGACCACCTGCCCGCCGCCGCGGCACAACTTCTACGAGCTGCCGCGCATCCGCTCCGAGCGCCCCGCGTTCGAGCTGCACTACCCGCACATGGTGGACCGCATGCGTGCCGAGGCCCATGTCGGCCCGGGCAGCAACAAGCACAACCATGTGGCGCTGAGCGAGGGTGCCGAAAGGACCCCCGCCGACCGCTGATCCGTACCCCGGATCGACGCCTCCCGAGGCCCCGCCCGTCCCCGACGGGCGGGGCCTCGCGCGTTCTGCCGAGGGGACCCCTGCTCACTCGGCACCCCGTTCACCTGCCACAATGAGTGGGCAAGTGCCGCGACTGACGAAGGATCGGAGACGTAGGTGGCGTCTGACACCGCGATGCTGGTGACTGTGACGGGGCCGGACCATCCCGGCGTGACCTCGGTGCTCTTCGCGGCGCTCACCCGGCACGACGTCGATCTGCTCGACGTCGAGCAGGTCGTGATCCGCGGCCGGCTCACCCTCGGGGTGCTCGTCTCCTGCCCCGCAGATCCCGACGCGCTGCAGGACGAGATCGAGGCCGCCATGGCGACCATCGGCATGCACGCCCAGGTCCAGACCGGTGTCGAGCCGGGTATCGGCTCGTCCGTGTCCACACACGCCCTCGTGGTCCTCGGCAGCCCCGTCAGCGCCCGGGCCCTGCGCTCGGTGGGCCGCGAACTTGCACGGCAGGGCGCCAACATCGACTCCATCCGGGGAATCGCCGACTACCCGGTGACCGGACTCGAACTCATGGTCACCGCCGCCGACCCCGGTTCCGAGGCCGACGCCCGACTGCGGGCCGGGCTCGCCGAGCTGGCCGCCGGCCTCGAGGTCGACATCGCCGTGGAACGCGCCGGTCTCGCCCGTCGCTCGAAGCGGCTGATCGTGTTCGATGTCGACTCCACCCTCGTCCAGGGCGAGGTGATCGAGATGCTTGCCGCACACGCCGGCGTGGAGGACAAGGTCCGCGCTGTCACCGAGGCAGCCATGCGCGGCGAGATCGACTTCACCGAGTCGCTGAACCAGCGGGTCGCCACCCTTGCCGGCTTGCCCGCATCGGTCATCGACGAGGTCGCCGAGAACCTCGAACTCACCCCCGGTGCCCGGACCACCATCCGCACACTGCGGCGTCTCGGGTTCCGCTGCGGCGTCGTCTCCGGGGGCTTCCGCCAGGTCATCGACGGTCTCGCCCACGAACTCGAACTGGATTTCGTCCGGGCCAACACCCTCGAGATCGTCGACGGCAAGCTCACCGGCCGCGTCGTCGGTGAGGTGGTGGACCGGGCCGCCAAGGCGCGCGCCCTGCGGGAGTTCGCCGCCGAGGCCGGCGTGCCGATCGAGCAGACCGTCGCCGTCGGCGACGGCGCCAACGACATCGACATGCTCGGAGCGGCCGGACTCGGCATCGCGTTCAACGCCAAGCCGGCGCTGCGTGAGGTCGCAGACACGGCTCTGTCCCACCCGTACCTGGACGCGGTGCTGTTCGTCCTCGGCGTCACCCGCGACGAGGTCGAGGCCGCAGACCGGGTCGACGGCACCCTGCGCCGCGTGCCCCTCGACACCGGTGCCTGAAACCACCGCACCGCACGGTGCCGATGTCGTGGCTCGCCACGGTGCCGATTTCGTGGCTCGCCACGGTGTCCTCGCCCGGGGCTACGGGCATCGACCCGACCCGGACGACCCGGGGGCGGTGCTCGCGATGCCGATCGTGCTGCACATCCCCAAGCAGGACCCGCCTGCCCGCAGCGCACTCCTCGAGGCCGCTGCGATGGCGACGGTCGCGTTGTGCCTGGATCCGCGCGTCGGGACCGGACCGGAAGGCGAACCGGGACCGTGGCGCGAGCCCTATCTCGCGTGGACCGACGCGCGAATCCGCAAGGTCAGCCGCCGCGCCCGCGGCGCTCAGTGGCGCGCCGCGCAGGAGGTCGACGGAATCACCGTCGAACACCGCGGTGCGCAGGCCCGGGCGCTGGTCCCCGGACCCGTGGGACACCTGGATCCGCGCATCTCGCGGTTGCAGATCGGGGGCACGGACCTGCCACACGACACTCCGGACGATCCGCCCGCCGGCGTTCCGGTGCTGTGGATCGATGCCGCGCTCGACATGACGGTCGGGAAGGCCGCGGCGCAGGTCGGCCACGCCGCGATGCTGTTCGCCGGCGCCCTCGACGCCGAGCATGCCGGCGCCTGGGCCGAATCCGGTTTCGTGTGTGCCGTGCGTGATGCCGACCCCGTCCGGTGGCGGCACCTGACGAAGCGGGTCGCGGACGGCACGGCCGTGGCGGTGCGCGACGCCGGATTCACCGAAGTGGCTCCGGGGTCGGTGACGGTGATCGCCGTCCCGGGCTGATCACTTCGTGATCCGGAACACGAGCAGGGTCGGCCCCGTCAGGGGCAGCGTCGTGCCGGCGGGCAGCGGTGTGAGCTCCGCCGGTTCGCCGTCGACGGAGCTCGAGTCGAAGACACACACCATGTCGCCGCGATACCACTCGGCCCGGCCGAGTGTGACGGCGGCGGGTCCGCCCGCGTGGAGCACGAGCAGACCGCTGCTGTCCGCCAGCGGAACGCCCGCGCGGGTGACCGTGCCCAGCTGCGAGCCGTCCACCCACGCCTGCAGCGTCCGCCGGTCTTCGTCGAGCCAGTCCGCGTCCTGCAGTTCTCGCCCGTCCGCGCCGAACCACACCAGATCGGGGTAACCGACCTGACGGGCCCGACCGTCGAAGAAGCGGCCCTGCCGCAGCACCGGGACCACCTTGCGCAGACGCAGCGCCTGCCGCACGAACTCCACCAGGTCCCGGTCCGCGTGCTCCCAGTCGAGGGGCCAGGCGTCGCGGACCGGGACGTCGGCAGGCACACAGTAGGCATTGTTGTTGCCACCCTGGGAGTGCCCGAACTCGTCCCCGGCGAGCAGCATCGGGGTACCGGTCGACAGCAGCAGAGTCGCGAGGAGCGCACGCACGTGCCGGGCGCGAGCAGCCACGACGAGGGGGTCGTCCGTGGGTCCTTCGACGCCGTGGTCGACGGATTCGTTGTTGTCACTCCCGTCACGGCCCTGCTCGCCGTTGGCCTCGTTGTGCTTGCGGCGATAGCTGACGAGGTCGGACATCGTGAAGCCGTCGTGCGCCGTGACGAAGTTGATCGACATCCACGGTCGGCGGGTGTGCCGGCCGTAGAGGTCCTCCGAGCCCGCGAGCCGGGAGGCGACCTCCCGAATTCCCGCCCCGCGTGCCCAGAAGCGCCGTACCGAGTCGCGGTAGCGGTCGTTCCACTCCGACCACTGGGGACCGATGTTGCCGAGCTGGTAGCCGGGCAGGGTCGCGTCCCAGGGTTCGGCGATCAGCTTGAGCCGGGTGAGGACAGGGTCGGTGGTGATCGCGGTGAACACTGCCGCGCGCGCGTCGAAGTCGCCGCCCCGAGGGCGGGCCAGTGCACTGGCGAGGTCGAACCGGAAGCCGTCCACGCCCATTTCCGTCGCCCAGTACCGCAGGCTGTCGCAGATCATCCGCACCGCCACCGGGGAACTGCCGTCGACGGTGTTGCCGCAGCCCGTCAGATCGATGTCGTGGCCGGTGGCATCGAGGAGGTAGTAGCCGGGTGCGTCGAAGCCCCGCCAGGACACGTGCGGGCCGTCCACCGACCATTCGCAGGTGTGGTTGTAGACCACGTCGAGGATCACTTCCAGTCCCGCCTCGTGCAGCGTGTCGACCATCGTCCGGAACTCCGCGATCTCGTTGCCGGGAGTGGTCGCGTAGCCGGGGTGCGGTGCGAAGTACGACGCGGTGGAGTAACCCCAGTGGTTGCGCATGCCGCGGACCCGTACTGGTGGCTCGGTGAGGAAGGCGTGCACGGGCAGCAGTTCGACGGCGGTGACACCGAGGCCGACCAGGTGGTCGAGGACGGCGGGCGCCGTCAGCCCCAGATAGGTGCCACGCCACTGTTCGGGGACGTCGGGATGGCGGGCGGTGTAGGAGCCGACGTGCAGTTCGTAGATCACCGTCTGCTCCCACGGCGTGCCCGGCCGGTGGTGCCGGGACCCGGCGGGGGTGTCGGTCACCACCGACAGCGGTGTGTGGCCCAGCGAGTCCACGGTCGACGCCTCACCGAACGGGGTGCGTTCGTAGCCGAGGAGGCGGCTCATGTCGCCGATGTCGCCGGTCAGCTGCCGACCCCACGGGTCGAGCAGCAGCTTGTGCGGGTTGGCGCGGAGCCCGGTCCGGGGCTGCCACGCGCCGTGCACGCGGTATCCGTAGCGCTGGCCCGGGCGGACTCCCGGCACCTCACCGTGCCAGACGCCGTACGTCTTGTCCGGCAGGTCGATGCGGTCCTCGCGACCCGTGTCGTCGATCAGGCAGAGCTGGACGCGGCTGCCGTGGGGTGCGTGCACCGCGAACCGGGTCCCGTCGTCGCCGGGGAAGGCGCCCAGAGGAAAAGGACCGGCGCCGGACCGGGCGACGGCAGGACCCGCCGGCGGCTCGCCGGGTACCGGTGAAGGGTGCGGAGGGGGCGAGGGGTACGACACGGAAGTGATCCTGCCGTGAACCGGGCTCGCGCGTACGCAAAGATGGTCGGCGTGGCCAAACCTGATCCCGATCTGCTCATCGAATTCGACGACGTGCTCGTACGGCGGGGCGGCAACGTCCTCGTCGGTCCCGTGTCCTGGAAGGTGGAACTCGACGAACGTTGGGTGATCCTCGGGCCGAACGGAGCGGGCAAGACGTCGCTGCTGAGGATCGCTGCGGCTGAGACGTTCCCCACATCGGGGACGGCGCACGTGCTGGCGGAGACGTTCGGGAAGACCGACCTGTCCGAGCTGCGACCGCGGATCGGGATGTCGTCGTCGGCGCTGGCGAACCGTGTCCCGTCCGACGAGAAGGTCGTGGACCTGGTGATCTCCGCGGGGTACGGCGTGCTCGGGCGCTGGCGCGAGCGGTACGACGAGGTGGACAGTGCGCGTGCCGTGGAGATGCTCGAGAGCCTCGGCGCCGAGCATCTGGCCGACCGCACCTACGGCACCCTCTCCGAGGGGGAGCGCAAGCGTGTCCTCATTGCCCGCGCGTTGATGACAGACCCGGAACTGCTGTTGCTCGACGAGCCTGCGGCCGGCCTGGATCTCGGGGGGCGTGAGGAACTCGTGGCTCGGCTCGGAGTACTGGCGGCCGATCCGGACGCTCCGGCCATTGTGCTGATCACCCATCACGTGGAGGAGATCCCGCCGGGCTTCACCCACGCGATGCTCCTCAAGGAGGGGCAGGTGGTCGCGCAGGGCCTTCTCGACGACGTGATCACGGGCGAGAACCTCAGCGAGGCGTTCAGTCAGGCGATCGCCCTGGACAAGGTGGACGGCCGGTTCTTCGCCCGCCGCAGGTACCAGCCCGGGCGGCACCGCCGCGCGTAGCGGAGCGGAGCCGTGGCCAGGCGGCACAGCCGCGCGTAGCGGGGCGGAGCCGTGGCCAGGCGGCACAGCCGCGCGTAGCGGGGCGGAGCCGCGGCCGAAAGCACGGCCGCGCGTCGTGGGGTGGCGCCGGCAGGTGGATGAGTCGTGGGTCACGTCATGCCGTAACTTGTGCGTATGGCTATCGAACGTTCGGGAGAACTCGCGGCGGCGGTGCCGCTCAAGGATGCCTCGACGGTGATCCTCGTCCGGGACGGCGACCGTGGCGTCGAGGTGTTCCTGCTGCAGCGCGTGCGCGGCATGGCGTTCGCGGGCGGGATGACGGTGTTCCCCGGAGGCGGCGTCGATCCGTCGGACAGCGCTGCAGCGGTGGCGTGGGCCGGCCCGCCCGTGCAGTGGTGGTCGGAGCGGTTCGGCACATCCGAGAACCTGGCGCAGGCGCTCGTTCTCGCGGCGGTGCGCGAGACGTTCGAGGAGTGCGGTGTCCTTCTCGCCGGGCCGACGCCGGACACCGTGGTGGCGGACACGACCGCGTTCGCTCCGGCACGCAGGCAGCTCGAGGCCCGGGAGTTCACCTTCGGTGAGTTCCTCGAGCGCGAGGGTCTGGTGCTGCGGGCGGACCTGCTGCGGCCGTGGTCGAACTGGATCACGCCGGTCGGGGAGGGCCGTCGTTACGACACCAGGTTCTTCGTGGCGGCGGCCCCGGAGGGGCAGATTGCCGACGGTGACACGAGCGAGGCCGACGCGGTGCGGTGGCAGACTCCACAGGAGGCGATCGCGCACTGGCAGGAGGGTGGAAGTGTGCTGCTGCCCCCGACCTGGAGCCAGTTGACGGCATTGTCGCGGTTCGGTTCGGTCGCGGAGATCCTCGCTGCGGAGCCGCAGATCACGCCGATTCTGCCGACCCTGATCACGGGAGACGAGGAGCTTCGGGTGGAGTTCCCCGAGCAGGACGGCTACTACGAGGCGGGGCCGCATCCGTGGGCCGCCCGGGGTGCCAACTAGCCTGTGCCTCATGGCTGAATTCGTGACGCTCGAGGTCTCCGACGGTATCGGCACCATCCGGCTCGACCGGCCGCCGATGAACGCACTCAACCGGCAGGTTCAGGAGGAGATCCGGGCCGCTGCTCGCGAGGCGACCGTGAACTCCGACGTCAAGGCCGTGATCGTCTACGGCGGGGAGAAGGTGTTCGCTGCCGGCGCGGACATCAAGGAGATGGCGGAGCTGAGCTACGTGCAGATGAGCGAGATCATCGCGGACCTGCAGTCGGCGCTCGGGTCGGTGGCGGACATACCGAAGCCCACGGTCGCTGCGATCACCGGCTATGCGCTGGGCGGCGGTCTCGAGCTCGCGCTGGGTGCGGATCGGCGGATCGCCGGCGACAACGCGAAGGTCGGAGTGCCGGAGATCCTGCTCGGCATCATCCCGGGCGGCGGCGGAACCCAGCGCCTGGCTCGCCTGATCGGCCCGTCGAAGGCCAAGGATCTCGTGTTCACGGGCCGTTTCGTCGCGGCAGACGAGGCTCTGCAGATGGGGCTGGTCGACGAGGTCGTCGCCCCGGACGAGGTATATGCCGCGGCGCGCACGTGGGCATCGCAGTTCACCCGGGGCGCCACCCGCGCGCTGGCGGCGGCGAAGGCAGCGATCGATCAGGGGCTCGATACCGACCTGGACACGGGCCTGAAGATCGAGCAGCACGTCTTCGCGGGCCTGTTCGCCACGAAGGACCGCACGATCGGCATGGAGTCGTTCGTGGCCAACGGTCCGGGAAAGGCGGAGTTCGTGGGGGAGTAGGCACCCCGGAACTGGAACTTGTTCACAGCTTACCGATGGGTAGGATGCCCTTCATGACTGCAAGCAGGACCGACGGGGTCGACCCCGCGCCGAACCCGCACGCCACTGCCGAGGAGGTTGCGGCCGCCCTTCAGGACACCAAGCTCGCGCAGGTGCTCTACCACGACTGGGAGGCCGAGACCTACGACGAGAAGTGGTCGATCTCCTACGACGAGCGCTGCATCGACTACGCGAAGGGCCGTTTCGATGCGGCCGCGGGCGAGCAGCCCCTCCCGTACGGGCGGGCCCTCGAACTCGGTTGCGGCACCGGTTTCTTCCTGCTGAACCTCATGCAGGCCGGAGTCGCGCGGACCGGCTCGGTCACCGACCTGTCGCCCGGCATGGTCAAGGTGGCGCTGCGCAACGCCGAACATCTCGGTCTCGAGGTGGACGGCCGGGTGGCCGACGCCGAGACGATCCCGTACGACGACGACACCTTCGACCTCGTCGTCGGGCACGCGGTGCTGCACCACATCCCGGACGTCGAGCAGTCGTTGCGCGAAGTGCTGCGGGTGCTGAAGCCGGGTGGCCGGTTCGTGTTCGCCGGTGAGCCCAGCACGGTCGGAAACTTCTACGCGCGCTGGCTCGGCCGGCTCACGTGGGAGGCCACCACCACCGTCACCAAGCTGCCGTTCCTGCGGGACTGGCGGCGGCCGCAGGCCGAACTCGACGAATCCTCGCGCGCCGCGGCGCTCGAGGCAGTCGTCGATCTGCACACCTTCGACCCGTCGGACCTGGAACGGATGGCGGCCTCGGCCGGCGCGGTGCAGGTGAAGGCCAGCAGCGAGGAGTTCGCGGCCGCGCTGCTGGGCTGGCCGGTCCGCACCTTCGAGGCCGCGGTGCCCGCGGAGAAGCTGGGCTGGGGCTGGGCGCGCTTCGCGTTCGGTGGGTGGCGGACGCTCAGCTGGGTGGACGAGAAGGTCCTCCGGCACGTCGTCCCGCGCAGCTTCTTCTACAACGTCATGATCACCGGCGTGAAGCCGTAGGGTGGGTTACGCGTTCACCCTCGCCGACGTCGCGTACCTGCGTTCGGCGCAGGGGGCGGCCGATCTCGCGGAGGTGGCCGCCCGGGAGCTGTCCACGCGCACGCGCCTGGTCGACATCGGCTGGGCGCGTACGCGTTTCGGCGACCGGGCCGCTCCGCTGATCGAGACGGTGCTGGTGCGCCGCAAGGCGGTCGCGAAGCTGCCCGCCGCGGGCGGTTGGCTGTCGACCGACGACGCTCTGCAACAGGCGACGCCGGCGCCCGTCGCCGCGCACCGGGCACGCCGGCTCTCCGGTCGGCGGGTCCACGACGTGACGTGCTCGATCGGGGCGGAACTCGCGGCCCTGACCGGGGTCGCCGAGATGGTGGTCGGCAGCGACCTCGACCCGGTTCGTCTCGCGATGGCCGAGCACAACGTTCCCGGAGTGGCGCTGGTCCGTGCCGACGCGCTGCGGCCGGTCACCCGTGGTACCACCGTGATCGCCGATCCGGCCCGTCGTTCCGAGGGCCGGCGCACCCACGATCCGGCAGCACTGATGCCGCCACTGCCCGACCTGCTCGACGCCTATGCCGGGCGCGACCTGGCCGTCAAGTGTGCCCCGGGGCTGGATTTCGATGCGCTGGACTGGCCGGGGGAGGTCGAGGTCGTCTCGCTCGACGGGGGTGTCCGTGAGGCGTGCCTGTACTCCCCGGGTCTCGCGGCGCCGGGTGTGCGGCGACGGGCGAGCGTGTTGCGTTCGGACGGTGCCGGGTTCGAGATCACCGACGCGCAGCCGGACGAGCTGCCCGAGCGGGAACCGGGGAAGTGGATCGTCGATCCGGACGGGGCGATCGTGCGTGCGGGACTGGTGCGGCACTACGCGGCGGCACACGGTCTGTGGCAACTCGATCCGCGCATCGCGTATCTCACCGGCGACGCACTCCCCGCGGGACTGCGTGGATTTCGCATCCTCGACCGGTTGAAGTACTCGGAAAAGTCTCTGCGGCAAACTCTTTCGTCGATGGACTGCGGGGCGGCGGAGATCCTCGTGCGGGGGGTCGACGTCGATCCGGCGGTGCTCCGGCCGCGGCTCAAGCTCCGCGGTTCGCGGTCGCTGAGCGTCGTGCTGACGCGGATCGGCCGCACCCCGACGGCATTCGTCTGCGAGCCCAGTCGCTGAGCGTGCCGGGCCCGATCCCGTGCGACCATTGATATGCAAGCAAACACTTGCGTATCATGGGTGGTGTGGTCGACGTCTTCAAAGCGCTGGCGGATCCGACCCGCCGGGCCATCCTCGACGAGCTCGTCGAGCGGGACGGCCAGACGCTGTTCGAGCTGTGCACCCGGCTGATCTCGCGGCACGGCCTGGGTTCGTCCCGGCAGGCGATCTCGCAGCACCTGGCAATCCTCGAGGAGGCCGGTCTGGTCCGGACCCGCCGCGAGGGGCGGTCGAAGTTCCACCACGTGGACGTTGCACCACTGCACGGCCTCGCCGACCGATGGACGGTCGCGCAGCGAAAGGAGTCGCAGTGAAGGTCACCCTCACCAGTGTGTTGGTCGACGACCAGGACAAGGCGCTCGCCTTCTACACCGAAGTCCTGGGCTTCGTGAAGAAGACCGAGGTCCCCCTGGGCGAGGCGCGGTGGCTCACCGTCGTCTCGCCGCAGCAACCGGACGGGCCGGAGGTGGTGCTCGAACCCGACGGGCATCCCGCCGTCCGCCCCTTCAAGGAGGCCCTCGTCGCCGACGGCATCCCGTTCACCTCGTTCGCGGTCGACGACGTGCACGCCGAGTACGAGCGGCTGCGCGGCCTCGGGGTGCGGTTCACCCAGGAGCCCCTCGAGATGGGCGGTGTCACCACCGCCGTATTCGACGACACCTGCGGCAATCTCATCCAGATCGCCGGCTGACCCGAATCGCCGCGCGCGGCGATTCGGGTCAGCGGAGCACGTACACCTCGCCCGGCAGGGTCGTCGTGACGAACTCACCGGACGGCCCGACCGCGGTGCCGACCGAGAAGCCGGCCGCGCCGGGCAGGGTTTCCGCGTCGAGCGTCTCCCCGCTCGCGGCGTCGAACACGAGCGCGGCCAACCCGTCGTCGGCGCGGGCCACCGTGTACCCGAGGCCGTCGGCGGTCAGGGCCGGCACCCCCAACTGGCGCACGTCGTCGCGGCGCCACACGATTTCGGCGGCCTCGCCGGTGTCGCGCAGCGCGACCAGGTCCCCGGTCCGGCCCCCCGGCGCGAGGACCAGCAGTCCCTCGGCGGACACCGCGGGGCCGGCGGAGGCCACGTACCCGAGGCCGTGACTCCACCGGGGTGCCCCGGTCCCGGCGTCGAGTGCCCACAGGGCCCCCTCGCCGTCGTGCACGTACACCGTTGCGCCGTCCGCGGACAGCACGGGACTGGTGGCCGCGCCGCCCGGCAGTTCCGTCTGCGACCATTCCTCGACCACGCGCGCATCGTCGCCGCCGGTGTAGCGCATCGACACGACGGCGGCCCGATCGGCGCCGGGCCGCCACAGGGTCACCAGAATCCGGCCGGTACCGAGATCGACCGCCGGGGTGGTGGCCACCGGGCAGTCCTCCGATCCGCCGAAGCAGGCGACCAGACCGTGGTCGTTCGGCAATCGAGGCACGTTCGTCCCGTCCGTCGCCGCGGGCGTGGGCACGAGGTCGAAGATCGGCGCCGCGTGCTTGCCGGTCTGTGGGTCGAGAACGTTGACCTGCCCGAAATGTGTGACGAACAACAGGTTTCCGTCACCGGTGAACTGTGCGGTTCCCGGCGTGCCGCTCACCGGAATGCGCCAGCGCCGCTGGCCGTGCTCGTTGAACGACACCATCGCGCCCTCTTCGCCGACGTAGATGTTGGCCATACCGTCGACGGCGGGAGTCACCCCGGCGACCCCCGGCGCAAGGCGGGTGCACCACCGCTTGCGGCCGGTGTCGATCTGGAACGAGACGAGGTTGCAGCCCACGGTGGTCGCGCCCGTGACGAAGATCTGCCCGTTGGCGGCGACGCTCGCAGGGGAGGTGACGGCGCCGCCGAGCGGGCGCGACCACGCGGGCGCGACGTCGCGCAGCCCGTCGGCCTGCGCGGTGCTGCTGTTGCGGGCGTCGGCGTACCGCCCCGGCCACGCCCCGGCGGCGAAGACGTCGACCGGGCCGCTGCTGCTGCCGCATCCGGTCAGCACCAATGCCGCCGAGGTCGTCAGCATCACCGTCCGCAGGGCAGCCCGCATCACTCATCTCCTCGCCGTGGCTCGAATGACCCGATGTGCCACACTATCGGGCCGGGTGGCGCACTCCGCGCACGAGGCGGACCGTACGCTGGCAACCATGACGAGCATGTGGGGCGCACCGTTGCGCACGAGGTGGCGCGGTTCCCGGCGGCGGGACCCGGACCAGGCCCGATTCCTCACCGTCGCCTCGCTGCGATGGGTGCTGGCGCACAAGGCGTACACGCCGTGGTACCTGGTGCGATACTACCGTCTGGCCAAGTTCAGGCTCGCGAACCCGCACGTCGTCCTGCGGGGCATGGTGTTCCTCGGCAAGAACGTCGAGATCCACTCCACCCCGGAGCTGTCCAGGCTCGAGATCGGGCGGTGGGTGCACATCGGCGACGGCAACGCCATCCGCTGCCACGAGGGGTCGCTCCGCATCGGAGACAAGGTGGTCTTCGGCAAGGACAACGTCGTCAACACCTACCTCGACATCGAGATCGGCGCCTCGACGCTCGTCGCCGACTGGTGTTACATCTGCGACTTCGACCATCGCACCGAGGACATCACCTATCCGATCAAGGACCAGGGGATCGTCAAGGGCCCGGTGCGGATCGGACCCGACACCTGGATCGCGACGAAGGTCACGGTACTGCGCGGCACCCGCACCGGACGCGGCTGCGTCCTCGGTGCGCACGCGGTGGTCAAGGGCGACATCCCGGACTACAGCATCGCGGTCGGAGCGCCGGCCAAGGTGGTCAGGAACCGTCGCACGGACTGGGAGTCCGGGGCCGCCGACCGCGCCGCCTACGTCGCCGCGCTCGAGGACATCGCGCGCAAGAAGGCCGGCCGCGAACCGGCAGCGGAACCCGGATCCTGATCAGGGGTCCTGCGATGGACTACGCCGACTACCGCCACTACGACGCCGTGGGGCTCGCCGAGCTCGTCGCCGGTCGTGAGGTCACGCCACGCGAACTGCTCGACGCGGCCCTCGCCCGCCTCGAGGCAGTGGAACCGACGCTGAACACCGTCGTACGCCGGCTCGACGAGCAGGCGCGCCGCCGGGCCGACGAGCCGCTCGAGGGCCCGTTCGCGGGTGTTCCGTTCCTGGTCAAGGATCTGCTCCAGGACATCGCCGGGTTACCGACCGGCAGTGGGAGCCGGTCCCTGGCGACCCTGCCCGCCGCGCGCAACGCGGTGGTGGTCGATCGTTGGCTGAGTGCGGGACTCGTCGTGTTCGGTAAGACGAACACCCCGGAGTTCGGGACGAAGGGGGTCACCGAGCCCGTGGCGAACGGCCCGACCCGTAATCCGTGGAATCCCGCGCACACCCCGGGTGGGTCCTCCGGCGGATCGGCGGCGGCAGTCGCCGCCGGCGTGGTCCCGGCGGCCGGCGCGAACGACGGTGGCGGCTCGATCCGCATCCCTGCTGCCTGTTGCGGTCTGGTCGGCCTGAAGCCGGGCCGGGGCCTGGTGCCGAGCGGTCCCGCGGTGGACGAGGACCGGCACGGGGCGGTCAGCAACGGAGTCGTCACCCGGACGGTGCGCGACGCGGCGGTCATGCTCGACGTGCTGGCCGGCGCCGACCCGAACGGACCCTATCTCCCGGCGGTATCGCCGGAGTCGTATGCCTCCGCGGCGAGCGTCCCCCCGCGGGCGCTGCGCATCGGATTCGCGACGGAGTCCCCGATCGGCACGGGGGTCGATCCGGAGGCCGTCGCGGCGGTCGAAGACGCCGCGACGCTGCTCGACGAGCTGGGCCACGTCGTCGAGCCCGCCGCGACGGGAATCGACGAGCGACGGCTGTCCACCGACTGGCTGACGATGTGGTTCGCCTGGCTCGCCGCCGACGTCCGGCAGGCGCGCCGGAGCACCGGGTGTGGGCCCGAGGCGTTCGAGCCGGACACGCGGTTCCTCGCCGCGCTCGGCGACTCCGTCCGGCCGTCGGACTATCTTGCGTCGCTGCGCCGGTGGAACGGGTACACGCAGCAGCTCGGCGCGTTCCACGAGCGGTACGACCTGCTGCTCACTCCGACCCTGGCGTATCCGCCGGCGCGCGTGGGGGAACTGGCCACACCGCCCGCGCTGCAGCGCGCCGCGCGCCTGATCGTGACGGCTCGGCTCGGCCGTGCGGCGCGGTGGGCGGGGTTGATGGACCGCATCGTCGACGAGAACCTGGCCCGGACGCCGTACACCCAGCTCGCGAACATCACCGGGCGCCCGGCGATTTCGGTGCCACTGCACTGGACCGCGGCGGGATTGCCGCTGGGCGTGCAGTTTCTCGGGCCCTTGGGCTCGGAGGGACTGCTGCTCTCGCTCGCGGGTCAGCTCGAACAGGCCCGCCCCTGGGCGCACCGCGAACCCCCGCTGCTGCCGGCCCGGTGAGACGGGCCGGCGCTACCGGTCGGGGAGGGGGCGCTGGGGAATCGTCGGCCGTGAAAGCGGTTGGCGCACACGTCGTTTCGCTTCCGCGTACACCTGGGCGGTCTCGGCGGCCACCAACCGCCAGTCGAAGTCCTCCGTGAGACGCTCGCGCGCCGCCCGCGCCCGCATCTGGGCGGCCGCGGGATCGTCGAGGGTCCGCCGGACCGCCGATGCCAGCCCGGCGACGTCACCGGGGGCGAACGCGAGTCCGGTCTCGCCGTCGACCACCGCCTCCCCGAGGCCGCCCGCGGTCGATGCGACGAGCGGTGTCCCGGCGGCCGCGGCCTCGAGCGCGATGATCCCGAACGGCTCGTAGCGACTCGGCAGCACGATCGCGTCGGCGCGGTGCAGCCGGCCGAGCAACTCGGTGCGGTCGAGGTTGCCGACGAACGTCACCGACCGCGCGACGCGGTGCACACGCGCCTGCTCGCGCAGCCACTCGAACTGGGTGCCCTCCCCGGCGACGACGAGCGTGGTTCCGGGGTGCGTGCGCCGGATCCGGGGCAGGGCGGCGATCGCATCCTGCACCCCCTTCTCGTACTCGAGCCGGCCGACGAACAGCAGTTGCGGCGGCCCGGAGCGCGGCGCCCGCTCCCGGTAGGACCAGGCGGTGACGTCGATTCCGTTGCGGATCACCGTCGCCGGCGGCAGCTCCGGTCCGTAGAGCGCGACGACCTCCTCGTTCATCGAGGCCGAACACGTGATGAGCCGATCGGACTCGTTGGCGAGCCACCATTCGATCGAGTGCACCTGCCGGTTCATGCGGCTCGACAGCCAGCCGCTGTGCCGGCCCGCTTCGCTCGCATGCAGGGTGGACACGAGCGGCACGTCGAAGTACTCGGCGAGCGCCACGGCCGGGTGTGCGACGAGCCAGTCGTGCGCGTGCACCACATCCGGGTACCAGCCGTCGCCGATTCCGCCCTTGGTCAGATTCAGGCCCGCCCGCACCATGGCATGGCCCATCGCGAGCGTCCAGGGCAGCATGTCCTCGCCGAACTCGAAGTGCGGCGGATCCTCGGCGACGGCCACGACGAGCACCCCCTCGGCGATGTGGCCGATCGTGGGATGGGTACCGGCATCCGTGCCGGACGGCCGGCGCGAGAGCACGACCACCTCGTGCCCGGCGGCGGCGAGTTCGGTGGCGAGGTGGTGCACGTGCCGGCCCAGGCCGCCCACGACGACCGGCGGGTACTCCCAGGAGACGATCAGTACCTTCACGACGGGGCTCCCATCCGATCGGGCAGGCGGCGGGCATCGAGCCCGGGAAACAGATTGTCCGCTCGGTTCCAGCCGGCGGCCAGCCGCGCCGCCGTCTCGTCGCGGCCGGCGGCGACCGCCGCGGCGATCTCCCGCAACGCGTGGGCATGCTTGTGGGCCCGGTCCCGCGCGTAGCCGGCGGCGGTGTCCTTGCTGACCATGAACGCCCAGTCGCTCGACACCGTCAGCAGCGCCTCGCGCAGCATCTGGTCGTGGACCCGGTTGCGCAGCGCGAGGCCCCGGGACCCGGCGCGGACCTTGTCGAGGGTGTCGAGGGTGGTGCGCACGACCTCCTCGTCGAGCTGGACGAGATCGCGTACCTGCTCGCCGGCCCACACCCGCCAGTCCTTCCCGGATCCCCAGGAGCTGTCGGGCAGTTCGACGGGGGCGCCCACGTACCCGCGGTCGCGTGCGTCGGCCAGGGTGCCCACCTCGATGCCCGCCGCCGGCAGTGCCCGCAGCAGTCGTTCCAGGAACAGGGGGCCCTCGTGCCACCAGTGGCCGAACAGTTCGGTGTCGAACGCGGCAACCACCAGGGCGTCGCGCCCGAGGCGCTCGGACTCGCGGCGCAGTCGCCGGCGGATCGTGTCGACGAAGTCGGCCACGTGCCGGTCGACGGCCGCGGACGCCAGGTCGGGGTCGTAGGGTGCCTTGTCCTGGGGGGCGACGGTCCGCCCGGTGACCCGGGCGGGCTTGAGCCCGGTGTCGTGGCAGTAGGTGTGGAAGTCGCGGTAGGCGGCATGGCCCGGATAACCGGACTTCGGCGACCACACCCGGTAGGACACCTGCAGGTCCCGGCCGAAGGCGACGACGTCGGAGTCCCACACGGTCCGCCCGAGAGACGTGTCACCGCGCAGCGCGGGACCGTCCACCATGAAGTGCCCGACCCCGGCGGCGGCGTATCCGGTCTCCATGCCGGGGGTGAAGGCGCACTCGGGAGCCCAGATTCCCGGCGGCGTGTGCGCCCAGCGTGCGTGCGCGTCGGCCAGGCCCTCGACGAGGGAGAATGCCCGCAGCCGAGGGTCGAGCAGCGGCTGGAACGGGTGGGCCAGAGGCCCGCCGAGCAACTCGACCGCGTCGGCGTCGAGGAGTTCGCGGAACACCGGCGATCCGCCGTGGCGCCAACGGGTTTCGAACTGTTCGAGGGCGGCGGTCGCCTGCCGGTGCTCACGGGCCCCGAGCGCGCGGTAGGACGGCTCCCGCATGCCCGCGGCCTCGTGGGCCCGCAACTGCCAGTTGCCCAGCCAGTGGTGCATGCCGGTCAGGCAGTGTGGATCGTCGAGCTGCGCGGCCAGCACGGGTGTCACCCCGAGGGTGACCAGGTGTGTGCGGCCCTCGGCGGCGAGCCGGCGCAGAACATCGGTCACCGGGAGATACGTTGCGGCCCAAGACTGGTAGAGCCATTCCTCGCCGACCGGCCAGCGACCGTGGTGGGCGAGCCACGGCAGGTGCGAGTGCAGCACGAGCGCGAACAGTCCCGGTTCCCGCCGGGGGGCGGGAGTGGTCACCGCGCCGGATCCTTCACCGCGATCGCGACGAGATCGAGACTGGCGTCGATGTTCTCGGGCGCGAGAAGGAAGTCGTCGACTGTCACCGCGGCGACGTCCGCGGTCAGGTCCGCGGGCCAGGGCTCGCCGGCGAGAGCGCGCTCGATCTGGGCGTCGATGAAGGAGCCGCCGTGCTTGGCGTCGAGGGCGCGCAGCACGGGCCCGTGGTGCACCCCGGTGGTGAGCGCGACGCGGAAGCCGGCTCCCTCGAGGAGTTCGTTGAGTTCGGCGGCGTTCAGTTCCCGGGTGTGGAACGGGTTGAGCGGGGTGTCGCGGCCGGGGGAGAACGTGATGCGGTTGGGGGTGCTGATGAGCAGTTCGCCGCCGTCCCGGAGCACCCGGTGGCATTCGCGCAGGAACCCGGACTGGTCCCACAGGTGCTCGATGACCTGGAAGTTGACCACGACGTCCACGGACGCGTCGGCGAGCGGCAGCTCGACGAGGTTGGCGTGCCGCATGTCCACGCGCGGGTACCGGGCACGCACGTGCGCGACGGCACTCTCGTCGTAGTCGAGCCCGACGACGGCGGTCGCGACATCCGCGATCATGTCGGCGCCGTAGCCCTCGCCGGCGCCCGCCTCGAGCACGGTGCGGCCCGCACACCGGGGGAGCAGGTCGCGGTAGACCACCTCGTGGCGGCGGAACCAGTAGTTCTCCTCCGCGATGCCGGGAACGGTGCGTTCACCGGTGAGGGGCAGTCGAGGGGCGTCGCCGGCGGGGACGGTGGATTCGCTCACCGCCCAGACATTAGCCCCACCTTTGTCGACCTCGTCGTCGGTGGTCCAGATCACAGCCGTGCGGCTCCCTTCGTGTGGTTATGGTGAACGAGGTTCCCATCCAAGTTACCAGCGGGTAACTTAGCGTAAGGTAATCTATCGCACACCCCCGTGCGAAGCACGAGAGCTCGGTCAAGGCGTTGCGCCTCGCCGATCCAAGGAAGTCATACACAGGAGGTCGACGTAGACCCATGACGAACATCGTCGTTTTGATCAAGCAGGTCCCCGACACGTGGTCCGAGCGCAAGCTCAGCGACGGCGACTTCACGCTCGATCGCGAGGCCGCCGACGCGGTGCTCGACGAGATCAACGAGCGCGCCGTCGAGGAAGCCCTGCTCATCAAGGAGCGCGACGGCGGGGAGGTCACCGTGCTCACCGCCGGTCCGGACCGCGCCACCGACGCGATCCGCAAGGCGCTGTCCATGGGTGCCGACAAGGCAATCCACCTCAACGACCCGGCCATCCACGGCTCGGACTCGATCCAGACCGCGTACGCGCTCGCGGCGGCTCTCGGCCAGATCGAGGGCGTCGACCTGGTCATCGCCGGCAACGAGGCCACCGACGGCCGGATGGGTGCCGTGCCGGCGATCATCGCCGAGTACCTCGGCCTGCCGCAGCTGACCCACATGCGCAAGCTCAACGTCGCCGACGGCAAGGTCAGCGGCGAGCGCGAGACCGACGAGGGTGTCTTCACCCTCGAGGCCACGCTCCCGGCCATCGTCTCGGTCACCGAGAAGATCAACGAGCCCCGCTTCCCGTCCTTCAAGGGCATCATGGCTGCGAAGAAGAAGGAAGTTCAGGCCCTCACTCTCGCCGACATCGGGCTCGATCCCGAGATCTTCGGCGTGTCCAACGCCGGCAGCACCGTCACCGGTGTCAGCCCGAAGCCCCCGCGTACCGCTGGTGAGCGCGTCGCGGACGAGGGTGACGGCGGCAGCAAGATCGCCGCGTACCTCGTCGGCCAGAAGATCATCTGATCGCACCCACGCGACACAGCAGACATACCAAGGGAGAGAAAGAGCAATGGCAGAAGTACTCGTGCTCGTCGAGCACGCCGAGGGTGCGCTGAAGAAGGTCAGCACCGAGCTGATCACCGCCGCCCGTGCACTGGGTGAGCCCGCCGCGGTCGTGACCGGCCCGGCCGGCACCGCCGACAAGCTGCAGGACGCGCTCGCTGCCGCCGGCGCCGCCAAGGTCTACGCCGCCGAGTCCGACGACATCGACGGCTACCTGGTGACCCCGAAGGTCGACGTGCTGGCCTCGCTCGTGGAGTCCGCCAGCCCCGCCGCGGTGATCACCGCCGCCAGCGTCGAGGGCAAGGAGGTGTCGGGCCGCCTCGCCGCACGCATCGGTTCCGGCCTGCTCTGCGACGTCATCGACGTCAAGTCCGACGGTTCGGCCGTGCACTCGATCTTCGGTGGCGCGTACACCGTCGACGCCAAGGCCAACGGTGAGGTGCCGGTCGTCTCCGTGCGCCCCGGTGCCGTCGAGGCCCAGCCGCAGGCCGGTGCCGCCGAGCGGGTGGACGTCGAGGTTCCGGCGCAGGAGGAGAACGCGGTCAAGGTCACCGCGCGCAACCCGATCGTGGGTGGCGACCGTCCGGAGCTGACCGAGGCGTCGATCGTCGTCTCCGGCGGCCGCGGCGTCGGCAGCGCCGACAAGTTCACCGTCGTCGAGGAGCTTGCCGACTCGCTCGGTGCGGCCGTCGGTGCCTCCCGCGCCGCCGTCGACTCCGGCTACTACCCGGGCCAGTTCCAGGTCGGTCAGACCGGCAAGACCGTCTCGCCGCAGCTGTACGTGGCGCTGGGCATCTCCGGCGCCATCCAGCACCGGGCCGGCATGCAGACGTCGAAGACGATCGTCGCGGTCAACAAGGACGAAGAGGCCCCGATCTTCGAGATCGCGGACTACGGCGTCGTGGGCGATCTGTTCAACGTCGCTCCGCAGCTGACCGAGGAGATCAAGAAGCACAAGGGCTGATTCCCGAGGTCCTGCCACGGCCCCGCACCCGTCCGGGTGCGGGGCCGCGTGCGTGCCGGGGCATGTTCACCGGACGTGCACGGAGGCGACACCGTGCCGCCCCTGCCGCGACGTACCGGCTCGATACACATTGCGCCATGACCACTTTGCTGGCGCCGGCCCGGGACCCGCGGCCGGAGGCGATGCTGTCGGGGCCGCGCTATTCCCTTCTCGTGTCCGCCGACCGGGAACACCGCGAGGCCGCCCAGCGGCTGCGTTACCGGGTCTTCGCCGCAGAACCCGGGTTCCGTCTTCCCGCAGGCATGGCGCCGGGCATCGACGCCGACCGTTTCGACGAGTACTGCGACCACCTGCTGGTGCGCGAGAACCACACCGGCGCGGTGGTGGGCTGCTACCGGATGCTGCCGCCGGACGCCGCCCGCGCCGCCGGGGGCTACTACACCGCCACCGAATTCGATCTCACCGCCCTCGATCCCGACGGTCTGCGGGCGGTGGAGATGGGACGCGCCTGCGTCGACCCCGCCCACCGTTCCGGCTCGGTCCTGTCGCTGATGTGGGCCGGGATCCTGCGCTACCTGCAACTCACCGGGCACAACTGGGTGATGGGGTGCGTGTCGGTGCCGATACGCACCCACCCCGCCGACGTGCCCGGCGCCAACGTACGGGCGGTGCGCGACGTGCTGCTGGCCCGGCACGCGGTCGAAGCGGACCGGCGGGTGCTCCCCCGGAAACCCGTCGTCGTCGACGGCCGCGCCCTCGAGGACATCCCCCCGCCCGCCCGGCCGGTGCTGCCGCCGCTGCTGCGCGGATATCTGCGGCTCGGTGCCCGCATCTGTGGCGAGCCCGCCCACGACCCCGACTTCGGCGTGGCCGACTTCGTGGCGCTGCAGAGCCTCGCCGGTGCCGACGCGCGCTACCTCGACCGGCTGCGGACCGCCGCCGAGAACGCCGAGGCGGCCGCGGGAGCACGGGCGTGAACGCCGCCGGAGGGCGGCCGTGAACACGCGCGCCCACGCCTGGATGCCGGCCAGTCCCTGCGGCGCGGGCTGCCTCCCGGCCGATGCGGGACGCGTGAATTTCGTCACGGCCGCGGGCCGGTGGATGCTCGTCGTGGCGGTGCTGACGACCGCCCCGTTCCTGACGGCCGGCCGGCTCCTGCCCCGCTCCGGGCGCCTCGCCGCCCAGCGGGCGTTCGCCCACGTGCTGCTGCGGTGTGCCGGGCTGCGGCTGACGGTGACCGACCTGCGGGGCCGGGACGAGGAGGGCGGGGGCGTGCTCGTCGTCGCCCCGCACGTGTCCTGGACCGACGTGCTCGTCCTCACCGCCGTCGCGCCCGCGGGGTTCGTCGCCCGCAGCGACCTGCTGGAGTGGGGACTGCTCGGCGCGCTGGCCCGGCGGATGCGGGTCATTCCCATCGCGCGCGAACGCCTGCGCGAGCTACCCGTCGTGGTCGCACGAATCCGCGACCGACTCGCGGCGGGGGAGACGGTCGCGGCGTTCCCGGAGGGCACCACGTGGTGCGGCAGGGCGTACGGCGGATTCCGTCCGGCGCTGTTCCAGGCCGCGATCGACGCCCAGCGCCCGGTGCAACCGGTCGGGCTCCGGTACGCCGACGCCGCCGGGACGATCGCCACCAGCCCGGCGTTCGTCGGCGACGAGACGATCGGCGCCTCGTTGCGGCGGCTGCTGCGGCACCGGGGCGTCGTGGTGGAAGTGGTGCTCGCCCCGCTCGAGCGGCCCGGCTCCGATCGCCGCGACCTCGCCGCGCGGTGCGAACGGTCCGTGCGGCGGAACGACGACGGAGCCGAACTCGCCAGGCTCGGCCGCGCCGTCCACGACACCGCCGGCCGGGAGGAACTCCGGGCCGGACGGTGAGGGCGGCGGGCGCGGAGCCCGACCCGCTATCCTGGTCCGGTCATGACCTCGAACCCCGCCGGAGCCTCCGGCACCTCGAAGACCGTCTACCTCGATCACGCCGCGACCACGCCGATGCTGCCCGCGGCCGTGTCGGCGATGACGGAGGTCTTCGCGACGGTCGGCAACGCGTCCTCCCTGCACGGGTCGGGACGCGCGGCGCGCCGCCGCGTCGAGGAGGCCCGGGAGTCCGTCGCCGCGGACCTCGGCGCCCGTCCCTCGGAGGTCGTCTTCACCTCGGGGGGCACGGAGGGCGACAACCTCGCGGTCAAGGGCATCTACTGGGCGCGCCGCGACGCCGATCCGCGCCGTCGCCGGGTGATCGCGAGCGCCGTCGAGCATCACGCGGTGCTCGATGCCGTCGAATGGCTCGTCGCCCACGAGGATGCCGAGGTCACCTGGCTGCCCGTCGAGGCCGACGGGCGGGTCGAGCCGGATGCGCTGCGCCGGGCCCTGGCCGAGCACTCCGACGAGACGGCCCTCGTGTCGGTGATGTGGGCCAACAACGAGGTGGGCACCGTGATGCCCGTCGCCGAACTCGCCGCCGTCGCCGCCGAGTACGGGGTGCCGATGCACAGCGACGCCGTGCAGGCGGTGGGTCATCTGCCGGTGGACTTCGCCGCGAGCGGGCTCGCCGCCATGACGATCGCCGCGCACAAGTTCGGTGGTCCCCAAGGGGTCGGTGCCCTGCTGCTGGGCCGCCAGGTGCCGTGCGTGCCGCTGACGCACGGCGGAGGGCACGAGCGCGACGTCCGGTCGGGAACGCACGACACGGCCGGGATCGCCGGCATGGCCGCGGCGCTGCGCGAGGCGACGGCCCAACTCGGCGAACGCGCCGCCGTCCTCACGGCGCTGCGTGACGAGCTGATCGCCGGCGTGACGGGCGTGGTACCGGACGCGATCCTCAACGGCCCGCGCGGTGCGGACCGCCTGCCCGGCAACGCACACTTCACCTTCCCCGGCTGCGAGGGCGATTCGCTGCTCATGCTGCTGGATGCGGCCGGGATCGAGTGCTCGACCGGTTCGGCCTGCACCGCCGGCGTGGCCAGGCCCAGCCACGTGCTCGTCGCGATGGGTGCGGACCCCCGCACGGCCCGTGGGTCGTTGCGATTCTCCTTGGGCCACACGTCGGCTCGCGCCGACGTGGAGGCCGTCGTGGCGGCGCTGCCGCAGGTGGTGGGACGGGCGCGGGCCGCCGGACTGGCCGGCGCCGGTAGTCGAGAGAGGTGACATCGATGAGGGTGCTCGCGGCAATGAGCGGTGGCGTGGACTCGGCGGTGGCCGCGGCCCGCGCGGTCGATGCCGGCCACGACGTCGTCGGCGTGCACCTGGCGCTGTCCACGGCGCCGGGGACTCTGCGGACCGGGTCGCGGGGCTGCTGCTCGAAGGAGGATGCGGGCGATGCCCGCCGGGCCGCCGACGTGCTCGGAATCCCGTTCTACGTCTGGGATTTCGCCGACCGGTTCAAGGAAGAGGTCATCGACGACTTCGTCGAGTCCTACGCCGCCGGCCACACCCCGAATCCGTGCCTGCGCTGCAACGAGAAGATCAAGTTCGCGGCCCTCGCCGACCGGGCCGTGGCCCTCGGCTTCGACGCGGTCGCCACCGGCCACTATGCCCGGCTCGAGGACGGCGTCCTGCGACGCGCGGTCGACGCCGGCAAGGACCAGTCGTACGTGCTCGGCGTGCTGACGGCGGATCAGCTCGCGCGTGCGATGTTCCCCGTCGGGAACACCCCCAAGGAACGGATCCGCGCCGAAGCGGCCGAGCGGGGTCTCGCGGTGGCGGACAAGCCCGACAGCCACGACATCTGCTTCATCCCCTCCGGTGACACCCGCGCCTTCCTCGGCGCCCGCATCGGGGTCCGTCCCGGCCGGGTCGTCGACGCACGGTCCGGCGCCGTGCTCGCCGAACACGAAGGGGTGCACGGTTTCACGGTCGGGCAGCGCAAGGGGCTGGGCATCGCCGGCCCGGGCGCGGACGGCCGCCCCCGCTACGTCACCGCGATCGAGCCGGACACCGGCACCGTGAAGGTGGGCTCCGCGGAGGATCTGAAGGTGTGGACGATCCGCGCCGAGCGCGCGGTGTGGTCCAGTGGCACCGCGCCGGCCGGACCGCTCGAGTGCGTCGTGCAGGTGCGCGCCCACGGCGGTGTCGCGGCGGCCGTCGCCGAGACCGTCGGCACCGGTCTCGAGGTGACCCTGCGCGAACCCCTCACCGGCGTGGCCACCGGACAGGCCGTGGTGCTGTACCGGCCGGACGCGGCCGGCGACGTCGTCCTCGGCAGCGGCACCATCGCCGGCACCGGTACGGCGACGACCCGGTGAGCGCGGAGTCCTGGTCCGGTGTCGCTACCGGCATCGGCTCGTGGCCCGGCGTCGACGCCCGGGAGTCGGCGGCGACCGTGCTCGGCGAGCTCGAGGCGCTGCCGCACCTGGTCGAGCTGCCGGCCCGGGGCCTCGGGGCCGATCTCGTCGGCCGTACCGGCGCGCTGCTGGTCGACCTGCATCTCGACACGTCCACCACCGGATATCGGCTCGGCGGTCGTCGCGGCGTGGTCGCGGCCCGCGCCGGCGATCTGCTGCGCCGAGACCTTGATGCACTCGAAGAAGCTTGGGAGACAGCGGGACTCGGACCGGGTCGGACTCTGAAGGTGCAGGCGGCCGGACCCTTCACCCTCGCCGCGCACACCGAGCTGGCCGGCGGCCGGCGCGTGCTCACCGACGCCGGTGCCGTGCGTGACCTCGCCGAGTCCCTCGGCGAGGGGCTGGCGCGGCACGCCGCGGAACTGACCCGTCGCCTCGGCGCCGACGTGGTGGTCCAGCTGGACGAGCCCGCGCTGCCCGCCGTCCTGGCCGGGACCCTGACCGGGCGCACGTCCCTCGAGTCGGTGCCCGCGCTCCCCGAGCCGGAGGCGCAGCACCTCCTCGAGACCGCACTGGCGGCGATCGGCCGGCCCGTCGCGGTGCACTGCTGCGCCCCGGGCGTGCCGACGGGGATGCTGCGTCGCAGCGGTGTCGACGCCGTCGCGCTCGACGTCGCGCAGCTCACCGCCGCCGACCTCGACGGAGTCGGTGAGCTGATCGACGCCGGAACGACCCTCCTGCTCGGGCTGGTCCCCTCCACCGCGCCCGACGCCGCCGTCCCCACCTGGCGTGAGCTCGCCGGCCCCGCGACCGCGCTGATCGATCGGCTGGGCTTTCCCCGTGCCACCTTGCGTTCGGTCGGGGTCACCCCGCGTTGCGGCCTGGCCGGCGCCGATCCCGCGTGGGCGCGCCGGGCACTGCGCCTCGCCCGCGACATCGCCGCCGCGTTCACGGACGATCCCGACTCGCTCGGGTCCGCAGCGGCCGGGAACGTCGTATCGCTCGACTAGTCTTTCCGGCGTGAGTGAATCGACGGACGCGCCCACCCAAGCTCCGCCCGACGTGCGTGAGCGCTGGCAGCAACTCGCGGAGGAGGTGCGCGAGCACCAGTTCCGTTACTACGTGCGCGATGCGCCGATCATCTCCGACGGTGCCTTCGACCAGTTGCTCGGCGCGCTGAAGCAGCTCGAGGACGACTACCCGGACCTGCGCGTCCCCGATTCCCCCACCCAGCTCGTCGGGGGCGGCTTCGCCACCGACTTCACCGCCGTCGACCACCTCGAACGGATGCTCAGCCTCGACAACGTCTTCACCGAGGACGAGTTGCGGGCCTGGGTCTCCCGCGTGGAAGCCGAGACCGGCCCGGACCTGCACTACCTCTGCGAGGTGAAGATCGACGGCGTCGCGCTGAGCCTGGTGTACGAGGACGGCCGGCTGCGCCGGGCCGCCACCCGCGGCGACGGCCGCACCGGCGAGGAGGTCACGCTCAACGCTCTCACGATCGACGACATCCCCGAAAGACTCACCGCGACCGAGGAATTCCCGATTCCCCGCGTGCTCGAGGTGCGGGGCGAAGTGTACTTCCGGCTCGAGGACTTCCACGCGCTCAACGCCGCCCTCGTCGCCGAGGGCAAGGCCCCGTTCGCCAATCCGCGCAACACGGCGGCCGGATCGCTGCGGCAGAAGAACCCTGCGGTGACCGCGCGACGGCGCCTCGGGATGATCTGCCACGGGCTCGGCCACGTCGAGGGATTCGAGCCGGTGTCGCTGTCGCAGTCCTACGCCGCCCTCGCCGCCTGGGGGCTGCCCGTCTCCGGGCACACCGCCCGTGTCGTCGGCGTCGACGAGGTCCTCACCCGGATGCGGTACTGGGGTGAACACCGCCACGACGTCGAACACGAGATCGACGGGCTCGTGGTCAAGATCGACGAGGTGTCCCTGCAGCGGCGGCTCGGCAGCACCTCGCGCGCGCCCCGGTGGGCGATCGCCTACAAGTACCCGCCGGAGGAGGTGACCACGAAGTTGCTCGACATCCGCGTCAGCGTCGGCCGCACCGGCCGGGTCACCCCGTTCGCCTACATGGAACCGGTCACGGTCGCCGGATCGACCGTCTCCCTCGCCACGTTGCACAACGCGTCGGAGGTCGCACGCAAGGGGGTGCTGATCGGCGACACCGTGGTGCTCCGCAAGGCCGGTGACGTCATCCCCGAGGTGCTCGGACCGGTCGTGGACCTGCGTGACGGCACCGAACGCGAGTTCGTCATGCCCGCCGAATGCCCCGAGTGCGGGACACCGCTCGCCCCCGCCAAGGAGGGCGACGTGGACCTGCGCTGCCCCAACCAGCGGTACTGCCCGGCGCAGCTGCGCGAGCGGGTCTTCCACGTCGCGGGCCGCGGCGCGTTCGACATCGAGGCGCTCGGGTACGAGGCGGCCACCGCGCTGCTCGAGGCCGGGGTCATCGCCGACGAGGGCGACCTGTTCGACCTGACCGCCGACGACCTGCTGCGCACCTCGCTCTTCCGCACGAAGGCAGGGGCACTGTCCGCCAACGGCGCCCGCCTGCTCGCGAATCTTCGCGCGGCCAAGGACAAGCCGCTGTGGCGGGTGCTGGTCGCGCTGTCGATCCGGCACGTCGGCCCGACCGCCGCGCGGGCACTGGCCACCGAGTTCGGCAGCCTCGACCGGATCCGGGAGGCGTCCGTCGACGAGCTCGCCGCAGTGGAGGGGGTCGGACCGACCATCGCAGCGGCGCTGGGCGAATGGTTCGCGGTCGACTGGCACGTCGCGATCGTCGAGAAGTGGCGCGCGGCCGGGGTGCGCATGCTCGACGAGCGCGACGAATCCGTCGAACGCACACTCGAGGGTCTGTCGATCGTCGTCACCGGCTCGCTCGAGGGGTTCTCACGGGATCAGGCCAAGGAGGCGATCCTGCTCCGCGGTGGCAAGGCGGCCGGCTCGGTGTCGAAGAAGACCGCGTTCGTCGTCGTCGGGGACGCGCCGGGAACGAAGGCCGACAAGGCGGCCGAGCTGGGCGTCCCTGTCCTCGACGAGGAGGGGTTCCGCCGCCTGCTCGAGCTTGGCCCGGCCGGCGTCTCGGGTGGCACGGACGCGATCGAGGAGGAGTTCGGCGAGCTCGAGAGCTGACCGGCGGCCGGTGCCGGTGTGACGAGGATCGCGCGGGAACCGTTTGGGCGGAGGGGGTGGGCACTGCGATAGTCCTCGAGTGATCGAGATCAGACGCGTGAGCCCGGACGAGTACGACGCCGTCGGCGCCCTCACCGTCGACGTGTACGTCGGCGGCGGATTCGTCGAGCCCGACGACCCGTACGCCGAGCGTCTGCGCGACACCGCCACCCGCGACGAACACGCCGAGGTGGTGATCGCACTGGCCGACGGCGAGATCGTCGGGTCGGTGACGCTGGCCGAACCGGCATCACGCTTCGCGAACATCGCCGAGAAGGGCGAACTCGAGTTCCGGATGCTGGCCGTCGCGGCGTCGGCACGCGGGCGCGGGGTCGGGTCGGCGCTGGTGCGGCACGTCCTCGACACCGCGTACGACCGCGGTGATCGCGCGGTGGTGCTGTCCACCCAGCCGGACATGGTCGAGGCGCGCCGCATCTACGACCGCAACGGATTCGTCCCGGTCACCGAGCGGGACTGGGCGCCGGTCCCCGGCGTGGAGCTGACCACCCTGGTGCGCGAACTGGTCTGAGCCGTCCGCTCAGCCGAGGACGGTGCCGATGATGCCGGCCAGGTAGCCGAGCCGGGCCACCTCGGACGGGCGGAACTCCGGGCCGCCGGGCCGGCCGAGCATCAGTACCCGCCCGTGGGTGCCCAGCGGCGCCGCCGCCAGGGTCGTGTTCATCGTCCGCCACAGGTCGGGCACCCACTCGCCCTCGTGGTCGAGCAGCATCGGCTTCTCGAGCGGCATCCACGGCACGTCCGCCGGCCGGGTCTCGGGGGCACCGGAACTGCCCACCACCCGGTACGCGCCGTGCGGGCCGGTGTCCACGACGGTCGCCCAGCCGACGCGCAGCACCCGGGGTGCACCGTCGACGAGCACCTGCAACCGGTCGTGGCGGGCGGTGGCGACCTGGTCGATCAGCTCGAGTTCGCGGTGGGTGTCGAGGATTCCCGCATAGGGCCGGATCGAGTCCACCGTGACGCCCTCGAGGCGTTCGGCGGCCGTGATGAGCGTGTCCGGCAGCGAACCGGCATCGACGTCGACGACGAGATCGTCGATCGCGAAGCCGGCACCGCGCTCGACGACGTCGAGCGAGAGGATGTCCGCACCGACCGACCCGAGCGCAACGGCGAGTGAGCCGAGGCTGCCGGGACGATCGGGAAGCTGGACGCGTAACAGGTACGACACGAGCGTCCTTTCCCGGTTCCGAAGTCACGGCCGAGGCGGGCGGCCGGCGACGGACACCATCTTTTCACTCCCGCACCCCCGCCGGACGCCGGTCCCGCACGGCGGCACCGAGGCGAGCCGGGAAACCGCCGGTCACGCGCGCGTTGTCACACGAACGACACAGGTGTTTCTCCGAACTGCAACACGGCGGGCGGCCGGCGACGGTCCGGGGAACCGGCGAAACCGTGCCGTTCGGCACGCACTACCCTGGACGGCACGTTCGTTTCTTCATCGGAAAGGGGTCACCGAAGGTGCCTGCCATCTCCCGTGACGAGGTCGCGCACCTCGCCCGGTTGTCCCGGCTCGCGCTGACCGACGCCGAACTCGACGAGTTCGCCGGCCAGCTGGATACGATCCTCAGCCACGTCAAGGCTGTGTCGGAGGTGGCCGCGGACGATGTGGCGCCGATGGCCAACCCGAACGCGGTGACCAACGTGACCCGCCCCGACGAGGTGCACCCGGGTCTGACTCCGGAACAGGCGCTCGCCGCCGCCCCGCTGGTCGAGGACGGCCGCTTCTCCGTCCCGCAGATCCTGGGGGAGGGCGAATGAGCACCGATCTCACCCGGCTGTCCGCGGCCGATCTCGCCGAACGCATCCACTCCGGCGACCTGTCGTCGGTCGAGGTGACTCGTGCGCACCTCGACCGCATCGCCGAGGTCGACGGCGAGTACCACGCGTTCCTGCACGTGGCGAGCGACCAGGCGCTGGCCGCGGCGGCCGAGGTGGACCGCGCGGTCGCGGCGGGGGAGAGCCCGGCCTCGCCGCTCGCCGGTGTCCCGATCGCCCTCAAGGACGTGTTCACCACGACCGACATGCCCACCACGTGTGCCTCGAAGATCCTCGAGGGCTGGATGTCGCCGTACGACGCGACCCTGACGACGAAGCTGCGGCAGGCGGGCATCCCGATCCTGGGCAAGACCAACATGGACGAGTTCGCCATGGGCTCGTCCACCGAGAACTCGGCGTACGGACCCACCCGCAACCCGTGGGACACCACCCGTATCCCCGGTGGGTCCGGTGGCGGTTCGGCAGCCGCGCTGGCCTCCTATCAGGCACCGCTGGCCATCGGCACCGACACCGGCGGGTCGATCCGCCAGCCTGCCGCCGTCACCGCCACGGTCGGCACCAAGCCCACCTACGGCACGGTCTCCCGGTTCGGTCTCGTCGCCTGCGCCTCGTCGCTCGACCAGGGCGGCCCGTGCGGCCGCACCGTGCTCGACACGGCGTTGCTGCACGAGGTGATCGCCGGACACGACCCGCGCGACTCCACGTCGGTGGACGCACCCGTCCGGCCCGTCGTCGAGGCCGCCCGCCAGGGCGCGCAGGGCGACCTGAAGGGTCTGCGCATCGGGGTCGTCAAGGAACTGCACTCGGACAGCTACCAGCCGGGCGTGCTGGCGTCGTTCGACGCGGCCGTGGCCGAACTCACCGCGCTCGGCGCCGAGGTCGTCGAGGTCTCCTGCCCGCACTTCGAATACGCGCTCGCCTCGTACTACCTGATCCTGCCGTCCGAGGTCTCGTCCAATCTGGCCCGCTTCGACGCCATGCGCTACGGCCTGCGCGTCGACGACGGCACGATGAGCGCCGAGCAGGTCATGGCCGCCACCCGGGCCGCCGGGTTCGGCAAGGAGGTCAAGCGCCGCATCATGATCGGCACCTACGCGTTGTCCTCCGGCTACTACGAGGCCTACTACGGGCAGGCGCTCAAGGTCCGCACCCTCATCGCGCGGGACTTCGAGAAGGCGTACGAGCAGGTCGACGTCCTCGTCTCGCCGACCAGCCCGTTCACCCCGTGGAAGATCGGCGAGAAGGTCGACGACCCGCTGGCGATGTACCTGTCGGATCTGTGCACGCTCCCGACCAACCTCGCCGGACACTGCGCGATGTCCGTTCCGTCCGGGCTGTCCGCCGACGACGGGCTGCCCGTCGGTCTGCAGATCATGGCCCCGGCGCTCGCCGACGAACGGCTCTACCGCGTCGGCGCCGCGTTCGAGGCCGCCCGCGGCCCGATCGTCGCCTGAGCCCGGGTCCCCGGTGCGACTGCCGCCGTCAGGGGCGGTCGCACCGGGCCTGGTCCGGGCCGTAGCGGTGCCCGTGACCCGGGGGCGCGTCCAGCGCCACCGGCAGATCCAGCGTCGCCTGCACGAAGCTGACCACCGGCAGCCACCGCGGCACGGGCGCGTCGCGTCGCGCACGGGACAGATCGGGCGGTGACCACAGCAGCGAGGGTCGCCACCACACCACCGGATCCGACGTGTTCGCGGTGACGGCCGCCCCGTCCGTGCGCACCGCGCCCGCCGGTGGGCCGGCCCAGATCGCCGCGCACGGACCCGTCGCCGTCGACGCCAGGGCGGCGCTGCCCCCGACCGCGCCGAGGCTCTGCCCGTACACGTGCACCTGCGGACGCCGGACCGGGTCCAGGGCATCGATGCGGGAACGCACCGACGTGAGCAGGGCGCGGGCCGACTCCGCGGCCGCGTCCCGGTCGAACAGGAACGTCACCCAGCTGGGTGCGGACGAGTACTGCTGCGCGACGAGCGCGACGTCGCCGCCGAACAGCGCGGCGAACCCCCGCACCGCGCCGGGGTCGACCCACCCCGAACCGGTGGGCACCACCACTACGACGTGGGCGCGTGCGAACCCGCCCGCGCGCTCGAGCTCGCGGACGGCCAGCGCTGCGCGCGACCGGACGTCCGGGGCGGATCCGAGCCCCACGTACGTGCGGATCGCTCGAGCGTCGGCGCTCACGAAACGGCGGCCCTCGTCGCCCAGTGACTGCCATGCCACCAGCGACGACGGGCTCCCGGCCGCGGTGGCGGCGACGGGCGCCGTGTCCGGGTACGCCGGCCCGGCCCCGACGGGAGCAACCGCGACGACCGCTCCCAGCGTCACCGCGGCGGCCGTGGCGACGCCCGCGCGGACGTCCGCCCGCCGCCGCCACGCCTCCGGAACCCGGCCGAGCACCCGTGTCGCGCCGAGTATGCACGAGGAGCACACGCACACGACGATCCAGTGCCCCGTCCCCGTCGGGGGCCGCCCCATCGCGGCCCGCAACCCGTCCTGCCACTGCGCCGCCGCGAGAACCGTCCACCCCAGCGCGACGGCCGCGGCGAGCAGCGCCACCGCCCGCGCCACCGGGCGCGCGGATCCCGCGTTCCGCCGGCGGCACAGGCCGGCGGCTCCCGCCGCGGCTGCGGCGGCGCATCCCGAGACCGCGGCCTGCGCCAGGGCCGGACGGGGCAGCAGCGACGGCGCGAGCGAGACCCACACCGCCACCGTCACCGCCACGGTCGCCGCCACCCGCGGGCAGCGCCGTGCGAGGACGTCGAACCCCGCGCCGGGGGACGTCGCGCGCCCGCTCATCGGGGCGTCCATCGCGCCGCCGCAACCAGCGCCCACACCGCGGCCGCGTACGGAAGCGGTGACTCGGGGACCGGGGCCCCGTCGCCTTGCCGCCACGAATTCACCCGCACTGCAAACGAAGCCACAGTCGCAGTGACGCCGCACCAGTCGTCGCCGGGCGCCGTCGCGCGGCACGCCTCGTGCAGCTGCCGGCTCAGCCGGGCGTCCAGGCCGCGCCGCGCCTGCGGACCCGGTTCGTGTCCCGACGACCGCGCGTACCGCAACAGGTCGTATCCGAGATCGTGCTCCCGGCAGGGCGTTTCGAAGAAGTCCGGCAGGGGGACGGGGGAGGAGCAGCCGCCGAGCGGGTCCACCAGGATCCCGTCCTCGGTGACCGGTCGATAGTGCATCGCCGGCTCGAAGCCGTCCGGGAAGGCGTCGAGCGCCGCCCCGGTGTCGCCCTCGGACAGTGCCGCCACTGTCGCAATCACGGCGCCCGGATCCGGCTGCGCGGGCGGAGCGGGCTGTGCCCACGCGGTTCCCAGACACAGCGCTGCGGCCGTGCCCAGAAGTGCTGTCATCGGTGGTCTGCGCATGTGGCGGACGTTAGGGACGGCGGGGACTGCCGGAGATCCCGCGACGGAGCGGTCCGGCCACGAGCGTCTACCGCCACGGGGCCAGGCGGCTCTCACTCCCCGGTATGACGACAGTGCCCACGCCCCGGACCTACCGTGGTGCCGTGCGCTGGACGAGAGAACACGGCCGCGGCCGTCGGTGGACGATCGCGATCGTGGCGGTGACCCTGATCCTGTATGCGGTCGCGTGGCCCACCCTGCACCTCACCCACGAGGTGCCCGTCGCGCTGATGCCCGTCGTCGCGGCGCTCGCGGCCTGGCCGTTCGTGGCGATCCGGACCGATCCCGCCCTCGGCTGGGCGGTTTCGGCCGGGGCCGCGCTGGCGATCCCCCGCGCCTTCGACCTCGCCCCCGGCTACGACTACCCCTGGCAGGTGGTGCACATCCTCGTGCTGTGCGCGCTTCTCGTCGCGGTGAGCATGCGCGCTCCCCTGCAGGTCGCCGGGCTCGTGTGGGCGGCCACCGTGGTGCTGTTCTTCACCCACGTGCCGGGGCAGAACGGCTGGGGGTGGGCACTCGGCCTGAGCGCGATGGCGGTGTTCGGCCTGCTCGTGCGGTGGCTCGTGCTGTCCCGCCGCCAGCTTGCCCGGCAGGAGGAGCTCAGCGAACTCGAACGGGCCCGCCGGGCGATCCTCGAGGAGAAGGCCCGCATCGCCCGAGACCTGCACGACATCGTCGCGCACCACATGTCCCTCCTCGTGGTCCAGGCGCAGAGCGCCCCGTACCGTCTGCCGGACGTTTCCGAGCCGGTGCGCGCCGAATTCGACTCCATCGGGGCGACCGCGCGCGAGGCGCTGAACGAGGTGCGCGGCATGCTCGGGGTGCTCCGGAGCGAGAACCTCCCCGACGACAGGGCCGCCGGCGACGAACGGGCGCAGGACCCGCAGCCCGGCCTGGACCGGCTCGGGGACCTGTTCGAGGGGGCGCGCCGCGCCGGCATGGTCCTGTCCACCGCGGAGAACGGTGACCCGTCCGGCGTCTCGGACGCCACGGCCCTGACGGTGTACCGCATCCTGCAGGAATCGCTCGCCAATGCCGCCCGCCACGCCTCCGGTGCGCCGGTGCGGGTCCGCGTGGGCTACGGGCCGGACGAGGTGAGCGTGACCGTGTGCAACGGCCCCGGGCGGGCGGGGCCCGGGTCGGGGGACCGCAGCGGCGGGAACGGCATCCGCGGCATGGTCGACCGGGCCCTGGCGGTCGGAGGCCACCTCGTCGCCCATCCCGCCCCGGGCGGTGGTTTCGAGGTGCGCGCGCAGCTGCCGCGCGTCCAGGCCGCCTAGGCTGAGGCCGTGACGGACCCGACCCCCATCACCGTGTTGATCGCCGACGACCAGGCCATGGTTCGGCAGGGCTTCGGCGCGCTGCTCGCTGCCCAACCCGACATCAGCGTGGTCGGCGACGCTCCGGACGGCCGGCGGGCCGTCGCAGAGGCGGCCCGCCTGCGACCCGACGTGGTCCTGATGGACGTCCGGATGCCGGAGATGAACGGACTCGACGCGGCCCGGCACATCCTCGCCGGGCGGATCGATCCGCCGACGCGGGTCCTGATGCTCACCACGTTCGACATCGACGACTACGTCTACGAGGCACTGAGCCTCGGCGCCAGCGGGTTCCTGCTCAAGGACGCGCCCGCCGAGGAACTGATCCGGGCGGTCCGCGTCGTCGCCGACGGCCAGGCGCTACTCGCCCCGACCGTCACCCGCCGCCTCATCGCGGACGTCACCCGCCGGCGATCGCCGCGCCGCGGCCGCGAGCGGGCACTCGACGCGCTCACCCCGCGCGAACGTGAGGTGCTCGAGCTGATCGCGCGTGGACTGTCGAACCAGGAGATCGCCGCTCACCTGTTCGTCGCCGAGCAGACGGTCAAGACGCACGTGGGGAAGGTGTTCGGGAAGTTGCACCTGCGGGACCGGGCACAGGCGGTGGTGCTGGCATACGAGTCCGGACTGGTCGTGCCCGGGTGAGCGACGCCCGCGATCGGGATGCCGCGGGCGCCGGGCCGGGGCAGTATTGCCGGGAGGACCACCGACAACCTGCACGGAGGAACGAATGACGCGCATCGGCATTCTCACCAGCGGCGGGGACTGCCCCGGCCTGAACGCGGTGATCCGCGGAGCGGTCCTCAAGGGGAGGACCGTCTACGACCAGGAGTTCGTCGGGTTCCTCGACGGCTGGCGCGGATTGGTGGAAGGCGATGCGATCCCCTTGGACCGCAGCAAGGTCCGCGGATTGTCGCATCAGGGTGGCACCATCCTGGGCACCAGCCGGTTCGGCCCCTACCAGGGGCCGGACGGCGGCGCCGAGAACATCGCCCGCACACTCGAGCGCATGGGCGTCGACGCCGTGATCGCCATCGGCGGCGAGGGCACGGCCGCCGCCTCCAAGCGGTTGTTCGAGGAGGGCATCCGGATCGTCGGGGTGCCCAAGACGATCGACAACGATCTCGGCCAGACGGACTACACCTTCGGCTTCGACACCGCCGTCGAGATCGCCACCGAGGCGATCGACCGGCTGCGCACCACCGGCAACTCGCACAAGCGCTGCATGGTCCTCGAGGTGATGGGCCGGGAGGCAGGATGGATCGCGCTGCACTCCGGCACGGCCGGGGGCGCCCACGCCATCCTCATCCCCGAACAACCCGAGAGCATCGAGCAGATCTGCGAGTGGGTCACCAGCGTCCGGGACCGCGGCCGCGCCCCGATGGTGGTGGTCGCGGAGGGATTCACCCTGCCGGACATGGCCGAGGCGTACTCCGACAAGGGACGCGACGAGTTCGACCGGCCGCGGCTCGGCGGCATCGCCGACGTCCTCGCCCCGATGATCGAGGAACGGACAGGCATCCAGACCCGTGCCACGATCCTCGGCTACATCCAGCGGGGCGGCGTGCCCACGGCCTTCGATCGGGTACTCGCCACCCGCCTGGGTATGGCGGTCACCGATCTCGTCGCCGACGAGGAGTGGGGCCACATGGTGGCGCTGCACGGAACCGACATCGTCCGGGTCGGTTTCGACGAGGCGCTCGCCAACCACAAGCGGGTGCCGAAGGACCGCTACGAGGAGATGCGCATCATCTTCGGGTGAGCTCACGCCGGGCGTGAGCGCCGGATCGCCGGATGTCGGCACCGTCTAAAATCGAGCCCATGACTGCCGCCATGTCCGATGATCTGCTCGCCTACGACGAGGTGCTCGCGAAGTTCGAGCCCGTGATGGGCATGGAGGTGCACGTCGAGCTGCACACCGCCACCAAGATGTTCTGCCCGTGCCCGACCACGTTCGGAGCCGAACCGAACACCCAGGTGTGCCCGGTGTGCCTCGGTCTGCCCGGTTCGCTGCCCGTGGTCAACCAGGCGGCGGTGGAGTCGGCGATCCGCATCGGGCTGGCGCTGAACTGCTCGATCACGCCGTGGGGCCGGTTCGCGCGGAAGAACTACTTCTACCCGGACCAGCCGAAGAACTACCAGATCTCGCAGTACGACGAGCCGATCGCCACGGACGGCCACCTGGACGTGGTCCTCGACGACGGCACCACGTGGCGCGTGGACATCGAGCGCGCGCACATGGAGGAGGACACCGGCAAGTCGCTGCACGTGGGTGGCGCCACGGGCCGCATCCACGGGGCGAGCCACTCGCTGCTCGACTACAACCGGGCCGGGGTGCCGCTCATCGAGATCGTCACCAAGCCGATCGTCGGTGCCGGCGAGCGCGCCCCCGAGGTCGCCCGCGCCTACGTCACCGCGCTGCGGGACCTGCTGAAGGCCCTCGACGTGTCCGACGTGCGCATGGACCAGGGCTCGATGCGGTGCGATGCCAACGTCTCGCTCAATCCGATCGGAGCGGCGGAGTTCGGCACGCGGACCGAGACGAAGAACGTCAACTCCCTGAAGTCGGTCGAGGTCGCCGTGCGGTACGAGATGCGCCGCCAGGCCGCGGTTCTGACCGCGGGCGGCACCGTGGTGCAGGAGACCCGGCACTTCCAGGAGGCGGACGGCACCACCTCCCCGGGCCGGCGCAAGGAGACGGCGGAGGACTACCGCTACTTCCCGGAACCGGACCTCGAACCGATCGCTCCGAGCACGGAGTGGGTCGAGGAACTGCGCGCCACCCTGCCCGAGCTGCCGTGGCTGCGGCGCGCCCGGATCCAGGCCGAGTGGGGCATCTCCGACGAGGAGATGCGTGACCTCGTCAACGCCGGCGCCCTGGACCTGATCATCGCCACCACCGAGGCCGGTGCCCCGGCCTCGGAGTCGCGGTCCTGGTGGGTCGCCTACCTTGCGCAGCAGGCCAACAGCCGCGGCGTCGAACTCGTCGAGCTGCCCATCACCCCGGTGCAGGTCGCAGAGGTGATCGCCCTCGTCGCCGACGGCACGCTCACCAACAAGCTCGCCCGCAAGGTCGTCGACTACGTGCTCGCCGGAGAGGGCGACCCGAAGCAGATCCTCGCTGCCCACCCCGAGTTGGTGGTCGTGCGCGACGACTCGCTGATCAAGTCGGAGGTGGAGAAGGCGCTGGCCGCCAACCCCGACATCGCCGACAAGATCCGCAGTGGCAAGGTCCAGGCGGCCGGCAAGATCGTCGGCGACGTGATGAAGGCTACCCGTGGTCAGGCCGACCCGGCCCTGGTCAAGGAGCTCGTGCTCGCCGCCTGCAGCTGAGTTCTTTCAGGACATGTTCTTCCACGAGAGAGGATGGCCCGCCGGGACGGCAGGCCACCCTCTCTCGTGTGTCTACTGCGATTCGCCGGCGATGTTCACCATCCACTGGATGCCGAACCTGTCGGTGCACATGCCGAACTGGTCGCCCCACGGTGCTCGCTCGAGCGGCATGGCAACGGTTCCGCCGTCGCTCAGCTTGTCCCAGTAGCCACGCAGCTCGGCCTCGTCGTCGCCGCTGAGCGAGATCGAGATGTTGTCTCCCGGGTTGTGGCTCATCTGGTTGGGGGTGTCCGCCGCCATCAGGACGAGACCGTTCGGGCTCGCCAGCATCGAATGCATGATCTTGTCCTGTTCGGACGGGTCGTCGCTCGCGTGCATCTCCGCGAACGTGCTCAGGTCCAGTTCTCCGCCGAACACGGATCGGTAGAACTCCATGGCCTGGCGGGCATTGTCGCGAAAGCTGATGTACGGATTCAGGCGTGTGGTCATGCGGGCCCCTCCCTCGGGCGTGCCACTGCTTCGGACCGATCGGCGACATTGTTGCACCGTCGCGGGCTGAGCGGGGAAGTGTGACGGAAGCAGTTGCCACACAGTGGAAGTCGAGTGATTCGGATCGTCGGGGGTGCGGGTCCTCCGCGAAAGTGCTGAGATTCGACCGAAACGTCCGTATCGTCACTGTCGTCGCGGGGAGCGGGTCGACGCTCGCGGCGCACGGGCGGCCGGATTTCCCGTCGGACATCGTGGAGGATCAATGTGCACTCGGGCAATGTGGACCGGAAGCGGGCACGGCGTTCTCGTCGGCCGGAACATGGACTGGCGCGAGGAGATGGACACGAACCTGTGGTCGCTGCCGCGCGGGGCCGACCGGATCGGGCACGACCGTGATCCCGACCCCATGGCCTGGACGGCCCGCTACGGCAGCCTGGTGGCCACCGTCTGGGACAACGCCACGAGCGACGGGATCAACGAGGCCGGTCTGGCCGCCCACGTGCTGTGGCTCGCGGAAGCCGATTTCGGGGAACGGAACCCGGATGTTCCCGCGCTCGCGGTGTCCCTGTGGCCGCAGATCTTCCTGGACCTGTGCGGGACCGTCGACGAGTGTCTCGCGCTGATGGCCGACCGGCCCTTCCAGGTCCGTCCGCTGATCGAACCGCGGTCCCAGCGTCCCGCAACCGTGCATCTCGCCCTCGAGGACGCGAACGGCGACTCCCTGATCCTCGAGCACATCGGGGGAACGCTGCGGGTACACCACGACCGCGCACACACCGTGATGACGAACTCGCCGCCGTACGACGAGCAGATCGAACTCCGGAAGAACTTCACCGGCTTCGGGGGATCCGAGCCGCTGCCGGGTACGACGGAAGCGTCCGACCGCTTCGTCCGGGCAAGCTACTATCTCGGCCGGCTGCCCGCCGTGGCGACGCCGACCCGTGCGTATGCGGCGCTGCTGAGCGTCATGCGCAACGTCGCGCAACCGTTCGGCGAGCCCGATCCGCAACGGCCGAACATCTCGATGACGATCTGGCGCACGCTGACGGACCTGACCGAGGGACTGTACATGTTCGAGTCGTCGTTCAGCCCGAACATCGTGTGGACCCGGTCGGCCGACCTGGACTTCTCGACCTGCCGCAGGCTCGACCTGTCGAAACCGGGTCTGCTGGGCAACGTGAGCGGCGCGTTCACCGACGCGGCCGAGCCGCCCTTCACGCTGTCGTGAAGGACCCGTGCCGAACGGTTCCGGCTAGTCGAAGCCGCCGCCCCCCGCGGGGAACTGGATCAGCACGACCCGATCGTCGTTCGGGCCCGGTTCGCCGCCGGACTTGTTGACGGTGGACACCCACAGCTGCCCGTCGCCACCCACCGCCGCGCCGCCGAGCCGGCCGTAGCGGTCCTGCACGGCCGTCACGGGCGCGGCCGTCACCGCCCCGGTTCCCGGGTCGACGGCAACGACCGCCACCGCCTTGCCGTCCGTCAGCGACACCGCGACGGCGTCCGCGCCGGCCGCGCATCCGGCCACGCCCGGACGCTCGGGCCACGTCCACGCCGGGGATGCACTCACCGCGCCGTCCACGTCGACACGCTGCAGCCGGTCCTCGAGGACGGTGCGGTCGGTGATCCACAGGTTTCCGGCGGGGTCCCGGCACACGTCACCCGCCGTCCCGATCCCGGACAGCACGACCGACGGCGTGGCAGCCGTACCCGGCGCCGGCACGGGCATGCGCAGCAGCTTCCCGGCGAGCGACCCCGGATCGGCCGCCGCGGCCGCATCTCCGGCGTTGCCGGTCAGCACCACCAGGTCGGTGGGGGAGGTGAACTCGAGCGCGCCCGCGTTCCCGCTCGCCCCCCGCGGGATCCCGGTGAACACGGGCTTGGGGACGTCGCCCGCGGCGAGCCGCACGACGCGGTTGTCGGTCGGGGTGGTGATGTAGGCGTAGAGCAGCCGATCCTCGTCGTAGGTCGGCGACAGCGCGAGATCGAGCAGCCCGCCGTCGCCGGATCCGTCGACCGGCACGGTCGCCACCTCCACCGGCTCCGTCTGCGGCGCCACCCGCAGGATCCGGCCCGTGCGCCGCTCCGCGACGAGAGCGGAACCGCCGTCGGGCAGGGTGACCAGTCCGCCGGTGGTATCGAGACAGGTGGCGACCACCGCGGGATCGGGGTCCTGACACGGGCCCGGCGGTGTGGGCGGTGCGCCCGTCGTCGTGGTTGCCGTCGGGGGTTCGAGCGGTTCGAGTTCGGCGCCCGCGTCGAAACTCGGTTCCGGGGTGAACGGCGTGGTGGTTGCGTCGTCGAACCGGGCGCACGACGTGGTGAGGGCGAGCAGACCCACGATCGACGCGACCGTCGTTCGCATCCGTCGCGACCCACCGACTCTCGCGCGCCTCGTCATGTCCATGACGTTACCGGGGCGGCGCGCCCCGCCTCGGTTCCCGGGTCGGCCCACCCGGTCGACCTACCCTGGTTCGGTGACCGACAAGGCGAAAGACCACATCCCGGAGCCGACGCCGCAGGATGCCGCGGAGCCGGTGTCGAGTCCCTACGACGAACCCACGCTGGAGTTGCGGCGCCCTCGTTCGTCGATGCTCGAATCCGACGACGACCTCGACCTCGACAACTCCGCCTTCGACCGGCCGGCGCAGTACGGCTACGAGGACTCCGGCGTCGCGCCGAC
This sequence comes from Rhodococcus ruber NBRC 15591, assembly GCF_001894945.1. Lineage (GTDB taxonomy): Bacteria > Actinomycetota > Actinomycetes > Mycobacteriales > Mycobacteriaceae > Rhodococcus > Rhodococcus ruber. The sequence goes on from NZ_BCXE01000011.1 coordinate 40,275, forward strand.
CGAGCAGCTGTACCGGTACGAGCCCGGCGGCGCGACCGCGGCCGCCGTCGACGCGGAGGCGGGGGTGTCGACCGGTCCGGCCGAGGCGCGGCGCGGCACCCTGGACCTGGGGCTGCTCGTGCTGCGGCTCGTCGTCGGCGGCACGATGGTGGTGCACGGGCTGCAGAAGCTGACCGGTTTGTGGGGCGGTCCCGGCATGGACGGGTTCGAGGCGATGCTCGCCGACGCCGGCTACCAGCGTCCGGCCCTGCTCGCGGTGCTCGGCGCGGTGGGGGAGGTCGCGGCCGGAGCGCTGCTGATCCTCGGGCTGCTCACCCCGCTGGCCGCCGCCGCAGTGCTGGCGATCATGATCAACGCGTGGCTGTTCCGGCAGTCCGCCGAGCCGGGACTGCAGTACTTCGCGCCCGCCGGGGTCGAGTACGAGACCCTGCTCGCGGCCACTGCGGCCGTGATCGTCCTGACCGGTCCGGGCCGCATCGCGATCGACGGCACCCGCGGCTGGGCGACCCGGCCGTTCATCGGCTCCTTCGTCGCACTGCTGCTCGGCGTCGCCGCCGGGGTCTGCCTCTGGCTGTTCGGCCGCTGACGCGGCCGGTGTGTCCTTCGGGCGGCCAGGGCAGCCCGAAGGACACACCGGTGCCTACGGCACCTTCCGGACGGCCCCCTTGTCGGCCGAGGTGGCCAACGCGGCGTAGGCGCGCAGGGCGGTGGTGACCGTGCGCTGCCGGTCGACCGGCTGCCACGGCCGCTCCGACGCCTCCATCTTGGCGCGCCGCTCGGCGAGAACGGCGTCGTCGACGAGGACCTCGAGGGTGCGCGAGGGAACGTCGATCCGGATCCGGTCGCCGTTCTCGAGCAGACCGATGACCCCACCGGACGCAGCTTCGGGCGAGATGTGCCCGATCGACAGCCCGGAGGTGCCACCGGAGAAGCGGCCGTCGGTGATCAGGGCGCACTGCTTGCCCAGGCCCGCGCCCTTGAGGAACGCGGTGGGGTGCAGCATCTCCTGCATGCCGGGGCCGCCCGCGGGTCCCTCGTAGCGGACCACCACCACGTCACCGGGCTGCACCTTCTTGCCGAGGATCATCGAGACGGCCTCCTCCTGCGACTCGACGACGAGCGCCGGGCCCTCGAAGGTGAACAGATCCTCGTCGATGCCGGCGGTCTTGAGGATCGCACCGTCCGGGGCGAGGTTGCCGCGCAGGACGACGAGTCCGCCCTCGACGGTGTAGGCGTGCTCGACGTCCCGGATGCAGCCGCCTGCGGCGTCGGTGTCCAGCGACGACCAGCGGTTGTCGGTGGAGAAGGGCTCGGTGGTGCGGACGCCGCCGGGAGCCGCGTGGAACAGCTCGACGGCCTCGTCGGAGGCCTTGCCGGAACGGATGTCCCACGTGTCGAGCCACTCGTCGAAGCTCGCGGTGTGGACGGTGGTCACGTCCGTCTCGAGCAGGCCGCCCCGGCGCAGCTCACCGAGGATCGCCGGGATGCCGCCGGCCCGGTGGACGTCCTCCATGTGGTAGTCCGAGTTGGGGGAGACCTTCGACAGGCACGGCACCTTGCGGCTGATCGCGTCGATCGTGGTGAGGTCGAAGTCGACCTCGCCCTCCTGCGCGGCGGCGAGCGTGTGCAGCACGGTGTTGGTCGAGCCGCCCATCGCGACGTCGAGCGCCATGGCGTTCCGGAACGCGGCGGGGGAGGCGATGTTGCGCGGCAGGACCGACTCGTCCTCGTCCCGGTACCAGCGCAGCGCCGCCTCGACGACCGTGGTCCCGGCCCGCTCGAACAGCGCGCGGCGTGCGGAGTGCGTGGCCAGCGTCGAGCCGTTGCCGGGCAGTGCCAGTCCGAGCGCCTCGGTCAGGCAGTTCATCGAGTTCGCGGTGAACATGCCCGAGCACGACCCGCACGTCGGGCAGGCGCTGCGCTCGACCTCGTCGAGGCCCTCGTCGGTGACGGCGTCGTTGGCCGACGCCGAGATCGCCGTGATCAGGTCGGTGGGGGCCTGTGCGACACCGCCGACGACCACCGCCTTGCCCGCCTCCATCGGACCGCCCGAGACGAACACCGTCGGGATGTTCAGGCGCATCGCAGCGTTGAGCATGCCCGGGGTGATCTTGTCGCAGTTGGAGATGCACACCAGCGCGTCGGCGGTGTGCGCGTTGACCATGTATTCCACCGAATCGGCGATGATCTCGCGGCTGGGCAGGGAGTACAGCATGCCGCCGTGACCCATGGCGATGCCGTCGTCGACGGCGATGGTGTGGAACTCTCGCGGTACACCGCCCGCGGCCCGGACCGCCTCGGCGACGATGTCGCCGACGTCCTTGAGGTGGACATGGCCGGGCACGAACTGCGTGTAGGAGTTCGCAATCGCGACGATCGGTTTGCCGAAGTCGGAGTCGGTCATGCCGGTGGCGCGCCACAGGGCGCGGGCCCCGGCGGCATTGCGTCCGGCGGTGGTGGTGCGTGACCTCAACGGGGGCATCGGATTCCTCGGGGGCTAGGGCTCTTCGGGCTGCATGCTGCGCGGGCGCGGCGACACCGGGGGCCGGGCTCCCCCGGGCGGGGCGGGAGCGGGCCTGGGCGACGTCGAATCTACCCGTGTGCTATTTCGACTCGACGTCCGCGTCCGGCTCGGTGTCCGCGGCCTGTTCCCGTGCCTGCGCGTCGTGCGCGGCGGCGTACGGGTCGGTGATGCGCCCGCCGCTGCCCGCGGCGAGCTGGGGGAGGCGGCCGAACGTGACGACCGGGAGGGGTACCTCGGTGCCGTCGGTGCGGCGCGCGCGTGCCCAGCCCCGCTTGGGGAACCGCAGCCCGTCGAGCTCGTCCCACGCGAGCGTCCGGGTGGAGAACGCGGATCGGGCCGTGATGCCCTCGGGGCCGACGACGGTGCGCACCCGCAGCACCCACGCGGCGACGAGGAACGGGATCACCACCATCCAGCCGAACGCGGCGGGCCAGGCCAGCGCCGGAGAGGCCACTCCGAGCAGCACGAACCCGCACGCGAGCAGGGCGAGCCGGGAAATCTGGATGACCTGCGGCTGCTGTTCCGCCGTATGGGATGATGGGCGTGGTGGCACGGGCTGCTGTGGAGATGACACCTCACCATCTTCCCATTGCAGCCGAGGCATCTCACATTCTGGGACAGGTGACCGAACCAAGTTGACTGTCGGACGTTCGCGCGCCTACCGTCGAGCGCGTGAATCAGAATGGGTTGCTCGTAATCGGCCGGCGCGTCGTCGCCTGAGCCGCTTCTCGCAACTCGCCCACGACGCGCCACCCTCGTACAGCAGATGCTGCTGACGGGGGTTTTTTGTTGCCCGGAGCCAGAACCAGAGGAATCGCAGTGAGCGCACCAACCGCAAGGCCTCAACCGTCGCCGCGTAAGCCCGGGGCCGCGGCCCCGTCGCCCGCGGCCGCGGCCGCCCAGCCCGGTACCCGACGCCAGGTCGCCCCCGAGCGGGTCACCGGCGCCCAGTCGGTGGTCCGAGCCCTCGAGGAGCTCGACGTCGACACGGTCTTCGGCATTCCGGGCGGTGCGATCCTTCCCGTCTACGATCCGCTGTTCGACTCGCAGAAGGTCCGGCACGTGCTGGTCCGCCACGAGCAGGGCGCGGGCCACGCCGCGACCGGATACGCCCAGGCCTCCGGCAAGGTCGGCGTGTGCATGGCCACCTCCGGCCCCGGCGCCACGAACCTCGTCACCCCGCTCGCCGACGCGCAGATGGACTCCGTTCCCGTCGTGGCGATCACGGGTCAGGTCGGCCGCGGTCTGATCGGCACCGACGCCTTCCAGGAGGCCGACATCTCGGGCATCACCATGCCCGTCACCAAGCACAACTTCCTCGTGACCGACGGAGCCGAGATCCCCCGCGTCCTCGCCGAGGCGTTCTACCTCGCCGCATCCGGCCGTCCGGGGGCCGTCCTGGTGGACATCCCGAAGGACATCCTGCAGGCCCAGACCACCTTCAGCTGGCCGCCGGAGATGCACCTGCCCGGCTACCGTCCCGTCACCAAGCCGCACGGCAAGCAGGTCCGTGAGGCCGCACGCCTGATCGCCGAGGCGAAGTCGCCCGTGCTGTACATCGGCGGCGGCGTGATCAAGGCGGAGGCCTCTCCGGAGCTGCTCGAGCTGGCCGAGCTCACCGGTATCCCGGTCGTCACGACTCTCATGGCCCGCGGCGCCTTCCCCGACACCCATCAGCTCAACTGCGGCATGCCCGGCATGCACGGCACCGTCGCGGCGGTCGCCGCCCTCCAGAAGTCCGATCTGCTGATCACGCTCGGTGCACGGTTCGACGACCGCGTCACCGGTCAGCTCGACTCGTTCGCGCCCGACGCGAAGGTCATCCACGCGGACATCGACCCGGCCGAGATCGGCAAGAACCGGCACGCCGACGTGCCGATCGTGGGTGACTGCAAGGAGGTGATCGTCGAGCTGATCGAGGCGATCCGGGCGGATCTCGCGACGGGTACCACGCTCGACTACGCCCAGTGGTGGGAGTACCTCGACGGGATCCGGCGCACCTACCCGCTCAGCTACGACCGGCCGGCCGACGGCATGCTCTCGCCGGAGTACGTGATCCAGATGGTCGGCAAGCTCGCCGGACCGGACGCGATCTACTGCGCCGGCGTCGGGCAGCACCAGATGTGGGCTGCGCAGTTCATCGACTACGAGAAGCCGCGCACCTGGCTCAACTCCGGTGGGCTGGGCACCATGGGCTACGCCGTGCCGGCGGCCATGGGCGCCAAGATGGGTGTGCCCGACGCCGAGGTGTGGGCCATCGACGGTGACGGCTGCTTCCAGATGACGAACCAGGAGCTGGCGACCTGCGCGGTCGAGGGTGTGCCGATCAAGGTCGCACTCATCAACAACGGCAACCTCGGCATGGTCCGGCAGTGGCAGACGCTGTTCTACGAGGAGCGGTACTCGAACACCGATCTGTCCACCCACACCCTGCGCATCCCCGACTTCGTCAAGCTGGCCGAGGCTCTCGGCTGTGTCGGCATCCGGGTCGAGCGCGAGGAGGACGTCGAGGAGGCGATCCGCCGGGCGCAGTCCATCGACGACCGTCCGGTCGTCATCGACTTCATCGTCGGTCAGGACGCCCAGGTGTGGCCGATGGTCGCCGCCGGCACCAGCAACGACGAGATCATGGCGGCGCGGGGCATCCGTCCGCTCTTCGACGAGGACGAGGCGGCCGCGGAGCCGGCCGTCATCCACGAGGCACTCGAGCACGAGCGGCACCCGGAACAGCGCGGTGCCGCAGCACCAGGAGAGGATCGTCAGTGAGCACCAGTCACACCCTCAGCGTTCTCGTCGAGGACAAGCCGGGCGTGCTGGCCCGCGTGGCGAGCCTGTTCTCCCGCCGCGGGTTCAACATCGAGTCCCTCGCGGTGGGCGGCACCGAGATCCCGGAGATCTCCCGGATGACGATCGTCGTGACCGTCGACGAGTTTCCGCTCGAGCAGGTGACCAAGCAGCTCAACAAGCTCGTCAACGTCATCAAGATCGTCGAGCAGGAAGAGGATGCCTCGGTCGCCCGCGAGCTGCTGCTGATCAAGGTGCGGGCGGACGCGAGCGTGCGCACTCAGGTCATCGAGACGGTGAATCTGTTCCGCGCCAAGGTGATCGACGTCTCGCCCGAATCGCTCACCATCGAGGCCACCGGTACCCGCTCCAAGCTCGACGCCCTGCTGCGGATGCTCGAGCCCTACGGCATCCGCGAGATCGTGCAGTCCGGGGTCGTCGCGGTCGGACGCGGTCCGAAGTCGATCACGGCCACCCGTTAGCCTGAACACACCCTTATTTGCTGAGAGAGGTAACAACTGTGGCAGTCGAGATGTTCTACGACGACGACGCCGATCTGTCGATCATCCAGGGCCGCAAGGTCGCGGTGATCGGCTACGGCAGCCAGGGACACGCGCACTCGCTGAGCCTGCGTGACTCGGGCGTCGAGGTGCGCATCGGCCTGAAGGAGGGCTCGAAGTCGCGGGCCAAGGCGGAGGAGGCGGGCCTGGCGGTCGGCACCCCGGCCGAGGTCTCCGAGTGGGCCGACGTCATCATGGTGCTGGCGCCCGACACCGCGCAGGCGTCGATCTTCACCGAGGACATCGCGCCGAATCTGAAGGACGGCGACGCGCTGTTCTTCGGCCACGGCCTGAACATCCACTTCGGTCTCATCGAGGCACCGGAGTTCGTCACGGTCGCGATGGTCGCCCCGAAGGGCCCCGGCCACCTGGTGCGCCGGCAGTTCGTCGACGGCAAGGGCGTGCCCGCGCTCATCGCCGTCCACCAGGACCCGAAGGGGGAGGGCCAGGCGCTGGCGCTGTCCTACGCCAAGGGTATCGGCGGCACCCGCGCCGGCGTCATCAAGACCACCTTCAAGGAAGAGACCGAGACCGACCTGTTCGGTGAGCAGGCCGTGCTCTGCGGTGGCACCGAGGAACTGGTCAAGACCGGTTTCGACGTCATGGTCGAGGCGGGCTACGCCCCGGAGATGGCGTACTTCGAGGTGCTGCACGAGCTCAAGCTCATCGTCGACCTCATGTACGAGGGTGGCATCGCCCGCATGAACTACTCGGTGTCCGACACCGCGGAGTTCGGTGGCTACCTCTCCGGCCCGCGTGTCATCGACGCCGGCACGAAGGAGCGCATGAAGGAGATCCTGAAGGACATCCAGGACGGCACCTTCGTCAAGCGTCTCGTCGCGAACGTCGAGGGCGGCAACAAGGAGCTCGAGGGCCTGCGTAAGCAGAACGCCGAGCACGGCATCGAGGTCGTCGGCAAGCAGCTGCGCGACCTGATGAGCTGGGTGGACCGGCCGATCACCGAGACCGCCTGATCGGATCCCGCCGCTTCGACGGCCCGGCACCGCTGTGGTGCCGGGCCGTCGGCGTTCCCGGGTGGATAATGCCCTGATGTCCTGGGGTCTGGGAAAGCTGCCGGGGGTCGCCGTTGCCCGCACCTACCGGCGGGAGTGGCTGCGCCCCGACCTCACCGCCGGTCTGGCGCTCACCGCGCTGCTCGTCCCCGCGGGCATGGGCTACGCGACGGCGGCCGGCCTGCCCGCCTACGCCGGGTTGTACGCCACGATCGTCCCGCTGCTGGTGTATGCCCTGCTGGGGCCGTCGAAAGTGCTTGTGCTCGGTCCCGATTCGGCCCTCGCGCCGCTCATCGCCGCGGCGGTGCTCCCGCTCGCCGCGACCGGCGATCCACAGGAGGCCCTGGCCCTCGCGGGAGTCCTGGCCCTGCTCGTGGGTGTGATCCTCGTCGCCGCCGGTTTCCTGCGGCTCGGCTTCGTCACCGAACTGCTGTCCAAACCGATCAGGCTCGGCTACCTCAACGGCATCGCGCTGGTCGTCGTGGTGGGGCAGCTGCCGACACTGTTCGGCTTCGCGATCGACGAACCGGGTCTGCCCCAGGACCTCGCCGCGATCGTCCGCGCGGTCGCCGCGGGTGACGTCGACCCCGTCGCCACCGCCGTCGGGGTGACGTCCCTGGTGGTGATCGTGGCGTTCCGCCTCCTGCGGGCGCGCATCCCGGGTGTCCTGGTCGCCGTGGCCGGAGCGTGTGGGGTGTCCGCGCTGCTGGGCCTGACGGAGCGGATCGCCATGGTCGGGGCGCTGCCCTCCGGGTTGCCGGCACCGTCCGTGGCCGCGGTGAGCTGGGCCGACGTGCTCGCGCTGCTCGGCCCGGCAGCCGGCATCGCGCTCATCGCGTTCGCGGACACGGGGGTGCTCTCGCGGACCTTCGCGGCCCGCCGCGGCGACGACGTGGACGGCAGTACCGAGATGAAGGCCATCGGCGCCGCCAATGTCGCGACCGGTCTGTTCGGGGGATTCCCCATCTCGGCCAGCTCGTCCCGCACGCCCGTCGCCGAGCAGAACGGCGCCCGCACCCAGCTCGTCGGGGTGGTCGGCGCCGTCGCTGTCCTGCTGTTCGTGCTGCTCGCCCCCGGCGTGACCGCCTATCTGCCCGAGGCGACGCTCGCAGCGGTCGTCCTGGTCGCGGCCTCGGCGCTCATCGACGTGCGCGGGGTGGTCCGCATGTGGCGGATGAGCCGGATCGAGGCCGGCCTCGCGGCGGCGGCCTTCCTCGGGGTGGCGCTCGTCGGAGTTCTGGAGGGGATCCTCGTCGCCATCGGCCTCTCGTTCGTCGCCGTCGTGGGGCACGCATGGTCGCCGTACCGCACCGAGCTCGTCGAGCTCACCCGTGTCGCGGGCTTCCACGACATCAACCGTCACCCCGAAGGGCATCGCATCCCCGGTCTGCTGCTGGTGCGGTTCGACGCCCCCCTGTTCTTCGCCAACGGTTCGATCTTCGACGACTACGTCCGCTCGCTGGTCGCGCAGTCGCCCGAGCCGGTCGAATGGGTCGTGATCGCTGCCGAACCGATCACCGGTCTCGACACCACCGCCGTCGACGAACTCGTCGACCTGGACCGATACCTCGCAGGCAGGAAGATCCGCCTGGCCTTCGCCGCCATGAAGGGGCCCATCAAGGACCGGCTCGTACAGTTCGAGGTGGGGGACCGGTTCACCCCCGACCGCTTCTATCCCACTGTGCGGACAGCGGTCGTCGCGTTCCGGCACCGCGCGGCGTCGTCGTCCCCGGAACCCGCGCCGCGCGGTAACCCCGATCACACCGCGGGTCGCGTGCCGAAGTCGCTGCCGCGCAAGAGAAATCGTCGGCGCTGAGCTCCCGCACCCGGTACCGGCCGGCGCGTGCCGCCGACCGGGCGCTGCCCCGGCCGGCACGCCCGTCGCGAAATCCACTGCGCCCTCGCAGGGTGGCGGTCCGGAAGAGACACGTACGCACTAAACTGAGCCGGGTCACGGCTGCTTCGCGCACCTCGGGGTGCGGCGCCGTCGACGACCCGTCAGACAAACCAACCACAGGGGAGTTCGCACGTGAGCCAGAATGGCCGTCCCGTTGTCCTGATCGCCGACAAGCTGGCGCAGTCGACCGTCGATGCGCTCGGTGACGGCGTCGAGGTGCGCTGGGTCGACGGCCCGGACCGTCCCGCGCTGCTCGCGGCGGTGCCCGAGGCGGACGCCCTGCTGGTCCGTTCGGCGACCACGGTCGACGCCGAGGTCCTCGCCGCCGCCACGAAGCTGAAGATCGTCGGTCGCGCCGGCGTCGGCCTCGACAACGTCGACATCCCGGCCGCCACCGAACGCGGTGTGATGGTCGTCAACGCTCCGACGTCCAACATCCATTCGGCCGCCGAGCACGCCGTGGCGCTGTTGATGGCCACGGCCCGGCAGATCCCCGCCGCCGACCGCACGCTGCGTGAGCGCACCTGGAAGCGGTCGAGCTTCAACGGCACCGAGATCCTGGGCAAGACCGTCGGCGTGGTCGGCCTGGGCCGGATCGGACAGCTGTTCGCCCAGCGCCTCGCCGCCTTCGAGACCCACGTCATCGCCTACGACCCCTACCTGCCGCCGGCCCGTGCCGCCCAGCTGGGGATCGAACTGGTCGACATCGACGAGCTGATCGAGCGCGCCGACTTCATCTCCGTGCACCTGCCCAAGACCAAGGAGACGGCGGGGCTGATCAACGCCGAGCGGCTCGCGCGGGCCAAGGACGGCGTCATCATCGTCAACGCCGCCCGCGGTGGTCTCATCGACGAGGACGCCCTCCACGACGCCCTCGTCTCCGGCAAGGTTCGGGCCGCCGGCCTCGACGTCTTCCACTCCGAACCCTGCACGGACTCGAAGCTGTTCGACCTCGACAACACCGTCGTCACCCCGCACCTGGGCGCCTCCACGACCGAGGCCCAGGACCGCGCCGGCACCGACGTCGCCAAGAGCGTGCTGCTGGCTCTGGCCGGCGAGTTCGTCCCGGACGCCGTGAACGTCTCCGGCGGTCCGGTCGGCGAGGAGGTCGCACCGTGGCTCGAGCTCGTGCGCAAGCTCGGTCTCATCGCCGGCACGCTGTCGCCGGAGGCGGTGCAGAACGTGCAGGTCGTCGCCAGCGGTGAGCTGTCCGCGGAGAATGTCGAGATCCTGGGCCTCGCGGCACTGCGCGGTCTGTTCTCCGCCAGCAGCGACGAGCCGGTCACCTTCGTCAACGCCCCGGCCCTCGCCGAGCAGCGCGGCGTCAGTGTGGAGGTCGACAAGCACAGCGAGGCCTCCACGCACCGCAGCGCGGTGGAGGTCCGCGCCGTGGCCGCCGACGGACTCGTCACCACAGTCACCGGCGCGCTGACCGGCCTGCAGCAGATCGAGAAGATCGTCAACATCAACGGCCGCAGCTTCGATCTGCGCGCCGAGGGCCACAACCTCGTCGTCCACTACGAGGACCGGCCGGGCGTGCTCGGGGTCCTCGGCACGGTCCTCGGCAACGCCGGGATCGACATCCAGGCGGCGGCGCTGAGCCAGGACGTCGAAGGACCCGGCGCCACGGTGATCCTGCGGGTCGACCGGGTCGTCGGCGACGCCGAGGTCGCCCAGATCGTGGAGCAGCTCGACGCCCGCGTCGCGCAGGTCGACCTGTCCTGAACCACCCCGCTGTACCCGATGGCCGCGATCGTCGAACACGGTCGCGGCCGTCGTCGCGAAGAGGAAGAGAGTGTGTCCATGAAGCTAGCGGTCATTCCCGGTGACGGCATCGGTGTCGAGGTCACGGCAGAGGCCCTCAAGGTGCTCGGGACGCTCGTCCCCGACCTCGAGACCACCGAGTACGACCTCGGCGCCCGGCGGTACAACGCCACCGGGGAACTGCTCCCGGACGCCGACCTGGCGGCGATCCGCGCGCACGATGCGATCCTGCTCGGCGCGATCGGCGACCCCTCCGTCACCCCGGGCGTGCTCGAGCGGGGTCTGCTGCTGAACATGCGGTTCGCGCTCGATCACCATGTCAATCTGCGGCCGTCGCGGTTGTACCCCGGGGCGAGGTCCCCGCTCGCGGCCCAGCCGGAGATCGACTTCGTCGTGGTGCGGGAGGGCACCGAGGGCCCCTACACCGGCAACGGCGGTGCCATCCGCGTCGGAACCCCCCACGAGATCGCCACCGAGGTCTCGATCAACACCTGGTTCGGAGCCGAACGCGTCGTGCGGTACGCCTTCGAGCTCGCGCAGAGCCGCCGCAAGCACCTCACCCTGATCCACAAGACCAACGTGCTCTCCAACGCCGGTGCCATCTGGACGCGTGCGGTCGAGACGGTGGGCGCGCAGTACCCGGACGTCGAGACGGCCTACTGCCACATCGACGCCGCCACCATCTACATGGTCGACGACCCGGGCCGGTTCGACGTGATCGTGACCGACAACCTGTTCGGCGACATCGTCACCGATCTCGCCGGTGCGGTCACCGGGGGCATCGGCCTGGCAGCCAGCGGCAACATCGATGCCTCCGGCACCAACCCGTCGATGTTCGAGCCGGTCCACGGCAGCGCCCCGGACATCGCGGGCAAGGGTATCGCCGACCCGACCGCGGCGATCCTGTCGGTCGCCCTGCTGCTACGCCACCTCGGCCGGCCGGACGAGGCGGCCCGGGTCGAGCGTGCGGTCGAGGCGGACCTCGCCGCCCGCGGCGCGGGTCCGATCGTGACCACGGAGGTCGGCGACCGCATCGCGGCCGCCCTCTGACCCCGTCCCGGTGCGGCCTCCCGGCGTCCGGGAGGCCGCACCGGCTCATTTGCGGGGGACCAGGGGCACCGCGGCGGCCGGGATCAGCGCGGCGAGCGCGAACGCCGCGGGAAAGCCGGCCAGTGCGATGAGCCCGCCGAACGCGGGACCCACGCACGCCGCGGCGACGAACTGGCCGGTGTTCTGGATGCCCAGCGCGCGGCCACCCCAGAACGGTCCCGCGATCTCGGCGACCGCGGTGAAGGCCAGGCCGTTCGGGGCCACCGTCGTCACCGAGGCCACGATCAGGAGCGCGACGGCGACGGCCGAGTCGGTGAGCGCGGCGGCCGCGAGCGCGGCCATGGACAGCACCACCGAGAGCGCCACGAGCCGCAGCGGCCGCAGGCGGCTGCCGACCCGGTCGGACCACCCGCCGGCGGCGACGCGACCCAGCGCACCGAGGAACTGCGCGGCGGTGATGACCAGGCCCGCGGCGGACTCGGTCCAGCCGCGCTCGGAGATCAGCCACACCAGCGCATAGGTCCACACCACGTACTGCGGCACCACCAGCAGGACCGACGCCGCGTGGATCCGTTGCAGCGACCGCCCGGCGCGGTAGGGGTTGTCGAGCAGGCCGAGTTCGGCGGCCCGGGCGCGTTCCGGCCGCGGTGGATCGACGATGCCGATCGCGCACGCTACCGCGGCGACGGCACACACCGCGGCGGCGAAGGCCAGGGCCGAGCCGATTCCGTGGTCGCGCGCGAGCGGAGGAATGGTCAGTGCGGCGACGGCGACGCCGAGCGGCAGCGACATCTGCCGGATCCCCATGGCGAGACCGCGCTGATGCGGTGGGAACCAGCCGACGACGACGCGGCCGCTCGCGGCGTTGGCGCTCGCCGCGGCGGCGCCGCCGAGGGCCAGCATGAGCGCGAGCATCGGCGCTGTCCCGCTGGCGGCGGCCGCGGCCGCGGCCGCCGCGGCCAGTGCGAGTCCGACGGCCAGGACCCGCCGCTCGCCGTACCGATCGGCCAGGGCACCCCATGCGACGAGACTGAAGACGACTCCGAATAACGGTGCGGCGGAAAGTGTTCCGGCCTGTGCAAGCGTGAGGCCCCAGTCCTCGTGCAGCGTGGGGATGAGGAAGGCGGCGCCGTTGACGAGGACTGCCTGAGCCGCCTGCGCGAACACGCCGAGCGCCAGGATGACCCAGCGCCGCGCGCCGATGTCCCGAACCGTCATGTCATCTCACTATCTGAAACAAGAATCCCGTAGAGTGAACTTCTGTGTGGGAGCCTATACCTGGGCGACGTGGTCCGCAGGGCTGCGGGCGGCGGCACGGATAGACTCCCCGGCATGCGCCTTGGTCGAATTGCCAGCCCGGACGGTGTCGCCTTCGTCAGCATCGAGGGGGAGGGGGACGCCGCGATCGCGAAGGAGATCGCCGAACATCCTTTCGGCACCCCGACCTTCACCGGCCGCAGCTGGCCGCTCGCCGACGTCAGGCTCCTGGCGCCGATCCTGGCGAGCAAGGTGGTCTGCGTCGGCCGCAACTACGCTGCCCACGCGGCCGAGTCCGGCAACGAGGTCCCCGACGAGCCGGTGATCTTCCTCAAGCCGAACACCTCCATCGTCGGCCCGGGGGCGCCGATCGTGCTCCCGCCGAGCAGCAACCTCGTCCACCACGAGGCCGAACTCGCCGTCGTCATCGGCCGCCCCTGCAAGGACGTTCCGGCCGCGAAGGCGCTCGACGTCGTCCTCGGCTACACGGTGGCCAACGACGTCTCGGCGCGTGACCATCAGCAGCAGGACGGACAGTGGACGCGGGCCAAGGGGCACGACACGTTCTGCCCCCTCGGGCCCTGGATCGAGACGAACATCGATCCCACGGATCTCGAGATCACCGCGCAGGTCGACGGACAGACGCGTCAGCGGAGCCGAACGTCGTTGATGGTGCACGACATTCCGAAGCTGATCGAGTGGGTCTCGGCGGTGATGACCCTGTTGCCGGGCGATGTGATCCTCACCGGCACCCCGGAGGGCGTCGGACCGCTCGTCGACGGCGACACCGTCTCGATCACCGTCGAGGGCATCGGCACGCTGACCAACCCGGTGACCGCCAAGCGCAGGTAGGCCGCGGCTTCGCGATCGGCCGGGACTAGCCTGGAGGGGTCTTTTCGATCCCTCGACCCGAGTGAGCCATGACCAACAGCGAAGTACGCGTTCGTTTCTGTCCGTCCCCGACCGGAACCCCGCACGTGGGCCTCGTGCGCACCGCCCTGTTCAACTGGGCTTTCGCCCGTCACCACGGCGGCACCTTCGTGTTCCGCATCGAGGACACCGACGCCGCCCGCGACACCGAGGAGTCGTACCGGGCCATCCTCGACGCGCTCCGGTGGCTCGGGCTCGACTGGGACGAGGGCCCCGAGGTGGGCGGCCCGTACGAGCCGTACCGGCAGTCGCAGCGGCGAGACCTGCACCTCGACGTCGTCGCCCGGCTGCTCGACGCGGGCGAGGCGTACGAGTCGTTCTCCACGCCGGAAGAGGTCGAGGCGCGCCACCGCGCTGCCGGCCGCGACCCGAAGCTCGGCTACGACAACTACGACCGCGATCTGACCGCCGAGCAGCGGCAGGCGTACCGCGAGGAGGGGCGCAAGCCCGTCGTGCGCCTGCGCATGCCCGATCACGACCTGACCTGGAACGATCTGGTCCGCGGTGAGACCACGTTCAAGGCCGGCACCGTGCCCGATTTCGCACTGACCCGCGGCAACGGCATCCCGCTCTACACCCTGGTCAACCCCGTGGACGATGCCCTCATGCGGATCACCCACGTGCTGCGGGGCGAAGACCTGCTCTCGTCGACGCCGCGCCAGCTCGCTCTCTACGAGGCGCTGCAGCGCATCGGCGTGACCGATTTCACGCCCGAGTTCGGTCACCTGCCGTTCGTGATGGGTCAGGGCAACAAGAAGCTCTCCAAGCGCGACCCCGAGTCCAACCTGTTCATCCACCGCGACCGCGGCTTCATCGCCGAGGGCCTGCTCAACTACCTCGCGCTCCTCGGCTGGGGGCTGGCCGACGACCGTGACGTCTTCTCGCTCGACGAGATGGTGGCCGCGTTCGACATCGCCAAGGTGAACTCGAATCCGGCGCGGTTCGACCAGAAGAAGGCCGACGCCATCAACGCCGAGCACATCCGCCTGCTCGAGCCGGGCGACTTCACGGCACGGCTGAAGTCGTTCCTCGTGGAGCACGGCCGTATCACCGCGGACGTCGACGACGCCCGGTTCGCGGAGGCGGCCGAGCTGGTCCAGACCCGCATCGTGGTGCTGTCGGACGCGTGGGACCTGCTGAAGTTCCTCTACGTCGACGAGGCCGACTTCGTCCTCGACGAGGCGGCCGCAGCCAAGAACCTCGGTCCCGACGCCGCGCCCGTGCTCGATGCGACGATCGCTGCGGCCGGTGGCGTGGCCGAGTGGAAGGCGGCGTCCCTCGAGGAGGCCCTCAAGGCCGCGCTGATCGACGAGCTCGGCCTCAAGCCTCGCAAGGCCTTCGCGCCGGTGCGCGTGGCCCTCACGGGCTCGCACATCAGTCCGCCGCTGTACGAGTCCATGGAACTGCTCGGCCGGGACGTCTCGCTGGCGCGTCTGCGTGCCGCCCGCGCCCGCATCGCCTGAGCCGGTCCGGGCCCGGCGGCGGGATCGCCCGTGGCCGGGCCGGGCCGGATTTACCCGGCCTGACCAGGCGATTTGTAATTGGGGGCACCGATGGTGCTAACCTTCTTCTCGGTTCGGAACGGAGGCCGCACCGCCGCGAGGCGGGTCTCCGGAACAAGCCATTGGGGTATGGTGTAATTGGCAACACAGCTGATTCTGGTTCAGCCATTCTAGGTTCGAGTCCTGGTACCCCAGCGTCTGCCCGGTGATTTTGTCACCGAGCCTCGGCCGGTTAAGCTGGCTGAGCCTCCGCCGCAAGGTGGGGGAGTACCGGAGAAGAAGTTCCTGGCCCCGTCGTCTAGCGGCCTAGGACGCCGCCCTCTCAAGGCGGTAGCGCGGGTTCAAATCCCGTCGGGGCTACCACGGAAGGCCCTTCGATCGCGAGTTCGAAGGGTGTTCTTCTCCGAGCAGTGAAAGTTCCTGGCCCCGTCGTCTAGCGGCCTAGGACGCCGCCCTCTCAAGGCGGTAGCGCGGGTTCAAATCCCGTCGGGGCTACCAAACGAAGGTCCCTGCCGATCCACGGATCGGCAGGGACCTTCGTCGTTCTGCGCTCGTCAACCACTCTTGCGCCGGAAATTGCGGCGGTGGTCGGCGCTGCCGTGCGGCGCCTGCGCCTTGGCCCTCCCGTCGAGATGGTCCGTGCCGCGGCGGGCGTGCTGATTCTTGCGTTCGAGGGCTGCGCGGAACTGCTCCGCGATCCGCTCCTCGTTCGGCTCGTGCATCGCTGTCTCCCTTCCCCACCCGGTACTCGGCCGGGCCATCGGGAATCTAACCCGGCAGCCCTGCGTCTGTCGCGCGGTTTTCCAGCGATTCGAACAGGTACGGCGCGGTGCTGCCGCCGATCGGCATGGCCGCCAGTCCCAGCTTGCGGTGATCCCAGGACCGGGTTCGTTCCGCGACGACGCGCACCGCGACACGCTTGTGCATCATCTGCTCGATCGCGGGACGCACGTCCTCGGTGTACGGGCCCGTGTAGCGCTCCCACACGCTCCGGCACACGCGGAACAGCACGTCCCGGTCCTCGACCACCTCGGCATGCCCCTCCAGGGAGACTCCGCGCAGCGTGTCGTACGTGTGGCCGTCCTCGACGAGCGCGCTGATCCGGTTGTCGCGCCGCAGATTGACCGCCTTCTGCGACTTCAGCTTCGTCTCGAACCACATCTCGCCGTCGAGCACGGCGTACCACATCGCGACGAGGTGGGGGAGGCCGCCGGGGCCGACGGTGGCCATCGTCGCGACGCGGCTGCGGCCGAGGAAGTCGCCGATCTCGGCGTCGGACATCGTGATCTGTGCGCGCTGGTGGGTTCCCATCCGTGCACTGTGGCACAGGAGCCGGCGGATGCGACAGCCTTCTAGAGCCGCTTGTGCAGGGCGTCGGCGGCCGCGAGCAGGTCCGCGGCCCACCGCGCTCCGGGCCGGCGGCCCATCCGGTCGACGGGTCCCGAGACGGAGATGGCGGCGACGACCGAACCGGAGGCATCGCGCACCGGTGCGGCCACCGAGGCGACGCCGGGTTCGCGTTCGGCGACGCTCTGCGCCCAGCCCCGGCGACGCACCTCGGCGAGCACCCGCTCGCCGAATGCGGCCTCCGGCAGGATCGCCCGCTGCGTCGCGGCGTCGGCCCAGGCGAGCAGGACCCGCGCGCCGGACCCGGCAGTCATCGGCAGTCTCGCACCCACGAGGACGGTGTCGCGCAGACCTGTCGGTGGTTCGAGTGCGGCGACGCATACCCGGTGCGTGCCCTCCCGCCGGTACAACTGCACGCTCTCCCCGGTGATCTCGCGCAGCCGCGGGAGAACGAGCGAGGCCGCATCGACGAGCGGGTCACCCGCGCCCGCGGACAGTTCGGCCAGGCCGGGGCCCGGTCGCCACTGGCCGTCGCCGTCGCGCGCGAGCAGCCGGTGCACTTCGAGCCCGACCGCGAGGCGGTGGGCAGTGGCGCGGGGTAGTCCGGTGCGAGCGCACAGTTCGGTGAGGTTGCACGGTTGCCGAGCCACCGCGTGGAGGACCGCCATGGCTTTGTCCAGCACTCCGATCCCGCTATGCTGTCTCATAGGTCGATACCTCCGTCTCGCATAATGGGAAGCATAGCCCACGCGGAAACCGGCGGGGACGACAGTATTCGCGGCCCGGGACAGCCCGAGAACGGGAACCGCGTTCGTCACGTACGACAGGTGGAGAAGATGGCTGGAAAGACTCTGGCGGAGAAGGTGTGGGACCAGCACGTGGTCGTGCGCGGTACGGGAGAGGGGGCGGCACGGCAGCCGGACCTGATCTACATCGATCTGCATCTCGTGCACGAGGTCACGAGCCCGCAGGCGTTCGACGGACTGCGGCTGGCGAATCGGCCCGTGCGGCGCCCGGACCTGACCATCGCGACCGAGGACCACAACGTGCCCACGGTCGACATCGACAAGCCCATCGCCGACCCCGTCTCGCGCACCCAGGTCGAGACGTTGCGCCGCAACTGTGAGGAGTTCGGCATCCGGCTGCATCCGATGGGGGACGTGGAGCAGGGCATCGTCCACGTCGTCGGACCACAGCTCGGACTGACGCAGCCGGGCACGACGGTGGTGTGCGGCGACAGTCATACCTCCACCCACGGCGCCTTCGGTGCCCTGGCGATGGGTATCGGCACCAGCGAGGTCGAGCATGTGCTGGCGACCCAGACGCTTTCGCTGCGCCCGTTCAAGACGATGGCGATCACCGTCGACGGCGAACTGCCCCCCGGCGTCTCGAGCAAGGACCTGATCCTCGCCGTCATCGCCGAGATCGGCACCGGCGGCGGCCAGGGCTACGTGCTCGAGTACCGCGGCGAGGCCATCCGGAAGCTGTCGATGGAAGCGCGGATGACCATCTGCAACATGTCCATCGAGGCGGGCGCCCGGGCCGGGATGATCGCACCGGACGAGATCACCTACGAGTTCCTGAAGGGCCGCCCGCACGCCCCGCAGGGCGCGGACTGGGACGCCGCGGTGGCGGCGTGGGAGCAGTTGAAGACCGACGAGGATGCGGTTTTCGACGCCGAGGTCCGCATCGACGGGTCGGCTCTGACGCCCTTCGTCACGTGGGGCACCAACCCGGGGCAGGGCGCGCCCCTCGGTGCGTCGGTGCCCGATCCGGCGGCGATGGCGGACGAGAGCGAGCGCCTCGCGGCCGAGAAGGCACTGCGGTACATGGGACTCGAACCCGGGACGCCGCTGCGGGAGGTGCCCGTCGACACCGTCTTCGTCGGGTCGTGCACCAACGGCCGGATCGAGGATCTGCGGGCCGTCGCCGACGTCCTGCAGGGCCGCACGGTCGCCGACGGTGTCCGCATGCTCGTCGTGCCCGGATCGATGCGCGTTCGTGCCCAAGCCGAAGCCGAAGGTCTCGGTGAGATATTCACGGCCGCAGGGGCGGAATGGCGTCAGGCCGGCTGCTCGATGTGCCTGGGCATGAATCCGGACCAGTTGGCACCGGGTGAGCGCTGCGCTTCGACCTCGAACCGGAACTTCGAAGGCCGCCAAGGCAAGGGCGGACGCACCCACCTTGTCTCGCCTCAGGTCGCGGCGGCGACTGCGGTGCGCGGCACTCTCTCCGCTCCGGCGGATCTGGACTAGGTCACGGAACCGAAGGAGAATTTTCGATGGAAGCCTTCACCACTCACAAGGGAATCGGCGTCCCGCTGCGCCGGTCGAACGTCGACACCGATCAGATCATCCCTGCGGTGTACCTGAAGCGAGTCACTCGAACCGGATTCGAGGACGGGCTGTTCGCCGCGTGGCGCACGGATCCGTCCTTCGTGCTGAACACCCCGCCGTTCGACCGGGGCAGCGTCCTGGTGGCCGGCCCGGACTTCGGCACCGGGTCCTCGCGCGAGCACGCCGTGTGGGCGCTGTCCGACTACGGTTTCCGCGTCGTCATCTCGTCCCGCTTCGCCGACATCTTCCGGGGCAACGCCGGCAAGGCCGGATTGCTGGCCGCGCAGGTCGAACAACCGGACGTCGAATTGCTCTGGAAGCTCATCGAACAGCAGCCGGGGCTGGAGCTCGAGGTCGATCTCGGCGCTCGTACCGTGACCGCCGGAACCACCGTGGTGCCGTTCAGCATTGACGACTACACCCGGTGGCGGCTGTTGGAGGGTCTCGACGACATCGGACTCACGTTGCGCCAGGTAGAGGCGATTTCCGAGTACGAAAACGCAAGGCCTTCTTGGAAACCACGAACCCTTCCGGCGCCCTGATCGAGCCCTCGAATCGAGCCTCGGCGGGCCGGATCCGACTGCACGTCCGGATCCGGCCCGCCGGCAATTTGCATGAGAATTGGCGTGGCACATAGACTCTTGCCCGTTTGCGGGTCTACCGTGGACTCGAGTCGGTCTGACGGTGGACCGTAATGTGCGGAGGAATGCAATGAACAAGGCAGAGCTGATCGATGTTCTGACCGAGAAACTCGGTTCGGACAGGCGCACAGCAACGGCGGCCGTGGAGCACATGGTCGACGCGATCGTGCGTGCAGTGCACTCGGGCAAGAGCGTCACCATCACCGGATTCGGTGTCTTCGAGCAGCGCCGCCGCGCAGCCCGGGTCGCGCGCAACCCGCGTACGGGTGAGACCGTGAAGGTCAAGCCGACGTCGGTGCCGGCGTTCCGCCCCGGCGCTCAGTTCAAGGCGGTCATCGCCGGTTCGCAGAAGCTCCCCGCGACTGGTCCGGCCGTCAAGCGCGGCGCGGCTGCGGCGGCCAAGAAGACCGCGGCGGCGAAGAAGACCGCCGCCAAGAAGACCGCGGCGGCGAAGAAGACCGCCGCCAAGGCCGCTCCGGCGAAGAAGACCACGGCGGCCAAGGCTCCGGCCAAGACCACCGCGGCGAAGAAGACCA
>NZ_BCXE01000012.1 GCF_001894945.1 Rhodococcus ruber NBRC 15591
AAGAAGACCACGGCGGCCAAGAAGGCACCGGCCCGCAAGGCCGCCGCCAAGAAGTAGCAGTTCCGGCACGGCGCGGGTCCGGAAGACCGTCGCCGAGAAGGGGCGCCGCCGAGAGCGGCGCTACCGCCCGGGTCCCGTCCGTTCGGCGGCCATCGGGGGAGATCTCCCCCGATGGCCGCCGACGTGCGTTCAGGCGGCGCCGGGGGGCAGTGGGCTGTCGATGTGGTCCACTGCGACGAGCCGGTCGCCGGCCAGCGACAGGACCCAGGTGCTGCCCTTCCGGTTACGCGTGTTCGGCGCGACCACCCCGTCGTGCTCGGCCCACCATCGCACGAGGTCCGGAATCACCTTGCCCTGGCTGCAGATCACCGGCACGCCACCGCGCTGGGCGAGCTCGAGTGCCCGCTTGCGTCCGAGTTGCGGATCGGCGCCGTATTCCTCCTCCGTCAGGGAGGGCTCGACGGCGACCTCGACCCCGAGCCGGTCCGCGAGCGGTTGCACCGTCTGCACACAGCGCGCCCGGTCCGCGGCGACCACGCTGTCGGCGCCGAACGCGAGCAGTTGAGGCACGAGGGCCTGGGCCTGGGCGCGGCCCGCCGCGTCGAGGGGCCGGTCCCGATCGTCGCCGCGGTGGTTCTTGCGGCTGCCGGCCTTCGCGTGCCGCACGATCAGCACCGTCGCCGTGTCCGGCGGCAGGGCCTGGAAGCGCCGCAGCACCGTATGGTCCATCGGGTACGACAGGGCCGCGTAGGCGTCGTCGGGTGCGAGCCAGCGCAGTTCGTCGACCTCGTCGTTCGGGACGAACCGGCCGCTGCATGCCGCGGCGGCCCAGTAGTCCACTCGCTTGAGCTTCCGGTGACCCGGAACCGGGTAGGTGACCTTGCCGAGAGACCGGCCGAGGCGCGCGGAAATCCCGGTCTCCTCCTCGATCTCGCGTACGGCGGCGACGACGGGAGTCTCGCCGGGATCGAGCTTGCCCTTGGGGAAGGACCAGTCGTCGTAGCGCGGCCGGTGCACGACGGCGATCTCGATACGGTTCCGGGCGGTCGGGTTCCTTCGCCACAGGACGGCCCCGGCGGCGAAGATGTTGGCTCGCATTGCGTTGTCGGAAACGGGGGACACCGACATCCTTCCGATCAGGAGCTGCGGCTGCGCATGAGCTCTTCTTGGTGGTCGCGGGCGGCGGTTCCCGGTGCCGGCGACGCGAGCCAGGTGCCGTCGGCCCGCAACGTCCAGCACCGGGTCGCCGGATCGAGCGCCGACTCGAAGATCGAGTCGAGTTGCGCAGCCAGCCGGGGATCCTTCACCTGGGCCATCACCTCCACCCGGCGGTCGAGGTTGCGATGCATCATGTCTGCGCTGCCGATCCAGATCTCGTCGGCCGCCCGGAAATGCAGGACGCGCGAATGCTCCAGGAATCTTCCGAGAATGGATCGCACCGTGATGTTCTCACTGAGCCCCGGCACTCCGGGCTTGAGCGCGCAGATGCCGCGCACGACGATCTCGACCGGTACCCCGGCGCGGGAGGCACGGTACAGCGCGTCGATGACCTGTTCGTCGACGAGCGCATTGGCCTTCAGGCGGATCCCGGCGTCGCGTCCGGCCTGGTGGTGCTCGATCTCGGTGTCGATCCGTTCGATGATGCCCGACCGCACGCCGTGCGGGGCGACGAGCAGGTTGCGGTACTTCGCCTTCCGCGAGTACCCGGTGAGAGTGTTGAACAGGTCGGTCAGGTCCGCGCCGATCTCCGGTGCCGCGGTGAGCAGACCGACATCCTCGTACAGACGCGCAGTCTTCGGGTTGTAGTTGCCGGTGCCGATGTGGCAGTAGCGGCGGATGAGCGAGCCCTCGCGGCGGACCACGAGGCACGTCTTGCAGTGGGTCTTGAGACCCACCAGGCCGTACACCACGTGCACGCCGGCCTGCTCCAGCTTGCGGGCCCACTTGATGTTCGCCTGTTCGTCGAAGCGTGCCTTGATCTCCACCAGCGCCACCACCTGCTTGCCGGCCTCCGCCGCGGCGATCAACGCGTTGACGATGGGGGAGTCGCCCGAGGTGCGGTAGAGGGTCTGCTTGATGGCGAGCACCTGGCTGTCGGCTGCGGCCTGCTCGATGAACCGCTGCACGCTGGTGGAGAAGGAATCGTAGGGGTGGTGCACCAGCACGTCGCCCTCGCGCAGCGTCGAGAACACGCTCTTGGGGGTCTCGCGCTCGCCGAAAGCGGGGTGGGTGGCCGGCACGAACGGCCGGTCCTTCAGATCGGGCCGGTCGACGTCGTGCACCTGCCACAGACTCGACAGGTCCAGCAGTCCCGGCAGCTGCACCACGTCGGCGGGATCGACGTCCAACTCGCGCAGCAACAGTTCGAGCATGTGCTCGGTCATGTCGTCGGCGACCTCGAGGCGCACCGGGGAACCGAAACGGCGACGGGCGAGTTCCCGCTCGAGTGCCTGCAGGAGGTCCTCGTCGCGGTCCTCCTCGACCTCGAAGTCGGCGTTGCGGGTGACCCGGAAGGCGTGGTGCTCGACGATCTCCATCCCCGGGAACAGCACGTCGAGGTGTGCCGCGATGAGTTCTTCGAGCGGAAGGAATGCGTCGATCTCGTCCGGTGAGCCGTCCCGCCGGACCCGCACGAAGCGATCGACGTTGTCGGGCACCTTGACCCGAGCGAAGTGCTCGCCGGCGGACTGGCGATCCTTCACGGTGACAGCGAGGTTGAGGCTCAGCCCGCTGATGTACGGGAACGGGTGCGCCGGATCGACCGCGAGCGGGGTCAGAACCGGGAACACCTGCTCGGCGAAGTGAGCGGTCAGGCGCTGCTTCTCGTCGTCCGCCAGATCGTCCCACCGGATGATCGAAATGCCTTCGGCAGTCAGAGCGGGCAGGACCGAGTCGAGGAAGACGAGGGCGTGGCGGCGCGCGATCTCCTGGGTGCTGCGCGCGATGAGCGCGAGTTGCGCTCGTGGCGACAGCCCGTCGGCGGAGCGGACCGACAAGCCGGTCTCGGCGCGACGCTTGAGGCCGGCGACGCGCACCATGTAGAACTCGTCGAGATTCGAAGCGAAGATGGCGAGGAACTTGGCGCGTTCGAGCAGCGGCAGCGACGTGTCCTCGGCCAGCGCGAGCACCCGCGCGTTGAAGTCGAGCCAGCTCAGTTCGCGGTTGAGGTAGCGGTCCGGGGGCAGACCGTCGGCGACGGCCTGCAGCGTCGTGGCGGCGGGCGGGGCGCTCGGCGCCGAGGCCGAACGGGTAGCGGTCGCACCGTCGAGGCCGCCTCCTCCGTCGCCGGATGCCCCGGCGAACCCGGGAGGGTCGGTGTCGATGCGCTGGTCCGTGGAATCGCCGTGTTTCACACGTCGATCATCCCTCAGTTTCGGAACGGCGGACAATCCGTCGGCGTCCGTCACCCGAAGTCGGGATGACGAACAGGCATCGGCCATCCGATCCGTCCGAGCGCCGACGCCGTCGCGGGCCCGACGCCCTGCACCGTCGCGGCCTCGAGGTCGGCGACGGTGTCGACGTCGAGCCGCAGCCCGGGCCAGTCCCCGGGTAGGGGGCGGGCGCCCGCCCGCACGTGACGGTGCGCCGAATCGGGACCGAACAGCGGGACGAGGGGTCCGGGCGTGCAGTGCAGCAGCGCCGAGGTGCCGGTGCCGGTGTGGTCCACGACGACCGCCCGGCCGGCCTCGCGTGCCGCGGACAGCGCCGCGGACAACTCGGCGGGCCGCAGCGCCGGCAGGTCCGCGTGCAGCGCGATCAGATCCACGCCCGGCTCGCGGCAGCGCACCCGGTGGGCGGCGGCGGCGAGCGCTGCGTTCAGTGGATCGACGGAGGCGGGATCGACGGAGGCGGGATCGACGGGGGCGGGATCGACGGATGCGCCGGCCGTGCAAGCCGCCGGGGGATCGGCGAGTGTGTGCGCGCCCGCGCCGAGGGCGAGCGCGGCGACGTCGGCGTCGGTGGTGATGACGGTGACGGCGAGCCCCTCGACCGCCAGCGCCGCGTGCAGGGTGTCGGCGAGCATCGCGAGCACCAGGGCGGCTCGGTCGCCGGGGTCGAGGACGTGCGCGAGCCGCGACTTCGCCAGGCCGAGGGCCTTGACGGGAATCAGCGCGTGCGCGGTGGTCATGGTCGTCGATTCTGCCAGTCGGCGGCGACGGCGGTCGCGGGCGCGGGCGGTGGGCGATACTGGAGCAGCCGCGGCGCTGGTCTGCGGACGGGATCGGACACGAGTAAGGGGACTGCGTGAGCAAGGCTGCGGTGTTGGGAGCGGGGTCGTGGGGGACGGCCTTCGCCAAGGTGCTGGCGGAGGCCGGAACGGACGTGACGATCTGGGCGCGGCGTGCGGAGGTGGCCGAGGCCATCGCCACCCGGCACGAGAACCCGGACTACCTGCCCGGCGTCGAACTGCCCGCCACGGTGCGCGCCACCGCGGATCATCGCGTCGCTCTCGACGGAGTGGACTTCCTCGTCCTCGCGGTGCCGTCGCAGACGTTGCGCGCGAATCTCGGGGCGTGGCGCGACGACATCGGTCCCGACGCGACCCTGTTGAGCCTGGCGAAGGGTATCGAGAGCGGCACCCTCATGCGGATGAGCCAGGTGATCGCTCAGGTGACCGGCGCCGAGCACGACCGCATCGCGGTGCTGTCCGGACCGAATCTCGCCCGTGAGATCGCCGATCGGCAGCCCGCCGCCACGGTGATCGCATGCTCCGACTCCACTCGCGCTCTCGAGATTCAAAGAGCATGTGCCACTGGTTATTTCAGGCCGTATACGAATACGGACGTGATCGGCTGCGAGATCGGTGGCGCGTGCAAGAACGTCATCGCCCTCGCGTGCGGCATGGCGGCCGGGGTCGGACTCGGTGACAACACCGTCGCCTCCATCATCACTCGCGGCCTGGCCGAGATCACGCGGCTGGGAACTGCCCTCGGCGCCAAGCCGGCCACGCTGGCCGGACTCGCCGGCGTGGGCGACCTCGTGGCCACGTGCACCTCGCCCCTGTCGCGCAACCGGTCGTTCGGCGAGCGGCTGGGACGGGGAGGGACACTCGAGAGTGCGCAGGAGGCCACCCACGGCCAGGTGGCCGAGGGGGTCAAGTCGTGCACCTCCGTCCGGGCGCTGGCGGCCAGTTACGACGTGGAGATGCCGCTCACCGACGCCGTGCACCGCGTCTGCTACGAGGGCATGTCGGTGCCCGAGGCGATCGGACTGCTCCTCGGCCGTCGAGTCAAGCCGGAGTGAGGGCGTGCCGGGGGACTCGACGCGTTGCGTGAAAGCTGTTGCCGCCGAACATGTGCCGGGGGAGCCGCTGCAACCCGGCCCGGTTCTCGCGGCCCCCTACCAGCTCGGGGCGGAGGGCACCGAAACCGACACCTACGCCCGCGCCTCCCATCCGGGCTGGCGGGCCCTCGAATCCGCGCTGGCCGCGCTCGAGGGCGCGGCGGCAGCCCGGGTCGTCGGATCCGGAATGTCGGCGGTCACCGTCGCGCTGCGGTCGCTGAGCCGGGGCGGCGGCACCGTCGTCGTCCCCGCCGACGGGTACTACCAGGTGCGGGCCTACGCGCGCGAATGCCTCGAACCCCTCGGCATCACGGTTCACGAACTCACCTGCGCCCAGTTCGGCGACGGAGGTCTACGCGCGGTCCTCGCCGGTGCCGGTGCGGGCGCGCTCGTGCTCGCCGAGACCCCGTCCAACCCGGGACTGGACGTCGTCGACCTGCGCGCCACCGCGGCACTGTGCCGGACCGCAGGCGCCCTGCTCGTGGTGGACAACACCACCGCCACCCCGCTGGGGCAGCAGCCACTCGCGCTGGGCGCGGACGTCGTCGTCGCCAGCGGCACGAAATCGCTCAGCGGGCACAGCGATCTGCTGATGGGGTACCTCGCCGTGGCCGACGGCGCACTCGTGCCACCCCTCGACCGCGAGCGCCTGCTCTCCGGCACCGTCCTCGGTCCGTTCGAGACGTGGCTGGCACACCGCAGCCTGGGCACCGCCGGGTTGCGCTTCGACCGGCAGTGCGCCAACGCGCTCGCCGTGGCCACGATGCTGCGTGAGCATCCCGCGGTCGGTGGCGTCCGATACCCCGGTCTGGACGACGATCCCGCGCACCCCGTCGCCGCGGCGCAGATGCGCCGGTTCGGGCCGCTGGTGACGTTCCGGCTCGACGACGAGCAGCAGTTCCACCGGTTCGTCGCGGTGAGCGAGCTCGTCACCGCCGCGACCAGTTTCGGGGGCATCCACACCACCGCGGACCGGCGTGCCCGCTGGGGTGATCCCGTACCGCCCGGCTTCGTGCGGTTGTCCTGCGGGATCGAGGACACCGCCGACCTGCTCGACGATCTCGACCGTGCGCTCGCCCGGCGCTGAGCAGGACTCGGATACCGGCCGGGCGGGCGGCACCGGTACGGTTTGTGCCGTGAGCACACCCCGAATCCGGGTGGCCGTCGTCTTCGGTGGCCGCAGCAACGAGCACTCCGTCTCCTGCGTTTCGGCAGGCAGCATCCTGCGCCACCTCGACCCGCAACGCTACGAGGCCGTCCCGATCGGTATCACCACCGACGGCGCCTGGGTGCTCGCCGACTCGGACCCGGAACGGCTCGCCAAGGCGGGCCGCGAACTGCCGACCGTCGACGCGGACGGTTCGGCGCTGGTGCTCACCGCCGATCCCACCCGGGCCGGTGACATCGTCGCCCTCGCCGAGGGCGAGTTCGGCAAGGTCCTCGCCTCCGTCGACGTCGTGTTCCCCGTGCTGCACGGCGCCTATGGCGAGGACGGCACCATCCAGGGGCTGCTCGAACTCGCCGGCGTCCCGTACGTGGGACCGGGCGTCCTCGCCAGCGCCGCCGGGATGGACAAGGAGTTCACCAAGAAGTTGCTGGCCGCGGAGGGTCTGCCCGTCGGATTCCAGGTCGTGCTGCGGCCCGGCACCGCGACCGTCACCGAGCAGCAGAAGCAGCGTCTCGGCCTCCCCGTGTTCGTCAAGCCCGCCCGCGGCGGATCCTCCATCGGGATCAGCCGTGTCGCCGACTGGGCGGCGCTCGATGCGGCGATCGACAAGGCTCGCCGGCACGACCCGAAGGTGATCGTCGAATCCGCGATCGTCGGCCGCGAGGTCGAATGCGGTGTACTGGAGTTCCCCGACGGCGACGTGCGCGCCAGCGTCGTCGCCGAGATCCGGATGCCCGACCCGTCCGGCGATCACGAGGCGTTCTACGACTTCGACACCAAGTACCTCGACGACGTGTGCGAGTTCGACGTGCCCGCCAAGCTCGACGACGACGTCTCCGACCGGATCCGGGACCTCGCGGTCCGCGCCTTCCGCGCCCTCGACTGCCAGGGCCTGTCCCGGGTCGACTTCTTCGTCACGGAGGACGGGCCGGTGATCAACGAGATCAACACCATGCCCGGGTTCACGTCGATCTCGATGTACCCGCGCATGTGGGAGGCCAGCGGCCTCGAGTACCGCACGTTGCTCTCCACCCTGGTCGACACCGCCCTGGCCCGGGGGACCGGGCTGCGCTGAGCCGTCCGGACGCGGACTAGTCTGGAGGCCATGACTGCCGTGACCCCTGACTCATCTGCGACCGTTTCCGGGGACGTCCGGGCGACCGGCGCCGGGGACACCCGCGAGGCCGTGCACGCCGCGGCCCGTCGCGCCCGCGTCGCCTCCCGCCGGCTCGCCCTGCTCACCACCGCGCAGAAGGACGCCGCCCTGCACGCCGCGGCGGACGCCGTGCTCGCCGCGTCCGACGCGGTGCTCGCTGCCAACGCCGAGGACATCGAGACCGCCCGCGCGGCAGGCACCGAGGAATCCCTCCTCGACCGGCTCCGTCTCACCCAGGCCCGGGTCGAGGGCATTGCGGCGGGGTTGCGCCAGGTCGCGGGGCTGCCCGACCCGATCGGCGAGGTCGTCCGCGGCTCGACCCTGCCCAACGGCCTCGAGATCCGGCAGATGCGGGTGCCGCTCGGCGTCGTCGGGATGGTGTACGAGGCCCGGCCGAACGTGACCGTCGACGCCTTCGGGCTGGCCCTCAAGTCCGGCAACGCGGCCCTGCTGCGCGGGTCGTCGTCCGCCGCCCGTTCCAACGCGGCGCTCGTCGAGGCCCTGCGCGGCGCCCTCGCCACGCAGGAACTGCCGGAGGACGCCGTGCAACTGCTGCCGAGCGCGGACCGATCCTCGGTCACGCACCTCATCCAGGCCCGCGGACTCGTCGACGTCGTCATCCCTCGTGGCGGCGCCGGCCTGATCTCCGCCGTCGTCCGCGACGCCACCGTGCCCACCATCGAGACGGGCGTGGGCAACTGCCACGTGTACGTGCATGCGTCGGCCGATCCGGAGATGGCCGAGAAGATCGTGGTCAACGCCAAGACCCGCCGGCCCAGCGTGTGCAACACCGCCGAGACGATCCTGGTGGACAAGGCCGTCGCCGACGACGTCGTGCCCCGGCTGCTGCAGGTACTGCGCAGCCACGGCGTCACCGTGCACGGCGACCTGCCCGGCCTCGAACCGGCCACCGAATCGGACTGGGCCGACGAGTACCTGAGCCTCGACGTCGCGCTCGCCGTCGTCGACGACCTGGACGCGGCCGTCGCGCACATCGACCGGTACGGCACCGGGCACACCGAGGCCATCGTCACCTCCGACCTCGCCGCGGCCCGTGAGTTCTCCGCGCGGGTCGATGCCGCAGCCGTCATGGTCAACGCTTCGACGGCGTTCACCGACGGCGAGCAGTTCGGGTTCGGCGCCGAGATCGGCATCTCCACCCAGAAGCTGCACGCCCGCGGCCCGATGGGACTGCCGGAACTCACCTCCACCAAGTGGGTGGTCTGGGGCGACGGCCACACCCGGCCGGCCTGAGGTCGGCCCGACGGCGTCGACGAGACCCCGCACCCCGACCGGCCTGCCCCGACGAAAGGACACAGCGTGGACCGTGCGCTGCCGACCACCCCGCCGATCTTCGCCGACGTCGACGAGGTGATCGACCGCCTCGCCGAGACGGGATACCTCGCCGACAAGGCCACCGCCACCGCGGTGTTCCTCGCCGATCGCCTCGGCAAGCCGCTGCTCATCGAAGGCCCCGCCGGGGTGGGCAAGACCGAGCTGGCCCGGGCGGTGGCGCAGACCTCCGGCGCCGAGCTGGTGCGGCTGCAGTGCTACGAGGGGGTCGACGAGTCGCGGGCGCTCTACGAGTGGAACCACGCCAAGCAGATCCTGCGGATCCAGGCCGGTACCGACCACTCCTGGGACGCGACCAAGCAGGATGTGTTCTCCGAGGAATTCCTTCTGCCGCGCCCGCTGCTGACGGCCATCCGCCGGGAGGACCCGACGGTGCTGCTCGTCGACGAGGTCGACAAGGCCGACGTGGAGATCGAGGGTCTGCTGCTCGAGGTGCTCAGCGACTTCGCGGTCACCGTGCCCGAACTCGGCACCATCAGCGCCACCCGCAAGCCCTTCACCGTGCTCACCTCGAACGCGACCCGCGAGTTGTCCGAGGCCCTCAAGCGACGCTGCCTGTTCCTGCATCTCGACTTTCCCGATGCCGACCTCGAGCGCCGCATCCTGGCGAGCCGGGTTCCGGAGCTGCCGGAGGCGGTCGCCGAGCAGCTCGTCCGCACGGTCCGGGTGCTGCGCGGCATGCAGCTCAAGAAGCTGCCGTCGGTGGCGGAGACGATCGACTGGGGCCGCACACTGCTCGCCCTGGGCCTGGACACCCTCGACGACGCGGCGGTCCGGGCCACGCTCGGCGTGATCCTCAAACACCAGTCCGATCAGCTGCGGGCCGCGGCCGAGCTGCGGTTGAACTGACATGGCCGGGGCACGCCCGCCGCTGCGGGACCACGGGCCGTCGGCGCCGCACGGGCTGCCCGGCCACCTCGTCGGGTTCGTCGAGGCGCTGCGCCGCCGCGGCATCCCCGTAGGACCGTCGGAGACCGTCGACGCCGGCCGGGTCATCTCGGTGCTCGACCTGCTCGACCGCGACGCCCTGCGCGAGGGGCTGGCGTGCGCTCTGCTGCGCCGGCCCACCCATCGGCCGACCTTCGACGCCCTGTTCGACCTGTGGTTCCCGGCAGCGGTGGGACGCCGCGAGGCCGGCGGGATCGATCCGACGCTGCCACGCACCCCGGACGGCGAGATCGATTTCGAGGCGCTGCGGGACCTGATCGCCGAGATGCTCGCCGACGACTCCGCCGAGGCGTTCGAGCTCGTCGAGTTGCTGACCGCGCAGATCGTCGAGGAACTGGGCCAGTACACCTCGGGTGACAAGTCGTCGTTCTCGGCGTACCAGGCCCTGCGCCAGGTCTCGCCCGAGACACTGGTGTCGAAGATCCTCGAGGGACTGCTCGGCAATGCCGGTCCCGAGGAGCGGGCTCAGGACACCGAGTACGCCACCGAGGTGGCCCGCCGCACGGCAGCGCGCCGGGTGGCGGACTTCCGGGCGATGGTCGAACGCGAGACGCGGCGCCGCACCGCCGAACAGGTCGGACGCGACCGCGTCGCCACGTACGGGGTGCCCAGACTGGCCGAGGAGGTCGACTTCCTGCGAGCCACCGACGCCGAGCTCACCGCGCTGCGCCGCAGCGTCACCCCGCTGGCGCGGCTGCTCGCGAGCCGGCTCGCCGCGCGCCGGCGACGGGCCCGCGCGGGGGCGATCGACCTGCGCCGGACCCTGCGCAAGTCGATGTCCACCGGCGGAGTGCCCATCGACCTCGTCAATCGCAAGCCACGCCCCGCCCGTCCGGAGCTCGTGGTGCTGTGCGACGTCTCCGGATCGGTCGCCGGCTTCTCCCACTTCACGCTGCTGCTCGTGCACGCCTTGCGCGAGCAGTTCTCCCGCGTCCGGGTGTTCGCGTTCATCGACAGCACCGACGAGGTCACTCACCACTTCTCCGCCGGCGCGGATCTCGGGGTCGCCATGTCGCGGATGCTGCGTGAGGCCGAGCTGATCGCCTACGACGGCCACTCCGACTACGGTCACGCGCTCGGCGTGTTCACCGAGCGGTACGCGCACAGCCTCACCAGCCGCAGCTCACTGCTCGTGCTCGGCGACGCACGGACCAACTATCGCGATCCCAACCTCGCCGCGCTCGAACACCTGGTGGCCGTTGCCCGGCACGCCCACTGGCTCAATCCGGAACCACGCGGCCAATGGGGAGCCGGAGATTCGGCGGCCGAGGTGTACCGCGAGGTGATCACGATGCACGAGTGCCGGTCCGCACAGCAGCTCGCGCAGGTGGTGGCGGCCCTGCTGCCGGTGTGAACCCGTAAGCTGGACCATCGTGCACGAGCCATCCGTCCCGAATTCCCCGCCGCGCCGGCGCGTCGGTGTCATGGGCGGAACCTTCGACCCCATCCACCACGGGCATCTCGTCGCAGCCAGCGAAGTAGCCGACCGGTACGATCTCGACGAGGTCGTGTTCGTGCCCACCGGACATCCCTGGCAGAAGTCGGGACACGATGTCAGCACGGCAGAGGACCGCTATCTGATGACGGTCATCGCGACCGCCTCGAATCCGCAGTTCTCCGTCAGCCGGGTCGACATCGAACGCGAGAAGGCCACCTACACCGTGGACACACTGCGCGACCTGCGTGCCCTGATGCCCGACGCCCAGTTGTACTTCATCACCGGCGCCGACGCGATGGCATCGATCCTGTCGTGGCAGGACTGGGCCGAGCTGTTCGAGCTGGCCCGGTTCGTGGGGGTGTCGCGTCCGGGCTACGACCTGCACGTCGAGCACCTCGCCGAGCATCTCGCGAAGCTGCCGTCCGACACCGTCGGTCTCGTCGAGATACCTGCGCTGGCCATCTCGTCGACCGACTGCCGGACGCGGGTGCGTGAGCACAGACCCATCTGGTACCTGGTGCCCGACGGGGTGGTGCAGTACATCAGCAAGCGCAACCTGTATCGGCCCGCGAACTCGCGGCGCCCCGACGGCACGACGACCGTGTCTCATCCCCACCCCGAGTCCTGTCCCCACCCCGAGAGGAAGACCCCGCAGTGACGGCAACTGCAGAAGCCATCGAGATGGCACGCATCGCGGCCCGCGCGGCCGACGAGAAACTGGCCACCGACGTGGTGGTGCTCGACGTGTCCGAGCAACTGGTCATCACCGACTGCTTCGTGATCGCGTCCGCGGCCAACGAGCGCCAGGTCAACGCGATCGTCGACAACGTCGAGGAGAAACTGCGGCTCGCCGGGCACAAGCCCGTGCGGCGCGAAGGCACCCGCGAGGGTCGTTGGACGCTGCTGGACTACGTCGACGTGGTGGTGCACATCCAGCACGACGACGAACGCAACTTCTACGCACTCGACCGGTTGTGGAAGGACTGCCCGGTGATCACCGTCGACGGCATCGGCGCGCCCGCGCCGTCGGGTGACACCGGCGCGCCCGCGCCGACCGGTGACACCGGCGCCGGTGCAGCGGCAGGCGGCACCACTCCCGTCCCGGACGACGCACCGGGGGACCGGTGACCCACGCGGTACCGGTCCGGCGGCTGATCCTGGTACGCCACGGCCAGACCGAATACAACGCCACCAGTCGCATGCAGGGGCAGCTCGACACCGAGCTGTCCGCGCTGGGGCGGCGGCAGGCCGTGGCCGCGGCCAGGGTCCTCGTCGAGCACAGTCCCGTGGCCATCGTCTCGTCCGATCTGCGGCGCGCCTACGACACCGCCGTCGAACTCGGTGACCAGGCCGGGCTGCCGGTGGAAATCGATCCGAGGCTGCGCGAGACCCATCTCGGCCGGTGGCAGGGCCTGACCCATCACGACGTGGACGCGGTGTCCCCGGGGGCCCGCGCGGCGTGGCGGGCCGACGCCACCTGGGCACCCCCCGAGGGTGAGAGCCGGGTCGACGTGGCGCGGCGCAGCGCCCCGGTGATCCAGGAACTGCTCGACAAGCACGAGCAGTGGGTGCATCGGCCGATCATCGTCGTCGCGCACGGCGGACTGATCGCGGCACTCACGGCCGCCCTGCTCGATCTTCCGGTCGACCGGTGGCCGGTCCTCGGCGGACTCGGCAACACCGGCTGGGTCCAGCTCAGCGGATACGGTGACCGGCCCGCGTGGCGCCTCGACGTGTGGAACGCGACGGCGACGGTGGCGGCCGATGACGTCCTCTGAGCCACGGCCGACGGCCGGTCCGCGCCGGCCGACGCTGCTGGTGATCGGGGACTCCCTCAGCTACTACGGCCCGAAGGGCGGGCTCCCGGCGGACCATCCGCGAATCTGGCCGAACATCGTGGCGCGCGAACTCGACTGGGACGTGGAGCTCGTCGCACGGATCGGGTGGACGACCCGCGACGCGTGGTGGGCCATGACCCAGGATCCGCGCGTGTGGGCGACGATCCCGCGGGCCGGTGCCGTCGTGCTGGCCGTCGGGGGCATGGACACCCTGCCGTCCCCGCTGCCGACGGCGCTGCGCGAAACACTGCGTTACGTACGCCCACCGCGGTTACGCCGCGTCGTACGGGAGACCTACGGGTGGCTGCAGCCCCGGCTGTCCCCGCTCGGCTGGCCGGTGGCCCTGCCGCCGCGGGTCAGTGTGGACTACCTCGAGACCATCCGCGAGTCGCTGGCGTACATGCGGCCGGACCTTCCGGTGATCGCCACGCTGCCGTCGGTACACCGCAGCGCGCAGTACCGCGCGGTGCACCGCGGTCGTCCCGCCGCAGCCCGGGCCATCAACCGGTGGGCGTCCGAGAAGTCGGTTCCGCTGGTCGATCTCGGCGAGGCCGTGCACGCGGACATCCACTCCGGGGACGCGAATCCGGACGGCATCCACTGGGGTTGGAACGGGCACAGCGAAGTTGCCGCCGCGGTGGCCGAGGCGGTACGGATGGTGCACCGGGATGCGCGCGTCGCCGCGGAGAACATACGGTAGGCGGCGTGTCTGTAGTAGTGGTGACCGATTCGTCGTGCTGTCTCGACCCGGAACTGGTGGAGCGCTACGACATCCGTGTCGTGCCGCTGCACGTGATCGCGGACGGTGTCGAGTTGCGCGAGGGCGTGGACGACCTGCCCGCCGACCTCTCCGGCGTCACGACCTCCGGTCCCTCCCCGGCGGAACTGACGGAAGCGTACGCCGAGGCGCTGTCCGACAGCGGCGGCGACGGGGTGGTGGCCGTGCACCTGTCCCGTGAACTGTCGGGTACCTGGTCGGCTGCCCGCTATGCCGCCGATGCCCTCGGCGACCGGGTGCAACTGGTCGACAGTCGAACCACCGCAATGGGTCTGGGATTCGCTGCTCTGGCGGCGGCGGAAGCCGCCCGGTCCGGTGCGGATGTGCGGGCGGTGTACGAACGGGCGGTGGAGGTCGCCGCCCACAGCCGGACACTGCTGGTGGTCGACCGGCTCGACCACCTGCGCCGCGGCGGCCGCATCGGTACCGCCACAGCGCTGCTCGGCACCGCTCTGGCGATGAAACCCGTGCTGCACCTCGTCGACGGCCGGCTGGTGCTGCGGGAGAAGACCCGCACCATGACCAAGGCGATGACGAAACTCGTCGACGGCGTCGTCGACACCGCGGAGCCGGTGACCGCGGTGGCCGTGCACCACCGCGAGGCCCCCGAACGCGCCGAGCGGCTCGCCGCGGAACTCGCCGGCCGGCTGCCCGCCGGGACGCCGCTGTCGGTGTCGGAACTCGACGCGGTCCTCGGCGCCCACGTCGGTCCCGGCGCCGTCGGGGTGGTCGTCTCCCGAGCGTAGGAGTTGTCCACAGGCGGACGGTTCATCCACAGATTCGACGACTCGTCCCAGCCTTCGCGGTGGCGGCGGTCGTGTCCGGTTAGCGTCGCGCCATGGGCAGCAGCGACGAGCACGACCTCGTGCGCAGACGGCTCGACGGGATCGCCCGGTCCGCCGGCGACCGTCCTCCGGCGGCGCCGGACGACGATCCGTACCCGTGGTACGACGCGGCCGGCACCGCCGATCCGCCGGGTCCGTTCGAGCGGTTGCGTGCGGCCCGCTGGCAGACCGGTCGCGGCGGGACCGGGGCCCTGGCGGTGGTCGGTGTCGTGGTCGTGCTCGTCACGCTCGTCGTGACCTGGCGCGATCGTCCCGTCGCGGAACCGGTTCCGCCGCTGCCGGCGGTGGAGGTCGCAGCACCGCCGGCGGATCCCGTTGCGCCCCGGCAGGACTCGGCGCCGGAGGAGGTGGTGGTCAGTGTGGTGGGCCTGGTGGGCAAGCCCGGCCTCGTACGAATCGCGCCCGGCTCGAGGGTGGCCGATGCGCTCACGGCCGCGGGCGGCGCCCTCGAGGGGGCGGACCTGACCGGATTGAACCTGGCGCAACGCCTCGCGGACGGCGACCAGATCGTGGTCGGCACCCTGCCACCGGTTCCGCCGGCGAGCGGAATCTCCGGCGCCGCAGGGGCAGGGGACGCCGGAACGTCCGGCGCGCCCGAGGCCGGGGGGCCGGTGAATCTCAACACCGCCGACGAGGCGGCCCTCGATGCGCTGCCCGGCGTCGGTCCTGTCACCGCCGCCGCGATAGTCGCGTGGCGCCGGGACAACGGTCCGTTCAACGACGTCG
This sequence comes from Rhodococcus ruber NBRC 15591, assembly GCF_001894945.1. Lineage (GTDB taxonomy): Bacteria > Actinomycetota > Actinomycetes > Mycobacteriales > Mycobacteriaceae > Rhodococcus > Rhodococcus ruber. The sequence continues at coordinate 15,534 of NZ_BCXE01000012.1, forward strand.
AACAACTCGCCGAGGTCGACGGGATCGGTCCCGCGCGGCTGGCGCGCCTGCGGACGCTGGTGGTGGTGTGACCGAATCCGGCCGTGACGACGCGCGCCTGGTACCGAGCGCGGCCGCGGCGTGGGCCGCAACCGCGCTCGGGTTGCACGCCGGCTGGCAGGTTGCGCTGGGGCTCGCGGCGATTGCCGCGCTGTGCGCGGCGGCCACGCTCGTGCCGATACGCCGGGGGCGGTTCCGTGCCGGGGCCGCCCCGTTGCTCGCGGCTCTCGTCGTCGCCGCCGGGTTCTCTGCGGCAGTCGCACTACGGGTATGGGCGGTCGAGACGCATCCGCTTGCCGGCGCGGCCGCGCGTGACGGCTGGGCCACCCTGGCGGTCGAACCGACCGAGGATCCGAAAAGACTGGGGGACAGCGGATTCGGGGGAGATCAGGTCCTGGTCCCGGCGAGAGTGCACCGCGCCGACCTGGGGGCCGGTCGGTACACCGGCGGCGGGGCCGTCGTGGTGTTCGCCCCCGCCGAGGAGTGGGCGGAGCTGCTGCCGGGGCAACGGGTCACCCTGCGCGGCCGGCTCGCCGAATCCGGCGGCGCGGACCTGACGGTGGCCGTGGTCCGGGCCGACGGCCCACCCCGGTCGGTGCAGGCCCCCTCGCGGGTGCAGCAGTGGGCGGGGCGGATCCGCGAGCGACTCGCCTCGGCGTCCGGAGCGGTGCTCCCGCCCGCTGCGGCCGGCCTCCTGCCGGGCCTCGTGGTCGGCGACACCTCACGCCTGCCCGACGACGTGCGGGAGAGCTTCCGGGTAGCGGGCCTGACCCACCTGACTGCGGTGTCCGGTGCCAACGTCAGCATCGTTCTCGGCGCGGTGCTGCTCGCCGTGCGGGGACTCGGCCTCGGCCCCCGCACGGGCGCCGCGCTCGCGGCCGTCGCGCTGGTGGCGTTCGTCGTCGTCGTGCGCCCGTCGCCGAGCGTGCTGCGTGCCGCCGCGATGGGCGCGATCGGATTGCTCGCGCTCGTGACGAGCCGACGACGGAACGGGCTGCCCGCCCTGGCGGCCACGGTCGGGGTGCTGCTCGTCGCCGCACCCGAACTCGCGACGGACGCCGGGTTCGCCCTGTCGGTCGCGGCCACCGCCGGCCTGGTGCTGGTGGCACCGCTCTGGGTGACCCGGCTGCGGGCCCGCGGGTGGCCCCGCGCGGCGGCCGAGGTGTTCGCCGTCTCGGCGGCCGCATTCGTCGTGACCGCACCGATCGTCGCCGCGCTGTCCGGCACCGTCAGCGTCGTGGCGATCGCGGCCAACGTCCTGGTCGCACCGGTGCTTCCGCCGTTGACCGTGCTCGGTACCACCGTCGCGGCGGTCTCCGCGGTGTCGCCGGCCGTGGCGGAGCTGCTCGCTCGCGGGACCGCGCCCATGCTGTGGTGGATCCTCGAGGTGGCAGCGCGTGCCACGGCCCTGCCCCTGGCCGAGGTGCCCGTCCCGGCGGGCGTGAGCGGAGCGGTCGCCGTCGTCGGCGGGCTCGTCGCTGCCCGGTACCTGCTGCGGCTACGGCGCGGACGCCCGGCCGGGGCACCGACGGTGATGTCCGGGGGACGTGGCACGATCGATCGGTGACCAACCCGCAGTTGCATCTCGTGCTCGGTGACGAAGACCTCCTCGTCGAACGGGCCGTCGCGCGGATCGTCGGTGCCGTCCGGGCCCGGACGGGGTCTGGTCCCGAGCTCACCGTCTCGCGGCTGCGCGCCGGCGACGCCGGCGCCGCCGAACTCGCCGAGCTGCTGAGCCCGTCGCTGTTCGCCGAGGACCGGGTGGTCGTCCTCGAATCCGCCGCGGAGGCCGGCAAGGACGCCGTCGCACTGATCGTCGACGCGGCGACCGACCCGCCCGAGGGGGTGACCCTCGTCGTCCTGCACAGCGGCGGTGGCCGCGCGAAAGCCATGGTGGGCGAACTGCAGAAGTGCGGCGCCGAGACCCACGAGTGCGCCCGGATCACCAAGCCGGCCGAGCGCGTGGACTTCGTGCGGGCCGAGTTCCGCACCGCCGGTGTTCGAGTAGCACCGGAGGTCGTGCAGGCCGTGATCGACGCCGTGGGCTCCGACCTGCGGGAGCTGGCGGCGGCGTGCAGTCAGCTCGTCGCCGACACGGGCGGCAAGATCGATGCTGCCGCCGTGCAGCGTTACTACTCCGGCAAGGCCGAGGTCACGGGGTTCGAGGTGGCCGAGAAGGCCGTCGCGGGTGACGAGGCCGGGGCGCTGGAATCGCTGCGGTGGGCGACGCATCGTGGTGTCGCGCACGTCCTGCTCGCCGACGCCCTCGCCGATGCCGTCCACACGATCGCACGAGTCGGTTCGGCCGGGCGCGGCGACCCGTTCAAGATGGCCTCGGAACTCGGGATGCCGCCCTGGAAGGTGAAGAAGGCCCAGGGGCAGGCACGCACGTGGGATCCCGGATCGATCGGGGCGGCGCTGCGAGTGGTGGCCGATCTCAATGCCGACGTCAAGGGCGCGGCCGCGGACGCCGACTACGCGGTCGAGCGCGCCGTGCGCCGCGTCGCGGAGCTGGCCGGCCGGACCCGTTAGACGACGGAAGCCGCCCGGTCCGAGGACCGGGCAGCTTCCGGAGCAGAGCTTGCGTTCTACCTCAGAGTCCGTTGGCGACCTTGGCCAGAGCGGACTTCTTGTTCGCGGCCTGGTTGGCGTGGATGACGCCCTTGCTGGCTGCCTTGTCGAGCTTGCGGCTGGTGGAGACGAGGAGCTCGGTGGCCTTGTCCTTGTCACCGGCGGCCGCGGCCTCGCGGAAGGAACGGATCGCCGTGCGCAGCGAGGACTTGACCGACTGGTTGCGGAGTCGGTTGCGCTCGTTGGTGCGGATCCGCTTCACCTGGGACTTGATGTTGGCCACGCGTAAAATCCTGTCGTCTTGCTGGTAGTTGGTCGGAAAGCTCTGGGCGCACTACGGCACCGACGGACCACGATACCAGCGGCCCGGCGGAACCCCAAAACTGGTACCCGGGACCGCACACCGGGTGCCGATACGGTCGCGTCCGGCCGGCCTGCCGGGAACTGTCCTCGACGTCACCGGAAGTTGTTGTGGCGGTCATCCGGCTTGCGTAGTGTCCGCTGTGTTCTGTTGCGGTAGTGCTGTGCGGCCGGTGGGCCCGTCTTCGACCCGCGGTGTTCGCCAGTGCGGATGTTCGACACATCGGATCCGGTCCTTCGGGGCCGCACGACGCGAGGTGGGCGCATGACGAACGAACACGAGACTGGTCCCGAGGACCGGGCGGCGAACCGGAAGGCGGACCGGGTACGCGGCGGTGCCGAGCCCGAGACGGCGCTCGAAGCCGTCGAGAAGGAAGAATTCTCGGACGCGAAGAAGTACGCAGCGGAGGCGATCGGCACGTTCGTGCTCGTGTTCTCCGCGGTCGGCACGGCGGTCTTCGCCGGAGACAAGGTCGGCAATCTGGGCGTCGCGCTGGCGTTCGGGCTGACGCTGCTCTTCCTCGTCTACGCCATCGGGCCGATCTCCGGGTGTCACGTGAACCCGGCGGTGACGGTCGGTCAGCTCGCGATCGGGCGGGTCACCGCCAAGCGGGCGGTGTTCTACATCGTGGCCCAGATCCTCGGCGGGCTCGTCGCGGGCGTGACGATCTACTCGGTGGCGCAGTCGCTCCCGACCTACGACCGGGCCGCGCAGGGACTCGGTGCCAACGGTTGGGGACCGCACAGCCCGTCGGCAGTGGAAGGACCGCTGGGCGGGGTGCTCATCGACGGTTACGGAATCGGCGCGACCATGATCGTGGAGGTGCTGCTGACCGCACTCCTGGTGTTCGTGGTGCTCGCCGCGACGGACCAGGCCTCGGACGTGCTGCTGGCCGGCGTGTCGATCGGCTTCACCCTGACAGTGATCCACCTGATCTCGATCCCGATCGACAACACCTCCGTCAATCCGGCCCGGAGCATCGCGGTCGCTCCGTACCAGGACGGTGCGCTCGCGCAGCTCTGGCTGTTCATCCTGTTTCCGCTGATCGGCGGCGCCCTCGGGGCGCTCGTCTACCGGTCGCTGTTCGGCCGGTTCGCCGGGCTGCGGCCGTCCGTGGCGCCGCCGGCCGGCGTCCGCCGACGGTGACGGGACGCGGCTACCGCCGACGGTGACAGGACGGCCGGCTACCGCCAGCCGTAGTCGGCGCGCAGGCGCGCCGCGACCTGCTCGAACCGGGACCGGCCGAGCACCGCGCCTTCGCGCCGGATGCCGTCCTCGGGCACGTCGAGCACGCGGTCCAGCCGGACCCAGCTGGGCCGGTTGCCGGCGTCCCAGCTGCCGTTACCGAGCGCCAGCCAGTCCCGGTGACCGTCCCGGTCGTCGTTCGACGACAGCATGAGGCCGAGCAGGGTGCCGCCGTTGCGTCCGACGACGAGCACGGGCCGGTCCTTGCCCTTGGTCGCGTCCTCCTCGTAGGCCACCCACGTCCACACGATCTCGCCCGGGTCGGCGCGGCCGTCGAGATCGGGGGCGTACGCGATCTGCCGGGCGCGCTGCGCGGTGGGGGAAGTACGGGAGGTCACCGGACGGCCCGGCTTCGGGACCGGTCGGGTGGTGTCGGCTGTCCCGGAGCCGAGGGCGGTCCGGGCCCGGTCGAGAGCGCCGGAGCGCTGCATCTGCTCGAGCAACCGCGGCCCCTGCTCGACCGCGAGCCGTCCCAGTTGCCTGCCGAGTTTCTTCCATGTGCCAGCCACGTCGGCGAGCTTAGCGGCGCCCGCCGCCGCACAGGTGCGGCCGCGGGACCGGACCCGCCGCGACTTGGATATTCTGCAGGGGTGACCGCGGCCCGCCAGGGCTGCTGCCCGTCCGAGTCAGGAGCCCGACATCAGCACCTTCGCCGACACCACGTTCACGGACCCCGCGAAGATCCGGAACTTCTGCATCATCGCGCACATCGACCACGGCAAGTCGACGCTCGCGGACCGCATGCTGCAGCTCACCGGTGTGGTCGAGGAGCGCCAGATGCGTGCTCAGTACCTCGACCGGATGGACATCGAGCGCGAGCGCGGGATCACCATCAAGGCCCAGAACGTGCGGCTGCCGTGGCAGGTCGACGGCGAGGACTACGTCATGCACCTCATCGACACGCCCGGGCACGTCGACTTCACGTACGAGGTCTCCCGTGCGCTCGAGGCGTGTGAGGGTGCGGTGCTCCTCGTCGATGCCGCCCAGGGCATCGAGGCGCAGACCCTCGCCAACCTCTATCTCGCTCTCGACAAGGACCTGACGATCATCCCGGTCCTGAACAAGATCGATCTGCCCGCGGCCGACCCGGACCGCTACGCCGCCGAGATCGCACACATCGTCGGCTGCGAGCCCGAGGAGGTGCTGCGGGTGTCGGGCAAGACCGGGGTGGGCGTGCGGGAACTGCTCGACGAGGTGATCCGGCAGGTACCGCCGCCGGTCGGCGACCGCGACGCGCCCGCCCGCGCGATGATCTTCGACTCGGTGTACGACACCTACCGTGGCGTCGTCACGTACGTGCGTGTGGTCGACGGCAGGATCGTGCCGCGCGAGAAGATCAAGATGATGTCCACCGGCGCCACCCACGAGCTGCTCGAGGTGGGCATCGTCTCGCCCGAGCCGAAGGTCACCACCGGGCTCGGAGTCGGCGAGGTCGGCTATCTCATCACCGGCGTGAAGGACGTGCGTCAGTCAAAGGTCGGCGATACGGTCACCTCGGCGCGGGGCGGCGCCGCCGAACCCCTCACCGGTTACCGGGAACCCCGCCCGATGGTCTACTCCGGCCTGTATCCGGTCGACGGGTCGGACTATCCCGTCCTGCGCGATGCCCTCGACAAGCTGCAGCTCAACGACGCCGCGCTCACCTACGAACCCGAGACGTCGGTGGCACTCGGCTTCGGTTTCCGGTGCGGCTTCCTCGGCTTGCTGCACATGGAGATCACCCGGGAACGACTCGAGCGCGAGTTCGGCCTGGACCTGATCTCCACCGCTCCCAACGTGGTCTACCGCGTGGTCCTCGAAGGTGGGCAGGAGCACATCGTCACCAACCCGTCGGACTGGCCCGAAGGCAAGGCCCGCGCGATCTACGAGCCGATCGTCAAGTGCACGATCATCTCCCCGAGCGAGTTCATCGGTTCGATCATGGAGCTGTGCCAGTCGCGGCGTGGCGAACTCGGCGGCATGGACTACCTGTCCGAGACCCGGGTCGAGTTGCGCTACACCCTGCCGATGGCCGAGATCATCTTCGACTTCTTCGACTCGCTGAAGTCCCGCACCCGCGGCTACGCCAGCCTCGACTACGAGGAGGCCGGGGAGCAGGAGGCCGCACTGGTGAAGGTGGACATTCTGCTCCAGGGCGAGGCCGTCGACGCGTTCAGCGCGATCGTGCACAAGGACGCGGCCGCCGCGTACGGCAACAAGATGACCACCAAGCTCAAGGAGCTGATCCCGCGTCAGCAGTTCGAGGTGCCGGTGCAGGCGGCGATCGGGTCGAAGATCATCGCCCGGGAGAACATCCGTGCGATCCGCAAGGACGTGCTCGCCAAGTGCTACGGCGGCGACATCAGCCGCAAGCGCAAGCTGCTCGAGAAGCAGAAGGAAGGCAAGAAGCGGATGAAGACGATCGGCCGGGTGGACGTCCCGCAGGAAGCGTTCGTGGCCGCGCTCTCGTCCGAGGCGTCCTCGGACAAGCCGAAGGGGAAGTAGTCCACCGTGCTCGAGACCTGGCTCACCCGCACCCTGGGCATCACCGTCCCGCTGCTCGGCGCCCCCATGGGCGGCCGTGCCGGCGGCCGCCTGGCCGGGGAGGTGACCCGGGCCGGCGGGCTCGGCCTGATCGGGGCCGCGCGCTACAACACCTCGGAGTGGCTGGCCGCCGAGTCGGCGGTGGCTCGTGAACTCGGGGGTGGACCGCTCGGTTTCGGGCTGATGACCTGGTCGCTCGCCGACGACGACAGTCTGCTCGACGCGGTGCTGGCCGAACGGCCCCGCGTGGTGTCGCTGTCGTTCGGCGACCCGGCCCCCTACGTGCCGCGCGTGCGGGCGGCCGGTGCCGTCGTGATCTCGCAGATCAACACGATCGACGACCTGCGGGTCGTCGAGGCCGCCGGGGTCGACGCCGTCGTCGCCCAGGGGCACGAGGCCGGCGGTCACACCGGACACATCGGGACGTTGCCGCTGCTGCAGGAGGTGCTCGAGTCGACGTCGCTTCCGGTGCTCGCCGCGGGTGGCATCGCGTCCGGGCGGGGACTGGCTGCGGTGCTCGCGGCCGGTGCGGAGGGCGCGCTCGTCGGCACGGCGTTGCTGGCGAGTCCCGAGACGGTGGGACCGGAGTACGCCCGGGACCTGCTCGTCGCGGCGCGCAGCAGCGACACCGTCTACACCGACGTCTTCGACCGGGCCCGGCACCAGCCCTGGCCGGCGCGGTGGGGTGGCCGGGCCCTGGCGAACGACTACACCGCCGAATGGCACGCGCGCGGCGCCGACGAGGAGACGCTCGCCGCCGCGTACGACGCGGCCGACCCCCGGCGGGGCGTGGTCTACGCCGGGGAGGCCGCCGGGCTCGTGCGGGAACAACGGCCCGCCGGCGAGATCGTCCGGGACATCGCGGACCGTGCGGAGGAACTGTTGCGCCGATCCTGGTAGCGGGTCACGGCGCACGGCGCGCGGGCTGGAACTCGCCGGCCGCGATCTGCTCCTCCGCGCGGATCACGTGCACGACCGCATTGATCTGGGCCAGGTGGGTGAAGGCCTGGGGGAAGTTGCCCAGGTGCCGGCCCGAGCGCGGGTCGATCTCCTCGGCGTAGAGCTTGAGCGGGCTGGCGTAGCCGAGGAGCCGTTCGCACAGGATGCGGGCCCTTTCCACCTCCCCGATCTCCACGAGGGCGGAGACCAGCCAGAACGAGCAGATCGTGAAGGTGCCCTCCTCGCCGGTCAGCCCGTCGTCGGTCGAGTCCACCCGGTACCGCAGGACCAGTCCGTCCTCGGTGAGTTCGTCCTCGATCGCCAGGACCGTCGCCCGCACCCGCGGATCGTCGGCCGGCAGGAACCGCAGCAGCACCACCAGCAGCGCCGAGGCGTCGAGGGAGGGGTGCCCGTAGCGCTGGGTGAACACCCCGCGCTCGTCGACGCCGTGCGCGAGGATGTCCGCCTTGATCTCGTCCGCCACGGCCTCCCACCGCACCGCGTAGTCGGGGCGGCCGTGTGTGCGCGCCAGCCGTGCGCCCCGGTCGAGCGCGACCCAGCACATCACCTTGGACGAGGTGAAGTGCTGGGGCTCACCCCGCACCTCCCAGATGCCGCGATCGGGCAGGCGCCAGTGCTGCTCGGCCTGCCCGACGAGGCGTTTCACGGCCGGCCAGAAGGACTGGGGCATGTGCCGGCGGGTCCTCGCGTGCAGGTACACCGAGTCCAGCATCGCGCCCCAGATGTCGTGCTGCACTTGATGATACGCATCGTTTCCGATCCGTACCGGACGCGCTCCGTCGTAGCCGCACAGGTGCTCGAGCTGCGATTCGGTGAGCACCCGCTCGCCGCCCACGCCGTACATGACCTGCAACGGCTGCAATGTGCCGTCCTCGCTGCGGGACGCGTCGGAGATGAAGGCGAAGAACGCGTCGGCCTCCCGGTCGAGCCCGAGCGTGTACAGACCCCACAGCGCGAACGTCGAATCGCGTACCCACGCGTAGCGGTAATCCCAGTTCCTTTCTCCGCCAGGTGTTTCCGGAAGGGATGTGGTGGCTGCGGCGAGCAGTGCCCCGGTGGGCGCGTAGGTCAGTCCCTTGAGGGTCAGTGCGCTGCGCTGCAGGTAGCTGCGCCAGGGGTGATCGGGGAAACGACCGGTGGTGATCCACTCCCGCCAGAAGTCCGCGGTCTCGGCCATCTTCGCGGCGGCCTCCTCGTACGTCCCCGGGCACGGCACGTCCGACCACGACAGGGCGACGAACGCCTTGTCGCCCTTGCGCATCCGGGTTCGTGCCCGTGCCTCCCCGTCCTCGAGGCCGAGCCGGAGATCGGTGGTGAGCCGCAGTTCGGGGTGCTCCCCGGGTTCACCGGCGGTGCAGTACGCCGTGGCCTCCTCGTACACCTTGCCCGTGTACTCCCAGCGCGCCGGGGCGCGATGGTAGTCGAACGCGGGGGCGCAACTGACCTCGAGTTCCACGGTCCCGCTCACGCAGCGGACGGTGCGCAGCAGCATGTGCTCGGCGTCCCAGTCCGTCGGTGTCCGCGTGTCGGTCCGCGACCGCTCCTGGACGGCATGCCACGGCGCCATCACCAGGGCGTCGCGCACCACTATCCATCCCGTCTCGGTCTGCCACGTCGTCTCGAGGATCAGTCCACCGGGCAGGTACCGGCGTGCCGCCGGGACGGTGCGGTCGTGCGGGCCGATGCGGAAGTAGCCGGCACTGCGGTCGAGGATCGCGCCGAACACGCTGGGCGAGTCCGGCCGGGGCAGGCACATCCATTCGACCGCCCCGTTGCGGGCGATGAGGCAGGTCGTTTCGCAGTCCGACAGGAACGCGTAGTCGTCGATCGGCGGGTAGGGGCTCCGGTGCGGCGGGTGCGAATGCGCGGACGAGAGCCCCGATCCTTCAAACGTGTGTGCCATCACCACATGATCCCGGCACCCGGCCCCCGGCGTCCACCGAACGGGTGCCGACTAGGGTGGGGGCGTGGATCGGGCGGCATCGTGGTGGGACGGCTTCGAGTTGTGGCTGGCCGGCCTCCCGTTCGTCCCGCAGGTCGCGCTCGTGCTGGGTGTCGTGGTGCCGGTGTGCGCCGGCGTGGCCTGGTTGCTCGACCGTGCCCTCGCGGGCGTCCTCGCGGCCGTCGGGCGCAGGGAGCCGGCCGCGTCCGAACCGAAGACGGAGGATCGCTGACATGCCGCGCTCACGCGTGACCCTCACCCTGGCCGCCCTGCTCGTTCTCGTCGTCGTGGCCTGGCTGCTGACCCGTTGATCCGCGCCGGAGGTGTGTCGTGAGATTCCGTCCGAGCCGGCACGTCGTCGCGCTCGCAGCCGCCGCCGCGCTCACGGCGTGCTCGGCCGGTGACGGGCGGGGGAGCGACGACGGTGGGGCCGGCGCCGGCCCCACCGTCGACCTGTACGCCGCCGAGGGGGCCCGGGCAGCGCTGGACGCGGTGATCGCCGCGTTCGGCAGCACCGACGCCGGCGAGGACGTCCGCTTCGACGTCACGTCCGGTCCGTCCGCGCAGCAGGCTGCCGCCGTCGTCGACGGCGCCTCGGCGGATTTCGTGACCTTCGCCACGGTGCCGGACCTGTCCGGGCTCGTCGATGCCGGGTTGGTCGACGCGGACTGGAACGCGGGGGCGTACCGGGGGATTCCGTACGGATCCGTCGTGGCGATGCTCGTGCGGGAGGACAACCCGTGGGGCGTGACGGACTGGGACGACCTGCTCGCTCCGGGCCTCGAGGTGATCACGCCCGACCCGTCGGCTTCCGGCGCGGCCGAGCTCAACCTGCTCGCCGCCTACGCCGCGACGAGCAACGGCGGTGCCGACCCGCAGGCGGGCCGGGACTACCTCACGGCGCTGGTCGGTGACCACATCGAGTCCTGGCCCGCGAGCGCCGAAGAGGCCGTGGAGATGTTCGTGCGGGGTGCCGGCGACGTGCTGCTCCTGTCGGAACGCGACGCGGTCCGGCTCGAGCGCGACGGCGCCGCGGTCCGGCGCGTGCCCTTGACCACCACCCTCCGGATCGACAGTCCCGCGGTGGTGATCGACAACGCGCCCGACGTGGTGGCCGCTCAGGAGTTCAACGACTTCCTCTACACCGCGCAGGCGCAGAGGATTTGGGCTTCCGCCGGATTCCGGCCGGCCGACCCGGGCGTCGCGCGGGAGTTCGCCGGAGACTTCCCGGCCCCCGAAACGCTGTGGACCGTCGACGATCTCGGTGGCTGGAGTGCGGTCGAGGCCGAGCTGTTCCGGCCCGGCACCGGCAGCATCGCCGTGATCTACGCCGAGGCGACGAAGTAGGAGGATGCCGCCCCCACGGTCGAGGCGCTCGAAATTCCTTGCGCGAAGCGGAGTTCTGGGACCGAGGGTCATTCCCGGCAGATGAGCACCGGGCAGCGGGAATGGTGGAGCAGGCCCTGACCGGTGGAGCCGAGGAGGGCCGACGCGATCGTGCTGCGACCGTGGCTGCCCACCGCGACGAGTTGCGCGTCGACGGAGCGCTCGATGAGGGCCACCATCGCGCCGCGGCGCTCGAGCTCGGGCCGCACCTCGACGTCGGGATATCGCTCGCGCCACCCGCCCAGGCTCTCCGCGAGGTCGGCGGCCTTCTGCTGCGCGTACGTCGACCAGTCGACGAAGCGCGCGGACTCGTCGTAGCCGCGCAGGGTGGACTGCTCGGTCCACGCGTGCACCGCGATCAACGGGACGCCGAGGAACGAGGCGAACTCGAACGCGTGCTCGATGGCGGCCGTGCTCAAGGCGCTGCCGTCGACACCGACGACGACCGGCCGGGTGTCCACCTCCTCGTGGTCGCCTTCGCCCCGCCACGCCACGACCGGGCAGCGGGCCTGGTTGGCGACGCGGACGACGTCGGAGCCGGCGAACATCGAGCGCAGTTCCCCGGTCGTGGTTCGGCCGACCACCAGCAGACGGGCCGTATTCGACAGTTCGACGAGGGTCTTCGCCGGGGGGCCCGACCGGCTGCTGCAGTCGACCTCGACATCCGTACGACCGTCGAGCGCCGCGCGCCGGGCACGTTCGAGCAGCCGTTCGCTGTCGGCCTGCAAGAGCTTGGCGAACTCCTCCCTGGATCTGCCGGTGGCGCTCGGCGCCTCGGGGAGCACGTTGACCAGGTGCAACGGCTCACCGAAGATCCGGGCGGCGGACGCGGCCCAGTGCGCCGCGGAGAACGAGCCGTCCGAACCGTCGACCCCGACGACGATCCCGTGCCGAATCGGTGCTGTGGCCATGACGATGCCTCCTTGCCTCGAGTCCAGTCTGTGCCGACAGGACCGGAGTGCGCCAGAGGCAATCGGTGGGCGTCAGGCGGTGCGACGCGACGCGACCCCGGCGTGCACGAGCGACTGCCGGTAGCGCTCGTCGACCACGAACCCGACGGCGGGGGAGTCCGCGAGGGTGCCGGAACAGACGACCTCCGGGAACTCCGCCCGGGCGGCGGCGGCGGCGCGGTCCCACAGCAGTCCGGGCGCGAGCATCCAGGGGGCGAGCACGAGCGTGCTGGCACCGGCGGCACGCAGGTCCGCCAGGGCGTCGACGACCGTCGGCGCCGCGGCGGTGGCGAAGCACGTGCGGCCCCACGCCCACGCCGTGCCCCGCAGCAGGCGCGGGGTGATCGCCGCGGTGGCGGCATTGGCGTCCCGGCGCCGGGATCCGACCGCGCACAGGGCGACGCCCACGCTCGGGTCGGTCCGGGAGACACCGGCCGCGCCGATCGTCTCGCTCACCGCGGACACGAGACGGTCGTCCGCGCCGAGGACGTCCGCCTGGACCACGTCGAGACGCGGATGCCGGACGCGGGCCTCGGCGAGGAGCGCGGGCAGATCGACCCGGGCGTGGAAGGCGCTGCCCAGCAGCAACGGGACCACCACGACGCGGCGGTGCCCCTCGGCGGCGACGGCATCGACGACCTGCCCCACCGAGGGGGTGTTCAGATCCAGGAACGCAAGCCGCACCTCCCGGTCCGGGTGGCGGTCCCGCAGCGCCGCCAGCGCGGCAGCCATGGCGCGCGCCGAGCGCGGGTCACGGCTGCCGTGCGCGACGGCGACGAGGGGGATCATGCGGGGACGCGGTCCCCGAGCTCGATCTCGGCGAGGCTGTTGCCCACCAGGCCCGCGGCGAGGGTGTTCCCACCGGCGGGGTCGATGAGCAGGAAGCTGCCCGTGCGGCGGTTGACCTTGTAGTCGTCGGCCGCGATGGGTTCGGCGACCCGGACGGTGATGCGGGCGATCTCGTTGAGTTCGAGCGACTCGGGGGCGGGAACCGACGTCAGGGTCTGTTCGTCGAAGCGCTCCTCGAGCGTCCCGACGATCGCCTGGGTCGTGCGGGTGCCGTGCTTGAGCAGCAGCCGGGCGCCGGGCCGCAGCGGCTTCTCGGCCAGCCAGCACACCGTCGCCTCGAACTGGCCGATCGGTTCCGGGGCGGCGGCCGGGGCGGCGATGACGTCCCCGCGCGAGACGTCGACGTCGTCCGCGAGGACGAGGGTGACGCTGCGGCCGGCATGGGCGAACGCGAGCTCGCCGTCGGCGGTGTCGATCCGCTCGATCGTGGTCCGGGTGCCCGCGGGCAGGATCACGACCTCGTCGCCGGGCCGGACGGTGCCTGCCGCGATCTGTCCGGCGTAGCCGCGGTAGTCCGGGTAGTCGGCGGTGCGGGGCCGGATCACGTACTGCACCGGGAACCGCAGCCCGATCTCGTGGCGGCCGTGGACGTCGGCGTCGACCGGGACGGACTCGAGGTGCTCGATGAGCGTCGGGCCGTCGTAGTACGGCGTGTTCTCCGAACGGACCGCGACGTTGTCGCCGTGCAGTGCGGAGACCGGGATCTCCTGCACGTCCTCCGGCGACCAGCCGAGCGACCGGGTCAGCTCGTTGAACCGGCCGCAGATGTCGGCGAACACGGCCGCCGGGTCGTCGACCAGATCGATCTTGTTGACCGCCAGCACGAGCTTGGGCACGCCGAGCAACGCGAGCACGGCGGCGTGCTTGCGGGTCTGCGCGACCACACCCTTGCGTGCGTCGACGAGCAGCACCACGAGCTGGGCGGTGGATGCCCCCGAGACGGTGTTGCGGGTGTACTGCACGTGTCCCGGGGTGTCCGCCAGCACGAAACTGCGCCGGGGGGTGGCGAAGTAGCGGTACGCGACGTCGATGGTGATGCCCTGTTCGCGCTCGGCACGCAGGCCGTCGACGAGCAGGGACAGGTCCGGGGTGTCGAGCCCCTTGTCGACCGAGGCGCGGGTGACCGCGTCGATCTGGTCGGCGAGCACGGACTTGGTGTCGTACAGGAGCCGGCCCACCAGGGTGGACTTGCCGTCGTCGACACTGCCGGCGGTGGCGAGCCGGAGCAGCTGCGTGCTGTGCACGGGGAGGTCGCTCATGATCAGAAATATCCCTCTCGCTTGCGGTCCTCCATGGCCGCTTCGGACACGCGGTCGTCGCCGCGGGTGGCGCCGCGCTCGGTGAGCCGCGACGCGGCGACCTCGTCGAGGATCGCCTCGTTGTCGGCCGCCTCGGACAGGATCGCGCCGGTCGTGGACCCGTCACCGACCGTGCGGTAGCGCACCGACCGGACCTCGAGTTCCTCACCCTCGGCCGGGCCGCCCCACACGCCGGGTGTCATCCACATGCCGTCCCGCCGGTACACCGGGCGCTGGTGGGCGTAGTAGATGCTCGCGAGTTCGATGTCCTCGCGGGCGATGTACCGCCAGATGTCGAGCTCGGTGAAGTTGCTCAGCGGGAAGACCCGCACGTGCTCGCCCGGGGCGTGCCGGCCGTTGTAGAGGTTCCACAACTCGGGCCGCTGCCGCTTGGGGTCCCACTGGCCGAACGCATTGCGCAGGGAGAAGATCCGTTCCTTGGCGCGGGAGCGTTCCTCGTCGCGGCGGCCGCCGCCGAACACCGCGTCGAAACGGTTGTCGGCGATGGCGTCGAGCAGCGGCACCGTCTGCAGCGGGTTGCGGATCCCGTCGGGCCGCTCGGTGAGGCGGCCGTCGGCGAGGTAGTCCTCGACCTTCGCCACGTGCAACCGCAACCCGTACTTCTCGACGACGTGGTCGCGGAACTCGAGGACCTCGGGAAGATTGTGCCCGGTGTCGACGTGCAGCAGCGCGAACGGCAGGGGCGCCGGCCAGAAGGCCTTGAGCGCCAGGTGCAGCAGGACCGTCGAGTCCTTGCCGCCCGAGAACAGGATCACCGGGCGCTCGAACTCGCCGGCGACCTCGCGGAAGACGTGGATCGCTTCCGACTCGAGGGCGTCGAGGGTGTCGAACCTGGTGCCGTCCGACGTGTTCCGGGATTCGGTGAATTTCGTGTCGATGAGTGTCATGAGGCGTGCAACCCGCATTCGATCTTGGCTCGGCCGGCCCACCGTCCGCTGCGCGGATCGGCTCCGGGTAGTGGTTTGGCGGTGCAGGGGGCGCACCCGATGGAGGGGTAGCCCTCCTCGACCAGGGGATTGACGAGGATCCCGTGTTCGTCGATGTAGTTCTGCATGTCCTCGTCGGACCACGCGGCGATCGGGTTGATCTTCACCAGCCCGAAGGCGTCGTCGAAGGAGATCAGCGGGGCGTTGGCCCGGGTCGGGGCCTCCACCCGGCGGATGCCGGTGACCCACGCCTGGTAGCCCGCCAGGGTCTGCTTCAGCGGCACCACCTTCCGCAGGCGGCAGCACTCGTTGGGGTCCCGCGCGAACAGGTCCTTACCGAGCAGGGCGTCCTGCTCGGCCACCGTCTGCTGCGCCTTGGCCTCGACCAGGTTCACGCCGTACACCTGCGCGACGGCGTCCCGGGTGCCGAGGGTCTCGGCGAAGTGGTAACCGGTGTCGAGGAAGAGCACGTCCACGCCGGGGTGCACCTGCGCCGCGAGGTGCACGAGCACCCCGTCCTGCATGTTCGACGCCACGATGTACGAGTCGCCGAAGTTCTCCTCCGTCCACTGCAGCAGGTCTTGCGCCGAGGCGCCCTCGAGAGCGGCCGCCCCCTGCGCGGCCAGTTCCCGCAGTTCCTCCGTCGTCCGTGTCGTCGTCACGTTCCGTCCTTCGATCGTCTGCTCCCCGGTCATCGCAAATCGGCCTCGTCCGCGCGCAACACCCACTGCGAGAAGCGTTCTCCCGCGTTGCGGTGCTTGACGAAGTTGCGCACCACCCGCTCGATGTAGTCGCCCGTCTCGGCGCTGGTCACCTTGTGCTGGCGCAGCTTGCGGCCGAATGCCGCGTCCATGCCGAGCGTCCCGCCGAGGTGCACCTGGAATCCCTCGACCTGGTTGCCGTCCCCGTCGTCGACGAGCTGGCCCTTGAAGCCGATGTCGGCGACCTGCGACCGTGCGCACGAGTTGGGGCAGCCGTTGATGTTGATCGTCACCGGAACGTCCAGCTGGGCGTTGACGTCGGCGAGGCGCTGCTCGAGTTCGGGCACCAGCGCCTGCGAGCGCTTGCGGGTCTCGACGAACGACAACTTGCAGAACTCGATGCCCGTGCAGGCCATCAGGTTCTTGCGCCACGGCGTCGGGTTCGCGGGCAGACCCAGCTCGTCGAGGTCGGCGATCAGCTGATCGACCTTCTCGTCGGCCACGTCGAGCACGATGAGCTTCTGGTAGGGCGTGAAGCGGATGCGATCGGATCCCGCCTTCTCGGCCGCGTCGGCGACGGCGGCGAGGATCGTGCCGGAGACCCGGCCCGCGATGGGGGCGACGCCGACCGCGTTGAGTCCGTTGCGCAGTTTCTGCACGCCCACGTGGTCGATCGGTCGAGTCGGCTGCTCCGGGGCGGGCCCGTCCAGCATCGGCCGCTTCAGGTACTCCGTTTCGAGAACCTCGCGGAACTTCTCCACGCCCCAGTCCTTGACCAGGAACTTCAGCCGAGCCTTCGACCGCAGCCGGCGGTAGCCGTAGTCGCGGAAGACCGACACGACGGCCTCCCACACGTCGGGTACCTCGGCGAGCGGGACCCACGCGCCGACCCGTTGCGCCAGCATCGGATTCGTCGACAGGCCACCGCCGACCCACAGGTCGAACCCGGGGCCGTGCTCCGGGTGGTTCACGCCGACGAACGCGACGTCGTTGATCTCGTGCACCACGTCCTGCTGGCCGGAGATCGCGGTCTTGAACTTGCGCGGCAGGTTCGAGTACTTCGGGTCGCCGATGTAGCGGCGGACGATCTCCTCGACCGCCGGTGTGCCGTCGATGATCTCGTCGAGGGACTCGCCGGCGAGGGGGGAGCCGAGGACCACGCGCGGGCAGTCGCCGCACGCCTCGGTCGTCTTCAGGCCGACGGACTCGAGGCGTCGCCAGATCTCCGGGACGTTCTCGACTTCGATCCAGTGGTACTGGACGTTCTCGCGGTCCGACAGGTCGGCGGTGTTGCGCGCGAACTCGGTCGAGATCCCCGCGATGGTGCGCAGCTGCGCGAGATTCAGGGCGCCGCCGTCGCAGCGCACCCGCATCATGAAGTACTTCGCCTCGAGCAGATCGATGTTCTCGTCGCCGGTGTAGGTGCCGTCGTAGCCCTGTTCGCGCTGCGTGTACAGGCCCCACCAGCGGAACCGGTTGCGCAGGTCGGTCCGGTCGATGCCGTCGAATCCGGTGTGCGCGTAGATGTCTTCGATGCGACGGCGCACGTTGAGCGGGTTGTCGTCCTTCTTGACCTGCTCGTTGGGGTTGAGCGGCTCACGGTATCCGAGAGCCCACTGGCCCTCCGCGCGTCGTTTGGCGGGGCGAGCAGGCCGGGGGCGGGGCGCGGCGGTTTCGGTCGTATCGCCGGCGGGGGAGACGTCGGTGGTCGACGACATACGGGTACTCCTGGAATTCGCGGGGGACCGGATCGGGGGTCGGCAGGGCGGGCTGAGCCCGGCGCGGACATGCCTCGATCCGGCAGGAATCGGGGCTGCCGGAGGGGGTGGGCCGACTATCGACAGTCGGCGCAGAAACCGGCGGTGCAGGACAGACACCGCGATGCACAGACGCGCTTGAGGTCGACGTGGCGTCGCGCCACGAGTCGCACTCCGGGTCCGGTCATGGCGACCATTGTGCCATGTCACGGCCCTGTTCTCGAAACGTGGCGGTATTTACACCGGAAATCGGGGAAATGCCGAGGTGGCAGGGCCGGACCCGGAGTGGCGTGTCCGGGTCGTGTTCGAGCGACAGCCCCGTGCGACTTCCGGAACACCGGCCATCCGGAACACCGGCCATCCGGAACACCGGCCATCCGGAACACCGGCCATCCGGAACACCGGCCATCCGGAACACCGGCCTCCTGGAACACAGGCCTTCTGGAACACTGGGGGAGTGAGCGGAACGGGTGTCGGAGTCGGTGCAGGACTCGAGCTGCCGGCTTCGGCGCTGGCCGGGATCGGTTCCCGCCCGTTCGGTGTGTACGTGCACGTCCCGTTCTGCGCGACGCGCTGCGGCTACTGCGACTTCAACACCTACACCGCCGGGGAGCTCGGCACGTCGGCGTCCCCGCAGTCGTGGCTCGAGGGCCTGCGCCGAGAGCTCGATGCCGCGGCGCAGCTACTCGGGTCTCCGCCGGCGCAGACCGTCTTCGTCGGTGGTGGTACCCCGTCGTTGCTCGGTGCCGACGGCCTGGGGCAGGTGCTCGGCGCGGTGCGATCGAGTTTCGGCCTCGCCCCCGGCGCGGAGGTGACGACGGAGTCCAACCCGGAGTCGACGTCCCCGGACTTCTTCGACCGGATCCGTGCGGCCGGATACACGCGCGTGTCGCTGGGCATGCAGTCGGCTGCCCCGCACGTGCTGGCGGTACTCGACCGCACGCACACCCCGGGCCGGGCCGTCGCGGCGGCGGGCGAGGCACGCGCCGCCGGGTTCGGCCACGTCAATCTCGACCTGATCTACGGGACCCCGGGGGAGCGGGACGAGGATCTCGACGCGTCCCTCGATGCCGTGCTCGCGGCGGGGGTCGATCATGTCTCGGCGTATGCACTGATCGTCGAGGACGGCACCGCGCTCGCCCGCCGGGTGCGGCGGGGTGAGTTGCCGGCCCCCGACGACGACGTGCTCGCGGCCCGCTACGAGCGCATCGACGCGCGGCTCGAGGCCGCCGGTCTGACCTGGTACGAGGTGTCGAACTGGGCGCGCGCCGACGATCCGTCGGCCCGGTGCGCCCACAACCTCGGCTACTGGGACGGCGGCGACTGGTGGGGGGCCGGGCCGGGGGCCCACGGCCACGTCGGCGGCGTGCGTTGGTGGAACGTCAAGCACCCGGCGCGCTATGCGGACGCGCTCGCCGCCGGTGAACTCCCCGTCGGCGGCAGCGAACTGCTCACCGCCGCCGACGTCCACACCGAGCGGGTGATGCTCGAGGTGCGGCTGCGCACCGGCCTGCCGCTGGACGTGCTCACCCCGGACGAACGAGGCGCCGCCGAGACGGTCGTCGCGGACGGCCTCGCCGAACTGCGCGCCGGCCGGCTGGTGCTCACCGACCGGGGCCGGCTCCTCGCCGACGCCGTGGTGCGCACGATCCTGACCTGAGCTGCACGGCGGCGGGCCGCCCCGAATGCACGGCGGCGGGCCGCCCCGAATGCACGGCGGCGGGCCGCCCCGAATGCACGGCGGCGGGCCGCCCCGAATGCACGGCGGTGGGCCGCCCTGAGCTGCACGGCGGCGGGCCGGCTCGACCGCCCGGCGGCGTGACACCATGCCCGCGCGGCAGTGCGACGTCTACGACTCGGCGGTGTCTGCGTCCGCCGTGTGCGGGAACAGGACGTCGTAGTCGAACACCCGCGCGTGCAGGACGGTGCGATTGCGCAGCGCCGAGCGGACGGCGCGGTGCAGGCCGTCCTCGAGGTACAGCACGCCCTTCCACTGGACGGCGTGGGGGAAGAGGTCGCCGTAGAAGGTGGAGTCCTCGGACAGCAGCCGGTCGAGTTCGAGCACCTTCGTGGTGGTGACGATCTGGTCCAGCCGCACCTGCCGGGGTGGGATCTGCGCCCAGTCGCGCAGCGAGAGCCCGTGGTCGGGATACGGCTTGCCGTCCCGGACGCCCTTGAAGATCATGGCACCAACTTACGACGCATCGTCGGCGGGCGCCGTGCCGCTCGCCACCCCGGCCCGGCGACTAAACTGGAGCGAAACGGCACGCAGTGCACCGTCCTGCGGTGATGCGTGCCGTTCCGGGTGCGACTGCAGAGACGGAGGTGGGCGGGGTGTCGAGCACCGAGGAACGACGCTTCGAGGTGTTGCGAGCGATCGTGGCCGATTACGTGTCCACCAAGGAACCGATCGGTTCGAAGACCCTCGTCGAACGCCACAACCTGGGTGTGTCCAGCGCGACGGTCCGCAACGACATGGCCGTGCTCGAGGCCGAGGGTTACATCACCCAGCCGCACACCAGCTCGGGCCGGGTTCCCACCGACAAGGGTTACCGCCAGTTCGTCGACCGGATCGCCGACGTCAAGCCCCTCTCGGGAGCCGAACGCCGCGCGATCCTGCAGTTCCTCGAGTCGGGCGTGGACCTCGACGACGTGCTGCGCCGCGGCGTCCGGTTGCTGGCGCAGCTGACCCGGCAGGTCGCGGTGGTGCAGTACCCCACGCTGTCGGCGTCCTCGGTCCGCCATCTCGAGGTCGTTGCGCTGACTCCTGCGCGATTGCTGCTGGTGCTCATCACCGACTCCGGCCGGGTGGACCAGCGCATCGTCGAGCTCGGTGACGTTCTCGGCGAGGAGGACCTGGCGCGGTTGCGGGATCTGCTCGGGGCGGCGCTGACCGGTAAGCGGCTCGCCGCGGCATCGATCGCGGTCAGCGAGCTCGCCGGGGACGCGCCCGACGGACTGCGCGATGCGGTCATCCGGTGCGCGACCGTGCTGGTGGAAACCCTCGTCGAACATCCCGAGGAACGGCTCGTGCTCGGCGGCACGGCGAACCTGACGCGTAACGCCGCCGACTTCGACGCGCATGCGGGCTTCCCCGGCTCGTTGCGTACCGTGCTCGAGGCGCTCGAGGAGCAGGTGGTGGTTCTCAAGCTGCTGGCGGCGACCCAGGACGCCGGGCGGGTGACGGTGCGGATCGGCGAGGAGACCCAGGTCGAGCAGATGCGCGGCACGTCCGTGGTGTCCACCGGGTACGGTGCCGCGGGCACCGTCTTCGGTGGCCTCGGTGTGCTCGGCCCCACCCGGATGGACTATCCGGGGACGATTGCGTCGGTGGCTGCGGTCGCCCGCTACATCGGTGAGGTGCTCGGCGAACGCTGAGCGCCGGTCGGCGCCGACGGACCATCCGACGACACAACTAGCTGTGCGAATAGAGAAGGACGAAGAACTCACGTGGCACGGGACTACTACGGGACGCTCGGCGTGTCGAAGAACGCGACCGATCAGGAGATCAAGCGGGCGTACCGCAAGCTTGCGCGCGAGCACCACCCGGATGTGAACCCGGACGAGGCGGCGCAGAAGAGGTTCCAGGAGATCTCCACGGCGTACGAGGTGCTCTCCGACCCGGAGAAGCGGCGCATCGTCGATCTCGGCGGGGATCCGCTCGAAACCGGCCCGGGGGCGGCGGGCGGGGGCTTCTCGGGAGCCGGCTTCGGTGGTCTCGGCGACGTGTTCGAGGCGTTCTTCGGCGGCGGGGCGACCACGTCCCGCGGACCCCGGGGCCGCGTCCAGCCCGGCGCGGACTCGCTGCTGCGCACCCGGCTGACTCTCGAGGAGTGCGCCACCGGTGTCACCAAGCAGATCGCCGTGGAGACCGCGATCCTGTGCGACGGGTGTGCCGGGTCCGGTACCCACGGCGACTCCAAGGCCGTACGGTGCGAGACGTGTGGCGGCGCCGGTGAGGTGCAGTCGGTGCAGCGCTCGTTCCTGGGTCAGGTCATGACGTCGCGCCCGTGCCCGACGTGCCGCGGCGCCGGGGAGACGATCCCGGACCCGTGCCGCAAGTGCGGCGGCGACGGCCGGGTGCGGGCCCGCCGTGAGATCACGGTCAAGGTGCCGGCCGGTGTCAGCAACGGCATGCGTATCCGGCTGGCGGCGCAGGGCGAGGTCGGCCCCGGCGGCGGCCCCGCCGGCGACCTGTACGTCGAGATCATCGAGCAGGCGCACGACGTGTTCGTGCGCGACGGCGACGACCTGCACTGCACGATCCGGGTCCCGATGGTCGACGCGGCACTCGGTACCACCGTCGTGCTCGACACCCTCGTCGACGGGCCTGCCGAGATCGCCGTCGATCCCGGTACTCAGCCCGGGTCGGTGGTGGTGCTCCGCGGCCACGGCATGCCCAAATTGCGTTCCGGGGTGCGCGGGGACGTGCACGCCCACCTCGAGGTCGTCGTCCCGGCGAAGCTCGACGGCAAGCAGGTCAAGCTGCTCGAGGAGTTCCGGCGCAAGCGCGAGCACGAGGTGCCCGAGGTCGTCACCACCGGCTCGCAGCACGCCGGGGGCTTCTTCTCCCGGCTGCGCGACGCGTTCAGCGCGCGCTGAGGCCGCGCGGTGGCCGCTACCCTGTTCTACCTCGATCCGCTGCCCGAGGCGGGAGCGGTCGCGGTCCTCGACGGCAAGGAGGGTCGCCACGCGGCGACCGTGCGGCGCATCGCGGTGGGCGAGCGTCTCGTCCTGTCGGACGGGCGCGGCCACCTCGCCGACGTGGAGGTGACGGCCACCGCGAAGGACCGGCTCGAGGCCCGCGTCCTGGCGCGTCGGGAGGTCCCCGCACCGCGCCCCCGGGTCACCGTGGTGCAGGCATTGCCGAAATCCGATCGTTCCGAACTGGCGGTGGAACTGGCGACGGAGGCGGGCGCGGACGCGTTCGTGCCGTGGCAGGCTGCGCGGTGCGTCGCCCGGTGGGACGGACCGAAGGCCGCCAAGGGCGTCGGGCGATGGCAGGCCGTCGCGGTGGCGGCCGCGAAACAGTCCCGGCGTCCGCACGTGCCCGAGGTCGCGCCGGTCCATCGGACCGCGGACGTCGCCGAGGCCGTGCGCGCGACGGTCGCTCGCGGGGGCGTCGCGGCGGTCCTGCACGAGTCCGCGACCGACCCCTTCGGTTCGCTGCCCCTGGCCGCTGCCGCCGAACTGCTGCTCGTGGTCGGGCCGGAGGGCGGCGTCGACGACGCCGAGCTCGCGGCGCTGACGACGGCGGGAGCGCGGCCGGTGCTGCTCGGGCCGACGGTACTGCGAACGTCCACGGCTGCGGCGGTCGCGCTGGGCGCGGTGGGTGTGCTGACCCCGCGTTGGGATGCGCGACCGCTCCACTGACACACTCGAGAACATGTCCCGAGTGCGCATCGCCTACGGTCCGCAGCCGCAGCAGTTCGGCCACCTGTACCTGCCGGACGCCACGGATCCGGGCGTGCCCGTACCGGTGGTGATGGTCGTCCACGGCGGATTCTGGAGCGGCGAGTACCACCTCACCCTCGGTACGCCACTCTCGCTCGAACTTGCCGCGCACGGCGTGGCCGCCTGGAACGTCGAGTACCGGCGGATCGGTGCGGGCGGGCGGTGGCCGGAGATGTCCGCCGACATCGTCGCCGCCCTCGACGCCGTCGCTACCGCGGTGGCCGAGCGGGCCCGGGCCGGGGGCGTCGCACTGGATCCGGACCGGGTGCGGGTGGTCGGGCACTCGGCCGGTGGTCAGCTCGCCGTGTGGCTCGCGGGCCAGCGAACGCAGGTGCGTCCCGAACTCGTCGTCGCCCAGGCGGGTGCGCTCGACCTCGCGTCCGCGGGCGAACGTGGCCGCCGGGTGGGCTACATCGAGGATCTGTTCGGTCAGCCCTACGAGGCGGACCCGCAGTTGTACCGGTCGGCGTCGCCCCGGCACCGGGTGCCGATCGGGGTACCGGTCGCGCTCGTGCACGGCACCGAAGACGCACAGGTGCCGGTGAGGGTCGCCGAGCGCTATGCCGAGGCGGCGGCCGCCGCGGGTGATCCGGTGGCACTGCACGTCGTCGACGGTGAGGATCACTTTGCGTTCCTCGACAAGCGGACGCGCAGCTGGGCGCTGTCGCGCGAGCTGCTGCTCGCCCCGGAGCCGATCGGTTCGCGGGTGCGTCGGGAGGGCTGACGGGTCAGCGGCGCGGGGGCAGGACCGCGGTGACGACGACGGCGCCGACGGCCAGGGCGACGCCGCCGACGAGGCTCGCCGACGTGATCGCCTCCGAGAACGCGTCGGCCGACGCGTCGAGAAGCGGTCGGGCGTAAGAGGAGGCGAACGGGTTCTTCGCCAGCTCCTCGGCGACGAGGGCAGCGCCGCCCACGGAATCGCCCGCGGCGGCGACGGCCGTGTCGGCCTGCGCGGCCGTCGGCCCGTCGAGGTTCGCGAGCGGTAGTCCGGTGAGGAACGCGGAGATCTCACGCTGGTACGTGGTGGCCAGGACCGAGCCCAGCACGGCGATGCCGAGGGATCCGCCGAGTTCGACGGCGGTGTCGTTGAGGCCGCCCGCGGCGCCGAGTTCGGCCTCGGGGAATCCGCTCATCACGAGGTCGGTGGCCGGCGGAGCGGCCAGCCCGATGCCGAGGCCGAGGAGAACGAGCGCGACGAGGAAGATCGTGTATCCGGAACCGGCGTCGAGGAGGGTCAGAGTGAGGACTCCGGCGGCGGCGACCGCCGTGCCGGCACCGATCGCGACGCGCGCGCCGAGACGCGGCGCCAGCCGGCCGCTCACGGCCGATCCGACCGAGACCGCGGCGGCCAGTGGAAGCAGGCGCAGGCCGGTCTCGAGCGGGCTGTAGCCGAACACGAACTGGAACTGCTGCGCCACGAAGTAGATCGCCCCGAACGACGTGAGGAAGAGCAGCAGCACGGACAGGCACGCACCTGCGACGGACCGGTCGGCGACGCGCCCGAGGGCCAGCAGCGGCTGCGGGTGCCGCAGCTCCCAGGCGACGAAGCCGCCGCCGGCGAGGAGGGCGACCGTCAGCGCGCCGAGCGCCGTTGCGTGCCAACCGAAGTGGAAACCCTCGATGATGCCGGCGACGAGCGCGCCGACGGCGGCTACGGACAGGGCGCCGCCGACCCAGTCGATGCGGGTGACGTGCTCGGCCCGCGAGGGCGGCACCAGTGCGAGCGCCCCGACCGCGGCGAATGCCGCGATCGGCACGTTGACGAGGAACGTCGAGCCCCACGCGTGCTGTTCGAGCAGCCACCCCGCGAGCAGGGGCCCGAGCGCGATCGCCAGTCCGGACGTCGCGGCCCACGCGGCGATTGCGCGGGGTCGTTCCGCGGCGGGGAACATGGCGACGAGCAGGGACAGGGTTGCGGGCATGATCACCGCGGCGCCGACGCCCATCGTGATGCGGGCGCCGATCACTTCGGCCGCGGTGCCGGCGAGGCTGCCGAACACGGCGCCCCCGGCGAAGACGGCGAGGCCGGTGAGGAGGGCGCGCCGGCGGCCGTAACGGTCGCCGAGGACGCCCGCGAGCAGCATCAGCGCGGCGTAGGGCACGGTGTAGCCGTCGATGACCCACTGCAGGTCGGTGCTGGTCAGCTGCAGTTCGCGCAGCATGCTCGGCGCCGCGACGATGAGTGCGGTGTTGGCCATCACGACGATCAGCAGGCTCAGGCAGAGCACCGCGAGGCCGGCCCACCGGCGCGGATACGGGCGGGTGGGATCCGTGGCCGGACGGACCAGGCTCGAGGTCATCGGCGCTCCTCACGACATGCCGGTGCGGCGGCAATTTGCACATCCATGTGCAAGTTAGAAAGTTGCACACCTGTGTGCAAGTAAAGTTGACGGACGTCACACTCTGCGGTGGAAGAAGGTGTTCAGCGTGGCCGAACCGGGCCGGGAGCCGCGGCGGCGGACGAGCCGGAACCGAGCCCGGATCCTCGAGGCGGCGATGGGGTGTTTCGCGGCCGACCCGGACGCCAGCATGGACGACGTCGCCCAGGCTGCCGGCGTGGTGCGCCGCACCGTCTACGCCCACTTCCCGAGCCGCGAGGCGCTCGTCGACGGCATCGCGGAGGAGGCGGCCGCCGCGCTCGCGGCGGCGGTCGACCGGCCGGATCCCGAGGAACCCGACCTGGCGCTCGCCGTCGCCGCCCTCATGACCTGGCCCGTCGGAGACCGCTTCCGCGTGCTGTTGTCCTTCGCGCGCAAGGAGGTCGGCGACGAGCGCATCGGTGAGCTCATCGCCCCGCTGCGCACCCGCACCCTCGCGATCGTGGAGCGGGGCCGCCGGTCGGGGGTGTTCTCCGCGTACCTGCCGCCCGTCGTCCTCGTCGGGATGCTCGAGGGGCTCACGATGGCCACCCTCGAGCAGGCCAACCGCGGCATGGTGCACGACGCGGGTGAGTCGGTCGCCCTGGCCGCCCTCGTCCTGATGGGGGTTCCACCGGAGCGTGCCGTCGCCGTCGTCCAGCGGGCCCGGCGAACGCCGTGGGATCAGCACCGGGCACCCGCGCCGGGCGGCAATGCGGTGGGGCGCGGAGACACCCGGCGCTAGACTGACATCGTCACGACACCCGTCGTGCGCCAGCCGACCCGAAAGCAGGCCGTACCGTCCACGTGAGTGAACCAGACGACACCCGAGACACCGGGAACGCCGAACGGACCACCGTCCGTTCCAACTTGGACCTGCCTCCCGAAGCTGCGGCACCGCTGCTCGGCTCGGCCGACGAGAATCTCATCGCCCTCGAACGGGCACTCGGCGCGGACATCCACGTACGCGGCAACTCCGTCACCCTCACCGGCGCGCCCGCGGACGTCGCGCTCGCGGAACGGGTGCTCGGGCAACTCGTCACCCTCGTCGGACGCGGGCAGCCGGTGACCCCGGACGCGGTGCGCCGCACCGTGGGCATGCTCACGCAGGGCCTGTCCGACGCGCCGGCCGACGTCCTCAGCCTCGACATCCTGTCCCGGCGCGGCAAGACCATCCGGCCCAAGACCCTCAACCAGAAGCGTTACGTCGACGCCATCGACACCAACACGATCGTGTTCGGCATCGGGCCCGCCGGCACCGGCAAGACGTACCTCGCCATGGCCAAGGCCGTGCAGGCGCTGCAGTCGAAGCAGGTCACCCGCATCATCCTCACGCGTCCCGCCGTCGAGGCGGGGGAGCGCCTCGGCTTCCTGCCCGGCACGCTGCACGAGAAGATCGACCCGTACCTGCGCCCGCTGCACGACGCGCTGCACGACATGATGGATCCGGAAGCCATCCCGAAGCTGATGCAGGCCGGAGTCATCGAAGTCGCACCGCTGGCGTACATGCGCGGACGCACCCTCAACGACGCGTTCATCATCCTCGACGAGGCCCAGAACACGACCGCCGAACAGATGAAGATGTTCCTGACCCGGCTCGGCTTCGGGTCGAAGATCGTCGTCACCGGCGACACCACACAGGTGGACCTGCCCGGAGGCGCCCGCTCCGGGCTGGCCGCCGCCGCCGAGATCCTCGACGGCATCGACGGCATCCACTTCGCGGTCCTCGACAGCAGCGACGTGGTGCGTCACCGGCTCGTCTCCGACATCGTCGACGCCTACGAGCGATTCGAGGCCGATCGGCCGGCCGGCGTCGCGATGGGCAACCGCGCCCAGCGGCGGGCAGCGGCCCAGAACCGGGTGCCGCGCCGGTGACCGCGACCGAGGGCCCCTCCCGCCTCGCACCCGCCGTGTCCGCAGCTGCCCAGAAGGAACTCCACAGATGAGCATCGAGATCTCGAACGAATCGGGGATGGACGTCGCCGAGGAGGACCTGATCGACATCGCACGGTTCGTCATCGCCCGGATGGACGTGCACCCCGCCGCAGAACTGTCGATGGTGCTCGTCGACTCCGGCACCATGGCCGATCTGCACATGCGCTGGATGGACCTGCCCGGCCCCACCGATGTGATGTCCTTTCCCATGGACGAGCTCGAACCCGGCGGCCGCCCCGACGCTCCCGAGCCCGGCCCCTCGATGCTCGGCGACATCGTGCTGTGTCCGTCCTTCGCTGCGGAACAGGCCGACAAGGCCGGCCATTCACTCGCGCACGAACTCGCGGTGCTCACCGTCCACGGCGTTCTGCACCTGCTCGGCTACGACCACGCCGAACCCGACGAGGAGAAGGAGATGTTCGGTCTGCAGAATCAGCTCCTCGAGGAGTGGTACGAGGAACTGCGGCGCGCGGAGCACGAGGCCCGGCTCGCTGCCCGCGACCAGCAGCTCCTCGGCAAGGCCGGGTTCTTCGACCCGACCGAGCGGTAGCGGCGTCGTGATCGGAGCACCGGCATGAGTGCCCCAGCGCTCGTCGTCGCCGCCGTCGTGCTGGTGGCGCTCGGCGGATTGTTCGCGGCGGTCGACTCGGCGCTGAACACGGTCTCCCCGGCCCGGGTGGAGGAACTGGCGAAGGGGGAACGGCCCAGCGCGCAGAAGCTGCTGGTGATCCTCGGAGACCGCCCCCGGTACGTCAACCTGATGGTGCTGCTCCGCATTCTGTGCGAGATCACCGCGACGGTCGTGCTGGTGGCGGCGCTGCTCGACCGGATGGACCACACCTGGGCGCTGGTCACCGCTGCCGTGGTCATGGTGCTCGTGGACTACATGGTGATCGGCGTGGGTCCGCGCACCCTCGGCCGCCAGCACGCGTATTCCATTGCCCTGGGCGCAACGGTGCCGCTGCGCGTGATCGGTGTGCTGCTCGGCCCGCTGAGCAGGCTGCTGATCCTGATCGGCAATGCGATCACGCCCGGCCGCGGATTCCGGAACGGGCCGTTCGCCAACGAGATCGAGCTGCGCGAGCTGGTAGACATGGCTCAGGAGCGGGGCGTCGTCGCGGCCGAGGAACGGCGGATGATCCAGTCGGTGTTCGACTTCGGTGACACCACGGCGCGCGAGGTGATGGTGCCGCGTCCCGAGATGGTGTGGATCGAGGCGGACAAGACCGCCGGCCAGGCCACCTCGCTCGCGGTGCGCAGCGGGCACTCCCGCATCCCCGTGGTCGGCGAGAACGTCGACGACATCCGCGGCGTCGTGTACCTGAAGGATCTGGTGCAGCAGACCTACTATTCACGCGACGGCGGCCGGAGCGTGACCGTGGCCGAGGCGATGCGGCCGGCGGTGTTCGTCCCCGATTCCAAGCGTCTCGACGATCTGCTGGCCGACATGCAGCGCGACCGCAATCACATGGCGCTGCTCGTCGACGAGTACGGCGGCATCGCCGGTCTCGTCACCATCGAGGACATCATCGAGGAAATCGTCGGCGAGATCGCCGACGAGTACGACACCGCAGAGATCGCCCCCGTCGAGGATCTCGGCGACGGCACCTTCCGGGTCTCCGCTCGATTGCCCGTCGAGGACCTCGGTGACCTGTTCGACGTCGCGCTCGACGATCTCGAGGTCGACACCGCCGGTGGACTGCTCGGATTCGTGCTCGGCCGGGTACCGTTGCCGGGCTCCGAGGTGGAGATCCACGGTTTGCGGCTGCGCGGCGAGGGCGGCCGCGACGCCCGCGGCCGGGTCCGCATCAACACCGTGTACGTGCAACGGGTTCCCGCGACCGAGGAGGCCGCCGCGGTCGCCGAGGAGCCGGTCGACGGGTGACCTCGTCGCCGAGGCCCCACACCCCGTGCCGACCCGTTCGGCGGCACCACAGACGAGGAGTTCTGCATTGACCGATCCCGACTTCCGTTCCGGCTTCGTGTGTTTCGTCGGCCGCCCCAACACCGGCAAGTCGACGCTGACGAATGCGCTCGTGGGCAGCAAGATTGCGATCACCTCGTCGCGTCCGCAGACCACCCGGCACACCATCCGGGGCATCGTCCACCGGGAACACGCACAGATCATCCTCGTCGACACCCCCGGCCTGCATCGGCCGCGGACCCTGCTCGGGCAGCGGCTCAACGACCTGGTGCGCGACACCTATTCGGAGGTCGACGCGGTCTGCGTGTGCATTCCCGCGGACGAGAAGATCGGCCCCGGTGACCGCTGGATCGTCGAACAGGTGCGGCAGGTTGCCCCGCGCACGAAGCTGATCGGCATCGTCACGAAGATCGACAAGGTGAGCAAGGAACGACTCGCACCGCAGCTGCTCGCGGTGTCCGAGCTGCTGGGACCCGACGTGGACGTCGTTCCCGTGTCCGCCACCTCGGGGGAACAGCTCGAGGTCCTCGTCGACGTTCTCGCCTCGCACATGGAACCCGGCCCGGCGTTCTACCCCGACGGGGAGCTGACGGACGAGCCCGAGGAGACGCTCATGGCCGAGCTGATCCGCGAGGCTGCGCTCGAGGGGCTCGGCGACGAGCTGCCCCATTCGCTCGCGGTCGTGATCGAGGAGATCTCCGAGCGGGAGGGTCGAACCGAGAAGCAGGGCGAACTGCTCGACGTGCACGCGCTGCTGTACGTGGAGCGGCCGAGCCAGAAGGGCATCGTCATCGGCAAGGGCGGTGCGCGCCTGCGCGAGGTGGGTACCGCCGCCCGGTCGCAGATCGAGAAGCTGCTCGGTGTGAAGATCTACCTCGATCTGCACGTCAAGGTCGCCAAGGACTGGCAGCGAGATCCGAAGCAGCTCGGCCGCCTCGGCTTCTGATCTACGGTGGTCCCCGGGGTCTCGGGGACACGCCCCGGCCCGCGAACACGGAAGAGGCAGCCGTGAACGGTGATTCGGCGAGCGGTGTGCGGGCGGTGGTGACGCGGAATCGCGCCGCGGTCGGCGTCGTTCTCGCGGCACTGTGTCTCGGGCTCGCCGTGCTCTGGGTGTTCGTGGTGCCGGCGAAGGCCGGCGCCACGACCGGGGTGCAGGAAGCGGCGATCCGCTACGGCCACCCGGTGTGCTGGGCGCTGCTGGCGACGGCCTCCGTCCTGTTCGCGGTGCGCGCCCCGCGCCGGTCGGTCGACGTCGTCGTGCGGAGCGCCCTCGCGGCCTACGTGGTCTTCGTCGTCGCCACCGTGGTGTGATCGGTGGCCGCGTCGTCTCCGGCGGTGTCCGCGGACACCGCACTGCGGACCAGGTGCAGGACGGAGGTCGCGATGTCCACCGCGCCGCCGGTGGCGAGGCGCCGCAGCTGCAGGCCCGTGATCGTGGCAACCAGCGTCGGCGCGATCGATTCCGCTCGGGGAACGCCGAGTTCGGTGAGAATGGTGGCGGTCAGTGCATCGTAGGCGGACCAGCACTGTGCCGCGGCGTCCCGCAGCTGGGCATCCCTGCCCGCCTGGATGTAGAGCTCGAACGGGGCGATCCGCTCGGCCGAGAACGACAGGTCCTCGGCCACCTGCTCGGTGAGTGCTGCGGCGTCGACCAGGCTCGGATCCCGGCTCCGGTACTCCTGCGCGAGCTCGCGCAGTCGTGTGGTCTCGTCGGCGACGAACGTCGTGAGCGCCGAGCGCAGCAGATCGGACTGGGTGGGGAAGTGGTAGGTGATCGACCCGAGCGAGACCCCCGCCCGGGCGGCGATGCGGCGGTTGGTGACCGCGGCGATGCCGTCCGTGCCGATCAGGTGCAGGGTCGCCGCGATGATTCTGCCGCGGACATCCGTGCCCATCGCGCTCACCACCATCGCCGCGGCGTGTGACGATCCCAGCGCAGTTCCGACTCGAGCTGGGAGGCGAGGGAGATCAGCACAGGCTCCGCGTTCTCGTGCCCCATGAGCTGGGCGCCGATCGGCAGGCCCGATCCGGTGAATCCCGCCGGGATGTTCACGCTGGGCCAGCCCAGGACGTTCCATGGCCAGGTGTAGGGGCAGGCGGCGGTGATCACCTTGTCGGTGGCCCAGCCGCCGAGTCCGTCCATCGCATCCACCGCCGGGGGCGGGGTCGCCGTGGTGGGGGCGAGGATCACGTCGAACCGGTCGAAGATCGCGCCGATGCGCCGGCGGATGCGCGGTTCGGCGGCCCGGGCGGCACGGAGCGCGCGGCCGCGGAGCACCCGGCCGGTGCGCGCGTTCGCCCGGGTCCGGGGGTCGGCCAGGGCGGGGTCCGGCAGGCGTCGCACCCAGTCGTCGATCCCCGCCATCGACCGGGGCAGAAAGTTCAGGCCCAGCAGTGGGCCGTAGGCGGGGTCGGCGAGGGTGACCTCGTGACCCAGGGCGCGCAGGGCACCGGCCAGGGAGTCCACCCCCGCGCGGATCTCGCCGTGCAGCCGGGTGCGGGTAGCGGTGTACGGCAGGGCGAACGAGAGCGCGACGCGGAGCCGGCCCGGGTCGCGGCCCACGGCGTCGGACACCGTGACGGCCTCGGCTTCGTGCAGGTCGCCGACGTGGCCGCCCGCGACCGCGTCGAGCAGCAGTGCGGCGTCGGCGACCGTGCGCGCGAGGGGGCCGTGCGTGGTCAGGCCGTAGAACGCCTCGGGATCGGGCCACATCGAGATCCGCCCGCGCTGCGGCTTGATACCCACGAGGTTGGTCCAGGCGGCCGGTATGCGGACCGATCCGGCGCCGTCCGAGCCGAGGGCCGCGGACACCATCCCCGCTGCCACCGCCGCGGCACTGCCCCCCGACGACCCGCCGGGGGTGTGGTCGCGGTGCCACGGGTTGCGGGTGTGACCGAACGCGCTGCCGCCGGTGAACGGCCACTGGCCCAGTTCGGGGGTGTTCGTCTTGCCGACGATCACCGCACCGGCGGCCCGCAGTCGCCGCACCACCTCGGCGTCCTGCTCGCGGACGGTGAACTCGCCGGCGCATCCGAACGCGGTGACCTCCTGTGCGATGTCCGTGTCGTCCTTCACCGCGACCGGCACGCCGAGCAAGGGGAGGCGGACCCCGGCGGCGAGACGCCGGTCGGCCTGTTCGGCCTCCGCGAGGGCCCGCTCCCGCCGGACGCTCCGGAAGGCGTTGAGGGCGGGATCGGCGGCCGCGATGCGGTCCAGGGCGGCCCGCGTCGCGGCGACGGACGTGATGGCGCCCGCGGCGAGGGCGGCGGCCTCGGCGGCGAGGCCCGGCGCGCGGGTGTCGGCGCGGGGTGCGGTCATACGGCGGCGTCCTCCTGTGCTGTTCGTTCGAACGAACAGTAACGTGTTCCAGTGGCTCCGGTCGAGGGCCTGCACCGGAAAATGTGATGCTCGTCACATCTAGGCCATCAGCGGCGGGGCGCTGGGTATGCCCCCGGGGACATCGCGGGCGCCTCCCGTGATGTCAGGGAGACCGGCTGTCAGGAGTTACACATGGGTTCATCACGCACACGCACCCTCCGGCGCGTACCGGATACGGAGACGCGGACGGTCTTCCGGACCATCCACGGCTACCGCCGCGCGTTCCGGATCGCCGGTGACGGGCCCGCCCTGCTGCTGATCCACGGGATCGGCGACAACTCCTCGACCTGGCGGGAGATCATCCCGCATCTGGCCCGCAAGTACACGGTCATCGCCCCGGACCTGCTCGGCCACGGCCGCTCCGACAAGCCCCGCAGCGACTACTCGGTCGCCGGATACGCCAACGGGGTCCGAGATCTGCTGTCGGTGCTGGGCATCGCCCGCGTCACGGTGGTCGGGCATTCTCTCGGCGGTGGTGTCGCGATGCAGTTCGCGTACCAGTTCCCGCAGATGGTCGACCGGCTCGTGCTGGTCTCGGCCGGTGGCGTCACCAAGGACGTCCACCCCGCCCTGCGGGCGCTGTCCCTGCCGGGGCTGAGCGAGGCGCTCAAGCTGCTGCGGATCCCGGGTGCCATGCCCGCTGTGCGTATCGCCGGGGGGCTACTGGGCCGATGGCACGACACGCCCCTGCGTCCCGGTGTCCTGCTGCACGACACCTCGGACCTGATCCGGGTTCTGGGGGGCCTGCCCGATCCCACGGCGTGCGAGGCGTTCCTGCGCACGTTGCGCGCCGTCGTGGACTGGCGTGGTCAGGTGGTGACGATGCTCGACCGCTGCTATCTGACCGAGGACCTGCCCGTGCAGCTGATCTGGGGTGAGCACGACAGTGTGATCCCGGTCGGGCACGCGCACCTGGCGCATTCGGCGATGCCGCATTCCCGGCTCGAGGTCTTCCGCAACTCCGGTCACTTCCCGTTCCGCGACGACCCCATCAGGTTCGTCCGGGTGGTCGAGGAGTTCCTCGACTCCACCGCCCCCGCCGAGTTCGACGAGCAGCGCTGGGGCCGGCTGCTCGTCAACGGTGTCAGCGAGCGCCGGATCACCGGTGGTCCGGCCGCCCGGCAGACCGTGCTCGATGCGATGGGCGCCGAGGAGCGCAGCGCCACCTGAGCCGATCGGGTGAATGCGGACGCGGGGTGCGCCCGGTGTCGGCCGGACGTGACAGACTCGGATCGTGAGGTTGTACCGGGATCACGCGGTGGTGCTGCGCCAGCACAAGCTGGGCGAGGCCGACCGCATCGTCACCCTGCTCACCCGTCGCCACGGGCTCGTGCGGGCCGTCGCGAAAGGTGTGCGCCGCACCCGCTCGAAGTTCGGGGCCCGGCTCGAGCCGTTCGCGCACATCGACGTGCAACTGCATCCGGGTCGCAGCCTCGACATCGTCACGCAGGTCCAGACCGTCGACGCGTTCGGTGCCGACATCGTCGACGACTACGGCCGCTACACCACCGCGTGTGCCGTGCTCGAGACCGCCGAACGGCTCGCCGGTGAGGAACGCGCTCCCGTCCCGCAACTGCACCGCCTCACCGTCGGTGCCCTCCGTGCGCTGTCCGACCGGATCCGGCCGCCGGAGCTGATTCTCGACGCGTACCTGCTGCGCGCGATGGCCTACGCCGGCTGGGCACCGGCGATCGACCGCTGCGCCCGCTGCGACGAGCCCGGCCCGCATCGCGCATTCCATGTCGCGGCCGGGGGAGCGGTGTGCGTGCGGTGCCGTCCGCCGGGTGCCGCGACCCCCGGCGCGGGTGTGCTGGACCTGATGGACGCGCTGTTCCACGGTCGCTGGCAGGGCACCGAAACGGTGTCCGCGGCCACGCGTGGGCAGGTCAGCGGCTTGATCGCCGCCCATCTACAGTGGCATCTGGAGCGGCAGTTGCGGACCCTGCCCCTCATCGAACGCAGTCGTCCCCATGCCGTGACTGTGGAGGGGGAGACGGTCGGGCAGGATGGGGGGCGTGATTCGACGCCGCACCCCGCAAGCATCGCGTGACCGCGAGATCCGGCCGCCCGACCCGCATCCGTCCGGCGCCCGCCCACCGGGTCTGCAGCCCGAACTGATCCCGCGGCACGTCGCCCTGGTCATGGACGGCAACGGACGCTGGGCACAGGAACGCGGCCTGCCCCGCACCGCCGGCCACGAACGCGGCGAGGCGGTGCTGATGGACACCGTGTGCGGCTGCATCGAGATGGGCGTCAAGTGGCTCTCGGCGTATGCGTTCTCCACCGAGAACTGGAAGCGCAGCCCGGACGAGGTGCGCTTCCTCATGGGCTTCAACCGGGACGTCATCCGCCGCCGGCGCGACGAGATGCACGAGATGGGGGTGCGCGTGCGCTGGGCCGGACGACGGCCCAAGCTGTGGCGCAGCGTCGTCAAGGAACTCGAGATCGCCGAGGAACTGACCCGCGACAACGACGTGATGACCCTCACCATGTGCGTGAACTACGGGGGTCGCGCCGAGATCGCCGATGCTGCAAGGGAAATCGCGCGTCGCGTGGCTGCGGGTGAGCTCGACCCGGAACGCGTCACCGAGGCCACGGTGGGGCGGTACCTCGACGAGCCCGACATGCCGGACGTGGACCTGTTCCTGCGGCCGTCCGGTGAGCAGCGCACCTCGAACTTCCTGCTCTGGCAGTCGGCCTACGCCGAAATGGTGTTCCAGGACAAGATGTTCCCCGACTTCGACCGTCGGGACCTGTGGGCCGCGTGTGTGGAGTACGCCTCGCGCGACCGTCGATTCGGGGGTGTGAAGTGACGGACGCCGGGACCGGACCGGGCGATCGGGCACCCGACCCCGGCGGAATGGACCCGAGCGGACTGGGCCTGCGCGAGCGGATCGCGTCCGCGCTGGCGGAGTTCGTCGCCCTGCACGAACCCAGGACGAACGGCGACGACGCGCTGGGATTCGACTACGCGGGCGTGCCCTGCGCCGTGCGGGTGGTGACCCTCACCGAAGGCCTCGACGTGGTGTCGCTGACCGGAATCCTCGCGTGGGACCTGCCACTAGACGACGCGTTGCGCACACGCGTCGCCACGGCAGCCGACGCGCTGCAGTTCGGGTCGATCCACCTCGTCGAGCGGGACGCCGAGGCGGACGTGGTGCTCCGGTACTCCTTTCCCGCCACCGGTCTCGACGATTCGCCCCTGACGACGATGCTGCTGCTCGTGCTCGGTGGTGCCGGCGACGCGCGCTCGGCCGTCGCGGGTACGGGCGGATCCGAGTGAGCGAACTCGACTGGGACCTCCCGATCGTCACCGGGGACGACGACGCGCTGCGCGCGGCCGTGCTGCGTGTCCTGTCGACGGTCCTCACCGAGGAGATCGAACCCGACACGGACGGCGATGTACCGATCTGGGTCGACGATGTGCTCACCTACGTCGTCGTCGACTCCCGAGCGGGGGTGGTGGAGCTGACGACGTACCTGGTGGAGCGGATCGCCGGTCGCACCCGCGCGGCCGAGGTCCTCGTCGACCTGCAGGCGCAGTGGCCGGACGCGAGACTCGAACTCCACCAGGATCGGGTGACGGCGGTGCAGCGCGTCCCGGCGCACCCGCTGGTGCCGGCGCACCTGGCGCGCGCGGTCGCGGTCGTGGCGGCGCTGGTGCCGTCGGCTCCCGACCTCGCAACGCGGCTCGGCGGCCGGGCGTGCGTGTTCGACGAGCCGGGCGGCGAGACCGTCGATCTGCTGGGCGGGTGCGGTTGCGACGGCTGCGGGTGCCGCTGAGGGTCACCGCTCAGCGGAGGCTGCGCTCGGCGGGAGGGCTGCGCTCAGCGGGAGGTTGGGGGCTCGGCGTCCGCGCACTCGCGGCAGGTGCCGAAGATCTCGACGGTGTGGCTGACGTCGACGAAGCCGTTGTCCTCGGCCACCTCGTGGGACCAGCGCTCGACCGCGGGCCCGTCCACCTCGACGGTGAATCCGCACGCGCGGCACACGAGATGGTGGTGGTGACCGGACGAGCAGCGCCGGTAGACGGACTCCCCGCTGTCGGTGCGCAGCACGTCGACGGTGCCGGCTTCGGCAAGGGACTGCAGGGTGCGGTAGACGGTGGTCAGGCCGATGCCCTCGCCGCGCCGGCGCAGTTCGTCGTGCAGGTCCTGGGCCGAACGGAATTCTTCGATCTCGTCGAGCAGCGCGGAGATCGCACTGCGTTGTCTGGTGGAGCGGACTCCGACGACGGGTTTGGGGGCGGGCGGCACGGCTGGGGTCAACCTTCCTCGACGTGGGCGACGGCATCGACGACGATGTGGGCGAGATGGTCGTCGACGAGACGGTAGAGCACCTCGCGTCCGGCGCGCTCGCCGCGGACCACGCCTGCGGCCTTGAGGATGCGCAGGTGCTGGCTGATCAGCGGTTGGGTGACGCCGAGCGCCCCGACCAGCTCGTGGACACAGTGTTCGGACTCGCGCAGTTGCAGCACGATCGCGATGCGCACGGGTGCGGCCAGGGCGCGCAGGAGCTCGCCGGCGGCGGCGAGGGTCTCCCGCGACGGAGCCGGGGCCGGGGCGGGTGCCGCCGAGCCCGGACGGCAGTCCTCGTGCGGAGGGGGCGCGGCGCTGGCGTCGCCGCCGGGGCCGGTGTCGGCAACGCTCAACGGGTCTCCTTCGGGTCCTCGGCCGCGTTATTGCAAACCGATCCCATTTTGATATGCACGAATGTGCATGTCAACCGGCGCGACGTTCGGCCCCGCCGACCGGAGCGATAGGCTTACGGGTCGACGCACGCTGCGAAACCCCGCATCGAAGATGGAGTGAATCCGAGTGGCACCGAAATCCAAGATCGATACCGTCGCCAACCTGGCCAAGCGCCGGGGCCTGGTCTATCCCTGCGGTGAGATCTACGGCGGTACGAGGTCGGCCTGGGACTACGGGCCGCTCGGCGTGGAGCTCAAGGAGAACATCAAGAAGCAGTGGTGGCGCAACATGGTCACCAGCCGCGAGGACGTCGTCGGACTGGACTCGTCGGTGATCCTGCCGCGTCAGGTGTGGGTGGCCTCGGGTCATGTCGGGGTCTTCAACGATCCGCTCGTCGAGTGCCTGAGCTGTCACAAGCGCCACCGCCAGGATCACCTGCAGGAGGCGTACGCCGAGAAGAACAAGCTCGACGATCCCGACGCTGTTCCGATGTCGGAGATCGCCTGCCCCGACTGCGGCACCAAGGGCCAGTGGACCGAGCCCCGCGACTTCAACATGATGCTCAAGACCTATCTCGGCCCGATCGAGAGCGAGGAGGGGCTGCACTACCTGCGTCCCGAGACCGCGCAGGGCATCTTCGTGAACTTCGCCAACGTGCTCACCACGTCGCGCAAGAAGCCGCCGTTCGGCATCGGCCAGATCGGCAAGAGCTTCCGCAACGAGATCACCCCGGGCAACTTCATCTTCCGGACCCGCGAGTTCGAGCAGATGGAGATGGAGTTCTTCGTCAAGCCGGGCGAGGACGAGCAGTGGCACCAGTACTGGATCGACTACCGGATGGACTGGTACACCGGACTCGGCATCAACAAGGACAACCTGCGCCTGTACGAGCACCCGCAGGACAAGCTGTCCCACTACTCCAAGCGCACCGTCGACATCGAGTACCGCTTCCACTTCCAGGGCAGCGAATGGGGCGAGCTCGAGGGCGTCGCCAACCGCACCGACTTCGACCTGTCGACGCACGCGCAGCACTCGGGTGCCGACCTGAGCTTCTTCGACCAGACCACCAACGAGCGGTACACCCCGTACGTCATCGAGCCGGCAGCGGGTCTGACGCGTTCGCTCATGGCGTTCCTCGTCGACGCCTACAGCGAGGACGAGGCACCCAACGCGAAGGGTGGCGTCGACAAGCGCACCGTGCTGCGCCTCGATCGCCGGCTCGCCCCGGTCAAGGCGGCGGTGCTGCCGCTGTCGCGCAATGCGGATCTGAGCCCCAAGGCGAAGGACCTCGCCGCGCAGCTGCGCCAGTACTGGAACATCGAGTTCGACGACGCCGGCGCCATCGGCCGCCGCTACCGCCGCCAGGACGAGATCGGCACCCCGTTCTGCATCACGGTCGACTTCGACACCCTCGAGGACCAGGCCGTCACCATCCGCGAGCGCGACACCATGGCGCAGGAGCGCGTCGGGCTCGACCAGGTCGAGGGTTACCTGGCCCAGCGGCTGATCGGCGCCTGACCGCGCAGCCGCAGTGAGGGGGTCGCCTCGCACGAGGCGACCCCCTCACTGCACGGTCGCGGTCAGAACCGCCCGCCGCTGCTGCCGCCGAACCCGCCGCCCCCGAAGCCCCCACCGCCGAAGCCCCCGCCGCCGAAGCCCCCGCGGCCACCGGTCAGGACGCTGTTTATCAGGATGCCGCCGAGCACCGCACCGGCGATGTTGCCGCCGGAGGCGCCGCCGCGGGGCGGACGCTGCTGACGGTCCCAACGCTGCACGTCGTTCTGCGCTGCGCGCAGCGCATTCGCCGCGAGGGTCCCCGCCGCCTGAGCGTGTTGCAGGGCCCGGCCCGGGTCGTGGGCGGCGAGCTGCTGCGCGGCCTGCAGATGGCGCTGCGCCTCCGACAGGCGGGTGCGGGCTTCGGCGCCGATCACGCCGCGCCGCGTCCCGATGAAGTCCGCGGCAGCGGTGACCTGGGACTGGGCGGCCGTCAGATCCTGCTCGAGACGTTGACGGCTGCGCTGCGCCTGCTCCTGTGCCTGACGGGTGCGGGCGCGCAGCGCGTCGAGGCGGGCGTCCGCCTCCACGACTCGGGTGAAGCTGCCCAGCGGGTCGGTGTTCATCGCCGCCCGCGCGTGGTCGAGTGCCTCCTGCGCGGCCCTGCGGGCTTCGGCGAGTTCCGCGCCCCCGGCATCGGCGAGCTGTCCCGCGTCGGCGATGCCCTGTTCGGCGTCGGCCATCGCCGCCGGCAACGTCGCGATCGCCCGCCGGATGTCGTCGGCGGCGTGGTCGATCGCGTCGAGCATGGTCGCCGCGTGCCCCAGAGCGCCTTCCGCTTCCCGGATGGCGCGCACCGCGTCGCCCTGCTCGCCGACGGGGCGCGCCACCGCGGTGCGGCCCTGGTCGACGGATTTCTCGGCGAACTCGATCTCGTCCTGGGCCAGCGCCACGTTGTCGGTGATCGGGGCGAGCGCGCCGGCCGGGAACTCCGTGCGCAGGTTCGCCAGCGTCGCCTCGGCCTCGGGGAGGCGGGCCCGCAACGCGATCGCGCGCTGGGTGAGTGCGTCGAGGCGGGCGGGTGCATCGAGCAGCAGGTCGCGCATCCGGTCGAAGGCCTCGACCTGCGCGTCGAGTTCCCGGTCCGCGCGCCCGCACGACGAGATCAACTGCACGAGCATGTCGCGCTGCTGCTGAGGCGTCTCGGGGATGGCGTCGTCGAGCCGCTGCCGGATCTCGAACGCGGACGCCAGGGCCGACTGCGCCTGACGGTAGGCGTGGTCGAACGGTTGAACCGCGGCATCGCCGAATTCCCCGCGCGCCAGTTCGAGCGCCTCGTGGCTCGAACGGACCGCGTTGTCGGTCTCGACCAGGATCTTCTGGGCATGCAGTTCGAGTCCTTCGAGCGGCAGTGCACTCAGTGCGTCGGTGTCGGCCGGGTCGGTGTCCGCCGCGGCCCGGGCGCCCGCCTCGGCCCGCTTGCGCTTGGCGCGCTTGGAGTACAGGTACACCCCGCCGGCGCCGGCGGCGATGACCCCGCCCCCCACGAGCAGCGTGGTGCCCGAGCCCGAGCCCGAGCCCGAACCCGAGGCCGACAACGCCTCGTCGAGACCCTCGGCCGCCGCCACCGCGGCCCCGGCCCAGTTCTCGTCCCGCAGCTGCGGCACGATCCGATCCGTGCTGATGGCGTCCCGCTCGGACGCGGTGACCCCGGATAACGCGTTCGGCGTCCACAGCGCGTACTCGCGGTCCTGCGTGGCCACGGCGAGCAGGGCGGTGTCGGTGCCGAAGTTGCTGGCCTGCGCGGTCTGCTCGGTCCAGTCGTCGGACGACAGTCCGGAAAATGTCGGCACGTACGCCACCCACAACTGCACCCCGTGCTCGGCGTAGAGCGCGTCCGCCGCCTGCTCGATCTGCGCCGTCTCCGCCGGACCCAGTACGCCGGCCGTGTCGGTGATCGGCTGCGGGAGCCGGAAGGGCGGCTCGGCCGTCGCCGAACCGGGCAGCAACAACCAGGCCAGCGCCGCCAGCAGGACCGGCACCGACAGCGACAGCGAACGGTGGAGCGGACGGACCGGACGTGGCCGGACGACGACCGAATGCGGTGACATGCGTTCGAAT
This sequence comes from Rhodococcus ruber NBRC 15591, assembly GCF_001894945.1. Taxonomy (GTDB): domain Bacteria; phylum Actinomycetota; class Actinomycetes; order Mycobacteriales; family Mycobacteriaceae; genus Rhodococcus; species Rhodococcus ruber. The sequence continues at coordinate 56,424 of NZ_BCXE01000012.1, forward strand.
CTATCGGCTCGCCTGCGTCGTCGCCCGTGGCGCGTCGCCGGGTGGACACACGCGCAACACTGGCAGAATCGGGGAGTGAGTACCGCAGCCCGTCTACGCCCAGCACCGCCCCTCCCCGAAACCCGGCGTGGGTTCGGGACGAGCGTCGCGCGCTGGACACGCCGGCTGGTGCTCGGAGTGGTGCTCGCGGCGATCGCGGTCCTCGCCGGGACCGCGGTGCGGGTGTGGCAGGTGGCGCGCATCGACGACTGGAGCCCGGCCGACGCCATCGTCGTGCTCGGCGCCGCCCAATACTCCGGCACCCCCTCGTCGGTGTTCCAGGCCCGCCTCGACCAGGCCTTCACCCTGTACGAGAACCGGGTAGCCGAACGGATCGTCACCGTCGGCGGGAAGCAGGAGGGTGACCTGTTCACCGAGGCGGCCTCCGGCAAGAACTATCTGGTCGCCAAGGGTGTGCCGGAGTCGGCGATCACCGCGGTCGAGGAGGGCTCGGACACGCTGCTCAGTGTCGAAGCGGTCGGACGCGAGATGAGCGCGCAGGGGCTGCACTCCGCGGTGCTGGTGAGCGATCCGTGGCATTCGCTGCGTACTCGCACCATGGCCCGCGACGCCGGTCTCGACGCGTGGACCGCGCCGACCCGCACCGGACCCGCCGTGTACACCCGGGAGTCGCAGCTGCACGGGATCGCCCGTGAGACGGGCGCGCTGATCTGGTACCAGCTCACCCACGACTCGGCGGACTTCCCCTACACGGCCGCACAGTGAAGGAGGACGTGATGCCGGGCTACGACGAACACGACCTCGAACGGCGTGTCACCGAGGTCCCGAAGGTATCGGCGCTCGCCGGTGCCGGGCCGGCGACCGCGAGCCGTACGCCGTTCGCGCGGGACCGCGCCCGGGTCCAGCACAGCGCCGCCCTGCGGCGGCTCGCCGACAAGACCCAGGTCGTCGGCCCCCGCGACGGTGACACTCCGCGCACCCGGCTCACCCACTCGATCGAGGTCGCCCAGATCGGCCGCAGCATCGCCGACGGGCTCGGTTGCGATCCCGACCTGGTGGACCTCGCCGGCCTCGCGCACGACATCGGGCACCCGCCCTACGGTCACAACGGCGAGCGCGCCCTCGACGAGGTAGCCGCCGGGTGCGGCGGATTCGAGGGCAACGCGCAGAATCTGCGGATCCTCACGTGCCTCGAGCCGAAGATCGTCCATCCCGACGGCGCGAGCGCCGGTCTCAATCTCACCCGCGCGGCCCTCGACGCGACACTGAAGTATCCGTGGACCCGCCCGGCGCCCGGCGCGAAGTTCGGCGCCTACGACGACGACGCCGACGTCCTCGAGTGGGTGCGCGACGGCGCGCCGGACCGGCGCAAGTGCCTCGAAGCCCAGATCATGGACTGGTCCGACGACGTCGCCTACTCCGTCCACGACGTCGAGGACGGCGTGATCGACGGACGGATCGACCTGCGCGTGCTCACCGACCCGGCGTCGGTGAGCACGCTCGTCGATCTCGGCATGCGCGAGTTCTCCGGTCTCGACCCGAACGAGCTGGTGGAGGCCTCGAAGCGACTGTCGCAGATGCCGGTGGTCCAGGCCGTCGACACCTACGACGGCAGCCTCGCGTGCTCGGTGGCGCTCAAGCGGCTCACCAGCGAACTCGTCGGCCGCTTCGCGACGGCCGCGATCATCGGCACCCGCGCCGTCACCGGCGATCGCCCGGTCACCCGCTACGACGCCGATCTCGTCGTCCCGCCTGTCGTCGCGTCCGAGGTGGCCCTGCTCAAGACCATGGCCCTGCAGTTCGTGATGTCCGATGCCGCCCACCGGCAGCGCCAGGAACGGCAGCGGGAACGGATCCACCGCGTCGCCGAATGGCTCGAGCGCACGGCCCCCGTGGGCCTCGACCCGTTCTTCGTCCCCCTCTGGGACGCCGCGCCCGACGACGCCGCCCGCATGCGGGTGATCGTCGACCAGATCGCCTCGTGCACCGAGTCCCGGCTCGAGCGGATCGACCGCGACAGCCTCGCCGCGCAGGCGAGTTGGGGGTAGCGCCTAGACTCGTCGTCGTGGCCGGGCGAATTTCAGACAGGGACATCGCGGCCGTCCGTGACCGCGTCCGGATCGAGGACATCGTCGGCGAGTACGTCGCCCTCAGGCGCGGCGGCGCCGATTCGATGAAGGGGCTGTGCCCCTTCCACGACGAGAAGTCCCCGTCCTTCCACGTCCGTCCCAACCACGGCCACTTCCACTGCTTCGGCTGCGGCGAGGGCGGCGACGTGTACTCGTTCCTGCAGAAGATCGAGCACATCAGTTTCGTCGAAGCCGTCGAGCAGCTCGCCGACCGGGTCGGCTACACCCTCAACTACGAGGGCGGGGGACCGTCGGTGCAGCGCGACCGCGGCACCCGCGCACGGCTCGTCGCCGCCAACGCGGCCGCGCAGGAGTTCTACGCCGAGCAGCTGCGGACGCCCGACGCTCAGGCGGCGCGGGACTACCTGACCGAACGCAGCTTCGACGAAGCCGCGGCCGCGGCGTTCGGGTGCGGATACGCTCCCGCCGGCTGGGATGCGCTCACCAGGCACCTGCTCTCCCGCGGCTTCGAATTCGCCGAGCTCGAGGCGGCCGGTCTGTCCAAGCAGGGTCGCCGCGGACCCATCGACCGGTTCCACCGGCGGCTGCTGTGGCCGATCCGCAACCTCGCCGGCGACGTCATCGGATTCGGAGCCCGCCGCCTGTTCGACGACGACACGCTCGCGGCAAAGTACGTCAACACCCCGGAAACGTTGCTCTACAAGAAATCCCAGGTGCTGTTCGGACTCGACCTGGCCAAGCGGGAGATCGCCAAGGCACACCAGGCGGTGATCGTCGAGGGCTACACCGACGTCATGGCAATGCACCTGTCGGGCGTGAAAACCGCAGTGGCCGCGTGCGGCACCGCGTTCGGCGACGAGCATCTGGCGATGCTGCGGCGACTGCTCATGGACGACAGCTACTTCCGCGGTGAGATCATCTACACCTTCGACGGCGACGCCGCCGGCCGGGCTGCGGCGATGAAGGCGTTCGAGGGCGACCAGAAGACCACGGCGAAGACATTCGTCGCGATCGCACCGCAGGGCATGGATCCGTGCGAGCTGCGGCAGGAGTCCGGCGACGGAGCGGTGCGCGACCTCGTCGCCCGGCGCACCCCGATGTTCGAGTTCGTCGTCAAGTCGATTCTCGCCGAGCACGACCTCGACACCGCCGAGGGTCGGGTGGAGGCGCTGCGCCGGACGGTTCCCGTGGTGGCCCGGATCAAGGAACGTACGCTGCGCGACAGTTACGCGGTGCAGTTGTCGCACTGGGTGGGCTGGGACGACATTCCGGCCGTCCGCCGCCGGGTGCAGGAGGAGTCCCGTCGCGTCGCGCGCGGCGGCGACGAGAAGGCACGCACCGTCGCGCCGCACCAGCGGGCGGAGGCGGGGCCCGCGGAGACGGTCCTGCGTCGGCCGCGTCCCGACGATCCGGCGCTGTGGCCGCAGCGCGACGCCCTCAAGGCGGCGCTGCAGTACCCCGGCATCGCCGGGACCGTGTTCGATTCGCTGCCCGCGGAGACGTTCACCGATCCGGCCTACGCGGCCGTCCGCGAAGCCGTGGCCGCGGTCGGCGGGACCGGCGCGGGACTCGGCGGCGCGGAATGGGTCGACGCCGTCGGCCGCGCCGCCACCGACCCCGTGGTGCACTCGCTGGTCATGGAACTCGCGGTGGACTCGCTGCCCGCGGAGGAGGACCGGATGCCCCGCTACATCGGCGGGGTCCTCGCGCGGCTGCAGGAGGTCTGGGTGGGGGAGCAGGTCGCCGAACTCAAATCCAAACTGCAGCGCATCTCCCCGGCCACCGAATCCGACGAGTTCCACTCGCTGCTCGGGGACCTCGTCGCACTCGAGCAGTATCGGCGCAGCCTGCTCGACCAGGCCATCGGCGACACCAGCGGCGACGGCCTGGCCGGCTGACCTCACGCCACCCGCGTCACCGCCGCAACTGGTCGCGGGGGACGAGGATCGTGGTCTGCTCGTCGAGCGGCTTCATCGGTTCGAGCTTCGGCTCCGGGCTGAGGGAGTCGGCCAGCTTCTGCCGGCTCACCTCGATCGCCTTCTTCGTCACCGGGCTACCTGCGACCGCCTTCGCCGTCCTGCTGAGCTGTTCGTATCGGGCGCGGCCCGCCCGTGTCCCCAGGACGTAGCCCGCGGCAACCCCCACCAAAAGTCCGATCAACGTCGTCTCCGTTCAGCCGTGTCAGCGTTTTACCCATCCTGCCCGATCCAGGTCCCCGGGCTCACAGGCAGGCGATTTGGTGCCGCGTCGGGTGGGGCGCTACAGTTCTTCACGCACCGCGGGAAACGGCGGGGCACGCAGGACAATCCCCTGTAGCTCAATTGGCAGAGCATTCGACTGTTAATCGAACGGTTGCTGGTTCGAGTCCAGCCGGGGGAGCTTCCGGAAAACCCCTTCCACCCGATCTCGGGTGGAAGGGGTTTTCGCGTCCCGGCCGGCACGAACCGTGGCCGGTGTGACGGAAGTTACACACGCCTCCTCGTGGCCGCGGTTCGGCCTGGCCCGGCGACACGGGGTGACCCGCGACCGGGACCGGCCGTCGCGGCCGGTAGCATTCGGCACACGTCGCGTACCTTCGGATACGCGCGGACGGGGCGGTAGCTCAGTCGGTTAGAGCCGTGGACTCATAATCCATTGGTCGCGGGTTCGAGCCCCGCCCGCCCCACCCTTCCCGCTCCGGCCGTCACACCCCCTGGAGCCGGATCTGCTGGAAGGCGACGGCGTGCCGCACGCCGATTCGGGTTCCGGCGGCCGCGGTGAACTCGCGCAGGAACGCCGCAGGATCGAAGTCCCGGCCCAGCCCGTCCAGGTAGGACCGGTGGGCGCGCAGTGATTCGATTCCGGCGTCGAGACTCTCGGTGACGTCGACGGCGTGCGACGGCTCGTTCGCGCCCATCAGGTACACGTGGCCGACCCCGTGCCACGGAGGCAGGTTCTCGTCGAGCAACTCGGGGAAGATCCAGCGATTGCCGGCGTCGCGGGCGCCGTCGAGTACCGCCAGGCCCACGGCGCGGTGGTCGGCCTGATTGACGATGCGCCCGCCGTCCAGTCCGTAGGTGGGCTCGTACGTGGCGGTGATCAGCACGTCCGGCCGGAACCTCCGGATCTCGCGGGCGATGGCGCGGCGCAGGTCGAGTCCGTATTCGACGACGCCGTCGCGGTATCCGAGGAATGTCACGTCCTCGACGCCGACGACGGCGGCGGCTTCGAGCTGCTCGCGGCGTCGCAGAGGTGCCGCCTCGGCGGGGGTGCGGCCGTCGATGCCGGCCTCGCCGTCGGTGGCGACGACGTAGGCCACCGACTTGCCCGAGCGGGTCCAGCGGGCGACGGCGCCGGCCGCGCCGTACTCGAGGTCGTCGGGATGCGCGACGACGGCCATCGCGCGGTTCCAGTTCTCGGGCAGCGTGGTCGATGTGGTGTTCACGACGGGTCCTTTCGAGTCGGTGACCGGGTCTCCTTTCGGACGTCGCACCGCGGCGAAGGACGCATTCGCCGAGCGCGAACGACGCGGCTGCGTCCGTTCGGCGCGACGGTCGTCAGTAGGGAGGACACACGGTGACGAGGATCCATGGTGGATTCCCGGGCCGGTGTCCCGATTTCGAGGAGAGACCGCCATGTCTGCCACCCGAGTCCAGCTCGCTCTCAACGTCGAGGACATCACCGCGGCGACCGAGTTCTACACCGCGTTGTTCGGGGTGTCACCGCACAAACAGCGCCCCGGGTACGCCAACTTCGCGATCGAGGACCCGCCGCTGAAGCTGGTGCTGATCGAGAATCCCGGTGCGCGCGAACGTCTGAACCACCTGGGGATCGAGACGGACGGCCCCGACGAGGTGTCCGGAGCGCTGGCTCGGTTCCGTGCTGCCGGACTGACCGCCACGATCGCCGAGCAGGATCTGTGCTGCCATGCCGTGCAGGACAAGGTTTTCGTCGACGCGCCCGACGTGCCCAACGGATGGTGGGAGTACTACGCCGTGACCGACGACGATCCCGCCAACCCGGACGGGCTGACGGGTTCGGCGTGTGCGGTCGCCTGCGCGAGCGAGGACAGCCCGACAGCGGGGGCCTGCTGCGGCTGATCGGAACTCGCCCCGGTGTGCCGTCCGGCGACGGCACACCGGCGCGCACCGCAGGATCAGCACCCCTGGATCAGCGGGGGTCGCCGGCGCAGCGGCAGTCGGTCGGGGTGGTGTAGTCCACGGGCATCCCGTGCGCATCGAGGGTCAGCGCGCAGCACCGTCCGAGCAGTTCGGCCAGCTTCCGCCGGCCCCGCTGGACCCGGGACTTCATTCCCGACAGCGACACCCCTTCGACGGCGGCGGCGCGGGCCTGCGTCAGACCTTCCAGGTCGGTCAGCTCGACGGCTCGGCGCTGCTCGGGGGAGAGCCCGTCGAGCAGCGGGCGCAGGCAGGCGGCCAGCTCCCGCTGGGCGGTCGCCGCGTCGTCCCCGTCCGGTCCGGCCGGGTCGGGCGCGTCGCCGGTGAGCGGTGCGAGCCGGTCCCGATCCCGGGCGGCCCGTCGGTAGTCGTCGATGATCGCGCTGCGGGCGATCCGGTACACCCACCGGATCAGGTGCTCGCGGTCCTCGACCCGGCCGAGGTTCCTGTGGACGCGCAGCAGGATTTCGCCGAGCACGTCGTCGGCGCGGTCCGGATCGGCGATCCGCCGCTGCACGAAGACGCGGAGCTGCGCTCCGAACTCGCGCCAGACGGCTTCGGTGGTCAGGGCGTCCGCGTCCGTCGCGGACCTGGTGGATGCCGTGGTCAGGGTGGATGCCGTGGTCATGGTGTGGTCCTCCGGGAAGGGGCGCTGTACGGGCGGTGTCCCTCCACAGACGACGGTACCGGGGAAAGGACGCAATCCCACGTCGGTGCCTGCACGCTCCGCCGGGATTGCGTCCCTGCGGCGGCGGCGACGTCTGTCTCGGTGCCAGTGCGGGACACACGATCCCGCAGCATCGGACGAAGGAGTGATCATGACCGGCATCGTGGAACGTGACGGCGACCGGGCGCTGAAGGCCAGGCACCGGGCGTTGTGGGCGGCCGGGAACTATCCGGCGGTCGCGGCCGACCTGATCCCGACGTTCGGGCCGACGCTCGTCGCCGCGGCCGGGGTGGTGGCGGGCCTGCGGGTCCTCGACGTGGGCGCCGGATCCGGCAACGCTGCCATCCCGGCCATCCCGGCCGCCGAACGGGGCGCGATCGTCACCGCCGCCGATCTGACGCCGGAGTTGTTCGTCGCGGGCCGCAGCGCCGCGACGGAGCGGGGCGTGGACCTCGAGTGGGTGGAGGTGGACGCCGAGGCCCTGCCGTTCCCCGACGCCGGCTTCGACGTCGTGCTCTCCAGCGTGGGCGCGATGTTCGCACCACACCACCGGGCCGTCGCCGACGAACTGCTGCGGGTGTGCCGGCCGGGTGGGACGATCGGGATGATCAACTGGACACCGGAGGGCTTCATCGGTCAGCTGTTCCGGCTCATGGCCCCGTATGCGCCGCCGCCCCCGCCCGGCGCGTCGCCGCCCCCGATATGGGGCGACGAGCGGCACGTCCGGGAGTTGTTCGGCGATCGGATCAGCGACCTGAGCATGGATCGCCGAAGCGTGGTGATGGACCCCAGCCCGGAGCCGATCGAGTTCCGCGAGTACTGGAAGCGCAACTACGGTCCGGTGATCGCGGTGTACCGGTTCAACGCCGCCGACCCGGACCGGACCGCGGAGCTCGACCGGAGCTTTCTGCAGTTCCTCACGGACTGGAATCGAGCCGGAGAGCCCGGCCGGACCGCGTACGACGCCGAGTACCTGCTGCTCACCGCCCGCAAGAGGTAGCCGCCCGATCGGTGCGGGCGTTCACCGCCGCGGCGCGGCGATCGGCTGCCGGCCGCGGCGCGGCGATCGGGTGCGGGCCGCGGCGCGGCGATCGGGTGCGGGCGCTGCAGCGCTGCCGAAGGGGAAGAATGCGAGGCCCCGCCGGCTTCGCGCGTCGTCGCCGGCGGGGCAGGGCCACTGTGCAGGGGGGTCGTGGCCGGATCCGAGCGTAGGCGGCCTGCGAGCGGATGTGAAGGAGAACGGCCCGGTCGGGCAGGGTAGAAGGTCCCGAACCAGGCGATTCGGGCGCCTCGACGGGGGTGCGGACCCGACTCAGCGGCGCTTCCGCGTGCCGTGCGAGGGGTGGACATCCGCGTAGCTGTCGAGGATCTCGCGGATCTCGGCGACGGCCTTCCGGCGCGACTCCGCATCCGGGATGCGTCCGAGCTGCTGCTTGAGGCTCACCGCCAGTTCGGCGTAGTCGTTCTGCCAATCGCGCCCGCTCAGGCGCGCGACGTCCGCGCGAGCGGGTTGAATCCGCGACGCGGGGGCACCGGACGCCACCTGGTAGCTCTCGCCGATCTCCGGGGTGACAATCGACAGCGAAGGGTCGAGCTCGTGCACCAGTTCGGCCAGCGCCGCCACGGCCTCCGGCTCGCCGTGGGTGAGGAACAGGCTGCCTGCCACGGGACCGCGTACCGTGATCCAGTCCAGGAGTTCGGCCTGATCCGCGTGTGCGGAATAGCTGTCGATCCGCCGGATCTGCGCCCGCACATCGATGTCCTGACCGGAGATGCGGACACGCTTCGCACCGTCGAGAATCACGCGGCCGAGCGAACCCTGCGCCTGGAAGCCGACGAACAGAATCGTCGAATCCCGACGGTGCAGATTGTGCTTCAGGTGGTGACGGATGCGCCCCGCCTCGCACATTCCCGAGGCCGCGATGATGATCGCTCCCGAGACGTCGTTGATCCGCTTGGACGTGGAGGCGTCGTCGACGTAGTGGATCGCCGGATGGCGGAAGATGTTCTTCCCCTCGAGATCCTCGAGTTCGCCCGCGTGCGCGGCGAACACCGCGGTCGCCCGGTTGGCGAGCGGTGAGTCGACGAACACCGGCACCGCGGGGATGCGGTTCTCGTCGACGAGGTGTGCGATGTCGAGCAGCAGTTCCTGCGTCCGTTCCAGCGCGAAGGCGGGGACGACGAGGTTGCCGCCGTGCCCGACCGCACGGTCGATCTCCTCTTCGAGCAGGTCACGCCGTTGCTCGATCGTCATCCGCACGCGGGTCCGGTTTCCGTAGGTGGATTCGCAGACGAGATGGTCCGGCCCCGAGGGGCCGGTCGGGTCGGGGTGGAACGCCTTCTGGGCGGGACCGAGGTCGCCGGAGAAGAGCAGGCGCACACCCTCCGCGTCGATCTCCGCCGACGCGGCCCCCAGTATGTGCCCCGCGTTCCACAGCCGTGCGCGAAAACCTGCAGCGGGCTCGAACCACTCTCCGAGCGCCACCGGACGGGCCTGCCCCCAGGCGGCGAGGGCGTCTGCCTCCGTGTAGAGCGGGGTGAACCTCCTTCCGCGCGTGCGGTCGCGTCGCCGATTCCGCCGCTCGGCCTCGAACTCCTGGATGCGCCCGGCGTCGGCGAGCATGAATTCCAGCAGGTCGGTGGTCGGGCCGGTGCAGAAGATCGGCCCCTCGAAACCCTGGGCCACCAGCTTGGGCAGCAGACCGCAATGATCGATGTGGGCATGGGTGAGGACGACGGCGTCGATCTCGTCCGGTGCGAACGCGAAGTCACCGTAGTTCAGCTCTTCGAGAGTGCGTGAGCCCTGGAACAGGCCGCAGTCCACCAGAATCCGCGTCGAGTCCAGCGCGATCTCCGTGCACGAGCCGGTGACCGTCTGCGCGGCGCCGTGGAAGACGAGAGTCGGGTCGTGCGCCACACGCAGCTCCTACGACATGGAATCGCGGTCGAAATTGCGGGTACCACAGTCAAGCTATCCGAACCTCGGGTCGGTCGGACCCCGCTCGGGCATGTCGCGTATTCGAATGCGCCGACGGGCCCGCACCCGCCGGCCGTGGATATCACCCCGGGTCTCACCCTCGCCTGCTGTCACACGCGCCGGCGCCTGCCCGATGGACATCGTGGTGGCGTCGAGCACCCCGACGTTCGGCGCCACCTCGGACCGGCGCCCGGCCCGGACGGGCCGGGCGCCGCGTCAGTCCCGCAGCTCCGCGCACACGGTGCGCGGCTGCTCGGCGCGGGCCGCACCGTGCGGGCGCCGTCGTGGTCCCTTCGGCTGCATCGGACCGGGCCGCGGGGACCGATGCTCGGCTCTGAGGGCGATCGCTGCCCCGACGATCGTGGCCACCACCGCAGCGACGGCGACCCACGCGACGAGCAGCGAGGCGATCACGTTCATGCCGTCTACACCGCCGCTGCCCGGGGAAGGGTTACGCGGTTTTCGATCTTCACCCTGGGATTCACCCTGGTCGACGTCCCGTTCGCGTGATCGGTCCGGTTTCACCGTGCCGGCGCCGCCGGCCCGGCGGGTGCGGCGGGGGTGCGGTCCGGCTTGCGGCCGGGCCGACCGCCGGCGATAGAACCTGTTCCAATTTCGCCGTCTTGTGGCTATGGTCACATGCGTACACACGCACTGTGACGGAGGGCGATGCAGATGAAGACCAAGGGCGCGATCCTGTGGGGTCTCAACGAGCCGTGGTCGGTGGAGGAAATCGAGATCGGTGACCCGGTCGCGGGCGAGGTGCAGATCCGCATGGAGGCGGCGGGGATGTGCCACTCGGACCACCACATCGTCACGGGAGCGACGCCCATGCCGTCCTTCCCGGTGATGGGCGGCCACGAGGGGTCCGGCGTCATCACGAAGGTCGGCGACGGCGTCGTCGGCCTGGAGGTCGGCGATCACGTCGTCCTGTCCTTCATTCCGGCATGCGGTCGCTGCCCGTCGTGCGCCACCGGTCACTCGAACCTGTGCGATCTCGGCGCGGGCCTGCTCAGCGGGATGGCGATCTCCGACGGCACCTACCGGATCCAGGCGCGCGGACAGCACGTGATCCCGATGTGCCTGCTCGGCACCTTCTCGCCGTACATGACGGTCAACCAGACACAGGTCGTCAAGATCGACAAGGACGTCCCGTTCGAGCTGGCCGCCCTCGTCGGCTGCGGCGTGCCCACCGGCTGGGGCTCGGCCACCCACGTCGCCGACGTCAAGCCCGGGGAGGCTGTCGCCGTGATCGGCGTGGGGGGCGTGGGGATGAGCGCCCTGCAGGGCGCCGTCGCGTCCGGAGCGCGACAGATCTTCGCGATCGACCCCGTGCCGTGGAAGCGGGAGCAGGCCCTGAAGTTCGGCGCGACGCACGCCTACCCGTCGATGGCCGAGGCGCTCATGCCGATCATGGAGACCACGTGGGGACGCATGGCGGACAAGACGATCATCACCGTGGGCGAGATGCGCGGCGAGTACGTCGAGGAGGCCTTGCAGCTGACCGCGAAGAACGGCCGCTGCGTGGTCACCGCGATGGGGCACATGACGGACATGGACGTGAAGCTGAACGCGTTCCTGTTCGCGATGCTGCAGAAGGATCTGCAGGGCAACATCTTCGGCGGCTGCAATGCGCGGGTCGACATTCCGAACCTGCTCGCGATGTACAAGGCCGGACAGCTCAACCTCGCGGACATGGTCACCCGCACGTATACCCTCGAGCAGGTCAACGACGGCTACCAGGACATGCTCGACGGGAAGAACATCCGCGGCGTCATCCGGTACACCGACGCCGATCGGTGATTCCGCGGCCACCGGTGCCGTCTTCTAGGCTGGGTACGTGAACAGCCTCGACGCGATCTCCGACTGGCCTGTCGACCACGCCGCCGCCGCGGTTCTCACCCGCGCCGGCGGCGTCGTCGCAGAGCGCGGCGACCAGTTGCGGCTCTACCGTCTCGCATCGGTCACCAAGCCGCTCGTCGCCTACGCGGTCCTCGTCGCTGTGGAGGAGGGCGCGCTCGAACTCGATCAGCCCGCCGGTCCGCCGGGGTCGACCGTCCGCCATCTGCTGGCGCACGCCTCGGGACTGGCCTTCGACGAACGCGTGTCGCAGGCGGAGCCCGGCCGCAAGCGGATCTACTCGAGCGCGGGCTTCGAAATTCTCGCGGAGCTCGTCGAGGGCGAGACCGGCATCCCGTTCCCCGAATACCTCACCCAGGCCGTCTTCGAGCCGCTCGGCATGCGGGAGTCGTCGCTGCCGGGACCTGCCGGGCACGGTGGGCAGTCGTCGCTCACCGACCTGACGCACTTCGCCGCGGAACTGCTCGCGCCCCGTCTGGTGTCGACCCAGACGCTTGCGGAGGCCACCCGGGTGCAGTTCCCCGGACTCGACGGGATCGTGCCCGGGTACGGGATGCACAAGCCCAACGACTGGGGGCTCGGTGTCGAGATCCGCGGCCGGAAGGACCCGCACTGGACCGGTGCGGCCAATTCACCCGAAACGTACGGGCACTTCGGTCAGTCCGGTACATTCCTGTGGGTCGATCCCCGCGCGGGGATCGCGTGTGTCGTGCTGACGGACAGGGCATTCGGCGAGTGGGCGAAACCACTGTGGCCCGCCCTCGCGGACGACGTCCTCACCGAATTCTCAAATTCCTCATCCGTTCCCTAGCGAAACAGGAGTAACACGGGCAGACTGTCCTCTGTCGCCATGCGCGACCGCTTCGATGTCAGGCCGTTGGGGAAGACGTCCCTCGTCGAAGTGGAGGTGTGTAGTGCGTGCGTCGAACCAGTTCGCGGATGCGACGACCGGGGTGGTCTACATCCACTCGTCGCCTGCTGCGGTCTGCCCGCATATCGAATGGGCACTGGCCGCCACCCTCGATTGCCGTCCGGATCTCACCTGGATCGGTCAACCGGTCGACGTCGGACAACTGCGCACCACTGTGAACTGGGCGGGTCCGGTGGGGACCGCCGCACGCCTCGTCGACGCCCTCCGGGTGTGGCCGATGATCCGCTTCGAGATCACCGAGGACCCCAGCGACGGCGTCGACGGCGAGCGCTACAGTCACGTGCCCGGACTGGGACTGTGGCGGGGCAACACGAGCGCGAACGGCGACGTCGTGGTCGGCGAGATGCGGCTGCGGTCACTGCTCGCCGGTGGCAGCAACATCGTCGAGGAGCTGAACCGGGTGTTGGGCACGGCCTGGGACGAGGCCCTCGAGCCCTACCGCAGCGGCGGCGAGGGCGCCGAGGTGACCTGGCTGCGCCGGAACGTGGGATAGGCCGCTACGCGGCCCGTGCGTCTTTTGGGCTGCTGGGGCAACCCAAAAGACGCACCGGCGGCGCAGCCGCCTACAGCGGGATGTTCTTGTGCCGGCCGCGACGCGCCGGAGCCGACGCCAGCGCCTGGGCGAGCGTGCTGCGGGTCGTCGCCGGATCGATGAGTTCGTCGACGACACCGATCGACATCGCCCGGCCGACGCCGCCGGCGATGGCTTCGTGCTCGGCGGCGAGACGGTCGTGCAGCGCCTCGCGTTCCTCCTCCGGTGCCGCGGCCAGGGCCCGCTTGTGCAGGATCCCCACCGCCGCCTTGGCGCCCATCACGGCGACCTCGGCGTCGGGCCAGGCGAACACGGCGGTCGCACCCAGGGCCCGGGAGTTCATCGCGATGTAGGCGCCGCCGTAGATCTTCCGGGTCACCAGCGTCACGCGGGGCACCTCGGACTCGGCGAAGGCATGCAGCAGCTTCGCTCCGCGACGGACGACACCCTCCCACTCCTGGCTCACGCCGGGCAGGTAGCCGGGCACGTCGACGACGACGACGAGAGGGACCCCGAACGCATTGCACAGGCGCACGAAGCGCGCGGACTTCTCGGCGCTGACGGAATCCAGGCAGCCACCGAGACGCAAGGGGTTGTTCGCGATGACGCCGACGGTGCGGCCGCCGAGACGACCGAAACCGGTGACGACGCTGCGCGCCCAGCCGGCCTGCAGTTCCTCGAAGCTGGACTCGCCCTCGACGTTGTCGAGCAGCTCGTGCACGATCGGGCGGACATCGTAGGCGCGGCGCGGGGATTCGGGCAGCAGCGCCCGCAAGTCGGTGTCGCCGCGACGGGCGGCGTCGAGGTCGAACTCGCCTTGTTCGGCAAGCATCGACACGAGGCGACGGGCCCGGTGCAGGGCGTCGTCCTCGTCGTGGGCGGCGATGTGCGCAACGCCCGACTTCTTGGTGTGGGTGTCCGGACCGCCGAGCGATTCCATGTCGACCTGCTCACCGGTGACGCTGCGCACCACGTCGGGACCGGTGACGAAGATGCGGGCCTCGGGCGCCATGATGACGATGTCGGTGAGTGCCGGTCCGTAGGCGGCGCCACCCGCCGCGAACCCGAGGACGACGGAGATCTGGGGGATCCGCCCGGAAGCGCGGACCATTGCCTCGAAGATCAAGCCGACCGCGTGCAGGGAGTCGACGCCCTCTGCGAGCCGGGCACCGCCCGAATGCCACAGCCCCACGATCGGGATGTCCTGCTCGAGGGCGGTGTCGATGGCGTCGACGATGTGCTTGCAGCCGTCCACGCCCATGGCGCCACCCATCACGGTGGCGTCGGAGCAGTACGCGACGGTCCGGACGCCGTCGATGGAACCGATCGCGGCGAGCATGCCGGACTTGTCCCGGGGGTGCAGCAGGCTCAGGGTGCCCGCGTCGAACAGTCGCTCGAGCCGCCGGAGCGGATCGCGGGGATCGACGGCAGCGTCGCGCGTCTGAGCAGGTTCCAGGACGGTCATCGCGTTCTCCTCGGGCAAGGCAAGAGCGGGGGATGGGCGCCGGGGGTGGGGATCTCGTGACGAGATCCCCACCCCGACGGCGAGCGAAGTCCGGTCGGGTCAGGCCCGGCCGAACGCGAGCGCAACGTTGTGCCCACCGAAACCGAACGAGTTGTTCAGCGCGAAATCGATCTGGCCGTACCGGGCTTCGCCCTTCACGACGTCGAGATCGATCTCTGGATCCTGGTTGTCCACATTGAGCGTGGGCGGGATGACCCCGTCCCGCAGGCTCAGGACCGTCAGGACCGCTTCCAGCGCACCGACCGCACCGATCGAATGCCCGAGGGCACCCTTCGGTGCGTACACCGCGGCGTGGTTGCCCACCGCGGCATTGATCGCCTTCGCCTCGGCGATGTCGCCGATGGGCGTGGCGGTGGCATGCGCGTTGACGAAGCCGATGTCGGACGGCGTCAGGCCGGCGCCGTGGAGGGCCTTCGTCATGGCGCGTGCCGCGCCGGTCCCCTCGGGATCGGGGGCCACGATGTGGAATCCGTCCGAGGTGATGCCGGCGCCGAGCAGACGGGCGTGGATGGTGGCGCCGCGAGCCTTGGCGTGTTCCTCGGTCTCGAGCACCATCAGCGCGCCGGCCTCGCCGAAGACGAAACCGTCGCGGTCCTTGTCGAACGGGCGCGACGCCCCACGCGGATCCTCGTTGCGGGTGCTCAGTGCCCGCATCATGGCGAAGCTGGCGGTGGCAACCGCGTCGAGCTGGCCCTCGACACCACCGGCGACGACGATGTCGGCATCGCCCATCGCGATCATCCGGTAGGCGTGGGCGATGGCCTCGTTGCCGGACGAGCAGGCGGACACCGGCGTCATCACGCCGGCCTTCGCGCCGAGCTCGAGACCCACGGTCGCCGACGGGCCGTTCGGCATGACCATCTGCACGGCGAACGGAGACACCTTGCGGTAGCCGCCGCCGCGCAGCTTGTCGACCGCGTCGATGAGCGCTTCGCCACCACCGAGACCGGTGCCGACGACGACGCCGAGGCGTTCGCGGTCGACCTCCGGGCTGCCGGCATTCGCCCACACGGTGCGGCCGAGGTGGAGCGCGAGCCGCTCGACGAAGCTCATCCGGCGGATCTCGACGCGTGAGAGGGTTTCGTCGGGGCTCGTCGTGAGCTTGCCGCCGATGCGAACCGGCAGGTCGAACTCGTCGACGAATCCGGTCAGCGTGTCGATCCCGCTCTCACCGGCGAGCAGGCCCTTCCACGTGGCATCCACGTCACCTGCGATCGATGTCGTGGCCGCGAGGCTGGTGACGACGACGTTGGGAAATGTCCCTGTGCGGGGAGAGGCGGAAGTCACGGTTGAGCTCACTCGTTGTCGTTCGTGGCCTGGACGCCCTCGGCCTCGAGCTTCTGGATGTACGCGACGGCGTCACCGACGGTGCGCAGGCTCGCGAGATCCTCGTCGGGGATCTTCACGCCGTACTTGTCCTCGGTCTGCACGGCGATCTCCACCATGGACAGGGAGTCGATGTCGAGATCGTCGACGAACGACTTCTCGACGGTCACCTCGGAGGGCTCGATGCCGGTGACCTCTTCGATGATCTCCGCGAGACCGGCGATGATTTCTTCCTGGGTGGCGGCCACGTCGTGGCTCCCTTCTTCGTTTCGTCTTGCTGTGATCGGACCGGGTGGAGGGTTCCGCCCGGATTCCGGGTGCCCGTCGAGGGCAGGTCCCGTGCTGCGCGACGCGCGCGCAGCAAACTAACCGACTCTGATCGATTCGGCCAGCGCTGAGATCTCCTCAGGGGTCTGGAGTGCCGTGGTCGGCGTGCCGCGCATCTCACGCTTGGCGATGCCGACCAGGGTGCCGGCCGGGGGAAGCTCCACGACCGCCGAGACCTCGGCCGCACGCAGGGTCGCGGTGCACAGGTCCCAGCGCACCGGTCGGGTGACCTGTGCGGCAAGCTTGGTCAGTGCGTCCGCTCCCGAGGCGACCGGCGCCCCGTCGGAGTTGGACAGCAACGTGCGGGTCGGATCGCTGGGCACGATCTTCGCCGCGGCCTCGGCGACGGCTTCCTGGGCCGGGGCCATGAATGCGGTGTGGAAGGCCCCGGCGACCGGAAGGGGCCGGATCCGGGCCTTCTCCGGAGCGTTCGCCGCGAGCTCCTCGAGCGCCGTGAGGCGGCCGGCGGCGACGATCTGGCCGGCGGCGTTCACGTTCGCCGGCGTCAGGCCCAGCTCGGCCAGCCGGGCGAGCACCTCGTCCTCCCGGCCGCCGAGCACGGCCGACATGCCGGTCGGCTCGAGCGCGCACGCCCGGGCCATCTCGGCGCCGCGGACGGCAGCGAGCATGACCGCCTCGTCCGCGCTGATGACGCCGGCGATGGCCGCGGCGGCGAGCTCACCGACCGAATGCCCGGCGACGATCGTGTCGTCCGGGACGAGGCCGCGGGACTCGAGCTCCTCGTAGGCGAGCAGTGCCGTCGCGACGACCAGCGGCTGGGTCACGGCGGTGTCGGTGATCTCCGCGGCCGTCGCGGTGGTGCCGAGGCGTTCGAGGTCGAGGCCCGAGGCCTTCGACCACAGCTGGACGCGATCGCGGGCGCCGGCCTGCTCCAACCAGGAGGCGAGCATGCCGGGTTTCTGGGACCCCTGACCGGGGGCGAGCAGCGAAATCACGATGATCAGGGAACACCCTGGAGACAGTCCTGCGAGATGTCGGTAGGGATGAACTCTCGGGTGCAGTTTTGTAGGGTTTCAACAAAACTGCACGTCGGCGTTCACCATCGACGAAGTGCCGTCCCCTGTTACGCGCCCGGTTCGCGCAATGTGAAACGGGAGACGGGTGGGACTGGAGTCCGCAATTCGTTATGACTTCGAGCCAACCTTCCCACGGTGGCCGCGATCCGCAACACGTACGCATCACGGGGATTCGTCGGGTCCCGGCCGGTGACTTCTGTGATCCGCTTGAGTCGGTACCGCACGGTATTTGGATGAACAAACAGCTGCCGGGCGCAGGTCTCGACAGCACCCCCGCAGTCGAGGTATGCGTCGAGGGTGTCGGCCAGCGCCACACCCGCCTCGGTGAGCGGAGCCACCACATCGTCCTCGAGGGCAGCGATCGCTCCCGCGTCGCCGAGCAGGGCCCGCTCCGGCAACAGCTCCGCCGCATGCACCGGCCGCGGCGCGCCCCGCCACCCGGCCACCGCTTCCATCCCGGCCATCGCCTCGACCGCGGAGGCATGCGCCGACGCGAGGGTGGGCGTGGTGGGACCGATCACCACCGGATCGTCCGAGAAGCTGCGCATCAGCTCGGACCGGAACGCCATTGCCTCGACGCTCCCGTGCAGCTCGCCGCTGACCACCATCACGAGCCGCTCGCCCTGCACCACCGCCAGCGCCGCCCGGCCGTGCTGCTGCGCGATCGAGTGCACGGTCGTCACGACCGAGACCCCCTCGTTCGGCGGGGGAGTGCCGATGATCACGGTGGCCGGCGCCGTCGCATCCCAGTTCAGCGTCGCGGCGCGCGAGAGCATGTCCGACCCGGTGTCGCCACGGACCACCGCGTCGACGACCAGCGCCTCGAGGCGGGTGTCCCACGCGCCGCGGGACTCCGCGGCGCTCGCGTACACCGAGGCCGCGGCGAACCCGAGTTCCCGGCCGTAGCGCAGCGTCGCCTCGGTGAGCGCGACGAGTTGCTGCTCGTTGCGTGCCAGGGCCGGCAGCCACTGCTCGAAGAACTCCATGGCAGCGCGGACCATGTCCACGGTCTGGCGCAACGTCAGCCGCCGCGCCAGGTCCTGCGGGATCACCTGGAACGCGTCCAGGCTGAACCGCAGGTCGCTGTCGGGATTGCGCACCCATTCGAGGAAGTCGACGACAGCCGTCTGGATGATCAGCTGCACGTTGGACCGCTGCGACGCGTCGAGATCGGCGAAGAACGGCAACTGTTCCTGCATGGAGTGCACGGCCTCGGTGGACAGCCGTCCGGAGAACTGCTTGACGCGACGCAGGAGCGCATCGGGCAGGGGATCTCGCTCCGGCCGCGCCGGCGGCACCGGACGCCCCGTAGGGACGCCCGGTGCGCGCTTCGGACGCGGCTCTGCGGGTTCTACGACCATGGGACGAAACTACGCCCGCGGCCCGCCGCCCGCGGCAGAGCGGTTCGGATCAGGCCACGCCGGGATCCGAGGTCTGCTCCGGTGCGGCCGCCACGTCGTCGATCCGGTACCGCTGGGCGGCCTCGACCGCCCGCGCGCGATCGACAGCGCCGTCCCGGCCGAGGGCGGCGAGCACCGCGACCACCGTGGACTCCGCGTCGATGTTGAAGAATCGGCGCGCGGCGGGGCGGGTGTCGGAGAACCCGAACCCGTCGGCGCCGAGGGTGGTGTAGTCGCCCGGCACCCACTGCCGGATCTGGTCCGGTACCGCACGCATCCAGTCGGAGACGGCCACGAACGGCCCGGCGGCGTCGGCCAGGATCTTCGCCACGTACGGCGTCGGAGCGTCGGCGCCCGGGTCGAGCAGCGCCTGCCGCTCGCATTCGACACCGTCGCGGCGCAGCTCGCCCCACGAGGTCACCGACCACACGTCTGCGGCCACGTCCCACTCGTCGGCCAGCATCTCCTGGGCCCGCAACGCCTCGGGCATGAGCACGCCGGAGGCGAGGATCTGCGCCTTCGGCCCGGCGCCCTCGCCGCGGCGGTACAGGTAGATGCCCTTGAGCAGGCCCTCGACGTCGAGGTTCTCCGGCTCGGCCGGCTGCACGTACGGCTCGTTGTAGAGGGTGATGTAGTAGAAGACGTTCTCGCCACCGAACCCGTCGACGCCCTCCGTGCCGCCGTACATGCGGCGCAGACCGTCCTTGACGATGTGCGCGAGCTCGTAGGAGAACGCGGGATCGTAGGACACCACCGCCGGGTTCGTCGACGCCAGCAGCAGCGAATGCCCGTCGGCGTGCTGCAGCCCCTCACCGGTGAGGGTGGTGCGGCCGGCTGTCGCGCCGAGCACGAATCCGCGGGCCATCTGGTCCGCCGCCGCCCACAGGCCGTCGCCGGTGCGCTGGAAGCCGAACATCGAGTAGAAGATGTACAGGGGGATCATCGGCAGCCCGTGCGTGGCGTACGAGGTGCCGACCGCGGTGAACGAGGCGGTGGACCCGGCCTCGTTGATGCCCTCGTGCAGGATCTGCCCGGCGACGCTCTCCTTGTAGGCGAGCATCAGCTCCGCGTCGACCGACGTGTACAGCTGGCCGTTGCGGTTGTAGATCTTCAGCGACGGGAACCACGAGTCCATGCCGAACGTGCGGGCCTCGTCCGGGATGATCGGCACGATGCGCGGACCGATCTCCTTGTCGCGCAGCAGCTCCTTCATGATGCGCACCAATGCCATGGTGGTGGCCACCTGCTGCTTGCCGGAGCCCTTGCGGACCACCTCGTAGGTCTTGTCCCCCGGCAGCGGCAGCGGAGCGTCGGCGGTGCGGCGTTCGGGCAGGAACCCGCCGAGCGCGCGGCGCCGCTCGAGCATGTACTGGATCTCCGGCGAGTCGTTGCCCGGGTGGTAGTACGGCGGCATCTTCGGGTTCGCCTCGAGTTCGGCGTCCGAGATCGGGATGCGCTGCAGATCGCGGAAGTACTTGAGGTCCTCGAGCGTGAGCTTCTTCATCTGGTGCGTGGCGTTGCGACCCTCGAAGTGCTTGCCGAGGGTGTACCCCTTGATCGTGTGCGCGAGGATCACCGTCGGCTGACCCTTGTGCGCCATGGCCGCGGCGTACGCCGCGTAGATCTTGCGGTAGTCGTGGCCGCCGCGCTTGAGGTTCCAGATCTCCTGGTCGCTGAGGTTCTTGACCAGCTCCTTCGTGCGCGGATCGCGGCCGAAGAAGTGCTCACGGACGAAGGCCCCGTCGTTGGCCTTGTAGGTCTGGTAGTCGCCGTCCGGCGTCACGTTCATCAGATTGACGAGCGCACCGTCCTTGTCGGCGTGCAGCAGGGCGTCCCACTCCCGGCCCCAGACCACCTTGATGACGTTCCAGCCGGCCCCGCGGAAGAACGACTCCAGCTCCTGGATGATCTTGCCGTTGCCGCGAACCGGACCGTCGAGGCGCTGCAGATTGCAGTTGACCACGAACGTGAGGTTGTCCAGACCCTCGGTGGCCGCGACGTGCGCGAGACCGCGCGACTCCGGTTCGTCCATCTCGCCGTCGCCGAGGAACGCCCACACGTGCTGGTCGGAGGTGTCCTTCAGGCCGCGGTCGTGCAGGTAGTGGTTGAACCGCGCCTGGTAGATCGCGTTCATCGGGCCCAGGCCCATCGACACCGTCGGGAACTCCCAGAAGTCCGGCAGCAGCCGCGGATGCGGGTAGGACGGCAGGCCGCCGCCCTGGTCGGCGTGGCTGGCCTCCTGGCGGAACCCGTCGAGTTGCTCGGCCGGGATGCGGCCCTCGAGGTAGGCGCGGGCATAGATGCCGGGGGAGGCGTGCCCCTGGATGAAGATCTGGTCACCGCCGCCCGGGTGGTCCTTGCCGCGGAAGAAGTGGTTGAAGCCCACCTCGTACAGCGCCGCGGAGGACGCGTAGGTGGAGATGTGGCCGCCGACGCCGATGCCGGGACGCTGTGCGCGGTGCACCATGATCGCGGCGTTCCACCGGATGAAGGCGCGGTAGCGGCGCTCGACCTCCTCGTCGCCGGGGAACCACGGCTCGTTCTCGGTCGGGATGGTGTTCACGTAGTCGGTCGAGGTCAGTGCCGGAATGGACACATGGCGTTCGCCGGCGCGCTCGAGCAGGCGCAGCATCAGGTAACGGGCACGCGCAGGACCGGCGGACTCGAGCAGCCCGTCGAACGACTCGAGCCACTCCGTGGTCTCGGCCGGGTCTATGTCCGGCAGGTAGGAGGCCACGCCCTCGCGGATGACCCGCACGCGGCCGTCGGTGGCCCCGGTGGTGTTCGGCGAGGATCCCGCTTCCGAGGCGCCCGGTGTGGCGGCGCTCGTCGAGGAATCGGGCTCGTGGATCAGGTCTGTCAACGTCTGCTCCTCATCGTGGTGGGGCGCGCAGGTGTGGCGCCCGCTCCGTAGGGCCGGCTCTTGTGGGAGCCGACTCATCGACATCTGAACGAGATGCACTGCTCATCTTCCCCCATCGCGCGGTAGGAGGCATCCCCCCGGGTGTACAACGCCTGCAGGCCGGGTATCCGCACGGTTCGGGTCCGCGCGGCGGGTCGGCGTGTGGCGCTTCTCGCGGTAACGTCCCGGGAAGATTCTTGTGAGTTTCCGTGCGATTCGGCTTGCGTTGAGCTCCCCGAGGATGTTCGCTTTGAAAAATCGCTCATGACATCCGGTACGCGGCACGCCCGCGGCCACAACCGAAGGAGGACACCACCGTGGTCGCCGCGGCGGACGCCCAGAACTACGTTCAGAAGCTCGGTATCTCCCACGACCAGGTGGTTCAGGAACTCGGTTGGGACGAGGACACGGACGACGACCTGCGGGCCGCCGTCGAGGACACGATCGGATCGGACCTGCTCGACGAGGAATCCGACGAGGTCGTCGATGTGGTGCTGCTCTGGTGGCGCGACAGCGACGGAGACCTCGTCGATGCGCTGATGGATGCGATCGGCCCGCTCGCCGACGAGGGCGTCGTCTGGGTGCTGACGCCGAAGACCGGGCGTCCGGATCATGTCGAGCCCAGCGAGATCGCCGAATCGGCCACGACCGCCGGCCTGACCCAGACCTCGACCGCCAATCTCGGCGACTGGGTGGGCAGCCGGCTGGTGCAGCCGAAGGCCGCCCGCACCAAGCGCTGAGCACACCGCTCAGTTCCTCTCCATCGACGTAAGGACTACCGACGCACATGGCGATCGAGGTGGGTGCCCAGGCGCCCGATTTCACACTCAAGGACCAGAACAACCAGGAAGTGACGCTGTCGAGCTTCCGCGGGAAGAAGAACGTGCTGCTCGTGTTCTACCCGCTCGCGTTCACCGGCGTCTGCCAGGGCGAGCTGTGCGCCGTGCGGGACGACCTGCCGACCTACGAGAACGACGACACCGCGATCGTCGCCGTGTCGGTGGGGGCCTCGCCCACGCACAAGATCTGGGCCGCCGAGCAGGGCTACACGTTCCCGCTGCTCTCCGATTTCTGGCCGCACGGTGCCGTGGCCCAGGCCTACGGTGTGTTCAACGAGAAGTTCGGTTTCGCCAACCGCGGCACCTTCGTCGTCGACAAGGACGGCATCGTCCGGTTCGCCGAGGAGAATCAGCCCGGCGAGCCCCGTGACCAGGGCGCTTGGGTGCGAGCGCTGGCCGCGCTAAAGTCCTGAGGCACAGTCCGGCGGCGCGAGCCGCCGGATCTGCGGGCGTGTAGCTCAGTGGTAGAGCTCTGGTTTTACACACCAGCGGTCGGGGGTTCGAAACCCTCCGCGCCCACCAGGAATGTGGCCGTGAAAGACCTGGTCAGGGACCGGGCGCGTATGCCTCGACGGGACTTTTGCCCACACGTGTCGACGTCCGCGGACGCAGCCGGGCTCGTGGGGCCGCACCCGGGGGTCTTTGGGCTCTGTCGCGGCTGGGCAGGGTTTGCTGTGCTCGTGGGGTGAAGGTGCCGCTGCTCACCTCGTTCGAGGGCTATCGGGCCGACCGGATCGGCCGGGACCTGCTGGCCGGCCTGACGGTGTGGGCGGTTCTGGTGCCCGAGGCCCTCGCGTACGCCACGATCGCCGGGGTGTCCCCGGTGATCGGCCTGTATGCCGCGCCCGCGGCGCTGCTCCTCTACGCGCTGTTCGGCAGCTCCCGGCACCTGGTGGTGGGGCCGATGGCGGCCACCGCTGCGCTGTCGGGTGCTGCTGTCGCCGGCATCGCCGGTGACGCCGATGCGGCAGCGCTGACGGCCGGTCTGGCGCTGCTGGTCGGGGTGCTCGGGATCCTCGCGGGGCTGGCGCGTCTGGGGTTTCTGGCTTCCTTCATCTCCGAGCCGGTGCTGAAGGGATTCATCGTCGGCCTGGCGCTGACGATCATCGTCGGTCAGCTCCCGAAGCTCTTCGGAGTCCCGAAGGGGGACGGGGACTTCTTCGAAAAAACCTGGCACCTGGTCACGTCGCTGGGTGGGACGAACGGCTGGACGTTGGCCGTCGGCGCCGGCTCCCTTGCGCTCGTCCTGGTCCTGCACCGGGTGTCGCCCCGGCTGCCCGCACCGCTGGTCGCGGTCGCCCTGGGCATCGTCGCCGTCTCGGTCCTCGACCTCGACGCCAAGGGAGTGGAGATCGTCGGGCAGATCGAGGGCGGGTTACCTCCGCTCGGCCTCCCCAGCATCCCTGGATCCGACTACGTCGCGCTGCTCGCGTCGGCGGCAGGGATCCTGCTGGTCGCGTTCGCCGAGGGCGTCGGAGCAGCCAAGAACTACGCCGCCGAGCAACACTACGAGATCGATCCGAACCGGGAACTGCTCGGGGTGGGCACAGCGAACATCGGCGCGGGGCTGTCCTCCGGGATGATCGTCAACGGGTCCCTGTCGAAGACCGCGGTCAACGTCTCGGCCGGGGCGGTGTCGCAGCTCTCCGGCATCGTCGTGGCGGCGCTGACGGTGCTGACCCTGCTGTTCCTGACCGGCCTGTTCGCGAACCTGCCGGAGGCCACCCTCGCTGCCGTGGTGATCGCGGCTGTCACGAAGCTCGTCGACTTCCGGACGCTGCGCAAGTACGCGCGTCTGGCCACTCCGAGCCTGCGGCGGATCTACGGCGTCACCGCGTACGCGGACTTCCTCGCCGCGGCGAGCGCCATGGCTGGCGTGCTGGTCTTCGACATCCTTCCCGGGCTCTTCCTCGGCGTCGCGGTGTCGGTCCTGCTCCTGCTGTTCCGGGCCTCGCGGCCGCATGTCGCCGAGCTGGGCCGCACACCGGACGGAAGCCGCTGGGTCGACCTGCAGCGCCGTCCCGACGCGCGCACCGAGCCGGGGATCGTGGTGCTGCGCCCGGAGGCCGGGCTGATCTACGCCAACGCCGACAACGTGGCGGCCGCCGTACGCGGTCATGTCCGGGACGACACGCGGGCCGTCGTCCTCGACACCGCAGCTGTGCCGGGAATCGACATCACCGCCGTCGGCATGCTGGACCGGCTGTATGCCGAACTCGAGCACCGTCGCATCCGTCTGCTCTTCGCCGGCGAGATCGGCCAGGTGCGCGACCTGCTCAGCGCGACCGGCATCGCCAGTGTCGTCACAGGCGCACACCCGACCGTCGACGAGGCCGTCACCGCGGCCCGTCGCAACCTCGACCACCCCCCGGACGACGACCCGACGTCGGCGTGACCTCCGGACGGGCGGTGGAGAAGCACCGGCCGTCCGGGTGGACCATCCCGGCCGCTACGCGAGCGGTTCGATGTCGGGCAGTCTCCATGTCTTGTCGAACCACGGTTCCAGCGGACCGTAGAGCCGGAATGCCACGAACCAGCTCTTGCCGGGCAGCGTCTGGATCCAGTTTCGGCTGTCCTCGGGCCGGTCGGGACCGAAGCGGACGTCGACCGAGCCGTCGTCGTTCGGGGCGAGGTCCTTGTCTTGACTGGAAATCGACGGCCAGTCCTGTCCGGTCTGCAGCATCGAGCGGGTCTGGGTGTCGTAAGCGATGACGGACCAGAAGTTGGCGACCGGAACATTCGCGGGCACGTGCAGCCGGTAGGTCCTGCCGCCGTCGAAGTGCGCGCCCTCGGAGTCGACGAAGGCAAAGGCGTACTGCGATGCGGCGCCGACCATCTCGACCTCGAGGGCCGGACTGATCGGTGCTCCCACAAAGTAGTACTGGGCGACGGAGTCCAGCAGGGCGGCGCCGTCCTCCTGGAAGCGGTAACCGCCGAGAAGCACGGTCCGCCAGGTGCTGTCCGGGTAGTAGTACGCCTCCGGCCGGCGGAACCGGTAACAGAGGGCACGGGCAGTGGCGTCGGCTACGGTGGCAGCTTCGGTGAGGACGGCCCGCATCCGCTCGTCGGGGTCGAACGGCTTACCTTGCCGAATGCCGATCGAGGCGAACATCCCCAGGGTGAGAGGATCGGACGACTCGGCTGGCTCGGACTGCACGGTCTCGTCGAGCAGCTCCCACGCCCGATACTCGGCGGGCGCAACGAAGACGATCGGTTCGGGTGAGATGTTCACGAAACGGAGCGGCGGCGGGTCGTCGGCCTCCGCCAGCGGATAGACCCGAGCCATGGCCTTGATGGCCTCGACGCCCGGGTGAGGATCGCCGTGCTCGTCGAGGAAGCTGCGCCACAGCAGCCACAGGACGTAGGTGCGCGGCCGCACGACCAAGTAACCGCCGGGGACCTTGCGGTCGTAGCCGGGCGGCAGGAACAGGTACTTGCCGCCCTGGCCCCTGTCCGGCCCGGTCAGGCCGACGTCGACGACCCACCGCTGCCAGGCATCGTTGATCATGCCCAGCACGCTCGGAGGGCTTTCGAGAACAAGCGGGCCGTCGTGCAGGTCCATCAGCATGGTGCTGTACGAAGTGTTGTTGTTGCCGGTGAGGACCACGCTGCGCGGGTAGACCAGGTCTTCCCAGATCGCCATGGTCGAGTTGGCCGGACCCAGCGCCAGCATTGCCTTACGCACCGCTGCCACTTCGACCGGGGCCAGGGCCAGCAGGTACGCCTGTACCGCCCGCTGGAAATCCAGGTTGTCGAACACCGTCCGGGTCGTCTCGTCGTCCGGGACTCCGTCGAAGAACCGCAGCGTGCCCAACCGGGTGCGGACTTCGTCCGGCACCTCGATACCAGGCGGAATCGGGGTGCTGTTCGAATGCGAGGTCATGGAGTCCTCCTGTGTCGACAGCCCCTGCCGGGATCCTCGGCCCACGCGACCGCTTGCGCCACCCACTCAGTGTGGACCGTTACTGCCCCACGGTCTGCCGGATCGACGAGAACACGCGACGGGGCGCCGGCACGCCACCGGCAGTTCGGCCGGTTCGATTCGCTCGCCGCCGTGGTCGTCGCGGTCTACTTCTCGTCGGGACGACGCGAGCCGTGGGGCGAGACGAATTCGACAGGTACGTCGTCGACGACGTTCTCGGCGAACGAGAAGCTGCCGTCCTCGTAGTGGGTCGGTCTCGCCAAGCGCAGCAGCCTCCCGCCGTCGTAGACGCCCATCACCCGCCAGTACTCCTCGGCCCACCAGACACCTTGACCGAGCCGCACTTCGCCGGGTTTCACGAAAACCTCCTGGCCGGACTCGAATTGCGCCGTCGACGGGTCGGTGTCGATGGCCGGAGCGGCGCGCGCGTCGCCGGCGCGAGGCTCTCGGGCAATCGTATTGTTCACGCACCGGGAGTGCAGGTGTCTGGCATAGTCGATCCCGGTCCGACGTCCGGGTGGTGGTGGGGTATGCCGTGGGTTTCGTGATTGGCCGATCCGTCCGAAGCGCTGTGTTCGCGATCGCGCTCGCACTGGTTGCGACCGTGTCCGGCACCGGCAGTGCCGGTGCCGAACCGCTGCTACCCGCTCCCGATCCGGACCCGTTCTACGCCGCGCCGCCCGATCTCCCGGCGCGCGCACCGGGCGATGTGCTGCGGGTCCGGCAGTTGCCGCCCTCGTACTACTTTCCGGGCAGCACGGTGTGGGAAGTGCTGTTCCGCACCACGGATTCGCAGGATCGACCCGTCGCGGCGAATACGACCTTCGTGCGGCCGGCGCATCACGTGCCGAACGGGCCGCTGCTGTCGTATCAGCACATCATCAACGCGCTCGGGCACAAGTGCAAGATCGTCTCCCAGCTCTACACCAGCCATCCGTTGCACCAGATCCGGGAGGCCGCCGGACTCAATCTTGCGCTGGCGCGCGGGTGGGCGGTGGCGCTGCCCGACCATCTGGGCCCACGGATGGCCTACGGCGCCGCCAAGCTCGGCGGCCGGGTCACGCTGGACGGAATCCGCGCCGTGCAACGCGTGCCGGAACTGCAGGTGGCGGAGAGCAAGGTCGCGCTGGGCGGCTATTCGGGGGGCGGGATGGCCACCTCGTGGGCCGCGGCGCTGGCCCCGGAATACGCCCCGGAGCTGAACATCGTGGGAGCCGCCGAGGGCGGTGTCCCGATGAACCTGGTGAAGATGGCCGAGAGCCTGGGCACCGCGCCGCATCCGGCGTTCGGCCTCGCGATGGCTGCCGCCCTCGGGCTCGAACGCGAGTATCCCGACCGCATCCACGTCACCCCGCAGCTCAACGCCCAGGGACACTGGCTCAAGCAGCTGATCGCCAACGGCTGCACCAACGAGATCATGTTCTGGGGAGTCGGTCGCAGCGCGGCCGAGATGACCGACAACCGCCGGTTCCTCGACGATCCGGCAGCGCGGACGGTGATGGAGGAGAACAGCCTCGAGCTGTATGCCGGCGTGCCGAAGGCGCCGATCTTCGAATGGCACAGTCCGACAGATGCGCTCATCCCGGTCGACTCCGTGATCGCCACGATGCGCCGCTACTGCGCGGCCGGGGTGCCGGTGCAGACTCTCCTGACCCCGACGCCCGACCATCTCTCCGCTGCCGCCCTGGGCCTGTTCCCGGCCCTGGACTGGGTCGACGCACGGTTCCGCGGCGAACCGGCGCCCAGCACCTGCTGACGCCTCCGCCGTTTGCGCAACTGCCCACGTCGGCGATTGCTGCGGATCTACACTCGGCGCATGGCTGCGCTGCGGGCGGTGGACGAGACGGTCGACTTCGCGAAGATCGACGATCAGGCCCCGTCGGTGGCCCGGTTGTTCGTCGACCGGGTCGCCGCGACGCCGGAGGCCGAGGCCTTCCGGTACCCCCGGGGCGACGGCTGGGGAAGCACGACCTGGCGTCAGGTCGGCGACCGGGTCACCGCACTCGCCGCGGGCTTGATCGCGCTGGGAGTCGAACCCGAGGACCCGGTGGCGATCGCCTCGTCGACCCGGTACGAGTGGGTGCTCGCCGACTTCGCGATCATGTGCGCCGGCGCCGCGACCACCACCATCTATCCCACGACCAACGCGCCCGACGTCGCCTTCATCGTCGGCAACTCGGGCAGCGCCGTCGTGGTCGCGGAGGACTGGACCCAGGTCGACAAGCTCGTCGCCCACCGCGCCGATCTGCCCGAGGTGCGGACCGTGGTGGTCGTCGACGGCGAAGGCGACGGGGACTGGGTCGTCACCCTCGCCGACCTGGAGGGCCGGGGCCGCGCACTGCTCGCCGAGTCGCCCTCCGTCGTCGCCGACCGGGTGGCTGCGATCCGTCCCGAGCAGTTGGCGAGCATCATGTACACCTCCGGCACCACCGGCAAGCCGAAGGGCGTGCTGCTGCCGCACTCGGGGTGGACGTACACCGCCGCGGCCGTCGACGCGGTGAACATCCTCGGCCCCGACGACCTGAACTTCCTCTGGTTGCCGCTGTCGCACGCCTTCGGCAAGGTGATGCTGGCGTTGCCGCTGCAGATCGGCTTCACCACGGTGATCGACGGCCGCGTGGAGAAGATCGTCGAGAACCTCGCTGTCGTGCGCCCCACCTTCATGGGCGCCGCGCCGCGCATCTTCGAGAAGGCGCACGCGCGCATCGAGGCGATGGTCGCCGAGGAGGGCGGGGCGAAGAAGAAGATCTTCGACTGGGCCGTCGGCGTCGGCCTGCGTGTCTCGCAGGCCCGGCAGGAGGACCGCACCCCGTCCGCCCTCGACCGGCTCCGGTACCGGATCGCCGACCGTCTGGTGTTCTCCACCGTCAAGGAACGTTTCGGCGGTCGCCTGCGGTTCTTCGTCTCGGCGGCGGCGCCGCTCGACCGTGCCGTCGCGCAGTGGTTCGATGCCGCCGGCATCATCATCCTCGAGGGGTACGGCCTGACCGAGACATCCGCCGCGTCGTTCATCAACCGCCCGTACGCGTACCGGCTCGGCACCGTGGGCTGGCCCTTCCCCGGTACGGAGGTGCAGATCGCCGAGGACGGCGAGGTACTCCTGCGCGGGCCGGGCGTCATGGACGGCTACCACGAGCGGCCCGAGGCCACCGCGGAGGCGCTCGAACCGGACGGCTGGTTCCACACCGGCGACATCGGGGAACTCGATTCCGAGGGTTTCCTGCGGATCACCGACCGCAAGAAGGACCTGTTCAAGACCAGTCAGGGCAAGTACGTCGCGCCGTCCGCGATCTCCGCCGCCTTCAAAGGCATCTGCCCGTACGCCGGCGAGATCGTCGTGTACGGCGAGAGCCGGCCCTACTGCGTCGCCCTCGTCGGCCTCGATGCCGAGGCGATCACCGAATGGGCGGGCAAGAACGGCATGGCCGGCAGGGAGTTCGGCGAGATCGCCCGGGACGAGCGGACCCACGCGCTGATCGGCGAGTGCATCGACCGGCTCAACGACCGGCTCAACCGCTGGGAGCAGATCAAGAGGTTCGCCGTCCTCGATCGGGAGCTGTCCATCGAGGCGGGAGATCTGACACCGAGCATGAAGCTGCGCCGCAAACTGGTGGTCGACAACTTCGCCGATCGGATCGAGCAGCTCTACGCCTGACGGGGCAGCATCCCCGGCGCCGGTTCGGAATCCGCCCACGTCACGGCGTGCGCGGGTTCCGAAGTGGCGGGCGGATCTCCCGGGCGCATCCCCACCTGGGATCCGGCGGGCGACGTCCGGCTGCCTCGACGGTCCGCTGTTCGAGTAGCCGGGCCTGCCGATCCGCGGGAGCCGCGTCCGGGTTCAGGCCTCCGGTCCGGCGTCGTCGTCCTCGCCCTCGGCCTGATCCGGCTGCGTCGGGGCGCTCGACTGCAACTGCTCGGGGTCGGCGTCCGGGTCCTGGGATGCGTCGTACTGCTGCGGGTTTCCGGTGTTCTCGGTCATGGGCGACGGATGCACCGGCCGGACCGGTCCTAAACCCGTTGCCGACCCGTCGTCGCTCCGGGCGGTGCCCGGCGGAGCCTGCTACCCGGAGCCTGTCCCGGCCGTCTCGTACGCCTCCGCCAGCAGCGCGACGACGCCGTCGTCGAGCTGGTCCGGGGTGGCGATGCTCAAGCGGTGGGTCGTCACCTTCGCGGTGGTCGGGAAGGCCTCCCGCAGCTGCGGGTGATGGACCCGCCGCGGCAGGTCCACGGCGATCTCGAGCCGCGACGAATAGACGAACGCCGCCGCGAAGATCCGACCGCGTCCCCATCGCACCTCGGCGGGACGGACCTGCTCCTCGACGTCGTCGCCGAGGCCCAGCACGAGCGTGCGGAGCCGGCAGAACATGTCGACGGCGGCGTCGTCCTTGTCGGCCAGGTAGTCGTCGATCGTCGCGTGCATCGCGGGCTCCTCGCCTGAGTGGCTCAACGGGACCGGCCGTAACGGTCGGCGAGCTTGTCGTCGGTGCTGCGCTCCACCGGGGCGGGCGTCGGCTCGGCCTCGGGTGCGGTCGCCGGCGCCGGTTCCTTCCGCTTGCGGCGCTCGCGCAGCTCCGCCCACACGAAGTACCCCAGCCCCAGCGGCGCCATGATTCCGAATGCCACCCACTGCAGCCCGTACGACAGGTAGGGGCCGGCGTCGAGTTGCGGCAGCGGGATCGTGCCCAGCCCCCCGGCCTGGTTCTCGGACAGCTGCAGGTATCCGCCCGTCAGCTCCAGGCCGGTGAACGCCGCGATCTGCGCGGGATCGATCGAGTAGACCTGGGCGTGGCCGGCGTCGCGGAACGGGGCCCTGCCCTCGGCGGTTCCCTCGGACATTCGCAGGCGCGCATCGACGGTCACCGTGCCGGTGGGCGGCGGGGCGAACCCGGGGATCTCCGTGCCCCGTTCCGGACGCACGTATCCGCGGTTCACCAGGACGGTGCGGCCGTCGGCGAGCCGAAACGGTGTGAGCACCTCGTAGGCGGGGGAGGACTCGACGCTGCGCAACCGCACCAGCAGATCCGAGTCCGGGAGGTACGAGCCGGTCGCGACGACGCGCCGCCACTCGTCCTCCGGAGCCGGCGCGGGCCCGGTGAGCAGCTCCTCGACCGGCACGGGGTCCGTGGCCAGCGAGGCGGTGATCCGGTCGTTGCGCTCCTCGGTGGTGGTGTTCTTGCCGAGCTGCCACGGCGCGAGCACGGTGAAGCACGCGTAGGCGAAGCCGCCCACCACCAGGGCCAGCACCAGCCAGCTCGGGCGGAGCAGGAACGTCAGTCGTCGCACGTAACCACGGTAACCGGTGACGCGGGCCTCAGTGCCGTCGCACCCAGTCGAGCAGACCCGGGATCGCCGCCTCGATCTGCCGCCGGACCAGTTCGAACTCGTGCCGGTCGCCGTAGTACGGATCCGGAACCGACTCGCCCTCGGCGTCCGGGTCGAAGCTGCGCAGCAGCGCCCGGCGCTCGGCGGGCACCCCGAGCTGCGCGAGCATCCGGTCGTGGCCGGCGTCCAGCGCGACCACCGGATCGGCGGCGAGCTGTTCGTCGGTCACGCGCCGGGCGCAGTGCCCGATCGGGTAACCGTGCCTCCGCAACAGCTCCGTGGTGCGGGGATCCGCGTCCTCGCCGGCGTGCCAGTCGCCGGTGCCCGCGCTGGTGACCCGCACCTGCCCGGCGAGGCCGGCCCTGCGGAGATGCTCGGCGAAGATCTTCTCCGCCATCGGCGAGCGGCAGATGTTGCCGGTGCACACGAACGTCACGTGCAGGCGCTCAGCGGTCACCGGTCAGCATCCTCGTCAGTTCGCCGACGCTGGACGTGGACCGGTGCGCGGCGGCCGCCTCGTCGACCGCGCCGTACCCCCACTCGACGAACACCGTCGGGATGCCCCACCGCGCGGCACCCGTCACGTCGTGCTCGCGGTCACCGACCATGACCACGCCGCCGGTGCCGCCGTCCTCGGCGGCGACCGGGTCCACCCCGAGCGCGACCAGACTGTGCGCGATCACGTCCGCCTTCGCCCGCCGGGTCCCGTCGTCGCTCGCGCCGCCGATGAAGTCGAAGTGGCCGGCCAACTCGAAATGCTCGAGGATGCGGACCGCGAAGTTCTGGTTCTTCGACGTCGCGACGGCGAGGCGGCTGCCGGCGTCGCGCACTCGCCCGAGCATCGTCGCCACCCCGTCGAAGACGGAGTTCTCCGCCCAGCCCCGCTCGTCGTACCGCTCGATGTACGCGGTGAGAGCCCGGTGAACCTGCTGCTCGTCGAGACCGAGTCCGCGCAGGGTGTCGATCATCGGCGGACCGAGGACGCGCTGCGGCTCGTCGTGCGCCGGTTCCGGAGCGCCCACCGTGGCGAGCGCATGCCGGAACCCGTCGATCACGCCCGCCGCCGAGTCCGTGAGGGTGCCGTCGAGGTCGAACAGCACCACGGGTGCCGGCAACAGCAGAGGATGCAGATCGGCGAGAGTCGTCACGCCCCCATTGTCCCGGCTGCCGGCGAGGCCCGCCGCGTAGGGTCGGGGACGGTTTGCGGGGACAGTTTGTGGGGACAACGGTGGAGACGACGGAGGAGGAGCGGTGACGGCGGTGACGCTGCGCGAGGTGATCGACGTGCTCGAGACGGCCTACCCGCCGTCGCTGGCCGAGTCGTGGGACTCGGTCGGACTGGTCGCCGGCGATCCCGACGAACCTGTGAACAGGGTGCTGCTCGCGGTCGACGCCACCGCGGCCGTGGTCGACGAAGCCCTCGACTGGGGTGCGCAACTGCTCCTCGTGCACCACCCGCTGCTGCTGCGCGGTGTCGACACCGTCGGCGCGCACACCCCGAAGGGCGCCCTGATCCACCGGCTCATCCGGGGCGGCTGCGCGCTGTTCACCGCCCACACCAACGCCGACCGCGCCGATCCGGGCGTGTCCGACGCGCTGGCACAGGCGCTCGGCCTGACCGGACTGAGGCCGATCGAGCCCAAGCCCGAACCGGCCGTCGACAAGTGGGTGGTCCTCGTGCCCGCCGACTCGGCCGAACAGGTGCGCGCCGCCCTGTTCGACGCCGGCGCGGGCCGGCTCGGCAACTACCGCGAATGCTGCTGGACGACCTCCGGGACCGGACAGTTCCGTCCCGAGGCCGGCGCGGATCCGGCGATCGGCACCGTCGGCGAACTCGAGCGCGTCGCCGAGGACCGCGTCGAGGTCGTCGCCCCGCGATCCGTGCGCGGCCGGGTGCTTGCCGCTCTGCGCGCGGCGCACCCCTACGAGGAACCCGCGTTCGACGTGCTCGAACTGGCCGAGCTGCCCGGCTCGCGGGGACTGGGCCGCGTCGGCGACCTCCCGGTGCCGCAGACGCTGCGCGAGTTCACCGAACGCGTCGCCGCGGCACTGCCGGCCACGGAGTGGGGGGTGCGCGGTGCCGGCGACCCCGACCGGATCGTCCGCACCGTTGCGGTGTGCGGCGGCTCCGGCGACTCCTTTCTCGGCACCGTCGCACGGCTCGGCGTCGATGCGTACGTCACCGCGGATCTGCGGCACCATCCGGCCGACGAGCACCTGCGCGCCGGCGGACCCGCGCTCGTCGACGTCGCGCACTGGGCCAGCGAGTACCCGTGGTGTGCGCAGGCGAAGGGAGTGCTCGACGCCGCGTTCGCCGATCGCGACGGGTGGGCGGCCCGCGTCAGCGAGCTACGCACCGATCCCTGGACCACCGCCGCCCGGTAGGTCCGGGTTCCTCGTGACCGGCCGCGCGGTACGGTAGGCAGCTATCACCCCCAGATCTCGCCGCCGAAAGCAGGAACCCGCCGAGTGAACGTCGAACCCGCCGTGCAGTCCAAGCTCCTGGCCCTCGCCGCTGTGGACACCGAGGTGACCCGCCTGGCGCACCGGCGCCGCACCCTGCCCGAACAGCAGGAGGTCGAACGGCTCGAGGCGGAACGCACCGCGCGGCGGGACGCCGCCGTCGCCGTCGAGATCATCCTCGACGACCTCGACCGCGACATCCGCAAGCTCGAAGGGGAGGTCGAGGCGGTCCGCCAACGGGAGGAGCGCGACCGCAAGCTCCTCGCCGGCGGCAGCGTGGCCGCCAAGCAGCTGTCCGAACTCCAGCACGAGCTGACCAGTCTCGAACGGCGGCAGGCGCTGCTCGAGGACGAGCTGCTCGAGGTCATGGAACGCCGGGAGGCGTCCAAGGCCGACCACGACCACGCCGGCGCGCGGCTGTCGAGCGTCGACGCCGAACTCGCGGACGCCGTCCGCCTGCGCGACGAAGCGCTCGCCGACATCGAGGTCGCCGAGCAGCGGTGCCTGAGCGACCGCGCGGCACTCGTGGAGGCCTTTCCCGCCGAGCTCGTCGACCAGTACGAGGCGCAGCGGTCGAAGACCGGCACCGGCGCGGCCCTGCTGCAGGCGCGACGGTGCGGCGCATGCCGCCTCGAACTCGACCGCGGCGAGATCTCTCGCATCGCCGCCGCCCCGCCCGAGGCGCTCGTGCGCTGCCCCGAATGCAACGCGATCCTGGTACGTACCAAGGAATCCGGGATTTGAGCCGGGTCGTTGTCGAGGCCGACGGCGGTTCGCGCGGCAACCCCGGACCGGCCGGCTACGGTGCGGTGGTCTTCGATGCCGACCGCGAGGCCGTGCTGGCCGAACGCAGCGCGAGCATCGGCCGCGCCACCAACAACGTGGCCGAATACCAAGGCCTGATCGCCGGATTGACCGCCGCCGCCGAACTCGGGGCCGACGAGGTCGACGTCCGGATGGATTCCAAGCTCGTCGTCGAGCAGATGTCGGGCCGATGGAAGATCAAGCACCCGGACATGATTCCGCTCGCCGCGCGTGCCCGCGAATTGGCCGGAGGATTCTCGCGGGTCGAGTTCACCTGGGTGCCGCGCGCGGAGAACGCCTACGCCGACCGGCTCGCCAACGAGGCGATGGACGGTGCTGCCTCGGCCACCACAGGTTCCGAACCGCCGTCGTCCGCATCGGCGCCGCCGGCGAAATCGCCCGGCTGGACCGGTGCCGTCGGGACACCCACGCGGATGCTGCTGCTGCGGCACGGGCAGACCCCGCTGTCGGTGGAGCGCCGCTACTCCGGGCGCGGTAATCCGCCGCTGACCGAGCTGGGCCGCGCGCAGGCGCGCGCGGCTGCCCGTCGGATCGGCGAGCGTGGCAATGTCGCCGCGGCGGTCTCGTCGCCGCTCGGACGGGCGCGAGAGACCGCCGAGGCCGCCGCGGCGGTGCTCGGTCTGCCCGTGACGGTGCACGACGGGCTCCTCGAGACCGACTTCGGCAAGTGGGAGGGACTGACCTTCCGCGAGGCGGCACAGCGTGACCCCGATCTGCACCGTCGCTGGCTGGGCGACACCTCGGTGCGCCCGCCGGGTGGGGAGAGCTTCGACGAGGTCCGCGGCCGTCTCGCTGCCGTCCGGGACGAACTGGTCGCGGAGTACGGCGGGGCGAACCTGCTCGTCGTCTCCCACGTCACGCCGATCAAGACCCTGCTGCAGATGGCGCTCGATGCCGGGCCGTCGCTGCTGTATCGCCTGCACCTGGACCTCGCGTCGCTGAGCATCGCCGAGTTCTATCCCGACGGCGGCGCGGCCGTGCGCCTGGTCAACGACACCTCGCACCTGTAGGCGCCCGCGGCATCGGTGTGTCCTTTGGGCTGCGGTAGCCGCCCAAAGGACACACCGGCGGCGGCGTCCCGGTTGGGTGACCGACACGTGGGGTATGCACCAGCGAGAGTGGTTACACCGACAGTGATCACACCGACGGTGATCACACCGACGGTGATCACACCGACGGTGGCCAGAGCAGCAGTCTGGGCAGCATTCGGAGGTGCCGACAATGACCGAACCGCACGACGAGCCGAATCTCGACGACGTCATCACTCCGACGGAACACGTCACCCGCGATCGCCGTGAGCACGGCAAAGCGCCGGAACGCCTCGACGACGACTATCTCGAATATCGCACCGAACAGGAACGCATCGCCGCCGGTCTCGACGACTACGACCCCGATCGCGTACCTCCGGCGACGGACTGACCCCGTCCGCGGGCGCCCGACCCCGCACGCGGCGTTCCGTCGTTCACACCTGCAGTTTCCGCAGCGTGCGCAGGTTGCGCGTCGTGGTCACCGCCTTGTAGCGGGGCTTGCCGAGGCTCCGGCCGAAGGCGCTCCGGACCGTCTGCCCGCGCTCGACGTCCCAGTACAGGACGCCGTCGCCCCGGACGACGCGCTCGACCGCCGGATCGAGACCCGCCGCCGTCGCCGCGAGTTCGTCCAGAACCGCGGGATCGGCGACGAAGATCGCGTATGCGTGCCGGCCGTCGCGCTCCTGGAACGGGTAGGCGTCGACGATCGCCGCGACGGCGGCCTGATCGTGGACGAACACGAACGCCTCGTAGCCGAATCGAGCGCGCAGCGCCGCCTCGATCCGTGCCTTCGATTCGGCGGTGTCGGCCGGGCCGGCGTCGAACAGCACGTTGCCCGACGCGAGC
This sequence comes from Rhodococcus ruber NBRC 15591, assembly GCF_001894945.1. Taxonomy (GTDB): domain Bacteria; phylum Actinomycetota; class Actinomycetes; order Mycobacteriales; family Mycobacteriaceae; genus Rhodococcus; species Rhodococcus ruber. The sequence goes on from NZ_BCXE01000012.1 coordinate 93,400, forward strand.
ACGGTGCGGACGTTCCCGAAACCGAGTCCGGAGAACACGTCCTTCAGATCCGCCATCGCGATGGTGATGCCGCCGACGTTGATGCCGCGCAGCAGAGCCACATATCTCGCCATGGCGGTACCGTAGTTCGCATTTGCGACACGTGAGGCAGTACGCTGATCGACGCGGACGAGTTGGCCGGGCGACCGCGGCACAGGGAACCGGCACCGTGGCGGTGCCAGGCCCTGGATCGAGGAAAGTCCGGACTCCACAGAGCAGGGCGGTTGCTAACGGCAACCCGAGGTGACTCGCGGGACAGTGCCACAGAAATCAGACCGCCCACCCTTCGGGGTGGGTAAGGGTGAAACGGTGCGGTAAGAGCGCACCAGCACCCCGGGTGACCGGGGTGGCTCGGTAAACCCCGCCCGGAGCAAGGTTGAAGGCCGCACCGACCCGTCGGTGCGGCTGCGCAGGTGTCCGAGGGCTGCTCGCCCGAGCCTGCGGGTGAACCGCTCGAGGTACCCGGCGACGGTGTGCCCAGATGGATGGTCGCCACCCCGCCTCGGCGGGGTACAGGATCCGGCTTACAGGCCGGCTCGTCCGCCCACTCGGCTCAGATCGGGGCGACGACCAGCAGGTGCGCCCAGAAGGAGGCGGCCTCGTGTCCCAGGTAGGGGAGCAGGAAGTCGTAGAGCAGGTACGACATGCGATTCCTTTCGCGTCGTCGAGCGGGGACCAGGGGCCGACCGTACCAGCCGCGCCGTCGCACGCGGGTTACCCCGACACTCGGCACCGCGTGGGGCAGACTGGGAGTCATGAGCGACGAGGGCTGGTACTACGACGTACACACCGGAAAGGTCAGCCAGGGGAAGGACCCGAGCGCGCTGAACCGCATGGGGCCGTACCCGGACCGCGCCACCGCCGAACGGGCACTCGAGATCGCGGCCGAGCGCAACAGGGCAGCGGACGACGCCGACGAGGAATGGAACCGCTGAGCGGTTCCCCGGCACGGTGACGCACACCCGCATCGTCGTCGCGCCCGCGATCGACTTCGGTGCCGTCCGCGCCGAATTCGCGCTCGACGACGACTACCCCCTGCCCGCCGTCGCCGAGGCCGACGCCGCAGCCGACCGCTGGTCCGCCGCGCGGCTGGACCGCACGGATCTGCCCCTGGTGACCATCGACCCACCGGGATCGATGGATCTCGACCAGGCCCTGCACCTCGAGCGGACCGTCGACGGATTCGTGCTGCACTACGCGATCGCCGACGTCGCGGCCTTCGTCGCCCCCGGCGGCGCGCTCGACCGCGAGAGCAGGCGCCGCGGTCAGACCTACTACCTGCCCGACGGGTCGGTCCCGCTGCATCCGCGGTCGTTGTCCGAGGACGCGGCCAGTCTGCTGCCCGGCCGCGTGCGCCCGGCGGCGCTGTGGCGCATCGTTCTCGACGAGGCCGCCGAGCCTGTGGATGTGACGGTGCGGCGCGCACTGGTCCGATCCGTCGCACGGTTCGACTACGCCGGGGTGCAGGCCGGTGTCGACGCCGGTGTCGTGCACCCGTCGATCGCGGCGCTGCCCGAGTTCGGCCGGCTCCGCGAAGCGGCGGCCCGGGCCCGGGGCGCGATCGAACTGCGGCTGCCCGAACAGGACGTGATCGCCGACGGGAACGGCTGGCGGTTGACCACCCAGCCGCGCACGGAGGTCGACGACTGGAACTCCCATGTCTCGCTGCTGACCGGAATGTGCGCGGCGCAGATGATGCTCGACGCGCGGATCGGGTTGCTGCGAACCCTGCCGGCGGCCGCTCCCGAAGCCGTGACGCAACTGCGGCGCACCGCCTCCGCCCTGGGCGTGCCCTGGCCGGCCGATGTGCCGGTGGGTAGTTTCCTGGCCGGCCTCGACATGACCGTGCCCGGCACGCTGGTGCTGATGAGCGAGGCCCCCGCGCTGCTGCGCGGCGCGTCGTACGTCGCGTTCGACGGCGAGGTGCCGGAGCAGCCGGGGCACGGGGCGATCGGAGCGCCGTACGCACACGTCACGGCGCCGCTGCGGCGGTTGGCCGACCGGTTCGCGACGGAGGTGTGCCTGGCGGTCTGTGCCGGCACCGACGTGCCGGCATCCGTGCGCGCGGCGCTCCCGGAGCTTCGCGAGACCATGACCGGTTCCGATGCGCTCGCCGGGAAGGTGACCCGCGCGTGCATCGAACTCACCGAGGCGACGGTCCTCGTCCCGCACGTGGGGGAGACGTTCGATGCGACGGTCCTGCGCGCGACGAACGGCCGCCGGGACGCCGAGGTGTTCGTGCCCGACGCCACCGTGATCGCCCCGTGCACCGGGGAACCGAAGGAAGGCAGCCGAATCCGGATCCGGCTCACACACGCCGACCCGCAGACGCGGAAGGTGCGGTTTGCGTACCCGGCGTGACGGCGCTGCCGGCCGCGAGCGGCGGCCGCGGGGCCTGTTCGCCGGCATCGTCGCCGCGGTGGCGCTCGTGGTCCTCGCCGCGGTGCTGGTGCTCGGCGCGGTACCGAGCCGATACCTGCCCTGGGACACCGCCGATTTCCCGGACGTGGACACCTCGTCGCTGACGCAGCCGCAGGCGCGGATCGTGGAGTTGCTCGGGGACGAACACCGCACGCAGCGACCCGGGACCTTCTATTCCGAGGGCGCCGAGGAGCCGTGGTGCGCGAACTTCGTCAGCTGGATCATGCGGGAAGCGGGCCGCCCGCTGGCCAATCCGCATTCCGGGCACTGGCGGATCCCCGGCGTGTACACCCTGCAGGAGTACTACGACTCGGCCGGCCGATTCGAACCGGCCGGCGGCGGCTACCGGCCGGTGGTGGGTGATGTGGTGCTGTACGAGAACGAGCTGTGGGTCGGCCAGCACACCAACATCGTCGTCGCGGTCGACGGCGACACCGCGACGACCGTCGGCGGCAACGAACTCGGCCGTATCCGCGTGCACACCGTCGACGTCACGTCCGACTCGGCGGTGGTCGGGTTCGGCCGCCTCGAATGAGGTTCAGCGAAAGCGGTCGGTCGCCTCGAGCAGGTGATGGGTGATGCCGGGTTCGTTCGCGGCGTGCCCGGCGTCGTCGACGACGACGAAGTCCGAGCCGGGCCATGCCTTGTGCAGTTCCCACGCGCTCGTCGCGGGGCAGACCACGTCGTAGCGGCCCTGCACGATCACCCCGGGAACGGCGTGCAGCCGCCCGGCGTCGCGCAGCAGCTGCCCTTCCTCGAGGAAACCGCGGTGGCGGAAGTAGTGGTTCTCGATGCGGGCGAACGCCAGCGCGAAACGCGGGTCCGACGTCTCCGCCACCCGTTCCGGTGCGGGCAGCAGGGCGCTGGTCGCACCCTCCCACGTCGACCACGCCACGGCGGCCCGCAGCGCGACGTCGGGGTCGGGCGAATGCAGCAGCCGGTGGTACGTGTCGACCGGATGCTCGCCCTCCGGCGCGCCGGTCAGCGGTTCCAGGAAGCGCTCCCACAGTTCGGGGAAGAGCTGTCCGGCACCGCCCTTGTAGTACCAGTCGATCTCGCTGCTGCGCAGCAGGAAGATGCCGCGCAGCACCAGCTCGGTGACCCGGTGCGGATGCCGTTGCGCATACGCCAGCGCCAGTGTCGACCCCCACGAGCCACCGAACACCTGCCAACGGCCGATCCCCAGCCGCCGCCGCAAGGCTTCGATGTCGGCGAGCAGGTACTCGGTGGTGTTGGCGGACAGATCGGCGCCGTCGGCGACGTGCGGGACCGACCGGCCGCAGCCGCGCTGATCGAACAGCACGATCCGGTACGCCTCCGGATCGAAGAACCGGCGGTGTGCGGGGACGGTGCCGCCGCCGGGGCCGCCGTGCAGGAACACCACCGGCTTGCCGGCCGGATTGCCGCTGACCTCCCAATAGACGCGCTGGCCGTCACCGACATCGAGCATGCCCTGCTCGTGCGGCTCGATCGGCGGGTACGGCTGCCGCAACGGCATCAGAAGCCGACCAGGGCGGACGCGAGGGTCGGGATCTGCAGCGCCTCGAGTGCCTCGCCGCGCACCTCGGGGCACTGGGCGGAGGCGATCGCGTCGACCCGGTCACGGTCCCGGGCGAGCGCCAGCATGTCGATGCCGTTGCGGGCGGCCCACTCGCCGACCAGCAGGTTCAGACCGGGCTTGCTCATGGACGGGGTGTAGGTGCGCCAGCTCTGCAGCTGGGCCTCCATCTGCGAGCACAGCTCGGCGGCCTGGGGCTCCGTGACTCCACCCGGAAGCGTGCTCGGCTCCGATGTCGCGTCCGTCGTCGGCTGCGCCGACACGGAACTCGAGCCGCTGGGGGCGGGCTGGCCGCCGGACGCGCACCCGGCCAGGCCGGCGATCGTCGCACCGGCGACGGCAACGGCGAGCAGTGTGCGACGGGGACGAATCATCTGCGGTGCACCTCGTGGGTCGGTACGGCCCGGGCCTACGGGCGAGGGAACCTGCGGCCGGACCGGCCGCAGGTTCCCTCGCCCTGCCGGATCAGAAGGAATGCTCGGGACCGGGGAACGTCCCGGCCGCCACCTCTGCAGCATATTCGGCGGCCGCGCGGCGCAGTTCGTCGCCCACGCTGCCGAACTTCTTGACGAACTTCGCGGTCCTGCCGCTGGTGTATCCGGCCATGTCCTGCCACACGAGGACCTGGGCGTCGCACTCGTTTCCGGCACCGATCCCGACCGTGGGGATGGTCAGCTTGCGGGTGACCTGACCGGCGATGTCGGCGGGCACCATCTCCATGACCACGGAGAAGGCGCCGGCCTCCTGCACGGCGATGGCGTCGGCGACGAGCTGTTCGGCGCCGTCGCCGCGACCCTGCACCCGGAAACCGCCGAGGCTGTTGACCGACTGCGGGGTGAACCCGACGTGCGCCTGGACGGGGATGCCGGCGGCGGTGATCGCGGCGATCTGCGCGGCGACCCGCTCGCCGCCCTCGAGCTTGACGGCGTGGGCGCCGCCTTCCTTCATGAAGCGGATGGCGGTGGCGAGGGCCTGCTCCGGCGATGCCTCGTAGGTGCCGAAGGGCAGGTCGGCGATCACCAGGGCGTGCGGGGCGCCGCGCACCACGCCGCGTACGAGGGGGAGCATCTCGTCGACCGTGACCGGCACGGTCGTGTCGTAGCCGTAGACGACGTTCGCGGCGGAGTCGCCCACGAGCAGCACCGGGATGCCGGCCTCCTCGAAGATGCGGGCGCTCGAGTAGTCGTACGCCGTCAGCTCGGCCCAGCGCCGGCCCTCGGCCTTCATGGCCTGCAGGTGATGGACCCGCGTCTTGCGGCGAGGAGCGTCGGACGGAGTCGAGCCGCCGTAGAGGGCAGTCGTGGATTCGGACATCAGAGGTCCCTTTCTGCCTCGAGGCCCGTGCGGGTCCCCGGGTTGGGTGATGACGGTCTCAGTCTGCCACCGGCGTCATCCGGGCAGTAGCGGCACCGGTGGTGCGATTGGTCACATCCGCCGGTCGCGGCCGCAGGACCGGTCCCGAACCGCCGACCCGGCCGCAGGACCGGTCCCGAACCACCGAGCCGGCCGCGGTTGCTCCCGTGGCACCATCGCTGGGTGTCGTCCCTTCCACTCCGCGCCGTCGCGGTGACCGCCGTGGCGCTGCTCGCCGCCGGATGCAGCACCACGACCGAGACCGCGCCGCCGCGGACGGCGCCGCTCGGCGCCCCGGCCGGCCTCGAGCAGTTCTACGGACAGCAGGTGCAGTGGGAGTCCTGCCGGGACTACGGCGCCGACGCCGGCTCGCTGCCGCGCGGCGTGCAGTGTGCGCGGATCACGGTGCCGCTGGACTACGACGACCCGGGCGGGGAGACGATCACCGTGGCGATCTCGCGTTCGCCCGCGTCGGGGCAGCGGATCGGCTCGCTGCTCGTCAACCCCGGCGGACCGGGTGCGTCCGGGCTCGGGCTGGCCACCGTCGCCGACGGCACCGAGCTGACCGACCGTTTCGACGTGATCGGCTTCGATCCCCGCGGCATCGGCGCCTCCGAGCCCGCGGTGCGCTGCCGCACCGACGCCGAGGCGGACGTCGACCGCGCGTTCGACGACGGCGACATGAGTCCCGAGGGCATCGCGCGCACGGAGCAGCGGCACCGCGACTACGCCGAGGCCTGCGCGCAACGCACCGGCACCGACCTGCTCGCCCACGTGGGCACCCGCGAAGTGGTGCGCGACATGGACGTGCTCCGTTCCGTCCTCGGCGACGAGAGACTCAATTACCTCGGCTTCTCGTACGGCACCCGGATCGGCACGCTCTATGCGGAAACCTTCCCCGACCGGGTGCGGACGATGGTGCTCGACGGTGCGCTCGATCCCGAGCAGGATCCCCTCGACGAGGTCCTGCTGCAGGCGGCCGGCTTCCAGACCGCATTCGACGCGTTCGCGGCGGACTGCGCCCGCTACGACGACTGTGCGCTCGGCACCGACCCGGCTGCGGCGGTGGAGAAGTTCCGCGCTCTCGTGGATCCGTTGATCGCGGCGCCCGCGGACACCACGGATCCGCGGGGTCTGAGCCACCGGGACGCGGTCACCGGGGTGCAGCAGGGCCTGTACTCGCCGCGGCTGTGGGGTTCGCTGCGGGCGGGCCTCGCGGCGCTGACCGACGGCCGGGGCGACACGCTGTTGCTGCTCGCGGACCTGTACGAGGGACGCGGCGACGACGGCACCTACACCAACGCCACCGACGCGTTCAATGCGATCCGGTGCGTGGACGATCCGCCGGTGACGGACCCGGCCGTCGCGGCCGAGGCCGACCGGCTGTACCGGCAGGCGGCGCCGTTCCTCGACGACGGCCGCGCGAGCGGCGCCGCGCCGCGGGATCTGTGCGCCTTCTGGCCGGTGCCGCCCACCGGTGCGCCGCACACCCCGGACGTGCCGGGCCTGCCGACCGTGCTCGTCGTCTCCACCACCGGGGACCCCGCGACGCCGTACCAGGCGGGGGTGGACCTGGCCCGGCAACTCGGTGGCACGCTCGTCACCTTCACGGGTACCCAGCACACCATCGTCCTGGACGGCGAGGACTGCGTCGACGACCCGGTGACCGGCTATTTCGTGACCGGGCAGGCGCCCGCCGCGGACCTGCGGTGCTGACCACCCGACGATGTGAGCGACACGCCGGAACCACAACCCGCGGATGTAACACGGATTTAACGCACTGTGCCTAGTCTCGGCCGTATGGATCGCCAGAAGGAGTTCGTGCTCCGCACCCTCGAAGAGCGCGACATTCGGTTCGTGCGCTTGTGGTTCACCGACGTCGTCGGAACCCTCAAGTCGGTGGCGATCGCCCCGGCCGAACTCGAAGGAGCCTTCGAGGAGGGCATCGGGTTCGACGGCTCGGCCATCGAGGGTTTCTCCCGCATCTCCGAGGCCGACATGGTCGCCCGCCCGGACGCCTCGACCTTCCAGGTGCTGCCGTGGGCCGACGGCAAGGGTCAGCAGTACTCGGCCCGCATGTTCTGCGACATCACCATGCCCGACGGCACCCCCAGCTGGGCCGACCCGCGACACGTGCTGCGTCGCCAGCTCAACAAGGCGTCCGACCTGGGCTTCAGCTGCTACGTGCATCCCGAGATCGAGTTCTTCCTCATCGAGAACGGTGAACCGGGGGCGCTGCCGGTGCCCGCCGACGACGGCGGCTACTTCGACCAGTCGGTGCACCGCTCGGCCCCGAACTTCCGCCGGCACGCCATCGACGCGCTCGAGTCGATGGGCATCTCCGTCGAGTTCAGCCACCACGAGACCGCACCCGGTCAGCAGGAGATCGACCTGCGGTACGCCGACGCGCTGTCCATGGCCGACAACGTGATGACCTTCCGCTACGTGGTCAAGGAGATCGCGATGTCGGAGGGCGTGCGCGCGACGTTCATGCCCAAGCCGTTCCGCGAGCACGCGGGCTCGGCCATGCACACCCACATGAGCCTGTTCGAGGGCGAGAACAACGCGTTCCACGATCCGGACGATCCGTTGCAGCTCTCGGCGACCGGCAAGGCGTTCATCGCCGGGGTGCTCGAGCACGCCAACGAGATCAGTGCCGTGACCAACCAGTGGGTCAACTCGTACAAGCGCATCGTGCACGGCGGCGAGGCGCCCACCGCAGCGTGCTGGGGCCCGTCCAACCGTTCCGCCCTGGTGCGGGTGCCGATGTACACGCCGAGCAAGGCGTCGTCGCGCCGGGTCGAGATCCGCACACCCGACTCGGCCTGCAACCCGTACCTGACGTTCGCGGTGCTGCTCGCCGCCGGCCTGCGCGGCATCGAGAAGGGCTACGAGCTCGGGCCCGAGGCCGAGGACGACGTGTGGGCGCTGACCTCCGCGGAACGGCGTGCGATGGGGTACCGCGAGCTGCCCACCGACCTCGACATCGCCCTGCGGGAGATGGAGAAGTCGGAACTGGTGGCCGAGGCACTCGGGGAGCATGTGTTCAACTTCTTCCTCCGCAACAAGTGGACGGAGTGGGAGAACTACCGCAGCCAGGTCACCCCGTACGAACTGGATCAGTATCTGGGCTTGTAACCCCTTGCCGGCCGCGGCCGCCCGGGGGAGTCGCCGCGGACCGGCCGGTTGACGACGACGAAGAGGTGAGGTCCGTGCCCACTCGGGCGGCAGTGTCCCGCGCCGGAACGACGCCACCATGGTGAGACCGCCGGCGGCGCGCTCGGCGATACCGAGCGCCGGGCGGCTCGGCCTGCTCGCTCCGACCGCGCCGGACGAGCTCCGGCAGCTCGGCTGGACCGGCACCGAGAGCACCGAACTGCTGTGGGCGCTCTCGCGCGCACCCGACGCGGACCTCGCGCTGCGGACCCTGGCCCGCCTGCACGACGCGCTCGGGGATGGCTGGGCGGAACTCGTCGCCGCGCTGCGCACCGACAAGGGACTGCGCGGGCGGCTGTTCGGCCTGTTCGGAGGCTCGTCCGCCCTCGGCGACCACATCGTCGCCCACCCGGAGCGGTGGCGTGATCTCGCCGGGGCGCTGCACCTGCCCGACCGGCGAACCCTCACCGAGCGGATGCTCGGCTGTGTCGACGCCGAGCCCGAGGCCGGGACGGGCGAGAACCGTCTGATCTACCGGGCGAAGATCACCGGTCCGGCCGCGGTGGCGGCTCTGCGCACCGGCTACCGCGATCAGTTGGCGCTGCTCGCGGCCGCCGATCTCGCCGCCGTCGTGGAGAACGAACCGGTCCTGCCGTACCTCGAGGTGGGCCAGCGGCTCGCGGATCTCGCCGATGCGGCCCTGACGGCGGCCCTGGCGGTGGCCGTCGCCAACGTCGTCACGGACGGTCCCTGCCCCGTCGACCTGGCCGTGATCGCGATGGGCAAGTGCGGGGCCCGCGAGCTCAACTATGTCAGCGACGTCGACGTCGTGTTCGTCGCCGAGCCGTCCGATGCCCGCGCCAGCCGCATCGCCGGGGAGATGATGCGGATCGGCACCTCGGCGTTCTTCGAGGTCGACGCCGCGCTGCGTCCCGAGGGCAAACGCGGCGAACTGGTCCGCACCCTGGACTCGCACGTCGCGTACTACCAGCGCTGGGCCAAGACCTGGGAGTTCCAGGCGCTGCTCAAGGCCCGGCCGATGACCGGCGACCTCGATCTCGGTCGCCGCTACGTCGAGGCACTCAGTCCGATGGTGTGGACGGCGTCCGAGCGGGATGCGTTCGTGCCCGAGGTGCAGGCGATGCGCCGGCGCGTCGAGGAGCTCGTGCCCGCCGAACTGCGCGAGCGCGAACTCAAGCTCGGCCGCGGCAGCCTGCGCGACGTCGAGTTCGCGGTCCAGCTGCTGCAGCTCGTGCACGGCCGCGCCGACGAGTCGCTCCGCGTGCCGAACACGGTGCAGGCGCTGTCCGCCCTCGCCGACGGGGGATACGTCGGGCGCGACGACGCCGCGAACCTGCGGGCCTCCTACGAGTTCCTGCGGTTGCTCGAGCACCGGCTGCAGCTGCAACGGCTCAAACGCACGCACACGCTGCCGCCCCCCGAGGACCGGGAGGCGATGCGCTGGCTCGCTCGCGCCGCGCACATGCGCCCCGACGGCCGGCACGACGCGCTCGGCGTGCTCGAGGCGGAGATCAAGCGCAACGCGGCCCGGGTACGCAAACTGCACGCGAAGCTGTTCTACCGCCCGCTGCTCGAGTCGGTCGCCCGGGTGGACAAGGAGGCGCTGCGGCTGTCGCCCGACGCCGCGGTCCGCCAGCTCGCCGCTCTCGGCTACAGCGCACCGGAGAACGCCCTCGGCCACCTGACGGCGCTGTCCGGTGGCGCCTCGCGCAAGGCCCGCATCCAGGCGCTGCTGCTGCCCCAGCTGCTCGAGGCACTGGGGGAGACGAGCGACCCCGACGCCGGCCTGCTCGCCTACCGCCGCCTGTCGGAGGCGCTCGTCGACCGGGTGTGGTTCCTGCGGACGCTGCGCGACGAGCCGTCCGTCGCGGACCGGCTCATGACCGTGCTCGGTTCCTCCGCCTACGTGTCGAATCTGCTGGTTCGGGCCCCGGACGTCGTCCGGCTCTATGCGGACGGCGCCGGTGGTCCCCGGCTCCTCGAACCGCAGCCCGAGGAGGTCGCCAAGGCCATCGTCACCTCCTCGGCCCGCTACGGCACCCCCGACAGGGCCATCAACGCGGCCCGGTCGTTGCGCCGGGCCGAACTCGCCCGTATCGCCAGCGCCGACATTCTCGGAATGCTGGACGTACCGCAGGTGTGCCGCGCGCTGTCCGCCGTGTGGGCGGCCGTGCTCGAGGCTGCCCTGAGCGCCGTGATCAAGGCGTCCGAGCTGGAGGACGGGCCGGCTCCGGCACGGCTCGCGGTCATCGGCATGGGCCGCCTCGGCGGTGGCGAGCTGGGCTACGGATCCGACGCCGACGTGCTGTTCGTGTGCGAACCGACCGCCGGCGCCGACGAGACCGCCGCGGTGAAGTGGGCGAACCAGGTCGCCGAGCGGGTGCGCGCCCTGCTCGGTGCGCCGAGCACGGATCCGCCGCTCGAGGTCGACACCGGGCTGCGACCCGAGGGGCGCAGCGGCCCGATGGTGCGCACCCTCGCGTCCTACCAGGCGTACTACGCGCAGTGGGCGCAGACGTGGGAGGTGCAGGCACTGTTGCGGGCCGACGCGGTGGCCGGGGACGCCGACCTCGGGCTGCGCTTCCTGCACATGATCGACGCCACCCGGTACCCGGCCGGCGGGGTGTCGGACGACGCGGTGCGCGAGATCCGCCGGATGAAGGCTCGCGTCGACTCGGAACGGTTGCCGCGCGGCGCCGATCCCGCCACGCACACCAAGCTGGGCCGCGGCGGTCTGGCCGACATCGAGTGGACCGTGCAGCTGCTGCAGCTGCAGCACGCTCACAACATCGAGTCGCTGCACAATACGTCGACGCTCGAGACGCTCGACGCGATCGGTGCCGCCGAACTGCTCAGCAGCGCGGACGTCGCACTGCTGCGCGACGCGTGGCTCACCGCCACTCGCGCCCGCAACGCGCTCGTGCTGGTGCGCGGCAAACGGACCGATCAGCTGCCCGGTCCGGGGAAGCTGCTCTCGGCGGTGGCGCAGGTCGCCGGCTGGCCGGGGGGTGACGCCTCCGAGTTCCTCGACCACTATCTGCGGGTCACCCGGCGTGCGCGGGCAGTCGTGGAACGCGTGTTCGGGACGTGAGATCCCGGATCCAGCTGCCGCACCCACGCGATTCGTATGTGAGAAAAGGAGATTCGTGACGACTTCGCGCCGTGTCCCGACGGTCGACGCCGTGGCCGGGGCGCTGGGGGAACTGCGGTCGCGGACGCCGGTGGTGCAGTCCCTGACGAACGTGGTCTCGGCGAACTTCGTGACCAACGTGCTTCTGGCGGCGGGCGCGAGCAATGCGCACATCGACAACGTGCACGAGGCCGGCGGATTCGCGCGGGCGGCCGACGGCGTCCTGATCAACGTCGGCACCCCCGACGATGCCACCGCGGAGGCGTTCCGTCTCGCGGCCCGCAGCGCTCACGAGGCCGGCACCCCGTGGGTCCTCGACCCGGTGGGCGTGGGCGGTCTGCCGTGGCGCAGCGACCTCGCCGCCGAACTGCTGGCGCACCGGCCGACGGCGATCCGCGGCAACGCCTCCGAGATCATCGCCCTGGCGGGCCTGCGGGGCGGGACCCGCGGCGTCGACAGTTCCGCCGACGCGGCGGCGGCGGTCCCGGCGGCGCTGGCCCTGCTCGATCGTGCCGAGGCCGTATCGGCTTCGGGCGCAATCGATCACCTCGTCGGCCAGGACGCCGGCGGGGCAGTGATCGGTGTGCGGGTCGGCGGTGGCAGTGCGATGCTGCAGCAGGTGACGGCCACGGGTTGTGCCCTCGGCGGTCTCGTCGCCGCATACCTCGCCGTCGCACCGACGCCGTTGATCGGGCTCGCCGCGGCCCACGTGCATGTCGCCGTCGCCGCGGAGATCGCCGAGGCGGCCGCCGCGGGCCCCGGCACGTTCGCCGTGGCCTATCTCGACGCCCTCTACACCGTGGACGCCGACACGCTCCGTGCCCGCGCGCAGCTCGAGATCTTCGAACCGCGCAGGTAGCTCGGCGACTCCGGATCTCTCAGCGGCAGACGACGACGAGACCCACGCCCAGCCACACCTGTCGTTCGACGCGATCGAACTCGTCGTCGTCGTGGTCGTACACGTAGTCGACCTCGGTGCGGTAGCCGCGATCTCGTTGTTCGGTGACGCGGCAGTCGCCGGACAGATTCCCGGCGCGGTTGGTGATCCTGTAGGGGATGCCTTCCGCGTCCAGGAGGGCGATCGCCTGCTGTTCGCTGAGACCGACTACATCGGGCGCGGGTTGCGCTGCGGCGAGGCCGGAACCGAGAAGGAGGGTGGCGGCGGCCGCGCACAGCGCGGCCGGGAGGGTGGTGCGCATGACAACGTCCTTTCGGGAACGATGTCGCGATGGAGTGAATCCGGTGGGGGACATCCGTGCCGCCGGTGGTGGCGGGGGCGGCGTCCGTCAGATGTGGTCTATCGGCGCGATCCGGCGGTGGATCCGGGCGGCGAGCGCCCCCGCGGCGCGGACCGTGGTCCGGCCGTGGACGACGGTGCCCCGGCACGGCGGGGTGCGCAGACGTTCATCAGCAGTTCCCCAAGGCGCCCCGACCCGGAACCGGCCGGCGCCACTTCAGGGTACTCCCGGCTTCTGACAAATCCGGCAGAACTGGCGGACCTGCCGGAACGGGCCGCTGCGTGCGGCCCGCAGTCCGTCGGTCGGAACCGGACGGCGGAGCCCGTACCGGATCGGTCGGCGGGAGCGCGCGCCGGGCGAGGCGCCGACGGCTGATCACCGTGACCATCTGCCCGATGTGTCGCACGTCACAACTGAACAGAATGATCCGCTGAAAAGTTGTCTGTTGACTGATTCAATCAGCTGTGTCGATCATTGCTGAACCAGTTGATGTGACTCGAGCGACGTGCGCAGCACCTGTCGCAGCAAAGGAACAGTGCGATGACCGAAACCGTGGTCCGCGAAATCGAGCGTTCTCCCTACGATCTGGACGACCGGTACCGCTCCGGCTCGGGCACGGTGCTCCTCACCGGTGTCCAGGCGATCGCCCGCCAACTCGTCGAACAGCACGTGCGCGACATCCGCGACGGCCGCCGCGTGGCCACATTCGTCTCCGGGTATCCCGGCAGCCCGCTCGGCGGGCTCGACAAGCTGCTGCACGGCATGCCGAAGGTCCTCGCCGAGCACGACATCACCTTCGTGCCCGGATTCAACGAGGAACTCGCCGCAACCTCCGTATGGGGCAGTCAGGGCCAGCTGGGGGCGGGCACGCCCACCCACGACGGCGTGGTCGGCGTCTGGTACGGCAAGGGGCCCGGCCTGGACCGGGCCACCGACGCGCTGCGGCACGCGAACATGTACGGCGTGGACCCGAACGGCGGTGTCCTGCTGATGGTCGGCGACGACCCGGCGTCGAAGTCGTCGACCGTGCCCGCGGTGAGCGAACGGTCCCTCGCCGCCCTCGGGATCCCGGTCCTGTTTCCGCGCAACGCCGCCGAGATCGTCACGATGGGCCTGCACGGAGTCGCGCTGTCGCGCGCGTCCGGCTGCCTCGTCGCTCTCAAGGTCGTCGCAGACGTCGCCGACGGCGCGTGGTCCGTCGACGGTTCGGTTGCGGACCTGCGCATCACCGTTCCCGAGATCGAATGGGAGGGAAGGCCGTTCGTGTACCGGCAGCGCCCGATGGCGGCCCCGGGCGACAGCGTGATCGCCGAGGCGGACCTGTACGGGCCGCGCTGGGCGATGGTGCACGCGTACGGGAAGGCCAACGGCCTGGACGTCGTCGAGGTCGACCCCCCGCACGCCCGGATCGGACTCGCCGCCACCGGTACCACGTTCGACGCGCTGCGACAGGCCCTGCTCGATCTCGGGGTGACCGACGCCGACCTGCACCGCGCCGGCATCCGGCTGCTGCGCATCGGAATGCCGTACCCGATCGGTCCCGACCTGGTACGCGAATTCGCTTCCGGTCTCGACCAGCTCGTCGTCGTCGAGGACAAGACCGCGTTCGTCGAAACCCAGATCCGGGAGATCCTCTACGGCACCGACCATCCGCCGCGCATCGTCGGCAAGAGGGACGCCGACGGCCGGCCGCTGATGCCCGTCGACGGCGAGCTCACCGCCGGACGGATCCGCGGTCCGCTGCGCCGGGTGCTGCGCGGACACGTCGACCTCGGACCTGCGCCGTTGCCCCAGTTGCCGCTGGAGGTGCTGTCTGCCAAGCGCGCCCCGTACTTCTGCAGCGGCTGCCCGCACAACCGCTCCACGGCCCTGCCGGACGGCTCGATCGGCGGCGGCGGCATCGGCTGTCACGCACTCGTCACCATGTCCGGCCGCGCCGACAGCGCCGTCACCGGCCTGACCCAGATGGGTGGCGAGGGCGCGCAGTGGATCGGGCAGGCACCGTTCACCGACATCGGCCACATGTTCCAGAATCTCGGCGACGGAACGTACTTCCACTCCGGTCAGCTCGCCGTGCAGGCGTGCGTCGCGGCCGGGGTGAACATCACCTTCAAGCTGCTCTACAACGACGTCGTCGCCATGACCGGCGCGCAGGACGCCGAGGGCGCACTGACCGTTCCTGCGCTCACCCGCAAACTCGCCACCGAGGGCGTGCGCAGGATCATCGTCTGCTCCGACGACCCGAAGCGGCACCGCAAGCGCTCCCTCGCCCGCGGCGTGCAGGTCTGGCACCGCGACCGGCTCGACGAAGCACAGCGCGTGCTGCGCGAGGTCCCCGGCGTCACCGTGCTCATCTACGACCAGCACTGCGCGGCCGACGCGCGCCGGCAACGCAAGCGCGGGACCCTGCCCGCCCGCACCACCCGGGTGGTGATCAACGAGGCGGTGTGCGAGGGCTGCGGCGACTGCGGCGTCAAGAGCAACTGCCTGTCGGTGCAGCCGGTCGACACCGAGTTCGGGTCGAAGACCCGGATCGACCAGACCTCCTGCAACACCGACTACTCGTGCCTCGACGGGGACTGCCCGTCGTTCGTGACGGTCGAGGCGTCGCCCGGCCGGAAGGCTCGGCGCCGCAGCGTCCCGACGCCGCCGGCCGTGCCCGACGTCGACGTCGACACCCCGGAGGGCACCCGCAACGTCTTCCTCGCCGGCATCGGCGGCACCGGCATCGTCACCGTCAACCAGGTGCTCGCGACCGCCGCGCTGCGCGCGGGCTTCGACGTCGAGTCCCTGGACCAGATCGGCATGAGCCAGAAGGCGGGCCCGGTGGTCTCGCACCTGCGGTTCGCCGCCGACGGCCTCGCACCGGGGAACCGGGTGACCACCGGCGGTGCGTCGTGCCTGTTGGCGCTGGACCTGCTGACCGCGGCGGATGCGAAGAACCTTGCCTACGCCGACCCGCACTCGACCGTCGCGGTCGCCTCGACGAGCCGCACCCCCACCGGGGACATGGTGTACGACAGGTCGATCCGGCACCCGGACGAGCAGCAGCTGCTCGCGCGGCTGGGCGCGGTGACCCGTCGGCTGGTCTCGTTCGACGCCCTCGCCGCCGCGCAGGCGCTCTTCGGTGACACCTCCGCCGCGAACTTCCTCGTCGTCGGCGCCGCCCACCAGCTCGGCGGACTGCAGATCCCCGCCGCGGCCGTCGAGGAAGCGATCGAGATCAACGGCGTGGCGGTCGCGGCGAACATCGCGGCGTTCCGGTGGGGGCGGGTGGCGGTCGCCGACCCGGACGCGTTCGCGGCCGCGACCGAACCGGCGCGGCCCGAGCGGAGAGCCACCGTCGTACCGGAACACCTGCTGGCCGGCACCACCTTCGACGGCGAGGTGCTGCGACTCGTGCGGGTGCGCGCCGCGTCACTGATCGACTTCCAGGGTGACCGTCTCGCCGCCCGGTACATCGAGCGGGTGCAGGCGGTGTGGGAGGCCGAACGCCGCGTCACCGCGCGCACGGACTTCAGCGCGGCCGTCGCGCGCGGACTGTTCAAGTTCACCGCCTACAAGGACGAGTACGAGGTCGCGCGGATGCTCGTCGACCCCGCCTTCCTCGACGAGGTGCAGTCCCAGGTGCCCGGCGGAGCGCAACTGACCTATCGGCTGCACCCGCCCGTGCTGCGCGCACTCGGTCGCACGAAGAAGGTCGGGTTCGGTCCGAAGTCGCACGTGGCGCTGCGGGTGCTGGCCAAGGGCCGCCGGCTGCGCGGCACCCGGCTCGATCCGTTCGGGTACGCCCACGTCCGCAGGGTCGAACGCGCCCTGCTCGAGCACTACACCGCGACGATCGACCGTCTCGCTGCCGAATTGGACATCGAGAACTACGACCGTGCGGTGCAGGTCGCGGAGCTGGCGGACGCGGTCCGCGGCTACGAGGACGTCAAGCTGCGCTCCGTCGAGCAGTACCGCACA
Source organism: Rhodococcus ruber NBRC 15591 (assembly GCF_001894945.1). Taxonomy (GTDB): domain Bacteria; phylum Actinomycetota; class Actinomycetes; order Mycobacteriales; family Mycobacteriaceae; genus Rhodococcus; species Rhodococcus ruber. The sequence continues at coordinate 110,282 of NZ_BCXE01000012.1, forward strand.
CGCCTCGCCGGCCTGGGCATCGACACCGACTTCTGATGCCCCCGTCTTCCGATGTCACCGCCTTCCGACGTCACCGTCTTCTGACGTCACCGACTTCCGACGTCACCGAATCGTCTCTGTCCGAAAGGAATCCACTCGTGACCGCCTCCCTTCTCGACCACGCGCCGGCCGGAGTCTTCGACCGTTCCCGTCGCCTGTCCGACCGTCCGCACGAGCAGGTCGTCTTCTGTCAGGACGCCGCCACCGGCCTGCGCGCGATCGTCGCGATCCACTCCACCGCGCTCGGCCCCGCCCTCGGCGGCACCCGTTTCTACCCCTACGCCGACGAGGCCACCGCGCTCGAGGACGTGCTGCGCCTGTCGTGGGGCATGACCTACAAGGCCGCGGTCGCCGGGGTGAACCTCGGCGGCGGCAAGGCCGTCATCCTCGGTGACCCGGTCACGGACAAGAGCGACGCGCTGCTCGCCGCGTACGGGCGGTTCGTCGAGTCCCTCGGCGGTCGCTACGTCACGGCCGCCGACGTCGGCACCGCCGCCGGTGATCTGGACGTCGTCGGCCGGCACACCCGGCACGCGGTCGGACGCACCACCGCAGCCGGCGGATCCGGGGACAGCTCGCCGCTCACCGCGCTCGGAGTGTTCCGTGCGATGCGGGCCGGCGCCGAACATGTCTGGGGCACAGCATCTCTGGACGGACGCACCGTCGGTGTCGAGGGGCTCGGGAAGGTGGGCTACGAGCTGGTGCGGCTGCTCGTCGCCGACGGGGCCGACGTGATGGTCGCCGACGTGAACCCCGGGGCCGTGGCCCGGGTGGCCGCCGACTTCCCCGTCCGCATCGCGAGCAGCGTGGTCGACGCCCCGGTGGACGTGTACGCACCGTGTGCGCTCGGTGGGACGCTCACCACGTCGACCGGCAGCGCGCTCGGGGCGCGGCTGGTGTGCGGTGCCGCGAACAATCAGCTCGCCCGCCCCGAGGTCGAGGATCTGCTCCGCGACCGGGGCATCACCTGGGTGCCGGACTATGTCGCCAACGCCGGCGGCCTGATCCAGGTCGCCGGTGAGGTCGACGGCTCCGAGCCGAGCGTCGTCCGGTCCAGGGTGGACGCGATCTTCGACCGCACCGCCGAGATCTTCGCGATGTCGCGAACCCTGGGCATCGGGCCCGGCGCGGCGGCGAACCGGCTCGCCGAGCAGCGCATCGACGCGGCCTGACGGACGCGGGCGGCGTACCGTCCCGGCCGGTCGCACGGCGAACAGGGGAGGCACCACGGTGCCTCCCCTCTCGCTCGTGCACCGGGTGCGGGCGCGACCCGGAAGCGGTTGTCCCCGAGCGCCGGTGGGCCGAACGGCGACGTCCCTCAGCGACGGTCGCTCGTCGGCACGGAGCGCCCGTGCCCGGAGTCGCGGGTGAGATGTTCGAGCAGGGGCTGCGTCCGGTACGCCACGGGCGTCGTCAGGGCCAGCGTGGTGGTGGTGTGGGCGACGCCCTCGATCGCGTGGATGCGTTCGAGTTGCAGGAGCAGGTCCTCCTGCGACTGTGCCGCCATCCGGATCAGCAAGTCCTCCCGGCCCGTCGTCGCGTGCACCTCGAGTACTTCGGGGAATCGTTCGAGCTCCGCGATGACGTGCCCCATCCGCGCCTGCACGAGTTCCGCGCCGATGAACGCCTGCAGCGGCAGGCCGAGCTTCGGCAGATCGACCACCGGGCGATATCCCGTCACGGCGCCCGACTCCTCGAGCTTCCGGATCCGCGACTGGACGGTGTTGCGGGCGACGCCGAGCTTCGCTGCCAGATCGACTATGCCGGCTCGCGGGTTGTGGGTGAGCTCGGCGAGGAGAGCCGCGTCGAGCCGATCGAAACTGAGCACGGTGACATCCTTTCAGTTGTGATGGGCGTCACATTTGAGCATCGTGCGTAGCTGTTGCCGAAGATGTTGACACGAAAAGTGACAGTGCCATGATTGCTGCACTGAATTGCTCACGCAATCCCTCTCTGCGGCACCACAATGCGTCGCCCATGAGGGCCGTGCCCCCGGTCGCCCACGAGGTCCGGCGGGCCCCCATCCCATCCCGAGGAGCACACCATGCCCGGAGTCGGCATCTGGCGCACCAAGTCCGTCGAACAGTCCATCGCGGACACCGACGAACCCGGTTCGCGGTTGCGGCGGCAGCTGACCGCCAAGGACCTGACCGTGTTCGGCGTCGCCGTGGTGATCGGCGCCGGCATCTTCACCCTCACCGCGCGCACCGCGGGCAACGTCGCGGGCCCGTCGATCTCGCTGGCCTTCGTGCTCGCCGCGATCACGTGCGGCCTCGCGGCCCTGTGCTACGCGGAGTTCGCGTCGACCGTCCCCGTCGCCGGAAGCGCCTACACCTTCTCGTACGCGACCTTCGGTGAGTTCGCCGCCTGGATCATCGGCTGGGACCTCATCCTCGAGTTCGCGCTCGCCTCCGCCGTCGTCGCCAAGGGCTGGTCGCTGTATCTCGGCGGCATGCTCGGCGGCACCGCACACACCACGATGCACCTCGGGCCGCTCGCGGTCGACTGGGGCGCGTTGCTCATCGTCGGCGCGATCACGGTCGTGCTCGCCGTCGGCACCAAGATGTCCTCGCGTGTGTCGGCCGTCGTCACCGCCGTCAAGGTCGCCGTCGTCGTGCTGGTCATCGCGGTCGGCGTCTTCTACATCGACAAGAGCAACTACTCGCCCTACATTCCGCCGGCGGAGGGCGCGCAGGGCACCGCGAGCGGCGTGCACCAGTCGCTGTTCTCGGCGCTCACCGGGGCCGACGGCAGCAGTTACGGGTGGTACGGCCTGCTCGCCGCCGCGAGCCTGGTGTTCTTCGCCTTCATCGGCTTCGACGTGGTCGCCACCACCGCGGAGGAGGCGAAGAACCCGCAGAAGTCGCTGCCGCGCGGCATCTTCGCCTCGCTCGCCATCGTCACGGTCCTCTACGTCGGCGTGACGCTGGTGCTGACCGGCATGGTGAAGTACACCGACCTGCGGACGGGCAGCGCACTCGTCGGCGACGGCAGTGCCACCCTGGCCACCGCGTTCGAGGCTCACGGCATCACGTGGGCGCAGACGGCGATCAACATCGGCGGCCTCGCCGGCCTCACCACCGTCGTGATGGTGATGATGCTCGGCCAGACCCGCGTGCTGTTCGCGATGTCCCGGGACGGGCTGATGCCGCGGCGGCTGGCCACGACGGGCCGCAAGGGCACCCCGGTACGCATCACCCTGCTGGTCGGCAGCATCGTTGCCGTCCTCGCCGCGGTGTTCCCGATGGGTGTGCTCGAGGAGATGGTCAACATCGGCACTCTGTTCGCCTTCGCGCTGGTGTGCATCGGTGTAATGGTGCTCCGCCGCACCCGCCCCGACCTGCCGCGTGGGTTCCGGGTTCCGCTCGTGCCCCTGGTGCCGATTCTTGCGGTCCTCGCGTGCGGCTGGCTGATGCTCAACCTGTCCGTCGAGACGTGGCTGCGGTTCGGGGCCTGGATGGCCCTGGGCGTGGTGGTCTACGCCGTCTACGGCCGCCGCACGTCGGTGCTCGGGCAGCGACTCCGGGCCGAGGCGGCCCGGCGGGCCGAGGCCTCGCACGCCGTCCGCGAGCCCCGGCCGGTGTAGCGCGGCCCCGGACCCGGCCCCGCGGCGACCGCTGCGGGGTCGCGACCGTGCGACGGGTCGACGCCTCGGCGGCCACCCCGGGGCCCGCCCGGCCGGGCGGATCCCGTCACCTGGTCGCGGTCGTCAGCGGGGGAGGTCGCGCTGTGCGAGGATCGCGGGTCCCATCCAGCGTCGGAGGTATCGCCGCAGGTCGTCGTCGCTCCGCGGGGGATCGTCGGGGGAGACGAAGAAGGACTGCATCGTGCGCAGCACGTACTCGACGAGCTCGCGCAGGGCCGCCTCGTCGTATCCGTAGCGCGCCCAATCGACGTCGAAGCGCTCGATCATCGTCATCCCGAATTCCTGCGCCTCGTCGGACGTGAGGCCGTCGGGACGGACGTTCGAATACGTGCCGGTGAGCAGGAGGCCCAGATGTGGCGTGCGCCGAACCTCGGAGAGGGTGTAGACGACGCCTTCCGTCATCGCGTCCACGGGGTCCGCGAGGCCGTCGATGTGCCGGGCGAGGCGATCGAGGAATCCGTCGACCGACGCGATCGCCGCGGCCCGCATCAGCGCATCCGCGCTGGGGAAGTAGCGGTAGACCGTCTGGCGGATGACACCCAGCGATTCCGCGACCTCGGCCAGGCTGATGACGGAACCCGTCCGGCCGATCAGATCGACTGCGGCGGAAACGATTCGGCGAGACGCTTCGTCGTCGTTCTCCGGGGGGCTGCCGCCCCAACCGCGTCGTCGTGCCACTGCTCGCTTCCTCGGATCGGGCCGCATCGGGACCGGCGGATCCCCCTCGGCGGGGTCCTGTCGACCGTCCGCTCGAACGACCGACGGTAGCACGGGGGCGGTACCTCGCCCGCGCCACCGACCGTGTAACACGTTCTCATCATACGTAGGCTGCGTTATATGTATGATCGCTGCGCCGGGGCTTCGGAGCCGTCGGGGGGCCGCCGGACCAGCCCATTCCCGCAAGACGAGGTGCAACGCCCGTGACCGACCTGCAGATCCGAAGAATGAACTTCGCGTTCGAGGAAGACGACGTGCCGTTCCTGTGGAACGAGGAGAACCCGGCCTTCTCGAGCATGGCGAACGCGGTCTCGTTCCTGGCGATCGGCTTCGAGAAGATGATCGTGAAGATGATCCTCCAAGCCAAGCCGCTGATCACCGACCCCGACGTCGCCGCGGAGGCGGACGCGTTCATGCGTCAGGAAGGCCAGCACTCGACGGCACACCGGCAGCATGTCAAGGCCCTGATCGTGCGGTACCCCGGGCTCCGGGAAACCCTCGACGCCGTCATCGGGGAATTCGACCGGCTCACCGCACAGACGTCGCTGAACTACCGGCTCGCCTACACCGCAGATCTCGAGGCAACCTTCACGCCGGTGTTCAAGTTGATGCTCGACAACGAGGCCACCCTGTTCCGGCCCGGCGACGACCGGGTGGCGTCGCTGTTCATCTGGCACTTCGTCGAGGAGGTCGAACACCGGAGTTCGGCGCTCGTCGTCTTCGACTCCGTCGTCGGCTCCGACATCTACCGGATGCGCGTGGCCCCCTCGGTCTTCCGTCATGTGCTGCACGTCATCCGGCTGGCCTGCCAGGGCTTCAACGACCACGTTCCGTTGGAGGATCGCGGGATCGACGCGCTGTCGATGTTCGCGTCGTACCGGCGCGCCCAGCGTCTGCGCAGATGGTTGCCCCTCCTGCGCGCGCAGGACCACGGCCCGATGCCACGCGCCTTCGACGATCTGCCGCTCGCCGAGCAACTCGTCGCACTGGCGGGAGTGGTGCGCAGCCAGTTGCCGAAGCACGATCCGGCCCACGAGAAGTTGCCGGTACTCGCGGACGTGTGGTTCCGGCGCTACGAGGACGGCTACGACGTCACGCGCTGGTACACCGCCGACGCGGTCGCATCGTAGGGAGCCGCCTCGATGACCGACCTGTGCTCACCCACCTTCGCCGAACTCGCCGCGTCCCTGGGCTTCTCGTGCCAGGAGGCCGGTGGCCTCGTCGAGGTCCGCAACCCCTCGGCCCTGGAGAACTGGACCCTTCCCGTTCTCGAGGTCACCATCGTGCTCGGCGCGGTGCTCGCGCTCGTGCTCGCCGTCGTGCGCCTGCGCCGCCACGGCGACCCCACCACTCTGGTGCTCTGGTTCGGTGCCACCGCCTACCTGTTCGTCATCGAACCTCCGCTGTACTTCCCGGCTGCCTTCGGCATCGAGGAGCACGTGGACACGATGTTCGCCCACAACGTGTTCACCGTGGAATTCCTGTGGGGCCGGCTCCCGCTGTACATCGTCGCGATCTACCCGCTGATGGCCACGCTGGCGTTCGAGATCGTCAGAATGCTGGGGGTGTTCCGCCGCCACGGAGTTCTCGTCGGGGCCGTGTGCGTGGGATTCGTGCACCACGCGTTCTACGAGATCTTCGACCATCTCGGACCCCAGTTGCGCTGGTGGCACTGGGCGGTGACGAATCCGATCAACCAACCCCTGTTCGATGCGGTCCCGCTCCCGAGCGTGGTGGTGTTCGCCGCGCTCTGGCCGATGTCGCTGGCGCTGTGCGTGCAGTTCTTCGTCGGTCGCCACGTCGACCGCGGCCGACACTTCTCCGGTCTCGAGCTGGTGTGGCGCACCGTCGTGATCGGCCTGCTGGCGTCACTGGGCACGTTCGTTCTCCCGCTCCCGGCGACCGTCCTGGGCATGGGCAGTACCACGGTCCGGGCGGTGGTCTACGTGGTGGAACTGGCCGTCGTCACCGTCGTCGGGGTCGTGGTGCTCGTTCGCCGCTGGGTGTGCCTGCGACGGGGCGAGCCGGCGGTTCCCGCGTACACGAACCGATTCGTCCAGGTCTACAGCGTGGTGTATCTCGTCGTCATGGCGTTCCTGTGGGTCACCGCGCTGCCTGAGTTCTTCCGTGCCGTCGACGGCGTGACGAGCACCGGCGACCCGGTGGGCAACCTGTGGTACGCGCTGGCGTGCTTCGTCGTCGCGGCACTGTGCGTGGCCGCCACGCTGACCGTGCCGCAGGGCACGAGCGACACCACGCCCGCCCACGCGCGGGCGCCTGCCGCATAGCGGATCCGCGTACCCCGCAGGTACGAGGGGCCGCAGACACGAGTCCACCCGCCTCGCGGAACGCAAGGCGGGTGGACTCGTGACGAACGACGTGCGGAATCGACTCAGCAGTCGTAGTACAGCTGGAACTCGTACGGGTGCGGCCGCAGGTTGACCGGGGCGATCTCCTGCTCGCGCTTGAGCGAGATCCAGGTCTCGATCAGGTCGGAGGTGAACACGCCGCCCTCGGTGAGGTACTCGTGGTCGCGCTCGAGGTTGTCGATCACGGTCGCGAGGCTGGTCGGGGCCTGCGGGATGTTCCGGGCCTCCTCCGGCGGGAGCTCGTAGAGGTCCTTGTCGACCGGCGCCATCGGCTCGATCTTGTTCTTGATGCCGTCCAGACCGGCGAGCATCTGCGCCGCGAACGACAGGTACGGGTTGCCCGAGGCGTCCGGCGCGCGGAACTCGAGGCGCTTGGCCTTCGGGTTGTTGCCGGTGATCGGGATGCGGACCGCGGCGGAGCGGTTGCGCTGGCTGTAGACCAGGTTGATCGGGGCCTCGTAGCCGGGCACGAGGCGGTGGTACGAGTTGATCGTGGGGTTGGTGAACGCCAGCAGCGACGGCGCGTGGTGCAGGATGCCGCCGATGTACCAGCGCGCGAGGTCCGACAGGCCCGCGTAACCGGCCTCGTCGTGGAACAGCGGCTTGCCTTCCTTCCACAGCGACTGGTGCACGTGCATGCCCGAGCCGTTGTCGCCGAACAGCGGCTTCGGCATGAAGGTCACCGACTTGCCGTGCTTCCACGCGGTGTTCTTGACGATGTACTTGAACAGCTGCAGGTCGTCGGCCGCGCCGAGCAGGGTGTTGAACTTGTAGTTGATCTCGGCCTGACCGGCGGTACCGACCTCGTGGTGGCCGCGCTCGAGTTCGAAGCCGGCGTTCTGCAGGTTGGTGGAGATCTCGTCGCGCAGGTCCACATAGTGGTCGTACGGCGCGACGGGGAAGTAGCCGCCCTTGGGGCGGACCTTGTAGCCGAGGTTCGGCGAGCCGTCGGCGTTGGCCTCGACGCCGGTGTTCCACGCGCCGGAGACCGAGTCGATCTCGTAGAACGCGCCGTTCATCTGCGAGTCGTAGCGGATCGAGTCGAAGATGTAGAACTCGGCCTCGGCACCGAAGAACGCGGTGTCGGCGATGCCGGTGCTGGCCAGGTACTCCTCGGCCTTACGGGCGACGTTGCGCGGGTCGCGGCTGTAGGACTCGCGAGTGAACGGGTCGTGGACGAAGAAGTTGACGTTGAGCGTCTTGGCGGCGCGGAAGGGGTCGATGCGCGCGGTGGTCACGTCCGGCAGCAGCATCATGTCCGACTCGTGGATGGACTGGAAGCCGCGGACGGAGGAACCGTCGAACGCCAGGCCGTCCTCGAACACGTCCTTGGTGAACGCAGCCGCGGGGATCGAGAAGTGCTGCTGGATGCCGGGGAGGTCGCTGAACCGGACATCGACGTACTCGACGTTTTCGTCCTCGATGTACTTGATGACCTCTTCGGCCGAGGTGAACGCCACGCTTGTGCTCCTTCAGTCAATGCGCGCCATGGGGATGGGGCGTCTGCGTCGGATACAGACCGTATTGAGCTGGTGTTGCCCGACCATCAATCCCATGTTTCACCGATGTTACAGCTCGTCTTCCGGTGTCGTGAGGACTGCATTTGTGGTAGAAGTCACCGGCGGGCACGTGGGTCGGGCCGGTCCGTCCGTTGCACCCTATCCTGGACACCATGGCACGCATGACCGGCAGCTGGCTCTCCGGACCCGCTGCGGCGATCCCCAAGGGGCAGGACAAGGCCCAGGACTACCGCGGGCAGCTGCTCGGACTACCCGCGAGCGGGCGCGGTGCGCTCGCCGGTACCGGCCGGCGCGCGAGCGCGCTGGCGATCGACTGGCTCACCTCCGTCGGCATCGCAACCGCGATCGTGGGGGAGCGGCCCTTCGAGAATCCCCAGCTGTCCACCTACACCCTGCTCGTGTGGTTCGTGGTCGGGGTGCTCACGGTGACGCTGTTCTCGTTCACGCCGGGCCAGTATCTGGTCGGCCTGCAGGTCGCCCGGGTCGACGCGCCGGTGCGGGTGGGACTGATTCGCGCCCTGGCGCGGCAGCTGCTGCTCGTGTTCATCGCGCCGGCCGTCGTCACCGACGTCGACGGCCGCGGCCTGCAGGACCGGGCGACCGGCACGGCGCTCGTGCGGTCCCGCTGACGCGTCCGTCCCCGAAACGTCGAACGGGAGCCTGCACCGGGTAGGTGCAGGCTCCCGTCGTCGGGACGGACCTCAGCGCCGGCGCATGGTGCGCTGCACGCTGCGCATCTTCGCACCGGCGGGCATCGGACCCTTCGGGAGCGCGGCGCCGGACTTCTTCGTGCTCAGGGCGGCCAGCCGGCCCTCGATCGCGTCCATCCGCTTGGTGTCGATGTTGCGCGGCAGTTTCGACAGGTGCTTCTGCAGCTGTGACAGCGGGACCTGACCCTCGTCGTTGCCGACCACGATGTCGTAGATCGGCGTGTCGCCCACGAGGCGCGCGACTCGCTTCTTCTCCTGTGCGAGAAGGGCTTTCACGCGCTGCGGGGCTCCCTCGGCCACCAGGATCACGCCCGGGCGGCCGATGACGCGGTGCACGGCGTCGAGTTGCGTGGTGCCGGCCACCGCATGCGTGACGCGCCAGGAGCCCTGCAGGTTGTCCAGCGCCCACGCCGCCGCACCGGCCTGGCCCTCGGCCTTGCCGTACACCGTCTTCTGCACCCGGCGACCGAAGATGACGAACGCGAGCAGCACGCCCACGAGCAGGCCGACCGGCAGAAGGAACCACTCGATACCGAAGATCAGCCCGATCAGGAAGAACACCAGGGTGGAGACGACGATCGCACCGATCATCCACGGCAGCAGCAGCTTGTCTTCCTTGCGCTGCAGCTGGAACGCCTGCCAGAGCTGGGTTCGCCGCTCCTTCGACGCCTGCTTGCGCGCGGCCTTCGCTGCGGCCTTCGCTTCCTTGTCGGGTTTGCTGCCTCTCGCCATAGCACCCAGGATACTTTCCCCGCGGTGTCCTTCTCGCCACCGCGGGTCCGGTGCGGCTACGAGGTCAGACGCGCCAGCACGGAGCTGGCTTCCTGGGCCGCCGTGCCCCCCTCGGCCAGGTGCGCCTGTGCGGCGGGCAGCTCGCGGCCGTGGTGCGCCATCGCCTGCGCGTACAGGCGCCCCGCGCGGTACGACGACCGGACCAGCGGCCCGGCCATCACGCCGGCGAACCCGATCTCCTCGGCGGTCTTCGAGTGCGCCACGAACTCCTCGGGCTTGACCCAGCGCTCGACGGGATGGTGCCGCGGCGACGGGCGCAGGTACTGGGTGATGGTGACGATGTCGCAGCCGGCGGCGTGCAGGTCGTGCAGCGCCTCGGTGACCTCCTCCGGCGTCTCGCCCATGCCGAGGATCAGATTGGACTTGGTCACCAGCCCGAACTCGCGGGCCGCGGTGATCACGTCCAGCGACCGCTGGTAGCGGAACGCCGGGCGGATGCGCTTGAAGATCCGGGGCACGGTCTCGACATTGTGCGCGAGCACCTCGGGACGTGATTCGAAGACCTCGGTGAGCAGCTCCGGCTTGCCGTTGAAGTCGGGGATGAGATTCTCGACGCCGGTGCCCGGGTTGAGCTCGTGGATCTGCCGCACGGTCTCGGCGTAGAGCCACGCACCGCCGTCGGGCAGGTCGTCGCGGGCGACACCGGTGATCGTGGAGTACCGCAGGCCCATGGCCTGCACGGACTCGGCGACCCGGCGCGGCTCGTCGCGGTCGAGCTCGGCGGGCTTACCGGTGTCGATCTGACAGAAATCGCATCGACGGGTGCACTGCTCGCCACCGATGAGGAACGTCGCCTCCCGATCCTCCCAGCATTCGTAGATGTTGGGACAACCGGCCTCCTCGCAGACCGTGTGCAGGCCTTCGCGCCGCACCAGTCCCTTCAGCTCGGAGTACTCCGGGCCCATCTTCGCCCGGGTCCTGATCCAGTTCGGCTTACGTTCGATCGGCGTCTGTGCGTTTCGGGTCTCGATCCGCAGCAGCTTGCGTCCTTCTGGGGCCACAGTCACGGACCCGATCCTACGCCCGACGGTACGGACCGGGCTCACCCCGGGGCGGGCCCCCGGAGGCGCCGCTCAGCCGTACCGCACCGTGGTGAACTCCGGGCGCGGGGTCTGCGGCGGCTCGGCACCGACAGCCTGTTCGAACGTCACCCGTTCGATGTCGTGGTCCGTCACCGGCAGGCGGCCGTCGAGCGCGTCGATCACCGCCGCCGTCACCGCCGGCATCACCTCGGCGACGGTGACGTCCCGGCCGAGCTCACCGGTGAGCGAGGTGACGCCCGCGTCGCGGATGCCGCACGGCACGATCGAGTCGAACGCGTCCAGGGTGGCGTCGCAGTTGAGGGAGAACCCGTGCATCGTCACCCCGCGCTGCACCCGCACCCCGATCGCGGCGACCTTGCGCTCGGGCAGCCAGTGCCCGTCGCGCAGCTCGGCCGGCAGCCACACCCCCGAGCGGCCCTCCACGCGGCCGCACGTGAGCCCGAGGTCGGTACAGACCTCGATCAGTGCCTGCTCGAGACGTCGCACGTAGCCGACGACGTCGATGGGTTCACCGAGCCGGATGATCGGGTAGCCCACCAGCTGTCCGGGTCCGTGCCAGGTGATCTTGCCGCCGCGGTCGACGTCGATCACCGGCGTGCCGTCCGTGGGGCGGTCCTCCGGGTCGGTGCGCTTGCCGGCGGTGTACACGGGCGGATGCTCGAGCAGCAGCAGGGTGTCGACACCGCGGCCCTCGGCCCGGTCGGCGGCGATCTCCCGTTGCCGCTCCCACGCTTCCAGATAACCGATCAGCCCCAGATGCGCCACCGCGACGGGTTCGGAATCGAAACGGGCGGAGGAAGATGCGCTGCTCATAGTCCTCGACCCTACGCCGTCGGAGAGCCGTCGCGAAGAGGTGGCTTCAGGTTCCGAGCGTGTGTGCCAGGGCGGCTCCGATCGTCGGATACCGGAACTCGAAGCCCGCCGACTCGAGGACCGCCGGCAACGCGCGCTGCCCGGTGAGCACCAGGGCGTGCGCCATCTCCCCGACGACCGCGCCGACCACGAATCCGGGCGTCGTCCACGGCGCCGGGCGGTGCACCGAATGCGCCAGCGCTTCCGTGAACCGGGCGTTGGTCACGGGAGCGGGGCCGGTGACGTCGACCGGACCGGCGATATCGCCGCGGCCGAGGACGAAGCCCAGCGCCGCCACCACGTCCTCGAGCGCCACCCACGACATGTACTGCCGGCCGTCACCGAGCCGGGAACCGAGGCCGAGCCGGAAGAGCGGATGGAGGCGGCGCAGGATGCCGCCGTGCGGGCTGAGAACGATCCCGATGCGGAGGACGATCGTGCGCACCCCGGCGGCGCGTGCGGGCGCGGTGGCGGCCTCCCAGTCGCGGCACAGGTCCGCGACGAACCCCCGCCCGGCGGGGCTGCGTTCGTCCACCACGTCCTCGCCGGTGTTCCCGTAGACGCCGACGGCGCCCGCATTGACCAGCGTCGGCACCCCGGCGGAGGCGGCGGCGGTGGCGAGGACGTCGGTCGGGACGATCCGGCTGTCGCGCAGTTCCTGCTTGACCGCGCCGGACCAGCGACGCTCGTCCATTCTCGAGCCGCACAGATTCACCACGGCGTCGACGCGGTCGAGCGCCGCGGGATCGACCCGGCCCGTCGGCGGGTCCCAGAACCATTCGTCCGGCGCTGCCGGCGGACGGCGGACGAGGCGACGCACCTCGTGCTCGTGCGCTCGCAACCATGCCACCGAGGCCGTTCCGATCAGCCCCGACGAGCCCGCCACGAGGATGCGCATGCCGGTGATTGTCCCGCATTCGCAGAGGCCGGGACGCGGAAGCGGGGGCCTCGTCGGTGTGACGATGCCCCCGCTTCCCGGTCCGGTGAGTGCCGGGCTACACCCGGTGGATCACAGGCCCAGATCGGCGTCGAACGCCGCTTCCTCGAGACGGTGCTTGATCGTGGTGAGGAACCGGCCCGCGTCCGCACCGTCGATCAGGCGGTGATCGTAGGTCAGCGGCAGGTAGCACATCGACCGGACACCGATCGACTCGTTGCCCACCTCGTCGGTGACGACCACCGGTCGCTTGACGATCGCGCCGGTGCCCAGCATCGCCGCCTGCGGCGGCACCAGGATCGGCGTGTCGAACAGGGCGCCCTGGCTGCCGATGTTCGTGATCGTGAAGGTGCCGCCGGCCAGCTCGTCCGGCTTCAGGCCACCGCTGCGCGCCCGCTTGGCGATGTCCGCGATCGCGCGGGCCAGGCCGGCCAGCGACAGGTCGCCGGCGTTGTGGATCACCGGGGAGAGCAGACCCTGCTCGGTGTCCACGGCGATGCCGAGGTGCTCGGCGGCGTGGTAGGTGATCTCCTTCTTGTCCTCGTCGTAGGAGGCGTTGATGTTCGGATGCGCCTTGAGGGCCTCGACGACGGCCTTTGCGAAGAAGGGCAGGAAGGTGAGGTTGACGCCCTCACGTTCGGCGAAGGTCGCCTTCGCCTGCGACCGCAGATGCGCGATCTTGGTGACATCGACCTCGAAGGTCTGGGTGAGCTGTGCGGTGGTCTGCAGGGACTCGCGCGTCTTGATCGCGGTGATCTGGCGGATCCGGTTGACCTTCTGCGTGGTGCCGCGCAGGTGGGCGAGCTCGGGCCGGACGCCGGCGGTCGTGGCCGGAGCGGCGGCCGGAGCCTTGGCGGCGGGAGCCTTCGGGGCCTCGGCAGCGGGGGCCTTCGCGGCCTCGGCGGCGGCGAGCACGTCCTGCTTGCGGATGCGTCCGCCGACTCCGGTGCCGGACACCTTCGACAGGTCGACGTCGTGCTCGGCGGCGAGCTTGCGGACGAGGGGCGTGACATACGGCGTGGCGCCACCCGGGGTCTCCGCGGCAGCGGGCGCCGGGGCGGGCGCCGGAGCGGCCTGCTTCGCGGGCTCCGGGGCGGGCTGCTTCGCGGGCTCGGGGGCCGCCTGCTTCGCCGGCTCGGGCTCGGGCTCGGGCTTCGGTTCCGGCTTCGGTTCCGGCTTCGGTTCGGGCTTCGACGGCGCCGCGGCCGGGGTTCCCGACCCGATCACCGCGAGCTGTCCGCCGACCTCGACGGTCTCGTCCTCGTCGGCGTTGATCTCGAGGAGCACACCGGCCACAGGGGACGGGATCTCCGTGTCGACCTTGTCCGTGGACACCTCGAGCAGGGGTTCGTCTACCGCGATCTCGTCTCCGACAGACTTCAGCCACCGGGTGACGGTGCCTTCGGTCACGGACTCACCGAGCGCCGGCATGGTGACCGGAGTGCCTTCGGCGGAGCCGGTGTCGGAACCGGACGAAGCCGGCGCCGGCTCGGGTTCCGGCTCGGGTTCGGGCTCCGGGGTGGACTGCTCCTCGGGCGCCGCCTCCTCCGACGGGGCGGCAGTGGGAGCGGTCGACGATCCTCCGTCGTCGGCGGAGTCACCGATCACCGCCAGCTCACCGCCGATCTCGATCGTCTCGTCCTCCTGGGCGACGATCTTCACCAGCACACCGGCCGCGGGCGAGGGGATCTCGGTGTCGACCTTGTCCGTGGAAACTTCGAGCAGCGGCTCGTCGACTTCGACCGTGTCTCCTTCCTGCTTGAGCCATCGCGTGACAGTTCCCTCGGTGACGCTCTCACCAAGCGCTGGCATCTGGACGGAGAAGGCCATGTCTGTTGACTCCTCGACGGTTGTATTCGGGTGTGTTGAGTTGTGCCGACCGATGGTCGCGGACCATTGTGTGGTCGCTGACCATTGTGCTCGAGGCCACGGTCTCGTGCGGTGTCTTGCGGTGTTCGGTTGAGACCACACCCGATGCCGGGTATGACCTCGACCATCCTTGCACTGATCCCTCGGCGGCGTTCGACGAGGGTTGGGTCGCGTGCGCCCGCGCGTCCCCGCAACCCGGCAGGGACGCGCGGGACGGATCACCCGTTGTTCGCGATGTCCTCGATGACGGCGATGAGGGTGCGCACCGGGACGCCGGTGCCGCCCTTGCCGACATAGCCGAACGGGCTCCCGGTGTTGAAGGCCGGCCCGGCGATGTCGATGTGGGCCCACTGCACACCCTCGGCGACGAACTCCTTCAGGTACAGGCCGGCGGCGAGCATCCCGCCCCAGCGATGCGGCGTGACGTTGGCCAGGTCGGCGACCCGGGACTTCAGGTCCGCGCGCAGCTCGGCCGGCAACGGCATCGCCCACCCGTTCTCCCCCACCTCCTGCGAGAGCCGGGCGACGCGGTCCCGGAACTCGTCGGTGCCCATGACGCCGGGCGTCCGCGTCCCCAGCGCGACCATCTGCGCGCCGGTGAGCGTCGCGGTGTCGATCAGGTAGTCGGGCTCGTCCTCGCAGGCGCGGACGATGGCGTCGGCCAGGATGAGACGGCCCTCGGCGTCCGTGTTGATCACCTCGACGGTGGTGCCGCCGTACTGGGTCAGCACGTCGCCGGGTCGCTGTGCCGTCGCGGACGGCATGTTCTCGGCCATCGGTACCGTCGCGGTCACGTCCGCCGCCACGCCGAGCTTCGCGGCGAGCACGACCGTCGCGACCACCGCCGCCGCACCCCCCATGTCGGACGTCATGTTCTCCATCCCGGCGGCCGGCTTGATGGAGATGCCGCCGGTGTCGAACGTGATGCCCTTGCCGACGAGCGCGACCTTCGGAGCCTTCCGCTTCTTCGCCGAGTAGCTCAGGCGCACGAGCCGCGGCGGACGCGACGATCCCTTGCCGACCCCGACGATGCCGCCGTAACCCTGCTGCTCGAGCGCCTTCTCGTCCAGCACCTCGACCTTCAACCCGGCGGCGGTGCCGAGCGCCTTCGCGCGCTCGGCGAACTCGGCCGGGAACAGGTGACTCGGCGGGGTGTCGACGAACCGGCGGGCGGTGGCGACCGCCTCGGCGACGGCGACCGACCGGGCCAGCTCCGCCTTGGCCTCTCGGGCGCGGGGCGACGAGACGAGCAGTTCGATCCGGGCCGGCGGCTGCGCGTCGCCGGCGTTCGACTTGGTGGTGCGGAACTCGGTGAACGTGTAGGCGCCGAGCGCGAAGCCCTCTGCGGTTGCGCCGAGATCCACGGCGGACAGGGTCGTCGCGACCACGGGGACGCCGGCGAGGGCGCGCGCCGCAGCGCCGGCGGAGCGGCGCACCTGCTCGGCGTCGAGCTTGTCGGCGGCGCCGAGCCCGACGGCGAGGACGCTGGTGACCGGCAGGGCGGCGGGCGCGGGGATCCGGGTGACCTCCTCGGCTCTGCCCTCGGCGCCGACGGACTGCAGGGCGTCGAGCAGTCCGCCGAGGACGTCCTCGTCCACCAGGCCGTCGCCGAGCAGGGCCTCGGGGCCGCCGTCGCCGGCGGTCAGCCCGACGACGAGGACGTCCGCGCGCTTGGACACGCTTCCGGCGAGAACGAGTTCGGGAAGGGTGGGCGAAAGGGCACTCACAGGCGTCTCCTAGGGGGGAAGGGGGTCGTGGCACCGATGCTAGTGATCTCGGGGGGTGGGATAGCGTGGGGCACATGAGCGACCAGCCACTGCTGCAGGGCCCGATCCACGCCGTCCACACCGAACTCGGAGCGACCTTCGCGGCCTTCGGTGGCTGGCAGATGCCCGTTTCGTACGCCGGTACCGTGGCCGAGCACACCGCCGTGCGCGAGAACGTCGGCCTGTTCGACGTCAGTCATCTGGGCAAGGCTCTCGTCGCCGGACCGGGCGCGGCGGACTATGTCGACGCCACCCTCACCAACGACCTGCGCAAGATCGGGCCGGGCAAGGCGCAGTACACCCTCTGCTGCACCGAGTCCGGCGGTGTCACCGACGACCTGATCGTCTACTACGTCTCCGACGAGGAACTGTTCCTCGTGCCGAACGCCGCGAACACCGCAGCGGTCGTCGAGGTCCTCGCCGCGCATGCCCCCGAAGGCGTGACGGTGACGAACCAGCACCGGGACCACGGTGTGTTCGCCGTGCAGGGACCGAACTCCGAGGCCGTCCTGCAGGGGCTGGGGCTGCCCACCGACCTGGGCTACATGAGCTTCGTGGACGCCCGGTGGAACGATCTGCCGGTACGGGTGTGCCGCACCGGATACACCGGTGAGCGCGGCTTCGAACTGGTGCCGCGGTGGGCCGACGCCGAGTCGCTGTTCCGTGCCCTGGCCGACGCCGTGCGTGCGGCCGGCGGTCAGGCCGCCGGCCTCGGGGCTCGCGACACTCTGCGGACCGAGATGGGATACCCGTTGCACGGGCACGAACTGTCGGAGGCCATCTCGCCCCTGCAGGCTCGCTGCGGGTGGGCCGTGGGCTGGAGCAAGCCGGCCTTCCGCGGCCGCGCGGCGCTCGTCGCGGAGAAGGAGTCCGGTCCGGCGCGGCGACTGTGGGGCGTGCGGGCGCTCGACCGCGGGGTGCTGCGACCCGGCCTGAAGGTGTTGCGCGACGGAACTCCGGTGGGGGAGACGACGTCCGGCACGTTCTCCCCGACGTTGAAGGTCGGGATCGCGCTGGCGCTTCTCGAGACGGCGGGGGACCCGGCCGCCGGTGACGAGGTCACGGTCGACGTCCGTGGACGCGCCCTGCGCGCCCAGCTCGTCGCGCCTCCGTTCGTGCCCGACCACACCAAGTAGGACCGTGCGGGCGGTTCGATAGGATCAACGGTCATGACCGGTGTCCTCGAATTCGCCCATGTTCCGCACCCCTCGCCCGCTTCCGCGGAACGGCGCGGAGAAGTATTGGCGGATCCCGGTTTCGGCCGGTACTTCACCGATCACATGGTCACGATCGACTACACCGAGGGCCGCGGCTGGCACGACGCCACCGTCCAGCCGTACGGACCGATGCAGCTCGATCCGGCCGCGATGGTGCTGCACTACGGTCAGGCGATCTTCGAAGGTCTGAAGGTCTACCGTCAGCCCGACGGCAGCATCGCGGCCTTCCGCGTCTACTCCAACGCCGAGCGGATGCGCCGGTCCTCGCGGCGCCTGGCGATGGCCGAGCTGCCGGACGAATTGTTCGTCCGGTCCATCGCGGAGCTGGTCGACGCCGACCACGAATGGGTGCCGGCCGCCGGGGGTGAGGAGTCGCTGTATCTGCGGCCGTTCATGTTCTCCACCGAGGCGGGTCTCGGCGTGCGGCCCGCGAACCAGTACCGGTACGTGCTGATCGCCTCCCCGGCCGGCGCGTACTTCCCCCGCGGCGTCAAGCCGGTGAGCGTGTGGATCTCGCAGGAGTACGTGCGGGCCGCCCCGGGCGGCACCGGCGACGCCAAGTTCTCCGGCAACTACGCGGCGTCGCTGCTGGCGCAGGCGCAGGCCGTCGAGCAGGGGTGCGACCAGGTGGTGTGGCTCGACGCCGTCGAGCGCCGCTACATCGAGGAGATGGGCGGCATGAACCTGTGCTTCATCTTCGGTTCGGGCGCCGACGCGAAGCTGGTGACGCCGGAGCTGTCCGGCTCGTTGCTGCCCGGCATCACCCGGGACTCGCTGCTCACGCTGGCCAGGGAGGCCGGCCTCGAGGTGGAGGAGCGCAAGATCTCGGTTCAGGAGTGGGAGTCCGAGGTTGCCGACGGGCGGATCACCGAGGTCTTCGCGTGCGGGACCGCGGCGGTGATCACCCCGGTCGGCACCGTCAAGAGCCGTGACGGCGAGTTCACCGTCGGCGACGGCGAGCCCGGCAAGGTCACCATGGCGTTGCGTGACACCCTCACCGGGATCCAGCGCGGCACCTTCGCCGACACCCACGGCTGGCTGACGACGCTGCGCTGAGGCCGGCGGCCGTCGCTACCCGACGGCCGCGCTCAGCGCCGCCGCCACCACCGTCACCGTCGTCTCGAGGCCGGCTCCGAGCGCGTCGCCGTTGAGGCCGCCGAACCTGCGCACGCAGTGCCGCACCAGCAGCAGTGCGGCCACGAGCCCCACGGCGACCGTCGCCGGACCGGTCCACCAGGCGCCGGGCACGCACCAGGCGGCCGCGACAGCAGCGACGACGGCCCACAGGACGCCCACCCCCAGCGGCTGCGTCCCGGCGACCAGGGCACCGAACCCGCTGCCCGGTGCTGCGGCCACACCGCGGCGGCATGCGAGCACGACCGCGACCCGGCCGGCGGTGACCGCGAGGACCACGGCGAACCAGGATCGAGCGTCGGCGAGCGCCCCGAACGAGGCCGCCTGCGCTCCCAGCACGAGTACCAGGGTGGCCACCCCGAACGGCCCGGCGCCGCCCGACTTCATCACCTCACGTGCCCGCTCCGGCGGCCCGTAGCAGCCGAGCCCGTCGGCGGTGTCGCACAGGCC
Source organism: Rhodococcus ruber NBRC 15591 (assembly GCF_001894945.1). Classification (GTDB taxonomy): domain Bacteria; phylum Actinomycetota; class Actinomycetes; order Mycobacteriales; family Mycobacteriaceae; genus Rhodococcus; species Rhodococcus ruber. The sequence goes on from NZ_BCXE01000012.1 coordinate 129,343, forward strand.
GTCGAGGTGCATGCCCCGCGTCGCGAGGCCCAGAAATCCCACCCCGATCAGGCCGGCGAGCAGGGGAGTGCAGCCGGCGGCGACGGCCGCCCAGAGCGCGCCCGCGGTGCCCAGGCCCAGCACGAGGCCGGCCACCGGTGCCGCAGCGATGGCCGCGCCCGCCGCGCTGCGATCGATGTGCCCCGGCCCCCGGATCGGCAGCACCGTGAGCCAGGACAGAGCGAGAGCGACGCCGCGCATCAGTCGCCGCGCGGCTCGGCGACCGGCGCGCCGTCCTCGTCGCGGGTGCTCACGCCGGCCTCGGCGAACGTGGCCATGTTCGTGAGCACCGCGACCGCACCGTGCAGGATCGGCAGCGCGGCAACCGCTCCCGAACCCTCGCCGAGACGCATTCCCAAGTCGACGAGGGGGTCGAGGTTCAGGTGCCGCAGGGCCAGCGTATGGGCCGGTTCGGTGGAGCGGTGCCCGGCGACCCACCAGTCCCGGGCCCCGGGAGCCAGCTCCTCGGCGACGAGCGCGGCAGCGGTGACGACGACCCCGTCGAGCACGACCGGGGTCCGGCGCACCGACGCCTGCGCGAGGTAACCGGCCATCGCGGCGAGGTCGGCACCGCCGGCGGTGCGCAGCAGGGCCACCGGGTTGCGGGCGTGAGGCCGGGCGCGGCGCATTGCGTCGCGGATCGCGGCGACCTTGCGCATCCAGGCGGCGTCGTCGATCCCGGTGCCACGGCCCACCGCCGCGACGGGTTCGGTGCCGGTGAGGGTGGCGATCAGCGCCGTGGCAGGGGTGGTGTTCCCGATACCCATGTCGCCCGCGACGAGGAGGTCGGCTCCCGCGTCGACCTCCTCGTCGGCGACGGTTCGTCCGGCGGCGATCGCCTGCAGGGTCTCCTGCTCGGTGAGCGCGTCCTCCCGGTCGACGGCGCCGCTCGACCGGCGCACCTTGTGCGCGGAGACGGCCGGATCCGTGTCGCCGTCGACGGCCATGTCCACGACCCGGACCCCGGCGCCGGCGACCCCGGCGAGCACGTTGACCGCGGCGCCACCGGCGAGGAAGTTGGCGACCATCTGAGCGGTGACCTCGGGGGGGTACGCGGAGACGCCGCCGCGGGCTACCCCGTGATCACCGGCGAACACCACCACGCGGGGGCGGGCGAACGGCCGGGGCGGGACCTGCCCCTGGCAGGACGCGACCCAGCAGCCCAGTTCCTCCAGCCGGCCGAGGGAACCGGCAGGCTTGGTGAGGTCGCGCTGTCGGCCTTCGGCGCGCCGGCGGACCTCCGGATCGGGCGCGACGACGGGCGGGAAGACGACGTCGGCGGAGGAAACGGATTCGCTGCTCACGGGGCACCTTTCACGAAGTCGCGGAGGCCGAAGCCACCGCTGGACGCTATCAACCCGCTCTGCGGCAGAAAATCGACGGTAGATGGCCTTGCTGCCACTGTCTCGGCCGGGTCGCCGGCGACAGACTGTCCGTCATGAGCCAGGTCGTCGTGATCGTCCTCGTGCTGGCCACGCTCTTCGCCGGGCTCGAGCTCGCGCGGGCCCGTTCCCGTCCCGCGCCGCGCTGGGTGACCCGGGCATGGTGGCGCTGTGACCATTTCCGGCCGCACGATCCGTCGCCCCACGGTGGCGACCCGTCGGCCGGCTGGGTGCGCACCACGATCGACGCGCGCCGGTCGCCGCAGCACTGATCGGCGTGCCGGTCGCCGCAGCACTGACCAGTGTGCCGGTCGCCGCAGCACTGACCGGTGTGCCGGTCGCCGCAGCACTCACCGGCGTGCCGGTGGGCTGCGGTCAGACGGCGTCGCCGGGGGAGACCCGGGGCAGCGGCGCCCGGAGCTTGCGGATCTGGGAGGCCCGCACGAACGCGTACCACCCGAGACCGAAACCGCCCTCGGTGGTGTCGGGGAAACGGGCCCGGACCTTCTTGTTCACGAGACGGCCGAGGTAGATCCCCTCGATCACCATGAGCACGATCATCGCGAACATCGCGAGCGTCACGTACTGCTGGACCACCGGACCGAGGAACATCGTCATGATGAGGATGAGCGCCATCGGCATGAACAGACCCACGAGGTTGCGGCGGCTGTCCACCAGATCGCGGACGTAGGCCCGCACGGGACCCTTGTCGCGGGGCAGCAGGTACTTCTCCTCGCCGGCGAGCATCCGGGTGCGGCGCTCGCCCGCGGCGGCGCGGCGCTCGGCGGCTCGAGCCTTGCGTTCGTCCTTGGAGAGGGACTGCTTGGCTGCCTTGCGGCGTGCCCGCGCCTCCTTGGCGGTCAACGGAGCCGGAGCGACGGGACCGCGCCGACGCGCTTCGGCCTCCCGGCGCTTCGGAGTGGGACGGCCCTTGCCGGTCGTCCCCTTGCCCCCCTCGGACTGCGGGGCGGCGACGGACTCGGACACACCGAGGTCCTCGTTGTCGGATTCGTCGGAACCGCCGCGGCGTAGCAACTTCACCCCTCCAGGCTATGGGAAAACCGGCCCGGCCGGGAAATCGCCCCCGGTCAGGCCCCCGCGCGGTCCGGTACCGCGCATGAGGAATAGATCCGCGCGCGGTACCGTTGAGGGAACCGGGTTTCACACGAAAGACGAGGGAGCGCCCATGACTGTGCAGGACGAGACCGCCACTCACGGCGTCACCATGACCGAGGCCGCCTCCGCCAAGGCGAAGGCACTGCTCGACCAGGAGGGCCGCGACGACCTCTCGCTGCGCATCGCCGTGCAGCCGGGTGGGTGTGCCGGCCTTCGCTACCAGCTGTTCTTCGACGACCGGACGCTCGACGGTGATCTCACCCGTGACTTCGGTGGCGTCGTCCTCGCCGTCGACCGGATGAGCGCGCCCTACGTCGAAGGCGCGTCGATCGACTTCGTCGACACGATCGAGAAGCAGGGCTTCACGATCGACAACCCGAACGCCACCGGCTCCTGCGCCTGCGGCGATTCGTTCAACTGACGCAGGTCCCGTAGTGCGGCCCCGGCGCGATCTCGCGTCGGGGTCGCACTGCTGTCCGGTGGGTGCGGGTAGCGTGAGATCGATCCCAGTCCTCCGCTGAAAGGCCCAGCCACGTGACCATCGCCGTGACCGGTTCCATCGCCACCGACCACCTCATGCGTTTCCCCGGACGCTTCGCCGAGCAGCTCGTCGCCGACCAGCTCAGCCACATCTCGCTCAGCTTCCTGGTCGACGACCTGGTGGTCCGCCGTGGCGGTGTGGGCGGCAACATCGCCTACGCGATGGGCGTGCTCGGCGGGGCACCGGTGCTCGTCGGAGCGGTGGGCGCCGACTTCGCCGAGTACCGCGCGTGGCTCGAGGGCAACGGCGTCGACTGCAGCCCCGTGCACGTGTCGCAGACCGCGCACACCGCGCGTTTCGTGTGCACGACCGACGAGGCGATGGCCCAGATCGCGTCGTTCTATCCGGGCGCGATGTCCGAGGCGCGGGACATCTCCCTCGCCGGGGTGACCGGGGCGCACGGTGTCGACCTGGTCCTGATCGGCGCCAACGACCCGGAGGCGATGGCCCGGCACACCGACGAATGCCGGCAGCTCGGCGTGCCGTTCGCGGCCGACCCGTCTCAGCAACTCGCCCGCCTCAGCGGTGAGGAGGCTGCGCGGCTGATCGACGGCGCCGCCTACCTGTTCACCAACGAATACGAGTGGGGACTCCTGCAGCAGAAGACCGGCCTGACGGAGGAGCAGATCCGCGCCATGGTCGGGTTGCGGGTCACCACGCTCGGCGGTAACGGTGTCGAGATCGTCGAACGGGACGGCCGCCGGACGCACGTGGGCGTCGTGCCCGAGCGGGCCAAGGTGGACCCCACCGGCGTCGGCGACGCGTTCCGGGCGGGGTTCCTGCTGGGACACCGGGCGGGCCTCACCCTCGAACGCGCCGCCCAGCTCGGCTCGCTCGTCGCGGTTCTGGTGCTCGAGACGACCGGCACCCAGGAATGGACTTTCGACCGCCCCGACGCGGTCAAGCGGCTGACGGTCGCGTACGGGCAGGCGGCCGCGGACGAGATCGCCGCAATCCTGCCGTGACCGGCCGGTGTGCCTTTTGGGCGGTCCCCACCGCCCAAAAGGCACACCGGCCGCGGAGCGGCCCTACACCTCGACGGGGTACGCCGGCTCCTGGATCTCCGGCACGATGCGCTGCTCGACGAAGATGCCGTGCCAGATCATGAACACCAGCACCGTCCACAGCCGTCGGCTGTGATCGGTCCGGCCCTCGCGGTGCTCGTCGAGCATCCGGGCCACGGCCGCCTTGTCCAGCAGGTGCTCGGTGCCCGACTCGGCGATCACGTCGCGTGCCCAGTCGAACAGTTCGGGTCCGCGCAGCCAGTGCCGCAGCGGCACGGGGAAGCCGAGCTTCGCGCGGTGCAGCACGTGCGGCGGGACGATGCCCTCGAGGGCTCGTCGCAGCGCGTACTTGGTGGTGTTCTTCGTGATCTTCTGATCCAGCGGCACCTGTGAGGCGACGCGGAAGACCTCCGGGTCGAGGAACGGCACGCGCAGCTCCAGCGAATTCGCCATCGTCATCTTGTCGGCCTTGACGAGGATGTCGCCGCGCAGCCAGGTGAACAGGTCGAGATGCTGCATCCGCGCGACAGGATCCCACCCGGCCGAGCGGGCGTAGATCGGCGCGGTGACGTCCTGGTGCGTCCACTCCGGACGGAAGTCGCGCAGCACGGCCCGCAGCTGCGCGTCGTTGAAGCTGCGGGCGTTGCCGTAGTACCGCTCCTCGAGCGTCATCGACCCGCGATGGAGCAGGCTCTTCCCGCGGGTGCCCTCGGGGATGCGCTCCGACAACTTGCCGGCCGCACGCCGCATCGGCTTCGGCAGGTACTCGAACGGCTTCAGCGACAGCGGCTCGCGGTAGATGGTGTAGCCGCCGAACAACTCGTCGGCGCCTTCCCCGGACAGCACCACCTTCACGTGCTTGCGCGCTTCCTTGGCGACAAACCACAGGGGCACCAGCGCGGGATCGGCGACGGGGTCGTCCAGGTACCACACGATCTCGGGGATCGCGGCGGCGAACTCGGCGGGGGAGACGACCTTGACGACGTGGCGCGCGCCGATCGCGGCGGCGGACTCGGCGGCCACGTCGACCTCCGAGTAGCCTTCGCGCTCGAACCCGGTGGTGAAGGTGATCAGATTCGGGTTGTGCCGCATCGCGAGAGCCGCGACGGCCGTGGAGTCGATACCGCCGGACAGGAACGATCCCACCGTCACGTCGGCGCGCATGTGCTTGGCGACGGAGTCCTCGAGCGCCTCCGCGATCTCCCGGTACCGGTCGTCCTCGCGACCCGCGGCGAAGGGACGGACGGGGAACGTCGGCTCGAAGTACCGGGTGATCTCGGGGCGGCCCCCCGGACGCACCCGGGCGAAGCACCCGGACTCGAGCCGCCGGATCTCCGCGTGCAGGGTTTCCGGTTCGGGCACGTACTGCAACACCGTGTAGTGCTCGACGGCGCGGGGATCGAGTCCGGTGCCGATCCCGATCACCTCGGCCAGCTCGAGCAGGCTCTTCTTCTCGCTGCCGAACGCGGTGCCACCCGTGCCCGTGGCCAGGAACAGCGGCTTGATCCCGAACGGATCGCGGGCGAGGAACAGCTCGCGCGTCTCGGTGTCCCAGACTGCGAACGCGAACATGCCGCGAAGTCGTCGCACCGCGTCGGCACCCCAGTGGTGGAACGCGGCGACGATCGTCTCGCTGTCGCCCTCGGTGGCGAACTGTGTCCCGTACTTCTCGGTCAGCTCGGCACGCAGCTCCAGATAGTTGTAGATCTCACCGTTGAAGGTCAGGGCATAGCGCTCCGGAGACTCCGGCGGGCCCCAACGCAGCGGCTGGTGCGAGTGCGCGATGTCGATGATCGACAGCCGATTGAAGCCGTAGACCAGGTCACCGTCGTGCCAGGTGCCGTGCTCGTCGGGTCCGCGGTGGCGCAGGCAGTGCATCGCGGAGTCGACCTTGGCGACGGCGTCGTCGCTGGTGCCGTCAGTGGTCAGTAACCCGAGCAGTCCGCACACGGCGTCCGATACCTCATTCCGGTTGGGATGGATTCGGCCCCCGGGAATGTTGCCGCGGCAGGGACCGACGGTCTGCATGGCAGTATGCCGCAGCCCGGGGGTTGCGGCAGCCGGCGGCCGGTGTCGACCCTGTCGTGAGCAGCGGGCACGCAACGACGCGACACGTTGTGTGCGCCCCGGGGATGGATCGCAGCCGGGTTTGGTCTACGCTGCGTAGTAATTGGGTCTGCCCTCCGGGTGTGCCCTAGTGGAATTGCGGCGATCAGGAAGGCGTGAACGTGGCGCAAGGTCGGATCCTTCGGCGGTTCGGGCTGGCAGCATCTCTCGGTATTGCAGCCCTGCTGCTGACGGGATGCAGCAGCGAGGAAGTCCTGCGTTTCGGCTGGCCGGAGGGGATTACCCCGCAGGCCGAGCGTATGCGTGAGCTGTGGACGTGGTCGGTCGTCGCCGCCCTCGTCATGGGTGTGCTGGTGTGGGGCCTGACCTTCTGGGTGGTCATCTTCCACCGCAAGAAGAAGGACTCGCCGGAGTTCCCGCGGCAGACGGCGTACAACGTGCCGCTCGAGCTGCTGTACACGGCTGTGCCGTTCGTCATCATCGCGGTGCTGTTCTACTTCACCGTGGTGGTGCAGAACTACGTCCTCGAGAAGGAGGACAACCCGAACGTCGTGGTCGACGTCACGGCGTTCCAGTGGAACTGGAAGTTCGGCTACCGCACGATCGATCTCGGTGAGGGCACGGCACGCTACGAGGGCACCGACGAGATCGCCCAGGCCGCGGTCGCCGGTGACGACGAGGAGCATGCCGGCGGCGAGCACGAGGTGCCGGCACCGATCCACGGTCAGGAGGCCGAGGACCTGTCGTACCTGCACTACAACAAGATCGAGACCGTCGGCACCAGCAGCGAGATCCCGGTCCTCGTCCTGCCGACCGACCGCCGGATCGAGTTCGTGCTCGCCTCCTCCGACGTGATCCACTCCTTCTGGGTGCCGGAGTTCCTGTTCAAGCGGGACGTCAATCCGAACCCGCTGAACAACAGCTCCGATCCCGTCTTCCAGATCTCCGAGATCCAGGAGGAAGGCGCGTTCGTCGGCCGCTGCGCCGAGATGTGCGGCACCTACCACGCGATGATGAACTTCGAGGTCCGCGCGGTGAGCCCGGAGCGGTTCGCGGAGTACATCGAGCTCCGCAAGCCCGTCGAGGACGGCGGTCAGGGCCTGACCAACGCGCAGGCGCTCGAGCGTATCGGCGAGTCCCCGGTCGCGACGTCCACCACCCCGTTCAAGACCGACCGCACCGACCGGGCGGCCAGCGGCGTCGTCACCGCGGGCAACTGACCGGTAACCCTCCGACCAAGGACAAGCTGATATGAAGATCGAAGCCAAGCTCTTCGAAGTCGTGACGGTGTTCTTCGTGCTCGTCGCCATCGTCTACGGAGTGTTCACCGGACTGTCCCGCACGGGCATCGAGTGGGCCGGCCTCACGGCGATCGTGCTCTCGGCGGGCCTGACCCTGATCGTCGGCACCTACTTCCGCTTCGTGGCCCGTCGCCTCGACACCCGCCCGGAGGACTACGAGGAGGCCGAGATCAGCGACGGCGCAGGCGACCTGGGCTTCTTCAGCGCGGGGAGCTACTGGCCGATCCTGCTGGCGGGGGCGGCCGCCTTCGCCGCCATCGCGCTGGCCTTCTTCCAGCCGTGGCTGATCGTCCTCGCCGTGGTGCTGATCCTGGCTGCGGCGGCCGGCCTGGTGTTCGAGTACCACGTCGGACCCGAGAAGCACTGAGCGCACGCAGAAGCACGACGCCCGCGGGGCGGCCTCATCGTGAGGCCGCCCCGCGGGCTTCTGCGTCTCCGGGAGCACCGTGCTGCGGACGACGGTCGGGGGTCACCGTGGCGACCGGCCCGAGGCGAGGTCGCGGGGCACGGGACCGACACCGGCATGCCGGCCCGGCAGAGTCGCGGCGTGCAGCTGTCCCGGTCCGCGGCCCCGGCGAGCTGCCAGAGCGTCCGCGACCACCCCGGTGACGAAGGCGTACACCGCCTTGTGCAGGACGTCGACCACCAGTTCCGAGCGTGGCCACGTCTGTGGCGGGGCACCGACCCCGGTGGCGTTCTCCAGGATCTGATCGTTGGTCAGCCGCAGAACCGTGAACTTCGCGGACGCCCACGGCCCTCGTAACCCCACCTCCGACATCACCGACCGCACGACTCCCAGCACGGCACCCTGCCCGTAGTCCACGGCCCGGTTGTCGAGCTGCTGCCGTACGACCTCGCCTGGAACGGTTTCGCCCTGGTGCTCCTCGTCGTGGGCGCGGTCCTGCTGGTGCGGGCAGTCCGTGCGGACCACCGGTAGGCGGCGACGGCATGCACGACCACTCGATGCTCGCCCCGGGCAGTCCGGGGCTGCTGCACCTGCTCGTGGTCGTCGTCGCCGCGGCAATCGCCGGTACCTACCTTGCCGCGTCGAGCCGTCTTCGGCGGCGCGGCGACGTCTGGTCGCGGGCACGGGATGCGTCCTTCGTCGCCGGGTGTGCGATCGTCGCTGCGGCGACCGTGCCCCTGCCGGTGCCGGCTTTCACCGGCCACATGGGTGTCCACTTGGGGGTGGGGATGGTGGGCCCGGTGCTGCTCGTGCTCGCACGCCCCGTCACGCTCGCCTTGCGAGCGGTGCAGCCGGGTCCCGCGCGACGGGCGCTGGTGTCGGTAGCGCACTCGGGGCCCGTCGCGGTGCTCACAGCTCCGCCGGTCGCGGCCGTTCTCGATCTGGGTGGGCTGTGGCTGCTGTATCGCACCGGCCTGTTCGCGGTCATGCACCATAGTCCGCTGCTCGGGGCGGTCGTCCATCTGCACGTGTTCGCGGCCGGGGTGCTGTTCGCCTACGCGATCTGCCAGGTGGACCCCGTCCGGCACCGCTACGGTCTCGGATCGCGGGCAGCGGTCCTGTTCCTCGCCGGGACGGCACACGCGATCCTGGCCAAGAGCCTCTACGCGTCCCCACCGCCCGGTCACGAGGTCGCCACGTCGGATCTGCAGGCCGGTGCGTTGGTGATGTACTACGGCGGTGACCTCGTCGAGGTGGCGCTCGCCGTCGTGCTGGCCGTGGAGTGGTACCGCCGTACCGGCCGGGACCGGGCCCGGAGCGTCCGCCGGGACGCAGCCGAGGGCCTCCACGCTCCTCCTCGGACCGGTGTCGGCGCGACGCCGCGTGGGCACCGGAGTGCCGACACACCCGGACGGTAGCGGGCGGTCGCCCCGGGCGTCTGCCGAGGTGGGGGAGCGGTCGGATGCGCGCACGCGGCTCGGAGGGGTGCGGGATGCCCGCGAACGGCAGAGGCCCCGAACCGCGTGCGGTTCGGGGCCTCCGGCTTCGGACGGGCGTCAGTGCGTCCGGCCGTCACCGTCCGTCGGCGTGCCGTGGACGCGTTCCTGGTACTCGCTCAGGATGGCACGCTGCTCGACCTCAGCCTCGTGGTGCGCGGCCTCGAGGGCGGTCGCCTCCTCGGCCGGGTCCGCGCTCCACCAGCTGCCCGCGCCGGGCTTGCCGGCGGTGCCGAGCTTGTTCATGCGCTTGGGCACCGGAGCGCCCTGGTACTCGAGCGGGATCGGATGGCCGTGCTCGTCCACCGGGCCGAGCGGCTGGTGGATCTCGATGTACTCGCCGTGCGGCAGGCGACGGACGATGCCCGTCTCGATGCCGTGCTCGAGCACCTGACGGTCGCTGCGCTGCAGGCCCAGGCAGAACCGGTAGGTCAGGTAGTAGGCGAGCGGCGGGCCGAGCAGGATGCCGATGCGGCCGATCCACGTCATCGCGTTCAACGAGATGTCGAACTTGTAGGCGATGATGTCGTTGATGCACATGATGGTCGCGATGGCGTAGAAGGTCAGGGCCATCGCGCCGATCGCGGTCCGGACCGGGACGTCCCGCGGACGCTGCAGCAGGTTGTGGTGCGCGTCGTCCTTGGTGAACTTCTTCTCGATCCACGGGTAGGCGATCAGCACCGCGAAGACCAGGCCCATGATCACCGCGATCCAGAACACCGCGGGGATCGTGTACCGGCCGAACAGGTAGATCTCCCAGGCCGGCCAGATCCGGGCCAGGCCGTCCGTCCACATCATGTAGATGTCGGGCTGCGAGCCGGCGGACACCTGCGACGGGTTGTACGGGCCGATGTTCCAGACCGGGTTGATCTGGAGCAGACCGCTCATCAGGGCCAGCACCGCGAAGGTGATGGCGAAGAACGCGCCGGACTTGACGGCGAACACCGGCAGGATCCGGACGCCCACGACGTTCTGCTCGGTACGGCCGGGGCCGGGGAACTGCGTGTGCTTCTGGTACCAGACGAGCGCGAGGTGGGCTGCGATCAGGGCGAGAATGATGCCCGGAAGCAGCAGGACGTGCGCGACGTACAGGCGCGGGATGATGAGCATGCCCGGGAAGTCGCCGCCGAAGATCAGCCAGTGCATCCACGTGCCGATCACCGGGATGCTGATGGTGATGCCGGACAGGGCGGCGCGAAGACCGGTGCCGGAGAGCAGGTCGTCGGGCAGCGAGTAGCCGAAGAAGCCCTCGAACATCGCGAGGATCAGCAGCAGCGAGCCGATCACCCAGTTCGCTTCGCGCGGACGGCGGAACGCACCGGTGAAGAACACGCGCAGCAGGTGCACGATGATCGACGCGGCGAACATCAGCGCAGCCCAGTGGTGGATCTGCCGGACGAACAGACCGCCGCGCACCTCGAACGAGATGTCCAGGGTCGTCTCGTACGCGCGCGACATCGTGACGCCGCGCAGCGGGGTGTAGGCGCCGTCGTAGACGACGTGCGCGAGGGACGGATCGAAGAACAGCGTCAGGTACACGCCCGAGATCAGCAGGATCACGAAGCTGTACAGCGCGATCTCACCCAGGAGGAAGGACCAGTGGGTGGGGAACACCTTGTTGATCTGACGCCGCAACCCGGCCGCCGGGTGATAGCGCGAGTCGATGTTCTCCGCCGCGTGGGCGGCGCGGGACGGTGTTGCAGTACTCACGGGCGACGCTCCCAAAATGCCGGACCGAGAGCCTCGATGAAGTCGCCGCCGGCGACGAGGAAGCCCTCTTCGTTCACTGTAATAGGCAACTGCGGCAGTGCGCGAGCAGCAGGACCGAACAGGGGCTTGCCGTACTCCAGAGCATTGAACTGCGACTGGTGGCAGGGGCACAGGATGCGGTTGGTCTGCTGTTCGTACAGCGAGGTCGGGCAGCCCAGGTGGGTGCAGATCTTCGAGTAGGCGAAGTAGTCGCCGTAGTTGAAGCTCTCCTGGCCCTTGCGCTTGATCACCTTCGCGGTGTCCTCGGTGCGCAGGCGGATCAGCATGACGGCGTTGCGGATGCCGCGCAGGCCCTCGAGGAGGGCGTGCTCGTCACCGCGGTCGGACTCGCGGAACGGGAACACGGTCTCCATGCCGCCGGCGTCGAGGTCCTCCGGGCGGACCAGGACGATGTCGTTCACGCGCCCGGTGTCGCGGCGCAGGTAGATCGTCTCGCCCGGGTACCGGGGGGTCCAGCCCGAGACCCACAGCGGGGAGTCGTCGCCTTCGGCCCAGGGGTTCTTGATCAGGCCGCCGAGCGGCATGATCAGGCCGAGGCCGAGGGCACCGCCACCGAACAGCGCCGTGCGCTTGATCAGCTTGCGGCGCGGCAGCGTGGAGGTGTCCAGCGAGTCGGAGAGCTCGGCGACGATCGTGCGCCGGTCGACCTCCGAGGAGACACCGTCGTGCCGATCCTGGATCGACACCTCCTCCGGAATGAACTTCTTGGTGAACTGCACCGCACCGACGCCGACGCCGAGGATGGCCAGACCCAGGGTCAGGCCCAGCAGCGGCGTGTACAGGTTGTACAGCGCGTAGTTGTCCTCCCCGGGGCCCTGGTACTCCCACGGCCAGAAGATGAACACCGCGATGAACGCGAGGGCCGACACGCCCGCCAGCCCGAACCAGAAGGCGACGTTGCGTTCCGCGCGCTTCTCGGCGCGGGTGCCGCCGACGGGCCAGCGATCCTTGCGGAACGCCACGTCCACACCGTCGAGGTTGGTGCCGAGCGCGACGAGATCGTCGCGGCTCATCTGATCGAGATTCTCGATCGTGTGCTTGTTCGGCGTTTCGCCGCCACTCATGACCTTGCTCCGATCCACAGTGCCGCACCCACGACGGCGACGATCCCGACCACCCACATCGTCGGGCCCTCGGAGGCGGGGCCGAAGCCGCCCAGGCCGTATCCGCCGGGGCTCTGCGTCTCGCTGGACGCCTTGACGTAGGCGATGATGTCCTGCTTCTCCTCCAGCGTGAGCTGACGATCGGAGAACTTGGGCATGTTCTGCGGACCGGTCAGCATCGCGGTGTAGATCTGCTGCTCGTTCGCCGGGTCGAGGACGGGCGCGAACTTGCCGGACGACAGTGCGCCACCCCGGCCGGTGAAGTTGTGGCACGAGGCGCAGTTCTGGCGGAACAGTTCGCTGCCGCGCGCGACGTCGTCGCCGCGCAGCGAGGACTGCGCGATCTCACCGTTCTCGTCGCGGATGAGCGTGGGGCCGCCACCGTTGGCCTGGATGTAGGCGCCGAGGGCGTCCGTCTGGGCCGCGTCGAACTTCGGCGTCTTGCGCAGGGCCTGGGCCTCGTTGCGCATCATCGGCATGCGGCCGGTGGAGACCTGGAAGTACACGGCTGCCTCGCCGACACCGATCAGGCTCGGGCCGCGGTCCTGCACACCCTGCAGGTTGGCGCCGTGGCACGTGACGCAGGAGGTCTCGTAGAGCTGCTTGCCTTCGCGGATCAGTGCCGACTGATCCTCGTTCGCCGTCGCCACCTGCGGCGCGGGGGTCAGCGCGGAGGCGAGGAAGCCCGCGCTGAGCAGGCCGAGGGCGAGCACCAGCGCACCGGTGACGCGGCGGCGCAGCTTGCGCTGACGGCGGGACTTGGCGGACGCGGCCGCGGACTGACCGGGCATGTCACCCTCGGAAGCGAGAGGTGGGGATGAACTCATCTGTATCCCTTTGGTATGTCGGGACGGACTGGACGTCAGGGGGCTGCCTGGGCGTTCAGCTGGCTAACGGATGAAATAAATCGTGGCAAACAGCGCAATCCACACGATGTCGACGAAGTGCCAGTAATAGGAGACGACGATCGCTGCGGTGGCCTGCGCCGGCGTGAACTTGCTGACCCTCGTGCGTACGAGGAGGAACACGAAGGCGACGAGGCCGCCGATGACGTGGAGGCCGTGGAATCCGGTCGTGATGTAGAAGACCGACCCCCAGACCATGCTCGAGATCGTCACGCCTTCCGCGACCAGCTGGGTGTACTCGAAGCCCTGGCCGAGCACGAAGAACGTGCCCATGGCGAGGGTGATGAGGTACCACCGCCGGAGGCCGAACACGTCGCCGCGTTCGGCGGCGAACACGCCCATCTGGCAGGTGAAGGAGGAGGCGATCAGCACGAGGGTGACCGGCACCGCCAGCGCCAGATTGAGATGGACAGGCTCCGGCGGCCAGTTGCCGTCGGCCTGTGCCCGGGCCACGAAGTACATGGCGAAGAGCCCTGCGAAAAACATGAGCTCACTGGACAACCACACGATGGTGCCGACGCTGACCAGATTGGGCCGGTTCAGCGAGTGCACGCGCTGGGTGATTGCAGTTCCTGAAGTCCCTACTGCGCTCGTCACGTTCGCAAGTATGACTGGTCGTAGTAACTCTTGGGCACTCGGGGCTGAAATCGGCGCGTCTTTGCTGGTGACCGGCCTGTGAGTCCCCGATCCGGGGGGTCGTCGCGCCCCGTCGCCGAGCATGGGATCGTGGTGCGATGAGCAGTGGTGCAGGGGTGTGGAGCCGGGTCCGCCGGGTGTTCTCACGCAGGCGTCCGGAGCCGCTCGATCCGTCGCGGCCGGACCTGGTGGTGGTGGTCTCGTCCTTCGACGACGTCGAGGCCTGTTCGACCGCCCTCGAGCGGGGCTCGGCGTCGGAACCGGCCTGGTCCCCGGAAGCGGAAGCCGTGCTGCGCCATCACCTCGAACTGCCGGCCGATTCGGTGGATCAGGCGATCGCCCTCTGTGGACGGGACGGGTACGCCCCCGCACAGCCCGCGCGTCCCGCCGGGACCGGCCTCGAGGCCGTCCTGCTGCAGCGGGTGCAGGTGCTCGATGCGCTGCACTGTTCGCAGGAACGGTCGCGGATGGCCTCCCTCGCCCAGCGCCTGGGCGGCACCGCGCTGGGGTGGGACGCCCTGCAGCCGGCGACGGGCGCTGACTAAGCTCCTCCGTGCGCCGCCGACGACGGCGTCGGACAAAGGAGCGAGATGCGGCGAGGGCAGGTGCGATGAACGCTGGACGACAGGCGGATGCGGTGGCCCGGAGCTGGCCGGCGGTCCTCGGTGCGCTCACCGCCGGACGCGACCTCGCCCGGGCGGAGGCCCAGTGGGCGATGGACGAGATCATGTCCGACAACGCCACGGCCGCGCAGATCGCCGCGTTCGGCGTCGCGCTGAAGATGAAGGGCGAGACCCCCGAGGAACTGCTCGGCCTCGCCGACTCGATGCTCGCTCATGCGCGCCTGGTGCCGGTGGACGACGACGTCGTCGACATCGTGGGCACCGGAGGGGACCGGGCGAACACGGTCAACATCTCCACCATGGCGTCGCTGGTGGTGGCGGCGTGCGGGATCCGGGTCGTCAAGCACGGCAACCGGGCGGCGTCGTCGAAGAGCGGCGGCGCGGACGTGCTCGAAGCGCTGGGCGTGCACATCGACCTCGGTCCCGAGGCCGTCGCGGAGTCGGTCGCCGAGGCCGGTATCGGCTTCTGTTTCGCACCCGTCTACCACCCGGCGCTCCGGTTCGCAGCCGCACCGCGCAAGCAGATCGGCATTCCCACGGTGTTCAACGTGCTCGGGCCGTTGACCAACCCGGCCCGGCCCCGCGCCGGCCTGATCGGATGCGCCTTCCCGGAGTTGATCGGCACGGTCGCCGGGGTCCTCGCCGAGCGGGGCAACTCGGCCCTCGTCGTGCGCGGCGACGACGGTCTCGACGAACTGACCACGTCCACGACGTCGACGGTGTACGTCGTCCGGGACGGCCACGTGAGCACCGTGAGCCTCGATCCCACCGACCTGGGCGTCGCCCGGGTGCCGCTCGAGGCGCTGCGCGGCGGCGACGCCACCGACAACGCCGTGATTGCGCGGGCGGTCCTCGCCGGGGAGCACGGCCCGGTGCGCGATGCGGTCCTGCTCAACGCCGCCGGGGCGATCGCCGCCTTCCGGGGGTTCGAGGGGTCGCTCGCCAGTGCCCTGGCGGCGGGGATGCAGACCGCAGCCGAGGCGCTGGACTCGGGCGCTGCGGCGGCTGTCCTCGCTCGCTGGGCCGAGGTGACCACCCGGCTCGCCGCCGGGTCGAGGTGACCACCCGGCTCGCCGCCGGGTCGAGGTGACCACCCGGCTCGCCGCCGGGTCGAGGTGACCGCGGGGCGGGCCGGGCATCCGTCCTATTCGCCGATCGAGAACCCGGCCTCGACATCGGCGCTCGAGTACGACTGGAAGGCGATGTGCGTCGCCGTCTTGGCCACGCCCTCGAGTTTGTTGATCCCGCGGGTGACGACCTCGGCGATCTCTTCGTGGTCCCGCACCCGCAGCAGCGCGATCAGGTCGATGTCGCCGGCGCAGGAGTACACCTTGTCGACACCGGCCAGATCCGCGACCGCCTGAGCGGTCTCCGGAATCCGGTGGGCGTCGGCGTGGATCAGGACGATGGCGTGGATCATGAGCTCTCCTCGGCTGCCGGGAACGGACGTGCGGGCGAGCACTCAGCGTAGGGGGTGCGCGACCGGGACCGGCTCGGCCCCGGCACGTGCCGTCCGGGCGAGTTCACCCCACTGCGCCCAGGCGCCGGCGCCGCGAAGCGGCTCGGACCAGCCCTGGGAGGTTCGGACGATGCGGACCCCGTCGTCGTGGAGCCAGCGGACCAGCAGGCCGAGTTCCTCGACGAGCGCGCCGCGCAACGGCGCCGTCGTCGGCCGCACCGTCTCGGCTGCCGCGACGATCGCGTCGACCACGGGCATCGGCGGGACGCCGCGCGGAGCGACTCCCGCCCCCGCGAGCCGGCCCGCCCGGATCACCGCGAACTCCCAGCCGCCCTCGACGCGCCGGCGGGCGGCGACCAGCTCGTCCACCGCCGCGAGCGCGGCCAGGCGCTGCGTCCGGCGCAGTGCGAGCACGGCGTCGGCCGTCCGGTCCCGCAACCGGGCCGCGCTCTCGAACAGTTCGGCAGCGCCGAGGTGTTCGACACGCCGGCGCATCCGATGCAGCGGCTCGTCGTCGTCGCCGCGAAGCAGGGCGCGGGCGAGATCCACCTGCTGCGCGTACTCGGCGGGTGTCTGCAGTCCGGCTACTGCGGCAGCGCAGGCTCCGACGGCGTCCGGCGGGCAGTGCTCGCCGTGGCGCTTCGTGCGGGGGATCCGGCGGGTGCAGGTCCGAAGGCGGCAGAACTCGGCGACGGTGGTGGCGACGGCGGCGGCGTCGGCCCGCGACGAGAACGGGCCGACGGCGTCGACGGTGGGGCCGCCGACCGGATGCGGGGGAGCCGCGGCGGGTGTCCGCACGACGGACAGCCGGGGGAACGCCTCGTCGGTGAGGGTGATCCACCAGCCCCGGGCGGGGAACTTGGAGCGGCGGTTGTAGGGCGGGGCGTGCGCGGCGAGCAGCCTCAACTCCCGCACCCCCGCCTCGAGGGCATGGGCGCATTCCACGTGGTCGATCCGGGTGGCGAGCGCCACCATCTCCCTCAGCCGGGGCCGGGTCTCGGAACCGGTGAAGTAGTTGCGCACGCGGCGGCGCAGGTCGACGGCCGTACCGATGTACAGCACCTCGTCGGAGGGCCCGCGGAACAGGTACACACCGGGCCGTCGCGGCAGGTGTGCCGCGAGGGACCGCTTGGCGCGTTGCTCCGCGGTGACCGCCGGCAGATAGTCCCGCAGTTCGGTGAGGCTGTGGACGCCCTGGTTCCCGACGCGCTCGATGAGCGCGTGCAGGACGTCGACGGTGGCGCGGGCATCGTCGAGAGCACGGTGCGTGGGCGTGGTGGACACACGGAACAATTCGGCCAGCGCCGACAGTCGCACGGACGGGGCCTCGTCCCGGCCGAGCACGCGGCGGGCGAGCTTGACCGTGCACAGCACCGTGAACCGGGGCCACGCGACCTCGGCGCGGGACGCTGCGGCCCGCAGGAACCCGACGTCGAAGCCCGCGTTGTGCGCGACGAGCACGGCCCCGGCGGCGAACTCGAGGAACGAGGGCAGAACCTGCTCGATCCGGGGCGCGGAACGCACCATGGCGGTCGTGATGCCGGTGAGCTGGACGATGTTCGGCGGGATCGAACGGCCCGGGTCGACGAGCGTGGCGAACTCGCCGAGAACCTCGCCGCCACGGATCTTGACCGCGCCGATTTCCGTGATGGCGTCGTCCGTGGAACTGCCGCCGGTGGTCTCGAGGTCGACGACGACGAACAACGTCTCCCGCAACGGCGTGTCCAGTTCGTCGAACCCGAGCTGCACCCCGACGGCGGGATCGGGTCGGCGGGGCACGGTCACGTCGTCAGGGTAGGAGTCGGGTCCGACACCGCGGGGAGGGGGATCCGGCACGCCGGCAGAGGGATCCGACACCGCCGGGTGGGGGAAGAGGGGGGTCGGACGCCCGGAGTCGGCTCGACGAGACGAGGATCACATCGTCGATCGCCCGGGCGGGTGTGGGCGGCGTGCCGACGGGGTAACAACGCGGGTGGTGCGGTGGGACGTGTCGCCGCGGTGGGCGGTGTCGCGGGCGTCCTCGCCGCCGCGATCGCCCGCGAGACCTGCGACGACGTGGCAGCGGGCCGGTGGTCGGCGCGGGACGTGCCGGAGGTGGCCGCCGTGCCGTCGTCCTTCGAACCGACCGTTACGTTTCCGTGATCGAACGGCCGGAGCCGTCCGGCCCGAATCGGGCATATCCGTCAATCCGCGGCGCGTACGGCGCGGGCGGTCGACATCCTCCGATGCGATTTCGTAATCTTTTCGAGACCAAGCGGTGAGGATGTCGAACCACCAGAGGGGAGACGCCGCTCGGTCACCGCCTAATCGGCGCATCCGCAACGGGTGCCCGAGCCGGGGACCCACGTTGTCCTCTGGGGTGAATCCCTCCGACCGCACCCGCGGAACGGGGGGTAGGGCTGATCTTCCCAGCCCGAACCCGTCAGCTAACTCGGTCGGCGGACGAACGGAAGAAATGGAGCAAACCCCTCGTGGCGTCTCAGATTTCCAAGCGCACCGTCCGGCGCGCTGTCGTTGCCGGTGCCCTCGCTCTCGGTGCGGTCACCGTCTCTGCCGGACCCGCACTCGCCGAGCCGGTCACCATCCCCGGCGTCGGCTCGTTCGACCTGCCGGCCGGCGTGACCCTCCCGCCGGAGGTCGCCAACCTCGTCCCGCCGGCCCCGCAGGGTGCCGCACCGGCTCCGGCCGCGCCCTTCAGTGCGCCGGTCACCTCGGTCGCCCAGCGCGCCGTGGACGCAGCCCACAGCAAGCTCGGCGCCCCCTACGTCTACGGCGCCGCCGGTCCGAATGCCTTCGACTGCTCCGGCCTGGTGCAGTGGGCCTACAAGCAGGCCGGTCTGAACCTGCCGCGCACGAGCTACGACCAGGCCGCCGCCGGCAGGGCCGTGGACGTCTCCGCGCTGCAGCCCGGCGACGTCGTGTCGTTCTACGGCGGTAGCCACTCCGGCATCTACATCGGCAACGGCAACGTCATCCACGCGTCGACCTCGGGTCAGCCCGTGAAGATCGCGCCGATGAACTCGATGCCGGTCGACGGGGCCCGCCGCTACTGAGCGACGACTCCACGACTGTCACGCACTGCAGCGGGGGCGGACCGGTCGACGCCGGTCCGCCCCCGCTGACGCTCCGGACGGGCACTACCGGCGCAGGGTGAGCTACCGGCGGGTAGACACGAACCGGAGCCCTTCCGTAACCTGATCGAGATTTTTCGGGTAACGGGTGCGCAACGTCGAACGAAAGGACCTGGTCCCGTGGTGGTGGACAGGACGAAACGGTCGCTTCGGGCGCTGATGATCGGGGTGCTCCTCGCGGTGTTCTCGGTGGCCGTCCCGGCCGGTGCCGATCCGGTGGGGGAGAGCCCCACCGCCGCACTGGAACGGCTGGCCGAGTTGTCGCGCAAGTCCGAGCAGACCACCGAGGCGCTGCACAACGCCGGAATCGACCTCGACGCGAAGGTCGAGGCCCAGCGGGCCGCCGAGGCAGCTCTGGCGCGCGATCGCGAGGCGCTGGCCGCCGCGGAAGCGGAACTGGCCGTCTTCCGGCCCACCGTGGACAAGCTCGCCGTCGCCAACTATCGCGGCGCCCGCACCAACCGGCTGTTCGCCCTGATGGTCAGCGATTCGCCCCAGCAGCTGCTCGACCAGATGTCGGCGCTCGACGTCATCGCCCACCAGACCGCCGACCAGGTCGCGGGATTCCGCACCGCGTCGGCCGCGGCCGCGGAGGCTGCGCTCGCATCCGAGCGTTCGGCCGACGAGGCCCGCGCCGCCGCCGAGCAGGCCCAGGTCGTGCGGGACGAGCTGCAACGGCAGCAGAGCGAACTCGAGGCCCGGATCGACGAGGTGCTCGCGGCCTTTGCCGACCTGAGCGCCGAGGAGAAGGCCACCCTGGCCGGCGCCCCCTTCCCCCCGGGATTCGATGCCGAGAAGATCCTGTCGAGTCTGGCCCCCGGCAGCGGCAGCGGCGCCCTGCAGGCCGGCATGACCCGGATCGGCAGCCCGTACAGCTGGGGTGCCACCGGCCCGTCCGAGTTCGACTGCTCCGGCCTGGTGGTGTGGGCCTACAAGCAGATCGGCAAGAACCTGCCGCGGTCGAGCCAGGCCCAGGCGCAGGGGGGCACCCCCGTCCCGCGGGATCAGCTCCAACCCGGCGACGTCGTGACGTTCTACGACGACGCCTCGCATGTGGGGCTGTACGCGGGCAACGGCAACGTCCTGCACGCCTCCACCTACGGCGTGCCGGTCAAGGTTGCCCCGATGGACAGGATGCCGTTCCACAACGCCCGCCGGTACTGACGTCCGTCGCGCCCACCCCCGCGGCGCGGTCGTGGGCGCGACCTACACTGGCCGCCGTGCCCGCGCCCTACTCGTCGCCCCGTCCCCCTGGCAGTCGCCGGTGGGAACGGCTCGGTGTCGCCGGACTGGTCGTCGCGGTCGTGGCCGTCGGTCTCTCGCTCGCGTTCACGCCCGACGACGGCCCGGCCGAACCGGCGTCGCACCGCGCCGTGCAGGGACTGCTCGATGCATGGTCCCGGGCCGTGCGCACCGCCGACCGGGCGGTGCTCGCCACCGTCGTGGATCCCCGCGCCCGCCCGGGTCTGCTCGAGGCGGAGGTGCGCCGCGCCGAAGCCCTGGCCGCGTTGCCGCTGGCGGACTTCGCCTACGAGCTCGGACCGGACCTCGGGACCGACGTCACCGGCGACCTGGTGGCCCGGCTCGGCGCCGACGAGGCCCGTGCCCTCACCGTCCTGCTGCGCTACGCCGTCGAAGGGATCGACGACGAACCCACGCGCAAGCCCGTGACGGTGGTCCTCGCCCGCCGGGGAGAGCGGTGGCACCTCGTCGACGACCGCCCGCTGCCGGGTACGGACACCACTACCTGGCGGGGGCCGTGGGACTTCGGCCCACTCGAGGTCCGGGCAGTGGAGACCGGGGCCGGGAACCGGTCCCTCGTCGTGGGCCACCCCGAGCACTCGTCCCTCGTCGCCGACATCGCCGCCGAACTCGCCTCCGCCGTCGAGGCCGTGGACGCCGTGTGGGGAACCGGATGGCCCCGCCGCGCCCTCGTGCTCGTCACCGCCTCGCACGACGAGTTCACCGCGCAGGTCGGCAGCCGCTACAACGGCGCGGACATCGCTGCCGTCGCGGTCTCCGACGTCGTCGACCACGAGCGGGGCCGGGCCACCGGTCAACGCATCGTCTTCAGTCCCGCCGCCGAGCAGCGGCTGGAGGAGGCGGGGCTGCGGGCGATCCTGCGCCACGAACTCACCCACGTCGCGGCGCGCACCGACACCGTGGACGGGTCGCCGCTGTGGATCCTCGAGGGCTATGCCGACTACGTGGGCTACCGCGGTGCCGGCGGCGACCTCGCCGCGATCGCGCCCACCCTCGCCGCGGTCGTCGCCGAGCGCGGGGCGCCGAGCACGCTGCCCGCGGACGCCGAGTTCGCCGGCGACGGCGCGCGTCTGGCGTACGAGAGCGCGTGGTCGATCGCGGCGTTCGTCGCCGAGGAGTTCGGCAGCGAGCGGCTCACCGCCCTGTACCGGCGGCTGTCCGCCGGGCCTGCCGACACCCGGGAGCTCGACGCCGCCCTCGGCGACGTGCTCGGTGTGGACGCGGATCAGCTCGTCGACCGATGGGGGAGCCGGCTCGAGAGGCAGGTGCCGGCTCCCGTCGGCTGACCCGCCGTCCGGACCCACCGCGGCACCGCCTACGGTGAGCGCATGCCCCGAACGCTGCTGGTCACCAACGACTTTCCGCCCCGGCCCGGGGGGATCCAGTCCTACCTGCAGGCGTTCGCGGCCCAGGTGCCGCCCGACGACCTGGTCGTCTACGCCCCGCGATGGCGAGGGGACAGTCACGTGACGTTCGACGCCCGGCAACCCTTCGAGGTCGTCCGCCACCCCACGACCCTGATGTTGCCGACCCCCGCCGTGGCCCGGCGGGCGGCCCGGCTGATGACCGATCGCGGCTGCGAGACCGTGTGGTTCGGCGCTGCGGCGCCGCTGGCCCTGCTCGCTCCCGGGTTGCGTCGCGCCGGCGCCCGCCGGATCGTGGCCAGCACCCACGGGCACGAGGTCGGCTGGTCGATGGTGCCCGCCGGACGGCGGGCGCTGCGCCGCATCGGCAACACCACCGACGCCGTCACCTACGTCAGCCGGTACACCCGCGGTCGATTCGCCTCGGCGTTCGGGCCCGGCGCAGGTCTCGAGCACCTGCCGTCCGGCGTGGACACCGAGGTGTTCCGGCCGGATCCAGCGGCGCGCGCGGACCTGCGCGCCCGGTACAGGCTCGGGGACCGCCCCACCGTGCTGTGCCTGTCCCGGCTCGTGCCGCGCAAGGGCCAGGACATGCTCATCCGTGCACTGCCCGAGATCCGGCGCCGTGTCGACGGGGCGGTGCTCGTGATCGTCGGCGGTGGCCCGTACCACGACCGCCTCCGCAAGCTGGCCCGCACGGTCGGAGTCGAGGACCACGTCGTGATCACCGGAGGAGTGCCGGCCGCCGAGCTCGCCGCCCACCACACCCTCGCGGACGTGTTCGCGATGCCGTGCCGTACGCGCGGCGCCGGCCTCGACGTCGAGGGTCTCGGAATCGTCTATCTCGAGGCCTCCGCCACCGGGGTGCCCGTGGTGGCGGGCCGCTCCGGCGGCGCGCCGGAAACCGTGCGGGAAGGAGAGACCGGTGTCGTCGTCGACGGCACGTCGGTCGCGGCGGTGGCGGCCGCCGTCGCCGACCTGCTCGCCGACCGCGACCGCGCGGCGGCGATGGGCGCGGCGGGCCGCGCCTGGGTGGGCGCCGAATGGCGGTGGGACGTGCTCGGCGAGAAGCTGCGGCGTCTGCTGGCCTGACGTGCCGACCGTCCGGCCCCGACCCCATGCAACCCCCTGGACGAGCCGGGACCGGCCATGTGTGAAGCTGTCCCCGTGAGCAGCATTCAGGTGGCCGATCAGGCCTTCATCGCCGCGGCGCCGAGGCGGATCGCGGCCGAGATCGCCCAGCCCCACCGCTGGCGTTCGTGGTGGCCCGACCTGGACCTCACGGTCCGAGAGGACCGAGCCGAGAAGGGCATCCGATGGTCGGTCGGCGGGGCGCTGACCGGCACGATGGAGGTCTGGCTCGAGCCGATGCTCGACGGCGCGATCGTGCACTACTTCCTGCACTGCGAACCGGCCGGGATGCCGCCGGAGAAGGCGGGGGGGGTGGGATCTCGCCGCCATGAATCACCGGCGCCGCGTCGCCGGCAAGGTCATGACGTTCGACGTCAAGCGGCGGCTCGACGCCGGGCGCGCCGCCGGCGAACCTCCACAGGACCCCCGCCCCTGACCGACGGGGCCGTACCTGCAGGCGACGAGCCCGCACCGGAACTACTACGGTGTGATAG
This sequence comes from Rhodococcus ruber NBRC 15591, assembly GCF_001894945.1. GTDB lineage: Bacteria > Actinomycetota > Actinomycetes > Mycobacteriales > Mycobacteriaceae > Rhodococcus > Rhodococcus ruber. Next base: position 152,574 of record NZ_BCXE01000012.1, read on the forward strand.
ACAGCGGTTCCCGCGTGTGCCGATCCGGTAGGACGAGGGGACAGACGGAAAGGAAGCGTTCGTCGCATGGCCGAGAAGACCAAGCGGTCGATCACCATCGATGCTCCGTCGGATCGGGTGATGGCCGTGATCGCCGATTTCGACGCGTACCCGGCCTGGGTCTCGGCAGCGAAATCCGTGGAAGTGCTCGCCGTCGAGTCCGGAGGCCGCGCCGAACGGGTCCGGTTCGTGCTCGACGCAGGCGTGGTGCGCGACACGTACGAGCTGGTCTACGAGTGGGCTTCCGACGGCCGGTCGGTCAGCTGGGAGCTCGTCGCCGGGGAGATCCAGAAGGCCCAGTTCGGTTCCTACATCCTCACCGAAGCGCCGGAGGGCGGCACCACCGTGTACTACGAGCTGACGGTGGACCTGACCATCCCGATGATCGGACTGTTCAAACGGAAAGCCGAGAAGGTGATCACCGACACCGCGCTGAAGGAACTCAAGAAGCGGGTGGAAGGCTGAGCGGGCTCGCCGGGCGGCCCGGCCCCGCCGCCGTGCGGCTGTTCGTCGGCAAGGGGGGCGCCGGAAAGACGACCCTCGCCGCGGCGACCGCCCTCGCGGCAGCCCGCTCCGGAGTTCCCACCCTCGTCGTCTCGCTCGATCAGGCGCACTCGCTGACCGACGTGCTGGCCGTCGATCCGGCGTCGACCGGGTCCGTGGACGCCCGCATCGTGCCGGTCGCCGAGGGTCTCGACGCGCTGGAAATCGATTCGCTCGCGCTGCTCGAGCAGCGGTTTGCGCTCCTGACCGCGCTCGCCGCCGCGGGCGGTGCCCACGGGCACGGTGACCGGTTCGGGATCCCCGCGGCCGAGGAACTCACCGGCCTGCCCGGCGCGCAGGAGATCCTCGCCCTCGGGGAGGTGGCCCGCCTGGCCGAGTCGGGACGCTGGGGCGAGGTGATCGTCGATCTGCCCGCATCCGCGGACGCCTTCCGCATGCTCGCCGCGCCGGCAACGGCCTCGGAGTACATCGAGCGGATCTGGCCCCGGCACAGCCGCATCGTCGCGGCGACCGGGGCTGACCCGCGCCTCGCCCTGGTCGTGGCACTGGTCGACCGCGTCGTCGAACACGTCTCGACCGTGCAGGACCTGCTCGGCGACCGCACGCGCACCCGAGTCGACCTCGTCGCCACCGCCGACCGGCTCGGCATCGCCGAAACGCGACGACTCCGGTCCTGGACGGCCCTGTCCGGGCTACGGCTGGAACGCGTGATCCTCAACCGGATCGTCCCGGACCTCCCGGCAGAGGAGACCGGACCCGCCGCGGCCTGGCTCGCCGAACAGCGCGGCGGACAGCGCCGGATCGTGGCCGAGATCGCGTCGACCCTCGGCGACGTCACCGTGGTCGAGTGCGAGCAGCGGTGTGCCGAACCGGTAGGGTTGGCCTCTCTGGCGGCGCTCGCGGAGTCGCTGCATCCGGACGGAGCAGCACCGCTCACGCAGGAGGATGCCGGCCTCGAGCCGGTGCGGGTCCAGCATGAATCGGGGACAGGGGTGGATGCGGTGTACACGATGCGGATGCATCTGCCGCTGGCGGATGCGGCATCGCTGACGCTCGGCCGGGTCGACGACGACCTGGTGATCGGCGCCGACGGCCTGCGCCGCCGGGTGCGGCTCGCGTCCGGTCTGCGGCGCTGCACCGTCGCCGGCGCCGAGTTCGAAGGATCCGACCTGCTGGTGCGGTTCCGTCCCGATCCCGCGGTGTGGCCCCGATGAGCGCCGACCACGACGTCCTCGTCGCCGAACTGCGGGCGCTGGCCGATGCCGTCCTCGACCGGCTCGAGCAGACGGTGCAGCGATTCGCCGAGCCGGAGTCGTCCCCCCGGTCGCCGGCGCCCGGCTCGGTGTCGCCCGATTCGGTGTCGCCCGATGCGGGGACCGAGCCCGCTACCGACACGTCCGCCTCGACGGCGGGCGGTTGCAGCTGGTGCCCGCTGTGCGCCGTGGCCGCCGCCGTCCGGGGCGAGCCGCACGAGCTCCTCACCCGGCTCGCAACTCAGATCGCGGCCCTGATCGCGCTGCTGCGGGACCTGCTCGCCCGGTACCTTCCGGCCCGAGGACCCGCCCCCGACGCGCCCGGTCCGCAGGACCCGCCTCCGGCTCCCGGCCGCAACGGCACGTTCGTGCCGATCTCGGTCACGATCCGACGCTGATCGGACCCACGCCGTGAGCACGGATCGACTCACGATCGGAATCGACGTGGGCGGCACCAGCATCCGCGCGGCCGTCGTCGACGGTACCGGCACCGTCGTCGACACCGTCCGGGCGCCGACCCCGCACTCGGCCCGTGCCCTCGACGGCGCCCTCGACCGCACCGTCGCCCTCCTGGCGGGCCGCAACGAGGTCACCGCCGTCGGTCTCGCCGTCGCCGGGTTCCTCACCGCCGACCGTCGCGTCGTCCGCTACGCCCCGCACCTCCCGTGGGCGGATGTGCCCGTGGCGGAGCGGATGAGCGCGCGGATCGGCCTGCCGGTGGTTCTCGAGCACGACGCCAACGCCGCCGCGTGGGCCGAGTACCGGTTCGGTGCCGCCGCGGGTGTCCGGACGACCGTGCTGGTCGCCGTCGGCACCGGGATCGGCGCCGCCCTGCTGCTCGACGGTGTGCTGTTCCGGGGTGCGCACGGCATCGCCCCGGAACTCGGGCACCTGCAGGTGGTTCCCGACGGGCGCGCCTGCGCGTGCGGGAAGCGCGGCTGCTGGGAGCGGTACTGCAGTGGCACCGCGCTGGTCGACACGGCGATCGAGCTGCTCGCAGCAGGTCCGGACCGCTCCTCCCAGCTCACCCGCGACGTCGCGGCGGATCCCGGCGCGCTGACCGGACGACGGATCGCCGGAGCCGCGCAGGACGGCGACCCGCTCGCCGTCGCGGCGATGGGGGAATTCGCCCGCTGGCTCGGACTCGGCCTGGCCATGGTCGCCGACCTCTTCGACCCGGAACTGGTGGTGGTCGCCGGCGGAGTGTCGGAGTCGGCGTCCCTGTTCCTCGACGACGCCCGCGGACACTACGCGGCGGCCCTGACCGGCCGGGGCCACCGGCCGCTCGCGCGGGTCCGTGCCGCACACCTCGGCGACGCCGCCGGCCTGGTGGGCGCGGCCGACCTCGCCCGGCACCGGTCCGGACGAAACGGACCGAGCGAGTGAGATGCTCGTCACGTCCGTCGGTGTGAGGCGGGACCCCGGCATGCCACGGTGTGCACGGCAACACCTCGCCGTCGTAGAGTCGATCGGCAGGCACGGTCTGCCTGCGCGTTTCGGAGACGGGGAAGGACGCCATGTGGTATTGGCTATTCAAGTACGTCCTGCTGGGGCCGCTGCTGTGGCTCATGGGGCGGCCGAAAATCGAAGGTGCGGAGAACATTCCGACCGACGGCCCCGCGATCCTCGCCAGTAACCACAAAGCCGTCCTCGACTCCTTCTTCCTTCCGCTCGTGGTGCGGCGGCGCATCACCTTCCTCGCCAAGAGCGAGTACTTCACCGGCACCGGATTCAAGGGCCGGTTCCAACGTTGGTTCTTCTCCGCGGTCGGTCAGGTCCCGATCGACCGCACCGGGGCGGATGCGGCGCAGGACGCCCTCAACGCCGGTGTCCGCGTCCTCTCCCAGGGCAAGCTGCTCGGCATCTACCCGGAAGGCACCCGGTCGCCGGACGGGCGCCTGTACAAGGGCAAGACCGGCATCGCCCGGCTCGCCCTGCAGACCGGCGTCAAAGTGATCCCCGTGGCGATGATCGGCACCGACGAGATGAACCCCATCGGGTCGAAGATGTGGAAGCCGGCCAAGGTGACGGTCCGGATCGGTGAACCGATCGACTTCTCCCGCTTCGAAGGCATGAGCGGCAACCGATTCGTCGAGCGCACCGTCACCGACGAGGTGATGTACGCGCTGATGCGCCTGTCGGACCAGCAGTACGTCGACATCTACGCCGCCACCCTCAAGAACCGGCCCGCCGAGGAGGATGCGGCGTCCGCAGCCGCCGACGCGGACCGCCTGCCCGACACGCAGGCCGGCTGACGCCGGCGCCGGCGGCACCGTCCCGGCCGTGACCGGGCGCCGGCGGCACCGCCCCGGCCGTGGCCGGGCATAATGTGCGCACGTGCGTTACTTCTACGACTGCGAGTTCATCGAGGATGGTCGCACCATCGAGCTCGTGTCGATCGGTGTCGCCTGCGAGGACGGGCGCGAGTTCTATGCGGTGTCGACCGAATTCGATCCCGAGCGGGCCGGGCCGTGGGTACGCCGGAATGTGCTGCCGAAGCTTCCGCCCCCCGCGCACCCCGCCTGGAGGTCCCGGACCCGCATCCGCGACGACCTGCTGTCCTTCCTGATCCCCCGGCCGGGCATCCAGCCCGAACTGTGGGCCTGGCTCGGGGCCTACGATCACGTCGCGCTCGTCCAGCTCTGGGGCACGATGCCGGAACTGCCCGACGCGCTGCCCAAGTTCACCCGCGAGTTGCGCCAGCACTGGGAACAGCACGGCAGGCCGCCGCTTCCGGCCGTACCCGACGACAATCACGACGCCCTCGCCGACGCGCGTCACAACCTCGCCAAGTTCGAGGCCATCGAGGCCGCCCGACGACGCCGCTGAGGTCCCGAGCCGAGGTCGGCGCGGGGGGTGTGGCGTCGACCTACCCGGGGGTGCGTATCCGTCGTCGCGCCGGGGCCATATCCTGATGGTGTGAACTGGACTGTCGATGTGCCGATCGACCGCTTGCCGACCCTTCCGCCGCTCCCCGACGAGCTGCGCGAACGGCTGGACGCGGCCCTGGCCAAGCCCGCCCTGCAGCAGCCGAGCTGGCCCGAGGACCAGGCGTCGGCGATGCGCACCGTGCTCGAGAGCGTGCCACCGATCACCGTGGCCCGCGAGGTCGAGGAGCTGCAGAACCACCTCGCCGCGGTCGCGCGCGGCGAAGCCTTCCTGCTCCAGGGCGGCGACTGCGCCGAGACCTTCGCCGACAACACCGAGCCGCACATCAAGGCCAACATCCGCACGCTGCTGCAGATGGCCGTCGTGCTGACCTACGGCGCGTCGCTGCCGGTCGTGAAGGTCGCACGGATCGCCGGGCAGTACGCCAAACCGCGATCGTCGGACATCGATGCGCTCGGGCTGCAGTCGTACCGGGGCGACATGATCAACTCCCTCGTCGCGGACGCGGCCGTGCGCGCACACGATCCGTCCCGGCTCATCCGTGCCTACGCCAACGCCAGCGCCGCGATGAACCTGGTCCGGGCCATCACTGCCGCCGGCGAGGCGGACCTGCACCGGGTGCACGACTGGAACCGGGAGTTCGTCGCCTCGTCGCCGGCCGGTGCGCGGTACGAGGCCCTCGCCTCCGAGATCGACCGCGGCCTGCGTTTCATGGACGCGTGCGGCGTCGTCGACCCCAATCTGAAGGCCGCCACCATCTACGCCAGCCACGAGGCGCTGGTCCTCGACTACGAGCGGGCAATGCTGCGGCTCGACAACACCGACGGGCACCCGCGGCTGTACGACCTGTCCGCGCACTTCCTGTGGATCGGTGACCGTACCCGGCAGCTCGACGGCGCCCACATCGCCTTCGCCGAGCTACTCGCGAACCCGATCGGCCTGAAGATCGGTCCGAGCACCACGCCCGAGATGGCGGCTGAGTACGTCGAGCGGCTCGATCCCACCAACAAGCCGGGCCGGTTGACCCTCATCTCCCGGATGGGGCACGCGAAGGTGCGCGATCTGCTACCTGCGATCATCGCGAAGGTGCAGGCGACCGGACGTCAGGTCATCTGGCAGTGCGACCCGATGCACGGCAACACGCACGAGGCGTCCACGGGGTACAAGACCCGGCACTTCGACCGGATCGTCGACGAGGTGCAAGGCTTCTTCGAGGTGCACAACGCACTCGGCACGCACCCGGGCGGCATCCACATCGAACTCACCGGCGAGGACGTCACCGAGTGCCTCGGCGGCGCGCAGGACATCTCCGACATCGACCTGCACGGCCGCTACGAGACGGCGTGCGATCCCCGCCTGAACACGCAGCAGTCGCTGGAGCTGGCGTTCCTGGTCGCGGAGATGCTCCGCGGCTGACTCCGGCAGGGTCTCAGGGCAGGGCGGTGAGGGTCACCGTGCCGCCCGGCTCGACCCGGTCGCCCGCCCCCGGGCTCTGACCGATCACCACCGAGCGGTCGGAGCCCGCGAACTGGCGCACCTCGACGTCCAGACCGAGCCGGCCGAGTTCGTCGCGCGCCGCGGCGACCGTGCGGCCCAGCAGTGAGGGCACCTTCACGGCATTCGACACCAGCAGCGTGACGCTGCCGCCGGCGTTGACCCGGTTCCCGATCGCCGGATCGGTGCCGACGACTCGTCCCGCATCGACGTCCGCGTCGAACACCTCCCGCGACTCGCGCACCGTGAGTCCCACCGTGTCCAGGGCCCGCCGGGCCTCGTCGACGGTGCGGCCCGCGACGTCGGGCACATCCACCGGCGGTGACCCCTTGCTGACGATCACCGCGACTTCCGCCCCCACCGGAAGGACTGTGCCGGGTGCCGGGTCGAGCGCGGCGACCCCGCCCTCCTCGACGGCGGTGCTGTAGGCCGAGCCACCGTCCACCGGGACAAAGGTCCGGTTACGCAGTTCCTGTTCGATGACGTCGCGGTCGCCGTCACCGACGATCGTGGGCACGGTCGGCCGGCCCAGCGAGACGAGCAGCACGACCTCGTCGCCCCGGGCGACCCGGCTGCCGGCCTCCGGGTCGGTGCCGAGCACGGTGTCGACGGAGGCGTCGTCGGAGTACTCCCCCCGTACCTCGGGGGTCACGTCTGCGGCCTGCAGGGCCGCGAGCGCGGTGTCCCGATCGGCCCCGAGCACGCTCGGGACGGTGGTCATCCGCCCGGACCCGAGCCACCATCCGCCGAAGCCGACGGCCAGCGCCAGGACCAGGATCGCCAGTAGCCACAGCAGCGTCGTCCGCCGGTTCCGTCGGCGCTCGGCGGCGAAATCGGCCGGCTCGGCCCGGAGCCCCGAGGTCTCGGCACGCGGGTGTTGCTGGGTGACGACCTTGGTGTGCTGCGGACCGGCGGGGGAGAGCTGGGCGGCGAGACCCGGAGCCGCCGGAGGGGGCAACGGTCGCGACGGCGGTGCCGCTGCGCGCACGGCCACGGTCGGTGGCGCGGGAACCACCGTAGCCGTCGCCGGTTCCGCGGCGGCCGAACGATGCTGCGCGGACCGCTGCGGAGCGGGCACCCGGTAGCGGGGCAACGCCAGGGCATCGCAGACCTCGCTCAGCGCGGCGGCCATCGCCCCGGCATCCGGGAACCGCTCACCGGGCTCTCGTTCGGTGGCGTGCCGGACCAGCTCGTCGAACTGCTCCGGGACCCCGTCGATGAGGGCGCCGGGGTCCGGGACGTCCCGATCGACCCGCTGGTAGGCCACCGACAGCGACGTGTCGCCGGTGAACGGGGTGCGTCCGGTCAGCATCTCGAACAGCAGGATCCCGGTCGCGTACACGTCGCTGCGTGCGTCCGCGGTACCCGTGGTCACCTGTTCCGGCGACAGATATGCGGCGGTCCCCAGGATGACACTGCGCGACGTCGTCGTTGCCGCGGCGACCGCACGCACCAGGCCGAAATCGGCGATCTTCACCTCCCCGGCATCGGAGATCAGCACATTCTCCGGCTTGACGTCACGGTGCACCAGGCCGGCGCGGTGCGCCACGGCGAGCGCCCCCAGCACCGGCGCCGCGACGGCCGCCGCCGCGTGCGGGGGCATCGGGCCCCGCTCGCGCAGCAGTTCACGCAGCGTGCCGCCCTCGACCAGTTCCATCACCAGGAAGACGTGGTCCCCGTCCTGTCCCTGGTCGTACACCGCAACCAGACCCGGATGGGTCAACCGCGCCACCGAGCGCGCCTCGAACTCGAACCGCGCCAGGAACTGGGGATCGGCCGCGAACTGCGGATCCATGACCTTCACCGCCACCGGACGGTCGAGTCGCAGGTCCGTGCCTCGGTACACGATGGACATGCCGCCGCGGGCGATCGGTGCCTCGATGCGGTAGCGCCGTTCGAGCACCGTGCCGATCAGGCGGTCGCCTCCAGAGCTCACCCGGTGTACCCCCGTGTCCGTGCCGTCGTCTTGCTGCGTCAGGTGCGGCGTACGCGGGGAAGACCGCCGGGTTCGCCTCTGTCGATCGTAGCCAGCGCACCAACCGTCCGGTCGCCCGAGCGCGGCTCGCCGCGGTGACACCTGCGCGGCTCGCCGCGGTGACACCTGCGCGGCTCGCCGCGGTGACACCTGCGCGGCTCGCCGCGGTGACACCTGCGCGGCTCGCCGCGGTCACTCCTGCGCGGCTCGCCGCGGTGGCCACCCGTACCGGCCGTTGACGGCCCGCCGCCGTGGACCCGATAACGTTGGCAGCGTGAGTGCTATCCCTTACAGCGAAGACGTCCTCGACCGCTCCGTACCCGTGCTCCAACTGGTCGACGTGGCGAAGCAGCTCGGTCTGGTGATCACCCGGGTCCACCAGCTGCTGCGTGACCGCCAACTCCTGGCGATCAAGCGGGACGGCGTGCTGGCGGTGCCTGCGGCATTCTTCGACGACGACGGTCAGATCCTCACGGGCATCCCCGGTCTCATCGCGGTGCTGCACGACGGAGGATTCCGGGACGACGAGATCCTGAACTGGATGTTCCGGGACGACGACACGCTCACGGGCGGCTCTCCGGCCGCGGCGATGCACACCCACGCGAGGCGGGAGGTCATGCGCCGGGCGCAGGCACTCGGCTTCTGACTCCGGGCGTTCAGCGCAGGCGGGCCAGCTGGGTCAGCGCAACCCGCGCACGGCGCCGGCCGGGGACCACGGCGCGCTCGTCCAGGACGCGGTAACCGCTGCGCTCGACCTCGTCGAGGATTCCGCCGTACAACGCGAAGGCGGTGCGGATGCCGGGCCGGATCCGGTCCGGCAGCAGCGCCAGACCGGGCTCGGCGCGCCGGTACTCCGCGCGCGTGAGCGCCACGAAGTGGGCCAGTGCCCGGCGCACCCGCGGATCCGGGGTCCCGCCGGTCCGCCGACCGTGCTCGAGCAGCGCGACATCGACCCCGAAGGCGGCCCACGTGTCGGCCGGCAGGTAGGTGCGTCCCCGGTCGAGGTCCTCGCCCACGTCCCGGATGAAGTTCGTGAGCTGGAAGGCTTCTCCGAGCGCCGCGGCGTAGGGTGCAGCCGCGTCGATGTCGGCCACCTCGAACACGGGCAGCAGCTGCAGCCCGATGACCGCCGCCGAACCGTACATGTACTCCCGCAGCTGCGGCATGTCGTCGTAGCGCGGGCGGAACTCGGGGGTGCCGGGAATGTCCATCCGCATCGACCGGACGAACGCCTCGAAGTACTCCAGAGGCAGGTCGTAACGCCGGATGGTCTCGGCCAGCGCCCCGACCACCAGACCGGTCGCGTCCGCCGGTCCGGGGTCGCCCGCGAGCGCGGCGTGCAGCCGGCGCTCCGTTTCGGTCACCTGCAGGGCAGCGGCGGCCGGGTCGTCGACGGCGGTCACGTCGACGATGTCGTCGACGAGACGAGCGAAGCCGTAGAGGGCGTGGACCGCCGACCGCCGCGGCCGGGGCAGGAGACGAGTGGCGAGATAGTACGTCCGGCCGTGTGTGGCCGCCAGTTCCTCGCAATAGCGGAATCCTGCGTCGGTCTCGGGCACGGTCACCTCGGATCCGGGCGGACGGTGGGGACGGGCGGTTCCCGTCGCGCGCGCAGCCGCAACGGGTCGACGGTACGCAGCGACGCGGCGGCGATCACCGAGGCGACCACAGCCAGGAGCACATGGGCGAGGTTGTACATGCCGATCGAGCCGTCGGGGTTGAAGATCAGCATCAGCCAGGTCGACAGGCCCACGAGCACCGCCAATGTGGTCGTCGACAGGGCGAAGCCCGCGGCCACCGCGAGCGGCCACGAGTAGTACCACGGCAGGGCGGCCGGCGAGAGCATCGTGATCGCGGTCAGCGTGATCACGATGCCGAGCACCGCATCGCGCTCGGTGCGCCGGAACCGCCACCACGTCACCACCATGATCACCAGCAACGCGACGGCGCAGAGCATGCGGGTGACATCCAGGATCGAGCCCAGCTGCCACGGCGTGAACCACGTGACCGCGTGCGCCATGATCGTCGGCAGCGACAGCCAGTTGATGATCTTCGACGAGCCGGACAAGGCCGTCAGCCAGCCGATGCCGACTCCTGCGAGCGCCGAGGCCGCCCCGAACACGGCCGCGAACACCAGCAACCCCGCGCCTGCGGTCTTCCCGAACAGCACGATCGGCGATGCCGGTTCGCGGCCCTGCGCCCGCGCCCGGTCCCGCTCGTGCAGAATCCAGATCCACACCAGGAAGGGCAGCGCGATTCCCGCCGATGCCTTGACCGCGGCGCCGACGGACACGAGGGCGATGCCGCCGACGTGTCGGCCCTCGAGTACGAGCACGATGCCGGCGATCATGAACCCGACCATCAGCATCTCGTTGTGCACACCGCCGATGAGGTGGATCAGGATCAGGGGGTTGAGCACCGCCAGCCACAGGGCGATGCGGGGGTTGCCGCCGAGCCGGCGTGCGAGCTTCGGCACGGCCCACGCGGTGAGCACCAGCCCCGGCAGCATCGTCAGCCGCAGCAACCAGGTACCGGTGACGACATCGTCGCCGGTCAGCGACGTGATGCCCGCGCCGAGCAGCAGATGCACCGGACCGTACGGGGTGGTGGTCGTCTTCCACACGTTGCTCACGTTGTCGAGCAGCACACCCGGGTTGACGACCGGACCGTCGAGGTACGGGTCGAAGCCGTCGCGCAGCATCGCCCCCTGGGCGAGGTAGGAGTAGGCGTCGCGGCTGAACATCGGCGGCGCCACCAACAGCGGCGCCACCCACATCGGCAGCACCGTCCACAGCTCGCGCAGGGTCACGTGCCCGGAGAGTGTGCTCCGGCCCAGCCGCACCCAGGCCGCGATCATCAGCAGGACGCCGGCCCAGATCAGGATCGTCGAGAGCAGCAGGCCGTGCCCGAACCGCAACCAGGACAGGTACAGCTCTTCGAGCAGCGGGTCCTGCCGCCGGACGCTGCCCGCCCCGAAGCCGCCGAACGTGACGAAGGCGGCGCCGAGGGCGCCCAGGAGGCCCGCATTGCCGGCCGGGCTCCGCAGGAAGTCGCCCGGTCCGCTCCGCGCGGGCCGCGAGGCGGCAGGCTGCTGTTCCGGCGGGCGCTGCTGTTCCGGGGGACGCTGCTGTTCCGGGGGACGCTGCTGTTCCGGGGGACGCTGCTGTTCCGGGGGACGCTGCGGTCCGGACGGATGCTGTGGAGCAGCGTCGGAAGGGGCAGGGGACGACATGGTTGCGAGTTCCTCCCCCGGGAAGTCGTGGACGGTGCGGGGCCCGGGCGCGGCGCGGGCGGACAGGTGAACGAGGTGACAGTTTAGTTCAGCCGCCACCGTCCGCGGTCCACCACTCACCGCGAGGTGCGGACCCCGAGCCGCTCGGCCGCGAGCCGGCCCGACAGAACGACCGTCGGCACGCCGACCCCCGGCACGGTCCCGGAGCCCGCGAGCACGACGTTGGGATGGCGCGGATCCAGGTTCCGCCGCCGGAACGGGCCGGTCTGCCGGAAGACGTGCGCCCCGGAGAACGGGCTGCCTTCCAGCATGCCCCGGGCCTGCCAGGTGGCCGGGGTGTCGATGTGGTCGATGCGGAACTCGTCGGCGACGCCGTCGTATCCGCGCCGGCCGAGGACGGTCAGCAGTTCGGCGGCGTACGGGTCGGCCAGAGCGGACCAGTCGTACGGGGCGCTGTCCAGGTTGGGGCACGGCGCGAGCACCGACAACGGCTCGTGCCGGACGCCGTCGCGGACGAAGCCCTGACCCGGGTCGCTCAACGCCGGCCGGGTGATCAGCAGCGACGGGTCGCTCATGAGCCGGCCGCGGCCGCGTCCCGCGCTGATCTCGGCGAACGTCTCCTCCCACGACGCCCCGAAGTCGATGGTGTGGTGGTGGGTCGCGGGCCAACGCGCGGCAACGGCGGACGGCACGCTCCCGTGCAGCACCACGGCCGACGGTGACGCGAGCACGCGGCGCCGCCGACGTGGCGGCAGCAGCCTGTCCACGACCGGCAGGTCCGGGCTCAGCACCACGGCATCGCACAGCACGCGTTCCCCCGAGGCGGTGCGCACGGCGGTAGCCGTGCGGCCGTCGAAGTCGAGACCCGTGACCTCGGTGCCGAGGCGCAGGTCCCCGCCGGCAGCGACGATCGCGTCGGCCATCGCGCGGGCCAGCACCCGCATGCCACCCTCCACCGCATACACGCCGAGGGAGGTGTCCATGTGGGCGATGGCGCCGTACACCGCCAGGGCCCGGGCGGGTGCGACGCCCGCGTACAGCGCCTGGAAAGTGAACACGCGGCGCAACCGCGGGTCGGTGATCCGGCGGTTCACCTGGGCCCCGAGCCGGCCGAACCCTCCCAGCCGGAGCAGCGTCGCCAGGTCCCGCACCGCCGCGGGGGAGGCGACCAGGTCGAGGGGGGAGTCGAAGTTCCCGGCCATGAACCGGTCGAACTCGGCGTCGAAGATCTCCGCGAGCCAGGAGCGCAGCCGAAGGTAGCGTTGCGCCTCCTCGGCCCCGCACACCCGGGTGATCTCGGCGACCATCGCGTCCGGATCGGTGTGCACGTCGAGGGTCGTGCCGTCGGCGAACCGGGCGTGGTACGCCGGGGCGAGCCGGCGCAGCCGTACCGCCGGGGTGACGGACTCGAAGTCGGCGCCGACCGCCGCCAAGGCGTCGGCGATGAGTTCCGGCATGGTGAGCACGGTGGCGCCGTTGTCGATCTCGTAACCGGGTCCGGTGTGCACCCCCACCCGGCCGCCGACGGTCGCCTCGCGTTCGAGGACGGTCACCTTGCGGCCGGCGCCGAGCAGGTACAGCGCCGTCGAGAGCCCGGCCAGGCCGGCGCCGACGACGACCACGCGCTCGGCGCCCGTCACGGTGCGCATCAGGCGGCCCGCCGCGTCGCGTCGAGCGCCGCCGCCCGCAGGCGGGCCTTGCCCTCGTCCGTCGCGCCCGAGCCGTCGAGCGTCGCCAGCGCGGCGTCGGTGAGCGCGGCGATGCGCCGCTCCACCCGGTCCACGGCTCCGAGCTCGGTGATGACCGTCCGCAACCTCTCGACGTCCGCGTCGGACAGGTCCGAACCGATACTCTCGCGCAGCAGCCGGGCGGCCTCGGGATCCCGGGCGTCGGCGGATTCCAGGGCCAGCGCGTACAACACCGTCCGCTTGCCCGACCGCAGGTCGTCACCGGACGGCTTGCCCGTGACCTCCGGATCCCCGAACACGCCGAGCAGGTCGTCGCGAAGCTGGAAGGCGAGCCCGATATCGGTGCCGAACTCCCGGTAGGCGGTGATCAGCGCGTCGTCGGCGCCGGCGAGCGCGGCGCCGAGATGCAAGGGCCGCTCGATCGTGTACGCGGCGGTCTTGAACCGGTTGACACGCATCGCAGCGGGCACGGACTCGTCGGCGGACACCTCGCCCGCGATGTCGAGGAACTGCCCGCCGAGGACCTCGGTGCGCATCGCCGACCACACCGGTGCGATCCGCGCGGTCGTGGCCGAATCCAATCCGGCCTCCCGGACCATGTCGTCGGCCCAGGCCAGAGCGAGGTCACCGAGGAGGATGGCCACGGCGGTACCGAACTGCTCGGGCCGGCCCCGCCAGCCCGATGCGCGGTGCTGCTCGGCGAATTCGACGTGCACGGTCGGGAAGCCACGACGGGTGGTGGACGCATCGATGATGTCGTCGTGGACCAGGGCGCAGGCCTGCACCAGTTCGAGTGCCGAACAGGCCCGCAGCACGGCGGGTGCGTCGAGACCGGACGGATCGCCGCCGGCGCCGATCCAGCCGTTCCACGCGAACGCCGGACGCACCCGCTTGCCGCCGCGCAGCACGAAGGACTCGAGTGCCGTCACGGCCTCGGGATAGCCACCGCCGATCGGCTCGACGAGATCGATCCGCGAGACGAAGAAGTCGCGCAGGGCGCCCTCCACGAGATCGGGGAACAAGGCGGTGGGCACGGGTTCGGATCCGGTGAACAGGGCGTCCTCCTGGTCGTGTGTGGAGCGGCCCGTCGGGCGACGGCGGGTGCGGCCCGATCGCGCGACGAAACGCGCCGAGTCCACCCGCGCCCAGCCTATCCGGCGGCCGGGGGGCTTGCCCCGGTTCGGCCCGCTCCGACGTGCCCCTATGCTGGTCGGGTGACATTCGATTCCGACAGCGGGCCGGTCGGCGGTGGAGAATCCCGTACGCCGTCGGTGGTGGACCGTCTCCGTGCGCCCCGCGGCGCACGCATCCCGTTCTCGGTGGAGTTCTCCCCGCCGCGCGACGCCGACGCGGAGGCGCGCCTGTGGCGCGCCGTGCGCGAGTTCGAACGCCTCGGCCCGGCCTTCGTGTCGATGACGTACGGAGCGGGTGGTTCCACCCGGGACCGCACCGTGCGGGTCACCGGTCAGCTGGCGCAGGAAACCACGCTCCTGCCGGTCGCGCACCTGACCGCCGTCGGGCACAGCATCGACGAACTGCGCGCCATGGTCGGTGCCTACGCCGATCGCGGTATCACCAACATCCTCGCGTTGCGAGGTGACCCGCCGGGCAATCCGCTGGGTGAATGGACCCGGCATCCGCAGGGGCTCGAGTACGCGGAGGAACTCGTCCGTTTGGTCCGCGACCTCGGTGACTTCCATGTGGGGGTGGCGTCGTTCCCCGAGGCGCACCACCGCTCCCCGGACCTCGAGCACGACACGCGGTATCTCGTCCACAAGCTGCGCGCGGGCGCCGAGTACTCGATCACCCAGATGTTCTTCGACGTCGAGGACTACCTGCGACTGCGGGACCGGGTCGTGGCCTACGATCCGGAGCAGGGAGCCAAACCGATCATCCCGGAGATCATGCCGATCACGTCGTTGCGCACGGCGCGGCGCAGCCTCGAGCTGTCCGGGTCGAAGCTCCCGGCCACCCTCGAAGAGCGCCTCGTCCGGGCCGCCGGGAACGGCCCGGAGGAGGACCGTGCCGCCGTGCGGGAAGTGGGCATCGACGTCGCCACCGAGATGGCGGAGCGGCTCATCGCCGAGGGCGCGCCCTGCCTGCACTTCATCACCCTGAACTTCGCGCGGGCCACCCGCGAAGTGCTCGCCCGTCTCGGCATCGCGGTGCCCACGGCGGTCTGACCGGACGCTCGGAGCGGGGCACTCAGGGCAGTGGCACTCAGGGCAGGGGCACTCAGGGCAGGGGCCTGTCCTTCCAGCCGAGCCGGCCGGTGCGTCGCGCACGGAGCGAGTCGATCGCCAGCGCCGCGAACGCGCACACCGCGAACGGGTGGGTGCAGCCGGCCGCCACGTCGGACCGGTCGGGGCCGCCGCGTTCGGTCGCCCGGGCCACGGTCCGGGACACGATCGCCGCGGCGGTGCCCACGACCCCCCAGCGCCGGGCCGGTCCGGGACCGAGAACAACCGCCACGGGCGGCAGCACGTAGGTCACCGCGGCAGCGACGAGCACCGCCGCGGACCCGGCGGGGGAACCGAATGCCGACCACAGCCAACGCGTGTATCCGGCGCGCAGCGGCGCTGCGCCCTCGTACATCCGGCAGGACGCGAGGTTGCCGGCCGCGGCCACCATGGTGCGCCGCCCGGACCGGCGCAGAGCCCGGGCGAGGTCGAGGTCCTCGGTGGGGCTGGCCGCGACGGCGACGTGTCCGCCCACGGCGGCGTACGCCGACGCGTCGAACACCAGGAACTGACCACACGAGACCGCCATCGACGGTCGGTTCGAGCGGTGGGACACCGCGATCGGCAGCGTCGCGAACCAGGACCAGAACAGCAGCGGCTGTACGAGGCGTTCGGCGGCGGACCCGGCCTGCTGGAAGGGCCACGGGGTGAGCAGGTGGGCCCGGCGGTCGCGCAGCACGGTCACCGCGGCCGCCACTGCACCCGGGGCCAACCGCACGTCCGCGTCGACGAAGGCGACCACGCCGGACGGATCGGTGGCCGCGTAGGCACGTGCGCACGCCGCGGCCTTGCCCGTCCACCCGGGGGGTGGTGGCGCGGTCGAGCGGATCACCGTGACGCGGGGATCGTCCCCGGCCGCGAGCCGGGCCGCCTCGGTCGTGCCGTCGACCGAGTCGTCGTCGAAGATCACCACCCGCAGCCGGCGCAGACCGCGCTGGGCGCGCAGATCCGCGACGAGCGGGGGCAGGCGACGGGCTTCGTTGCGGGCGGGGACGATCACCGTCACCGGTTCGTCGACGACAGCGCCGGGGGCGAGCCTGGGCAGGGTGAGGCGATTGGCGACAGCCACGGCGGCTCCCAGTGTCGCGGCGACGGCCCCGGCACGGACGACGCCGACCAGCGCCCGCATCGCCTACGACGCCGTCGCGTCGTCGCGAGCTCGCCGCGGGGGAGCGGGGTTGCGGTTCATCCAGGCGAGCGCTCCGATGATCGCCGCGACACCCGTCGTGACACCGGCGACGATGCCTGCCCAGCCGGCGAATCCCCTGGTGTTCGGATCGGCGTAGCGGACCTCGGCGCGCAACGTGCTCACCTCCCCGGCCGGCAGCTTCCACGTGACGATCGAATCGGAGTCACGGTTGCCGTTGGTCGTCGCGACCCGGGCCGGGAACGCGATCGTGATCTGCACGTCGGTGCCCTGGACGGGTACCGACTCGAGGTCGACCTTGCCGTTGACGCTCACCAGGTCGCCGGCGCGCTGCAGCGCGAGCTGGAAGGTGCCCGAGGTCTGGTCCGACATCGACCCCAGCTGTTGCACGTCCCCGAAGCTCAGATCACTGAAGAACACCTGACTACCGACGTACCCGTCCTGGTCGTACTCCTGCACGCGGACCTTGCCGGCGAGCGAGTCGGGAGCCGTCAGTTGCGGTCCCTTGTCGTTCTCGTCGGCGGGGATCGTCGCGGCCACGATCTGCCCGGAGACACGGTCGTCGGCCGAGACCCCCATCGTCGCCTGCACCCGCAGGCACCCGGCGAGGACAGGGACGAGCAGGAGCAGGAGCGCCGCCGCCGCGAGGGACCGGCGGCGGGAGCGGGGCGAGGTGGGCGGCTGCACAGCGACATCGTGCCAGGAGCGGGGGGACGTGTCAGACGCGAGCCCCTACCCCGGCGCGTCGCCGCAGGGACCACAGCAGCGGGACGCCGAGCGTACTCATGACCGCCGCCCCGTAGAGAGCCGAGTACTTCAGCTCGGGTACGCCCAGGAAGACGCTGTGGGCGAGCGCGGACCCGAGCCACGTCCACAGGAACAGCACCAGTGGGACGGTGTCGGTGCCCGGCTGCACCGGTCCGGTCCGGTCGAGCAGATCCAATCCCACGGCCATCAGCGTGGCGACGACGATCCAGCCGAGGTAGTTGGTGAGCGGGATCTGCTCGAGACCGGGCAGGCCGCCGCCGTTGCACCAGCTCCACTGACCGTCGGAGACCATCTGCGGATCGAGGTACAGGTCCCAGCCGACCATCCCCACCGTGGTGAGCGCGATGCGGGTCACCCGCTCGCGGTTCCCGTCCGGCCGCGAGATCCCGCCGCGCCCGGCGAGCAGCGAGGCCACGTACCAGACCGGGTACATCCCCGCCGTCCAGGCGAGCGGCACCACGAGGGGCACGTCGAACAGCGCGGGACCGAGCCGGTCGACGGCGTATGCGTAGCAGCCGTACGGGTACCCGGTCGCCGTGCCCACCACCTCGGAGGCGAAGCCGACACCTGCCGTGATCGCGAAGAATCCGGCGGTCCAGACCGGGCCGCGTCGCGTCGCCGCGTGCGCGAGCCCGGCGGCCGCGAGGAGGGTGACCACGGCGACGGTGACGAGGTCGCGGGCCTGGCCGGAGGTCAGCGGGTAGGCGATCTGCGCGGCGATGGCACCGCCGGCGAGAACGACGGGAAGCCGGTTCATCGACGCCACCGCCCCAGCGCACGGCGCACCGGGCCACCCGCGGAATCGGCGAGCGCGCGCTGCGCGGCAGCGCGTCCGCTCGCGCCGGAGACCCCGCCCCCGGGGTGGGTGGACGCGCCGGTCAGATAGACCCCGTCGGCGCCCGGGACCCGGTGCCCGGACAGCTCCGGCAGCGGCCGCCACATGAACATCTGGTCCAGCGACATCTCCACGTGCATGACATTGCCGCCGAGCAGGCCCAGTTCGCGTTCGATCTCGTGCGGCGTCTGGATGTGCCGGTGCCGGACGGAGCCGGCGAAGCCGGGCGCGAACCGCTCCATCTCGGCGACGATCCGATCCGTCTCCGACTCGGCCAGCGCGGACCACTGCCGGCCGCCGGAGAGCCGGTACGGGTGCCACTGCGACCACAGGGTCACCTGGTGTTCGCCGGGCGGGGCGATCGACGGATCGAGCGCCGTGAAACTCATGGCCAGCACGGCCGGTCGCGGCGGCAGTTCCCCCGCCAGGGCGGCGCCGTGCGCGAGGCGGAGCCGGGCCCGGTCCTCGACGAGCAGCTGCAGACCGCGCACGGTCTCGGCGGCATCGGCGGGACCACTCGGATACCGGGGCAGCGCGTCGGTCGCCAGGCGTACCACCATGCCGATACCCGGACCGACGCGGATCCGTCGCCGCCACGCGTCGAGGCGGGCGCGGTCGAATCCGCCGCGTTCGAGCAGATCGAACGTGGTCAGCACGTGACAACCGGCGATCACGGCGCGCGCGGTGACGACCCGTCCGGAATCGGTGCGGACCGCCCAGCCGTCCCCGGCGCGGCGGATCTCGGTGACGGCGTCGCCGAGCGCGACGACGCCACCGTCGGACCCGAGACGGGCGGCCAGGGCCTGCGTCAGCGCGCCGCTCCCGCCGATCGCCCGGCCGGGCGGCAGGGTGTGCATCAACGCCGCGACGCCGACCATGGGTGCGGTGCCGGGCTCGGACATCGGGGGCCCGGACTGGGCGCCGAACCAGGCGAGGGCGGCTTTGAGCGGTTCGTCGTCGAAGTACTCGTCGAGGAGGGCGTCGCCGGTGCCGAGGAACTGGCGGGAGAGGTCGCTACCGCCGCTGCCGGTGTCGAGACCCCAGAAGGACGAGAGCAGGTGCCGGCCGGTCGGCGGCGCCGAGAACGAGCGCATCACGCGGGCGCTGCGCGGACCCCACACCGTCACGAAGCGGCGGTAGGCGTCGGCCTCGCGTGGACCGCACGCGGCCTCGACGGATCGGCACGTGCGGTCGAGATCGCGATGGAAGACGATCCCCGGGCGGTCGCTGCCCGCCGGGGCGGGAGCGAACGCCCACGGGTCGCAGTCGACATAGTGCAGGCCGTGCGCGGCCAGATCGAGTTCCTCGACGATGCCGGTGTGCCGGATCATGACGTGCGCCGACGAACCGCGGTCGACCGCGTGCCCCGGGAAGCGTTCCACGGTCGACACGGCGCCGCCGAGTACGGTGTCCCGCTCGAGCACCTCCACGGACCGGCCCGCGCGGGCGAGGTAGCACGCGCTCACCAGGGCGTTGTGCCCGGAACCCACTACGACCGCGTCGATCACCCTGTCCACGCTACGGACCTTCGAGCGGAAGGTCCCGGCCCAGGACGGCGAAGGGACGGGCGTCCCCGGTGAACCGGAAGTGGCGGACGACGTCGCGGAACCCGAATCGCCGGTACAACCGCCAGGCCCTGTTGTCCTCGCCGGGTGCCTCGGGAGTCGACAGCAGCACCGTGCGCTCGGGACGGTCGCTCAGCAGCCGGCGCAGGAGCGCCTCGCCGATACGGTGACCCTGGGCGTCCGGCCGCACGTGCAGCTCGGTCAGTTCGAAGTAGTCGCCGAGGACGGCGTCGATCGTCTCCGGGGGGTAGCCGGCGTGGCGCATCCCGGTCCGCACCTGCTGGTTCCACCACTGGTGTGGTGACCCGCAATAGCCGTAGGCGATCGCGACGAGCGTCGACGGCTCCTCCGGCAGAGCCGCCGCGACGGCCTTCCATCCCGGGCGGGCGGAGTGTTCGGACCACATGGGCGCGCGGTGGTACTCGGTGCCGCGCGGGTATCGCATGGCGGCCACGTAGATGGGCAGCACCTCGGGCAGTCGCGCGCGGAACTCGGCGGCGGAGAGATCGACGACGATCGGTGCCGCGCCCCGCGGGGTCGCATCCGTACTCATGACGGGGACTGGACCGCCTTCCCTTGACTGCGTGTCGGTAGGTGCAGCTATATTGAATACGTCGAACGGATGTTCGATACCGGGGATCCGGTGATGTTCGAGGGAAGCGAACATCACCGGATCGTCGGGGCCGTGACCCGGCCGGTGCCCGGCGGGGTGCAGGGAGGTGTTCGGAATGATGACCGCGGCACGAACCACACAGTCCGCTGCCACACCGTCGGCTGCCACACCGTCGGCTGCCACACCGTCGGGTGCTACCGGTCCGCGGGCCGTCGGCCGTCCGGACTGCGCCGCCCGCCCGGTGTCCTCGCGCGCGGCAACCCTGCTCGACCGTGCGGACGAGTTGCTGTCGGCCGCCGCCGGCACCCCGGAGCCGTCCGAGCGGTTCCATCTGGCGTATCTCGCCGCGCTGCGCGGGGCCGGGGCCGTACTCGCGGGGGCCGAACTGCGGGCGGTCCACCGGCCGGCGCGTCGGCCCCGCACTCGCAACGCGTGGGTGCTCATGGCGCGCGCGGAGCCGGGATTCGCGGTCTGGGCCGACTTCTTCGCCGATCGTTCCGACACGCGCGCGGCGATCGAGGCGGGGGTCACCCGCTCCGTACCTGCCGACGAGGCGAGCCGCTTCTACGACGAGGTGGGCCGTTTCCTCCACGAGGTCGAGGACTACCTGACCGGCGCCGACGACCGCTCGGGGGGCGCAGAACCCGGCTCCGGAGCCGGCCGCCGCAGCGCATGATC
Source organism: Rhodococcus ruber NBRC 15591 (assembly GCF_001894945.1). Taxonomy (GTDB): domain Bacteria; phylum Actinomycetota; class Actinomycetes; order Mycobacteriales; family Mycobacteriaceae; genus Rhodococcus; species Rhodococcus ruber. The sequence continues at coordinate 173,494 of NZ_BCXE01000012.1, forward strand.
GATGTGCGACGCAGCCCGGGTCGTTCGACGGCCCGGGCCGGGTCCGTCGGCCTCTCGTATGCAGGTCCTTCGGAACCGTGATCGAACTCGAATCCGCAGTTGGTGGTCCCCGCCGGGATGTACTCGTATTATTGAGCCAGGCGGCCGTCAAAGTCGGCCCCCCGTCGATCTGGACCGCAGATCCGGCGGCCACCGTTTAGTGCCGGGGGAGGTACCGTGCCACTCTCCGAGCACGAGCAGCGCATGCTCGAACAGATCGAGAGCGCGCTCTATGCTGAGGATCCCAAGTTCGCCTCTACCGTCCGGGGAAGCCGGATGGGGATGGCGTCCAGTCGGCGTCGGCTCCAGGCCGGCGCGTTGTTCGCACTGGGTTTGGCGTTGCTGATCGCGGGCGTCGCCCTCCCGGTGAAGCCGGGCGGGTTCCCGATCATCAGTCTCGTCGGATTCATCGTCATGTTCGGCGCGGGGGTCCTGCTCCTCCTCGGAGGCAAGCGCGGTCCAGGCGTCGGCGACGGTCCCCGCGGATCAGGTCGCGGTCCCGCGGAAGGTAGATCCCGCGGCGGCCGCAAGTCCGGCGGAGGGTTCAGCAAGAGGATGGAGGACCGCTTCCGTCGGCGTTTCGAGCAGGAGTAGCGCGCAGTACTTCACGCGAGTTCCCATGAACGGCGCGTCCCGGTAACCGGGGCGCGCCGTTCGGCTTCTCCCGGCGCGGCGGCGGGCGGCCCGCCGCCCCCACCGCGCCCGACCGTCGTCCCCCACCTCTCCCCACCGCCGTGCCCCACCGCGCCCCACTGCGGCGCCCGGCTCCGGTGAGCGGCCGTCGAGGCCGAGGCGACCAGGGTGTTCTCCCGGTCCCGAGTCCGTCGTCTCGCGGCGGGCCCGAGTCTCCCGCGGCGCGGCGGCACCGGCCTCGTCGTCGTCACCCACTCCGCCCCACCCGCCGTGAACTGCGGACGGTCGGAAAACGGCGCCGCGCGTGGGCGCGTAAGCGGTTGAACGTGGGGGAAAGTGGGGTAGTGTGGGTCGCGGCGGAGGGGTTCCTCCGTCGAGCGAAGGACAGGGTCCGGCCGGGGCGTGGCGGGGGGTGTCGAGTGTTCCTCGGTACCCACACGCCCAAGCTGGACGACAAGGGGCGGCTCACGCTGCCCGCGAAGTACCGAGACGAACTGGCGGGAGGGCTGATGATCACGAAGGGTCAGGACCACAGCCTTTCCGTCTTCCCGCGCGACGAGTTCGCCGCCCTGGCCGAGCGTGCCGCCGCGGCCTCGCGGAGTAATCCGCAGGCCCGCGCGTTCCTTCGGAGCCTGGCGGCGGGAACCGACGAGCAACGTCCCGATGCGCAGGGCCGGATCACCCTGTCCGCGGCCCACCGCAAGTACGCGGGACTCACGAAGGACTGCGTCGTGATCGGTGCCGTCAAACATCTGGAGATCTGGGACGCGGCGGCGTGGGAGCAGTACCTCGCCGAGCACGAGGAAGAATTTTCCGAAGCGAGAGACGAGGCCCTGCACGACATTCTGTGACCGGAACCGCAGCAACGACCGTAGTGCCACCGCGGCGAGTGCCGCGAGGCCTCTGCCCGACAGCGACCCTGACACACTTCCCCAGTGCCAGGTTCGTGAAACGGAACCCTGACGTACTTCCCCAACGCCAGGTTTCCAGTTCGGACAGAGACCTCGATGCATTCGCCGCGGTCGTCTCCGGACCCCGCCGCGACCCCCACCGAAGCCACGATCCGATCGCCCACGAACCGAGCAGGACAACCGGAGGAAGAATGGCGGAGGGGCAGGACGCGGCGGCGATTCCGGAGGCCGCGAGTCCGGAGAGCTTCGGTCATGTCCCCGTTCTGCTCGACCGCGCCGACGAGTTGCTCGGCCCCGCCCTCGAAGCCGCCGGTGCGGGCGCGATCTACGTGGACGCCACCCTCGGTCTCGGCGGACACTCCGAGCACTTCCTGCGCACCTACCCAGGGGCGCACCTGATCGGACTCGATCGCGACCCCGACGCCCTCGCCGTCGCCCGCCGGCGGCTCGCACCGTACGCCGACCGCACGCAGTTCGTGCACACCCGTTACGACGGCATCGCCGACGCCCTCGCCTCCTGCGGACTGGATCGGGTCGGATCCGTCCATGCGATCCTGTTCGACCTCGGCGTGTCCTCGATGCAGCTCGACGAGACCGAGCGGGGCTTCGCCTACTCCCGCGACGCCCCGCTGGACATGCGCATGGACCCCACCACGGGGATGACCGCGGCCGACGTCCTCAACACCTACAGCCACGGCGACCTCGCCCGCATCCTCAGCACCTACGGGGAGGAGCGGTTCGCCGGGAAGATCGCCTCGGAGATCGTGCGCCAGCGGGCGAAGGCGCCGCTGCGCACGAGCGGGGAGCTGGTGGAGTTGCTCTACCGGACCATCCCGGCCGCGTCCCGCCGAACCGGCGGGCATCCCGCCAAGCGCACGTTCCAGGCGCTGCGCGTCGAGGTCAACGGCGAACTCGACTCGCTGCGGGCCGCGATCCCGGACGCCCTGGATGCGCTCGCCGTCGGGGGACGGGTGGTGTTCATGTCGTACCAGTCCCTCGAGGATCGTGTGGTCAAGCAGATCCTCACGCCGCTGACGAAGTCGAAGAGCCCCGAGGGCCTCCCGGTGGAACTTCCGGGTACCGAGCCCGAGCTGCGGGTGCTTACCCGCGGCGCGGAACGGGCGACGGAGCAGGAGATCGAGGCAAACCCGCGTTCGGCGCCGGTGCGCCTGCGTGCCGCGGAACGAATCGCCAGGAGGTACCGATGACCGTACAGGTGGCAGCACCTGCCCGCCGTCCGGCGCGATCGACGGCCGCCCAGCGCGCCTATCAGCGGCGCAGTCGGCGTACGGCACATCTGGCCGCGGAGTCGACGACCCCCGCCCGGGCCCGCCGCAGCGGTCGTGTGGCGGCGCGAATTCCGTTCGTGGCCACCATCATCGCTCTCCTCGGGATCGGCATGGCCGTGACCCTCCTGTTGACCACGCGCGCCGCGGAGGACTCCTACCAGCTCAGCGCCGCGCGCGACTACAACCAGCGCCTCGTCCAGGAGCGCGCCGTCCTGCAGCGCGACGTCCAGGCCGGCAACTCGGCGCCGGTGCTGGCGATGCAGGCCGCGAAGCTCGGCATGATCCCCACCGGTGAGGTCGCCCGGCTCGTCGTCGGGGACGACGGCGGGGTACGGGTGGTGGGAACGCCCGCACCCGCCGAGGGGGCTCCGGCCGCGCCGCTGAACCCGCCGTCCCCCGATGACCGGACCCGGGCGCAGCTTCCACCCCTCGCGGGCAGCGCGGGCAGCGAGAACCCGCGACCGGTGACCCCGTCGGCCGGCGCCGATCGGTCCGCCGCGCCCTCCGGTGCTGCCGGCGGTGAGGCTCCCACCGCGACGACATCCCCGCTCACTCCGCCGTCCGCCGAGTCTGCCCCGGCACCCGAGTCCGCCACGCCGTCGCCCGGCAATGCCGGGGCCGCACCCGGTCAGCCGGAACAATTGGTGCCCGTGACCCCTGCGACGCAAGCCGAGGACGGGCGCCGGTGAGGCGAGGGACCCCACCGTCTTCCCGGCCGGTCCGCGGCCGCCCCGCCCCCTCCCGCCGGCCGATGCCCGTCCGGCGGGCCCGCTCCCGCCGGGTCTCCGGCGGGGCCGACACCACCGGGTTCCGGTTCCGCTACCGGTACGGCCGCGCGGTGATGTTCCTGGCGCTCGGGGTCGCGGCCGCACAACTGCTGTGGGTGCAGGTCGTCCAGGCTCCGCAGTTGACCGCCGAATCGGCCAGCCAGCGCACGACGCGGCTCGTCGAGCCCGCCACCCGCGGCACCATCGCCGACCGGAACGGCAATCCGCTGGCCTACACGATGGAGGCCAAGGCGCTGACGTTCCAGCCCGTGCGGGTGCGGCGGGAACTCGACGAGGCGCGGGCCGAGGACCCGACCCAGCCCGAGACCGACGCGTATCTGGAAGGCGTCGCCGCCGCGATCCACGAGGCGCTGGGCGCGGCCGCTCCCGAGGACGCGATCCTCGACAAGCTGCGCAGCGACGAGACGTTCGTCTATCTGGCGCGAGGCGTCGACCCGGCGGTTGCCACCGCGATCGTCGACGAATACGACCGGGTGGGTCTCGAGCGTCAGGACATCCGGCTGTATCCCGGCGGTGCGCTCGCCGCCAATCTCGTCGGTGCGACCGGCTGGGACGGGCACGGCCTCCTCGGCCTCGAGGACGCCATGGACTCCGTGCTCGCCGGCACCGATGGTTCGTCGACGTACGATCGGGGCTCCGACGGCGCGGTGATCCCCGGCAGCTGGCGCGATCAGCAGCCCGCCGTCGACGGCTCCGCGGTGGAGCTGACCATCGATTCCGACATCCAGTACTACGTGCAGCAGCAGGTTCAGCGGGCCAAGGACCTGTCCGGGGCGAAGAACGCCTCCGCCGTCGTGCTCGACGCCCGGACCGGCGAGGTCGTCGCCATGGCCAACGACGGTACGTTCGACCCCTCGATCGGGGTCGGCAACAACCCGAAGGACGCCGAACTCGGCAACCCCGCCGTCAGCACCCCCTTCGAACCGGGATCGGTGAACAAGATCGTCACCGCCGCCGCCGCGATCGAGGACGGGCTCACCACCCCGGACGAGGTGCTGCAGGTGCCCGGCACGATCCGGATGGCCGGCGTCACCGTCAAGGACGCATGGGACCACGGCGTCGTGCCCTACACCACGACCGGTGTGTTCGGAAAATCCTCCAACGTCGGGACTCTGATGCTCGCCGAACGGGTCGGTGAGGACCGGTTCGCGCAGATGCTCGACCTGTTCGGCCTCGGGCAGCGCACCGACGTGGGCCTGCCCGGCGAGTCCGCCGGCAGCGTGCCCAGTCGCGAGCAGTGGTCCGGTGGCACGTTCGCCAACCTGCCGATCGGGCAGGGTCTGTCCATGACGCTGCTGCAGATGGCCGGGATCTACCAGGCCGTCGCCAACGACGGCGAGCGGATCCCGCCGCGCGTCGTCCGCGCCGTCGTGGCCCCGGACGGCACCCGCACCGAAACACCCCGGCCGGAGCCGGTGCGGGTGGTCAGCCCGCAGACCGCCGCCACGGTGCGCGACATGTTCCGAGCCGTGGTGCAGGACGACACCGGCAATCAGCGCGGCACCGGTACCCCGGCCGCGATCGAGGGCTACCAGGTCTCGGGCAAGACCGGCACCGCCCAGCAGGTCGACCCGGCCTGCAAGTGCTACTCGAACTCGAACTACTGGATCACCTTCGCCGGGATCGCGCCCGCCGACCGTCCCCGCTACGTGATCGGCATCATGCTCGATGCGCCCACCCGCAGCGCCGACGGCAGTGGCGGCCAGTCCGCCGCACCGCTGTTCCACACGATCGCCTCGTGGTTGCTGCAGCGCGAGGGCGTGCCGCTGTCGGCCGACCCGGGCAGCAAACTGATCCTGCAGGTGGACTGAGCCGCGCGGGTGCGGTCGATCGCCGAGCACCTGTCGGCGCCGCCGCCACCCGTCGGTAACCTGACACGTCGGTACCGTGACACCGCGGTCGAGCCCGGGCACATGGCGGCCGCGGGAGTACGAAGAACGGCAGAGACACTGCCGCGGAGCGAGAGGAGCCTGGTGCCTGTGCCGTCGAGTCCGGACCCGTCCCCGCCGGGAGGCGGCCTGAGACCCGAGCATCCACCGGTGACGCCACTCCGCGACCTTGCTGCCGCCGTGGGCGCGACCGTCGGCACCGTCGAACCGGGCGTCGCGGCCGCCACGACTCCCGTCGCCGACGTGTCCGTGACCGGGGTCGACCTCCGCGCCCAGGGGGTGCGGCCCGGTGACCTGTTCGCCGCCCTGCCGGGCGCCCGCGCGCACGGCGCCGAGTACGCGGCGGAGGCGCTGGAGCGCGGCGCCGTCGCCGTCCTCACCGACGCCGCCGGCTGCGAACGCCTCGCCGCCGTCGTCACCCGTCCCGTGCCGGTGCTGATCCATCCGGATCCGCGGTCGGTCCTCGGCATCGTCTCCGCCGCCGTCTACGGCGAACCGTCGCAGCACATCCAGGTCGTCGGGATCACCGGCACCTCCGGCAAGACCACCAGCTCCTATCTGGTCGAGGCGGGACTCGCCGCGGCCGGGCGGGTGACCGGCCTGGTGGGCACCATCGAGACCCGGCTCGCCGGCCGGCGGGTGCCCAGCGCGCTCACCACCCCCGAGGCTCCGCAACTGCACGCCCTGTTCGCGGCCATGCGCGAGCAGGGCATCGACACCGTGGTGATGGAGGTCTCGAGCCACGCCCTGTCCCTCGGCCGGGTCGCCGGGGTCCGCTTCGCGGTCGGTGCCTTCACGAACCTGTCCCAGGACCACCTCGACTTCCATCGTGACCTCGACGACTACTTCGGCGCGAAGGCCCGGTTGTTCGCGGCGGACTCGCCCGTACGGGCGCACCGCGCCGTCGTGTGCGTCGACGACGAGTGGGGCGTGCGGATGGCGGAGATCGCCCGGGCCGCCCACCCCGCCGAGCCCGACGCCGTGCGCACCGTCGCCACCACCGGCGCGGCCGACTGGACCGCGACGGCGGTGCGCACCGATCCGTCCGGCTCCCAGACGTTCACCCTCACCGGCCCCGACGCCGCCGAGCGGCGCGTCGCGGTGCGCCTGCCCGGCCACTTCAACGTCGCCAACGCCGCCCTCGCCGTCGCGGTGTGCGCGGCCGCCGGGGTCGACGTCGACGCCGCGGCCGCGGGCATCGCCGACGTCGACGTGCCCGGGCGCGTCGAGCGGGTCGACCGCGGTCAGGGATTCCTCGCCGTCGTCGACTACGCGCACAAGCCTGCTGCGCTCGAGGCCGTCGTCGCGACGCTGCGCGGGCGGGCGGCCGGTGGCCGCCTCGCCGTCGTCGTCGGCGCCGGCGGCGACCGGGACCACGGCAAGCGGCCCCTGATGGGTGAGGTCGGAGCCCGGGGAGCGGACCTGCTCGTCGTCACCGACGACAACCCCCGCACCGAGGACCCGGAGGTCATCCGGGCCGCGGTGCTCGCCGGTGCCCGCGCCGTCCCCGACCACCAGCGGGGACAGGTCCGCGAGATCGGCGACCGGGCGGCTGCCATCGAAGCGGCCGTGCGCTGGGCACGTCCGGGCGACATCGTCCTCGTGGCCGGCAAGGGCCACGAGACCGGTCAGGAGATCCACGGGGTCAAGCACCCCTTCGACGACCGCGAGGTGCTCGCCGCGGCCATCGACCGGTTCACCGGCGCAGGTAGCGAGCAGTACGGAGGCACCCGATGATCCCGATGACACTCGCCCGCATCGCGGAGGTGGTCGGCGGGACACTGCACGACGTCGACGACCCGGCCGTCGAGGTGACGGGCACCGTCGAGTTCGACTCCCGCAAGGTCACCCCGCACGGGCTGTTCCTCGCCCTGCCGGGAGCCCGTTCCGACGGGCACGATCACGCCGCCGAGGCGATCGCCGCCGGTGCCGCCGCGGTGCTCGCCGCCCGGCCGGTGGGTGTGCCCGCCGTCGTGGTGCCGCCGGTGCCGCCGGTCGAGACCAACTCGCTGGCTTTCGAGCACGACGCCGACGGTTCCGGCGCCGCGGTGCTCGCCGCGCTGGGTGCCCTCGCCCGCGCCGCGGTCGACGAACTCACCGCGGCCGGACTGACCGTCGTCGGCGTCACCGGCTCCGCCGGCAAGACCTCCACGAAGGACCTGCTCGCGGCGGTGCTCGCGCCGCTCGGTCCCGTCGTCGCACCGCCCGGCTCCTTCAACAACGAACTCGGACATCCGTGGACGGCGCTGCGCGCGACCCCCGACACCCGGTTCCTGGTCCTGGAGATGTCGGCGCGCGGACCCGGGCACATCGCGGCCCTCGCCACCGTCGCCCCGCCACGGATCGGGGCGGTACTCAACGTCGGCACCGCCCACCTGGGGGAATTCGGTTCCCGGGAGGTCATCGCGCGGACGAAGGGCGAGCTCGTCGAAGCCCTGCCGCCCGCCGCGGAGGGCGGCGTGGCGATCCTCAACGCCGACGATCCGCTGGTCGCCGCGATGGCGCCCCGCACCCGTGCCCGCGTCGTGTTCGTCGGCAGCGACCCGGCCGCGCACGTCCGGGCGACCGACGTCCACCTCGACGAGCACGCCCGGCCCACGTTCACCCTGGTCGTGCGCGACGGCGACACCGAGCGCCGCGCCGCGGTCACCCTCGCGGTGCACGGCGAGCACCACATCGGCAACGCCCTCGCGGCCGCGGCCGTCGCCCTCGAGTGCGGCGCCACCCTCGAGCAGGTCGCGACCGCGCTCGGCGGCGCCGGCGCGGTGTCGGCGCACCGCATGGACGTGCGCACCCGCGCCGACGGCGTCACCGTCGTCGACGACGCCTACAACGCGAACCCCGATTCGATGCGCGCGGCGCTCAAGGCGCTGGTGACGATGGCGCGCGCGGGCGAGAGCCCGCGCCGGACCTGGGCGGTGCTGGGGGAGATGGGTGAACTCGGGGACGAGTCGGTCGTCGAGCACGACGCGATCGGCCGGCTCGCGGTGCGCCTGGACGTCACCCGCATCGTCGCGGTCGGCGCGACGCGTCCGGTCCGCGGTCTCTACCAGGGTGCGGTGATGGAAGGATCCTGGGGCGACGAGGCGACCCACGTCCCCGACGCCGACGCGGCGATCGCGCTCCTCGAGCGCGAACTGCAGCCCGGCGACCTGGTGCTGGTCAAGGCCTCGCAGTCCGTCCGGCTGTGGACGGTGGCGGAGGCGATCCTCGCAGGATCGGTGGGCACGGCAGGAACGGAAACGGAGGCCGCACGGTGAGACAGATCCTCTTCGCCGCGGGAATCGCACTGGCGGTGTCGATCCTGCTGACGCCGGTGCTGATCAAGGCGTTCTCGCGGCAGGGATTCGGCCAGGAGATCCGCGTCGAGGGACCGCAGAGCCATCAGTCAAAGCGCGGCACCCCGACGATGGGCGGCGTGGCGATCCTCGCCGGCCTGTGGGCCGGCTACTTCGGCGCGCACGCCATCGGCCTGGCCTACGAGGGCGCGGAGGGACCGTCGGCCTCGGGCCTGCTCGTGCTGGGTCTGACCACCGCGCTCGGCGGCGTCGGCTTCCTCGACGACTTCATCAAGATCCGCAAGCAGCGCAACCTGGGCCTGAACAAGACCGCCAAACTGGTCGGCCAGCTCGTCGCCGCCGTCGCCTTCGGCATCCTCGCCCTGCAGTTCCGCAACGGCGACGGGCTCACCCCCGGCAGCACCCACCTGTCCTACGTGCGCGACATCGCCACGGTCTCGATGGGTGCGGTGGTGTTCATCCTCTTCGTGTACCTGCTCGTGAGCGCGTGGTCCAATGCCGTCAACCTCACCGACGGCCTCGACGGCCTCGCCGCGGGATCGATGAGCCTGGTACTCGGCGCCTACGTGATCATCACGTTCTGGCAGTACCGCAACTCGTGCGTCGCCGACCCCGGCAAGGGCTGCTACGACGTACGGGACCCGCTCGACCTGGCGTTGCTGTGCGCCGCCGGCGCCGCCGCGTGCATCGGTTTCCTGTGGTGGAACGCCGCCCCCGCGAAGATCTTCATGGGGGACACCGGCTCGCTCGCCCTCGGCGGCATGCTCGCGGGTCTGTCCGTCACGACGCGCACCGAGCTGCTGATGGTCGTCATCGGTGCCCTGTTCGTCGCCGAGGCGGCGTCCGTGGTCATTCAGGTTGCGGTGTTCCGGTCCAGCCGGCGTCGCGTGTTCCGGATGGCGCCGTTCCATCACCACTTCGAACTCGGCGGCTGGGCCGAGACGACGGTGATCATCCGGTTCTGGTTGCTCGCGGCCATCGCCTCGGCCATCGGCATGGCCCTGTTCTACAGCGAATACCTAGCGGCGATCGGGGACTGACACCGTGACTGACGAACTGCGCCGCCAAGACCTCGACCGGCTCCGCGGCGCCCGCGTGCTCGTCGCCGGGGGCGGGATGTCCGGCCGCGCCACCCTCGGGCCCCTCGCGGACCTCGGCGCGGCGGTGACCGTGGCCGACCGCGACCCGCAGGCCCTCGCGCGCTGCCGCGAACTCGGTGCCGACACCGTCGATCTCGACGACCTCGTCGCGGACGCCTCGTCGCTGCATGCATACGCCCTGGTCGTGACCAGCCCCGGCTTCGCGCCGGACGCACCGCTGCTCTCGCACGCCGCGGGGGCGGCCGTGCCGATCTGGGGGGACATCGAACTGTCCTGGCGCATCGACCAGGCCGAGATCTACGGCCCGCCGCGGCGCTGGCTCGTCGTCACCGGCACCAACGGCAAGACCACGACGACGATGATGCTGCAGTCGATTCTCGAGGCTTCGGGGCTCGCGTCCGTGGCGTGCGGCAACATCGGCCTGCCCGTGCTCGACGCGCTGCGCCGCACAGAACCCCGCGCCGACGTCCTCGCCGTCGAACTGTCGTCGTTCCAGCTGCACTGGGCGCCGTCGGTGCGGCCCGAGGCCGGCGTGATCCTCAACATCGCCGAGGACCACCTGGACTGGCACGGCGGGATGGCGGGCTACATCGACGCCAAGGCGCGAGCGCTGGCCGGCACCGTCGGCGTGCTCGGCCTCGACGATCCGATCGCCGGGAGCCTGCGCGACCGGTCGCGGGCCGTCGTCACGGTCGGCTTCACCCTCGGCTACCCGCAGGCCGGTGAGCTCGGCATCAGTGGCGACGTTCTGGTCGACCGCGCGTTCGCCGACTCCGCAGTGCTCGCTGCGGTCGCCGACGTGACCCCGGCCGGGCCCGCCGGCCTGTCCGACGCGCTCGCCGCCGCGGCACTGGCCCGGGCGATCGACGTCCCCGCCTCCGCCGTGCACGACGGTCTGCGCCGGCACCGCGTCGGACCGCACCGCGCCGCCCCCGTCGGCACCGTCGACGGCGTCGCGTACATCGACGATTCGAAGGCCACCAATCCGCACGCGGCGCGCACGTCGCTGCTCGCCCACGACCGGGTGGTATGGGTCGCCGGCGGCCTGCTCAAGGGCGCCCACGTCGACGACCTGGTGGCGGAGGTCGCCCCCCGTCTCGCCGGGGTGGTGCTGCTCGGCCGGGACGCCGACCGCATCGCCGACGCGCTCGCGCGACACGCCCCCGACGTCCCCGTGGTCGTCCTCGACACGCGCGACGATGGACCGATGAGCACGAGCGAACCGGGGACGGTCCCGACTACGGCACGCCGGGTGGCGCTCGCGGGTGTGGACGGGCCCGAGGCCATGCGGACCGCGGTGCGCGAGGCGGCGTCGCTGGCGACGGCGGGGGACACCGTGCTGCTGGCGCCGGCCGCGGCGTCGCTGGACATGTTCGCCGACTACGCGCAGCGTGGTCGCGCGTTCGCCGCCGCGGTCGAGCAACTGCGCGGGGGCGGGACGCGGCGGTGAACGCGCCGCAGCCCGCCGACGGGGCGGCGCGGAACCGGGTCGGGCTGTGGCTGGCCCGGCCCCTGGCCTCGTTCCACCTGGTCGTCACGATCGCGGTGCTGCTCACCGTGCTGGGCCTGGTGATGGTCCTGTCGTCGTCGAGTGTCGAGGCCGTCGCCACGAACGGTTCGGCCTACGGCCTGTTCACCTCGCAGGCGATCTTCGCGGCTCTCGGCCTGGTCATCTTCTACCTCGCCCTGATCGTTCCGGTGCGGGTGCTGCGCCGGTTCTCGTTCCCGGCGTTCGCGGTCACCGTCGTGCTGCTGGTCCTGGTGCTCATCCCCGGCATCGGCACGGAGTCGCAGGGCACCCGCGGGTGGTTCGTCGTCGCCGGCGTGTCGCTGCAGCCCTCCGAGCTGGCCAAGATCGCCATCGCCGTGTGGGGTGCGCACCTGCTCGCGTCGCGCCGCGCGGAGCGCTCCAGCACCCGCGAGATGATGATTCCGTTGGTCCCGGCCACCCTCGTGGTCACCCTGCTGATCATCCTCCAGCCGGACCTGGGCACCACCGTCTCGCTCGCGATCATCGTCCTGGCGCTGCTCTGGTTCGCGGGTCTGCGGCTGCGGGTGTTCCTGACGATCGTCGGTACCGCCGCCGGGCTCGCGGTGCTCCTCGCCCTGACCGCCGGGTACCGGTCCGCACGTGTACGGGCCTTCTTCAACCCCGGCGCGGACCCCCAGGGCATCGGCTACCAGGCACGCCAGGCGAAGTTCTCCCTGGCCGACGGCGGATTCTGGGGCCGCGGGCTCGGACAGAGCCGCGCCAAGTGGAGCTACCTGCCCAACGCCCACAACGACTTCATCTTCGCCATCATCGGTGAAGAGCTCGGTTTCCTCGGCGGCCTGGCCGTGATCGGCCTGTTCGGTCTGTTCGCGTACGCCGGCCTGCGGATCTCGCTGCGCTCGGTCGATCCGTTCCTGCGGTTGCTCACCGCCACCGCCACCACCTGGATCATCGGACAGGCGTTCATCAACATCGGCTACGTCGTCGGACTGCTGCCCGTGACCGGACTGCAGCTTCCGCTGGTCTCGGCCGGCGGCACCTCCACTGCGACGACGCTGCTGATGTTCGGTCTGATCGCCAACGCGGCCCGGCACGAACCGGAGGCCGTCGCCGCCCTGCACGCCGGGCAGGACGGCCGCTTCGGACGGCTGCTGCGGCTGCCGAAACCGGAGCAGTACACCCCGGCGCGCGGCGAGGCCGTGCGACTCGACCGGCGTGCCGATCCCGCCCGGGCCGAGCCGCGCCGGGCCGGCGCCGAGCGGGGCAGCGGCACGGCGGTCCGCAAGCGGCCGGCCCCACCGGAACGCGCATCTCACGAACGCGCGCGCGGGCGCACTACACAGTCCGCGACGCCGCGGGACCAGGCCCCTCGCCGGGCGAGACGCCCGGCGCGCACGACCGACAGCAGAGACGGACGAACCGGAGAGCGAGGAAACCGTAGGTGAGCGGCGAGCAGTCTGCCCTGTCCGTGGTGGTGGCCGGGGGCGGTACCGCCGGGCACATCGAGCCGGCCCTCGCGGTCGCCGACGCGATCCGCGAGTTGGTGCCGACCGCGACGATCACCGCGCTGGGCACCGAACGGGGACTGGAGACCACCCTCGTGCCGCAGCGCGGCTATCCCCTCGAACTGGTCCCCCCGGTGCCGCTGCCCCGCAAGCTCACCGCCGACCTGGCCCGACTGCCGGCGCGGGTCCTCGCCTCGGTTCGCCGGACCCGCGAGGTGCTCGACCACGTGCACGCCGACGTCGTCGTCGGATTCGGCGGCTACGTGGCGCTGCCCGCGTACCTGGCCGCCGGTGCCGGGCCGCTGCGCCGTCGGCGCCGCATCCCCGTCGTCGTCCACGAAGCCAACGCCCGCGCCGGTATCGCCAACAAGATCGGGGCTGTGCGCGCGGCCCGCGTCCTGGCCGCGGTCCCGGGGTCGGGCATCGTGCGCCGCGGCGAGGCCGAGATCGTCGGCATCCCCGTCCGGTCGTCCATCACGGGGCTGGACCGCGCCGCGCTGCGCGCCCGGGCCCGGGCCCACTTCGGGCTGCCCCCGGACGGGCCGGTGCTCCTGGTGTTCGGCGGTTCGCAGGGCGCCCGCTCGCTCAACGAGGCCGTCTCGGGTGCCGCCGGGCAGCTCGCCGCCGCGGGCATCGCCGTGCTGCACGCCCACGGCCCCAAGAACACCGTCGACGTGCCGGCACGTCCCGAGCACGACCGTTGTCCCTACGTCGCGGTGCCCTACCTGACACGGATGGACCTGGCGTACTCCGCTGCCGACGCGGTGATCTGCCGCTCCGGTGCGATGACCGTCGCCGAGGTGTCCGCGGTGGGGTTGCCGGCGGTGTACGTGCCGTTGCCGCACGGCAACGGAGAGCAGGAACTCAACGCCCGGCCGGTGGTGGCGGCCGGAGGTGGGATGATCGTGGCGGACGAGGAACTGACCCCGGCGTTCGTGGCCGACACGGTGATCCCGCTGTTGCGTGACGCCACCCGCCTGGCCGAGATGGGACGGCGGGCGGCAGGAGCGGGCCACCGCAGCGCCGCCGCCGAGGTGGCGCGGATCGTGCTGGACGTCGCAGGCGTGGAAGCGAACAGGAGTGATCGATGAGCGAGCAGCTGCCCCCGGAGCTCGAGCGGGTGCACATGGTAGGCATCGGCGGGGCCGGGATGTCCGGCATCGCCCGGATCCTGCTCGCTCGCGGCGGGAAGGTCTCCGGATCGGACGCGAAGGAGAGCCGCGGCGTGCTGGCATTGCGTGCGCGCGGCGCCTCGGTGCGCATCGGACACGACGCAAGCGCGCTGGACCTGCTCGAGGGCGGCCCCACCGCCGTGGTGACGACGCACGCCGCGATCCCCCAGGACAATCCCGAGCTGGTCGCCGCCCGCGAACGCGGTGTTCCCGTCCTGATGCGCCCGGCGGTGCTGGCCGCACTGATGCGCGGGCACCGCACCTTCCTGGTCGCCGGCACGCACGGCAAGACGTCGACGACCTCGATGCTGGTGGTGACTCTGCAGCACTGCGGCTTCGACCCGTCCTTCGCCGTGGGCGGCGAACTCAACGAGTCGGGCACCAACGCGCACCACGGCAGCGGGGACGTGTTCGTCGCCGAGGCCGACGAGAGCGACGGTTCGCTCCTCCAGTACGACCCCGACGTGGTGATCGTGACCAACATCGAGGCCGACCACCTCGACTTCTTCGGCACCGAAGAGGCGTACGTGCAGGTGTTCGACGACTTCGTCGACCGTATCGCCCCCGGTGGGCTGCTCGTGACCTGCCTCGACGACCCCGGCTCGGCCGCCCTGGCGCGACGCGCGACGGCCCGTCGCCCGGACGACCTGCGCGTCACCGGATACGGCACGGCGGCGGCGACCGGTGACGGCGCCGAGGTCGACGGGGTGCGGGTGGGGGTGCGTCTGCTCAACTGGGAGGCCAAGGACGTCGGGGGAGTGGCCGAGTTCCACCTGGCCGACGAGGCGGCACCGCGCACGGTGCGGCTGTCCGTTCCCGGCCGGCACATGGCGCTCAACGCGCTCGCCGCACTGCTCGCCTCCCTCGAGGCGGGCGCCCCGGTCGAGGAGGCGGTCGAGGGTCTGGCCGGTTTCGGCGGGGTGCATCGGCGATTCCAGTACAGCGGCCGCGAACACGGCGTGCGGGTGTTCGACGACTACGCCCACCATCCCACCGAGGTCCGCGCGGTTCTCGCCGCGGCCGCGGAGCTGGTCGCCGGCGAGCCGGTCCGCTACACCGAGACGGGCACCGAGCGGCCGCGCGTGATCGTCGTCTTCCAGCCACACCTGTACTCGCGCACCGAGACCTTCGCGACCGAGTTCGGCGCGGCCCTCGACCTCGCCGACGAGGTCGTGGTCCTGGACGTCTACGGGGCGCGCGAGAAGCCGCGACCGGGCGTGAGCGGTGCCCTCGTCGCGCAGTCGGTGTCCAGGCCCGTGCACTACCAGCCGGATCTGTCCCTCGTGCCGCGCCAGGTCGCGCGACTGAGCCGTCCCGGCGACGTCGTGATCACCATGGGTGCCGGGGACGTGACCATGCTCGGGCGCCAGATTCTCGATGCCCTGCGCAGCAAGCCCGGCCGGCTGCGGCCGGGAGCTGCCGCCGGACCGGGACCGGTCGGTCCGTGACGCCCGCCGCCACCACCCGCATCCGCCCTCGCGGGGCGGCGCGGCCCGCGCGACGGCCGTCGGGCCGGTCCGTGCGGGTGCGGACGGTGCTGATCGGTGCGGCGGTGGTGGCGGCGGTACTCGGCCTGATCGGCATCGCGTGGCTGTCGCCGCTGCTGTCCGTGCGGACCGTCGAGGTCGTGGGGGCGACGGCGATCCCGCAGGAGGACGTGCTGGCCCGTCTCGAACTCGCGGAGGGCACACCGCTGCTGCAGGTCGACACGGCGGCGGCGGCGCAACGGGTCGCGGCGCTGCCGCGGGCCGCGTCCGTACGGGTCCAGCGCGTCTACCCCTCCACCGTGCGGGTCACGGTGACCGAGCGGGAGGCAGTGGTGTTCGTCGACGCGCCCGACGGCACGCACTCGCTCGACGCCGACGGGGTGGACTTCGCGGTCGAGCCGCCGCCCATGCTGACCCCACGCCTGGTCACCCCCGCCCCCGGTCCCGGCGACCCGGCGACGGCCGCGGCGATCGAGGTGCTCGCGGCGCTGCCGCCCGAGCTGCGTGTGCAGGTGGGGGAGGTGAACGCTCCGTCGGCATCCGAGGTCTCGCTCACCCTGCACGACGGCCGGGTCGTGGTGTGGGGCACGGTGGACCGCTCGGATCGCAAGGCCCGGGTGGTGCTGCCGCTGCTCACCCAGCCGGGGCAGACCTACGACGTGGCGGCGCCCGACCTGCCGACGGTGCGATGACGACGCGGACGGCGATCGCGGCCCCAGGACGAAAATCATGCGCGCCGTCGGCGCGCCTGCTGGCGGATCGCCGCCACAGTGCCATAGCGTTTCGCACCAGTCGAGATACTTGACATAACCATCGACCTGTGGTTGAGGGTTTGTCCGTACCTCACCGATGATGATCGAAGCGTGACCGATTTCTCAGGAAGGCGAGAGCCCATGACGCCCCCGCACAACTACCTCGCCGTAATCAAGGTCGTCGGTATCGGCGGTGGCGGCGTGAACGCGGTCAACCGCATGATCGAACAGGGACTCAAGGGAGTCGAGTTCATCGCGGTGAACACCGACGCGCAGGCCCTGCTCATGTCCGACGCCGATGTCAAGCTCGACGTCGGCCGCGAACTCACCCGGGGGCTCGGCGCCGGTGCGGACCCCGAGGTCGGCCGCAAGGCCGCCGAGGACCACAAGGACGAGATCGAAGAGGTGCTCAAGGGCGCCGACATGGTCTTCGTCACCGCCGGTGAGGGCGGCGGGACCGGCACCGGCGGCGCGCCCGTGGTCGCGAGCATCGCCCGCAAGCTCGGAGCGCTGACCGTCGGCGTCGTCACGCGGCCGTTCTCGTTCGAGGGCAAGCGCCGCGGCAGCCAGGCCGACACGGGCATCCAGACCCTGCGCGAGTCGTGCGACACCCTCATCGTCATCCCCAACGACCGGCTCCTGCAGCTCGGCGACGCCGCCGTCAGCCTCATGGACGCGTTCCGCTCCGCCGACGAGGTGCTGCTCAACGGTGTCCAGGGCATCACCGACCTCATCACCACCCCGGGCCTGATCAACGTCGACTTCGCGGACGTCAAGGGCGTGATGTCCGGCGCCGGCAGCGCCCTGATGGGCATCGGTTCCTCCCGGGGCGAGGGCAGGGCCATCAAGGCCGCCGAGGCGGCGATCAACTCGCCCCTGCTCGAGGCGTCGATGGAGGGTGCACGCGGCGTGCTGCTGTCCATCGCCGGCGGCTCCGACCTCGGCCTGTTCGAGATCAACGAGGCCGCCTCGCTGGTGCAGGAGGCCGCCCACATCGACGCGAACATCATCTTCGGCACGGTCATCGACGACTCCCTGGGCGACGAGGTGCGCGTCACCGTCATCGCGGCCGGGTTCGACGGCGGCACCCCGGCGCGACGTCCCGTCGAGTCGGCCCCGCCGACCCCCGCAACGCGCGGCGGCACCGTCGGCGCGGGGCGTGCCGGCGACGTCGGTCGCTCGGAGCGGGAACGGGCCGAGGAGATGCCGGCGCGCGAGCAGCAACCCGTCGCGGGCAGCTCCCTCCCGCCGATCGGGTCGGCCCAGCCGGCGCGGCCGGTCGAGACGGACGAGGACGGCGACGACGACGTCGACGTGCCGATCTTCATGCGCCGTTGACGGTGACACAGCCGGTGCTGCGGGCGCGGCGGGTCGTCACCACCCGTGCCGGCGGCGTCTCCGCCCCGCCCTACGACTCTTTCAATCTCGGTGACCACGTGGGTGACGACCCGGCCGCGGTCGAGGCGAACCGGCGCCGGCTCGCCTCGGTGATCGGACTGCCCTACGAGCGGCTCGTGTGGATGGAGCAGATCCACAGTCGCAACGTCACCGTCGTGGACGGCCCGGTCCGCGGCCCGGTGCCCGCGACCGACGCGCTGGTCACGCGCGAGCCCGGTCTCGCGCTCGTCACGTTGAGTGCGGACTGCGTGCCGGTGCTGCTGTCCGACGAGGAGGCGGGCGTGATCGCCGCCGTGCACGCGGGCCGGATCGGTGCCCGCGTGGGGATCGTGCCCCGGGTCCTGGACACGATGACCGAACTCGGTGCGCGACCGGAGCGCATCGGCGCGTTCCTCGGACCTGCTGCGAGCGGCCGCCGGTACGAGGTGCCCGCTTCGATGCAGGCCGACGTGGAGGCGCATCTGCCCGGTAGCGCCACCCGCACCGTCGCGGGCACGCCCGCGCTGGACCTGCGGGCCGGGTTGCGACGGCAACTGCTCGAACACGGCGTCACGGCCGTCGCGGAGGATCCCCGATGCACCATCGAGGATCCGACGTTGTTCAGCCATCGCCGGCAGGCGCCGACCGGACGGCTGGCGGCGGTGATCTGGCTCGAGGCCGGACCGGACCCCGCCGCCGGAGGTGGCCGATGAGCCCCGCCGCCGGAGGTGGCCGATGAGCCCCGCCGCCGGAGGTGGCCGATGAACCCCGCCGCCGGAGGTGGCAGGTGACCGCAGCGGACGCCGACGCGCGGCGTGCCGAGATCGCCGACGGACTGCGCCGGGCACACGAGCGGCTCGACGCCGCGGCCCGGGCGGCGGGCCGCGACCCGGCGGAGATCGCGCTGCTGCCGGTGACGAAGTTCTTCCCGGTCTCCGACGTGGAGATCCTCTACGGACTCGGGTGCCGCGCCTTCGGTGAATCCCGCGAACAGGAGGCAACCGCGAAGGTTGCCGAATTCCGTTCGCGGACAACCGATCCTGCCGTCGCTTGGCATATGATCGGCCGGGTGCAACGCAACAAGGCGCGTGCCGTGGCCCGCTGGGCCCACACCGTGCACTCGGTCGACAGCGCCCGGCTGGCGCACGCACTGGACTCCGGTGCGCGGGCCGCGCGGGATTCCGGTGACCGCGACACGCCGCTGTCCGTCCTGCTGCAGGTCAGTCTCGACGACGACCCGCAGCGAGGCGGGGTGAGCTCCGCCGACCTGCGCGCGCTCGCGGACGAGATCGCCGGGACCGCCGGGCTCGCGTTGCGCGGGCTCATGGCGGTGCCGCCGCTGGGCTGGGACCCGGACGCCGCCTTCGAACGGCTCGCCGGGCTCCATGCCGCGCTGCGTTCCGATCATCCCGAGGCCACCGAACTGTCGGCCGGGATGTCCGGCGACCTCGAGGCGGCGGTGCGATGGGGTTCGACGTGCGTGCGTGTCGGAACCGCGGTGTTGGGCGCGCGGCCGTTAGCCTGAGTGGCGACCGCCGCGCGAGGAAGGTTGATCCATGAGCTCACTCCACAAGTTCAAGGCGTACTTCGGGATGGTGCCGCTCGAGGAGTACGAGGACGACTACCTCGACGACCCCGCGAGCGCCCGCCGCGAGCGCGACCGGGACTACGACGAGCCGCCGTACGCGGGCGGTGGTTACGGACCGTCGCACCGGGACGAGTACAAGGCGTCGCGGCGGGAGGATGCCGGCCGCGACTTCGAACCGGACGGTTTCGATCGTTACGAGCCGCCCGTGCGGGCGGCGCGCGTGGAGCCGATCACGGCCCGCGCACCGCGCCCGACCCCGCCGCCGGCCCGCGCCGCCGCGCGGTCGTCGCTCGGTTCCGAGGGCCGCCTGGAACGGTCCGAGGCCCGTCGCGGCGCGCTGTTCGACGAGGGAGGCCCGTTGTCGAAGATCACCACGCTGCGTCCCCGGGACTACGGCGAGGCCCGCACGATCGGTGAGCGGTTCCGCGACGGCACCCCGGTGATCATGGACCTGGTCGAGATGAGCAACGCCGACGCCAAGCGGCTCGTCGACTTCGCGGCCGGGTTGGCCTTCGCGCTGCGCGGTTCGTTCGACAAGGTCGCCACGAAGGTGTTCCTGCTGTCCCCGGCGGACATCGACGTCTCCGCCGAGGAACGCCGCCGGATCGCGGAGACGGGGTTCTACAACCAGCAGTGACCTGATCCGCCGCGGCGGTTCCCGGCACGGTCGACGCCCGGTGCCCGGTGTGCAACACCGGATGCCGGGCGTTTCGGTTTGGCTCGATGCGCCGTCGTCGGGCAGAGTGGGCGGGTGGCCGTATTCGAGGTGCTCTGGTTCCTGCTGTTCATTTTCTGGCTGCTGCTGATCGGCCGGATCATCGTCGAGTTCATCCGGACGTTCGCGCGGGACTGGAAGCCGACGGGATTCGTCGTCGTCGTTCTCGAGGCAATCTTCACGGTCACCGATCCGCCGGTGAAACTGTTGCGCCGGCTCATTCCTCCGCTGAATCTCGGCGGGGTGCGACTGGATCTGTCCATCATGGTGCTGCTCTTCATCGTCTACTTCCTCATGGCATTCATTCCCCGAGGTGGGACGCTCTGACGGCCGACACCTGCTCGGACGATCCGCGTGAAAGCCGCCCTGTGCCAGAATGGGGTGCCAGTTACAGTGAGTTTGATACGCGTGACGCACTGTGGATATAACTGAATGCTTGCTTGACCGCTCACACGACGCGTGAAGGGATCCTTCCATGCCGCTGACCCCAGCTGATGTGCACAATGTCGCGTTCAGCAAGCCGCCGATCGGAAAGCGTGGTTACAACGAGGACGAGGTCGACGCATTCCTGGATCTCGTCGAGCAGGAACTGACCCACCTGATCGAGGAGAACGCCGACCTGCGGCAGCGGGTGGCCGAGCTCGACCAGGAGCTGGCCGAGGCCAAGAAGGGTGCCCGTTCCGGTGGGGCTCCGGCCCCGGCCGCCAAACCGGAACCCGCGCGCGTCGTCGAGGCGCCGAAGCCGCCGGAGCCCGCGCCCGCTCCGGCGCCGGCGCCGGCGCCCGCACCGGTCGCGGCCGCACCGGCCTCCGCGGACGCGAGCATGCAGGCGGCCAAGGTGCTCGGTCTGGCCCAGGAGATGGCGGACCGCCTCACCGGCGACGCCAAGACCGAGGCCGAGGAACTGCTGCGCAACGCCCGCACCAACTCCGAGCAGCTCATCTCCGATGCGCGCACTCGCAGCGAGGCGATGATCGCGGACGCGCGGCAGAAGTCCGAGGCGATGCTGGCCGACGCCCGGACCCGTTCGGAGACGCAGCTGCGCCAGGCCAAGGAGAAGGCCGACGCGCTGCAGGCGGACGCGGAGAAGAAGCACACCGAGATCATGGCGACCATCAACCAGCAGCGTTCGGTGCTCGAGGGTCGCATCGAGCAGCTCAAGACGTTCGAACGTGAGTACCGGGTGCGCCTGAAGTCCTACCTCGAATCCCAGCTCGAGGAACTCGAGCAGCGCGGCTCCGCCGTGCCGGTCGACGGCGGCCAGGAGGCGTTCAACCAGTCGAACTCCTCGTTCGGGTCCACGTCCTTCGCCAAGGGCAACAGCTGATCGAGGCGGGGGTCCGATGCCGGGTTCGGAGGAGGGTGCGCCGTGCTGGTAGTGACGCTCTCCCTCGCAGCCGTCGGCTTCGGCATGCTCGTCGTGGCGCTCATGACGGGCTCCGTGCTGTGGGCCTGGGGTTGCATCGTCGTGTGTGTGGTGGGCGCGGTCCTGCTGCTGATCAGCGCGCTGGGCGGCAAGCGGACCGCGCCCCCGACGGCGACGGCAGCCGAACCGGACCGGCGTCGCGGGGGACGCGATGCCGGCGAGTGAGCGCGGCGGCATAGAATAGTTCGAGGACAGACTCTGTAGTCCTGCCCCGGCGGCCGCCGGGGACGGCGACGATCCGGCCATCACCGGGGAGCCTTCGGAAGAAAGGCCGTGCCGACCGGCACTGCTCAGTAGAACCGAACGGGTGGGCCCGTCACAGCCCGAACGAGAGGCCCGTCTCGCCGGCAGAGCCCGGAGAGACGGTGCAAGCGGGGTGGTACCGCGGTTGCCGGCGCACAGTGCGCGGTGATCGTCCCCGTGCCGGACACGTCTAGGCACGAGGAGTCACGCTGTGACGAAGAGCACCCCCGACACCCCGCAGGCCCCGGTCGCGTCGACCGGCAAGTACCCGCTCGTCGACTACGGGGTGGCCAAGGATTCGGGCGTCGATTTCCCCGAGCTCGAGGTCGAGGTCCTCGACGGGTGGACCAAGGACGACACCTTCCGCGCCTCGGTGTCGAACCGCGACGGCGCCGAGGAATTCGTCTTCTACGACGGCCCGCCCTTCGCGAACGGTCTGCCGCACTACGGCCACCTGCTCACCGGTTACGTCAAGGACCTGATCCCGCGCTTCCAGACGATGCGCGGGAAGAAGGTCGAGCGGCGCTTCGGCTGGGACTGTCACGGCCTGCCCGCCGAGCTCGAGGCGGAGAAGCAGCTCGGCATCACGGACAAGTCCCAGATCGACACGATGGGACTCGCCGAGTTCAACGCCTACTGCAAGACGTCGGTGCTGCGGTACACCGGGGAGTGGCGCGACTACGTCACCCGGCAGGCCCGCTGGGTGGACTTCGACAACGACTACAAGACCCTGGACCTGGACTTCATGGAGTCGGTCATGTGGGCCTTCAAGCGGCTCTACGACAAGGGCCTGATCTACCAGGGCTTCCGGGTGCTGCCCTACTCGTGGTACGAGCAGACCCCGCTGTCGAACCAGGAGACCCGGCTCGACGACGCGTACAAGATGCGCCAGGACCCGGCGGTGACCGTGGACATGGTGCTGCGCGCCCCCGGCTCCGAGCTCGACGGCGCGTGCGCGCTGATCTGGACCACCACGCCGTGGACCCTGCCGTCCAACCTCGCGATCGCGGTGCATCCCGACATCGAGTACGTCGGCGTGCGCGGCGCCGACGGCAAGACCTACGTGCTCGCGCAGGAGCGGGTCGGTCACTACGCGCGCGAACTCGGTGACGAACCCGAGGTGCTCGGCCGCTATTCCGGCGCCGACCTCGTGGGTCTGGCCTACGAGCCGCCGTTCGACTTCTTCGTGGGCCGCGAGAACGCCCACCGGATCATCGCCGCCGACTATGTCACCACCGACTCCGGCACCGGAATCGTGCACTTGGCACCGGCTTTCGGTGAAGAAGACATGGAGTACTGCCAGCGCAACGGCATCGAACTGGTGCAGCCGCTCGATCCGGGCGGGAAGTTCACCGCGATGGTCCCGCCCTACGAGGGGCTGCAGGTCTTCGACGCCAACCCGGTGATCATCAAGGACCTCAAGGCCGCCGGGAAGCTGTTGCGGCACGAGACGATCGAGCACTCCTACCCGCACTCGTGGCGGTCCGGGCAACCGCTGATCTACATGGCGGTGCCGTCGTGGTTCGTCGCCGTCACCCAGTTCCGGGACCGCATGGTGGAGTTGAACAAGCAGATCACCTGGGTGCCCGAGCACATCCGCGACGGACAGTTCGGCAAGTGGCTCGAAGGTGCCCGCGACTGGAACATCAGCCGGAACCGCTACTGGGGCAGCCCGATTCCGGTGTGGGTCTCGGACGACCCGGCCTACCCGCGGATCGACGTCTACGGCTCCCTCGACGAACTCGAACGCGACTTCGGGGTGCGCCCGGCCGACCTGCACCGGCCGATGATCGACGAGCTGACCCGGCCCAACCCGGACGACCCGACCGGGACGTCGACGATGCGCCGCGTCCCCGAGGTGCTCGACTGCTGGTTCGAGTCGGGCTCGATGCCGTTCGCGCAGGTGCACTACCCGTTCGAGAATCAGGGGTGGTTCGACTCCCACTATCCGGGCGATTTCATCGTCGAGTACAACGGGCAGACCCGCGGCTGGTTCTACACCCTGCACGTGCTGGCCACCGCGCTGTTCGACCGGCCCGCCTTCAAGACCGTCGCGGCGCACGGCATCGTGCTCGGCGACGACGGGCTGAAGATGAGCAAGTCCAAGGGCAACTACCCCGATGTCAACGAGGTGTTCGCCCGCGACGGCTCCGATGCCATGCGCTGGTTCCTGATGTCCTCGCCCATCCTGCGCGGCGGCAACCTCGTCGTCACCGAGCAGGGCATCCGCGAGGGTGTCCGGCAGGCGCTGCTGCCGCTGTGGAACGCGTGGAGCTTCCTGCAGCTGTACGCGTCCGAGCCCGGCACCTGGCGCACCGACTCGCCGCACGTGCTCGACCGGTACATCCTGGCCAAGCTCGCTGCCACCCGCGACGCGATCACCGACGCCCTCGAGGTGGTCGACATCGCCGGGGCCTGCGACGAGCTGCGCACGTTCTGCGACGCCCTCACCAACTGGTACGTGCGCCGCTCCCGCAGCCGGTTCTGGGACGAGGACGCCGACGCGATCGACACCCTGCACACCGTGCTCGAGGTCGTCAGCCGCCTGGCGGCCCCGCTGCTGCCGCTGGTCACCGAGGTGATCTGGCGGGGCCTGACCGGCGGTCGCTCCGTGCATCTGGCGGACTGGCCGGCGGCCGGGGAGCTGCCGGCCGACCCGGCCCTGGTCGAGTCGATGGACGAGGTCCGCGCGGTGTGCTCGACGGTGCTCTCGCTGCGCAAGGCCCAGAAGCTGCGCGTGCGGCTGCCGCTCCCGCAGGTCACCGTGGCCGCCCCCGACGCCCACCGGCTGCAGCCGTTCGCCGATCTCGTCCAGGACGAGGTGAACGTGAAGTCGGTCGAGCTGACCGACGACGTCGATGCGCACGGGCGCTTCGAACTGGTCGTCAACGCCCGCGCCGCGGGGCCGCGCCTCGGCAAGGACGTGCAGACGGTCATCAAGGCGGTCAAGGCCGGGGACTGGTCGGAGGCGGACGACGGCACCGTCACCGCCGCCGGCATCGCCCTGCTGCCGGAGGAGTACACCACGCGCTTGGTGGCGGCGGAGCCGGAGTCCACGGCGGCGCTGCCCGGCGGCGCCGGCCTGGTGGTGCTGGACTCCACGGTCACCGAGGAGCTCGAGGCCGAGGGCTGGGCGAAGGACCGGATCCGCGAGCTGCAGGACGCGCGCCGCAACCTGGGCTTGGAGGTCTCGGACCGCATCGGCGTGGTGTTCGAGGTGCCGGCCGACCGCGCCGACTGGGCGATGCGGCACCGCGCGCTCATCGCCTCGGAGGTGCTGGCCACCAGCTTCGAACTGGCACCCGCCGGCGACGGGGCGCTCGAGCTCGGCGAAGGGGTGCGTGCGGCGATCGTCAAGGCATGAGCGTCCCGGTGACGCC
>NZ_BCXE01000013.1 GCF_001894945.1 Rhodococcus ruber NBRC 15591
GGTGACGCCGATGCGGGCGTGATGTCGGTGCGAGGGGCGAAGATTCGCGGGTGTCCGACGTGGTGACTCGCGGCGGTGGACGTTGGGTCCTGCACCTGGACCTCGACGCCTTCTTCGCCTCGGCCGAGCAACTGACCCGGCCGACCCTTCGGGGGCGACCGGTGCTCGTCGGCGGTCTCGGCGCGCGCGGCGTGGTCGCCGGGGCCAGCTACGAGGCTCGGGTCTTCGGGGCGCGGTCGGCGATGCCGATGAGCCGCGCGCGCCGGCTGGTGGGGCCCGCGGCGGTGGTGCTGCCGCCGCGGGGCGTGCTCTACCAGACCCTCAGTCACACCGTGTTCGAGGTGCTGCGCGAACAGATCCCCGTGCTCGAGACGCTGTCGCTCGACGAGGCGTTCGCCGAGCCCGCCGAACTCGCCGGCGCCGCGCACCGGGAGGTGGAAGGGTTCTGTGCGCGGCTGCGTGAACAGGTGCGGGACCGCACCGGTCTCGTCGCGTCCGTCGGCGCCGGCTCCGGCAAACAGATCGCCAAGATCGCCTCGGGCCTCGCCAAGCCCGACGGAGCGCTGGTCGTGCGGCCCGAGGAGGAGCTGACACTGCTGCACGGTCTGCCCGTGCGCAAGCTGTGGGGGATCGGTCCGGTGTCGGAGGAGCGGCTGCGCCGGCTGGGGATCGACACGATCGGGGACCTGGCGGCGCTGCCGGTCGCGGAGGCGGCGTCGATCCTGGGTGCGACGGTCGGTCCTGCGCTGCACCGGCTCGCCGGTGGGCACGACGATCGGCCGGTCCTCGAACGCGCCGACGCCAAGCAGGTCAGCGCCGAGACGACGTACCAGACCGACATCGTCACGCTCGCCGAGCTGCGACGCGCCGTCACCACCGCCGCCGACGCCGCGCACCGCCGGCTGCGGCGCGACGGTCGCGCCGCCCGGACCGTCGTGCTCAAGTTGCGCAAGGCCGACATGAGCATCCTCACCCGGTCGTCGACGTTGCCGTACGCCACCGAGGACGTGGCGACGCTCACGGCGGCGGCGCAGCGGCTCGTGCTCGATCCGCTCGAGATCGGCGCGATCCGCCTCGTCGGTGTCGGCCTCGCCGGGTTGTCCAGCATCCGGCAGGACTCGCTCTTTCCCGAGCTCGAGCAGGCCCCGGAGGGCACGGTGGAATCGTCGCCGCAGGTCCGGCCCGAGCGGGCCGCGCCGCCGGCGGGACCGCGGTGGCGTCCCGGCACGGACGTGCGGCATCCGGAATTCGGGCACGGCTGGGTGCAGGGCGCCGGACACGGCGTGGTGACGGTCCGCTTCGAGACCCGCTCGTCCGGACCGGGCCCAGCCCGCACCCTCGACGAGAACGATCCCGCCCTGTCCGAGGCCGATCCGCTCGCCGCACTCGGGTGAATGCGCGTGCCCCGCCGCTCTCAAAGTCTTCTTACTACCGCCGGGTACGCTTACGGGCGATCCGCTGTCCCGGTGGAGCATCCGCTGCTGGATGAACCGAGCACGGTATCCGTGCACGATCGAGAACGAGAAGGACGAGAACTTGAAGCTTCGCAAGATCACTGTCGCCACGGTGGCTGTGGCCGCCGCCCTCACGATGTCCGCCTGCAGCTCGGACGACGGAGGTAGCTCGACCTCGACCTCGGCGAAGACCACCACCAGCACCACGACGGCCGTCGCGCAGTACCCGCCGGTGCCGACCGTCGAGGATCTCAACGCCATGCTGGCCAAGGCGTTCGACGAGACCGTCCCGGCCGAGGAGAAGGTGAACCTCGTGCAGGGCGCCGAGCAGGATCCGGCACTGATCGACCAGGTCGCCGCCGCCGCTGAGCAGGCCGGCGCGCAGATCACCGTCCTGGACGTCAACGACAACCAGAACGGCACGGTCACCGCCGGAATCGAGACCCTGCTGGCCGGTGCGCAGCAGCCCGCCGTCGGCACCGTCGACTTCGTCGCCGAGGACGGCGTGTGGAAGCTGTCGAAGAACAACGCCTGCGCCATCGTCGCGACCGCTCAGCTGCAGTCGCCCGCCTGCGCCTGACGAAGACCGACGCGGCGGCCGGGGCGGAGATTCCGCCCCGGCCGCCGTCACGTCCGGCGGGCGCTCAGGACTGCCAGCGCACCCGGTCCACCAGGGTCTGTGCCAGGCGCGTGGTGCCCGCGGGATCGCTGTAGGCCTGTTCACCGCCGACAGTCAGATCCCCGGCGATCGGGAGCGGCCGGCCCAGGTCGATCGTCATCGTGCCCTCGCCTGTCATCTCGTACCGGTCGATGTTCAACTGGCCGGACCCGTTCGGCAGAGCCCAGGTGGACTCCCGTGGGGTCTGCGTGATGCGCAACTGCACGGTCAGCCGGTCGCCGTCCCGTTCGAGCAGGCTCGCGGTGGCGACCTGATCGAGCGCCATCCCGCTCATCACCTGCTGGTGGATCTCCCACACGGCACCCACGCCGATCTCGTCCTCGGGGAACGACACCATCCGGTACACGGCCTGGTAGAAGGCCTGTTCGACGGCCGAGCGGGCGATGTCCGCGGAGTCCGGGGTGGGGTCGAGCCGCAGCGCGCTCACCGCCCCGGACGGCGACATCGTCAGCCCCGCCTCGGATCCCTCGGCGGGACCGAGCGCCGCGGCGAGGGCCGCGTCCGGGGATGTCGCATCCGCGATCCGCAGGTCCACGAGGCTGCTCGGCGCGGTGTCCGACACGGCTTCGCCCACGGTTGCGGTGAGCGGCAACGTCAGTTCGGGGGTGGAGAAATCCTGCTCCGGCTGATCACCGATCGACTGGAAGACCTGCGAGGACGTCGTGAGCGCCACCTGCTGGGTTGTGCCGGCGGGCGGGGTGAGACGGATCCGGCTGCGCGGCTCGGCCCCCGGGTCCAGGACCACCGCGGTGACCGCGGCGACGGGCACCGTGACCTCCGTCGAGGTCGCCGTCGAGGCAGGGGCCGCGCCGTCGGCGGAGTTGCCACACCCGGCGAGAAGGGTGGTCAGGGACAGGGCCACACCGAGGGAGCGGGCCCTCGGGCGGGCGAATCTGGGCAGCACAGGCACGCACCCCAGGGTAGCCACGGCGGGCGGGGTGGCCGTCGTGCTCCTCCGATGGGGGATGATGACAAGGTGACCGACGACCCCACCGAGCACGATGCCCACCCCGACACCGTCGCGGAACCGAGTGCGTCGGCGCCGGCCGACTCCCCGGGGAAGGATGCGCCCGCGCCGGTCCGGCGACTGCGTGCGCTGCTCGCCCTCGCCGCGGTGGTCTTCGGCCTCGATCTGCTCACGAAGATCCTCGCGGTCCACTACATCGACCCGGCCGACCCGATCTCCGTCGTCGGGGACACGGTGACGTTGACGCTGGTGCGCAACCCGGGTGCCGCCTTCTCCATGGCGACCGGCATGACGTGGCTGCTGACCCTCGTCGCGGTCGCCGTCGTGGTGGGTGTGGTCCGGATCGGCCGCACGTTGCGGTCGGGGTGGTGGGCCCTGGGACTCGGACTCGTCCTCGGCGGAGCGCTGGGTAATCTGGTCGACCGGATCTTCCGGTCCCCGGGCCCGCTGCAGGGGCACGTCGTCGACTTCGTGTCCGTCGGCTGGTGGCCGGTGTTCAACGTCGCCGATTCCGCCATCGTCTGCGGCGCGATCCTGCTCGTCGCGCTGACCGTCTTCGGCATCGAACCGGACGGCTCACGCAAGACCGACTCCGCCCGCAGCAGCAGAAAGGAAGCACACCAGTGAGAGAAACCCGGGCGATGCCCGTCCCCGACGGGCTCGACGGGATGCGGGTCGACACGGGCCTGGCACGGCTGCTCGGCCTGTCGCGCACGGCGATCGCCGCCCTGACCGAGGAGGGTGCCGTCCTCGTCGACGGCGCCGCCGCGGGAAAGTCGGACCGGCTGTCCGCCGGTTCGTGGCTCGAGGTGGAACTGCCCGAGCCGCCGCGGCCGCTGACCATCGAGGCGACCCCGGTCGAGGGCATGGAGATCCTCTACGCGGACGACGACATCGTCGCGGTGGACAAGCCCGTGGGCGTCGCGGCGCACGCGAGCGTCGGCTGGACCGGACCGACCGTGATCGGCGGCCTGGCCGCAGCCGGGTTCCGGATCTCCACCTCCGGCGCCCACGAACGGCAGGGCATCGTCCACCGGCTCGACGTGGGAACCTCCGGAGTGATGGTCGTCGCGACGTCCGAGCGTGCCTACACGGTGCTCAAGCGGGCCTTCAAGCAGCGCACCATCGACAAGCGCTACCACGCCCTCGTGCAGGGACACCCCGATCCGAGCAGCGGCACGATCGACGCGCCGATCGGCCGGCACCGCAGCAGCGACTGGAAGTTCGCCGTCACCGCCGACGGCAAGCCCAGCATCACGCACTACGACACCGTGGAGGCGTTCCAGGCCGCGAGCCTGCTCGACATCCACCTCGAGACCGGCCGCACCCACCAGATCCGCGTGCACTTCTCGGCGCTGCGTCACCCCTGCTGCGGGGATCTGACCTACGGCGCCGACCCGCGCCTGGCGGAGCGGCTCGGTCTCGAACGCCAGTGGCTGCACGCCCGCTCTCTCGGGTTCGCGCACCCGGCCGACGGACGCTGGGTCGAGATCACCAGCAAGTACCCGGCCGACCTCGAGCACGCGCTCGCCGTGCTGCGCAGCGCCTGACCGTGCGGCGCGTGTCCCTGCCCTGGGCGGCGACGGCGGCACTGCTGCTGGCGGTGCTCGCGGCCGGACTGCTCACCCCGCCCCGGCCGGCGACGGTGCGCACCGACACGCTCGGTCCGGACCACGGCGAGGCGGTCGCCGGCTACCTCGCGCGCGCCCAGGCGAGCGTCGAGTCCGCCACCGGCGAACCGCGGTGGGCACTGGTCTCCTTCACTGCGCCGGTGCCGGTCGAGCAGGCGGCGGCGCTGCCGGGAGACCCCCGCATCGCGCAGGTGCTGTTCCGCGTCCCGATCGAGCGGGTGCAGACCCCGCTGGTCGCGGTCGACGTGCCCGAGCACCCGGAGGCGCTGCGGCGTGCGCCTGCCGTCGCGGCGGGCCGACTGCGCCAGGCGGCCGGCGCCGACCGGGCCGCGCGTGTCGCCGCGGTCTCGGCCGATCGCCTCGCGGACGGGTGCGCCTGCGTCGTCGGCGTCGTGGTGCGCGTCGCGCCGGCGGCGGCGACCGAGCTCGCCGCCGCCCCCGGCGTCCGCGCCGTCGAACTGCTGCCGCCGGACGCCGTCGCGGGGGCGTTCTCGGTGAACCCGCTGCTGCCCGAGCACGTCGACGTCGTCGCTCCGGGACCGGACGACGGCGAGCCCTGAGCCCGGTCGGCGGGACAGGCGCGTCGCCACTGGGTACGGTGACGCCGTGGCACGGGTTCTGGGGTACCTCGTGGTGGCGCTGCTCGCCGCGGCCGGTCTGCTGTGGCCGCTGCTCGCCGGGCTCGACACCGGCGAGGCCTCCGAGGCGGCGGATCCGGCGCGGATCACGAACTACAGCGTCGACTACGCCGTCGACGCCGACGGCGGCCTCACCGCCACCGAAACCGTCACGGTCGACTTTCCGGCCGACCGGCACGGCATCTTCCGGTACTGGGACGTCACCACGGGCGCCGACCCGCACGTGCGCCACATCCCCGAGATCGTCTTCGTCGAACGTGACGGCGAGCCCGAACCGTACGAGACGAGCTGGGAGCAGGGCCGCCGACTCGTCGTCGCGAAGATCGGCGACCCCGACGTGTACCTGGAGCCGGGCACCCACACCTATCGCCTCGCGTACACCACGGAGGGGGTCCTCGACCCGCCGGGCGCGGCCGCCGGCACGTTCGACACGGCCGCCGGGACGGCGGCCCCGGTCGGATCGGTCTTCCACTGGAGCGTGGTACCCGGCGGGTGGGAGATGGCCGTCGACCGTGCCGACATCACGGTGCGGCTGCCCGCGGCGTCGGGCGTGGTCGAATGTGCGGCGCCGGGGGCGACCTGCGTCCTCGGCGGGGCCGGCACCGACACCGTGTCCGTCGGCGTGACCGGGCTCGCACCCCGCACCGCGGTGAACGTGCGCATCGGGCTCGGGCTCGACGCCCCGGCCCGGAGCACGGTGCCCTGGTCGGTCGCCTGGGATCCGATCGTCGGCCGGTCGGCGCCGATCGTGGCCCTGGTCGCGGCGTCGAGTCTCCTCGCGTTCGCCGCCGCCGCACGATGGGCCTGGACGGCCCGCGAACCCGAGCCGGGGTTGCCGGTGCTGTACGCGCCGCCGGACGGTTTCGGACCGGTGCAGACCGTCTACGTCGCCTCCGAACGCCCCGGACCTGCACCGCTCGCGGCCACGCTGCTGTACGCCGCAGAGGAGGGGCTGGTCGAGTTGCGTCCCGCCGGGACCGGCAAGAAGTCGGACGTGTGGGAGGTCCGGGGCGTCGCCTCCGCGGACACGTGGGCGGCGACCGATCCGGTGACCCGGGCGGTCGGCGACGCGCTGCAGATCTCGTACCCGGGGGCGGTGCTGCGGGCCGACGGCTCGAAGTCGGCGGGGGAACGGCTGTCGAAGGCGACGACGGAGCTGGCGTCCCAGTGCCGGATCTGGGCCCGCAACGAGGGTCTGGTGGCCCCGTCCACGCGCGAGCGCCTCGGTAAGGCGGCGGTGGTGCTGGCGCTGGTGCTCGCGGTGGCCGGGTTCGCCGTGCCGGTGTGGCCGAGCATGTGGGGCCTGCCGGCGGCGGCGTTCGTGTTCGGGGGCTGGGAACTGCTGCGCCCGGAGGCGGGGACCCGGCGCACCGCGAAGGGCCGCGAGCTGTGGTCGCGTGCCGGCGGGTTCCGGCGCATGCTCGTGACCCCGTCGAGCGAGGACCGCTACCGGTTCTCGGCGGAACAGGACCTCTACACCCGCTACATTCCGCACGCGGTCGCCTTCGGCGTGGCCGAGAAGTGGGCGGAGAAGTACCGCACGGTCACCGGGGCGGAGCCACCGGTGCCGGCGTGGTACCCGTATCCGGTCGGAGTGCACGGATTCGCTTCCGGGGCAGGAGGATTCGACAGTTTCGAGTCGGCCCTGTCGTCGTCGATCGGCGCGTACACCGCGTCCCAGTCCTCGTCGTCGGGCGGTGGCGGCGGCGGCGGTGGTGGCGGCGGGGGCGGCGGCTCCTGGTGACCGAGTGGTGAACGAGGCACCGGCGCGCCCGCACCGGTGCCGGGCAGCGGAAGGAGGGCGGTCCCATGGTGACCGCAGTCGTGATCGTCGTCGTGCTGGTGGTGGTGCTCGTCGCCGTGTTCGTGGTCGGGTTCAACCGGCTGCGCCGCGCCGACGTGCTGGCCCAGGAGGCCCTGGGCGGCATCGACGTGCAACTGAGCCGGCGCGCCGACCTGGTGCCGAATCTCGTGTCGACGGTGCGAGGCTACGCGGCGCACGAGAAGAGCGTGTTCGAGGAGGTCACCGCCGCGCGCACCGCCACGTCGCGGGCCGCCTCCGGCGGCACGGTGGCGGAGAAGGCCCAGGCCGACGCGCGCCTCGAGAAGGCGATGTTCGACGTGCTCGCCGTCGCCGAGAACTACCCGGACCTCAAGGCCTCGGCCAACTTCCTGGACCTGCAGCGTCAGCTGGGGGAGACCGAGGACCAGCTCGCCTTCGCCCGCCAGTACTACAACGACGCCGCAGGCCGGCTCAACACGTCGCTGAAGACCATCCCGTGGATGTTCTTCGCAGGGCCGGCAGGGGTGCGCGAGCGCGAGTTCTACACCGCCCCGGCGGGCACGGAACTGCCGCCGACCGTGTCGTTCTGATCGCCCCGGCGCGCTCCGGAGCATCCGCCCGCCCTACCGTTGACTGGTGAGCAGCACCGCATCCCGCCCCGACACCGGCATCCTGTTCGGACTCGGCGCCTACCTGACGTGGGGGATGTTCCCCGCGTTCTTCGGCCTGCTCGAACCCGCCGGAGCCGTGGAGATCCTCGCCCACCGGGTGCTGTGGACGCTGCTGGCGATGCTGCTGCTGCTCGCCGTCCTCGGCCGGCTCGGCTCGCTGCGGGGACTGGGGGTGCGGGTGTGGGCGCTGGTCGCGGCGGCCTCCGCGGCCATCGCCGTCAACTGGGGCACCTACATCTACGGCGTGGTCTCGGGTCGGGTGGTCGAAACCGCACTGGGCTACTTCGTCAACCCGCTGGTCAGCGTGCTGTTCGGGGTGCTGTTCTTCCGGGAGCGGCTGCGCCGCGCGCAGATCGCGGCGCTGCTCGTGGCGACCGCCGCGGTGGCGGTGATCACCGTGGACTACGGGCGGCCGCCGATCATCGCGCTCACCCTCGCGTTCTCGTTCGCCCTGTACGGGGTGATCAAGAAGATCGTGCCGCTCGACCCGCGCACCTCGCTGACGGGGGAGGGCGTCGTCGCCGTGCCCTTCGCGGCGGGCTACCTGATCTTCCTCGCCGTCACCGGCACCGGCACGTTCCTCGGTCACGGCGCCGGGCACTCGCTGCTGCTCGTGTCGGCCGGGCTCGTCACGGCGCTGCCCCTGCTGCTGTTCGGTGCGGCCGCCCAGCGGGTTCCCCTGGTCACCCTCGGCATGCTGCAGTACCTGACGCCGAGCCTGCAGATGGCGTGGGGTGTGCTGGTCCTGCACGAGGACATGCCCGCCTCCCGCTGGATCGGGTTCGGGCTGATCTGGATCGCGCTCGCGATCTTCACCGCCGACGCCGTGGCCCGGGGTCGCCGGGCTCGCGGGACGCTCGAGCCGGTCCCCTCGAGTGCACCGCAGTAACACCGGTCACGACACGCCGTCCGGGCCGGTGTGGCGGTCCGATCCCGTCGCCGCGGGGGCCTACACTCGGGATGCTCACAGACCTTCCGGGAGAGGCACGCGTGGCTGACTCGTTCGTTCATCTGCACAACCACACCGAGTATTCGATGCTCGACGGAGCCGCGAAGGTCGGTCCCCTGTTCAAGGAGGCCGAGCGGCTGGGGATGACGGCGGTCGGGATGACCGACCACGGGAACATGTACGGCGCCAGCGAGTTCTACAACGTCGCCGAGAAGCAGGGCATCAAGCCGATCATCGGCATCGAGGCCTACATCGCGCCCGAGTCGCGGTTCAGCACCAAGCGCGTGCAGTGGGGCGACCCGAGCCAGAAATCCGACGACGTCTCCGGCTCGGGCTCGTACACGCACATGACGATGGTCGCCGAGAACGCCACCGGGCTGCGCAACCTGTTCAAGCTGTCGTCGCTCGCGTCGATCGAGGGGCAGCTCGGCAAGTGGGCCCGCATGGACGAGGATCTCATCGCCCACCACGCCGAGGGCATCATCGCCACCACCGGTTGCCCGTCCGGGGAGATCCAGACCAGGCTGCGTCTGGGCCACGAGCGCGAAGCGCTCGAGGCGGCCGCGAAGTGGCAGGAGATCTGGGGCAAGGACAACTTCTTCCTCGAACTCATGGACCACGGCCTGTCCATCGAGCGTCGGGTCCGTGAGGGCCTGCTCGACATCGGCCGCAAGCTCGACATCCCGCCGCTGGCGACCAACGACTGCCACTACGTCACCAAGGACGCCGCCGAGAACCACGAGGCGCTGCTGTGCATCCAGACCGGCAAGACGCTCTCGGATCCGACCCGCTTCAAGTTCGACGGTGACGGCTACTACCTGAAGTCCGCCGCGGAGATGCGGGCGCTGTGGGACGACGAGGTGCCGGGCGCGTGCGACAACACGCTCCTGATCGCCGAGCGGGTCCAGCCCTACAAGGAGGTGTGGACCCACCGGGACCGGATGCCGATCTTCCCCGTCCCCGAGGGGCACACGCAGGCGACGTGGCTGCGCGAGGAGGTTCTGCGCGGGCTCGACCGGCGATTCCCGGACGGCGTGCCGCAGGAGTACCTCACCCGCGCCGAGTACGAGATCGGCGTCATCAACGAGATGGGCTTCCCCGCCTACTTCCTCGTCGTCGGTGACCTGATCAGCCACGCTCGCGAGGTCGGCATCCGCGTCGGCCCCGGCCGCGGTTCGGCCGCGGGCTCCCTCGTCGCCTACGCGATGGGCATCACGAACATCGACCCGATCCCGCACGGTCTGCTGTTCGAGCGGTTCCTCAACCCCGAGCGCGTGTCCATGCCCGACATCGACATCGACTTCGACGATCGCCGCCGCGGTGAGATGGTGCGCTACGCCACCGACCGGTGGGGGGCCGACCGCGTGGCCCAGGTGATCACCTTCGGCACCATCAAGACCAAGGCCGCGATCAAGGATTCGGCCCGCGTGCAGTTCGGCCAGCCCGGATTCGCCATCGCCGATCAGATCACCAAGGCGCTGCCGCCGCCGATCATGGCCAAGGACATCCCGGTCTCGGGCATCACCGATCCGAACCACGAGCGGTACAAGGAGGCCGCCGAGGTCCGGGCGCTGATCGAATCCAACCCGGACGTGAAGAAGATCTACGACACCGCGCTCGGCCTCGAGGGCCTGATCCGCAACGCGGGCGTCCACGCGTGCGCGGTGATCATGTCCTCCGAACCGCTGATGGATGCGATCCCGCTGTGGAAGCGGGCGCAGGACGGCGCGATCATCACCGGTTGGGACTACCCGTCGTGCGAGGCCATCGGCCTGCTGAAGATGGACTTCCTCGGTCTGCGCAACCTCACCGTCATCGGCGACGCGATCGAGAACATCAAGAACAACCGCGGCATCGACCTCGACCTCGACACGCTGCCGCTCGAGGATCCGCCCACGTACGAACTACTGGCCCGCGGCGACACCCTCGGCGTGTTCCAGCTCGACGGCAGCGCGATGCGGGATCTGCTGCGCCGAATGCAGCCGACCGGGTTCGAGGACATCGTCGCCGTGCTCGCGCTGTACCGGCCCGGACCGATGGGCATGAACGCCCACAACGACTACGCCGACCGCAAGAACGGCCGGCAAGAGGTCAAGCCGATCCACCCCGAGCTCGAGGAACCGCTGAAGGACATCCTCGCCGACACCTACGGTCTGATCGTCTACCAGGAGCAGATCATGCAGATCGCTCAGAAGGTGGCCGGTTACTCGCTCGGACGAGCCGACATCCTGCGCCGCGCGATGGGCAAGAAGAAGGCCGAGGTCCTCGCCGCCGAGTTCGAGGGCTTCGAGGAGGGCATGCTCGCCAACGGTTTCTCCAAGCCGGCGATCAAGGCCCTGTGGGACACGATCCTGCCCTTCGCCGGGTACGCGTTCAACAAGTCGCATGCCGCCGGGTACGGCCTGGTCTCCTTCTGGACGGCCTACCTCAAGGCCAACTACCCGGCCGAGTACATGGCGGGCCTGCTCACGTCGGTCGGCGACGACAAGGACAAGGCCGCGGTCTACCTGTCCGACTGCCGCAAGATGGGGATCACGGTGCTGCCGCCGGACGTCAACGAGTCGCGGGTGGACTTCGCGTCGGTGGGGGAGGACATCCGATTCGGCCTCGGCGCGGTCCGCAATGTCGGCTCCAACGTCGTCGCGTCCATCATCCGCGCGCGGGAGGAGAAGGGCCGGTTCACCGACTTCTCCGACTACCTCAACAAGATCGACGCTCTCGCGTGCTCGAAGAAGGTCACCGAGTCGCTGATCAAGGCCGGCGGCTTCGACTCGCTCGGCCATCCCCGCAAGGGCCTGATGCTCGTGCACGCCGACGCGATCGACGCGGTGATGGGCACCAAGAAGGCCGAGGCGATCGGGCAGTTCGACCTGTTCGGCGGCGCGGATGCCGACGAGTCGGTGACCTCGGTGTTCAACGTGAAGATCCCCGAGGAGGAATGGGATACCAAGCACAAGCTCGCCCTCGAACGGGAGATGCTGGGACTGTACGTGTCCGGGCATCCGCTCAACGGCGTCGAGCACGTCCTCGCCCAGCAGGCCGACACCGCGATCCCGACCATCCTCGAAGGCGCGATCAAGGACGGCGCCCAGGTCACCGTGGGCGGCATCCTGGCCTCGGTGAACCGCCGCATCAACAAGAACGGCCTGACATGGGCGTCGGCTCAGCTCGAGGACCTCGCCGGCGGGATCGAGGTGCTGTTCTTCCCGCAGTCCTACTCCGTGTACGGCATGGACGTCGTCGAGGACTCCGTGGTGCTGGTCAAGGCCCGGGTGTCGGTCCGCGACGACCGGATCTCGTTGATCGCCAACGATCTTGCCGTGCCCGACCTGTCTCAGGTGGGGGTGGCCAAGCCGCTGTCGGTGTCGATGCCCACCCGGTTGTGCACCCCTGACAAGGTGGGTGCGCTCAAGAGCGTGCTCACCCGCCACCCGGGTACCTCGGATGTGCACGTGCGGTTGATCTCCGGCAGCAAGGTGACCGTGCTGAAGGTGGACGACAGCCTGCGGGTGGAGCCCTCGTCTGCGCTGATGGGGGATCTCAAAGCCCTGCTCGGGCCGGCCTGCCTGGCGACGTGACCGGCTCCCGGGACGGGGGCGGTCAGGGCTCGCGGCGGTAGTGCAGCAGGCGGGCCCACCACACGACGGTGGCGGTGCCAGCGGCGGCGAGCACGGCGGTCTGCGCGTCCGCGGTGATCGCGAACAGCGCCAGCAGCACCAGGACGGCCGCGACGAGCGCCTCGAGCTTGTACAGCGGCCATGCGGTTCCGGCCACGTCGACGGACGCGGGCCGGCGGCGGACGCGAGCGGGCGAATCCGTCGTCATCTCGACCTCCGTGCGCCTCGGGGAATCCGTTCACCAGGCTACTCGCAGACTTGTGTTCGGGCCACCGAACTTTGCCGATCGCGGGGGTGATGTCGGACCCGGGCGGACGGATCCGCCCGGTGCGCTGCGGCGGAGTGCGCGCCGGTGTTGACTGGAGCCATGCCTCTCACCGGAGAATACGAACCGAGTCCGTCCCAGTGGGCCGCCGATCAGGTGGCGCTGTACGAGGGTTCCGGCGGCACCGAGGGCACGACCCTCAACGGCCGGCCGGTGGTCGTGCTGACCAGCCGCGGAGCGAAGAGCGGCAAGCTCCGGAAGACCCCGCTGATGCGGGTCGAGCACGACGGGGCGTACGCGGTGGTCGCCTCGCTCGGTGGTGCCCCGACGCATCCGGTCTGGTACTTCAACGTCCGGGCGGATCCGCACGTCGAACTGCGTGACGGGCCGACGGTCCGGGACATGACCGCCCGCGAGGTCCACGGCAGGGAGAAGGACCTGTGGTGGCGGCGTGCGGTCGAGGCGTTCCCCGACTACGCCGAGTACCAGAAGAAGACGGATCGGGAGATCCCGGTCTTCGTCCTCGAGCCCCGGTAGCGCGCGGGGTCCGGCGGCCGCGGCAGCGGACGCAGTGGCGAAACCCGCATTGGGGGTTCCGGGTCGGTAGTGGCAGCATGGGTAGGTGACCACTACTTCGCGAACCGCTGATCCGATGCACCTGCCCGCCCTGAGCGTGGCCGACATCGAGGCCGCGGCGGAGCGAATTTCCGCGGTCGTCGCCCCCACACCGCTCGAGTACAGCGAGCGGCTCTCCGTCCTCACCGGGGCGAACGTCTATCTCAAGCGCGAGGATCTCACCCGCGTGCGCTCGTACAAGCTGCGCGGCGCCTACAACGTCATGGCGCAGCTCTCCCCGGCGGAACGCGAGGCGGGTGTGGTGACGGCCAGTGCCGGCAATCACGCACAGGGCGTGGCCTACTCGTGCCGGGCGATGGGGGTCCGGGGCCGGATCTACGTGCCCACCCGGACCCCTAAGCAGAAGCGGGACCGGATCCGCGCGCACGGCGGGGCGTTCGTCGAACTCATCCCGACGGGTGACACCTTCGACGCGGCCGCCGCGGCGGCCGCGGAGGACGTCGC
The DNA here is from genome assembly GCF_001894945.1 of Rhodococcus ruber NBRC 15591. Taxonomy (GTDB): domain Bacteria; phylum Actinomycetota; class Actinomycetes; order Mycobacteriales; family Mycobacteriaceae; genus Rhodococcus; species Rhodococcus ruber. The sequence continues at coordinate 13,735 of NZ_BCXE01000013.1, forward strand.
GCGGACCGGCGCGACGATGGTCGCGCCGTTCGACGACGCCCGCACCGCGGCGGGTCAGGGCACCATCGCCCGGGAGATGCTCGATCAGCTGCCGGCGGCGCCGGACCTGGTGCTGGTTCCGGTCGGCGGCGGTGGCTGCCTGGCCGGCATCGCGGCGTACCTGCACGAGAAGTCGCCGCACACCTCGATCGTCGGGGTGGAACCGGCCGGGGCGGCGTCGATGACCGCTGCCCTCGTCGCGGGCGGGCCGGTGACCCTGCCGGAAGTGGATCCGTTCGTCGACGGAGCCGCCGTGAAACGGGTCGGCGACGTGCCGTACGCGGTCGTCTCCCGGCTCGGCCCCGAGATCGTCTCCCACGCGAACCTGCCGCTGGTCGCGGCGCTGCGCAACGACGGCCTGGGCACCGGGCCGTTCGGGATGACCCAGGTCGACGAGGGCGCCGTGTGCACGGCGATGCTCGACCTGTATCAGAACGAGGGCATCATCGCCGAGCCGGCGGGGGCGCTGTCCGTCGCCGCGCTCGAGGGGCTGACCGTCGCGCCGGGTGCGACGGTGGTGTGCCTGATCTCGGGGGGCAACAACGACGTCTCCCGCTACGGGGAGGTCATCGAGCGTTCTCTGGTGCACCGCGGTCTCAAGCACTACTTCCTGGTGGACTTCCCCCAGGAGCCCGGGGCGCTGCGACGGTTCCTCGACGAGGTGCTCGGTCCCGACGACGACATCACCCTGTTCGAGTACGTCAAGCGCAACAACCGGGAGTTCGGTGCGGCGCTGGTCGGCATCGAACTCGGCACGGCCGACGGTCTGGCGTCACTGCTGGCGCGGATGGACCTCTCGCCGATCGAGGCGCAGCGGCTCGAGCCGGGCTCGCCGGCCTACCGCTATCTCACCTGAGCCGGACGGGATCCCGGCGGGGGAGCGCCGTCCCCCGCCGCGGTCCGCGGCGGCCGCTCAGCGCCAGGGGGCGCAGACCAGCCAGGGGCCGAACCACCAGCACGGGGCCGGCGGACCCCACCGGTTCCGTTCCCAGCCGCGATCGTGGTCCCGGCGGTCGCGGTGGTCGCGGCGATCCCAGTCGTTGCGGTGATCGGTCTGCTCCCAAGTGATCCCGATCGGCGCCGGGGCGTCGGCGGGTGCCGCGGCCGCGACTCCGGCCGGGGCGAGAGTGAGGGTGGCGGCGAGGAGTGCGCCGACGGTGGCAGTCCGGAGTTTCATGGAAATACACCCCGAGAAGCGTGTGCGTGCAGGAAGATTCCCCGACTACTCTTGACCGTACTCGGGACGGTCGGCGACAATCAAGGGTTCTTCGTCCCCAGGAGCCGGGCGACGACGCGCCTGTGCAGTTCCGGGTCGGGCTTGGGCAGGCCGAGCATCGCGCCCAGGTAGATGCCGTCGCCGACGAGGCGCACGATCTCGGCGGTGACCGGGTCGTCGATCTCCGCGCGCAGCCCCTCGTCCCACGACCGCAGCACCTCGACGACCGCCCGGTGCACGTCGTCGTGCCGGCCGTCGGCGCTGCGCAGGGCGGCCACCGTGGACCGGAACAGGTCCATCTCCGCCGAGTCGCCGGTCTCGTCCGGGTCGGCGAGGTACCACTCCGCGACCGGGGTGCCGCCCGCGACGGCGTCGGCGAGTCGGGCGTCGCCGCGTTCGCCGAGGCGCCGCACCATGGCGGCGAGCATCGCCTCCTTGGTCGGGAAGTGGTACAGCAGACCGCCTTTCGATACCCCTGCGGCGGCCGCGACGCCCTCGAGCGTCACCTGGGCGACCCCCACGTCGACGAGGGTGCGTTCGAGGGCGTCGAGGATCCGGTCGCGTGTGTCGGAGGCCATGGCCCGATCCTACCGTCCGTTTCTGTACCGTCCGGACGGTAGGTGCTACCGTACTTTGTGTACCGGCTGGACGGTTCAGTGTGGAGGGACGAAGGATGACGAACACCGGGCAGATGCCGCCGGTCCACCCGGCGGACGCGGGAACCGGGCATGCGCAGGCCGGCGTGCGCACCTGGGCGGGCCTGGTGGTGCTCGCGGGTGCCGTGCTGCTGATCGCGGTCGATGCAACCGTTCTCGACCTCGCCCTGCCCTTCCTCAGCGCCGATCTGGCCCCGAGTGGGGTCCAGCTGCTGTGGATCATCGACGTGTATTCGTTCGCCGTGGCCGGTCTGCTGGTGACGATGGGCGTGCTCGGCGACCGCGTCGGCCGACGCCGGCTCCTGCTGATCGGTGCCGTCGGCTTCGCCGCGGCGTCGGTGCTCGCGGCGTGGGCGCCGAGTCCCGAGCTGCTGATCGTGGCGCGGGCACTACAGGGTGTCTCGGGCGCCACCCTTATGCCCGCCACCCTGGGACTCATCCGGCACATGTTCACCGATCCGCGGGAGCGGACCGTCGCCATCGGCGTGTGGGGCGCGATGGCCGGCGGCGGGGCCGCCGCCGGCCCGCTCGTCGGCGGCTGGCTGCTCGAGCACTTCTGGTGGGGGTCGGTGTTCCTGATCAACCTTCCGATCATGGCGGTCCTCGTGGTCGCCGCGCCGTTCCTCGTCCCGGAATCGCGGGATCCGCACCCGGGCCGCTTCGACCTGCCGGGGGCCGCCCTGTCCCTGCTGGCCGTGGTACCGATCGTCTACGCGGTCAAGGAGACCGCGCTGCACGGCCCCCGCGTCGCGGCGCTGGTCGCGCTGGGGGGTGGTCTGACGGCCGCCGTCGCGTTCGTTCGTCGCCAGCGGAGCGCGGCGGATCCGCTGCTCGACCTCACGCTGTTCCGGCACCGCGAGTTCTCGGCCGCCGTCGCGACGAATCTGCTGTCGATCTTCGCCCTCGCCGGGGTGTTGTTCTTCGGTTCCCAGTACCTGCAGCTGGTCCTCGGAGTCGGACCGCTGGAGGCGGGTCTGCTGATGCTCCCCGGCACCGCGACCAGCGCCCTGTCCGCACTCGGCGCGGCCTGGCTCGTGCGGCGCCTGCCGGTGGGAACCGTCCTGTCGGGTGCCCTGGCCGTCGCAGCCGTGGGCGCCGCCGTGCTGCTGGCGCTGGACACCGCGCACGGAGCCGGCGTGTTCGTCGCCGGTTTCGTCCTCATCGGCGTGGGCGTCGGCATCGCGCTGACCCTCACCACCGACCTGGTGGTCGGGGCCGCCCCGGCCGACCGGGCCGGCGCCGCGTCCGCGGTGTCGGAGACGGCCTACGAGCTCGGTGTCGCCCTCGGTGTCGCGGTCCTCGGCAGCGTCGTCACCGCCGTCTACCGGTCCCGGTTCGGCGTCCCGGGTGGGGACCACGAGTTCGATACCCTCGGCGGCGCCGTCGCCGCGGCCGGCCGCCTGCCGGCGGCCGAGGCGGAGATCCTCCTCGAGTCGGCGCGCTCCGCCTTCGTCGCCGGCACCCACGGTGCCGCGGCCGCCACCGCGGCGATTCTGGCGGCCACTGCCGTGCTCACCCTGCGGATGCTGCGCCCGCGATGACCCGTCAGGTCCGAGGTGCAGCGGCGGCGTCGAGAACGACGAACGAATGCCCCGGGACGAGGGTCGCGGAGGCGGTCCGGTTGACCACCACCGGCTCCCACCACACGAGGGGAGCCCCGCCGAAGGGCACGGTGACCGGGTCGGGTCCGAGGTTGCACGCCACGCGCAGGCTGCCGCGGTGCAGCACGATCCAGCGCTCGTCCTCGTCGTAGTCGACGTGCAGGTGCTCGAGCCACGGATCGGTCAGCTCGGCGCGTTCGCGGCGCAACGCCAGGAGCTGCCGGTAGCAGTTGAGCACCCGTGCGTGGGCGGGTTCGGTCCGTTCGGCCCAGTTCAGCGTCGACCGCCGGAACGTCTCCGGATCCTGCGGGTCGGGGACGTCCTGGGCGTCCCATCCGTGCTCGGAGAACTCGCGCCGACGTCCTTCGGCGGTGGCCCGGGCCAGCTCGGGTTCCGGGTGGGAGGTGAAGTACTGGAACGGTGAGCTCGCGTCCCACTCCTCGCCCATGAACAGCATGGGGGTGAACGGGGAGGTCAGCACCAGCGCGGCCTTGACGGCGAGCTGACCGGGGTCGAGGTAGTGGCCGGGCCGGTCGCCGACCGCCCGGTTGCCGACCTGGTCGTGGGTGCACGTGTAGGCCAGCAGGGAGCTCGCCGGGAGGCGCCCGGTGTCGAGCGGCCGCCCGTGGGTGCGCCCGCGGAAGCTCGAATAGGTGCCGGCGTGGAAGAACCCGTGCCGCAGGGTGCGGGCGAGGCAGTCGAGCGAACCGAAATCGCCGTAGTAGCCCTGCCGCTCCCCGGAGACGGCGGCGTGCACGGCGTGGTGGATGTCGTCGTCCCACTGCGCCTGCAGGCCGTAACCGCCGGCTGCGCGGGGCGAGATCATCTTCGGATCGTTCAGATCGCTCTCCGCGATCAGGCTGAGCGGACGGCCCAGATGCGCCGACATCCGGTACGTCGCGACGGCCAGCTCCTCGAGCAGATGCACGGCGGTGTGGTCGACGAGAGCGTGCACCGCGTCCAGGCGCAGCCCGTCGATGTGGAACTCCCGCATCCAGCGCAGGGCGTTGTCGAGGATGTAGCGGCGCACCTCGCCGGAGTCCGGACCGTCGAGGTTGACCGACGCACCCCAGGTGCCCTGCCCACCGGACAGGTACGGCCCGTAGCGGTCCAGGTAGTTGCCGGACGGTCCGAGATGGTTGTACACCACGTCCAGGATCACCCCGAGGCCGCGGGCGTGGGCGGCGTCGACGAAGCGCTGCAGGCCGTCCGGACCGCCGTAGGGCTCGTGCACCGCGTACCAGAGCACACCGTCGTAACCCCACCCGCGGGTGCCGTTGAAGGCGTTGACCGGCATGAGTTCGACCAGGTCGACACCGAGGTCGACGAGATCGTCGAGCCGGGCGACGGCCGCGTCGAAGGTGCCCTCCTCGGTGAAGGTGCCCACGTGCAACTCGTACACCACCCCGCCGGCGAGTTGCCGGCCGGTCCACGACGTGTCGGTCCAGGCGCGCTCGTCGAGCGTGTGCAGCTGGGACAGCCCGTGCACCCCGTCCGGTTGCCGCGGGGAGCGCGGGTCGGGCAGCACGGTCTCGTCCTCGTCGAGGAGGAAGCCGTAACGGGCACCGGGGGAGGCGTCGACCTCGGTGCGCCACCACCCCTGGTCCTCCCGGCGCATGGAGTGAACGGTGCCGTCGACGTGGAGCCGGACGGATTGCGGGGTCGGAGCCCAGACCTCGAAGGTGTGCACCCGATCAGCATGCCCGCTCGCCGCTGCCGCTGCAGACCTCCGGAATCGGCTGCAGTTCCGATGCAACCGATGCTGATAAGCTGAGTTCGATGTCCCAGCATGCCAAGAGGGCCTACAGTTCACCGCTGCGTGAGGAGGCTGCGCGCCGGACGCGAGCGACGATCGTCGACGCCGCCGCCCGGCTCTTCGTCGACCGCGGGTACGTCAGCACCACGGTCAGGCAGATCGCCGAGGCTGCCGGGGTGGCGGTGCGCACGGTCTTCACGGCGTTCCCCGGCGGCAAGTCCGAACTGTTCCGGGAGGCGCTCGACGCCGCGGTCGCGGGCGGGTCCGCGGTTGCCGTCGGCGACGAGCCCGCGCCGGGCCGGGGGCCACGTCCGGGACGGGTCGCGACCGGAACCGCGGGCTCGGACGCCGAACGCATCGTCGAGCAGGTCGTCCGCTACGGCGCCGACCTGCTCGAGCGGGCCGGCGGTCTGCTGATGACCTCGGTCGAGTCCTCGGGTGCGGACCCGGACATGCGCCGGTTCGCCGACGAGGACGCGCGCGCGACCGCGGACAACGCGCGCACCATCGCGGACGGGCTGCACCGGCACGGATTGCTGCGCGACGACGTGAGCGTGGAGCACGCGGCGCACGTGTTTTACACGCTGGGTTCTCCGCAGGTGCATGCCCTGCTGCGCCGCGACTGCGGCTGGGACGTGGACGAATACCGGGCGTGGCTCACGGCGACCCTGCGGGCGACGCTCCTGCGCTGAGCGCGGCCGCGGGCCCGGCCGCCCGCACCGCCCTCGGGGTGGTCCCGAAACGGGCCCGGAACGCCGTGCCGAACGCACTGAGCGAACCGAAGCCGGACGCGAAGGCGATACCCCCCACGGACACCGCGTTCCAGCGCGGATCCTCGAGGCGGCTGCGGGCGCGGTCCAGCCGCCGGGCGCGGAGCAGTTCCGCGGGCGTGGTGCCGGCCGTCCGCAACGCGAGCTGCAGTTGGCGCAGCGACCAGCCCAGCTCGCGGGCCATCGACGCCGGGGTCAGATCCGGGTCGTCCGAACGTTCGTCGACGTAGGCCCGGGCCGCCTCGGCCACCGCCTGCAGGCCACCGGGACGGAGGGGGCCGTGGGTATCGGCCAGGACGAGGGACACGAGCTCGATCACCCGTGCGCTGATCGCGACGAAGGCGGGGCCGGACAGCGACGTGCGTTCGCGGGCCAGCGTCCGCGTCATGGTCCCCGCCACCGCCCCGACGCCGCGGCGCAGGTCGAGCACACTCGGGCCGTCGGCGACGGCCCGATCGGGCAGGCAGCCCTCGGGGACGGTGAGCACCCACGCCCGGGCGTGGGCGCCATGGACGAGCTCGAACGGGCGGGCCATCGACACCAGGGCCGCGCGCCCGACGGGCACCGGCAGTGCGTGCCCGCCGTGGGCGACGGTGAGCGCACCGGACTTCGGCACGAACAAGCGCATGCTCCGGTCGTCGTCCCCGCGGACGTGCCGGGCGGTCCGCGCGTAGGTGATGCGATCGGACCAGAACTCGACGAGCTGGTGACCGCCGCAGCGCTGCACGTGTGTGGCCCCGACGAAGCCGGCCGGGGCACGCTCGTCCCGATCGGGGAACGAATAGTCCAGGGTGCCGTGGTTGAACCGCACGTGGTCGGTCCAGAACTCGGCGCGGTCGCGCTCCGGCACCCGGCCCGTCGTCGTGAACCGCACCTCGTACTCCGCTGCCACCGTGACCTCCTCGTCGGCCGTGCGCGCGCCGGACAGTGCTCTGCGCGGATCGGCGAGTGCTGCGTCCCGCCCGCTCCCTACGCTCGTCGGCAGTGTAGTGACGAACGCCACAGCCGGAGCGCGGTGGCCCGATCCAGGAGGTTTCCATGCTGCGAGCAGCGGTCAACGGGACGGAACTCGCCTACGTCGACGCCGGTCCGCGCGACGGAGTGCCGATCGTGTTCAGCCATTCGCTCTTCTTCGATCACACGATGTTCGACGCGCTCGCGGAGAAGTTCACCGCCGACGGGTACCGGGTCGTCGCCTACGATCATCGCGGGCAGGGCGAGAGCGCCCCGGCGCCGCGGGCGGAACTCGCGGTCGACGTCCTCGCCGAGGACGCGGCGGCCCTGATCGAACACCTCGGTCTGGCCCCGTGCCACGTCGTCGGCAACTCGCTCGGCGGGTTCGTCGCGCTGCGGCTCGCCGCGCGACGCCCCGAACTGCTCCGCACGGCCGCCGCGCTGGGTTCGTCGGCGGAGGAGGAACACAAGCTCGCCGAGTTCGCTCCGCTGGTCGAGCATCTCACCGAGCACGGCACGGCGGACGTCGTCGACACGGTCATGTACATCATGTTCGGCGATTCGAGCCTCGCTCAGGAGAGTTCGATGACGAGCACGTGGCGCGCCGCGATCGCCCGGCTCGAACCCCGCATCGGCGACGCCGCCCACGGCGTCATCCACCGCGGGCGGATCGTCGAGGAGCTGGCCGGGTGCCGCGTGCCGGTCCTCGCCGTCGCCGGGAGCGAGGACCACGCGTACCCGCCGCCGATCTCGTCGGCGAACATCGCCGACGCCGCGAGCGGCCGGCACGTCACGGTGGACGCCGCAGGGCACTCCGTGGCACTCGAACAGCCGGAGGCGGTCGCCGAGCACCTCAGGAAGCACTTCGCCGCGGCGGAGAAGGGCTGATCCGCAGGTCGGAGGGGCGCGGCAGCCGCCCGGCGACCTGAACCGTGCGGAGCTCGCGCACAGCAGCGGGAGGGCACCGGGCAGGAGCGATCGGGATGTACGGGCACGAATCCATACGAGACGGAATATCAAAATTATCCGAATAAGTGTGTCCACGTTCCTCGATCCACCGAAGCCCCGCCGAATAACCCCGCCGAGCAGCCACGCCGACCTCGGGCGGTGCGACGTGCCCCGGTGCCGAACCGGGGACGCTGACACAACCCGCCGACGGCACGGCGGGCGTGTTTCGGACCACCGCGCGGCGGATACCCGGGGCCGACAGGTTCCACCGTCCGCGCCCCCACCGGGGGTGCGGACGGCGATCGTCGCCGGCTCGACGGGTCGGTGACGGTGCGCCGGAGATGACGCTGCCGAGAAGGGGTTCCATGAGCCACGCCAGCTTCGCGTCCCGGGTCGGCGCGGCACGCGAGAGGATGTTCGATCTCGTGCTGGAGATCGCGGCGATCGTCGAGGCCGCCGACGCGCTCGACCGGGACTCCCTGCCCCTCGCCGACGAGATCGCCGTGAGCGGACTGATCGATGCCCTCACCGACGTGAGCCGGCACTTCGATGCGGCGGCGGAACCGTTCGGGGAGGCGGTGTGGTTCTCGCGGCACCTGCCCGGTCCGTTCGGTTGACGGCCACGGGTGAGGATTGCGCCGCCGGAAACCGGGTATGCGGTCGGGGCCGAGACGCTGCGCTCGGCCCTGTTTCCGTACAGCAGACACCAGGAGCGCACTTGAGCAACCAGGACCCCGGACCCCGACCCGAAGATGCGCCCGGCCTCGACGCCGGTGGGGGCGTACAGCCCGGAGACACCCCACCCGACGCCGGACAGACCTCCGGCCTGTCGCATCCCCAACCGAACCCGAGCCGGGTGATGCCCGTCTTCGCGATCGTGCTCATCGCGCTGATCGTGCTCGGAGTGGCGGCGTTCTTCGTGGCGCGCGCGTTCGCCCTGTTCGACTGAGACACCGAACGACTGGGACACCGAACGACTGGGACACCGAACGACTGAGACACCGAACGGTCGGGCTCGTCAGGGTCGTCCGAGCGCCCCGACGTAGTACCAGCGGCCACCCTCACGGAGGAACCGGCTGTGCTCGTGCAGCACGTCCTCGTGACCGCCGAAGCGGTAGTGGGCCCGGAACTCGACCGTCCCCTCCGAGTGCAGGAACCCGCCGCTCGTGCGCACCACCTCGAGCCCGGTCCACCGCTGCGCCGGATCGAGATCCAGTCGCGCCGGGCGGGTGTCGGGGTGCCACGTACGACGCAGATAGTCGTCGTCGCCCACCGCGAAGGCGGTGTACCGCGACCGCATCAGCTGCTCGGGCGTCGGCGCGTCCCCACCCGCGAGGAACGGCCCGCAGCAGTCGCCGAACGGAAGACCCCGGCCGCACGGACACGGAGCGGACGATTCGGGCCGGGGGTAGCGCGGGCGTCGAGTCACCGGCACATTATCGCCGCCGCCCGGAACCGGACGGTCGTGGCACGATCGACGCCCGGGACGAGCGCGGTCGGAGGAACGGTGAACCATGGTCGATTCTGCCGCCACACCGGCGCGGGGACAGGGCAGTCCCGGCACCGCGCTACACCACAGCTTCGCGGCCGTCCCGGTGGCCGGGCCGTACGACACCGCCGCCGACGTGCTCGACCGGATGCGGGAACACAGCTTCGACAGTGCCGCCGTCGTCGCCGTGCTCGTCGGTGAGACGCTCGCCGGTCTCGTCACGATCGAACGGCTGCTGGCGGCCCCCGGTGCCGCCCGGATGGACGACCTCATGGACCCGGATCCGCCGGTGGTGCACCCGGATACCGCGCAGGAACGCGCCGCGTGGAAAGCGGTGCAGCACGGCGAGCCGGGCCTGGCCGTCGTGGACGGCCACGGCCGGTTCCGCGGCCTCATCGCGCCGCAACAACTGCTCGCCGTGCTGCTGCACGAGCACGATCAGGACATGGCCCGGATCGGCGGCTTCGCGCACTCGGTGGAGGCGGCGCGGGCCTCGAGCGTCGAGGGAATCCGTCGCCGGCTCTGGCACCGGCTGCCGTGGCTCGTCGTCGGTCTGATCGGGGCCATGGTCTCGGCCCGCCTGATGCAGGTGTTCGAGGCCGAACTCGACGCCGACCTCGCCGTCGCGTACTTCGTGCCGGGAATCGTGTACCTGGCGGACGCCGTCGGGACGCAGACCGAGGCACTGGTCATCCGCGGATTCTCGGTAGGGGTGGGGATCCGCCGGATCGTGCGCCGGGAGGTGCTGACCGGACTGTCGGTGGGGGCGCTCCTCGGGGCGACCATGCTGCCGGCCGTGCTGCTCATGACCGGGAACCGGGATCTCGCGGTCGCCGTGGCGTCGGCCGTGCTGGCCGCGAGCACCATCGCGACGACCGTGGCGATGGTGCTGCCGTGGGCGCTGCAACGGCTGGGCAAGGACCCGGCGTTCGGGTCCGGCCCGCTCGCGACGGTGATCCAGGACCTGCTCTCCATCGTCATCTACTTCGTGGCCGTGACGCTTCTCCTCGGCTGAGGGTGGGGCGATCTCCACCCCAGGGTTCCTTGGGGCGCAGGACGATACCGGGTCACGATGAGACCACCGACCGACAACCCGTGGAGGCCCCGTGACCGCAACCTCGGAGAGGTTCACCCCGAGCCACACCGACCCGGATCGCGTGTTCGACGAGATCGACCGGATCGATGCCGAGATCGTCGCCGCCATCCGGTACCGGACCGGCCTCGTCCACCGTGCCGGCCGGCTGCGCCGCGCCGGGCACGGAACGACGTCCGTGCATGCGTGCCGCGAGATGGCGGCGCTCACCCGGTTCACCACTGCGCTGGGCCGGGACGGCACGGCGCTGGCGGCGACGCTGCTGCGGTTGGGCCGCGAACCCCTTGCCGACACCGCGACCTGCGGGCAGGATTGAGTCCGCCCCCGGAGGTTGTGATGAGCGTCGTCACCGAATCGCGTCTGACATACGTCGACAAGCAGGGGCGGCAGCATCGATTCGAGCTGTCGCCGGGCTCGCCTCGCGTCACCATCGGCCGGGCCCCGACGTCGGATGTGGCCTTCACCGGCGACAACGAGGTCTCCCGCCTGCACGCCGTCGTGGAGTGGATCGGCACCCACTGGACCATCCTCGACGACGGGCTCTCCCGAAACGGCACGTTCCTCAACGGGGAACGCATCACGGGACGCCGGCGGCTTCGGGAGGGCGACAGCATCCGGATCGGCTCGATCCGCCTGACCTTCCAGGAGATCGGCGCCGGCCCGGACGAGGCGACCCGTGTCGCGTCGGAGCTGCCGACGGTGCGATCGCTGACGCAGACACAACGCGGCATCCTGCTCGCGTTGTGCCGGCCCTACAAGCACGGCGCCGCCTTCGCCACCCCGGCATCCAACCAGGACATCGCCTCCGAACTGTTCCTCAGCGTCGATGCGGTGAAGACCCACCTGCGGGCGCTGTTCGCGAAATTCGGGGTCGAGGACCTGCCGCAGAACCAGAAGCGGGTCCGGCTCGCCGAGCTCGCCCTCCACAGCGGCGTCATCACCGAACGCGACCTCTGACCGGCGGCTCACCCGACCCGCTGCAGCAACCCGCCGAGTGCCCGCGCGACCTCCGCGGGCCGGTCGGTGATCACCGAATGGCCCGCGCCGTCGACCCGCACCAGCTCGGCGCGTGGCAGCCGCTCCGCCAGACCGGCCGACAGCTCGAACGGGGTCCACTCGTCCGCCGAGCCGCACAGCACGACCGCGGGGACGGCGGCGAGCACCGCCAACGCGGCGGACTCGTCGAGCACCGCGAACGATCGCAGGAACGCCGCCATCGTCACCACCGGCGTGTCGTTCGCCAGCACCGCCATCAGAGCCGCCAACCGGGAGCCGGGGGTTCGTCGCTGCGACGTCCGCCGCAGCGGCCGCACCGCCCGCCCACCCAGGTGCAGCGCGCGTTGCACCGCGCCGGGCGCGTGTCGCACCGCCCGGTGGAACAACGCGACCGCGGGACTGTCGAGGTAACGCCCGAGACCCGACCGCCCGAGATCACCGGCGGCGGTGCCGATGAGACAGACCCCGGCGACGCGGGTGCCGATCTCGTGCGGATGCTGACGGGCGTAGGACAGGATCGTCATGCCGCCCATCGAGTGGCCGACCAGCACCACCGGCCCGGCGGAGACCGCGCGCAGTACCGCCGCGAGATCACGCCCGAGCTGCTCGACGGTGTACGTCTCCGGCCCGGCAGTGCCGGACGCGCCGTGACCCCGGTGGTCGAAGAACACCATCCGCAGCGTGGCCCCGTACCGCCGGATCAACGAATCGCGAAGCGGCGACCAGGTTTCCGTGCGTCCGCAGTGCCCGTGGACGAACACGGCGGTGAGCGGCGCGTCGGCCGCGCCGAGCTCGTGGACCGCGAGCGGCACGCCGTCGTCGGCGATCACCGTGTGGCGGCGCACGAGACGCTCGGTGCGGAGGGTGGACATGCGGACAAGGATCCACGGACGCCGGCGCCGGGACGAGCAGCCCCGGTGGTGGTGGATTTCACCTCAGGGGGCCACTTCTGCACCCTGGGTGGTGGACAATCTCGCCATGGATGCGCAGCGGTACGTCGGCGTGGTCGGGCCCGCGGAAGCCACGGCCGAACAACGCCGGATCGCCCGTCAGGTCGGCGGGCTGCTCGCGGCGCGACGCGCCGTCGTCGTGACCGGGGGACTGGGCGGGGTGATGGCCGCGGCGTCGCGCGGCGCCGCCGAGGCCGGCGGCACCACCCTCGGCCTGCTCCCCGGCGACGACCGCGCGGAAGCCAACCCGTACCTGACCGTGTCGATTCCGACCGGGCTCGGCGAGATGCGCAACGCCCTGCTGGTACGCACGTGCGAGGCGCTGATCGCGGTCGGCGGCAGCTGGGGCACGCTCAGCGAGATCGCGCTCGCCGTCCGGACCGGGGTCCCGGTGATCTCGATCGGGGGGTGGCCGCTGCCCGCCGCCGGGGTGCTCGCCGTCACCTCCGCCGGGGACGCCGTCGAAGCCATCCACGACCTGCTGTGGCGGCGCGATCCCACCGCGGGCTGGACCGGTTGAGGACTTCCCGCACCCGAGGGTGATTCTCGACCACCCCTGCGGGTGCCACCTCCACCGCTGGGGTCGGTATCTGCATCGGGGTCTGCGGACGACCGTGGAAGCAGCACAGTCCACCGGTCGTCAGGAGTACCCCCGTGTTGCACGAAAGCCCGGTCGCCCACGCACATCTCGGTGCCCCGCAGCCCACCGGCGCGTTTCCGCTCTCGGCGGCCCAGCGCGGCATCTGGTTCGCCCAGCACCTGGCCGGCGACACGCCCGTCAACATCGCCCAGTACGTCGACATCACCGGGGATCTCGACCTCGACGCCCTCGAGACTGCCGCGCGTGCGGTCGGACGCGAGTTCGGCACCGGGTTCCTGCGCATCCTCGAGGAGGACGGTCACCCGTTCCAGACCGTCGTGCACACCGGAGAGCGCCTGACGGTGGTCGACCTGCGGGGCGAAGCCGACCCGGTCGCCGCGGCCCGCGACTGGATGGAGCGCGACTACACCGCCCCCGTCGACATGTGCACCGACCGGCTCACCGTCACCGCCGTGCTGCGCGTCGGCGACGACCGCTGGTTCTGGTACGCCCGAATCCACCACATCGCCCTCGACGGCGTCGGAGCGATGACCCTCGTCGCGCGCACCGCCGAGCGCTACACCGCCACCGTCACCGGAACCACGGTGCACGCGCCGCGCACCGCCGCGCTGCCCGACATCGTCGCCGCGGACGAGGCCTACCGGCGCTCCCCGCGGTTCGAGACCGACCGCGCGTACTGGACCGAACACCTGGCCGGCCTGAGCGATCCCGTGTCGCTGGCCGGCCGGGGTGCCCCCGCCGACGCGCATCCACTGCTGGTCGGCGCGGAACTTCCCCCCGACACCGAGCAGGCCCTGCGCGATGCCGCGGCCCGTCGCGGGTCGAGCCTCGCCCCGCTCGTGGTCGCCGCGTTCGGCACCTACCTCGCCCGGATGACCGGCCACGACGAGGTGATGCTCAGCCTGCCCGTCTCGGCCCGCACCACCGCCGTGCTGCGCCGCTCCGGCGGCATGCTCGCCAACGTCGTGCCGCTGCGGCTGCGGACCGACGCCGCCACCGTCGCCTCCGTGATCGCCGCAGCGGAACTCGAGCTGACCGGGGCGCTGCGCCGCCAGCGGTACCGGCAGGAGGACATCGCCCGCGACCTCGGTCTCACCGGCGACCACGCCGCCGGGTTCGGCCCGTCGGTCAACCTCATGCTGTTCGACCACCAGGTCCGGCTCGGCGCGCTCACCGGCCGGGTCCACGTGCTCACCTCCGGGCTCATCGAGGACCTCTTCGTCAACCTCTACCCGGGCGGGCACAGCACGCACCTCGACTTCCAGGCCAACCCGAACCTGTACACCCGGGACGAGCTCGCCGCGCACCACCGACGGTTCCTCGCGTTCCTACACCGTTTCGCCACCGCCGACCCCGGCCGGCGGCTCACCGACCTGGACCTGCTCGGCGACGACGAGCGCGCGGCCCTCGTCCCGGCCCGCGGCGCCGAGCCGGTGCCCGCCCGCACCCTCGCCGACCTGCTCACCGCCGGGGCGGCCCTCGACCCCGGTGCCGTCGCCGTGATCGACGGTCCGCGCACCGTGACCTACTCCGAACTGGACACCGCCACCGACCGGCTCGCCCGGCTGCTGCTGACCCGCGGCGCCGGGCCGGAGACCACCGTGGCGCTGGCGCTGGCGCGCTCGCTCGACTCGGTGCAGGCCGTGTGGGCGGTCGCCAAGACCGGGGCCGCGTTCGTGCCCGTCGACCCCGGCCACCCCCGCGCCCGGCTCGACCACGTCCTGCGCGACAGCGGCGCCCGCATCGGCCTGACCGTCGCCGCGCACCGGGACGGCCTGCCCGAGCACACCGACTGGATCGTGCTGGACGACCCCGCGACCGTCGCGGCGGTCGCGGACATGGACGCCGCGCCGATCACCGACCGGATCGTCCGACCCGAGCACGCCGCCTACATCGTCTACACCTCCGGGTCCACCGGCACCCCCAAGGGCGTCGTCGTCACCCACGCCGGCCTGGCGAACCTCGCCGACGACGCCCGCACGCGGCTCGCCGTCACCCCCGATTCGCGTGCCACCCACCTGTACTCGCCGGCCTTCGACTCCTCGATCGAGGAGCTGCTGGTGACCTTCGCGGCCGGCGCCACCCTGGTGGTGGTACCGCCGCAGGCCTACGGCGGCGCCGAGCTCGCCGAGGTACTGCACGCCGGACGAGTCACCCACCTCGACGCGACCCCGGCCGTGCTCGCAACCCTCGACCCCGACGAGCACCCCGAGATCGGCACGGTCGTGGTCGGTGGGGACGCCTGCCCGCCCGACCTGGCCGACCGGTGGTCCCGGGGCCGGCAGTTCCTCAACGCCTACGGCCCCACCGAGGCCACGGTCACCGCCACGTTCGCCGCCCCGCACCGTCCCGGCGCCGGCGTCGACGTCGGAGCACCGATCCGCGGCATGCGCGCCCTGGTCCTCGACCGGTGGCTGCAGCCCGTGCCGGTGGGGGTGACCGGCGAGCTGTACCTGGCCGGGCCGGGTGTCGCGCGCGGCTACCTCGGCCGCCCCGACCTGACCGCGGCCCGCTTCGTGGCCGACCCGTCGGCACCCGGCGAACGCATGTACCGCACCGGCGACCTGGTCCGCTGGCGCGGTGTGTCCTTCGGGCTGCCAGGACAACCCAAAGGACACACCGGCGGCGCAGCCGCCGCGCTCGAGTTCGCCGGCCGCACCGACCACCAGGTCAAGATCCGTGGATTCCGCGTCGAACTCGGCGAGGTCGACGCCGCGCTGCTCCGGCACGACACCGTCGCCCGAGCCGTCACCATCGGCACCTCCACGCCCGCCGGCGCGACCGTCCTCGCCGCCTACGTCGTCGGCCGTCCCGGCGCCCCCGTCGACGGTGACGCCCTGCGCGCCGCACTCGCCGCCACCCTGCCCGCCTACCTCGTGCCCGCGGTGATCACCGTACTGCCCGAGCTGCCGCTCACCCCCGTCGGCAAGATCGACCGGGCCGCGCTGCCCGCCCCCGACTTCGCCGCCACCGCGACCCCCGGGGGCCGCGCCCCCGAAGGCGCACGCGAGGAACTGATCGGCGCGCTGTTCGCCCAGGTGCTCGGGGTGGAACGGGTCTTTGCCGACGACAGCTTCTTCGCCCTCGGCGGCGACAGCATCGTCGCGATCACCCTGGTCTCCCGCGCTCGTGCCGCCGGACTGCGCTTCACCGCCCGCGACGTCTTCGAACGTCGCACCGTCGCCGCCCTGGCCGCCGTCGCGGTGGCGGACACCGGCGACGAGCCGGCCCTCGCCGAACTCCCCGGCGGCGGCACCGGCCCGGTCGAGACCACACCGATCGTCGCCGAACTGCTGACCGGCGGCGGGCCCGTCGACCGGTACGGACAGGCCGTGCTGATCCGCCTGCCCGAGCACCCCGACCCCGCGCACCTGGCCGGGGCCGTGCAGGCACTGCTCGATCGGCACGACGCGCTGCGGATGCGGTTGACCGCGGCCCGCACACTCGAGGTGCTCCCGGCCGGTGCGGTCGCCGCCGAGGCGGTGCTGCATCGCACCCCCGTCGACGAGCCACACGGCGCCGCCGAGGCCGCGCTGGAGGCCGCCGCGGACCGGCTCGACCCCGCCGCCGGGATCGTCGCCCAGTTCGCGTGGCTGGCCTCGCCCGGCGGCCGCGACGACCTGCTCGTGGCCGTCGTCCACCACCTCGCCGTGGACGCGGTGTCCTGGCGCATCCTGCTGCCCGACCTCGCCGCCGCCTACACCCACGGCGGTGCCGCGTCCGCCCTCGCCCCGGTCGGCACGTCGCTGCGCCGGTGGGCGCACGGCCTGACCGAGACCGATCGCAGCGACGAATTGCCACTGTGGGAGCGGATTCTCGCCACGCCCGATCCGGCGCTGGGGGAGCGGCCGTTCGACCCGGCGCGCGACACCGCCGCCACCTCCGCGCAGCTGCGCGTCCGCGTGCCCGCCGAGGTCACCGACGCCGTCCTGACCGCCGTACCCCAGCGGTTCCACTGCGGCCCCGTCGAGGCGCTGCTCGCCGCGCTCGGCCTGGCCGCCGAGCGGTGGCGCCGCAACCGTGGCCGCCCCGCCCCCGCGACGCTCGTCGGCGTCGAGGGCCACGGCCGGGAGGAGGCAGCGGTCCCCGGTGCGGACCTGTCCCGCACCGTCGGATGGTTCACCACCGTGCACCCGCTGGACGTGGACCTGACCGGGATCGACGTCGACGACGCCTTCGGCGGCGGCGCCGCGGCGGCCGCGGCGATCCGATCGGTCAAGGAACGACTCGCCGCCGTCCCCGACCACGGCATCGGCTACGGCCTGCTCCGGTACGTCGCCGGGATCCTGCCCGCGCATCCGGCACCGCAGATCGCCTTCAACTTCCTCGGCCGCATCGACACCACGGTCGACGCACCGTGGCTGCCGCTCGGCACCGCCGCGACCCGCGAGCCCCGCATGCCGCTGCCCGCGGTGCTCGACATCGACGCCGCCGTCGACGCCGACGGACTCGTCGGCACCTTCACCTACGCGACCGGCCTGCTCGACGAGGACGCCGTCGACGAGTTCGCACAGCTGTGGGTGGCCGCGCTCGCCGCCCTCGCCTGGCACGTCGGCGACCCGGCCGCCGGCGGCCACAGTCCCTCCGACTTCCCGCTGGTCGCCGTCCACCAGGACCGGATCGACGAGTGGGAGCGCGACCGGGGAGGCCTGGCCGACCTGTGGCCCCTGTCCCCCCTGCAGGCCGGGCTGCTGTTCCACACCGGCTACGCCGCCGCGGACGCCCCCGACGACTACACCGTGCAGACCGCGCTCGAACTCGCCGGCACCGTCGACGCCGCCCGGCTGCGCGCCGCGGCACAGTCCGTGGTCGACCGGCACGACAGCCTGCGCGCCGCCTTCCGTGACACCGCCGCCGGTCCGGTCCAGCTCGTACGGCACACCGCCGTGCTGCCCTGGCGGGAAACCGACCTCCGCGGCCGCGCCGACACCGACGGCGAACTGGCGCGCATCCTCGACACGGACCGCGCCGACCGGTTCGACCTCACCGCCGCGCCGCTGCTGCGCATCCACCTCATCCGCACCGCCGACGACCGGTACCGGCTGCTGCTGACCAACCACCACCTCGTCCTCGACGGCTGGTCCACCCCGCTGCTCGTCGCCGAACTGCTCACCGCCTACGCCGCGGGCGCGGCCGTGCCCGGCCCGGCGCCGTCGTTCCGCAACCACCTGGCCTGGCTCGCCGGCCGGGACGCCGTCGCCGCGCGGACCGCGTGGGCCCGCGCGCTGGACGGCATCGACGCCCCCACCCTCGTCGCCCCGCACGCCGACGGGGCCGACACCGGCGGCGCCGCCCACACCGTCGAGCTGAGCGCCGAGACCGCCGCCGGACTCGCCGCCGCCACCCGCGCCCACGACGTCACCCTCGCCACCGTCGTGCAGGCGGCGTGGGCGCTGACCCTGGCCGAGGTCACCGGCCGCACCGACGTGGTGTTCGGCTCCACCGTCTCCGGCCGACCGCCCGAGCTGCCGGGCGTGGACGCTGTGCTGGGTCTGTTCGTCAACACCGTGCCGGTGCGGGTGCGCCTGCAGCCCACCGACACCGGCACCGAACTGCTGCGCCGCATCCAGGCCGAACAGGCGGCGCTGCTCGAGCACCAGCACCTCGGCCTCCCCGAGATCCACCGGGCGGCCGGCGTCACCGAACTGTTCGACACCCTCGCCGTCGTCGAGTCCTACCCCCTCGACCGCGACGCTCTCTCCGCACTGGCCGACAGCGCCGGAATGCGCGTTCTCGGCGTCACCGGCGCCGAAGCCACCCCGTACCCCGTGAGCCTGATCGTCGAGCCGGGCGACCGGCCGCAGCTGAGCCTGCGGTACCGCCCCGCCGCGGTCGGCGACGTCGCCGCCCGCCACCTCGTCGAGCGCTGCGCGCAGCTGCTCGGGGCGCTCGCCCGCACCCCGGACCGCCGCATCGCCGCGCTCGGCGCCCCCGGGGTCGCGGCCCCGTTCACCCCCGGCCGGGACCGGGCCGTCACGCTCGCCGAGATCCTCACCGGCACCGCAACCCGTCACCCGGACGCGGTCGCCGTCGTCACCGATGCCGGCGAGATCACCTACCGCGACCTGAACGACCGGGCCGACGCGCTGGCGGGGCTGCTCGCGGCGCACGGCGCCGGACCCGGCACGGCCGTCGCGCTGGCGCTCACCCGCTCGTTCGAGTCGGTTCTCGCCGTGTGGGCGGTCGCGAAGACCGGGGCCGCCTTCGTTCCCGTCGACCCGCGCCATCCACAGGACCGGATCGAGCACATGCTCACCGACTCCGGCGCCCGGCTGGGCGTCACGGTCTCCGCACACGGTGCCCGGCTCACCGGTGCCGCGGCGACCTGGCTGGTCCTCGACGACCCCGCCACCACCGCCCGCCTCGCCGCGACCCGCCCCGCGGCGACGTCGCCGGCCCGGGTCGACGACCCGGCCTACCTGATCTACACCTCCGGCTCCACCGGCACCCCGAAGGCCGTCACCGTCACCCATCGCGGCCTGGGCAACCTGGTCGACGCCCAGATCGCCGTGCTGGGACTGACCCTCTCGGCCCGCGTCGCGCACGTCGCGTCACCGAGCTTCGACGCCTCCGTGTTCGAACAGCTCGCCGCGTTCGCCGTCGGCGCCGGGCTCGTCGTCGTGCCGCCGACCGTCGTCGGCGGCGACGAACTGACCGCCCGGCTCACCGCCGCCGCCGTCACCCACCTCGTCGTCACCCCCGCGGTGCTGGCCACCCTCGACCCGGCTGCGACCGCCACCGTGCAGACGGTGGGCGTCGCCGGCGAGGCCGTCCCCACCGACCTGGTGCGCCGGTGGGCGCCCGGCCGCACGATGCTCAACTTCTACGGCCCGACCGAGGCCACCATCTGGGCCACCGTCGCCGACCTCACCGCCGACGCGCCGGTCACGCTCGGCGCCGGCATCCCCGGCACCGAAACCCTCGTCCTCGACGGCTGGCTCCGGCCGGCGCCGCTCGGCACGGTCGGCGAACTGTACCTGTCCGGCCCCGGTCTGGCGCGCGGCTACCACGGTCGTGCACCCCTGACCGCGAGCCGGTTCGTCGCGCATCCCCACCGGTCCGGCGCCCGCATGTACCGCACCGGCGACCTCGTGCGCTGGACCCGCGGCGGCGACGGCCGGCCCGTCCTGGACTATCTGGGCCGCACCGACTTCCAGGTCAAGGTGCGCGGCATCCGCGTCGAGCTCGGCGAAATCGACACCGCCCTCACGGCCGACGCCGACGTCGACTTCGCGACCACGGTCGGACGCCCCGGACCCACCGGCTCCACCGTCCTCGTCTCCTACGTGCGGCCCGTGCCGGGACGCACCCTCGACCCCGACCGGCTGCGGGACCGGCTCGCCGAACAGCTCCCCGCCCATCTCGTGCCCGCCGCGATCGTCGTCCTCGACGAGGTTCCGCTCACCCCGGTCGGCAAGCTCGACCGGACGGCGCTGCCGGAGCCGGACTTCGGCCGCAGCCGCCGCCCGGCCCGCGCGCCGCGCGGACCCGTGGAGACCGCCGCCGCAGCCGCGTTCGCCGAGGTGCTCGGCCTGGCCGACCGCGGTGCCCACGGCTCGTCCTTCGACCTCGGTGCCGACGACTCGTTCTTCGACCTCGGTGCCGACGACTCGTTCTTCGACCTCGGCGGCAACTCCCTCGACGCGACCCGCGTGATCGCCCGCGTCAACGCCACCGCCGGCACCGCCCTGGCGGTACGCGACCTGTTCGAGGCGCCCACCCCGGCGGCGCTGGCCGCACGCGCCGCGGGCCGCACCGGTGCCGCCGTCGCGCTCGGGCGCCGCGAGCGGCCCGCCCGCCTGCCGCTCGGACCGGCACAGCACCGGATGTGGGTGCTCAACCAGTTCGACCCCGCCTCCGGCGTCTACAACATCCCGGTGGCGCTGCGCCTGCGCGGACCGCTCGACCGCACCGCCCTCGCGGCCGCCTTCGGCGACCTCACCGGCCGGCACGAGAGTCTGCGCACCGTCTTCCCGGCCGATGCGGACGGCCCGCACCAGGTGATCGTCGATGCGGTGCCCCCCGCCCTCGACATCGTCGACGTGCCCGCGGACGCGGTCCGTGCCGCGGTGGCGACTTTCGCCGGTGCCGGTTTCGACCTGACCGTCGAGCTGCCGGTGCGGGCCCGGGTGCTGCGTCTGGGTGCGCAGGAGCACGTGCTGGTGCTGGTGCTGCACCACATCGCCGCGGACGGGGTGTCGGTGGCGCCGCTGGCCCGGGACCTGATCGCCGCGTACGCCGCGCGTACCGCGGGGGCGGCGCCGGCGTGGGCGCCGCTGCCGGTGCAGTACGCCGACTACACGCTGTGGCAGCGCGAGACGCTCGGCGACCCCGACGACCCCGACTCGACCACCGCCCGGCAACGCGAGTTCTGGACCCGCACGCTGGCCGGCCTCCCGGACCGCATCGTGCTGCCCGCCGACCGGCCCGGACCCGCGGTGCAGTCCGGCGCGAGCGCCGACGTCGCCTTCACCGTCGCCGCCGACGTGCACGCCCGGCTGCGACGTCTCGCCCGCACCGAGAACGCCACCGTGTTCATGACCGTGCACGCCGCGCTCGTCGCGCTGCTCTCGCGTCTCGGCGCCGGCGACGACATCGCGGTGGGCACCGCGGTCGCCGGCCGCGGCGCCGCCGAACTCGACGACCTGGTCGGGATGTTCGTCAACACCGTGGTCCTGCGCACCCCGGTGCGTCCCGAGGTCACGTTCGCCGACCTGGTGGCGCAGGTGCGCGAGGCCGACCTGGCCGCGTTCGCCCACGCCGACCTGCCGTTCGACCAGGTGGTCGAGGCGGTGCGCCCGGCCCGCTCGACCGCGCACCACCCGCTGTTCCAGGTCTCCCTCGCGCTGGCCGACTTCGCGGCACCCACGCTCGAGCTCGACGGGCTCGGGATCGCCGTGGAGGACATCGCCCGGGACTCCTCGCAGTTCGATCTCGCACTCGAGCTGCGCGAACACACCGGCGACGACGGACGGCCCGCCGGGCTGGACGCCACCCTCACCTACGCGACCGACCTGTTCGACCACGACACCGCCCGCACCCTCGCCGCGCGGTTCGTGCGCCTCCTCGCCACCGTCACCACCGACCCGGCCGTCCCCGTCGGGGACGTGGAGCTGCTCGACGCCGCCGAGTCCGCCGAGCTGGCCGCCACCGCCGGCCCGGCCGGTATCGGGCCGTGGCTGCTGCCCACGCTGCTCGCGGCCGCCGCCGCCGCACACCCCGCGCGCCCGGCCGTGCGTGCCGACGGCACCACCTGGACCTACCGGGAACTCGACGACGCCGCCGGCCGGCTCGCGCACCGGCTCGTCGCCGCCGGGGTGGGGCCGGACGTGCGCGTGGCCCTCGCGCTGCCCCGCTCCGCGGAGTCGGTGCTCGCCGTGTGGGCCGTCGCCAAGGCCGGCGGTGCCTTCGTGCCCGTCGATCCGGCGTACCCGGCCGAGCGCATCGCGCACATGCTGCACGACAGCGGCACCACACTCGGACTGACCACGGCCGCGCACCGGGCCGCGCTGCCCGGCGCGCTCACCTGGCTCGAGCTCGACGACCCGGCGGTGCGGGCCGCATACGCCGACGACTCGGCCGCACCGTGGACCGATGCGGACCGGACCCGGCCGCTGCATCCCGAGCACGCCGCCTACCTGATCTACACCTCCGGCTCGACCGGCACCCCGAAGGCCGTCACCGTCACCCACCGCGGGCTGGCGAACATCGTGCGCGCCCAAGCCGACTCGCTCGACGTCGGGCCGGATGCGCGGGTCCTCGGCTTCGCCTCGCCCAGTTTCGACGCAGCGATCTTCGAACAACTGGCCGCCTTCGGCGCCGGGGGCTGCCTGGTGTCGGTCCCGCCCGGCATCGTCGGGGGCACCGAACTCGCCGCTCTCCTCGAGGCCGAGCAGGTGACGCACGCGGTCCTCACCCCGTCGGTGCTCTCGACGCTGGACTCGGCGGAGTCGACCTCGGTCCGGGTGCTCGCGGTGGCCGGCGAGGCGGTCGGTACGGACCTGGTGGAGCGGTTCGCCGGGGGCCGGACGATGCTGAACCTGTACGGGCCGACGGAGGCCACGATCTGGGCGACCGCGTCGTCGGCACTGACGGCGGGCCGGGCACTGACGATCGGATCCGCCGTGCGCGGCGTGACGCCGCTGGTGCTCGACGACCGGTTGCGGCCCGTCCCGGTCGGTGTGGCGGGGGAGTTGTACCTCGCCGGCGACGGGCTGGCGCGCGGCTACCACGGGCGGCCGGGACTGACCGCGGCCCGGTTCGTGGCGCATCCGCAGGGCGCGCGGATGTACCGCACCGGGGACGTGGTGCGGTGGGTGCACGCCGCCGGCCGGCTCGAGCTCGAGTACGTCGGCCGCAGTGACCACCAGGTCAAGATCCGCGGAATGCGGATCGAGGTGGGGGAGGTCGACGCGGCGCTGGCCGGGCTGCCGGAGGTCGACCGCGCGGTGACGGTGGGCCGGCCCGGACCGGCCGGGTCGCCGGTACTGGTGTCGTACGTGCTCGCGGCGACCGGGTGCGCCCCGACGGCCGAGGCGCTGCGGGCCCGGATGTCCGAGTTGCTGCCGGCCCATCTCGTGCCGGCGGCGCTCGTCGTGCTCGACGAGTTGCCGCTGACGCCGGTGGGCAAGCTGGACCGGGCGGCCCTGCCCGAGCCCGTGTTCGCCGCCGGCGCGGGGCGTGCCCCCCGCACACCGGCCGAGGAGGCCGTGGTCGCCGCGTTCGCCCAGGTGCTGGATCTGGACCGGGTGGGCATCGACGACTCGTTCTTCGACCTCGGCGGCAACTCGCTCGACGCCACCCGCGTCGTCGCCCGCCTGAACTCCGCCCTGGCGGTGCGCGACCTGTTCGAGGCGCCCACCCCCGCGGCGCTGGCCGTGCGCCTGCTCGAGCGTCCCGCGCCGAGGATCGCCCTCACGGCCCGGCCCCGCCCGGCCCGGGTGCCCCTCGGACCGGCGCAGCAGCGCATGTGGGTGCTCAACCAGCTCGACCCCACCTCCGCGGCGTACAACATCCCCGTCGCGTTGCGCCTGTCCGGTCCGATCGACGCCGCGGCGCTCGCCGCGGCGTGGCGGGACGTGACCGACCGGCACGAGAGCCTGCGCACCGTCTTCCCCGCCGATGCGGACGGCCCGCACCAGGTGGCCGTCGACGCCGGGAACGTGCTCGACTTCACCGAGGCACCCGCCGACGTGCATGCCGCGGTGGCGGGTTTCGTCGGTGCCGGTTTCGACCTGACCGTCGAGCTGCCGGTGCGGGCCCGGGTGCTGCGTCTGGGTGCGCAGGAGCACGTGCTGGTGCTGGTGCTGCACCACATCGCCGCGGACGGGGTGTCGGTGGCGCCGCTGGCCCGGGACCTGATCGCCGCGTACGCCGCGCGTACCGCGGGGGCGGCCCCGGGGTGGGCGCCGCTGCCGGTGCAGTACGCCGACTACACGCTGTGGCAGCGCGACATCCTCGGTGACGAGACCGATCCGCGGTCGACCGCCGCGCGTCAGCGCGACTTCTGGGTGAGCACCCTCGCCGGGCTCCCCGACCGGATCACCTTGCCCACCGACCGGCCGCGCCCGGTCGTGCAGTCCATGGCGAGCGCCGATGTGGCTCTCGCAGTCGACGCCGACGTGCACGCCCGGCTGCGGGCCGTCGCCGCCACCGAACACGCCACCGTGTTCATGACCGTGCACGCCGCGCTCGTCGCGCTGCTCTCGCGTCTCGGCGCCGGCGACGACATCGCGGTGGGCACCGCGGTCGCCGGTCGCGGTGCCGCCGAACTCGACGACCTGGTCGGGATGTTCGTCAACACCGTGGTCCTGCGCACCCCGGTGCGTCCCGAGGTCACGTTCGCCGACCTGGTGGCGCAGGTGCGCGAGGCCGACCTGGCCGCGTTCGCCCACGCCGACCTGCCGTTCGACCAGGTGGTCGAGGCGGTGCGCCCGGCCCGCTCGACCGCGCACCACCCGCTGTTCCAGGTTTCCCTCGCGCTGGCGAACTTCGAGGAGCCGGAGCTCGAGGTCGCGGGCCTGCGCATCGCACTGCAGGACGTCGCCCACGAGTCCTCACCGTTCGACCTGAGTCTGACACTGCGCGAACGCACGACCGCGAACGGCGAACCCGCCGGAATCGAGGTGAGCCTCGGCTACGCCACCGACCTGTTCGACGACGCCACCGCCCGGACCCTCGCCGCCCGCTTCGGCCGGCTGCTGACGGCGGTCGCCGAGAACCCGCACGCCACGATCGGCGACGTCGACCTGCTCGATCCGCGGGAGGCCGACGAACTGCGGGCCGGCACGGGCCCGGAGCCCGTCGCCCCGGTGACCCTGCCGGAACTGCTGCACGCCGCGGCGACGGCGCGACCCGAGGCCGTCGCCGTGGTCACCGACGACCGGCAGGTCACCTATCGCGAACTCGACGCCCGCGCGGCGCTGCTCGCCGACGCCCTCGCTGCGCGGGGTGCCGGCCCCGGCACCCTCGTCGCGCTGGCACTGACCCGATCGTTCGACTCGGTGCTCGCGGTGTGGGCGGTCGCCCGAACGGGCGCGGCGTTCGTGCCCGTCGACCCCCGGCACCCGCAGGAACGGATCGAGTACATGCTCGCCGATTCCGGTGCCGTCCTGGGGGTGACCGTGACCGAGCACCACGACCGCCTGCCCGCCTCGCTCGGGTGGCTGGTGCTCGACGGCCCGGCTGCCGACACGCGTCTCGCGCTCGTCCCGCAGCGGCCGCGGGCCACGGCCGTGCACGTCGACGACCCCGCCTACCTGATCTACACCTCAGGTTCGACCGGCGCTCCCAAGGCGGTCACCGTCACCCACCGCGGACTGGGCAATCTCGTCGCCGCGCAGCGGGAGACCCTGGCGCTGACCCCGCAGGCCCGGGTCGCGCACATCGCGTCGCCGAGTTTCGACGCCGCGGTGTTCGAGCAACTCGCCGCGTTCGCCGTCGGCGCCCGGCTCGTGGTCGTCCCGCCCACCGTCGTCGGCGGCACCGAACTCGCCGACCGGCTCCGCGCGGCCCGGGTCAGCCATCTCGTCGTCACCCCCGCCGCGCTGTCGACGCTCGACCCGGCCGCCCTGACCTCGGTCGAGGTGCTGGCCGTGGCCGGGGAGGCGACCGGACCGGAACTCGTGGACCGGTTCGGCGAGGGCCGGACGATGCTGAACCTGTACGGACCGACGGAGGCCACGATCTGGGCGACGGCCGGCCCGCTGGTGCCGGGCCGGGCGGTGACGATCGGATCGGCCGTGCGCGGCGTGACGCCGCTGGTGCTCGACGCCCGCCTGCGGCCGGTACCCGCCGGCGTGACGGGCGAACTCTACCTGGCCGGGGCCGGGCTGGCGCGGGGCTACCACGGGCGGGTGGGGCTGACCGCGAGCCGCTTCGTCGCCCGTCCCGATCAGCCGGGGGAGCGGATGTACCGCACCGGGGACCTCGTGCGGTGGGTGCGGGCCGGGGGCCGGCTCGAGCTCGAATACCTCGGGCGCGGTGACCACCAGGTCAAGGTCCGCGGGATGCGCGTCGAGGTCGGGGAGATCGACGCGGCGCTCACGGCCCTGCCCGAGGTCGACTTCGCGGTCACCGTCGGGCGGCCCGGACCGTCCGGCGCCCAGGTGCTCGTCTCCTACGTGCTCCCGGCGCCGGGGCACCGCCTCGAACCGGCCCGGGTACAGCGCCGGACGGCGCAGCGGCTGCCCGGACACCTGGTGCCGGCGGCGATCGTCGTGCTCGACGAGTTGCCGCTGACCCCGGTCGGCAAGCTGGATCGCGCGGCGCTGCCGGAGCCGGTGTTCGCGGCCGGCTCGGGACGCGCCCCGCGCACCCCGGCGGAGGAGGCGGTCGTCGCGGTGTTCGCGCAGGTGCTCGGCCTCGCGCACGTCGGGATCGACGACTCGTTCTTCGACCTGGGTGGGACCTCCCTCGATGCCACCCGTGCCTGCGATCGGCTCGGCGCCGAACTCGGGACCGCCGTGCCGGTGATCGCGTTGTTCTCGGCGCCCACCCCGGCGGGCCTGGCCGCCCGCATCGAGGCCGAGGACACCGGCGGGCAGCCGGACTCGCCGTTCGCGGTGCGGCTGCCGCTGCGCACCGACGGCGACGGAGCCCCGCTGTTCTGCGTGCATCCGGCGTCCGGACTGGCGTGGGGCTACGCCGGGCTCGCCGCGCACCTCGCCCCCGGACGGCCGGTGTACGGACTGCAGTCCCCGCACCTCGACGGCCGCGAGGACGCCCCGGCGACGATCGCCGCGTACGCCGAGCGGTATGTCGACGAGATCCGTGCGGTCCAGCCCACCGGCCCGTACCACCTGCTCGGCTGGTCGCTCGGCGGATTCATCGCCCACGCCGTCGCGGCGCGGCTGCGCGACGCCGGCGAGGAGGTGGCGCTGCTCGCGCTGCTCGACGCGGACCTGATCGCCCGCGACGTCGCCGCGCCGGAACCGCTGACCGCCGGCGAACTCGTCGCCGCCCTCGGCTCGTCCCTGGGGCTGCCCGACGTCGATCCGGACCTGACGGCTGCCGAGGCCGCCGCGCTGATCCGGACCCACACCGGGGCTCCCGTCGACGCCGGCCACCTCGACCGGATGGTCGCCGACTACAACGGTTCGGCGGCGCTGCTCGCCGGCTACCGGCCACCGCTCTACGACGGCGACCTCGTCTTCGTCACCGCGACGGCCGACAAGCCGCATCACGCCGGGGGTTTCGCCGGCTGGCGACCCTACGTCACCGGCGCGATGCACAACCACCTGCTCGATGTCGCCCACGACCGGATGACCGCACCCGACGCGGTACCCGCCCTGGCCGCGGTGCTCGATCGGCATC
The DNA here is from genome assembly GCF_001894945.1 of Rhodococcus ruber NBRC 15591. Lineage (GTDB taxonomy): Bacteria > Actinomycetota > Actinomycetes > Mycobacteriales > Mycobacteriaceae > Rhodococcus > Rhodococcus ruber. The sequence goes on from NZ_BCXE01000013.1 coordinate 41,618, forward strand.
TCGGCGACGACCGGTACCTCGCCGCGTCCTGACCGCGCAATCCACCCCCCTTTTCTTCCGAACGGAGCACCATGTCCCCCTCGACCCCCGCCGTCCTCGTCGATGCCGTCACCAAGAGCTTCGGGCCGGTCCCGGCCCTGTGCGGCGTGAGCTTCGCCGCCCAGCCCGGTGAGGTCCTCGGCGTCCTCGGCCCCAACGGCGCCGGCAAGACCACCACCGTGAACATCCTGTCCACCCTGCTGCGGCCGGATTCCGGACGTGCCGTCGTGGCCGGGCACGACGTCGTCACCGACCCGGCCGGGGTGCGCCGGGCGGTGATGCTCACCGGTCAGTACGCCGCCCTCGACGACATGCTCACCGGCTTCGAGAACCTCGTCCTGTTCGCCCGTCTGCTCGGGCTGCGGCGCCGCGCGGCCCGAGCCCGCGCGCGGGAACTGCTCGCCGAGTTCGACCTCGAGGATGCCGCCGACCGGCGGGTCGGCAAGTACTCCGGCGGCATGCGCCGCCGCATCGACATCGCGTGCGGGCTCGTCGTCCCGCCCCGGGTGGTGTTCCTCGACGAGCCGACCACCGGCCTCGATCCGCGCAGCCGCCAACGGGTCTGGGATCTGATCGCCGGCTTCAAGGCGCAGGGCGTCACCACGCTGCTCACCACGCAGTACCTCGAGGAGGCCGACCTGCTCGCCGACCGGATCGTCGTCATCGACCGGGGCACGGTCGTCGCCGAGGGCACCCCCGCCCAGCTGAAGCAGCGCGTCGGCGCCACCTTCTGCGAAGTCGTCCCGGTGCGGGCGGCCGACGTGCCCGCCGTGGCGCACGTGCTCCGCCGGTTCGCCCCGGCGGCGGTGGTCGAGGTCGCCGCCGACCGCGTCACGATCCCGGCCCCGCACGGCGCGGGCACCCTGGCGCAGGTCGCGACGGCCGTCGCCGCCCACGGCGTCGCCGTCTCCGACATCGCGCTGCGGCGGCCGTCGCTGGACGAGGTCTTCCTCGCCCTCACCGCCGCCCGGCCGCGATTCGAGGTGGTGGCATGACCACGACGACCGCCGCACCGTCGCCCCTCTACCAGTGGTGGGTGCTGTCCGCGCGCACCCTGATCCCCGCCGTCCGCGGCGGCGAACTCGTCACCGCGCTCGTCGCGCCGCTCGTGTTCACCGTCGGGTTCTACGTGCCGCTGCAACGGGTGATCGCCCTGTTCACCGGCGGGGCCGTCGACTACGGGCAGTTCCTGATGCCGCTGATCGCGCTGCAGGCCGTGGCCTTCACCGCGATCTCCGCCGCGTTCCTGGCCGCGACCGACGCGGTGCACGGCATCGACCGCCGGTTCGCGACGATGCCGATCGCGGCGGCCGTGCCGCTCGCCGCACGCCTGTCCGCGAGCACCGTCAAGTGCGCGCTGTCGCTGGCGGCGGCGATCGGTTGCGGGTACGTGATCGGCTTCCGATTCGCCGGGGCCACCGCGGCCGTCGGGTTCTGCGTACTCGCGCTCACCATCGGCACGGTCCTCACGCTGGGGGCCGATGTGCTCGGCACCGTGTTCCGCAGCCCGGAGGCCACCACGCAGGCACTGATGCTGCCGCAGCTCGTGCTCGGAATGCTCTCCTGCGGCTTCGTTCCGATCGACCAGTTCCCGGCCTGGATCCAGCCGTTCGTCCGCAACCAGCCCGTCTCCCAGTTCGCGTCGAGCCTGCGCGGGCTTGCCGACGGCACCGGCGCCACCCTGACGCCGACGCTGCTGTGGCTCGGCGGGATCCTCCTGGTCGTCGTCCCCCTGGCCACCCGCACGAACCGGAGGCAGCGATGAGCACCACCGTGACCACACCCGAGAATTCGGTTCCCGCTCTCGTGCGGCACACCGGCCTGCAGGCCGGGCGCCTGCTGACCCGCTGGCGCCGGGATCCGATGACGGTGCTGCAGAGCCTCGCCTACCCGGTGCTGCTGTTGCTCATGCTCGAGGCGGTGCTCGGCCGGCAGGTCTCGGCGTTCGCCGGGCAGGACGCGCTGTACGGGACGGTGCCGATGGTCGTCGTGATGAGCGCGCTGCTCGGCTCGCTGGCCGGCGCCGTCACGCTCGGCCGCGAGTGCGAGGCCGGGCTGCCCGCGCGGCTGTGGGTGCTGCCCGTCCACCGGGCTTCGGCGCTGGCGTCGAGATTCCTCGCCGAGGCGGTGCGCATCACCGTGACCACCGTCGTCGTCGTCGCCGCCGGGGTCGTGCTCGGTTTCCGCTTCCACCGCGGCCCGCTCGCCGCGATCGGTTTCCTGGCCGTACCGGTGCTGTTCGGGCTGGCGTTTGCCGCGCTGGTCACCGCGGCCGCATTCATGGCCGCGAAAACGGTGGTCATCGAAGCGATCTCGTTGCTGTGCACGCTGATGCTGTTCTTCAATCCGGGGTTCGTGCCGATCGGTGCGTACCCGGACGTGCTCGCGCCGGTGATCCGCAACCAGCCCATGACCAGTGCCGTCGAGACGATGCAGGCGCTGGCCCTGGGCGGCGCCGTCCAGGGCCCGCTGGTGCGCACCGTGGCCTGGTCGGTGGCCCTGGTCGCGGTGTGCGCCGTGCCGGTGATCCGCGGATACCGGCGGGCCCTGTGACCGGATCCGCCGCCGGTGATCCCGGCAGGGTGGCGAATCCGCCACCCGGGGTGGCTGGTTCGCGGCCCCCGGGTACGGGAGGATCGATCCAGTGAACACGCCGAATCCCGAAGGGAGGCAAAATGACCGCCGTTGCCGAACCAGGCACCACCGACTCCGAACTGCCCCGTCTGCGCGCCGACATCGACAGTCTCGACACCGAGATCCTCGCCGTGGTGCGGCGCCGTGTCGCGCTCGAGCGACGGATCGGGCAGCTCCGGGTCGGGACGGGGGCGCCCCGCGTCACCCACGCCCACGACATGAGCATGATCCGTCGCTACGCCGCCGAGCTCGGGGAGGACGGCACGGCCCTGGCCCTGGTCCTGCTGCGCCTGCGTTAGCGGTGCGGAGCGCGCCCGACGGTGCCGGGCGACACCCCTCGTTCCGGGTGTCGACACGGACCTCATCCGGTCGGTCGTCGGCGGGGCGGTCCCGGGTCCACACCCACTGTCCGCGGGGCCGCCCGCACCACCGGACCTTCGCCGCATCATCGAGCATCCGGACAACCCCTCCCGGCGTCGCCGGGAGGGGTTGTCCACCCCCGGGCGCAGTCCTAGTCGCGGGCCAGCACGGCTACGGGAAGGTCCGCGAACACCTCCCCCGGCGACACCGTTGCCGACAGCCGCCGCCCGGTGAGCCGGTCCACCCAGCGGCCCGGCGGCAGGTCGAGCGTCGTGTCGCCCCATCCGGTCTCCTCCAGGGTGACCGTGTGCCGCGAGGCGAGCGCCACCACGTCGACGTCGTCGGCCGCCGGGCCGCGCCCGAACCCGATGAGGTGAGCGGCGGCCGGACCCGACGCGGACAGCGGGACGTAGGCGCCACCGACGAAGCTCGCCGGCCGTTCGCGGCGCAGCCGCAGCGCCGACCGCACGACCGCGAGCTTCGCGGTACCGGCGTCGTCCACGGCCGGCGGCGGGTCCTGCTCGAGCAGCCGGCGCCTCGCGGCGAAGTCCACCGGCCGCCGGTTGTCCGGGTCCACGAGCGAGTCCTCCCACAACTCGGTGCCCTGGTACACGTCGGGGATGCCGGGTCCGAGCAGCTGCAGCAGCTTCTGCCCGAGCGAGTCCGCGGAGAAATGCGGGGCCAGCGACGCGACGAACTCGGTCAGCGACGCGCCGACAGGCCCGTCGCACACCGCGTCGAGCCAGGCCGCCACCGCGCCCTCGAACTCCTCGTCCACCTCCGTCCAGGTGGTGCGCACGCCGTTCTCCCGCAGGGCTTTCCGGGCGTACTCGTGCAGCCGGGACCGCAGCTCCTCCGTCACTCGACCGTCACGCGGCCAGGCCCCGAAGATGTTCTGCCACAAGAACAGTCCCGAGGCGGCGTCCGGGGGCGGTGTGACGGATTCCCATTCGGACAGGCACGCCGCCCACAGTTGCGGCACCTGCGAGAGCACCCCGATACGGGCGCGGACGTCCTCGCCGCGCTTGGTGTCGTGGGTGGACAGCGACGTCATCGCACGCGGCCACCACCGCGCCCGTTCCGACCAGGCGAGGTGGAATTCGGCGACGGGCAGCCCGAACCGGCCCGGGTGGCCGCCGACCTCCTGGAGGGAGACCAGCCGCGCCGCGCGGTAGAACAGGCAGTCCTCGACCGCCTTGGCGGTCGCGGCGCCGCACACCTGCCCGAACCGGGCCGCCGCCTCTGCGCCCCGGGCCAGGGCCCGCGACAGCACCTCGAGCGCGGGTTCGAGCGCGGGTTCGGCGCGGGCGCACTCACCCAGGATGCGGGGCAGCATCCCGGCCAGGGGCGCGTAGTCGGACCGGTACACGGGCAGCTCCGCCACCACCGCGATCACCGCGTCGCGCAGGTGCTCGTCCGGACAGGTCGCATCGGCGGCGTCCCGGCGGACCGCCCGCACCAGCCGGCGCACCTCCGGTGCCAGACCCGCCTGCAGCACCGTGCTCTTGAGCTGTCTCTCCTGCGCGTGCAGCCACTGCGCGTCGCCGGGCGCGCCGGTGCGGTCACGCGAGAGCGCGTCGAGGTCCTTCTCACCGCGCGGATCGAGGAACACCGCACCGACCTCGCCGAGCGCGTCGTAGCCGGTGGTGCCGTCGACCGGCAGGGTCGGGTCGAGCGGTTCGCCGTCGCCGAGGATCTTCTCGACGACCAGCCAGCGGTCCGGGCCGACGAGTTCGCGCAACCGCTGCAGGTAGCCGGTCGGGTCCGCCAGTCCGTCCGGATGGTCCACGCGGACGCCGTCGGTGAGGTCGTCGTCCATCCACGACGCCACCTGGGCGTGCACCGCGTCGAACACCGCCGGATCCTCCACCCGCACCGCGGCGAGATCGTCGACGGTGAAGAACCGGCGGTATCCGATCAGGCCGCTGTCCCACGGCACCAGCCGGTACGCCTGCCGCGCATGCACCTCCGCTCCGGTTCCCGCGTCGGTGCCCGGGGCGATCGGGAAGCGCCGCTCGTAGTAGGCCAGCGTCGGCTCGTCACCGGTACGGTCCACGGTCAGATCCTCGACGTCGGTCGCCGACCCCAGTACGGGCAGGGCGATCCGGCCGTCGCAGCCGTTGTCCGCGTCCCAGTCGACGTCGAAGTACGTCGCGTACGGCGAGGTGCGGCCGTGCCGCAGCACGTCCCACCACCACGGGTTCTCCCGCGGATCGCCGACGCCGACGTGGTTGGGGACGATGTCGATCAGCAGACCCATCCCGCGGGAGCGGACCTCGCGGGCCAGGGCCGCGAGACCCTCGCGGCCGCCGAGCGCCGCCGACACCGTCGTCGGATCCACCACGTCGTACCCGTGGGTCGAGCCGGCCGCGGCGCTGAGCACGGGGGACAGGTACACGTGGGAGACGCCGAGCGCGTCGAGGTAGTCCACGAGCGCGATCGCGTCCGCGAAGGTCGTCCCGTCGCCGGTGAGCTGCAGCCGATACGTCGACGACACCGGGCGCGGGCTCATGCGGTCCTCCGCATCACCAGCAGCGAACGGGCCTGCACCCGCACGGACTCCCCGGCGGTCACCACCTGCTCGCGCAGCCCGTCCGGCACGTCCGTGTCCAGCGCCACCGACCATTCCTCGGCGTGCGGACCGTCGGGGGTGACGAAATCGATCGGCTCGTCGTGCGCGTTGAAGCACAGCAGGAACGAATCGTCGACGACCCGTTCGCCGCGCTGGTTCGGCTCGTGGATGCCCTCGCCGTTGAGGAACACCGACAGCGACTTGCCGAACCCGCTGTCCCAGTCCTCCGGCGTCATCTCCTCGCCCGCCGGGGTGCGCCAGGCGATGTCACGGGACTGCTCGCCGCTGCGGATCGGGCGGCCCTCGAAGAACCGCCGTCGCCGGAACACCGGGTGCGACCGGCGCAGCGCGATCACGTTGCGGGTGAACTCGAGCAGGTCCGCGTTCGTCTCCGCCAGCGACCAGTCCATCCAGGACAACTCGTTGTCCTGGCAGTAGACGTTGTTGTTGCCCTGCTGCGTGCGCCCGAACTCGTCGCCGTGCGCGAGCATGGGGGTGCCCTGGGACAGCATCAGCGTGGCCAGGATGTTGCGGCTCTGCCGCTGCCGCAGCGCGAGCACGTCCGCGTCGTCGGTCGGGCCCTCCACGCCGCAGTTCCACGAGCGGTTGTGTGACTCGCCGTCCATGTTGTTCTCGCCGTTGGCGTCGTTGTGCTTCTCGTTGTAGGAGACCAGGTCGGCGAGGGTGAAGCCGTCGTGGGCGGTGACGAAGTTGATCGACGCGCTCGGCCGGCGGCCGGTGGCCTCGTACAGGTCCGACGAGCCGGTGAGCCGGGAGGCGAACTCGCCGAGCGTGGCCGGTTCCCCGCGCCAGTAGTCCCGGACCGTGTCGCGGTACTTGCCGTTCCACTCGGTCCACAGGCCGGGGAAGTTGCCCACCTGGTAGCCGCCCTCACCGACGTCCCACGGCTCGGCGATCAGCTTGACCTGCGAGACGATCGGATCCTGCTGCACGAGGTCGAAGAACGCGGACAGCCGGTCCACGTCGTGCAGCTCGCGGGCCAGGGTGGAGGCCAGGTCGAAGCGGAATCCGTCGACGTGCATCTCGGTCACCCAGTAGCGCAGCGAATCCATGATCAGCTGCAGGGTGTGCGGATGGCGGGCGTTGAGGCTGTTGCCGGTGCCGGTGTAGTCCATGTAGTAGGACTTGTCGTCGTCGACCAGCCGGTAGTAGGCGGCGTTGTCGATGCCGCGGAAACAGATCGTCGGCCCCATGTGGTTGCCCTCCGCGGTGTGGTTGTACACCACGTCGAGGATCACCTCGATGCCCGCCTCGTGGTAGGCGCGCACCATCGCCTTGAACTCGGCGACGACGCCGCTCGGGTTGCTGGCCGACGAGTAGTCCAGGTGCGGAGCCAGGAAGCCGAAGGTGTTGTAGCCCCAGTAGTTCCGCAGGCCCCGGTCCAGCAGCACCTGATCCTGCATGAACTGGTGCACGGGCATCAGTTCGATCGCGGTGACCCCGAGACTCTGCAGGTGCTCGATGATCACCGGGTGGGCCAGCCCCGCGTAGGTGCCGCGCAACTGCTCCGGCACGCCCGGATGGGTCGCGGTCATGCCCTTCACGTGGGCCTCGTAGATGACGGTCTCGTAGTAGGGCCGGCGCGGATGCCGATCGGAGACCCAGTCGAAGAACGGGTTGATCACCACGGTCGTCATCGTGTGTCCGAGCGAATCCAATTGGGGGAAATCGGGATTCGACGGTTCTTTGGGCTCGGTGGCGGACTCGGCCGGCGTGTCGTTCTCGTCGCCCGACTCCGCGGTGGCCGCACCTGGAGCGTCCGCACCGGAGGCGTCCTCCGCGGCCGCGTCCGACTGCTCCGGTTCCGACGGGGCCTCCTCGGCCTCGGACCCCGTCATGGCGTACGAGAACAGCGACGCATCGCCGTCGAACGCGCCGTCGAAGGCCTTGCCGTACGGGTCGAGCAGCAACTTGCTCGGATCGCAGCGCAGACCCTGCCCCGGATCGTAGGGGCCGTGGACGCGGTAGCCGTAGCGTTGGCCGGGGGTCACCGTGGGGAGGTAGACGTGCCAGACGTTGCCGTCGACCTCCTCGATCGGCACGCGGGTCTCGGTGCCGTCCTTGGCGATCAGGCACAGTTCGACCTTCTCGGCGACCTCGGAGAAGAGGGCGAAGTTCGTCCCCGCCCCGTCGTAGGTCGCGCCGAGCGGATAGGCGTTCCCCGGCCACACCGGGATCTCGGCCGGGAGGGCCTCGGTGGACGTGCTCGGCTCGGTGGGTTCCATGACGGCAACCCTAGCGGGATCCTCGGTCGTGTACGGACCGAGTGAGCCGGTCCGGCGCAGGTGCCGACCGGCCGCGCGGCGCGGACGCCTACAGTCGGACCCCGTGACCGTTCGCCGCCTGAATCCCGACGAGGTCGCCACGCTCGACGCGGCGCACCTGTGGCATCCCTACGGGGCCGTTCCCGCATCGACCGTGCCGCTCGTGGTCGACGAGGCCCACGGCACCCGGCTGCGGCTGGCCGACGGCCGGGAACTCGTCGACGGCATGAGCTCGTGGTGGGCCGCCGTGCACGGATACCGCCACCCCGCCCTCGACGCGGCGGTCACGCGCCAACTGGGGCGGATGAGCCACGTGATGTTCGGCGGGCTCACCCACGAGCCGGCCGCGCGGCTCGCGGAGCTGCTCGTGCGGATCACCCCCGACGGCCTGGACAAGGTCTTCCTCGCCGATTCCGGGTCGGTGTCGGTGGAGGTCGCGGTCAAGCTCGCCCTGCAGTACCAGCGCGCGGTGGGCCGGCCGGGACGGCACCGGCTCATGACCTGGCGGGGCGGCTACCACGGTGACACGTTCGCGCCGATGAGCGTGTGCGACCCCGACGGCGGCATGCACTCGATGTGGACCGGCGTACTGCAGCGGCAGGTGTTCGCGCCGGCGCCGCCGCGCGAGTTCGACCCGGCGTACGTCGCCGAGTTCGAGGCCACGCTCGAGGCCCACACGGACGAGCTGGCCGCCGTGATCGTCGAGCCGGTGGTCCAGGGCGCGGGTGGCATGCGCTTCCACGACCCCCGCTACCTGACCGAGCTGCGCCGGATGTGCGACACCCATGGCCTGCTGTTGATCTTCGACGAGATCGCCACCGGGTTCGGTCGCACCGGGGAGCTGTTCGCCGCCGATCACGCGGCCGTCGCGCCGGACGTCATGTGCGTGGGCAAGGCGCTGACCGGCGGATATCTGACGCTGGCGGCGGTGCTGTGCACGTCGGCCGTCGCCGAGGCGGTCAGCGCGGGCGAGGGCGGCGGCATCATGCACGGCCCGACGTTCATGGGCAATCCGCTCGCGTGCGCGGTGGCCGTCGCTGCCGTGGAGCTGCTGCTCTCGCGCGACTGGCGCGGCGAGGTCGCCGCGCTCGGCGCCGGCCTCGAAGCGGGTCTGGCGCCGGCGCGGGAGCTGCCGGGCGTGGTGGACGCGCGGGTGCTCGGCGGCATCGGCGTGCTCGAACTGGACCGGCCCGTGGACATGCGCGCCGCGACGGCGGCCGCCGTCGCGTCCGGCGTGTGGCTGCGTCCGTTCCGCAACCTGATCTACGCGATGCCGCCGTACATCTGCACGGCCGACGACGTGCGGATGATCGCCGCGGGGATGTGCGCCGCCGCCCGGACCTGACCCCGCCGTGGGGTGCCGGACGAGCCGGGCACGCCGCCCGCATTCCGACTTGAACGGTGTTCAGGTATGGTCTGCGGGCATGACCGCCTTCGCCAGCCTGGATTGGCTCGACGACGTCGCCGACGCCCGGCGCGCGGCGGGCCTGCGCCGCACCCTGCATCCGCGCACCCCGGCGCCGGGCATCGTCGACCTCGCCTCCAACGACTACCTCGGTCTCGTCCGGCACCCCGAGGTCCTCGCCGCCGCGACCGCCGCGCTGCGCCGCTGGGGCGGTGGCGCCACCGGGTCCCGCCTCGTCACCGGCACCACGAGCGAGCACGAACTGCTCGAGCGTGAACTCGCGGAGTTCACCGGCGCCGAGTCCGGTCTCGTGTTCGCCAGCGGGTACGCCGCCAACCTCGGCGCCGTCACCGCCCTCGCCGACCGCGACACCCTGATCGTCTCCGACGCGGGCTGCCACGCGTCCCTGGTCGACGCGTGCCGGCTCTCCCGCGCACGGGTGCAGATCGCCCCGCACGCCGACGTCGACTTCGTGCGGACGGCGCTCGCGACCCGCACCGAGCGGCGTGCCCTCGTGCTCACCGACTCCGTCTTCAGCGCCGACGGGGACCTCGCGCCGCTGCAGCAACTGCATGCGGCGTGCCGGGCACACGACGCGCTGCTGCTCGTCGACGAGGCCCACGGGGTGGGGGTCCGGGGCGGGGGCGGTCGCGGACTCGTCCACGAGGCGGGTCTCGCCGGTGAGCCGGACGTCGTGGTCACTGCCACGCTCTCGAAGTCCCTCGCGTCGCAGGGCGGCGTGGTGCTCGCCGACGCCCGCGTCCGGGCCCACCTGATCGATGCCGCCCGCACCTTCATCTTCGACACCGGTCTCGCGCCCGCCGCCGTCGGCGCCGCCCGTGGTGCGCTGCGCGTGTTGCGTGACGAGCCGCACCGGGCCCGAGCCGTGCTCGAGCGGGCCGCCGACCTGGCCCGGATCGCCGGGGTCGCCGCCCCCACGTCGGCGGTGGTGTCGGTGGTGCTCGGGGACCCGCAGGTCGCGTTCGACGCCGCGCAGGCGTGCCGCAGCCGGGGGGTCCACGTCGGATGCTTCCGGCCGCCGTCCGTTCCCGAGGGCACGTCCCGGCTGCGGCTGACGGCCCGCGCGAACCTGGACGCCGACGAACTCGCCCACATCGACGACGTCCTCACCGATGTGCTGTCCGGGGCACGGTCATGACGGTCCTGTGTGTGACCGGCACGTCCACCGACGTGGGCAAGACCGTCGTCACGGCGGCCTACGCCGCCGTGGCGGTGGCGGCGGGGCTGCGGGTCGCCGTGTGCAAACCGGCACAGACCGGGGTGGCCGACGAGGCTCCCGGCGACCTCGCCGAGATCGCCCGGCTCACCGGGGGACGCGTGCACACCGTGGAACTGGCCCGCTACCCGGAGCCCCTGGCGCCGGACACCGCGGCGCGCCGCAGCGGCCGGCCCCTGCTGCACCTGCCCGTCGTCGTCGCCGCCGTACGCGAGCTCGCCGGCGCGCACGACCTGGTGCTCGTCGAGGGCGCCGGTGGGCTGCTCGTCCGGCTGGGCAGGGACGGATTCACCCTCGTCGACGTCGCCGCCGCGGTGAGCGCCCCGGCCGTGGTGGTGGCAGCCCCCGCCCTGGGGACCCTGAACCACAGCGCACTGACCGTCGCCGCGTTGCGGGCCGGCGGGGTCGAGTGCGCGGGCGTGGTGATCGGTGCGTGGCCGGAGCACCCGGGTCTGGCCGAGCGGTGCAATCTGCAGGATCTGCCCGGGGTCACCGGTGTGCCCCTCCTCGGGCGCCTCCCGGCGGGCAGCGGCGCCCTCGACGCGGTGTCCTTCGCCGACCAGGCCGCCCGCTGGCTGCCTGCCGACCGGCTCGGCCTGCCGGTTCGGCCCTGACACCTGTCCCCGCGGCGCCCGGCCGGGCGCACCGCCACGCTTCCCGCAGGTGAACGAATGTGCGAGGACGACGAGTTCGGGTAGGGTATCCGGTGCGGTTGAGACACCAGCCGTAGTGCCAGTGAGGACGCGTCCCGACGACGCGTCCCTACGTCAGTGCTACGCAGTGTTCGCCGCGTCCGGCGTCGACCGCTGCGTATCCCCGACCGAGGCAGACCGGAAGTCGGTGTAGGAGACAGCGCAAGCGATGAGGGTGCTCGATCACCAGCAGTGCGAGACGGCCCGCAGGCGGGCGGTCTCGCACTCCCACATTCTCGACGGCCCGTTCGGCCGGATCGCCGCGTCCTGGTTCGGGGCGCCGGTGCCGATCGTCGACGCCGACCGCATCCGGCTCGAGGCCGCCCACGGGCTGGGCGGGGCGCGGCAGATCCGCCGCGCTCCCGGCTCGTGCGCCGCACCGATCCTCTCCGACCGCCCGGTGGCCGACGCCCGCCTCGTCGCCGAACTTTCGGAATCGATTCTTGCACGGGCGCAGGACGACATCGCCCTGCTCACCGCAGGTATACCCCGTTGACTCCGACCCCCGGGATCGGACCCGCTATCGCACAGGAGGACAGTGTCTTGCATGATGGACAGATGAACGAAGCGACTTCCGAACAGCCGATCATGGCCGTTTCCCAGGCGTGGAGCGGCGACATCGCGGTGCTGTCGGTGGCCGGTGACGTGGATCTGGTCAGCGCCCCGCAGCTCGAGGAGGAAGCTGTCGCCACCCTCGGCAACGACAAGTGCCGGGGCCTGATCGTGGACCTCGGTGCAGTCAACTTCCTCGCGTCGGTCGGCATCGCCGTGCTGGTCGACCTGTCGAAGAAGACCGCCGGCACGACCCCCTACGCCGTCGTCGCGCAGGGTTCGGCCACCGCCCGGCCGCTGTCGCTGCTCGGCCTGGACGAGGTGTTCCCGATCCACAGCCGCCTGGACGAGGCGCTGGCCGCTCTGCAGGCCGACAAGGCCGGCACGGAGGCATGAACCGCCGCGGAGGCACGAGTCGGTCGGGTCGCGCCGGCTCGACCGGACCGGTGTGTCCGGGGTGGAAATCCGGCGGGGACCCGTCGACGACGAGGGAACGAGGATGCAGGCGCGAGGCGTAGCACCGGCCTTTCTGACGACGGGACTGTACTTCCGCGGCGTACGGGCCGAGGCCTCGCAGGTGACGATGCTGCGGCAGGCGCTCGACCGCTGGCTCAGCGGCTTGCGGCTCGCCGAGGTCGGCGGCCAGGACGTGCTGCTGGCCAGCTACGAGGCGCTCGCGAACGCCGTCGAGCACGCGTACACCGCGGATGACGGTGACGGCACGGTCGACCTCGAAGCGAAGTACTCGCCGCAGGACCGGTGTGTGGAGGTCGTCGTCACCGACCACGGGCACTGGCGGGGTTCGGCCACGCCGGCGGCCGATAGCTCCCGGGGGCACGGCCTGGCGCTGATCCGGAATCTGGCCTCGGATACCGACCTGGCCGTCAACCCCGACGGCACACAGGTGGCGATGCGCTGGCAGTTGCCGGGGGAGACCTCGGCGGCCACCGGCTGACGCGAGTCGCCCGGGCGGCACGCTGCCCACGAACGGATTCCGGCCCCGGCGCTTCGCGCGCCGGGGCCGGAATGCACTCCGGGAGAAGTCAGGCAGGCTGCGGGTGTCGGCGAAGGGCGGCGTCGCCGCCCGAGGCGAACACCGAGGTGCATACGGTCCCGAGGGGGACCGGGACGTCCCGGGCCGGCGAGGTCCCCGCACCGACCGGCAGGTCGTGCTCGGCGAGTGCCTCGAGGATCCGTGCGGGGGCGTCGTGCACGCAGACGCACGGAACGCCTGCGGCGCGCACGGACTGCATCGTCATCGCCTCGGCCGCGGAGCACGCGCCGTCGAGCACCTCCTCGGCGACGATCGCGCACACCACCCGGCCTCCGGCGAAGGTATCGGTGAGTCCGAATCCGTGCTCACGTGCCCACGTCCGCAACTCGGCCCCACGGGCGCCGTCGAGCACCCGGGAGCAGTCGCCGACGATCAGCAGTTCGCCGGCCGATCCCCCCTCGATCGATCCTGAAGTCATCTGATCCCCTGCTTTCCGCATCGACGTCCTCGACCTCATGCGCGCCCGGTGCCCGCCGACTGCTCGTCGGTGCGTGGTTCGGCGAACATCGCCTCGATACGGCGCTTGATCTCCTCGGTGCTCATGGCCGAGCCGGCAGTGGCCGAGGCGCGGCGGGAGGCGGCGGAGGCGAACAAGGTGGTCTGCATGACGTTTCTCTGTCCTAACTCTCTTCAGCGCGTGCTGCTTTCACAGTGGCATCCAAGTCTTCCCGGAGCACAGGTTTTCGAAACCTGTAGCAGAGATTTCACATTTCCTGGTCCGTTCTGTCCGGATCCGGCTCGGCATCCCGTTCGGTCACGGCCCGTGCGCGTCGATACCCGGATTCGCCTGCGAGGCCGCGCGAATGTCGTACTGTGATAGCTGTCACACAGAGTCGGCAGGTGTCGACGTGCCGACCGACCTCTCGGAGGTACGAATGTCCACCACCGAAATGCAGGAACTGCACCGCACCATCGGTCACCTGCGGCACTGCCTGACCTCGCTCCGGTCGCGGTACGGCGACGCCGCCGCCGTACGTCGTCTGGTCAACGACGTGGACCGGCTCGACATCGACGCGCAGGACCTGGCGGCCTCCCCGCCGCGGGAGGCGTCCCGGCCGGTCGGCGAGCGGATCCCGATCCCCGACACCCCGTACGACGAGATCTTCCGCGGCGTCGACTGCGACGACGAGGGGCTCGGCGGCCTGCACGGCTCGCGGTGAGCGCGCCCGCGGCAGGCACCGGCGTGCGCTCCGCGACGCGGGCCCGGATCGCGGCGCGCACGCTACGCACCGACCGGTGGTGGCAGCCGCCCCTGCTCACCACACTCGGGCTGGCCGTCTTCGTCGTCTACGCGACGATCCGGTCGTTCGTGCGCACTGCGTACTGGGTGGAGGAGTACCACTACCTCACGCCGTTCTACTCCCCGTGCGTCAGCGCGTCGTGCGTGCCCGGTGCCCGGCACTTCGGCACGTGGGTGGGTGAACTGCCCATGTGGATCCCCCTGGCGTTCCTGTCGCTGCCGTTCCTGCTCGGGTTCCGGCTGACGTGCTACTACTACCGCAAGGCCTACTACCGCTCGATCTGGCTGGCGCCGCCGGCCTGCGCCGTCGCCGAGCCGCACGCCCGGTACACGGGGGAGACGCGGTTGCCGCTGCTGATCCAGAACTCGCACCGCTACTTCTTCTACGTCGCGCTCGTCATCTCGGCGATCAACACCTACGACGCGATCCTCGCGTTCCACGGTGCCGGGGGCGGGTTCGGGTTCGGGCTCGGCAACATCGTCCTGGTGGTGAACGTCGTGCTGCTGTGGGCATACACCGTCTCGTGCCACTCGTGCCGGCACGTCACCGGCGGCCGGCTCAAACACTTCTCGAAACACCCGCTGCGCTACCGGGTCTGGACGTTCGTTTCCAGGCTCAACACCCGGCACATGCAGCTGGCGTGGACCACGCTGGGCACCCTGATGATCACGGATTTCTACATCATGCTCGTGGCGAGCGGCACGGTTTCGGACCTGCGGTTCGTCGGCTGAGCCACGACGCCGGCCCGGGCGCCTGCCGCGGGCGGTTCGGCAGCAGAGGAGGACTGGATGGCGGACGTCGAACGGCACAGCTACGACGTGGTGGTCATCGGCGCGGGCGGGGCGGGGCTGCGTGCCGTCATCGAGGCGCGTCAGCGCGGACTGCGGGTCGCAGTCGTGTGCAAGTCGCTGTTCGGCAAGGCACACACCGTCATGGCGGAAGGCGGGTGCGCCGCCGCGATGGGCAACGCCAACCCGCACGACTCGTGGCAGGTGCACTTCCAGGACACCATGCGCGGAGGGAAGTTCCTCAACAACTGGCGCATGGCCGAGTTGCATGCGCGCGAGGCCCCCGACCGGGTGTGGGAACTCGAGACCTACGGTGCGTTGTTCGACCGCACCCCCGACGGCCGGATCAGCCAGCGCAACTTCGGCGGTCACACCTACCCCCGGCTCGCGCACGTCGGCGACCGTACCGGGCTCGAACTGATCCGCACGATGCAGCAGAAGATCGTGTCGCTCCAGCAGGAGGACTACGCCGCCACCGGCGACTACGACGCGCGGGTGCGGGTGTTCGCCGAGTGCACCGTCACCGAACTGCTGAAGGACGGCGAGGGCCGCATCGCCGGTGCGTTCGGGTACTGGCGCGAGTCCGGCCGGTTCGTGCTGTTCGAGGCCCCCGCCGTCGTCCTCGCCACCGGCGGGATCGGCAAGTCCTGGAAGGTCACGTCGAATTCGTGGGAGTACACCGGTGACGGTCATGCGCTCGCGCTGCGGGCCGGGGCCGCCCTGATCAACATGGAGTTCGTCCAGTTCCACCCCACCGGGATGGTGTGGCCGCCCAGCGTCAAGGGCATCCTCGTCACCGAGGGGGTACGCGGTGACGGTGGGGTGCTGAAGAACTCCGAGAACGAACGGTTCATGTTCTCCTACATTCCGCCGGTGTTCAAAGGTCAGTACGCCGAGACGGAGGAGGAGGCCGACCGCTGGTACACCGACCAGGAGAACAATCGCCGCACCCCGGACCTGCTGCCGCGCGACGAGGTGGCCCGCGCCATCAATTCCGAGGTCAAGGCCGGTCGTGGCACCCCGCACGGCGGGGTGTTCCTCGACATCGCCTCACGCATGCCCGCCGAGGAGATCGTCCGGCGGCTGCCGTCGATGCACCACCAGTTCAAGGAACTCGCCGACGTCGACATCACCGCCGAGGCGATGGAGGTCGGCCCCACCTGCCACTACGTGATGGGCGGGATCGAGGTCGATCCCGAGACCGGGGCCGCGTCCGTGCCCGGCCTGTTCGCCGCCGGCGAGTGCTCGGGCGGGATGCACGGATCGAACCGGCTCGGCGGCAACTCCCTGTCGGACCTGCTGGTGTTCGGCCGGCGCGCCGGTCTCGGCGCCGCCGACTACGTGCAGGGCCTCGGGCACCGTCCACGCCTCGCGGACGCGGACGTCGTCGCGGCGGCGCGTACGGCGCTGGCGCCCTTCGATCCCGCCGAGCCCGCGACGGCGGAGAACCCGTACACCCTGCACACCGGGTTGCAGCAGTGCATGCAGGACCTGGTGGGCATCATCCGGCGCGCGGACGAGATCGCCCGCGCCCTCGACGATCTCGCTGCGTTGCGGGCACGGATCCGCAACGTCGCCGTGGAGGGGCACCGGCAGTTCAATCCCGGCTGGCACCTCGCCCTGGATCTGCGCAACATGCTGCTCGTGAGCGAGTGCGTGGCCCGGGCGGCGTTGCTGCGCACCGAGAGCCGGGGCGGGCATACCCGCGACGACCACCCGTCGATGGATCCGAACTGGCGCCGGACGCTGCTGGTGTGTCGCACGGACGACGGCGACGGCTCGATCCCGGATGTCACCGTCGCGCCCGAACGTCAGGTGCCCATGCGTCCGGACCTGTTGGCGCTGTTCGATGTCGAGGAACTCGCCAAGTACTACACCGACGACGAACTCGCGGAACATCCGGGACGGAGGCCGTAGCCATGGGCTACCGAGCGGCATTCAGGATCTGGCGCGGCGACGACGGGGGCGGCGAACTGCGCGACTACACCGTCGAGGTGAACGAGGGGGAGGTCGTTCTCGACATCGTCCACCGGCTGCAGGCCACCCAGGCTCCCGACCTGGCGGTGCGATGGAACTGCAAGGCGGGCAAGTGCGGGTCCTGCTCGGCGGAGGTCAACGGCCGTCCGCGGCTGCTGTGTATGACCCGGATGTCGGTCTTCGCGGAGGACGAGGTGGTCACCGTGACCCCGCTGCGCACCTTCCCGGTGATCCGGGACCTGGTCACCGATGTGTCCTTCAACTACGCCAAGGCCCGGGAGATCCCGGCGTTCGCGCCCCCACCCGACCTGGCGCCGGGGGAGTACCGGATGCGGCAGATCGACGTGCAGCGGTCGCAGGAGTTCCGCAAGTGCATCGAGTGCTTCCTGTGCCAGAACGTCTGCCACGTGGTGCGCGACCACGAGGAGAACAAGGAGGCGTTCGCCGGACCCCGGTACCTGATGCGGATCGCCGAACTCGAGATGCATCCGCTCGACGTGGCCGACCGGCGCACCGCCGCCCAGGAAGAGCACGGACTGGGGCTGTGCAACATCACCAAGTGCTGCACCGAGGTGTGCCCGGAGAACATCCACATCACGGACAACGCGCTGATCCCGATGAAGGAACGCGTCGTCGACCGTCGCTACGACCCGATCGTCTGGCTCGGAAACAAGCTGTTCCGGCGCTGACCGGTCCGGCCGAATGTCACATGCGTTCAGTTGAACCGCACCGGTGTGACATTCGGTCCGGGCGCCTCGGCGCCGCCCGCGTGCACCCGGGTGCGGATGCCGTCGACGAACAGGGTCAGGCCGAAATCGAAGCGCACGGCCGGATCCCCGTCGAGCAGGTCGTCGTCCGAACCGGCCGCGGTCTCGGTGGCGACGTCGGGGGAGACGGGCTTGCGGGTCAGCGCCCCGAGTTCGGCGAGTTGCAGGCGGGACTGTTCGTCGACGGTGTGGCCGAGGACGTAGTGCAGCAGCGCGTATCCGGCGAGCTCGGCGTGCGCCCGGGACAACCGGGCCCGGAGCCCCGCCGCGACGAATGCCTCGCGCACCCGCGCAGTGGTCAGGCGCGACGCGTAGGTCGCGGCGACGAGTTCCGCGCCGTCTCGGTGCGCGAGCAGTGCGGCGCGGAAGCGATGCGCGAGTTCGCTGAGGGCGCCGTCCCACGTGGACGCGGTGGGCGGGGCCGCGACGCCGTCGAGGATGCGGTCGGCCATCGCCCCGAGCAGGGTCTGCTTGTTCGGGAAGTGCCAGTACAGGGCCCCGGGCTGGACGCCGAGCGAGGTGGCGAGCTTCCGCATCGTCAGGTCGCCGAGCCCGTACTCGTCGAGGATCGCCATCGCGCCGTCGAGGACGTCGCCGCGTCGCAACTGCACCGTTCGCTCCCGTCTGGTTCCCGAGCATCCGTCGCGTTGACAGTAGACCACCGTCACCCTAGCCTGAACGTCGTTCAAGTGAACGGTGTTCAAGTGTGCCGCGACCCGCATCCTCCAGGAGACTCCCGTGACCCAGGCCCCCGCCCGTGCCGACATCCTCGCCCTCGCCCGCGAACAGGTCCTGGGGCGTGGCGAGGGACTCGACCGCGAGCAGGTGCTCGAGGTGCTGCGGCTGCCCGACGACCGGCTCGAGGACCTGCTCGGCCTGGCCCACGAGGTCCGCATGACCTGGTGCGGCCCCGAGGTCGAGGTGGAGGGCATCATCAGCCTCAAGACCGGCGGCTGCCCCGAGGACTGCCACTTCTGCTCCCAGTCGGGACTGTTCGCCTCCCCGGTCCGCTCGGCGTGGCTCGACATCCCCAGCCTCGTCGAGGCCGCCAAGCAGACGGCCAAGACCGGCGCGACCGAGTTCTGCATCGTCGCCGCCGTCCGAGGGCCCGACGCGCGTCTGATGGCTCAGGTCGCCGCCGGTGTCGAAGCGATCCGCAACGAGGTCGACATCCAGGTGGCGTGTTCGCTCGGCATGCTCACCCGGGAGCAGGTCGACCAGCTCGCCGCGATGGGAGTGCACCGCTACAACCACAACCTCGAGACCGCCCGCTCGTTCTTCCCCCAGGTCGTCACCACCCACACCTGGGAGGAGCGGTGGGAGACGCTGCGGATGGTCCGTGAGGCCGGGATGGAGGTGTGCTGCGGCGGCATCCTGGGCATGGGGGAGACGCTCGAGCAGCGCGCCGAATTCGCCGCCGACCTGGCCGCCCTCGAACCCGACGAGGTGCCCCTGAACTTCCTCAACCCGCGCCCGGGCACCCCGTTCGGGGACCTCGAGGTCCTGCCGGCGGCGGAGGCGCTCAAGGCCGTTGCCGCCTTCCGGCTCGCGCTGCCGCGCACCATCCTGCGCTTCGCCGGCGGCCGCGAGATCACCCTCGGCGACCTCGGCGCCAAGCAGGGCATCCTCGGCGGCATCAACGCCGTCATCGTCGGCAACTACCTCACCACCCTCGGCCGGCCCGCCGAGTCCGACCTCGACCTGCTCGGCGAGCTGAAGATGCCGATCAAGGCGCTCGGCGAGACCTTCTAGGAGGCCGGTGTGTTCAATCCGTTCACCGGCCGGCCCGTGGACGAGGGCGCCCCGGTCCCGGCCGCGGCCCGGCTCGGTCTCGAACCGCCCCGGTTCTGCGAGCAGTGCGGACGGCGGATGATCGTGCAGATCGCCCCCGACGGCTGGTGGGCCCGGTGCTCACGGCACGGGATGCTCGATTCGAGCCTGACCGAACGTCGCTGAGACGGGGGCCGGCCGCCGGCGGGCACGGTCGCAGCGCGTCCGCCGGCGGCCGGACCCGGCTCAGTCGAGGATGGCGGTCGCTTCGACTTCGACGAGCACATCCGGCTCGAACAGGTAGTCCACGCCGACGAGGGAGGCCGGCGGCACCGGCACGGGCAGCCCGATCTCCTCGGCGACCTGTTCGAGGCCCGCCATGAAGTCGGTGATCTTCTCCGGTGCCCAGTTCGTGACGTAGAAGGTCAGCCGCAGGACGTCGCCGAACCCCGCCCCCGCACCGGCCAGTCCGGTTGCGGTGTTCCGCAACGCCTGGGCGACCTGTCCCGCCAGATCGCCGGGTGAGACGGGGGTGCCGTCCGCGAGCCGGGCGATCTGGCCGGCGACGTGGACATGGCGGGTGCCCGTGCCGACGGCGACGTGGTGGTACGGGGTGGGCTGGGTCATGCCTTCGGGGGTCAGGTATCGAACGGTCATGGGGTGCTCCTCGCTCATCGATCCGAACAGGTATCACAGTGATACTTGGTCTCCGAAGGTCACTTCAACGAGACTAGGTGTCGTGCGCGATACCACCTCGGACGCCCTCGGTGCACTCACGGTCACCGCACCGCATCGTGAGCTGCTCGATCAGATCCTCGACAAGTGGTCGTTGGCGGTGTGCAACGAGCTGTGCGAGCGTCCGAGCCGGTTCAACGAGCTGCGGCGCGCGATCCCCGCCGTGACGCAGAAGTCGCTGACCGCGACCCTGCGTCGACTCGAACGCAACGGCATCGTCGAGCGCACGCTCCTCAGTTCCCGCCCGGTCGCGGTCGAATACCGGATGACCCCGCTCGGTAAGACGCTCCGCCCGCCGGTCGACGTCCTCCTCGCGTGGGCCGACGCGCACCTGCCCGAAATCGACGCCGCCCGCGCGCGCTTCGATGCGGAGTCGGACCTCGCCTGAGGCGCCGCGTCCGGGGCTCGCGGAATCGGGGTGCGCGCGAACTCCGGGTGCGATCCGGGCGCCGTGCGGCGGGCCAGGGCGGATCACCCCGGGTGCTGACCCCCGCCCCGCCGGGTCCACCCGGGCGCCGGCACCGGTCAACCCGGCGGGCGCAGGGCGGCGAACTCGTCGGTGACGCGCAGGCGCGACTCGGTGAAGCGGAACAGCGCGGGAGGCCGGCCGCCGGCCCGGCCGGACGGCGCGGTGGTGCCGGTGGGGGTCAGGACGTCGCGCCGCTTGAGCACGCGCTGCAGGTTCGTGGCGTCCACCTGGTATCCGAGTGCCGCGCAGTAGATCTCGCGCAACGTGGACATGGCGAACTCGGCCGGGGCCAGCCCGAAGGCGATGTTGGTGTACGACAGCTTGGCGGCCAGGCGGGTGCGCGCGTTCTCGACCATGATCCCGTGGTCGAAGGACATCGCCGGCAGGTCCGAGACGGGATGCCAGGCGGTGTCCCCGGGTAGCCGGGGATCGGAGGTGATCGGCACCAGCCCGAGGTACGTCGAGGCGATCGTGCGCGGTCCCGGCACGCGGTGCGGATCGGAGAACACCGAGAGCTGCTCGAGGTGCGCCACCTCGCGCACGTCGACCTTCTCGGCCAGCTGGCGGCGCGCGGAGGTGGTGAGGTCCTCGTCGTCGCGGAGGCGGCCTCCGGGCAGCGACCAGGTGCCCGCCTGCGGGTCGAGGGCACGCTGCCACAGCAGCACTCCGAGCTCGGTCTTCGTGCCCCCGTGGGTGTCCGGGAATCGGCGGACCTGGAACACGACGATGAGCACTTCGTGAAGGGTGCTACCATGTGTCATGTTTTCGATCCTAAGTCGAAAACCACCGAATACGGAAATCCGGGCACAGCCCGCCCGGTGCACGGCGAAGGAGCAGGCCATGACCACTACGACGTGGGCGGGCGCACAGACCCCGATCCAGGACGGACCCGCCGGTTACACGGGCGTCGAGGCGACCCCGGAATGGGCCGAGGAGGTCCGGCGACTGGCGCGTGAGCGCAACGCCACGTTGCTGGCGCACAACTACCAGCTGCCCGCCATCCAGGACGTCGCCGACCACGTCGGCGACTCCCTCGCCCTCTCGCGCATCGCCGCCGAGGCCGAGGAGGACACCATCGTCTTCTGCGGCGTGCACTTCATGGCCGAGACCGCGAAGATCCTCAGTCCCACCAAGACGGTCCTCATCCCCGACGAGCGGGCCGGCTGCTCGCTCGCGGACTCGATCACCGCCGAGCAGTTGCGCGAATGGAAGGCCGATCATCCCGACGCGGTCGTCGTGTCGTACGTCAACACCACCGCCGAGGTCAAGGGCCTGACCGACATCTGCTGCACCTCCTCGAACGCGGTCGACGTCGTCGCCTCCATCGACCCCGACCGCGAGGTGCTCTTCCTGCCCGACCAATTCCTCGGCGCCCACGTCAAGCGCGTGACCGGCCGGCAGAACATGCACATCTGGGCGGGCGAATGCCACGTGCACGCCGGGATCAACGGCGACGAACTCGCCGCCAAGTCCAAGGCGCACCCCGACGCCGAGCTGTTCGTCCACCCCGAGTGCGGCTGCGCGACGTCCGCGCTGTACCTCGCGGGCGAGGGCTTCGTCGCCGACGACAAGGTCAAGATCCTGTCGACCGGCGGCATGCTCGACGCGGCCCGCGCCACCGGCGCGAAGCAGGTTCTCGTCGCCACCGAGGTGGGCATGCTGCACCAGCTGCGCAAGGCCGCACCCGGAGTCGACTTCCAGGCCGTCAACGACCGCGCGTCCTGCCCCTACATGAAGATGATCACCCCGGCCGCGTTGCTGCGCTGCCTGCAGGAGGGCAAGGACGAGGTCCACGTCGACCCGGCCGTCGCCGAGCGGGCGCGGCAGTCGGTGCAGCGGATGATCGCCATCGGCAACCCCGGCGGCGGGGAGTGACCATGTCCTCCGGTGTCGGCGCGGCCCGAGCGGAACGGCAGGACACGATCCGCTGGGAGGCCCGCGCCGACCTCGTGGTGGTCGGGGGCGGCGTGGCCGGCCTCACCGCCGCCCGCGCCGCGTCCCGGCGCGGACTGCGGGTACTGACCGTCAGCAAGGGCGGCCCCACCGACACCGCCACCCAGTACGCGCAGGGCGGCATCGCCGTCGTCGCCCCGGGCCCGGCGGATTCCGTGGACGCCCACGTCGCCGACACGTGCGCCGCCGGTGCCGGTCTGTGCGACGAGGCGGCCGTGCGGTCCATCGTCTCCGGCGGCCAGGATGCCGTCGCCGCGCTCACCGACCTCGGCGCCGTGTTCGACCGCGGCCGCGACGGCGGCATCGCCCGCACCCGCGAGGGCGGGCACAGCACCCGGCGCATCATCCACGCCGGCGGCGACGCCACCGGCGCCGAGATCCAGCGTGCCCTGGGCGCCGCCGGCCTGCCGGTGCTCTTCGGGGCCGCCGCCGCCCGCGTCCTCACCGACGACGGTGGAGTCACCGGGCTGCTCGTCCTCGACGGCCGGGGCCTCGGTGTCGTCCACGCCCCGGCCGTGCTGCTGGCCACCGGCGGTCTCGGGCAGCTGTACGCGTGCAGCACCAACCCGGCCGGCGCCACCGCCGACGGGATCGCGCTGGCGCTGGACGCCGGCGCCGCCGTCGCCGACCTCGAGTTCGTGCAGTTCCACCCGACCGTGCTGTTCGCGGCCGGATCCGTCGGCCGCCGCCCACTCGTCAGCGAGGCCGTGCGCGGCGAGGGCGCACGCCTCGTGGACAGCGCCGGCCGCTCGGTCACCGCCGGAGCGCATCCCCTCGGCGACCTCGCACCGCGCGACGTCGTCTCCCGTGCCATCGCCACCCGGCTCGCCGAACTCGGCGACGACCACGTCCTGCTCGATGCGCGGCACCTGGAGGGATTCGCGCGGCGGTTCCCGACCGTCACGGCCTCCCTCGCGCAGGTGGGCCTGGACCCGGCTCGGGACCTGATCCCCGTCGCCCCGGCCGCGCACTACTCGTGCGGTGGGGTCGTCACCGACGTGTGCGGCCGCACCGGCGTTCCGGGGCTGTACGCGGCGGGCGAGGTCGCCCGCACCGGCCTGCACGGGGGCAACCGGCTCGCCTCCAACAGCCTGCTCGAGGGCCTCGTCGTCGGCGAACGCGCCGGCGTGGCAGCGGCCGAGGAACGCGGTGGACTGCGCGTCGAGACCGCCGACGCCGACCTGCCCGCGCGGCCCCGCGCACCCCGGGCGGCGCTGCAGCAGCTGATGACCCGGCACGCCTCCGTCGTCCGCGATGCGACCGGACTCGCCGTCGCCGGGGCGAACCTCGCTGCCGCCCCGACCGACCGGTGCGCCGACGCGCCGGCACTCGAGGACGCCGCGCTCACCGTCGCGGCCCGGGCCCTGACCCTCGCAGCCGGCGCCCGGACCGAGAGCCGCGGATGCCACACCCGTTCGGACCATCCCGGCACCGACCCCGCCCAGCGTCGCAGCCTCGAGACGCGGCTCGATGCGGACGGCGAGATCACGCTGCACACACCACAACTCACAGGAGCGCACTGAATGGCCAGTACCGAGCTGCCCGCCGGACTCGATCGGGACGAGACGCTCGCGCTGGTGCGCGTCGCCCTCGACGAGGACCTGCGCTACGGCCCGGATGTGACCACCGACGCCACGGTGCCCGCCGATGCCGTGGCCACGGCATCGGTGGTGCCGCGCAGCCCCGGCACCGTCGCCGGGATCGACATCGGTCTGCTGGTGCTCGACGAGGTCCTCGGCGCCGGCACCTACGAGGTGCTCGACCGTGCCGTCGACGGGCACCGCGCCGAGGCGGGGGAGACCGTCCTGACGGTGCAGGCACCCACCCGGGGCCTGCTCACCGCCGAGCGCACCATGCTGAACCTGATGTGTCACCTGTCCGGCATCGCCACGGCCACCGCTCGGTGGGTGGACGCCGTCGCCGGCACCGACGCGAAGATCCGCGACAGCCGCAAGACCCTGCCCGGCCTGCGCGCGCTGCAGAAGTACGCGGTGCGGGTCGGTGGTGGGGTCAACCACCGGATGGGTCTCGGCGACGCCGCGCTGATCAAGGACAACCACGTCGTCGCCGCCGGTTCGGTCGTCGCGGCGCTGCGGGCCGTGCGGGCCCAGGCCCCCGGCCTCGAGTGCGAGGTGGAGGTCGACAGCCTCGAGCAGTTCGACGAGGTGCTCGCCGAGAACGTCGAGCTGATCCTGCTCGACAACTTCCCGCTGTGGCAGACGCAGATCGCGGTGCAGCGGCGTAACACCCACGCGCCGCGGACTCGGCTCGAGTCCTCCGGGGGCCTGACCCTCGACGTGGCCGCGGACTACGCCCGCACCGGCGTCGACTACCTCGCCGTCGGCGCGTTGACCCATTCGGTGAGCGTCCTCGACCTCGGTCTCGACATGTGACGCCACGCCGCGCCGCGCGTGGCGCCGGCCGCGCCGATCGCGTACAACTGGCTACGTATCCGCCGCCGTGAGGCACCTCACGGCGGCGGCGCGCGTCCGGCGGGTCACAGGGGGCCCACCACGAACGAGTTCCCCGGCGGGGGAGCGGAGAGAGTTCGCATGCGTCT
Source organism: Rhodococcus ruber NBRC 15591 (assembly GCF_001894945.1). Lineage (GTDB taxonomy): Bacteria > Actinomycetota > Actinomycetes > Mycobacteriales > Mycobacteriaceae > Rhodococcus > Rhodococcus ruber. The sequence continues at coordinate 66,708 of NZ_BCXE01000013.1, forward strand.
GCCGATGGCACCGACCGACTCGATGTTCCTGCTCGGCGAGTCGCGCGAACATCCCATGCATGTCGGGGGACTGATCCTGCTGCAGCCGCCGCCGGGCGGCGACGCCCGTACCCTGCGCACCTTGTTCGACGCGGCCCTCGCCCGTGACGACGTGGCGTCCCTGTGGCGCCGACGAGCCGTCCGCTCGCTCACCACCTTCGGGATGTGGGCGTGGGAGGACGATCCGCACTTCGATCTCGAGTACCACGTCCGGCGCGACGCGCTGCCGCAGCCCGGCGGGAACGCCGAACTGCGCGCGCTGGTGTCCCGGCTGCACAGCACCCTGCTCGACCGCAGCCGGCCGCTGTGGGAGATGCACCTGATCGAGGGTCTCGCCGACGGCCGGTACGCGATCTACACGAAGATCCACCACGCCCTCGCCGACGGGGTCGGTGCCATGCGGCTGCTGCACCGGGCCCTGAGCGCCGACCCGGACCGCACCGACATGCCGGCGCCCTGGTCGCCCTTCCCGTCCCCGGACCCGGTGCACTCCGCGGTGGGGACCGCGCTCGACCTGCCGGGCGTGACGGTGCGCGCCGTGCGCGGCGTGATCGGCGAGACCGTCGGGATGGTGCCCGCCGTGGTCGGGACCGTGGACCGGGCCCTGCGGGGCCGAGGTGGCGCGATGTCGCTCGCGGCGCCGCGCACGATGTTCAACGTCTCCATCGCCGGTGGCCGCCGCTTCGCCGCGCACGACTGGTCGCTGGTGCGGCTGCGGCGCGTCGCCGAGGCGGCCCGCGCCACCGTCAACGATGTCGTTCTCGCGATGTCCGCGGGAGCACTGCGCGCCTATCTGCTCGAACACGAGGCCCTGCCCGACGATTCGCTCGTCGCGATGGTGCCGGTCTCGCTGCGGCGGGAGAAGACCACCGAGGGCGGCAACGACGTCGGCGTCCTGATGTGCCCGCTGGCGACCCACCTCGACGACTCGGCGGCGCGCCTGCTCGCCGTCAGGGACGCGATGGTCGACGGCAAGCAGTCCCTGCGGGGCCGCTCCCAGACGGCGCTGCTCACCGTGAGTGCCCTGGGCATGGCACCGCTCGCGGTGGGGGTGCTCACCGGCAACCGGGCCGTGGTCCGCCCGCCGTTCAACGTGATCGTCTCCAACGTGCCCGGCCCGACCGAGCCGCTGTACTGGAACGGTGCCCGCGTCGACGCCCTGTACCCGCTGTCGGTGCCGGTCGACGGGCAGGCCCTCAACATCACCTGCACCAGCACCGACGACCGGATCGCCTTCGGTCTGACCTCGTGCAGCCGCAGCGTCCCGCGGCTCGATCGTCTCCTCGGGCACCTCGACGACGAACTCACCGCACTCGAACGCGCCTTCGGGGTGCCGGCCGCCGGCCACGATCGGTCGGGCTAGGCTCGCCGGCGTGACTTCCTTCGAGCCCGCCGTCGTCGCGGCCGTGACCCGGCACATGAACGACGACCACGCCGACGACAACCTGCTGGTGGTCCGTGCGTTCGCCGAACCCACGGCAGACGTCGCGCGCATGACCGGCGTGCACACCGAGTTCGGCGAGTGGGTCGCCGAGGTGGGCGGCACCGAGACGACGGTGCGGGTGCCGTGGCTCGAACCCGTCGCCGACCGGGCGGGGATCCGTACCGCGGTCGTCGCCCTGTATCACGCCGCGTGCGAGCGGCTCGGCGTGCCGCCGCGACAGCACTGACCGGACGCTAGGCCGCGGTGGCCGTGCGGCGCACGGTGGCGAGGAACGCGGCGGCAGCGAAGAACAGCCCGGAGAACACCCGGCCGGTGAGGCGCTGCTGGTGTGGCGAGCGCATCAGCGTCAGCACCCGTGCCGCCAGACCCGTGTATCCGGTCATGACGATCATGTCGACGGTCACCATGGTCGCCGCGATGATCAGGTACTGCTGCAGCAGCGGAGCCCCGGGATCGAGGAACTGCGGCAGTACGGCCAGCATGAACACCACAGCCTTCGGGTTGCTCGCGTTGATCAGGAAGCCGCGGGCCACCAGGACCGGTGCCGAGCCGAGACCCGGCGCCGCGTCGGGGGTGACCTCGGTGGGCCGCGTGCGCCACTGGCGCACTCCCAGATAGACGAGGTAGGCGACGCCGAACCACTTGATCACCGTGAAGGCGGCGGCGGATCCGGCGAGGATCGCGCCGACGCCGGCGGCGACCACGACGATCTGCAGCAGCAGGCCGAGTTGCAGTCCGACGATGTTCCACCAGCCGCGCCGCAACCCGTGGGCGAGGCCCGAGGACATCGATGCGATGGCGCCGGCGCCGGGGGAGAGGCTGATCATCCAGGACGCGCCGAGCAGGGCCACCCAGGTCTGCCAGGTCATCCCGCCATGCTACGACCGGGCCGGGCGGGTCATCTCGGCACCGGTGCCGGCACCGGCACCGGCCAGGGCTCGCCGGTGACGGCCCGGTAGGCGGCGACCCCGTCGGTCGGGCGGCGCATCAGATCCGGATCGGTGCGCACGTCGACGGTGTAGAGGCCGAAACGTGGTGTGTAGCTTCCCCACTCGTAGTTGTCGGTGATCGACCAGTAGTTGTATCCGAAGACGGGGGCGCCGTCGGCCGCGGCTCGGCGCACCCGGTCGACGTGCTCACGCAGGTGTCGCGCCCGGGTCCAGCCGTCGGCGCGGGGCGCCCCGTCGGCGGTGGGCATTCCGTTCTCCACCACGTACAGCGGCAGCCCGGGGTAACGGTGGGTGTAGTGCATCAGCGCCTCGTACATCCCGTCGGGATGCGGAACGATCGAGGCGAAGTCGTCGGTGAGCGCGTGGATCGCGCTCGGGTTGTCCACCGTGGCGCCGTAGTAGTAGTCCAGGCCGAGGAAGTCGAGGGTGTCGCGGACCCGGTCGACGAACAGCGTGTCGAGTCCGGTCTGGACGCCGGGTATGTATGCGGTGTTCGACGTCACGCGCGCCCCCGGATCCAGTTCGTGGATCCGGGCATAGACGGCGCGGTGCGCGACGACCAGGGCGTCGAACATGCGCGGGACGTCGCCGGCGGTGAGCCCGCCGAAGGCGAGTTCCTTCTGGACGTAGATGGTCGGTTCGTTGATCGTCACCCACATCACCCCCTGCCCGGCGTACCGGGCGACGACCCGCTCGGCGTTGGCGAGCCACGCCTCGATCGTGGCGGGATCGCGCCAGCCGCCGCGGTCGGCGATCCAGCCGGGGTACACCCAGTGGTCGAGGGTGATCATCGGGATCATGCCGTGCCCGCGCACCGCCGCGACCACGTCGTCGTAGTAGCGCAGTTCGGTCTCGTCCCAGTCGTGTGGGGTGGGTTGGATGCGGGACCACTCGACCGAGAACCGGAACACGTCCACCCCGAGGCCTGCGGCGGCGGCGATGTCCTCCCGGTAGCGGTGCCGGAAATCCACCGACGTGCCGACAGGTTCGCGGGTGCGGCCCGCCGCGGCGTATCGGGTCCAGTTGCTGTCCGGCGGTGAGCCTTCGGACTGGAAGCCCGAACTCGACACGCCCCACAGGAACCCGTCGGCCGGGGCGTGGGCGGGCGCCGCCGGCGCCGCCGCGGCGGGGGTTGCGACGACGGCCAGTACCACCGCCACCGCGGCCGCCGCGACCGCGGCCGCCCGGACTGCGGTGGCGGAGATCCTCATCGGGAGTGCGCGGCGATCCGGGCAGCGAGCCGTGGCCACAGGTCGGCGAGGGCGCGCCGGCCGACGAACAACCCGAGGTGCCCGGCATCGACCTCGTGCACCGTGATGTCACCCGCGGGGGTGCGCACCTGGTCGGCGAGGGCGAGGACCTGTCCCGGTGGCACCACGAGGTCGTGTCGACCGAGGACGATGTGCACGGGGCACTCGACGGCGGTCAGGTCCACCGTGCCGGCAGCGGTGGTGACGGCGCCGGCGACAAGGTCGTTGCCGATGAACAGGTGCTCGAGGATCCACGTCCGGAACGCCGCAGGGATCTCCTGCCGCCAGAGGAACCACCGGCGTTCCTCGATCGCCTGGGCGAGGGTCTCGGGGTCGTCGAGCAGACCCAGCAGTTCGAGGCTGCGCTCGATCTCGCTCACCGGGTCGGTGGGCAGCACCCCGAACAGCCGGCCGGTGTCGTACCACAGGTTCAGCACGGACGTGGACACCGCGCGGGGCAGGTGGTCGAAGGCGACGGCAGCGGGACGGTCGGCGTGGAAGTCGATCGGCGCCCCCGCGACGGTGAGGCTGTGCACGGTCTGCGGGTGCAGGGCGGTGTGCATCGCCGCGAGCCAGCCGCCCTGGCTGCCGCCGATCAGGTTGACCCGACCGCCGAGCAGGTCGACGGCCTCGGCGAGGACGGCGAGATGGTCGTCGAGGGAGGCGCTGTCGGTGGCCGGACCGGCGGGGGCCCAGTCCAGGCAGTACAGCCGTGTCAGCCCGCCGCCGCGCAGGGCCTGGACCTGACTGCGGTCGGAGGAGAGATCGACGATGCACGAGTGCGACCCGGACTGCGGCGGCAGCAGCAGGGTGGGTACGGCTTCCGGTTCCGGGGCGTCGGGGTCGCTGCAGTCACGCAGCCGGGTGAGCGGCCAGGAGTGTGCGACGGGCCACGGATGCGCCCAGTGCGGCGGTTCGCGGTCGGTGAGCGCCCGCCACCAGTCGGCGATGTCGGTCGCGACGTCGAGTGGATGCGCGCCGCGCCGGGCCAGGGTGGCCAGGTAGCTGCTCCAACCGGCGATCGCCGCCGCCCCGAGACGGAACGGGGCGGCGGCGATCGCGACGGTCTGCAGGGCATCCATGGGGTTCATTGAACCGGCGCCCGGTGTGGTGGTACGGCTTCTCCGTCGTGATCGCGACGGAAAAGACGCACAATCGATCACTTGAGGAGATCGCGGGCGGTGGTGGTGACCGTGGCGGTCAGCTCCCGGGCGAAGGAGACCTGCGCCTTGGTGAGGTCCTCGACCCAGCCGACGGGGCTGGCGGAGGCGAGCTTCTCCTGCAGGTCGAGCAGGCTCGACACGGCGCGCTCGTAGGTATCGACGGTCAGGTTGCCGCTCTGCTTGGCGGCGTCGACGACCTTGTCGTTGAACTCGCTCAGGCGGGCGGCGCTGTCGTCGAGGGCCTTGGTGAACTCGGCGGTGGCCTGGTTGGCGGCGGCGGTGGCCGACTCGGCGATCTTCTGAGCGGCGGCGGTGGCGTCCGCGGTGGCCTTGGCAGCGGCCTCGTTGGCCTTGGCGGCGTCGGCGGTGGTCTTGGCGACGGCGGCGTCGACCGGGGTCTTGGCGGTGGTCATGGCGTTCCTTCCGTTCGAGTGTGCGACAGCGCCTCGGAGGACGCTGTTAGCAGGTTAGCAGGATGATTGCTAACGGGCAAGTCCTCAGCTGAAGACGTACGTACCCGGAGCATCCTCGAGCGGGGGATGGGCGGTACTCCCCATGGCCGGCGGCGCCACCAGTTCCCCGGCGCGCTTGTTCGACCACGCCGTCCAGTCCTCCCACCACGAGTGCTCGTAGCGGGTGGCGGCCTCGTCCCAGACCTGCGGATCCGCGGGCAGGGGGGTGCCGGACTCGGCGTCCGGCGCGCCGACGGCCTTGAACCACACCCGCTTGCCCGGGGGGTTCACCGCACCGGCGACGTGCCCGCCGTTGGTGAGCACGTAGCGCACGTCGCCCCCGAGCAGGTTCACCGCCTGGTACGACGACGTCCAGGGCACGATGTGGTCGTTGATCGCGCCGACGACATAGGTGTCACACGCGATGTCGTGCAGGTTCAGCGGCTGTCCGTCGAGCACGTAGAGGCCCTCGGCGAGCTCGTTGCGGCCGTAGAGCGACCGGAGGTAGTGCGAGTGCATCTCCGCGGGCATGCTCGTGCTGTCCTCGTTCCACGCGAGGATGTCGAAGGCCGCCGGCTTCTCGCCCTTCATCCACCGCGAGACCCAGTAGTTGAAGACGAGGTCCTTCGCGCGGATCATGTCGAAGCTGCCGGCCATCTCCTTGCCGGACAGGAAGCCCTGCTGCCGCATCCGGAACTCGACGAGGTCCAGCGTCGCCGGGTCGGTCAGCAGACCCAGTTCCCCGACCTGGCTGTAGTCGAGCAGCGTGTTGAGCATCGTGAAGGCGCTCACGCGCTTGTCGCCGACGGCGAACGCGCGCGCGGCGGCCATCGCGGCCATCGCGCCGCCGAGGCAGATGGAGAGCACCTCGATCTTCGGCGAGCCGGTGATCTCCTCGACCACGTCCAGCGCAGTGGCGATGCCGTCGACGTAGTAGTCGTCCATCGTGATGTGCCGCATCGACTCGTCCGGGTTCCGGTACGAGATCATGAACACGGTTCGGCCGTGCTGGACCGCCCATTCGGCGAGGCTCCGGCCGGGCGCGAGGTCGAGGATGTAGTACTTGTTGATCCAGGGCGGTGCGGCCAGGATCGGCACCGCGTGCACCTGCTCGGTCTGCGGCGCATACTGGATCAGCTCGATCAGGTCGTTGCGGAAGACCACCTTGCCGGGTGTGGCCGCGAGGTTCTCGCCGACGGTGAACGCGTCCGAATCCACCTTCAACGGCAGGCCGCCGCGGTTGAGGATGTCGTGCGCGGCGTAGCGGGCGCCGCGCAGCAGGCTCGCCCCGCCGGTCTCGAAGGCGCGGGTGAGCACACCGGGATTCCACAGGAAGTTCGACGGCGCCAACGCGTCGAACATCAGGTTCGCGAACTGGCGTGCCTTACCGTCCTGCAGCGGATCGCCGGAGCCGGCCTCGGTGAGTTCCTCGACGTAGGCCCGCGTGGCCAGGTAGCTCTGCAGGAGCGAGAAGTACGCGGGGTTCTCCTGCCACGCGGTGTCGGAGAAGCGGCGGTCCCGCGGGTCGACCGGCATCGGTGCGTCGGGATCGTTCGCGTTGAACACGCGGGTGGCCGCGGCCGGGATCTTCGCCAGCCGGCCCGCGTACTCCGCCGTCGCGGCGGTGACGGCCTGAGGGTTGCGGACCGCGCGTCCGGCCACCGACGTCACTGCGGGACCCCAGCCGATCGGGTCCAGGGTCGACTTCAACTTCTTGTGCACGTGGTCGAGCAAGGGACATCTCCAGACGAGGAAGAGGGGTGTGTCCCGAGGGTGACACCGCGTGCCGAGCCGCGCATCTTACCGCGAGGTACATGCGAGCTGCACGTGCCGGGCATGGTCCGGGGCGGGCCCCTCACCAGCCGAAACATGAGGAAGGCTCACATTGGCGGGTGCGATGTGAACTTCCTCACTCCGTGCCGTCGTCGGGGCGCGCGCCACGACGACGCTTGCCCACCGTCACCTCCCGGAACGCCTCGTACATCTCCACCAGCGACCGGCGCTGCGCGTTGGTCAGGTCCGGATCCTCGTGGATCGCGCGGACCACCGCCGACTCGCCCGGGTCCGGCCGGCCCACCTCCGCCGTCAGCGCGTCGGCCGACAGATGCAGCTGCTCGGCGATCGCCTGCAGCACGCGCTCGCTCGGTGCGCGCAGGTTCCGTTCGATCTGCGACAGGTACGGGTTCGAGATCCCCACCATCGCGGCCAGCTGCCGCATGGGCAACTCGGCGAGCTCACGTTGCCGGCGGATCAGCTCCCCCAACGTCGGGGGGCGCGACGCATCGTCCTCCATGGGGTCAGCATAGGTCCGGCTGCCCCTCGCTCCGGAGCGCGCCGACGGCGCGTTCGGGGACTGCCGTCGAGGGTGATCGCCGCCATCACGGATAATGGAACGGACCCCCGTTCGCGAGAGAGGACACCTCATGCTTGCCCGCACCGACCTGCGCGGTCGAACCCCCACCACTGCGGAGCTGAGGGGCGCGCTGCCCCGCGGCGGAGTGGATGTGGACGCGGTGCTGCATCAGGTGCGGCCCGTCGTCGAGGACGTACGCGACCGAGGCGCCGTCGCGGCCCTCGACTACAGCGAGAAGTTCGACGGGGTCCGTCCCGACCGCGTGCGGGTCCCGAGGGTCGAACTCGACCGGGCGCTCGACGAACTCGATCCCGCCGTGCGTTCGGCGCTGGTTGTGGCGATCGAACGCACCCGCACGGTGCACCAGGACCAGCGCCGGACCGACACCGTCACCGAGGTCGTGCCCGGCGGCACCGTCACCGAACGCTGGGTGCCGGTCGAGCGGGTGGGGCTGTACGTGCCCGGCGGCAACGCCGTCTACCCCTCGTCGGTCGTGATGAACGTCGTGCCCGCCCAGGCCGCCGGTGTCGAGTCGCTCGTCGTCGCCTCCCCGCCGCAGGCGAACTTCGGGGGCCTGCCGCACCCGACGATCCTCGCCGCTGCCGCCCTGCTCGACGTCGACGAGGTGTGGGCCGTCGGCGGGGCCCAGGCCGTGGCGCTGCTCAGCTACGGCGGCACCGACACCGAGGGTGCCGAACTGGCGCCCGTGGACATGATCACCGGCCCGGGCAACATCTACGTCACCGCCGCCAAGCGCCTGTGCCGCGCCGTGGTCGGCATCGACGCCGAGGCCGGCCCCACCGAGATCGCCATCCTGGCCGACCACACCGCCGACCCGGTGCACGTCGCCGCCGACATGATCAGCCAGGCCGAGCACGACGTCATGGCGGCGTCGGTGCTCGTCACCACCAGCGCCGACCTCGCCGACGCCGTCGACGCCGCCGTCGACGCCCAGCTCGAGCGCACCAAGCACCGCGAACGTGTACGGACCGCGTTGTCGGGCAGCCAGTCCGGGATCGTCCTCGTCGACGATGTCGACCAGGGTCTGCAGGTCGTGAACGCCTACGCCGCCGAACACCTCGAGATCCAGACCGAGAACGCGTCCGCGGTCGCGGCGCGGGTGCGGGCTGCGGGCGCGATCTTCGTCGGTCCCTGGGCGCCGGTCAGCCTCGGCGACTACTGCGCCGGCTCGAACCACGTGCTGCCCACCGCCGGCTGCGCCCGGCACCAGTCCGGCCTGAGCGTGCAGACGTTCCTGCGGGGCATCCACGTCGTCGAGTACACCCGGGAGGCGCTCGAGGACGTCGCGGGACACGTGATCACCCTCGCCACCGCCGAGGACCTGCCCGCCCACGGCGAGGCGGTACGGCTGCGCTTCGAGGACCAGCAGTGAGCACGCCGGGATCCGGTATCACCGTCGACGACCTGCCACTGCGGGAGAACCTGCGCGGCAAGTCCGCCTACGGTGCGCCGCAGCTGACGGTGCCGGTGCAGCTGAACACCAACGAGAACCCGCACCCGCCGACGCAGGCGCTGATCGACGACGTCGCCGAGTCGGTGCGCGAGGCTGCCGCGCAGCTGCACCGCTACCCCGACCGTGACGCCGTCGCGCTGCGCACCGACCTGGCCGCCTACCTCACGCGGCAGACCGGGGTCGCCGTGAGCGTCGAGAACGTCTGGGCCGCCAACGGATCCAACGAGATCCTGCAGCAGATCCTGCAGGCCTTCGGCGGCCCGGGCCGCTCCGCGATGGGGTTCGTGCCGTCCTACTCGATGCACCCGATCATCGCCGACGGCACCCAGACCGAGTGGTTGCCCACGTACCGGGGCGAGGACTTCACCCTCGACGTCGACTCGTCGGTCGCCGCCATCCGGGTGCAGCGCCCCGACGTGGTCTTCGTCACCAGCCCCAACAACCCGACCGGACACAGCATCCCGCTGGACGAGCTGCGCGCGATCTGCGCGGCCGCCCCCGGCATCGTGATCGTCGACGAGGCCTACGCCGAGTTCTCCGCCGCCCCCAGCGCGCTCGCCCTGATCGACGAGTACCCGGCCAAGGTGATCGTCTCGCGCACCATGAGCAAGGCGTTCGCGTTCGCCGGTGGCCGGCTCGGCTACCTCGCCGCCGCGCCCGCCGTCGTCGAAGCGCTGCTGCTCGTGCGGCTGCCCTACCACCTGTCGGTGCTCACCCAGGCCGCCGCCCGCGCCGCGCTGCGCCACGCCGACGAGACTCTCGGCTCGGTCGCGCGGCTGTGCGCCGAACGCGACCGCATCGTGACCGAGCTGACCCGATTCGGCTACCACGTGGTGCCTTCGGATGCGAATTTCGTCCTGTTCGGCCGCTTCGCCGACGCCGCCGCCACCTGGCGCCGCTACCTCGACGAGGGAGTGCTGATCCGGGACGTCGGCATCCCCGGGTTCCTGCGCACCACCGTCGGCCTGCCCCACGAGAACGACGAACTGCTACGGGTGAGCGAAAAGCTCGCCGCCACCGAGATCGAGGACGCGCGATGAGCGAGCAGACCACCCCCACCCCGCGCACCGCGCGGATCGAACGGACCACCAAGGAGTCGTCCATCGTCGTCGAGCTGAACCTCGACGGCACCGGCCGCACCGACATCGCCACCGGTGTCCCGTTCTACGACCACATGCTCACCGCACTCGGTCAGCACGCCAGCTTCGACCTGACCGTGCGCGCGCAGGGCGACATCGAGATCGAGGCGCACCACACCGTCGAGGACACCGCCATAGTCCTCGGCCAGGCGCTGAACCAGGCGCTCGGGGACAAGCGCGGCATCCGCCGCTTCGGGGACGCCTTCATCCCGATGGACGAGACCCTCGCGCACGCGGCGGTGGACGTCTCCGGCCGTCCCTACTGCGTGCACACCGGCGAACCGGACTACATGGTGCACTCGGTGATCGGCGGTTACCCCGGCGTGCCGTACTCGACCGTGATCAACAAGCACGTGTTCGAATCCCTGGCCTTCCACGCCCGCATCGCCCTGCACGTCCGCGTGCTCTACGGCCGCGACCAGCACCACATCACCGAGGCCGAATTCAAGGCCGTCGCGCGAGCGTTGCGCCAGGCCGTCGAGCCGGATCCCCGGGTCAGCGGCGTGCCGTCGACCAAGGGCACCCTGTAGTGGACGTCGTCCTGACCTACGGCCTGTTCATGGTGGCCGGCCTCGCCGCAGGCGGCACCTGGTCGATGTGGCGGGCCGGGAACAACCTCTTCGCCGGAGTGCTGCTGGCGCTGACCCTGCTTGCCGCGATCGCCGGCGTGCTGAGGCTGCTCTGACCCCCTCGGATCGGCCCGGCCTGATCGGGGTGCCGGGCCTGCCCGCCGCCTGGGCGATGGCGGCGGGCGCGTTCGCCGGCTTCTCCCTGCTGCTGCCCGTGGTGCCGCAGGCCGTCGCCGACGCCGGCGGCAGCGGCACCCTCGCCGGGGCGGTGACGGCGGTGTTCATGGCCGCGACCGTGCTCACCCAGCCGGCCGTCCCGCGCCTGGTCCGGGCCCGCGGCTACCGCACCGTGCTCGCCGCCGGATGCCTGCTCCTCGGCGTGCCGTCGCTGCTGCTCCTGCTGTCACTGCATCCGGCCGTGGTGCTGCCGACCTCCGCGGTGCGCGGCATCGGCTTCGGCATGATCACCGTGGCCAGCGCCGCGCTCGTGGCCGAACTCGCCCCCGCCCGGCTGCTCGGTCGCGCCACCGGGGCACAGGGCATCGCCATCGCCGCGGCGCAGATGGTCGGCCTGCCGCTCGGCCTGGCCGTCGCCGAGCGGGCCTCCACCGTGCCCGTGTTCGTGCTCGGCGCAGCGGTGCCCACGTTCGCGCTCGTCGCGATAGCGCGCCTGCCGCGGGTGGTCGCCCGCCGCCCCGGCGCGGCCGGAAGCCGCATGCCGCTCGGCGCACTGGCCCTGCCGGCGGTGGCGATCGCCGCCGGCGCTGTCGCCTACGGTGGCCTCACCTCGCTGCTGGCGATCGCCGTACCCGCGGCCTCCGGGTACGTGGCGGTCGCGTTGGCGCTGATCAGCGCGTCCACCCTCGTCGGCCGCTACGGTGCCGGCGCGGTCGCGGACCGGATCGGCGCGGGCCGGCTCCTGCCGGCCGGGCTCGGTCTGGTCGCCGTGGCGATGGTGCCGTTCGCGCTCGCCGCGGACGAGCGCGGTGGCGCGGCGGTACTGCTCGGTGCGGCCGTGGTATTCGGTCTCGGTTTCGGGATCGTCCAGAACGACGCGCTGATGCTGGCGTTCCGTCGCGCCGGACCCGCCCACATCGGCGCCGCGAGCGCCGCCTGGAACATCGGCTTCGACGCGGGCACCGGGGCCGGATCCCTGCTGCTCGGCGGGATCGCCACCGTCGCAGGCTATCCCGCCGCCTTCGCCACCGTCGCGCTGCTCGTGCCGCTCCTGCCGCTGCTCGCGCGGATCGCCGGGCCGTCGGAGCGGCGCGGCGCGGCCCCATAGAATCGAGGCCATGAGCGCAACCAAGGTCGCCGTCCTCGACTACGGCTCCGGCAATCTGCATTCGGCGACGCGCGCGGTGGCGCGCACCGGCGTGCAGGTGGAGGTGACCGCCGACCCGCAGGTCGCGCTCGCCGCCGACGGCCTGGTCGTGCCCGGTGTCGGCGCGTTCGCGGCGTGCATGGCGGGACTGAAGGCGGTGCGCGGGGACCGCATCATCGGCCAGCGGCTCGCCGGCGGCCGTCCCGTGCTCGGCATCTGCGTCGGCATGCAGATCCTCTTCGACAAGGGTGTGGAATTCGGGGTCGAGACCGACGGCTGCGGCGAATGGCCCGGCACCGTCGAACGCCTCGATGCGCCGGTACTGCCGCACATGGGGTGGAACACCGTCGACGCCCCCGACAACAGCGTGCTGTTCGCGGGCATGGACCCCGACACCCGGTTCTACTTCGTGCACTCCTACGCCGCGCAGACGTGGGAGCTGCCGCCGTCGGAGCTCATCGCTCCGCCCGCACTGACCTGGGCCGAGCACGGCGTGCGGTTCCTCGCCGCGGTCGAGAACGGCCCGCTGTCGGCGACGCAGTTCCATCCCGAGAAGTCCGGTGACGCCGGGGCCGAACTGCTGCGCAACTGGGTCGGCAGTTTGTGAACCGCGGCGCGGGCGACGACCCGGCCCGGCCGGGCTTCTCACTCGGCCGGCTGGCCCTGACCGCGATGGGTGCCGCCACGGGCGTGCTCCTGCTCGCCACCGTCGTGATCGTGGTGCTGCAACCGGGGCCCGTCGTCGCGTTGATCGTCGCCCTCGCCGGCGTGGCCGGCGCGATCGGCGCGATGGGCGTCGTCTCGACACGGATGACGCGCCGCGCCTTCGGCCGCGACGGTAACGATGTGCCGCGCCGCGACGGTAACGATGTGCCGCGCCGCGACGGTAACGATGTGCCGCGCCGCGACGGGGACGATGTGCCGCGCCGCGACGGTAACGATGTGCCGCGCCGCGACGGTAACGATGTGCCGCGCCGCGACGGTAACGATGTGCCGCGCCGCGACGGGGACGTTTGACCGTCGGGGCCGGTGCTCGGCGGCCGCCGCGACCCGCTAGCATGGGCGCAGTGAGCCTGGTCCTTTTGCCTGCAGTCGATGTCGCCAACGGTGAAGCAGTTCGCCTCGTCCAGGGAGAGGCGGGCAGCGAGACCAGCTACGGCTCTCCGCGCGATGCCGCCCTCGAATGGCAGAACGCCGGCGCCGAATGGGTGCACCTCGTCGATCTCGACGCCGCCTTCGGGCGTGGCTCCAACCGCGAGCTCCTCGCCGACGTCGTCGGCGAGCTCGATGTGAAGGTCGAACTGTCGGGCGGTATCCGCGACGACGAGTCCCTCGAAGCGGCGCTGGCCACCGGGTGCGCCCGTGTCAACCTCGGCACCGCCGCCATCGAGGATCCCGACTGGTGCGCCCGCGCCATCGCCGAGTACGGCGACCGCATTGCCGTCGGACTCGACGTCAAGCTCATCGACGGACAGTGGCGTCTGCGCGGCCGCGGCTGGGTCTCCGACGGCGGCGACCTGTGGGAGGTCCTCGCGCGGCTCGACCGCGACGGTTGTAGCCGGTACGTCGTCACCGACGTCACCAAGGACGGCACCCTCACCGGCCCCAACCTCGATCTGCTCGCCCAGGTCTGCGCCGCCACCGACGCTCCCGTCGTCGCCTCCGGCGGCGTGTCCGCCCTCGACGACCTGCGGGCGATCGCCGGTCTCGTCGACCGGGGCGTCGAGGGTGCCATCGTCGGCAAGGCGCTGTACGCCGGCCGGTTCACGCTCACCGAGGCACTCGACGCGGTCTCGCGCTGATCCGATGACCACGCCCGCCGACCTGTCCAGCCTGCTCGCCGTCGCCGGCGAGGTGCTCGACGTCGCGTCGGAACGTTTCGTCGCCGGTCGCGGGGCGCCGCGCTCGGTGGACAAGGGCCCCAACGACTTCGCCACCGACCTCGACCTCGAGCTCGAACGGAGCATCTCCTCCGAACTCGAGCGGCGCACCGGCATCTCCGTGCACGGCGAGGAGTTCGGCGGTCCCGAAGCCGATTCGGGCACGGTATGGCTGCTCGACCCCATCGACGGCACCGTCAACTACTCGGCCGGGCTCCCCACGGCGGGGATCCTGCTCGCGCTCGTCCGGGACGGCGACCCGGTCCTCGGACTGACCTGGTTGCCGTTCGTCGGAGACCGGTTCGCGGCCACCGCCGGCGGGCCGCTGCTGCGCAACGGCCGTCCCCAGCCGCCGCTGCAGCCGGCGGCTCTCGGGGAGGTGATGGTCGGTGTGGGCAGCTTCGACATCGACAGCCGCGGGCGCATCCCGGGCCGACGCCGTCTCGATGTCATCACCGAGCTCAGCCGCCGGGTCTCCCGCCTGCGCATGCACGGTTCGACCGGAGTGGACCTGGCGTACACGGCGGCCGGCGTGCTCGGCGCGGCCGTCGTCTTCGGGCACCACCCGTGGGACAACGCCGCCGGTGTCGCTCTGGTCCGGGCAGCCGGTGGCCGCGCCACCGACTTCGCCGGCGAGCCCTGGCGCATCGGATCCGGTTCGGTGGTCGCCGGAGCGCCGGGTGTGCACGAGGAGATACTCGACATCGTGGGATCGCTCGCCGGTCCCGTCCCCGAGGAGGACCGAATTACATGACCCTGGCAGTGCGGGTGATCCCGTGTCTGGACGTCGACGCCGGCCGCGTCGTCAAGGGGGTGAACTTCGAGAACCTGCGCGACGCCGGTGATCCCGTCGAGCTCGCCGCTGCGTACGACCTGCAGGGCGCGGACGAGTTGACCTTCCTCGACGTCACCGCGTCCAGCGGCGATCGCGGCACCATGCTCGACGTGGTCAGCCGCACGGCCGAACAGGTGTTCATCCCGTTGACGGTGGGCGGCGGTGTGCGCACCGTCGAGGACGTGGATCGGCTGCTGCGGGCCGGCGCGGACAAGGTCAGCATCAACACCGCTGCCATCGCCCGCCCCGAGGTGCTGCGCGAGATGTCCGAGCGGTTCGGCTCGCAGTGCATCGTGCTGTCCGTCGACGCCCGCACCGTGCCCGACGGCGAGGACGACACCCCGTCGGGCTGGGAGGTCACCACGCACGGCGGTCGTCGGGGCACCGGCATCGACGCCGTCGAATGGGCCCGCCGCGGCGCGGAACTCGGGGTGGGGGAGATCCTGCTGAACTCGATGGACGCCGACGGCACCAAGTCCGGATTCGACCTGCCGATGATCCAGGCGGTGCGCGCCGCGGTCCACGTGCCGGTGATCGCCAGCGGCGGCGCCGGAGCGGTGGAGCACTTCGCGCCGGCCGTGCACGCCGGCGCCGACGCGGTGCTCGCGGCCAGCGTGTTCCATTTCGGGGAGCTCACCATCCCGCAGGTGAAGGCGGCGATGCGCGCAGAGGGGATCGAGGTGCGATGAACAGGCTGGATCCGGCGATCGCGGCGCGGCTCAAGCGCAACGAGGCGGGGCTGTTCGCCGCCGTCGCGCAGGAACGCGCCACCGGCGAGGTGCTGATGATGGCATGGATGGACGACGAGGCGCTCGCGCGGACCCTCGAGACCCGCACGGCGACGTACTTCTCGCGTTCACGCGGACAGTACTGGGTCAAGGGCGAGACCTCCGGCCACACCCAGCACGTGCACGAGGTGCGGCTCGACTGCGACGGCGACACGGTGTTGCTCGTCGTCGACCAGGTCGGGGCCGCGTGCCACACCGGCACCCACACGTGCTTCGACGCGGACGTCCTGCTCGCCGCCGAATAGGCGCCTCCGGCGCCGGTGTGTCCTTTGGGCTGCTCCAGCAGCCCAAAGGACACACCGGCCGCGGAGCGGCCGTCAGATGACGATCGGCGCGCCGGTGAGCAGGCTCCACAGGCCGAGTCCGAGGAACACGACGGTGCCGATGGCCGACCGGATCGGATCCCCCGTGAGGAAGCCTTCCGCGGCCCAGCCGACGAACTCGGTGAACAGTTCCGACGATCCCATGCTGATCCTTCCGAGAGGTGATGCATGACGAGGACGGTGTCCGAGGGGAAATCGACCGACCGGATTGTTTCGTTACGCCTCGTCGACCGGCGGTGCGGCACAATGCACCCATGCCTCTCATCCAGATCAGCCAGACCCCCGGTCTCACCGTCGAGCAGAAGCGCGCCACCATCGAGGCGGTGACCAAGGCCTACGCGGAGGCGACGGGCAAGGATGCGAAGTCGGTGTGGGTGACCATCACCGAGGTGCCGCGGGAGCAGTGGGGAGTCGGAGGTGTCCCGCTCGGGTAGAGCGCACCGCCCGCGACGCGCGCCGGCCGACGGTCCCGGCCGGCGGATCCTGGCAGGATCGCCGTATGGAGTCCGCGAACCTGACCCGAGCCGAAACCGCCGAGCGTTCCCGGGCCGTGTCGGTCCGCAGCTACCACGTCGAGCTCGACCTGCGCGGCGCCCCGGACGCCGGGAACCCCGGCTTCACGACCACGACGACGGTCGAGTTCTCCGCGACTGCGGACGCGACGTGGCTCGACTTCCTCGGCCCCGCCGTGGAGTCGGTCGTGCTCAACGGCGCCGCGGTGCCCGTCCGGTACGACGGCGCGCGCATCGGGCTGAGCGGCCTGCGCGCGCACAACGTCGTCACCGTCGTCGCCACCGCAAGCTACAGCAGGTCCGGCGAGGGTCTGCACCGGTACCTCGATCCCGCCGACGGCCGGACCTACCTGTACACGCAGTACGAACCCGCGGACGCGCGACGCGTGTTCGCGTGCTTCGAGCAGCCGGACATGAAGGCGCCGTTCACCTTCGTCGTGTCCGCCCCGGCGGGCTGGCAGGTGCTGTCCAATCAGCATGTCGCCGAACGTGAGTCGCTCGGCGACGCCCAGACGGTGAAGTTCGCGCCGACACTGCCGATCTCCACCTACATCACCGCCGTCGTGGCGGGACCGTACCACCGCGCCGAATCCTCGTGGAGCCGGGACGAACTCGCCGTTCCCCTGGCCGTGTTGTGCCGCGCCTCGCTGGCGCAGTACCTCGACGCCGAAGCGGTCTTCGCGGTGACCCGGCAGGGGATGGACTTCTACGCCGACCATTTCGGCTATCCCTACCCGTTCGGCAAGTACGACCAGGTGTTCGTGCCCGAGTACAACCTGGGTGCGATGGAGAATCCGGGGTGCGTCACCTTCACCGAGGCGTACGTGTTCCGCGGCGCCGCCACCACCGCGCAGTACCAGGCCCGCGCGAACACGATCCTGCACGAGATGGCCCACATGTGGTTCGGCGACCTCGTCACCATGACGTGGTGGGACGACCTGTGGCTCAAGGAGTCCTTCGCCGACTACATGGGCGCGCTGGTCAGCGCCGAGGCCACCGAGTTCACCGACGCGTGGGTCGCCTTCGCGAACCGGCGCAAGGCATGGGCCTACCTGCAGGACCAGTTGCCGACGACCCACCCGATCGTCGCCGACATCGGTGACCTCGAGGCCGCCAAACTCAACTTCGACGGCATCACGTATGCGAAGGGGGCGAGCGTCCTCAAGCAGCTCGTCGCCTTCGTCGGGCGGGACGCCTTCTTCGAGGGCGCGCGGCGCTACTTCCGCAGGCACGCCTTCGGGAACACCACTCTCGCGGATCTGCTCGCCGAGCTGTCGGCGACGTCGGGGCGGGATCTGTCGGGCTGGGCGCGCGCCTGGTTGCAGACCAGCGGTGTGTCGACCCTGACGCTCGAGGACGCGGGGGAGGGGCGGTCCGCGATCGTCCAGCGGCCGGCGCGACCCCACCGGCTGGCCGTCGGGCACTACGACTTCGACGAGCACGGCGACCTGGTCTGCCGGCGCCGCGTCGAGGTCGACCTCGAGGCCGAACGCACCCCGATCGAGTGCGCGCCCGCGCCGCTGATCCTGCTCAACGACGCCGACCTGACCTACGCCAAGGTCCGGCTCGATCCACGCTCGCTCGAGACGGTGGAGCATTCGCTCGACCGCGTCGCCGACCCGCTGGCGCGGGGATTGATCTGGTCGGCGCTGTGGAACGCCACCCGTGACGGGGAGCTGAGCGCGGCGCGGTACCTGGCCGCGGTCCGCAGGTTCGCGGTGTCCGAATCGAATCCGGCCCTGCTGACCGCGCTGACGGCGAACGCGTCCTATGCGATCGAGCACTACCTGCCGATGACGAGCCGGCCCGAGCAGCGCCGCCTCTGGCTGGAAGCGGCCTGGACGGCGACGTTCACCGCCGAGCCGGGGTCGGACGGGCAACTCGCCTGGGCCCGCGCGGTCGCGACGGCCGCCACCGTCGACGACACCCGCGCCGCGGAGCTACGGGCGATGCTCGACGGGACCGGGAAGGCACCGCAGGGGCTGCGGTCGGATCCGGATCTGCGCTGGCAGCTGTGGACCGCCCTGGCGGCCACCGGGCACGCGGAACCCGCCGATCTCGACGGGGAACTCGCCCGCGACGACACCGGTTCCGGACGGACCGCTCGGCTGCGCGCCCTGGCCGCGCGACCACTCGCCGCGGTCAAGGAACAGGCGTGGACCGCGATCCTCACCGACACGGCGCTGTCGAACGAGCACCTCGACGCCACCATCGCCGGGTTCCGGGCCGGGGCGCACCGGGAACTGATCGCCCCGTTCGACGACGACTACTTCGCCGCGATCCGCACGGTGTGGTCCGAGCGCAGTATCGAGATGGCGCGCCGGATCGTCGTCGGGTTGTTCCCGGCCGGGGACACCCTCGAGCCGAGCGACCGGTGGCTCGACGCGCACGCCGACGCCCCGGCGGCATTGCGGCGCCTGGTGGTCGAGCAGCGCGACCACCTGGCCCGCGACCTGCGGGCCCAGGCGCTCGGCTGAGCGGAGGTCCCGCCGGACCGGGCGGTCGTCGGAGTCAGGCCTTGCCGGTCCCGGCGGCGATGCCCCGGTCGAGTTGCCCGAGCAGTGCGGTGCCGAGCTCGGTGAGCGCGGCGACCTGTTCGTCGTCGAGGCCCCGGAACACCAGGGCCTGGACGGTCGCGACGTGACCGGGCGCCGCTTCGACGAGCTTGGTCATGCCGGCGTCGGTGAGCACCGCGTACGAGCCGCGCGTGCCGGGCACGCTCTGCCGGCGCACCCACCCGGCGTTCTCCAGCTTGGTCACCACGTGGGACAGCCGCGAGAGCGACGCGTTGGACAGCTGCGCCAGCTCGGACAGGCGCAGCCGCCGGCCGGGCGCCTCGGACAGCTCGGCGAGGACCGAGTAGTCGAAGTGGGTGAGCGCCGAGTCCCGCTGCAGCTGCGTGTCGAGCGCGGCCGGCAACCGGGTGATCAGTGCCACCAGTTTCCGCCAGGCCCGCTGCTGGGATGCGGTCAGCCACTCGGTGTCGTCGATCTGCGCGGAGCCCACTGGTGCACCGTCCTTTCTCGATCGTCCACCCTATCGGGACCGCCGGTGCGGGAGGCCGGCGTCCCGTCGGAGCCGATGGTCAGGGGCGCTGTCCCATGCCGGTGGCGACCTCGTGCAGTCGGCCGCCCATGCTGTCCGCCGTCAGGGGCGGCGTCGGCAGTCCCGCGCCGTCGCGGAGTCCGGTCAGGAACTCCTCGAGAGTGGCCCGGGGGGAGAACCGTGGGATCCACTCGAGATCCGTGCGGGCGCGGGTGCAGTCCATGAGCGGCAGCCGCAGCACCGTGTCGAGCAGCCCGGGGGAGGCGGGGGCGAGCCGGGCGTGCCAGGCGACGGCGACGGCCGCGTGCAGCGCCGCGGCCGGGACGGGCACCGTGCGGGCCCCGAGGATCTCGGCGAGGACTTCGGTGTCGACCGGGGGCTCGGCGGCGAGATTGAAGGCGCCCCGCACCGGTCGCAGCACGGCCCGCACGTACGCGTCGGCGGCGTCCTCGGTGTGCAGTACCTGCATCCGCAGCCCGGCGGTGCGAGGGACGACGGGCAGGGCGCGGACGAGGCGTCCGGGGACGAACGGTCCGGCGAACAGTCGGCGCTGGGCGGTGGCGGACTCGCGCTTGAAGATGAACCCGGGCCGCATCCGGACCACCCGGAGGTCGGGGTGCCGCAGTTCGAACGCGTCGAGCCAGCGTTCGAGGTACGCCTTCTCCCGCGGGTATGCGGCGCCGGGCCAGCCGTGGGTGGGCCAGCGCTCGTCGATCCGTTCGTGCTGGGGTCCCGGCGAGTAGGCGCCGACCGACGAGGCGTGCACCACGGCGGGGACGCCCGCCGCGGCGGCGGTCTCGAACACCCGGATCGATCCGAGAACATTGTTGCGCCAGGTGACCTCGGGTTTGTGGGTGGGCTGGAAGAGCCAGGCCAGGTGAACGACCGCGTCGGCACCCCGCAGCAGCTCGTGCAGGTCGTCGCGGGCGACGTCGGCGACGACGAAGTCGGTCTTGGGGCAGCGCCAGTCGGTGGGGCGGCGGGCGATGCCGATCACCGATCCGATGGTCTCCCGGGCGGCGAGTGCCGCCGTGACGCTGGTGCCCACGTTTCCGGTCGCGCCCGTGACGACCACTTTCGGGCCCTGAGTTCCGGTCATGGGCGGGGGATACCCGCCCCGTCGCCGATCCATCCCCGCCGGGACGTTCCGGAGGCCCCGGCGCGGCCTCGGGTAGTATTGTTGAAGCTTCAACATTAGGAGTTCGTG
The DNA here is from genome assembly GCF_001894945.1 of Rhodococcus ruber NBRC 15591. Taxonomy (GTDB): domain Bacteria; phylum Actinomycetota; class Actinomycetes; order Mycobacteriales; family Mycobacteriaceae; genus Rhodococcus; species Rhodococcus ruber. Next base: position 87,455 of record NZ_BCXE01000013.1, read on the forward strand.
TGAGTCTCATGCCCGCCCTGTTCCTCAGTCACGGTGCGCCGCCCCTGGTCGACAGCGCGACGTGGGTGGCGCAGCTGCAGCGCTGGGCCGCCGACCTGCCGACCCCCACCGCGATCCTCGTGGTCTCCGCGCACTGGGAGTCCGCGCCGCTGACGATCGGTGCCACCACCACCGGTACCCCGCTCGTGTACGACTTCGGCGGGTTCCCCCGCCGCTTCTACGAGGTCACCTACCCGGCGCCCGGTGCCCCCGACCTCGCCCGCACGGTGGCCGCGCTCATGCCCGACGGCGAACCCGTCGTGCAGCAGCCGCACCGCGGTCTCGACCACGGCGCGTACGTGCCGCTTACCGTCATGTACCCGGACGCGGACATCCCGGTCCTGCAGATCTCCCTGCCCACCCTCGAGCCGGCGCGGCTGCTCGCGCTCGGCGCGCGGCTGCGGCCCCTCCGGGAGCAGGGTGTGCTCGTCGTCGGCTCCGGCTTCACCACCCACGGTCTGCCGTTCCTGCGCGACCCGCGTCCCGAGGCCGCCGCGCCGGGCTGGTCCGCCGAGTTCGACGCCTGGGCCGCCGAGCGGCTCGCCGCCGGCGACGTCGACGGTCTGCTCGACTTCCGCACCCGGGCGCCCGGCATGCCGTACGCCCACCCGACGATCGAGCACTTCGCCCCGCTGTTCGTCACCCTCGGCGCGTCGAGCGACCCGGAGCGGGCGCCCCGGCAGGTGATCGACGGGTTCTGGATGGGATTGGCGAAGCGCTCCGTCCAGGTGGACTGACCGTCAGTCCCGGGCCGCGCGCCGCGCCCGCAGCGCCGCGAGGGCGCGGTCCGCGTGCACGTCGGGGCGCACCTCGCTGGCGATCACCTCGAGCACGGTGCGGTCGGTGTCCAGCACGAACGTGGTCCGCTTGACCGGCGACAGCCGGGCGAGCAGCCCCCGGCGCACCCCGAACCGGGCCGCCACCTCGCCGTCCGGGTCGGACAGCAGCGGAAAGTCGAACGACTGGCGTGTCGACCATGCGCCCAGCCGGTCCACCGGGTCGGTGCTGATACCGACCCGGGTCGCGCCGACGGCCGCGAACTCGGCCGCCAGATCCCGGAAGTGGCACGCCTCCGCCGTGCACACGGGGGTGAACGCGGCCGGGTAGAAGAACAGCACCACCGGCCCGTCCGCCAGCAGCGCGGACAGGGTCCGCGGACGCCCGTCCTGGTCGTTCGCCGTGAAGTCGGGGGCGGTATCACCGGCTCTCATGTCCGGTGACGCTACCGCGACCGCGCTCGTCGCGGCAGGCCCTGGGATGATGGGCGCCATGTCCGGCGAGCCCACCACCATCCCCGCAGCGGCGCCCGACCCCACCGAGGGCGGTCGACCCGACTCCACCACCACCCGCGAGCAGTTCCGGCTCCTCGCCGCCGAGCACCGGGTCGTCCCCGTGACCCGCAAGGTCCTCGCCGACGCGGAGACTCCCTTGTCGGCGTACCGCAAGCTCGCCGCCGACCGGCCCGGCACCTTCCTGCTCGAATCCGCCGAGAACGGCCGGTCCTGGTCCCGGTGGTCGTTCATCGGCGCAGGCAGCCCCGCCGCGCTCACCGTGGTCGACGGCGAGGCCACCTGGTACGGGCACGTGCCCGCCGGGGCCCCCACCGGCGGCAACCCCCTCGACGTGCTGCGGCAGACGTTGCAGCTGCTGCACACCGAACGGCTGCACGGCCTGCCCCCGCTCACCGGCGGCATGGTCGGCTACCTCGGCTACGACGTCGTGCGCCGGATCGAACGGCTGCCCGAACACGCTGTCGACGACCTGCACATCCCGGAGACGGTGATGATGCTCGCCACCGACCTCGCCGCCGTCGACCACCACGAGGGCGCGATCACCCTCATCGCCAACGCCGTCAACTGGGACGGTTCCGACGAGCGCGTCGACGAGGCGTACGACGACGCCGTCGCCCGGCTGGACCGGATGACCGCGGCGCTGGCCGCGCCGGCCCCGTCGACCGTCTCGACCTTCGACCGCCCCGCCCCCGACTACCGGCGCCAGCGCACCACCGACGGCTTCGGCGCCGACGTGCGCCGGCTCATCGGCGAGATCGAGGCCGGCGAGGCGTTCCAGGTGGTGCTGTCCCAGCGCTTCGAGATCGACTGCCCCGCGGCGCCGATCGACGTCTACCGGATGCTGCGGGCCTCGAACCCGAGCCCGTACATGTTCCTCATGCACGTTCCCGACGGCGACGGCGGCACCGCGTTCTCCATCGTCGGCTCGAGCCCGGAGGCGCTGGTGACCGTCGCCGACGGCGTCGCCACCACGCATCCCATCGCCGGCACCCGCTGGCGCGGCACCAGCGAGGAGGAGGACATCCTGCTCGAGAAGGACCTGCTCGCCGACGAGAAGGAGAACGCCGAGCACCTCATGCTCGTCGACCTCGGCCGCAACGACCTGGGCCGGGTGTGCGAACCCGGCACGGTCAAGGTGCACGACTACCGGCACATCGAGCGTTACAGCCACGTCATGCACCTCGTCTCGACCGTGACCGGTCGCCTCGCCGAAGGCCGGCACGCCCTCGACGCGGTCACCGCGTGCTTTCCCGCCGGGACCCTGTCCGGTGCCCCCAAGGTGCGGGCGATGGAACTGATCGACGAGCTCGAACCGACCCGGCGCGGCATCTACGGCGGCATCGTCGGCTACCTCGATTTCGCCGGTGACGCCGACACCGCCATCGCGATCCGTTCCGCCCTGGTCAAGGACGGCGTCGCCTACGTGCAGGCCGGTGCCGGCGTCGTGGCCGACTCCGACCCGGTCTACGAGGACACCGAAGCGCGCAACAAGGCCATGGCGGTGCTCTCCGCCGTCGCCGCCGCCGGCACCCTCACCCCGTACGACGGGGACCGGTCGTGAGTGCTCGCGACGCCACCGGGCGGCGCCGCGGCGCGACCGCCGCGCTGCTCGCGACCGCCGCCGCCGCGCTGTGGGGTGCGAGCCGCCTGACCTGGGTGACCGTCACCTCCTCCGACGGCCTCGGTGAGGACCGGGTCACCGGGCTCGTCGGGGGGACGTGGGCGGCTGCGCTGACCCCGCTCGCCCTGGCGCTGCTGGCCGCGGTCGCGGCGTCCTTCGCGGTGCGCGGGTGGGCACTGCGGGTGCTGGCGGTGCTCGTCGCGGTCGTCGCGGTCGCTGCCGCCGTTCCGGCGGTGGGCCTGCTCACCGGGAGCGCCGACGACGCGACCGCGGCGCGCATCGCCGAGTTGCCCGCACGCGCCGAGGTCACCTCCCTCACCGTCGCCACCGCCCCGGCGCTGCTCGCCCTGGCCGGTGCCGTCGCCGCGCTGGCCGCCGCGGTGCAGCTGTGGCGCACCCCGCGGGCCCGGGCGGGGCTGTCGTCCCGCTACGACAGCCCCGCCGCCCGCCGGGAGGCCACGGTCCGCCGGGACACCGCCGACGAGCCGGTCACCGAACGCACGCTGTGGGACGCGCTCGACGCGGGGGAGGACCCCACGGTCGACGCCGCCGACGACCGGTCCGCCGATCGAGGCGGGGAGGGCGGCACCGACGATTCGGGGACCCGCCGCACGGGTCGGTGAGGGCGCGCACTACCCTTCAAGAAACTCCGATGAGCTTTCTCACATCGGATTGACAGGGGCGAAAGGACTTCGAGCCACGATGACAGTTCTCGACTCGATACTCGAAGGGGTGCGCGCCGACGTCGCCGCCCGGGAAGCGGTCCTCGACTTCGCTGCGGTCAAGGCCGCGGCCGCCGCCGCGCCCCCGTCCCTCGACGCCAAGGCCGCGTTGCTCGAGCCGGGAATCGCCGTGATCGCCGAGGTCAAGCGGGCGAGCCCGTCGAAGGGTGCGCTCGCCGACATCTCCGATCCCGCCGAACTCGCCAAGGCCTACGAGGCCGGCGGTGCCCGCGCGATCAGCGTGCTCACCGAGCAGCGCCGGTTCCAGGGCAGCCTCGAGGACCTCGACGCCGTGCGGCGCGCGGTGCGGATCCCGGTGCTGCGCAAGGACTTCATCGTGGGGCCGTACCAGATCCACGAGGCGCGTGCCCACGGCGCAGACATCGTGCTGCTCATCGTCGCCGCCCTCGAACAACCCGTGCTGACCTCGCTCGTCGACCGTGTCGAATCCCTCGGGATGACGGCGCTCGTGGAGGTGCACACCGAGGAGGAGGCCGACCGGGCCCTCGAGGCCGGCGCCACGGTCATCGGAGTCAACGCCCGCGATCTCAAGACTCTCGAGGTCGACAAGAGCACATTCGCCCGGATCGCGCCGGGGTTGCCGACCGAGGTCGTCAAGATCGCCGAGTCCGGGGTGCGCGGTCCCTCCGATCTGCTCACCTACGCCGGCGCGGGCGCCGACGCGGTGCTCGTCGGTGAGGGTCTGGTGACCAGCGGCGACCCGCGCCACGCGGTTGCCGAACTGGTCACCGCCGGCACCCATCCGTCCTGCCCGAAGCCCGCGCGCTGAGCGCAGTCCGGTGCACCGCCGACGGCCCGGACCCGGCGACGAGGCGGGGGCGACGTTGGGGCAGACTGGACGGGTGAGCACAGACGATCCCGTACTTTCCGCCAAGGGCCGCGGTCTGCCCCGCATGAGCGCCGCAGTGGCCGAGCACAGCGCGCACGAACCCGACCCCGGCGGCCACTTCGGGGTCTTCGGCGGGCGGTTCGTCCCCGAGGCGCTGATGGCGGTCATCGAGGAGGTCACCGCCGAATACGACAAGGCGCGGGTCGACAACGGGTTCCTCGACGAACTCGATCGGTTGCAGCGCGACTACACGGGCCGGCCGTCCCCGGTGTACGAGGCCAAGCGGCTGAGCGACCACGCCGGCGGCGCCCGGATCCTGCTCAAGCGCGAGGATCTCAACCACACCGGCTCACACAAGATCAACAACGTGCTCGGCCAGGCCCTGCTCGCCAAACGGATGGGCAAGAGCCGGGTCATCGCGGAGACCGGCGCCGGGCAGCACGGTGTCGCCACCGCCACCGCCTGCGCGCTGCTCGGCCTCGACTGTGTCGTCTACATGGGCGAGGTCGACACCGAACGGCAGGCCCTCAACGTCGCCCGGATGCGCCTGCTCGGCGCCGAGGTCGTCGCCGCCACCAGCGGCTCGCGCACCCTCAAGGACGCGATCAACGAGGCGATGCGCGACTGGGTCACCAACGCCCACAACACGTACTACTGCTTCGGCACCGCCGCCGGCCCGCACCCGTTCCCGATGATGGTGCGCGACTTCCAGCGGATCATCGGCCTGGAGGCGCGCGCGCAGGTGCAGGCGCTCACCGGACGGTTGCCCGATGCCGTCACCGCCTGCGTCGGCGGCGGGTCCAACGCCATCGGCATCTTCCATGCCTTCCTCGACGACCCCGGCGTCCGCCTGGTCGGCTTCGAGGCCGGCGGCGACGGCGTGGAAACCGGGCGGCACGCCGCCACCATCACCGGCGGCACGCCCGGCGCGCTGCACGGCGCCTACTCCTACCTGCTGCAGGACGAGGACGGGCAGACCGTCGAGTCCCATTCGATCTCCGCCGGCCTGGACTACCCCGGCGTCGGACCCGAGCACTCCTACCTCAAGGACATCGGCCGCGCCGACTACCGGCCCGTCACCGACACCGAGGCCATGGACGCGTTCTCGCTGCTCTCGCGCACCGAGGGCATCATCCCCGCCATCGAGTCGGCGCACGCCGTCGCCGGGGCCCTGGAACTGGGTCGCGAACTCGGCCCCGGCGCGGTCGTGCTGGTCAATCTGTCCGGCCGCGGCGACAAGGACGTCGACACCGCCGCGCGGTGGTTCGGGCTCCTTCCCGCCGACCCGGCCACCCCCGACACGACGGAAGGATCCGCGCAGTGAGCGCCCAGCAGCCGCAGTCCCGCCTCGGCGAGGTCTTCGCCCGATGCAAGGCCGAGAACCGGGCCGCGCTCGTCGGCTATCTCCCCGCCGGGTACCCCGACCTGCCGCGCTCGATCGAGGCGTTCGAAACGCTCGTGCAGGCCGGGTGCGACATCGTCGAGGTCGGCATCCCCTACAGCGACCCGGTGATGGACGGCCCCACCATCCAGGCCGCCGCCGACGGGGCACTCACGGCGGGTTTCCGGGTGCGGGACGTGTTCCGCGTCGTCGAGGCCGTCGCCGCCGCCGGGGGCCACGCCGTCGTGATGACCTACTGGAACATCGTCCTCAAGTACGGGATCGACGAGTTCGCCCGCGACCTCGCCGCCGCCGGAGGACTGGGCATCATCACCCCGGACCTCATTCCCGACGAGGCCGAGCGGTGGATGGCGGCGGCGGACCGGCACGGGCTCGACCGCATCTTCCTCGTCGCCCCGTCCTCGACCGCCGAGCGTCTCGCCACGACCGTCGACTCCTGCCGCGGATTCGTCTACGCCACCTCCACGATGGGCGTGACCGGCGCCCGCGACGCCGTCTCGGACATGGCGCCCGAACTCGTCGCCCGCGTGCGCGAGCACTCGCAGATTCCCGTGGGTGTCGGCCTGGGCGTGCGGTCGCGGGACCAGGCCGCCCAGATCGCCGCCTACGCCGACGCGGTGATCGTCGGCTCGGCGCTGGTGGCCGCCGTGGCGCAGGGCGCCGACGCGTTGCGCGCGCTCACCACGGAACTCGCGGAGGGCGTGCGCTCGGCTAGCGTGGCCACGTGACCTCCACCGCCGTACCCGCCGCCACCGTCCTGGCGTATCTGCCCAGTCCGCCGCAGGGGGTGTGGTACCTCGGGCCGATCGCGCTGCGGGCCTACGCCCTGTGCATCATCGTCGGGATCGTCGTCGCGATCTTCTGGGGCGACCGCCGCTGGGTCGCCCGCGGCGGCGAACCGGGCACCGTGCTCGACGTCGCGGTGTGGGCGGTGCCGTTCGGTCTGATCGGTGGCCGCCTGTACCACGTCGCCACCGACTGGCAGAAGTACTTCGGTGCGGGCGCCGACCCGGTCGACGCGCTGAAGATCTGGCAGGGCGGGCTGGGCATCTGGGGGGCGGTCGCCCTCGGCGGGGTGGGCGCCTGGATCGGGTGCCGTCGCCGCGGCGTCCCCCTGCCCGCCTTCGGTGACGCGCTGGCCCCGGCGATCCTGCTGGCCCAGGCCATCGGCCGGCTCGGCAACTGGTTCAACCAGGAACTCTACGGTCGGGAGACGACCGTGCCGTGGGGCCTCGAGATCTACGAACGCCGCAACGACGCAGGACAGACGAGCCCGGACCTCATCGACGGAATCTCCACCGGGCAGGTCGCGGCGGTGGTGCACCCGACGTTCCTGTACGAGCTGGTGTGGAATCTGCTCGTCGTGCTGCTGCTCGTATTCGTCGACCGGCGATTCCGCATCGGACACGGCCGACTGTTCGCTCTCTACGTGGCCGGATACAGCGCGGGCCGCTTCTTCGTCGAACTCATGCGGTCCGATCCGGCCACCGAGATCGCCGGGATCCGGATCAATTCCTTCACGTCCGCCATCGTGTTCGTCCTCGCCGTCGCCTACGTCGTCGTCGCGCGCAAGGGCCGGGAAGCGCCGGAGGAACTGAAATCCCGCCGTCCGGGTGGCGCAGACGAGGCCGCCGCGGCCGGTGGCGCAACCGAGACCGACGACGGGCACCGCGACGGCGCGTCCGGGTCGGTGGTGCCGGCCGAGCCCGGCGGTAAGGTCGAGTCAGGTACGCGCAGCGAGAACGAAGGGGACAAGTCGTGACCACATCCGACCCGGGATCCCCGGGTCCCACATCCGACGCGGGGTCCCCGGAGCCCACGGGCCCGGATCTGCGGAAGAAGGACGAGACCTCCACGGGGCCGGACCTGCGCAAACAGGCCGCCGCCGAGGAGACGTCCGAAGCCGGCGCGAGCGCCGCACCACGCGACGGCGAGCCGGCCTCCACCGAGGAACTGCCCGCGTTCGGTGGCACCGCCGACTACGATCCGACCGCCCAGGCGTCGCTGTCCGTTCCGCCGCCCACCACCGAGTCGACCGCGCCCACCTGGGGTACGGCGGGACCGGGCTGGAACACCTATGCGGGCATGGGCAACGGTCCGGGCTGGGGCACCACGCCGAGCTATCCGCCGCCGTCGAGCGAAGGGCAGTACGGCACCGCGCACGACTCCGAGGCACAGACCGGCGGCCGGTACGGCGGCACCGGACCCGTCTACGGCACACCCGACCCGCAGTTCCAGGGCGCGCCGCAGTACCCGCCGGCCTCCGCACCGGGCTACGGATCCTCCGGTTACGGGCCCACCGGTTACGGTGCCTACGGCGATCCCTCCGCCCCGTACGGGCGGGATCCGGCGACCGGCGAACCGTACTCCGACAAGTCGAAGACCACCGCGGGTCTGCTGCAACTGCTGCTGCCCTTCGTCGGGATCTGCGGCGTCGGACGGCTCTACCTCGGGAGCACCGCCGTCGGCCTCATCCAGCTGCTGGGGCTGTGGATCGGCGGCCTGCTGGCGATCGTCCTGATCGGTTTCGTGATCATGCCGGTGATCTGGGTGTGGTCCGTCATCGACGGGATCATGATGCTCACCGGCAGCGTCCGCGACTCCGACGGCCGCCCGCTGCGGCCCTGACCCACCCGCCCGGCGGCCGGTCGCGCACCTCGCGCGGCCGGCCGTCGCGCGCGTAGACTGACCGCCACCGGGACCGATCCCCGGTTCGACCGTCGGGCGGACCTGGTCCGGCCACCCACACCGCACAGCGCACGCCCGTCGTGGCGACCCCGTCGGGGCCGCTCATCCGACGACGCGTGACGTCGCCCCACACCGGCGACGTGGAGGTGGACCGGTGCGGCATTCCGGGATGCCCGAGGCCCGCGGACTCTACGACCCCGCCCGCGAATCGGATTCCTGTGGCGTGGGCGCGGTCGTCGACCTGCGCGGCCGCAGCACACACCGGACCGTCACCGACGCGCTCACCGCGCTGCGCAACCTCGGCCACCGCGGCGCCAGCGGCCGGGAACCCGCCAGCGGGGACGGCGCCGGTATCACCCTGGCCCTCCCCACCGCCCTCTTCGATGCCGTCGCCGGCGTCGAGCTGCCGCCGCCCGGGTGCTACGCCACCGGCCTGTGCTTTCTGCCCCGCGACCCACGCGCCCGGGCAGCGGCCCGCGAACGGATCCACACGCTCGCCGCCGAGGAGGACCTCGAGATCCTCGGCTGGCGCGAGGTTCCCGTCGACCCGGCCGGCCTCGGGCGCACCGCCGAGGCCTGCCGCCCCCACGTCAGCCAGCTGTTCGTCGCCGCCGCAGGCGCGGACGGTGCCCGCCCCGCGGGCCTGGACCTCGACCGGCGGGTGTATCCGCTGCGGCGCCGCGCCGAGCACACCGGCGACGTCTACTTTCCGTCGCTGTCCGCCCGCACCGTCGTCTACAAGGGCATGCTCACCGCACAGCAACTGCCGGGGTTCTACCCCGACCTGCGGGACCGGCGTTGCGCCAGCGCGATCGCACTCGTGCACAGCCGCTTCTCCACCAACACCTTTCCGTCCTGGCGGCTCGCGCAGCCGTTCCGGTACAGCGCCCACAACGGCGAGATCAACACCATCCGCGGCAACCGGAACCGGATGCACGCGCGGGAGGGGCTCCTGCGCACCGGGCTGCTGCCCGGCGACCTGACCCGCCTGTTTCCGCTCTGCACCCCCGACATGTCCGACTCCGCGACCCTCGACGAGGTCCTCGAACTGCTCCATCTCGCCGGGCGTTCGCTGTCGCACGCGGTGACCATGCTCGTCCCGCCCGCCTGGGAGAACGCGCCCGGACTCGATCCCCGGCGCCGCGCCTTCCACCGCTTCCACGCCGCGCTGCTCGAACCGTGGGACGGACCGGCGTGCCTGCCCTTCACCGACGGACGGTGGTTCGGGGCCGTGCTCGACCGCAACGGGTTGCGGCCGGGCCGCTGGTGCCGCACCGCCGACGACCGGGTCCTGTTCGGCAGCGAGACCGGAATGCTCGACGTGCCACCGGAACACATCGTGCACAAGGGCCGGCTCGAGCCGGGCCGGATGCTCCTCGTCGACACCGCCACCGGGCGCATCGTCCCGCCCGACGAACTGCTCGACACCCTCGCCGCCGCCCACCCCTACGACCGGTGGCTGCGCGAGGGTCAGATCGACCTGGCGGATCTGCCCCGTCCGGCCGGGCACCCCGCCGCGGACCACGAGCCGGATCGGGACCACCGGCTGTTCGGCTACACCCGCGAGGACCTCGAGGTGCTGCTCGAACCGATGGCCGCGACCGGTGCGGAACCGCTCGGATCGATGGGCGCCGACATCGCCCCCGCGGTACTGTCGCCGCGCCCCCGGCTGCTCTACGACTACGTCGTCGAGCTGTTCGCCCAGGTCACCAACCCGCCGTTGGACGCCATCCGCGAACGGGTCGTCACCTCGATGCGGCGCGTCGCCGGCCCGGAGGGCAACCTGTTCGACGCCTCCGCGAAGTCGTGCCGGCAACTGGTGCTTCCCGGTCCGGTGCTCGACTCCGACGACCTCGCCGCCGTCGCGGCACTCGGCCCGGGCGGCCCGCGTCCGGCCCTCGCCGCACGGGCGCTGCCCGCGCACTTCGCGGTCGGTGGCGACCCCGGCGAGGCCCTCGCGGCGGGACTCGCGGCCCTGCGCCGCGCCGCCGACGCCGCCCTCGACGACGGTCGCGGCATCCTGATCGTCACCGACCGCGGGTGCGGTCCGGACCGCGTCCCGATCCCGTCGCTGCTCGCCGTCGCCGCCGTGCACCACCACCTCGTCCGCACCCGGCGGCGCACCCGCGTCGCGCTCCTCGCCGAATCCGGCGACGCCCGCGAGGTCCACCATGTGGCCGCGCTGGTCGGGTTCGGCGCCGCGGCGGTCTGCCCGTACGTCGCCTTCGGCACCGTGCGCTCCCTCGCGGCCGCCGGGCGCATTCCCGGCACGGACCCGGCGGCGGCCGCGGCGAACTACCGTCGCGCCCTCGTCACCGGTGTCCGCAAAGTGATGGCCAAACTCGGCATCTCGACCCTCGCCTCGTACACGGCGGCGCAGACGTTCGAGGCCGTCGGCCTCGCCCGGGAGGTCGTCGACGAGTACCTGCCCGGTACCGTCTCCCGACTGGGCGGCGCCGGGCTCGCCGACCTGGCCCGCGACGCCCGTCGCCGGCATCGGCATGCCTTCGGGAACCGTTGTGCCGACACCCTTCTCGACAGCGGCGGCGTGTACCGGTACCGGCGCGACGGCGAACCCCATCTGTTCACCCCCGAGACGGTGTTCCTGCTGCAGCACGCGACCCGCACGGGACGCGCGGACGTCTACGCACGCTACTGCGCCGAGGTCGACCGTCTCGCCGCCGCGGGCGCCACGCTGCGCGGGCTGCTGCGCACCGTCGCCGCGGAGCCGATCCCGCTCGACGAGGTCGAGCCGGAGGCGGAGATCGTGCGCCGCTTCGCCACCGGGGCCATGAGCTACGGGTCGATCTCCGGGGAGGCACACGAGGCCCTCGCCGTCGCGATGAACCGGCTCGGCGGCCGCTCGAACTCGGGGGAGGGCGGGGAGGAGCGCGACCGGCTCGGCGACCCGCTGCGGCGCAGTGCCGTCAAACAGGTCGCCAGCGGCCGCTTCGGCGTCACCGCCGACTACCTCGCCGACGCGACCGACCTGCAGATCAAGATGGCTCAGGGAGCGAAACCCGGTGAAGGTGGCCAGCTTCCCGGTCACAAGGTGTATCCGTGGATCGCCCGCACCCGGCACGCCACGGCGGGCGTCGGCCTGATCTCCCCACCGCCGCACCACGACATCTACTCCATCGAGGACCTCGCCGAACTCGTCCACGACCTGCGGTGCGCCAACCCGCGGGCCCGCATCCACGTCAAACTGGTCAGCGGTGTCGGCGTCGGGATCGTCGCCGCCGGTGTCGCCAAGGCCCATGCCGACGTGGTCCTGATCTCCGGCCACGACGGTGGCACCGGCGCCGCACTGCTCACCGCCCTGCAGCACGCCGGCACCCCGTGGGAGATCGGGCTCGCCGAAACCCAGCAGACCCTCGTGCTGAGCGGCCTTCGCGACCGCATCACCGTGCAGTGCGACGGCGGTCTGCGCACCGGTCGGGACGTGCTGATCGCGGCGCTGCTCGGCGCCGAGGAGTTCGGGTTCGCCACGGCGCCCCTGGTGGTCCTCGGCTGCATCCTCATGCGGGTGTGTCATCTCGACACATGCCCCGTCGGGATCGCCACCCAGAATCCCCGACTCCGGGAGAAGTTCACGGGCAGAGCAGAATTCGTGGAACAGTTCTTCCGGTTCGTCGCCGCGGACGTGCGCCGGCGGCTCGCGGCGCTGGGCCTGGCCCGCCTCGACGACGCCGTCGGCCGGGTCGACCTGCTCGAACCCGACGCGGCGCTCGCGCACTGGCGTCGCCGCGGGCTCGATCTCGCGCCGCTGTTCACCCCGCCCGCCGACGCCCTCGGCGCGCCCCCGCAGCGCCGCCGCACCCGCCCGGCCGCCGGACCCCCCGACGCGCCGTTGGACCGGGACCTGATCGCCCGCGCCGGCCCCGCCCTCGACCACGGCCGGCCCGTGCAGCTGACCGGGGTCGTCACCAACCGGGACCGCGCCGTCGGCACCCTGCTCGGCTGGACCGCCGGCCGACGGTGCCCCGCGGGTCTGCCCGAGGACACCGTGCGGATCGACCTGCACGGCAGCGCCGGACAGTCCCTCGGCGCCTTCCTGCCCACCGGGATCACCGTTACCGTCACCGGCGACGCCAACGACTATGTCGCCAAGGGTCTGTCCGGCGGGCGCGTGGTGGTGCGCCCCGACGCGGCCGCGCCGTTCGACCCGCACGAGCAGATCGTCGCCGGCAACACCGTCCTGTACGGGGCGACCTCCGGCGAGTTGTTCCTGCACGGTCGGGTGGGGGAGCGCTTCGCCGTGCGCAATTCCGGCGCCGACGCCGTGTGCGAGGGCACCGGCGACCATGCCTGCGAGTACATGACGGGCGGCCGCGTGGTGATCCTCGGACCCACCGGCCGCAATCTGGCCGCCGGTATGACCGGGGGTCTGGCCTACGTCCTCGACCTCGAGCCCGGCCTCGTCAACACCGACTCGGTGCAACTGCAACCGGTCGACCCCGCCGAGCTCGCGCAGGTGCGGGATCTGATCGCCCGCTACCGCGCACGCACCGGATCGGCAGTCGCCGGGGAACTGCTCGCCGACTGGGCCGGCAACGCGGGGCGCTTCACCGCGGTGGTGCCCGAGGATCTGATCCGGCTCCGCGCGACCGCCCACGAACGGCCCACCCCGGTCGGAGCCGACGGTGCCTGACCCCCGCGGATTCCTGCGTTACGACCGCTGCGAGCCGCCGCGCCGGCCCGCCGCCGAACGCGTCCGCGACTGGGCAGAGGTGCACCGCGCGCAGTCCCCCGACGAGGAGCTCCGCACGATCCGGGAACAGGCCGCCCGCTGCATGGACTGCGGACTCCCGTTCTGCCACAGCGCCGGAACGGGCTGCCCGCTCGGCAACCTGATCCCCGAATGGAACGACCTGGTGCGCCGCGACCGGTGGGCCGAGGCCGCCGACCGACTGCACGCCACCGACAACTTCCCCGAGTTCACCGGCCGGTTGTGCCCGGCCCCGTGTGAATCCGCCTGCGTGCTGGCCCGGGACGACCACGCCGCCGGCGTGACGGTCGAACGGATCGAACGGGCGATCGCAGACCGGGCGTGGGCCGACGGCCGCGTGCCGCCCCGCCCCCCGGTCCGCCGCACCGGCAGATCCGTCGCCGTCGTCGGCTCCGGCCCGGCGGGTCTCGCCGCGGCCCAGCAACTCACCCGCGCCGGACACGCCGTGACCGTCCTCGAACGTGCCGACCGGCTCGGCGGCCTGCTGCGGTACGGCATCCCGGCGTTCAAGATGGACAAGGCGCTCGTCGACCGGCGTCTCGCGCAGATGCGCGCCGAGGGCACGGTGTTCCGCACCGGCACCGAGGCGGGGGTCGATCCGGATGTCGCCGCTCTGCGGGCCGAATTCGACGCCGTGGTCCTCGCGGTCGGGGCCGGACGCGCCCGCGACCTGCCCGTCCCGGGGCGCGGACTCGACGGGGTGCATCCCGCGATGGAGTTCCTCGTCGCCGCCAACCACGAGTGCGCGGGCGACGGACCCACCCCGATCAGCGCCGCCGGGCGGCACGTGGTGATCGTCGGTGGCGGGGACACCGGTACGGACTGCTTCGGCACCGCGCTGCGGCAGGGCGCGCGGTCCGTCACCCAGCTCGACTACCGGCCCCGCCCGCCCGGCCGGCGCGACGAGGACGTCACCCCGTGGCCACTCGTGCCGTGGGTGCTGCGGACGGCACCCGCGCACGAGGAGGGCGGGACCCGGCGGTTCGAGGTGACGGTGCAGCACTTCGCCGGGTCCGGTGGGCGGGTGCGGACGCTCGAACTGGCGGAGGTGGACGCGCGCCGCGCCCCCCGCGGGAACACCTTCGCCATCCCCTGCGACCTCGCGCTGCTCGCGGTCGGCTTCGAAGGGGTGCAGCGCGGACCGCTCCTCGAGGCCTTCGGCCTGGTCCCCGGCGGGCGAGGCACGCTCGGCTGCGACGACCACTGGCAGACCGCCACCCCGGGGGTGTTCGTGTGCGGCGACGCGCACCGGGGGGCGTCACTCGTGGTGTGGGCGATCGCCGAGGGGCGTGCGGCGGCGCACGGGGTGGACACTTTCCTGACGGGGGAGTCGGAGCTGCCGGCGCCGGTCCGTCCCGGCTCGCTGCACCTGGGCTTCCCGCGTTTTCCGCCCCGCCGGCCGGGGTAAGCCGCACGGGTGAGCGACCGTGCCGGTCGCGGCAGGAAGGAACGTCATGAGCACGATCATCGAATCGGTCGACGTCCACGTCCCGATCCGTACGGCCTACGACCAGTGGACGCAGTTCGAGGCGTTTCCCCGCTTCATGGAGGGCGTCGAGCAGGTCCGCCAGATCGACGACACCCACACCCACTGGGTCGTCACGGTGGCCGGTGGCACCAGGGAGTTCGACGCGACGATCACCGAGCAGCATCCCGACGAGCGGGTCGCATGGAAATCCGACGCCGGTCCGGACCATGCCGGCGTGATCACCTTCCACCGGCTCGACGAGTCCACCACGCGGGTCACCGCTCAGATGGATGTCGACCCCGACGGCGTGATGGAGAACGTCGCCGACAAACTCGGGCTGCTCGACCTGCGCATCAAGGGCGACATGCAGCGCTTCAAGGAGTTCATCGAGAAGCGGGGCGTCGCCGACGGCGGCTGGCGCGGCGACGTCGATCGTCCCGGTTCGTGAGCGCAACCCGGAAGGAGGAGGTCGTGACGGCGAAGAAGTCGAGGGACGAGGACGACGGACCCAAGGGCGGCCGGCCCGGCCCGGTGGACGAGGGCAAGGACGGCGGCATGGCGACCCGGGAGAACGCCCCGGAGATCGCCGAGAACGCCACCGACGACTGATCGGGGAACCGGAACGGGGCGGTGCGGCCGAGCCGCACCGCCCCGTTGCCGGTGCGCACACCCGTCGCGGGTTCCGGCTTCCCGGGTCGAGGCAACCCCGAAGCCGGAGGTCCTGGACGTCGATGGGTCCTGGACGTCGATCCGCGGCGTCACCCCGCCGGTGAGCGGACGGCGAACTGCAGTCCGAAGTTGTTCAGGGTGGCCGGCAGCGGTCGTGCCGGATCCGGCTTCAGCCGGGAGGTCAGCGTGAATTCGGCGCCGGCGAGCAGGTGCGCGAGCAGGGTACTCGTGACGAACAGGACGAGATTGCGACCCGGGCACCCGGCCGGGCCGACACTGAACGGCACGAGCGCGGGATACCGGTCCGCCCGGCCGTCGAGCCAGATCTCCGGCGCGAACCGGTCCGCGAACGGCAGCGTCTCGCGATCGCGGTGGAAGGCCGGCGCCAGCACGACGAACCCGGTCCCGGACGGGATCGGGTAGCTGCCGCGCTCGTCGCTCCACGTCGTGTCGGCCGTCGAATCCCGCAGGATCGCAGGGGTGGTCGGCCACAGCCGCGTCGTGTCGAGGACGCACCCACGCAGGTATTCGAGCGGTGCGGGGGTCCCGAGGCCGGCGGCGGCGATGTCGCTGCGGGCCCGCGCCCGTTGTTCGGGATGGGTGGCGAGTACTGCGAGGGTGCGAGCGGTGACCATGCCTGCGGCGTCGAAGGCGAACAGCCAGTGCGGAATCTGCCCCTGCGGATCGACCGCGGCCGGTTCGGCGATCTCTCCGAGCGCGCCGGCGAGGGTTCCGACGGGAGCCCGCTCGACGTAACCGTGCAGCCGCTCGGTGAACCGGTCGCGCAGCCGATGGCGCACCGGATGGGCGTAGGCCCAGTTGCCGTCGGACCGCAACCGCCACAGCTGATCGGTGAGGGTGTCGTCGTCGCGCGCCGCATCGCCGAGGACGAGCCTGCGCACCAGTCGCCACCAGCACCGGGTGAACTCGGCGGCGCTGAGGCCGCCCTCCGCGCGGGCGCGGCGCAGCAGCCCGTTCGCCTCCTCCTCGATGGTGTGCAGCATCGGTGTGGCGAGCCGGTGCAGGTCCCGATCGGTGTCGAGCGCCGCCTCGTTGACGGCACGGCGCCTCTCCCGCAGCGGGGTGCGCGAGACGAGCACGCCGTGCGGCTGGAACGGACCGAGGGCAGCGCGCTTCTCGACCGTCGCGGCGGTGTAGGACCCGGCGTCGGTGCGCAGCACGGCATCGACGTCCTGGGGGGAGAGCACCACCGCGAGGGTCCGCCCGGGCAGGGCGAGGGTGAGGGGAGCGTCCCCGTAGCGGTCGCGCAGGCGCGCGACGGTGGCGACGATGCGCGCGTCGGCCTGTGTCCGCTCGAGCAGACCCATCACCCTGCGACGGCGTGCGATGGCGCCCGCGGCGACGAACGGCAGGCCGACCTCGGCGGCGAACCGGGCGGTGTCGGCCGCGGAGGCCCGCCGGGCACGAGGCGGGGAGGGGCTCTGAACTACGGGGCCGGTCATCGGCGGTCTCCTCCCGACGCAGGGTCACGGTCACGGGAGGAATCGCCGCCCGGACGGATCGCTAAACGTGATCCGGCCGCACCGAGCCCGATTCAGGCGCTCGCCGCCGCGGTGGGACCGGTCCCGCTGGCGCGCAGGTCCGTGAGAAAGGCGTTGGCCCACCGGTCGACGTCGTGATGGAGCACCTGGGTGCGCAGCGACTGCATCCGGCGGGCCGCGGTGGCCGGATCCTCGGTGGCGGCGACGACGATGGCACGTTTGACGGCGTCGAGGTCGTGTGGATTGACCAGGTGGGCGCGGCGCAGTTCGCTTGCCGCCCCGGTGAATTCACTCAGGACGAGGGCTCCCGTGCCGTCGGCCCGGCACGCGATGTACTCCTTGGCGACGAGGTTCATGCCGTCGCGCAGAGGCGTGACGAGCATGACGTCCGCGGCGCTGTACAGGGCCATGAGCTCGTCCCGGTCCACGGGCCGGTGCAGATAGTGCACCACCGGCCGGCCCAGCTGTCCGTACTCGCCGTTGAGGTGACCCACCTTGCGTTCGATGTCCTCGCGCAGCTGCGCGTAGGCGGACACGCGCTCGCGGCTCGGGGTGGCCAGCTGCACCATGGCGACCTTCTCGGGGTCGAGGGTGCCCTCGTCGAGCAGCTCGTGCAGTGCCTCGAGCCGGATGTCGATGCCCTTGGTGTAGTCGAGGCGGTCCACGCCGAGCAGAAGGGTCTCGGGGTTGCCGAGTTCCTCGCGGACCTGCGCGGCCCGCTCACGGATGTGCGGGGACTGCACGCGTTCGGCGAAATGGGCCGAGTCGATCGAGATGGGGAAGGCGCCGACCTGCACGCGCCGGTCACCGACGTCGACGCTGCCCACACACGAGTCCAGGTCGGAGTGCGCGTTGGTGTGCAGCCCGAGCAGGCGCTGCGCCAGGAACAGGAAGTTGCGGGCGCCGCCGGGCAGGTGGAACCCCACCAGGTCGGCGCCGAGCAGGCCCTCCACGACGGCGGTGCGCCACGGCAGCTGGAGGAACAGCTCCGTAGGCGGGAAGGGAATGTGCAGGAAGAATCCGATCCTCAGGTCGGGCCGCAACTCGCGCAGCATCTTCGGCACCAGCTGCAGCTGGTAGTCGTGCACCCACACGGTGGCGCCCGGGGCGGCCGCCTCGGCCGCCGCCGCCGCGAAGCGGCGGTTGACCGCGACGTAGGTCCGCCACCACGTCCGGTCGTAGACGGGTGCGACGATCGCGTCGTGGTACAGCGGCCACAGTGTCGCGTTGGAGAAGCCCTCGTAGTAGTCGGCCACCTCGCCTTCGGTGAGCGAGACGGGGTGCATCGTGATGCCGTCCTCGGTGAAAGGCTCGAACGCGACGTCGGCGGCGCCGGGCCAGCCCACCCATGCGCCGTCGGCGGCGCGCAGCACCGGTTCCAGGGCGGTGACGAGTCCCCCCGGGCTGCGGCGCCACCCGCCTCGTCCGTCGTCGGCCGAAGGGTCGTAGT
This sequence comes from Rhodococcus ruber NBRC 15591, assembly GCF_001894945.1. Lineage (GTDB taxonomy): Bacteria > Actinomycetota > Actinomycetes > Mycobacteriales > Mycobacteriaceae > Rhodococcus > Rhodococcus ruber. The sequence goes on from NZ_BCXE01000013.1 coordinate 105,887, forward strand.
CGACCGGGAGCCGATTGGCCACCACCACCAGGTCCGCTGCGGTCATCGCGTCGCGCCTCCTTGCTCGACACCGGGGCCGGTCGCTCCGGCGAGTGCCGTCGAACTCGTACTTATGACAAGTAGTTTTTGTCTATCACTCGCGGCGGAGCAGGGAGGCACTTCGAGGCGCCCGAGATCCCGCGTCGTCCCGCCTCCGCTCGCACTCGATAGATAATCTGTCTCGCAGAACAAAGATTTTGTCAAACGCTGCGTGCACTCCGATCGGGTCGGCGTGCCCGCGAGCAGACGCGGTCCCGCGCGCGGCGACGTGCATGCGCCGGTCGCCCGGCGGTTTCGGCACCCGGGGAACGGGGTAGCCCGACTGTGGGTTAGCCGGCACCCACGTGCCGACCGGCGGGCCGGCGAGCCGGCCTGCGGAGGTACTACACACGAGCCTGTAGGAGGAATCGAAGATGGCGAAGTTCACCGTCCCCGGCCTGAGCGACAGCGAAGGGGTCCGGGTGGCCGAAGTGCTGCAGAATCGCCTCAGCGCCTACAACGACCTGCACCTCACCCTCAAGCACGTGCACTGGAACGTCGTGGGACCGAACTTCATCGGCGTGCACGAGATGATCGACCCGCAGGTCGAAGCGGTCCGGGGATTCGCCGACGACGTCGCCGAGCGCATCGCGGCCCTCGGTTCGTCGCCGAAGGGAACCGCGGGCGCGATCGAGAAGGACCGTTCGTGGGACGACTACTCGGTCGGGCGGGACACCGCCCAGGCGCATCTCGCCGCGCTCGATCTGGTGTACGACGGCGTGATCGGGGACTGCCGCAAGGCGATCTCGGAGGTCGGGGAGATCGATCCGATCACCGAGGATCTGCTCATCGGGCAGACGCGGGATCTCGAGAAGTTCCAGTGGTTCGTCCGGGCCCATCTCGAGAACGCCTCCGGGACCCTGACGCACGAGGGCGCACGCACCGAGCAGCAGGCCGCGAACGAAGCCCGTTGAGCGGGCGGCGGCCGGGTTGCCGGTTGCTCGACTACGCACCGGTCGCCGGCGGGCGACCGGTGCGTCTGTTACGAGGTGGCTGCGCTGTCGTCGGTGGCCGCCCGCAGGCGCGCGTTGTCCGACTCGAGGCGCGCGTTGGCGTCCTCGAGGCGGGCGTTGTCCGATTCGAGGCGCGCGTTGTGGGATTCGAGGCGCGCGTTGTGGGATTCGAGACGGGCAGTGTGGGACGCCAGTTCGGCGTGGTGCGACTCGAGCCGGAAGATCTGGGCGATGCCGGCCAGATTGATGCCCTCGGACAGGAGCTCGCTGATGCGTCGCAGGCGCGCCACGTCGTCGTCGCTGTAGCGGCGGGTGCCGCCCCGGGTGCGCGCCGGGCTGAGCAGTCCGCGACGCTCGTACAGCCGCATGGACTGCGGGTCGACCCCGGACAGCTCGGATGCCACCGAGATGCCGTAGACACCGCGGCGGGGGTGCGGCACCGGCTCCTTCCTCGTCTTCTCCATTCCAGGTTCCCTCGTTCGGTGTCCTCGCTGCCACGGTCTCCGGTGGACCGGAATCTACCCGATCACCACAGGAAACCTGCAGTACCGGAGACAGTTGCAGGTGGGGCGGCGGGGACGTCGATCGTCCGTCGCGAGCCGTCTCGGTGCGATTATCTCTTTCATGTGACACAGATTTTATCGCCCGGCCCGCTCGTCGCCCACCGCCGTCTCCGTGGCGTTGCTCCGGCCCGCCGGCTGCGGATCGCCCGCCGTGCTCCGCCGTCGCCGCGGGGGTACTAGGCTCGACCGCGTGACCCGACGCACCAAGATCGTTTGCACAATGGGCCCGGCCACGGCAGACCCCGAGGTCCTGAGGGAACTCGTCGACGCCGGGATGGACGTGGCCCGCCTCAACTTCAGCCACGGCACCCACGCCGACCACGAGGCTCACTACCGCCGCGTGCGGGAGGCCTCCGATACCAGCGGGCATGCCGTCGGCATCCTCGCCGACCTGCAGGGCCCGAAGATCCGCCTCGGCCGGTTCGCCGAGGGCCCGACGGTGTGGAAGACCGGTGAGATCGTCCGGATCACCGTCGACGACGTCGAGGGCACGCACGACCGGGTCTCGACCACCTACGAGCAACTCGCCGACGACGCGCGCCCGGGGGATCGCCTGCTCGTCGACGACGGCAAGGTCGGCCTGGTCGTCGAGCACGTCGAGGGTCCGGACGTGGTCTGCCGCGTGACCGAGGGGGGACCGGTCAGCAACAACAAGGGCGTGTCCCTGCCGGGGATGAACATCTCGGTGCCGGCGCTGTCGGAGAAGGACATCGAGGACCTCGAGTTCGCCATGCGGCTCGGCGTGGACTTCGTCGCGCTGTCGTTCGTGCGTTCCCCGGCCGACATCGAGCTCGTGCACGAGGTGATGGACCGGGTCGGGCACCGGGTGCCGGTGATCGCCAAGCTCGAGAAGCCCGAGGCCATCGAGAATCTCGAGGCGGTCGTGCTGGCGTTCGATGCGGTGATGGTCGCCCGTGGTGACCTCGGCGTCGAGATGCCGCTCGAGGAGGTGCCCCTGGTGCAGAAGCGGGCGATCCAGATCGCCCGCGAGAACGCCAAGCCCGTCATCGTGGCCACCCAGATGCTCGAGTCGATGATCGAGAACTCCCGGCCGACCCGCGCCGAGGCCTCCGACGTCGCCAACGCGGTGCTCGACGGCGCGGACGCGGTGATGCTCTCCGGCGAGACGTCCGTCGGCAAGTACCCGGTCGAGACGGTGCGGACGATGGCCCGCATCATCGCGGCCGTGGAATCCGATCCCACCCGGGTGCCGGCGCTGACCCACGTGCCACGCACCAAGCGCGGGGTGATCTCCTACGCGGCACGGGACATCGGCGAACGGCTCGAAGCCAAGGCGCTGGTGGCGTTCACCCAGTCCGGCGACACGGTACGGCGCCTGGCGCGACTGCACACCCGGCTGCCGCTGCTGGCGTTCACCCCGGTGCCGCACATCCGCAGCCAGCTGGCGCTGACCTGGGGCACCGAGACGTTCTCCGTCGAACCGGTCGACACCACCGACGTGATGGTGCAGCAGGTCGATGCGGCGCTGCTCTCCCTCGGCCGATACCAGCGCGGCGACCTCGTCGTCATCGTGGCCGGGTCCCCGCCCGGCCGCTCCGGCTCGACCAACCTGATCCACGTGCACCGGCTCGGCGAGAAGGACACCCATTGAGCCGTCGCACCGCGACCGATCTCGAGGTCCTCGTCGATCTGCTCGATCTCGCGCAGATCGACGAGGACCGCTACCGCGGAGAGCACCCGGCCCAGGTGGGCAGCCGCACCTTCGGGGGCCAGCTCGTCGCCCAGGCACTGATCGCGGCCGGCCGCACCGTCGGCGACCGGCCGGTGCACGCGCTCAACGCTCACTTCATCCGCGGTGGCGACGTCAAGGCGCCGATCGAGTATCGGGTGGCCCGGCACCGCGACGGCCGGGACTTCGCGAACCGCATGGTCACCGCGTCCCAGAACGGCCAGGAGCTGTTCGTCATGCTCGTCGCCTTCCAGCGGTGGGGTAAGGGACTCGAGCATGCGGTGAGCGTTCCGGAGGTGCCCTACCCGGACGTGCTGCCGCCGCTCGGGGACCACCTGTCCGGTTTCGAGGATCATCTGCCGCACTTCGTCAATGCCCTCAAACCGATCGACATGCGCTATGCCAACGACCCCGCGTGGATCCTCAAGGGCACCGGGGAACGGCTCTCGCACAACCGGGTGTGGATGCGCGCCGACGGCGCGTTGCCCGAGGACGCGCTCCTGCACGCCGCCACCCTGGCCTACAGCTCCGACACCACCGTGCTCGATTCGATCCTCACCACCCACGGGTTGTCCTGGGGGCTGGACCGCATCGTCGCCGCGACCGTCAACCACTCCATGTGGTTCCACCGGCCGGTCCGGTTCGACGAATGGACGTTGTACGCCACCGAGTCCCCGGTCGCGGCGGGCTCGCGCGGGCTCGCGACGGGCCGCTACTTCACCCTCGAGGGGGAACTCGTGGCCACGGTCGTGCAGGAGGGGCTGATCCGCCACTTCCCGCGCCGCGGCTGACGCGGGCGACCGCGTTCCGCGCCGCCGCCTGCGCAGTTCCTCGTCCCCGCCGGGCGCCCCTCAGTGCTCCACCCGGCTGCGGCGGTTCTCGAGCTCGTCGAGGATCAGCCCCAGTCCGTAGCCGAACTCGTCCGCGAACGAGTAGTCCTTCCCGATCACCAGTTCGCCGATCAGCTCGGCCAGGTAAGGGTAGGTGTCGGCCGGCACGTCGAGCTCCGAGGCGAACTCCTCGGCGCCGTCCGCCGCCGCAAAGGGCAGTTTCAGTTCGGTGAGCACGAAGCCGTACACATATGCGTCGACGACCGAGAAGGCGTGGGACGCCAGGGCCACCGGGAAGCCGTTCGTGCGCAGGCAACCGAGCACGGCATCGTGGTGCCTCAGGAGCGACGGACCCGGCGAACGGCGGGACTCGATCAAGGTGAGCGCCCAGGGATGCCGGGCGAGCACGTTCCGGGCCGAGGTCGCCCGGTGGAACATCGCCTGCCGCCACGGTTCGCCCGGTCCGGGCAGCACGATTCCCGCGAAGATCCAATCCGCGAGCCCATCGAGCAGCTCGGCCTTGTTGGCGATGTGATGGTAGAGCGACATCGCCTCCACACCCAGCTCCTTCCCGACGTTACGCATGCTCACCGCGGTGAGGCCGCCGCGGTCGGCTACGCGAACCGCGGCTTCGATGATCCCGATGCGGCTCAGAGCCGGCCGTTCGTTCATGTCTCCCTCGCGACCCTTGCGGACTTACAGCCGTAAGCCTAATGTCGCCAGACAAGACTTACATGTGTAAGGGAGGGCTTGTGAAGGCTGCAGTTGTCGACAGGTACGGGCCACCGCACGTCGTCCGCGTCGCAGAGGTGCCCACCCCGACCCCCAGGGACGCGGAAATCCTTGTCCGCGTCGCCGCCGCGGCCGTGACGGCCGCGGACTCGCGGATCCGCGCGGCTCGCTTCCCGAGCGGGTACGGACCGTTCGCCCGACTGATGTTCGGTGTGTTCCGGCCCCGGCGAAAAATCCTGGGCAGCACCTTCTCCGGTGTCGTCGAGTCGGTCGGGGCGAAGGTCGGCGGGTACTCCCGCGGCGACGAGGTGTGCGGCATGACCGGACTCGCGATGGGGACGCACGCGGAGTACGTCACGGTCGCGGCGGAGCGGGTGGTCCGCAAACCGGCAGCGGTCAGTCACACCGATGCAGCGGCGCTGCTGTTCGGCGGGAGCACCGCGCTGCACTTCCTGCGGGACAAGGCCGCGGCGGGACGCGGCGGTTCGGTGCTCGTGAACGGGGCGTCGGGTGCGGTCGGAACCAGCGCCGTCCAGCTGGCCAAGCATTTCGGCGCCACCGTCACGGCCGTCACCAGCACGCCCAACGTCGGCCTCGTCGCCGGACTCGGCGCCGACACGGTCGTCGACTACACGGTCACCCCGGTGTCCGACCTGACAGACCGGTTCGACGTCGTACTCGACACCGTCGGCAACCTCACCCCCTCGTCCGGCCGGACGCTCCTGACCGACGGGGGCGTTCTGCTGCTTGCGGTGGCGAACCTGTGGGAGACGCTGCGCCCCGGTGCCGATGTCAAGGCGGGCGCTGCGCCCGAGCGAACCGAGGACTTCGAGTTCCTCCTGGAGTTGTCGGCCGCCGGCCGGCTCGTCACCGTCACCGACGACATCGGGGGACTCGAGCAGATCGTCTCGGCCCACGCGCGAGTGGACTCCGGCCACAAGGTCGGCAACCTCGTCGTCCGACCGGCGGGGTGACCGCACCGCTTCGAAGCCGAGGATTCTGCCGAGCCGGCGGCGCTGCGATGCCGGAAACTGGGCTGATGACGATGTTCACCCCCATCAGCCCGGCCGTCCTTGCCGACGCCATCGCCGAGCGCGCCGCCGGGCACCACGGACGGGTGTGTGTCGCGATCTCCGCCGCCGACGCGGCCGCACCGCTGGATCTGGCCGAGCAGGTGGCCGCCCGCCTGCGCGTCGAGGGGCGGCCGGCGGCCGTGCTGTCGCTGCACGACTTCGTGCGCCCGGCCTCGCTCCGGTTCGAGCACGGGCGCACCGACCAGGAGAGCTACCGCGCGAACTGGTTCGACTTCGGGGCGCTCGACCGCGAAGTGGTCCGGGGCCTGCGGGAGAACGGACGGTGGCTGCCGAAACTGTGGGACGAGGTGGAGGACCGGTCGGCACGCGCGCGGCGGATCGACGCTCCCGACGGTCAGGTGCTGACGATCGCCGGGCCCATGCTGCTCGGTCGGGGACTGGGCTTCGACGTCACGGTGCACCTCGCGATGTCGCAGGCCGCGTTGGATCGGCTGACGCCCGCCGAGGACCGCTGGACGATCCCGCCACTGCTCGGGCACGACGCCGCGACGGCCGCCGACGCCGACATCGTCGTGCGGTACGACCACCCGGACCGGCCGGCGATGCACGCTGCCGGTGCGGTCGGCGGGGACCGGCGAGCCGGGCGGGGGCGATGAACCCGTGACCGGGCGGGGGCGATGAACCCGTGACCGGGCGGGGGCGATGAACCCGTGACCGGGCGGGCCCGGAGGCCGGACAGCCGGAAGACCGCACACACGTGCCGCCTGGTCGAGCCCGGGCCGGCGACGAACGGACCCTCCGCGCGCCGCGGCCCTTGTCCCCGCCGTCAGAGCTTGTAGCCGATCGTCCGCAGCAGGGCCTTGCGGTCGGCGACATCGGCGCTCGTCTCCACGCCCACGGGCGGGTTTCCGTCGATCACCCCGGCGATGCCCCGACCGAGATCGGTCTCGGCGACGATGATCTCGACCGGGTTGGCCGTGGCGCAGAAGATGCCGCAGACCTCCGGTACCTGCTTCAACGTGTTCAGGAAGTTCACCGGGTACCCGTCCTCGACGAACACGAAGAACGAGTGACCCGCGCCCACCGCCAGGGCGTTGCGCCGGGCCAACTCGACGAGCCGGTCGTCGTTGCCGGAGAAGCGCACGAGGCGAGGCCCGGACGCCTCGCAGAACGCCACGCCGAACCGCAGGTGAGGACTCACCCCGGCCAGTGCTTCGTGCAGATCCTCGACGGTCTTGACGAAGTGGGCCTGCCCGACGACGACGTTCATGTCGTCGGGCTTGTCGATCGCCACGATGTGCAACTCCACGATCGCCTCCTCGGATGCCCTGCGGACCGACAGACGTCGCCAGTCAGTCTGCCCGGCCGCGCCCCTCGGGGCAACGATCCCGCAGTCGGCGCCGAACGGAAGCTCTACCGCCGAACCTTCGGCGGGCGTCCCGGCACGGAGCATCCCGATCCGACCGTCCGGAGGACTTTCTCCCTCGGACCCGGGCGGGTCGACCGCCGGCACCGCACGCCCACGATGCGGGGCGTGAGGACCAATGCCCCTATGCCGGTCGTCCGGGGCGGCGCATGATCGGCTCGACGCGAACGGAGGGAGCGGCCGTGACGACGAGCAGCGACGCGGTGATCCGCAAGACGGCCGGCGAACTGCGGGTTCCGCCGAACCTGTCGGACTACGAGACCACCTGCGCTCGATTCACGTGGGAGCAGGTGGCGGCGCAGATGCCGGGCCCGCCGGGCGGCGGATGCAACATCGCCTGGTCGGCGGTCGACCGGCACGCCGACGGCCCGCTGCGGGACCGGCCGGCGCTCCGGTTCCTCGCACCGGGGGACGCAACCGGCCGCATCGAGGTCACGGAGTTGTCGTACCACGACCTCGCCGACCGGGTCCGCCGCTTCACCCGCGTCCTGCGCGACCTCGGGATCGGCAAGGGCGACCGGCTGTTCGTGTTCGCCGACCGGATCCCCGAGCTGTACATCGCTGTCCTCGGCGCCCTGCGCAACGGCACGGTCGTCACCCCGCTGTTCTCGGCCTTCGGTCCCGAACCGCTGGTCACCCGCCTCGAACTCGGCTCCGCGCAGGTCTTGGTGACCACGGAGGCGCTGTACCACCGGCGCGTCGCCGCGGTGCGCGACCGGGTGCCGACCCTCGAACACGTGCTGCTCGTCGGCGACGGCGGCGCCCCCACCGACGTGCCGGGCACGCTCGACCTGAGGGCACTGCTCGAGGCCGCCGAACCGGCCGCCGACCTCACCCCCACGACCGCCGACGACCCGTCGTTGCTGCACTTCACGAGCGGCACCACCGGCACCCCGAAGGGGGCGCTGCACGTGCACGGGGCCGTCGTGACGCACTACGCCACCGGCCGGTACGCCCTCGACCTGCACCCCGACGACATCTACTGGTGTACCGCCGATCCGGGGTGGGTGACGGGCACGTCGTACGGCATCGTCGCGCCGCTGCTGCACGGCGTCACCTCGATCGTCGACGAGGCGGAGTTCGACGCCGAACGGTGGTACCGGATCCTGCAGGACCAGCAGATCAGCGTCTGGTACACCGCCCCCACCGCCGTCCGGATGCTCATGCGCGCCGGACCCGAGGTCGCGAGGCGCTACCGGTTCCCGAACCTGCGGTTCGTCGCCAGTGTCGGCGAGCCGCTGGCCCCGGACGCCGTGTGGTGGGGTACCGAGGTGCTGGGACTCCCCATCCACGACAACTGGTGGCAGACCGAGACCGGCGGCATCATGATCGCCAATACACCGGCGTTCGACATCAAGCCCGGCTCTATGGGCCGTCCGCTGCCCGGGGTCGACGCCCGGATCGTCCGCCGCGACGAGGACGGCACCGTGCACGAGGTCACCGAGCCCGACACCGAAGGGGAACTGGCGCTGCGGGCCGGCTGGCCCTCGATGTTCCGCGGCTATCTGAACCAGGACCAGCGGTACCGCAAGTGCTTCGCCGACGATCTGTACCTCACCGGGGACCTCGCGCGCCGCGACGCCGACGGATACTTCTGGTTCGTCGGCCGCGCCGACGACGTCATCAAATCCGCCGGGCATCTCATCGGACCGTTCGAGGTCGAGAGCGCGCTCGCCGAGCACCCGGCCGTCCTCGAAGCCGCCGTGATCGGTGTGCCCGACGACATCCTCGGCGAGAAGGTCAAGGCGTTCGTCGTCCTCGAACGCGGCGTGGCACCGGACGACGCGTTGCGCCGCAAGCTGATCGGGCATGCCCGCGTCAAGCTCGGTGCGGCCGTCGCCCCGAAGGAACTCACCTTCGTCGACTCGCTGCCGCACACCCGCAGCGGCAAGACGCTGCGCCGGTTGCTCAAAGCCCGCGAACTCGGCCTCGCCGAAGGCGACACCTCGACGCTCGAGACCCCGGAGGTGGCCGGATGACCAGCGACCGGATCGGCGCTCACGCCGCCGGATTCCCCTACGACCGCGAGTTCGCGCTCCGGCTGCTGGCCGACATGCTGCGCATCCGGCGGATGGAGGAGAAGGCCGCCGAACTCTACGGCGCCGGCAAGATCCGCGGATTCCTGCACCTGTACGTGGGGGAGGAGGCCGTGGCAGTCGGGGCCCTGCACGCACTCGATCGCGGCGACACCGTCGTCGGTACCTACCGTGAACACGGGCACGCCCTCATCCACGGGTTGTCCATGAACGCGATCATGGCCGAGATGTTCGGCAAGCAGGAAGGCTGCTCCCGCGGTCGCGGCGGTTCGATGCACCTGTTCGACGCCGCCACCCGCTTCTACGGCGGCAACGCGATCGTCGGTGGCGGCCTGCCGCTGGCGGTGGGCCTGGCGCTGGCCGACAAGATGCAGTCGGCCTCGAGGGTCACCGCCTGCTTCTTCGGCGAGGGAGCGATGGCCGAGGGCGCGTTCCACGAAGCGCTCAACCTCGCGGCCCTGTGGCAGCTGCCGGTCCTGTTCTGCTGCGAGAACAACCTGTACGCCATGGGCACCGCCCTGGCCCGGTCCGAATCGCAGACCGACCTGTGCGCCAAGGCCGCCGCGTTCGGTGTCCCCACCCTCCGGACGGACGGGATGGACGTGCTCGCCGTCCACGAGACGGCCCGGGCCGGGGTCTCCCACGTCCGCAGCACCGGCGGACCGATGTTCGTCGAGTTCCAGACCTACCGATTCCGCGCCCATTCGATGTTCGATCCCGAACTCTACCGGGACAAGGCCGAGGTCGAACGCTGGAAGGAACGCGGCCCCATCCACACGTTCTCGGCGCGGCTGAAGGCGCTGAATCTGCTGACCGAGGAACAGTTCCTGCACCTCGACGCGCAGGCCACGGCCGAGGTCGACGCCGCCGTCGCCTTCGCCGAGGCCGGCACCTGGGAGCCGGAGTCCGACCTCCTGCGCGATGTGACCACACCGGCCGGGGAGGCGCCGTGAAACTCAGCTATCGCGAAGCCCTGCGCGCCGCCCTGCACGACGCGCTCAGCACCGACCCGCGAGTGTTCCTGATGGGGGAGGACATCGGGCGGTACGGCGGCACGTACGCCGTGACCAAGGGCCTGCTCGACGAGTTCGGACCCGAACGCATCCGGGACACCCCACTGTCGGAACTGGGGTTCGTCGGCGCGGGCATCGGGGCGGCCCTCGGCGGGATGCGCCCCGTCGTCGAGATCATGACCGTCAACTTCAGCCTGCTCGCCCTCGATCAGATCGTGAACACCGCCGCCGCGCTGCGCCACATGTCGGGCGGCCAGTTCTCCGTGCCGATCGTGATCCGCATGGCCACCGGGGCCGGACGGCAACTGGCCGCGCAGCACTCGCACAGCCTCGAGGCGTGGTACGCACACATCCCCGGCATCCGGGTCCTGGCCCCGGCAACCGTGCAGGACGCCCGCGGAATGCTCGCCCCCGCCCTGGCGGATCCGGACCCGGTCGTCGTGTTCGAGCACGCCCTGCTCTACAACACCACCGCCGACGTCGACCCCGACGAACCGGTCGACATCGACCGCGCGCGGGTGCTCCGGCCCGGCGGCGACGTGACCCTCGTCGCCTACGGTGGCACCGTCGGCAAGGCCCTCGCCGCCGCGGAAACGCTCGCGGGCAGCGGCATCGAGGCCGAGGTCGTCGACCTGCGGGTGCTGCGTCCGCTCGACACCGCCACCGTCGTGGACTCCGTCCGCCGCACCCATCGGGTGGTGGTCGTCGACGAAGGCTGGCGCAGCGTCGGCCTCGCCGCCGAAGTGACCACCCGGATCGTCGAGGAGGCGTTCTACGACCTGGACGCGCCCGTGGCCCGGGTGTGCAGCGAAGAGGTGCCGGTGCCCTACGCCCGGCACCTGGAACAGGCGGCGATCCCGCAACCGGAGAAGATCGTCGCCGCCGTGCTGGCGTTGACGGGCGAGAACTGAGGAGGCGACGTGTTCGAGTTCACCCTGCCGTCCCTCGGCGCCGACATGGACGAGGGCACCCTGACCGAATGGCGCGTCGCACCCGGTGACACGGTCGAGCGGGGCCAGGTGATCGCCTCGGTGGACACCGCGAAGGCGGAGGTCGAGGTCGAGATCTGGCGGGACGGGGTCGTCCACCGGCTGCTCGCGCAGCCGGGCGTGACCCTGCCGGTCGGCGCGGCGATGGCCACGATGCTCGAACCCGGGGAGGACGCTCCGCCCGTCGACGGGATCCCGGCGTCCGAGGCCCCGGCTGCGACACCCGTCCCCGCACCGGCTGTGGCGGCCCCCGTTCCCGCGCCCGCCGGTGCGGCCCCCGCCACCCGGCCCGCGCCGGCCGCGCGGCGGCGGATCTCGCCGGCCGCCCGCCGGCAGGCCCGGGCGCTGGGCGTCGACCTCGACACCGTGACCGGCACCGGGCCCTGGCAGTCGGTGACGATCGAGGACGTCGATCGGGCGGCGGCCGCCCGTACCGCGGTCGCATCCGCCGCCCCGGCGCCCCCGCCCGCCGCGGCTCCGGCGAAGACCCCCGTCGACAAGGCCGCCGAGATGCGCCGCGCCGTCGCATCCGCGATGGGACGGTCCAAGCGGGAGATCCCGCACTACTACCTCTCGGAGCAGATTCCGCTCACACGCGCCCTCGACTGGCTCACCGACTACAACGCGCAACGGCCGGTCACCGAGCGCGTCCTGCTTGCGGCGCTGCTGATCAAGGCGGTCGCGCTGGCCACCCGGCGCTGTCCGGAGATGAGCGGATTCTGGACCGACGACGAGTTCCACCCGGCCCCGGCCACACACGTGGGGGTGGCGGTCTCCCTGCGCCAGGGTGGGCTGATCGCCCCGGCGATCCACGACGTCGCCGACCTCGCCCTGCCCGAACTCATGGCGGCTCTCGCCGACCTCGTCAAGCGCGCCCGGGCCGGATCGTTGCGCAGCTCGGAGATGTCCGACCCCACCGTCACCGTGACCAACCTCGGGGAGGAGAGCGTGGAGTCGGTGTACGGGGTGATCTACCCGCCGCAGGTCGCGCTGGTCGGTTTCGGCAAGCCGACACGGCGCCCGTGGGTCGACGGCGACACCGTGCGGCCCGTATCGGCGGTCACCGCGACCCTGGCCGCCGACCATCGGGTCAGCGACGGCCGGCGCGGCGCCCTGTTCCTGACCGAGATCGCCGAACTGCTCCAGCACCCCGAACGACTGTGAGGTGAGATCGTGACCACCGACGAGACCGCTACCGGCGAACCCGCCGACCTCCGCGCCGCCGTCGTCGCCGCGATCGCCGACGTCGCCCCCGAGATCGAGGATCTCGAACTGGCGGGGGACCGGCCGCTGCGCCAACAGGTCGACCTCGACTCGATGGACTGGCTGAACGTGCTGATCGGCCTGCGATCGTCGCTCGGAGTGGACATCCCCGAGGCGGACTACGCGCACCTGAGCACGCTCGACGGTCTCGTCGACTATCTGGCGCAGCGCCTCGGCCAGTGAACCCCCCGGATCGGGTCCCCGACCGCCCGGCCGGGTGCATGCTGGGGAGTGCAACGACCGACGAGGATGCAGTCGTGGACGGGGACATGGCCGGGAACAACCCTCTGTGTGGGCGAGTCGGAGAGATCGCCGTGGCGCTGCGGAGGCTGTCCGACTCGCTCGACGAGGGCGACGAGCTGCCCGAACTCCTGCGGCGGCTCGTCGGCAACGTCGTGAAGATCGTGCCCGACGCCGGGAGCGCAGGGGTGACGGTGGTACGGAACGGTCGGCTCGAGACCGAGGTCTGCAGCAATCCGCTGGTCTACGAACTCGACCACGCGCAGTTCCTCGCCGGGGCAGGGCCGTGCCTCGACGCGGCGCGGAGCGGCCGGGTGGTCCGCGCGGACCGCGCGGAAACGCGGCGACGCTGGCCGGAATTCGCGGAGCGCGCGGAACAGTTCGGGACGGCGAGCTCACTGGCCGCCCCCCTGCGGATCGACGAGGAGACAGCCGGCTCGTTCAACCTCTACAGCGAGCACGACCACGGATTCGACTCGCTGGACGAGACGCTGGTGGAGGTGTTCACGACGGCTGTGGAAACCGCGCTGCGGCAGGCCCGACGCGGTGCCCGCGCCCGGGCGGAGATCGCGCAACTCGGTCGCGCCCTGCGGTCGCGTCCGACGATCGACCGCGCAGTCGGGATCGTCATGGCCGCTCGCGGACTGACCGCCGAGGAGGCCTTCGCCGTGCTGGTGCGGCAGTCGCAGCACGAGAACGTCAAGCTGCGCGACATCGCGGCCCGCCTCGTCGCCCGGCCCGTCCCCACCGGTCGGCCCCCACGCCCGGGGCCGTGACCGGGCGGGGGCCCACCCGGTGAGGTACGGCCCGCCGCCGATTCGGGAAGAACCCCGAAAGCGAGGTTTCGCCGGTGTGCCCGGAGGTATCACTCCGACAGCCGCAGCCGATCCGGCTCCGGTCACGTGTTCGAACGAAAGGAGCCGGCCATGGCCGAGCACGCAGGACGAACTATGACCCGGACACCGGTGCAGACAGCCGCCCTCGCTGTCGGCGTGGTGTTCCTCCTCGTCGGCATTCTCGGGTTCATTCCCGGAATCACGACCAACTACGACACCATGACGTTCGCCGGACACGAGTCCGAGGCCCTCCTGCTCGGGATCTTCGAAGTCTCGATCCTCCACAACATCGTGCATCTGCTCTTCGGCGTGGCGGGCGTCGCGATGGCCCGCACGGTCGGTGCCGCCCGGTCCTACCTCATCGGCGGCGGCATCATCTACCTGGTGCTGTGGCTCTACGGCCTGATCATCGACAAGGACAGCTCGGCCAACTTCGTGCCGGTCAACTCCGCCGACGACTGGCTGCACTTCGTTCTCGGGGTGGGCATGATCGCCCTCGGCTACCTCCTCACCCGCCGGACCACGACGCACCGCGCCGTGCCCGGTACCCGCTGACCGTCACCCCCCGACCGCCGGTCCTCGCCGCTCGCGGCGAGGACCGGCCGCGTTTCGCACCACCCCGCCGACGGACACGCGGCGATCGGCCTCGACCGCGGCGCGCCTGCCGAGCGGCGTTCACCTCCGCGGCCCGCTCCGGCGACGCTGGACCACCACGTAGACGACCACTCCGACCAGAATGAGAATTCCCAGAATTTCCATGACCGTCGGATACCCGCCGTGCCCGAGGTGAAGCAGCACGGTCCGGAGCCGCAGCGAAACTCGTGGCGAGGACCGCGCGGTCGGTCGCGTCGCAGTGGTCGACCGCCGAATCGGCGTCGCGCACCCGGAACGGGGGCCACAATCGTCCGCATGGATCGCGCGATGGCGCGGCAGACGGGAGTGGCGACCGATGGAGTGGGGAAATGTACTCGTCGACAGCGCCTGGTGGACGCTGAAGGCGTATGTGATCACAGCGGTGGTGTTCGTCGTCGTGGTGGCGCTGCTCGCACGGGCAACCCACTGGGGGCGGCAGTGGTGGCGCATCGCGCAGCCCTACTTCGATCCCCGCCGTGGCCTCGGCCCGCTCGGACTCGTGGCCCTGGTTCTGCTGTTCACCGTCTTCGCGGTGCGGGTCAACGTGCTGTTCTCGTACTGGTACAACGACTTCTACACCGCGATCCAGAATCTCGACGAGGCGGCGTTCTGGCGGTTCATGCGGGTGTTCGCCGTGCTCGCCACCATCCACGTGGCGCGCAGCCTCGTCGCGTACCTGCTCGGCCAGACCCTCGACATCCACTGGCGCACCCACCTGAACAACCGGCTCGTCGACACCTGGCTCGACACCGGCGCGTTCTACCGGGACCGGTTCGTCGATCCGCCCGTGGACAACCCCGATCAGCGCATCCAGGTCGACGTCACCGATTTCGTCACCACCACCCGCATCCTGTCGATGGGAGCGGTCACCGCGGTGCTGTCCATCGTCAGCTTCACCGGCATCCTGTGGGACCTGTCGGGCCCGATCACCGTCTTCGGCACCGAGATCCCCCGTGCCATGGTGTTCCTGGTCTATCTCTACGTGCTGGTCACCACCGCGGTGGCGTTCTGGATCGGCCGGCCGCTGATCCGCCTGAACTTCCTCAACGAGAAGCTCGGCGCCACCTACCGCTACGCCCTGGTCCGCGTCCGCGAGTACGGCGAGAACATCGCCTTCTACCGTGGGGAGGGTGTCGAGCGGGGTGGCCTGCTGAGCCGATTCGCCGCGGTGATCCGCAACTGGTGGCGGATCGTGTTCCGGATCCTGAAGTTCGACGGCTTCAACCTGACCGTCAACCAGATCGCGGTGATCTTCCCGTTCCTCATCCAGGGGCCGCGACTGTTCGCCGGACAGATCACCCTCGGCGACGTGATGCAGACCGGCAACGCCTTCGGCCAGGTCCACGAATCGCTGTCCTTCTTCCGCGAGTCCTACGACGACTTCGCCGCGTTCCGGGCCACCACCATCCGGCTCAACGGATTGCTCGACGCCACCGAGCAGGCGGCGAAGCTGCCCGTCCTCGTCGCGACCGAGCAGGGCGACACACTCGACATGCGCGGTCTCGACGTCCGGACCCCGTCCGGCCGTCCCCTCGTGACCGGCCTCGACATCGACATCCCGCCCGGCGAGGCCCTGCTCGTGCGCGGCGCTTCCGGCAGCGGCAAGACGACGTTGCTGCGCTCCCTCGCCGGGCTCTGGCCGTACGCACACGGCCGGATCGCGCGTCCGATCGGCGACGCGCTGTTCCTGTCCCAGGATCCCTACGTGCCGCTCGGGACGCTGCGCGAAGCCCTGTCCTACCCTCGTCCGCCGATGCCCGACGACGCGCAACTCGGCGAGGTGCTCGACCGCGTGCACCTCGGGCACCTGACCGAACGTCTCGACGACGACACCGACTGGGCGCGCGTGCTCTCGCCCGGGGAGCAGCAGCGCCTCGGCTTCGCACGAGTCCTGCTGGCCCGGCCGCGCACGGTGTTCCTCGACGAGGCCACCGGCGCCGTGGACGAAGGGCTCGAACACGCGCTCTATCGCACCCTCCGCGAGGCCCTGCCGGACAGCGTCATCGTCAGCGTCGGGCACCGCAGCACCCTCGACACGTTCCACGACCGGGTCCTCGAACTGCAGGGGGAGGGACGCTGGACGGTCACCGAGAGCGTCCGCTGAGACCCGGCCGCCCGGCGAATCTGCCCGACTCGGGTCCACACCGCGCGGCGACCGAACTACGCTGAAGGATCGGTGACCTCGATGCCGGCGACGGCCGACGGGAACGGCCGGCAGTGGCACCGGTGCCCGGTCCCGGGCCGGAATGCGCGTGCGCCAGCCGAGGAGGACACCATGCACCACGGAACTTCCCGCCGGCGGCGCCCGCATCGGTCGGTCACCACCCTGATGTCCCTTCCCGGATCCGCGCTGCGGGGCGGCGTCCGGGTCGCGGCCGCCGGTGCCGGCGTCGCCCTCGACGCCGCCGTCGTCGGCGCCGCCACGGCGGCAGGCGTCGGGACGGCGTTGCTCCGTGCCCCCGTCGCCGCGGTCGCCGCGCCGGCCCCCGCGGCGATCCTCCATCTCGTCGCCGACGTCGCCCGGGAAGCGGGCAGCGGACGCCCCGCCCGGCGCTGCGCGGCGAACGGTGCCCGAACCTGGATCGAAGTCCGGGGCCTCGACGGCCCGGACGGCGCGGCGCTCGGCGACCGGGTCCTCGCCGCGATCCGGGCCACCCCGGGCGTGGCCACGGCCGAACTGCACCGCCCCTGGTGCCGCCTCGTGGTGTCCACGGACCCGGACGGACCTACGGACCGCGCCCTACGGCGCATCGTCGAACGCGTCGAAACCGACTGCGCCGCAACCGAACACTGTGTCCCAACCGACGACTCCGCCGCCACCGAACACCCCGCCGCCCCGCCCGGGCTGCCCGGCGACGACGTCCTGCTCGTCCGGCGGGGCGTGTCCGCGGCCACCGCCGTCACCGGGCTGGTACTGACCGCGACGGGACGCCGTCTGCGCCTGCCGCGCCTGCCCGGCGCCGCAGCCGCCCCGGTGCTCGTGTCGGACTATCACCCCCGCATCCGCGCCCTCGTCGAATCCGCACTGGGGACCGGCAGGGCGGACCTGCTGCTGGCCGCCGGGACCACCGTGCTGCACACCCTGACCCTCGCACCGGCGTCGGCCGCCGTCGAAGCCGTCACCCGGACCGTCCTCGTGGGCGAGACACTGGCGATGCGGCGCGCCTGGCGCGACTTCGAACCGGAACTCGCCGCCCACGCGGCCGTGGCCCACTGCCCACATCGTCCGGCCCGTCCCACCGAACCGGCGGCCGGAGCGGTCGAGCGCTACACCGACCGCGCCGGCTGGGCCGGACTCGCCGGCGCGGCAGCGGCCGGGATGCTGACCGGCAAACCCGCCACCGCCGGCACCGCGGCGCTCGTCGCCGTCCCCAAGGCCACCCGCACCGCGCGGGAATCCTTCGCCGCCACCCTCGCCCGCGGGCTCGCCGCCCGCGGAGTGCTGACTCTGCACCCGGACGTGCTGCGCCGTCTCGACCAGGTCGACGCGCTCGTCGTCGACCCCCGCGTCCTGTACACCTCCGCCCTCACGGTGACGCGACTGAACGGCGTCCCCGACCGCGACCGCAGCGCGGTGTGGGACCGGGCTCGGGCGGCGGTCGACCGTGGCATCCTGACCGCCGGCCGGCACCCCGTCTCCGCCGTGCCGGACGCGCCCGGGCACCTTCCCGCCGACGCACAGGTACTGATCGGACCGGTCCACGACCGCTACGCCTCCGCCGTGCTCGCCGCCGCCCGACGCGCGGGGATCGCCGTGGTCTCCGCGGAGGACGAGGCGATGGGATCACTGCGGAACGGCTTCGACCGTCTCGAACCCGTCGCCGAGTCGATGGACACGACCCTGCTCGACGTCGTCGACAAGCTGCAACGCGGCGGCTGCACCGTCGCGGTCCTCACCGTCGAGGCAGCGCAGGCCCTCGCCCTGGCCGACGTGGGCCTCGGTGTCCTCCGCGACGGGCACCGCCCACCCTGGTCGGCGGACGTGATGATTCGCGATCTGACCGGCGCGTGGCGGATCCTGCACGCGCTCCCGGCCGCGCGGACCGCAAGCCGGCGCGGCGTGGAGATCGCCCGCGACGCGTCCGCCCTCGGGACATTGCTCATGGTGCCCGGCGTGCCCGGCAGCGGCCCGGAGTCGGTCACCGCCGGCGCCGCGGCCGGGCTGTGGGCCGGAACGTCGGCGGCCCGCGCCGCGCTGGCCGCGCCGCTGCCGCAACCACGTTCGGCCCACGACTGGCATGCCCTTCCGGTGGACGAGGTCTGCGCGCTCCTCCCCGCACCGGGCGACCTGCTCACGCCCGCAGCGGACTCCGGGTGGCGAGCGCGGACCCGGATGCGCGTGGTGCGGGGCGTCCGGCGGGTCGGTGTCCGTCCGCTCGGATCCGCGGCCGACTTCACCCGGGCCGTGCGCACCGAACTGGCGGACCCGCTGACGCCGGTCCTCGCCACGGGCTCCGCGGCGAGCGCGGTGCTCGGATCGCCGCTCGATGCCGTACTCGTCGGATCCGTACTGCTGCTCAACGCCGCGCTTTCGGCCGCCCAGCGTCTGCGCGCCGAACGTCTACTGAAAAGGCTTCTGGCGGTGCAAGACCCACCCGCCCGCCGCGTCGCCGGCCCGCGCGGGGACCGGCGGTACGTCGGGGTCCCCGCGGCCGGGCTGCGCCCCGGACACGTCGTCGAGGTCCGTCCGGGCGAGGTCGTGCCCGCGGACGGGCGCATCGTCCACGCCGACGGGGTCGAGGTCGACGAGTCGGCCCTGACCGGGGAGTCGCTTCCGGTCGCCAAGCAGAGTGAATCGACGCCGGGGACGCCGCTGGCCGAACGCGCCTGCATGCTCTACGCGGGCACCACCGTGCTCACCGGCACCGCGGTGACGATCGTGACGGCGGTGGGAGGGGCCACCGAGGCCCGTCGCGCCACCGCGATGGCACCCGCGCAGGTCCGGGAAGTGGGGCTGCAGGCACGCCTGAGCACCCTCACCCGCCGCGCGCTGCCCGTCAGCCTCGGCGGCGGCGTACTCGTTGCCGCACTGGGGTTGCTGCGCGGCACCGGAATCCGCGCGGCAGTGACCAGCGGTGTGGCGGTCACCGTCGCGGCCGTGCCGGAAGGGCTGACCCTCGTAGCCACCCTCGCTCAGGTCGCATCCGCCCGCCGGCTCACCAAGCGCTCGACCCTCGTGCGCGCACCCCGCTCGATCGAGGCCCTCAGCCGTGTCGACGTCGTCTGCTTCGACAAGACGGGCACACTCAGCGAGAACCGTCTGCGAGTCGTGGTGGTCGAAGCCGCCCCAGGCTTCACCCGGCAGGACGTGCTGGCCTACGCCGCCCGCACCGGCATCCCGGCGAACGGGGGAGCGCCCGAGCACGCCACCGACGTCGCGATCGTCGAGTCCGCGCAGGCCGCCGCCGTCGCGGACCGGGCCGCCGAACGGACCGCCCACCTGCCGTTCCGGTCCGGCCGGGCCTACGCTGCCGCGATCGCCGGAAACCACCTGGCGGTCAAGGGCGCCCCGGAGACGATGCTCGGTGCCTACGGTGACGACAGCCCCGAACTCCGGGAGCGGGTGCACGCCCTGGCCGCCGAGGGCCTACGGGTGATCGCGGTGGGGCAGCGTGACCTGAACCATTCCGAAACCGATTGGGCGACGGACGATCCCGATGCCCTCGCGGAACTGTGCGGGAACGGGCTGCGGCACGTCGGGCTGATCGGACTGTCCGACACACCGCGGGCCGACGCGGCCGGATTGCTGCCCGCGCTGCTCGAGCAGGGCGTCGCCGTCCGGCTCGTCACCGGCGACCACCCGGTGACCGCCGTCGCGATCGCCGCCGAACTGGGCCTGCCCGTCGGCACGGATCAGGTACTCAGCGGTGCGGAATGGGACGGGCTCTCGCACACCGAACGAAAGCACGCCGTGGAGCAGTGCCTCGTCTTCGCGCGGATGTCCCCCGAGCACAAGGTGCAGATCGTGCAAACCCTCGAACACACCGGACACGTGTGCGCCATGGTCGGCGACGGCGCCAACGACGCCGCCGCGATCCGCGCCGCGAGCGTCGGAATCGGCGTGGCTTCCCACGGCAGCGACCCCGCGCGCGGCGCGGCCGACGTCGTGCTGCTCGAGGGGCGCGTCGCGGGTCTGCTCGACGCGCTCGACGAGGGCCGCGTGCTGTGGCAGCGAGTCCAGGCCGCCGTGGCGGTCCTGCTCGGCGGCAACGCGGGTGAGGTCGCGTTCGCGCTACTCGGCAGCCTGGTCACCGGCCGCTCCCCGCTCAATGCCCGGCAGCTGCTGCTGGTGAACATGCTCACCGACGCGCTCCCGGCAGCGGCCCTGGCCGTCAGTACCCCCCGCATCGACGGCTCCGGTCCCGCGCCGCGGCCCGACGAGTCCGCGCTCCTGCACACCGTGGCCGTCCGCGGCGCCACTACCGCGGCCGCGGCCACCGCGGCCTGGGCCATGGCACGGATGACGGGCTCGAACCCGCGTGCATCGACGGTGGCGCTCGTCGCGCTCGTGGGCGCTCAGCTCGGGCAGACCCTGCTCGACTCGCGCAGCCCCCTCGTCGTCGGCACCGTCCTCGGCTCGCTCGCCGTGATGGCCGCACTGATCAGCACGCCGGGGGTGAGCGGACTGCTGGGCTGCGTGCCGATCGGCCCGGTGGGGTGGACCCAGGCACTCGGGTGCGCGGGAGCAGCCACCGTGCTCGCCGCCGTCGCCCCGGCCGCCGCGCAACGGCTACCGGCGATCGGCGCGGTGGTGACGTCGGTGCTCGCGCCGCGAGAACCCGGAGACGCTTCCGAGACCCCGGCAGCCGCGGACCCTCGGGTCGCGCCGGCAGGGGGAGAGAAGTAGTCGCGAGGCCGGCCGACGCGCTCGCCGTGCTTGCCACGCGGGGCGCCGAGTTCACCGCCGGACCCCCGGGCCGTCCATCCGTCGACCTACATGTTCGCCCGCCGGCCCGGTACACCGTCGACACCCGACCCGGCCGGACCCCACGCCGAGGGGAGTCCGTGCATGGATTTCGAGGCGCGCTGATCGATGCTCGGTGGCCACACCGTGCCCTGGGCACCCCGTCCACACCGTGCCCTGGGCACCCCGTCCACACCGTGCCCTGGGCACCCCGTCCACACCGTGCCCTGGGCACCCCGTCCACACAGCGCCCTGGGCACCCGGCGACATGCCGATGAGGTCGACGCCGCTCGATCCGGCCCGTGGGCAATGGCCTCGAACACAAAGGGCCGGCACTGAGACGTGCCGCACATGATTTCCTATCAACCATTGAGAGTTCCGTAGCGACGCCGCATCCGAGCCGGTGATGCTTCTTGTCGCTCCGCGGGCACTGTTCCCCGGTGCCCGGCATCCCTCCAACGCAAGGAGATTCGCGTGGAACTCGATCTGCGCCACCGTATCGCCACCGGCCCCATGAGTCGGTTCCAGTGGACAGCGGTCGCACTGTGTGTAGCGCTGAACGTGCTCGACGGTTTCGACGTCCTCGTCATGGCCTTCACCTCCCAATCCGTCTCGCAGGAGTGGGGCATCTCAGGATCGGTCCTGGGTCTGCTGCTCAGTGCGGGCTTGTTCGGAATGGCGATCGGTTCGATCGCCCTCGCGCCGTGGGCGGATCGTGTGGGTCGCCGGACCATGATTCTCGTCTGCCTGACTCTGTCGTCCACCGGCATGCTGATCTCGGCGGTGAGCCAGAACGCCGGCCAACTCGGCGCGCTGCGCGTGCTCACCGGTATCGGCATCGGTGGAATCCTGGCCAGCAGCAATGTCATCTCCAGTGAGTTCGCGTCGAATCGCTTTCGCGGCCTGGCCGTGACCCTCAACTCCACCGGCTACGCGGTCGGAGCGACACTCGGGGGCGTGGTGGCCGTGGTCCTGCAGAGTTCGTCCGGTTGGCGTTCGGTGTTCCTCTTCGGCGGTATGTGCACCGCGGCCCTGATCCCGCTCGTCTGGTTCCGGCTGCCGGAGTCCCTCGACTTCCTGTTCGCCCGCCGCCCGGCGAACGCACTCGAGCGCATCAATTCGTTCGCAGTCCGCGCGGGCCACTCGCCGGTGAGCGCGCTGCCCCCGGCCCCTGCCACTGCCGATGCCCGGAAGCGCGGTGTCGGACCGACCGCCCTGCTCGTCCCGGGACAGCGTCGGAACACCCTGTTGATCTGGGGTGCCTTCTTCCTGACGATGTTCGGTTTCTACTTCGTGACGAGTTGGACGCCGAAGCTGCTGGTGGAGGCCGGGATGTCCGCGACGCAGGGGATTACCGGCGGTGTGCTGCTCAATCTGGGCGGCATCTTCGGCACCGCCCTCCTCGGCGTGCTGACAGTCCGGTTCCGCCTCGGACGCGTCCTGGTCGGATACCTGGTCGCGTCGGCGATCCTGCTCGCCGTATTCGTGCCTGCCATGGGGACCGTCGCGGTGGGCTTCGTCCTCGGTGCAGCGATCGGCGTCGTCGTGAACGGCTGCATCGGCGGGCTCTACGCGCTGACCCCGGCCGTGTACTCGCCTTCCCTGCGCGCTACCGGCATGGGCTGGGGCATCGGCGTCGGACGCATCGGCGCGATCATGTCACCGATCGTCGCGGGTGGGTTCCTCGACGCCGGATGGACCGCGACCCAGCTGTACCTGCTTGTCGCCGTCGCTTTCCTGGGTGCAGGGGTGGTGGTCTCCGTTGTTCGTGTCACGGCGCGAAGCGGCGTGACTACCGTCGAGGGTGAACTCACCATCGTGTGAGTCCGGGCGGCCGTGGAGAGGAGTGGGCGTGGCGCGAGTTCCCACGGGAGAGTCTGTGCTTGCCCGCGCGGCACGCGTCATCGAGGCGTTCGGCATCGACGATTCCACGCTGACGGTCTCCGAGATCGCCCGGCGCGCAGGCCTGCACGTCGCCACCGCCTCCCGGCTGATCGAGGAACTCGTCCGGTGCGGATGGCTCGAACGTGACGGCCGTCGAGTGCGGGTCGGGGTGCGCCTGTGGGAGGTGGCCTCACGGTCGTCACCCACGGTGAGCCTGCGGGAGGCGGCGCGTCCGTTCATGGAGGACCTGCACGCGGTGGTCGACCAGCACACCCAGCTGGCGGTCCGGGAGGGCACCGAGGTGCTGTTCCTGGAACGACTCACCGCGCGCGGGGCGGCCGTCAACTTCACGCGCGTCGCCGGTCGGCTACCACTGCACGCCTCCTCGTCCGGGCTCGTGCTGCTCGCGCACAGTCCGATCGAGGTGCAGGACGAGGTGATGAACGCGCCGATGCGCGCCTTCACCGAGCACACCATCCACACCCCCCGGGATCTGCGTGCTGCGCTGGCGCAGATCCGCAGACAGGGATACGCGCTCTGCGCGGGCCACCTCCACCCCGACACCACCGGCGTGGCGGTCCCTGTCCGCGGGGCGTACGAGGAGGTCGTCGCCGCACTGGGGTTGATCGTGCCGAACGACCCCTCCGCTTACGCGCAGATCCCGGCACTGCAGGCCGCCGCTCGAGGCATATCCCGAGTGATCTCCCACCCGACGCCGCCGAGCCGGTAACCCACCGCACACATTTTCTCTCAATGATCGAGAAACGTCTGGTGTGAACTTCACGGTCCGGACGATCCTCGATCCGACGACGAGACAGAGGAGTTTGTCGTGTCCGATCACATTGCCGCCACGGAGTCGGCTGTGCGAGTCATTGCGAAAGAGTCTGCAGCACAGGGTGTTACTGCCCTGACGCTCGCCCATCCCGAGGGTAGGCGTCTGCCGGACTGGGCGCCGGGTGCGCACATCGACCTGATGCTGCCCAACGGACTCACCCGCCAGTACTCGCTGTGCGGCGACCGCTGGGACGCCCACACCTACCGCGTCGCCGTGCTACGCGAGCCGTACGGCCGCGGGGGGTCGGCGTACATCCACGATCACTTGGCCGTCGGCGATCTCGTCGGTATCGGCGGTCCCCGCAACAATTTCCGGATGGTGCCCTCGTCGCGGTACCTGTTCCTCGCCGGCGGCATCGGCATCACCCCACTGCTGCCGATGATCCGGCAAGCAGACTCGATCGCCGCCGACTGGCACCTCCTCTACGGCGGCCGTACCCGTGACACGATGGCATTCGGCGACGAACTCGCGCGGTACGGCGAGCGGGTCTCCCTCGTCCCCCAGGACCAGAAGGGTCGACTCGACCTCGACGTCGCCACCGAAGCCGCGGCGGCCGGCGCGAAGGTGTACGCGTGCGGTCCGGTACCGCTGCTCGATGCGCTCACGAGCCGCGCCACGTCCTGGCCGAAGGGCGCGTTGCGGCTCGAACGCTTCGTCCCTCGGGAGCAGCCGGCCCCGGTCCGCAACAGCCCCTTCGACATCGAACTGGCCAGGTCGGGCCGCACGATCTCCGTCACGCCGCAGCAGAGCGTGCTCGACGCGCTGCGGGCAGCCGGTGTGGGCGTGCTCTCGTCGTGTCGCGAAGGCACCTGCGGAACCTGTGAGACCACGGTCCTGGCCGGAGAGCCCGACCACCGCGACTCCGTACTCGACGACGGCGAACGAGCGGCCGTGGACTGCATGCTCGTCTGCGTTTCGCGATCGTGCTCCGACCGCCTGGTACTCGACCTCTGACCACCTCACCAAGGGATCTCGCCATGACAACTCTCGCACCGACCGGAACACCGATCAGCGACGCCGACCCGTTCGACCTCGACGTTCTCGACAACCCCCTACCGTTCCAGGAGGAACTTCGCGAGGCCGGGCCCGTCGTCCGCCTCGACCGTCTCGGCGTGTTCGGCATGGGTCGTTACGAGCAGGTGCACGCCGCCCTCACCGACTGGCAGTCGTTCCAGTCCGCCGCGGGTGTCGGACTGAGCAACTTCCGTTACGAGAAGCCCTGGCGGCCACCGAGCCTGCTGCTCGAGGCGGACCCGCCGCACCACGACGCCCCCCGTGCGCTCCTCACCCGCATCCTCGGTCCCCGCGCGCTGCGCACGCTCCGGAACGCCTGGATCGACGACGCCGAGGATCTGGTCGACGAGGTCCTGGCCCGAGGAACCGAACTCGATGCCGTCACCGACCTGGCCGCGGCGTTCCCGCTGCGGGTGTTCCCGGACGCCGTCGGTATACCCGACGCCGGGCGGGAGAATCTGCTGCCGTACGGGGACCACACCTTCAATGCCTTCGGCCCCGCCAACAGCCTGGTCGACCGGGGTATCTCGCGGATCCGAGACCTGTCGGCCTGGGTCAACGCCCAGTGCGCGCGCGACATCCTGACCGAGGGCGGCTTCGGAGCGCAGATCTGGGCCGCGGCGGATCGCGGTGACATCACCCACGACCAGGCACCCCTGATTGTTCGGTCGCTCCTCACCGCAGGGGTCGACACGACCGTCAACGGGCTGGCTGCCGTACTGTACGCGTTCGCTACCCACCCCGAGCAATGGCGAGCGGTGCGGGCGAACCCGTCGCTGGCGCGGACCGCGTTCGACGAGGCGGTGCGCTGGGAGTCGCCCGTGCAGACCTTCTTCCGCACCGCCACCCGCGACATCGAGATCGGCGGCACCGTCATCCCCGACGGCCACAAGGTTCTGCTGTTCCTCGGCGCGGCCAACCGTGACCCCCGACGCTGGGAGCGGCCCGACGCGTTCGACCTCGCGCGCGACCCGTCCGGTCACGTCGGGTTCGGGATGGGCATCCACCAGTGTGTCGGCCAGCACGTCGCGCGTCTCGAATCGGAGGCGCTACTCACGGCGCTGGCCACACGGGTCGAGTCGATCGAGGTCGACGGTCCGGTGCACCGGCACCTGAACAACACCCTCCGCTCGTGGCGGTCGGTGCCGATCCGCGTCCGACTCGCGTGAGCGACGAGGCACAGAGACACCGTGCCCCGCGAGTTCGATCGGCCCACCACCGACACCCGGCGGCTCACCGAGTGCACCCTTCGGGTTCGGCCTGACACGCCGAGCCGGGCGGTTGTCACCGACGCCGCCGGTGTCAGTTGTCACCGACGCCGCCGGCGTCAGTTGTCGACGACGACCACCACACCGGCGCGCATCAGCACGGCGTACAGCTCGCACAGCGGGGGAGTGAGCAGCCGGACCACGGCGCCGACCACCGCATCCGGGCCCACTGGGACCATCGGGTTCGACATGCCTCGACCGTAGGGACGCCGGATGAACCGAAGTTGACGAACGAGGAAAGAACGGTCGACGAATCGTCCGCGCGGGGGACCTCGCCGGACGACGGCGCGGACACGGAGACGACGTCCGCGGCGACGACTCGCCTCGTCACGGGGTGCACACGAGGGTGAATCCGGCGCCGATGCCGCCCCGGGCGTCGAGGTCCTCGACGATCCGGTCGGCCCGCTGGTAGACCGCGAAGCGCACATCGTCGGGGCGGTAGCCGACGGCGAGGCCGAGCCACTCGCCGGTGTCGGTGCGGACCAGTGGACCACCGGAGTCGCCCTGTTGCATCACGAGCCACGAATTGAACGAGTTCGGGTTCACCAGCACGTCCCGGGTGCCGGCGACGTCCAGGGCGTCGACGAGGGGCAACGGCCCGCATGCGATCCCGGTCGTGTGCCCGGCCGCGCAGTGCCGGCCGATGTCCTGGTCACCGTCCGGCAGCGAGCCGATCGACTCGAGCGCCACGACCTCGCCGTCGGCGTCCGGGGCCGACGTGTTCGACCCGCGCACCCTGGTCTCGTCGAGCAGGATCACCGCGTAGTCCGGCACCGCGTCGGTCGGCACCCCGAGGGGGTCCACCGAGCCGGGGCTGTAGACGGACGTCTCGGTGCCGATCGGTCCGTGGCCCTGCTCGCCGACCTTCCACACCTCGCCGGCGCCGTTCTGCCAGCAGTGTCCGGCGGTGACGGCGACGAGGCGGCCCTCCCGGTCGTGACCGACCGCGCCGACCGAGCACCAACCCGGCGCGGGATCGGCGCTGGTGAAGGTGATTCCGTCGCCGGGGCGCAGCACGATCCGCTCGTCCGGTACGTGCGCGGCCGCACCCGGCGCCGGGGCGAGCAGCACGGCCGCACACGCCGTCACGAGGAGCAGGGCGCGTCTCATGCCTTCTCCCATCTCCATTCGTGGACCGCGAGATCGGGGGGCGGTGGGGATTGCGGCCACGGACGCTTCACCGAAGTCGGCACGTTACCAGCGTTTCCGCGGGGAGGCGCCCCGGGTTTCGTGTTCGCGTCGCCGGCGCTGCGGGCGCACCGCGAGTCGGAGGCCGGCGGTGTCCCCATTCCGGCCGGAGGCCGGCAGTGTCCCCATTCCGGCCGGAGGCCGGCGGTGCGGCGGTGCCCCCGGTGAGACTCGAACTCACACTGGACGGGTTTTGAATCCGTTTCCTCTGCCAATTGGGATACGGGGGCGTCGTGCGCAGACCACTGTAGAAGATCGGTGACGGCCGTCGGCCACCGGTACCCTTCTAACGTTCCACCCCCTCCACGGGGGCCGCCCGAGCGACAGGAGATGGCCGACGATGACAGCCGCCCCGCACGAGAATCCCGCTCAGCCGCGGCGCGTCGTAGTAGCCGAGGACGAGGCGCTGATCAGGCTCGATCTGGTGGAGATGCTCCGCGAGGAAGGCTACGAGGTGGTCGGCGAGGCCGGCGACGGGCAGCGGGCGGTCGAACTGGCGGAGCAGCTGAAGCCGGACCTGGTCATCATGGACGTGAAGATGCCCCGGCGCGACGGCATCGACGCCGCCTCGGAGATCGCCGCCCGGCGCATCGCACCTGTGGTCATTCTCACGGCGTTCAGTCAGCGTGAGCTCGTCGAACGCGCCCGCGACGCCGGCGCCATGGCGTATCTCGTCAAGCCGTTCTCGAAGACCGATCTCGTTCCGGCGATCGAGGTGGCAGCGAGCCGGTTCGCGGAGATCCGTGAACTCGAGCGCGAGGTGGCGGGGCTGACCGAGCGGTTCGAGACCCGCAAACTCGTCGACCGTGCCAAGGGTCTGCTCATGGACAAGCACGCGATGACCGAGCCCGAGGCGTTCCGCTGGATCCAGCGGGCGGCGATGGACCGGCGCACCACGATGAAGCACGTCGCGGAGGTGGTCATCGAGACGCTGGGCGGCGCCGCGGCGGGATGACGGAGCTTCCCGTTACGCCGGTGTCAATTCTTCGATAACGGTCGCGTCACAAGGATTTCGCCCGGGTTCGCGGAACGCGTGGGGCGGATAGGTTTCTGGCCACGTCCCGGTGACGTATCCGGAGACGGTGTGCATGCCGACCGAAGGAGAGTTGGATGGCCAGACGGACCTTCGTCCGCGCCGCTGCGGTGTTCGGAGCAGCGTCTCTCGCCCTTGCGGGGTGTAGCTCGGACAGCGACGATTCCGCCACGGGCGGTTCCGGTGACAGCGCAGCGTCGGCGACGACCGTGACCACCGACTGCGAACCCGCGCAGGCGACCGCCGGGGCCACCCCGGTGACGACACCGCTCAAGATCGGCACCCTGCTACCCGAGACCGGCAGCCTCGCCTTCCTCGGGCCGCCCGAGGTGGCGGCGGTGCGACTCGCGGTGGACGACGTGAACGCCGCCGGCGGTGTGCTGAACCAGCCGGTGGAACTGATCACCGGCGACTCGGGCGACACCACGACCGACACGGCGAATTCCACGGTGGACCGGGAGCTCGCGGCGGGAACCCAGGTGATCGTGGGCGCGGCCTCGTCGTCGGTGTCGTTGAAGGTGATCGACAAGATCACCGGCGCCGGGGTGGTGATGTTCTCGCCGGCGAACACCTCCGACCAGTTCGTGTGTTACCCCGACAAGGGGCTGTACTTCCGCACCGCCCCCACCGATGTGCTGCAGGCCCAGGCGCTGGCGCAGCTGATCTCGGACGACGGTGCCCAGCGGGTGTCGATCATCGCGCTCAACGACCCGTACGGCACCGGCCTGGCCACCAACACCCAGAACAACCTCGTCGAGGCCGGCGTGCCGGAGGATCAGATCCAGAAGATCATCTACGACCCCAACGCGCAGTCCTTCAACGCCGAGGTCGACCAGATCAAGAACTTCGGGCCCGACGCCGTGGCGCTCATCGGGTTCGAGGAGTCCGCGAAGATTCTCACCCGCATGCACGAGGTGGGCATCGGGCCGGCCGACGGGATGCTCGTCTACGGCGTGGACGGAAACATGGGCAATGCCCTCGGTGAGGCCGTCGCGCCGGGACTGCTGGACACGATGCGTGGCACCACGCCGCTCACGGACGTCGGACCGGACTTCCAGAATCGGCTCCGGGCCGTCGATCCCGCGCTGATCGACTTCAACTATTCCGGCGAGTCCTACGACGCCGTGGTGATCTCGGCGCTCGCGGCGGAACAGGCCGGTTCCACCGCCGGTGTGGACATCGCCGCGAACATCAACGACGTCACCCAGGGCGGCACGACGTGTACCAGCTACCAGCAGTGCGTCGATCTGCTGCGCGGGGGCCAGGACATCGACTACGACGGTGTCACCGGCCGACTCGAGTTCACCGACGCCGGCGAGCCGGGGATCGGATCGTACGGGCACCTGGTGTTCGGGCCGGACAACACGCTCACCACGGAGGACTACATCGTGGTCGGTGAGTGACGACGACTCGGTGGGCGGGCCGGGAACCGGATCGGTTCCCGGCCCGCCCAGCGTCAGTTGTGCTTCTGCTCCCTGCTGCCGGCGAGCGTCCCGAGGTACAACTCGACGACCTTCGGGTCGTGCATGAGGTTCGGTCCGGTGTCGGTGTAGGCGTTGCGGCCCTGGTCGAGCACGTAGCCGCGGTCGCAGATCTGCAGGCACCGGCGGGCGTTCTGTTCGACCATGATGATCGACACCCCCGCGGCGTTGATCTTCTTGCAGCGGATGAACACCTCGTCCTGGAACATCGGCGACAAGCCCGCCGACGGTTCGTCGAGCAGCAGCACGGACGGATCCATCATCAGTGCCCGGCCCATCGCCACCATCTGCCGCTCACCGCCGGACAGGGTCGCGGCCTTGACCTTGCGACGCTCACCGAGGAGCGGGAACAACTCCGCGACGAACGTGAACCGTTGGTCGAATTGCTTGGGCCGCAGGTAGATTCCCATCTCGAGGTTCTCCTCGATGGTCAGTGACGGGAACACGTTGCGGGTCTGCGGCACGTAGCCGAGCCCCTTGCGTACCAGGACGTGCGCCGGAGCGGCGGTGATATCGTCGCCACGCAGCGTCACCGTGCCGCGTCGCACGGGGATCAGCCCGAACAGCGCCTTGAGCAGGGTCGACTTGCCGGCACCGTTGGGTCCGATGATGCCGACGATCTCGCCGTCGCGGAGGAAGAAGTTGCAGCCGCGCAGGATGTCGACGCCGGGGAAGTACCCGGCGACGATGTCGTCGGCGCGCACCAGTGCCCCCTCGGCGAGGCGGGCGTGTTCCTCGGCGGTGGCCGCGCGCTCGGCCGCGGTCGTCTGCGCCGGTTCGGGGGGTGGCATCTCGCTCACGGCTTCTCCTGCGTCGGAGGCTCGGGCCCGGGTCCGAGCCGTCCGGTCCCGTCGGGCAGGTCGGCGAGGACGGTGGTGTCCGGCTCGGACAGGTCGCCACCGGTCTCGAGGGTCTGGGCCTCGGCCTCCTCCATCGCTACGGCGAGCGCGGCCGTGGCGCCGACGGGGTTGCCCTCGTCGTCGAACTCGAGCACCTGGTCGTGGTGGCTGCCGAGATAGGCGTCGACGACGGCCGGATTCGAGGAAAGCTGGTCCGGCGGAGCCTCGGCGATCACCGATCCCTGCGCCATCACCACCACCCAGTCGGAGATGTCGCGGATGACGTCCATGTCGTGCTCGACGAACACGACGGTCGTGCCGTCGTCGCGCAGGGTCTTGATGTGCCCGAGGAGTGTCTGCGTCAGCGCGGGATTGACCCCGGCCATCGGCTCGTCGAGCATGACCACCGCCGGTTCGGTCATCAGGGCCCGGGCCATCTCGAGGAGCTTGCGCTGCCCACCGGACAGGGAACCGGCCAGGTCGTCGGCCTTCGCGTCGAGGGCGAACCGCGCCAGCATCTCGCGGGCACGTTCCGTGACGGCACGTTCCTGCCGGTGCCACGTCCACGGCAGCAACGCTGCGAGCATCCGTTCCCCCCGCTGGCCCGTCGCACCGAGCCGCACGTTGTCGAGCACGGTCATCTTCGACAGCGCCTTGGTGAGCTGGAACGTCCGCACGATCCCGCGGCGCGCGAGCTGGTGCGGGTGCAGACGTCCGAGCGACGTCCCGTCCATGCTCCAGGTCCCCGTGTCGGGTCGGTCGAAACCGGTGAGCAGGTTGAACAGCGTGGTCTTGCCGGCGCCGTTCGGCCCGATCAGGCCGGTGATGCAGCCGCGCTGGATCTCGAGGTGCGCCACGTCGACCGCCCGGAGACCGCCGAAGGTTCGGGAGAGCGCGTCCACCACGAGGACCGGATCCGGTTTGGCCGCGCCGGGCTCGCGGGCCACGGTGTCGAACAGGGCGGAACGCTGTGCCGCGGGCAGGGTCGCGTCAGGCATCGAGCTGCACCTCCCGCTTGTTGCCGAGGATGCCTTGGGGCCGGAACACCATCATGACGGCGATGAGCACGCCGAGGAGGATGTAGCGCATCGCGCCGACCTGCTGCTCGGACAGGGCCAGCAGCGGGTCCGGACCCGAGATGGCCTGGCGCAGCAGGGCATCGGGAATGGTGAGCAGGAACCAGAACAGCATCGCGCCGAGGACGGGACCGAACACGGTGGCGGCGCCCCCGAGGATCAGGGCGCCGAAGGCGAAGAACGTCTGCGCGGTGGAGTAGAAGTCGGGGTTGATCGACTTGGTCTGCAGCGCGTTGAAGATGCCGCCGAGCCCGCCGATCATGCCGCCGAGCACCAGCGCCTGCATCTTGTACACGAAGACGTTCTTGCCGAGCGATCGGGCGGCGTCCTCGTCCTCGCGGACGGCCTTGAGTACTCGCCCCCACGGGCTGTGGCTGAGCAGGTACACCAGCCCGCACAGCGCCAGCACCAGGGTCCAGCCCACGACCATCGCCCACAGGTCGTCGCCGTAGAACCGCATCCCGAGCAGCGAGTACTGCCGCCCGGAGTCGAACGGGCTGAGCTCGGTGAACGGTCCGGCGAATCCGAACAGCCCGTTGGTCGAGCCGGTCACCGGATCCGAGGCGGTGGACCGGAACACCAGCCGCAGGATCTCGGAGGCCGCGATGGTGACGATGGCGAGGTAGTCGGCCCGCAGCCGCAGGGTGGGGATGCCCAGCACCACGGCCAGCAGGGCCGAGGCGGCCAGCCCCACGAGGATGCCGAGCCACAGCGGCTGGTCGTAGGTCACGGTCATGATCCCGACGCCGTACCCGCCGAGCAGGGCGAATCCGATCTGGCCGAAGTTGAGCAGTCCGGCGTACCCGAAGTGCAGATTCAGTCCGATGGCGAGCAGCGCGTAGAAGATCGCCGACGGCCCGATCAACTGGGCGAAGGAAACCTGGAGAACGGCAACGAGATCCACGGCGCTCACCCCACCCTGGCCCGGCTGCCGAGAATGCCCTGCGGACGGACGACGAGGACGACGATCAACACGAGCAGACCACCGATGTACTTCAGGTCGGGGTTGATGATCAGCGTCGACAGCTGCACGAGCAGGCCGACGATCACGCAGCCCAGCAGCGCCCCGTACGCGGTGCCCAGCCCGCCGAGGGTGATCCCGGCGAACATCAGCAGCAGCAGCTTGAAGCCCATCTCCCACTGGACGCGGCCGCCGAGCTCGGACAGACCGAACAACACCCCACCGAGGGCCGCGAGTCCGCCGCCGAGTCCCCACACGAACCGGACGACGCGTTCGACGTCGATGCCCGAGGCCGCCGCCAGATCCCGGTTGTCGGCCACCGCGCGCATGGCCTTGCCGATGCGGGTGCGCTGGACGAGCAGGGCGACCCCGACGAGCACGACGAGGCTGACGACGATGCACGCCAGGTTCACCGGGGTGATCGCGATCGGGCCCCATTCCAGCTGGCGCTGGCCCTGGTAGTCGGCGAACGGCTCGGCCCGGTCGGAGAACAGCGCGAGGATCAGGTAGCGCAGCGAGATCGCGAGGCCGATCGACACGACGAGCTGGGCGATCAGGCCGGTGCGCCGCCGCCGCAGGGGCGCCCAGATCAGCCCGTTGTTGAGCAGGCCGATGGCGATGCCCACCGCGATGGCGAGCAGCGTCGCGGGGATCAACTGGATGCCCAGGCTCACGTTGAAGATCCACGCGGCCACCGCGCCGAGGGTCACGAGTTCCCCGTGCGCGAAGTTCGTCAGGCCGGTGGTTCCGAAGATCAGACTCAACCCGACCCCGGCGATCGCGATCACCAGGCCGAACCGGAGTCCGTCGACGACGGTGCGGATCACCGTCTCCCACCCGGAGGTGCCGAACCCGGAACGCGACTCGCCGAACGAGAAGATGACCGTGTTCGCCCGCCCGGCGACGACGTCGCGCTGGACGGTGGCCCGCACGCTGACCTCGTCGGGGAGGGACTGCTCGTCCACCTCGAACGTGTAGGTGCCGGGGGGCACGGTCAGCTCCCACCGGCCGTCGGCCGCCGAGGTCGCTTCGGCGACCTCGGCGCCCGTGGTGTCGCGGGCCCGGACCGTGACCCCGCCGAGGCGCTGCCCGGCGTTGTTGAGGCTGCCGCTGACCCGCACCCCCTCGCTCGGCTGCGGAGCGGTGGTGACCGGTGCCGGCGGGGGCGTGGGCTCCTGCGCGACCGCGGTCCCGATCCCGGCTCCGAGACCGGCGAGCGCGAGCAGCAGCAGCAGGAGTGTCGGGGCGAGCCGAGGGACCGGCCATCGCTCCCGGAGCGGCACGAATGGGGCCACGCAGGTCCTCCGGATCACGTCGGGGTCGTCGTGCGCGCCGCCGGGGCACCGGCGTCGTGGAACCGGACTTTAGCGGCTGCAACAGCGTTCCACGGCGCTCTGCGATTTCCGCC
The DNA here is from genome assembly GCF_001894945.1 of Rhodococcus ruber NBRC 15591. GTDB lineage: Bacteria > Actinomycetota > Actinomycetes > Mycobacteriales > Mycobacteriaceae > Rhodococcus > Rhodococcus ruber. The sequence continues at coordinate 140,094 of NZ_BCXE01000013.1, forward strand.
GCGTATCTGTTCTGTTTCGCCGCGCCGCGCCGCGCACACGGTCGCGGTGGGTCCGGGTTGTCCGAGCCGGTCCCTAGACTGAGGAACCGTGACTCGCGCATCGACCTCCTCCGCACCCGCCGCCTCCGGCGGCGACCGACCGACCCTGTTGCTGCTCGACGGGCATTCCCTGGCGTTCCGCGCGTACTACGCCCTGCCGGCGGAGAACTTCAAGACCCACAGCGGCCAGACCACCAACGCGGTGTACGGGTTCACCTCCATGCTCATCAACCTGCTGCGCGACGAGCAACCCACCCACGTCGCCGCCGCGTTCGACGTCAACCGCGACACGTTCCGGGCGACGGCGTACCCCGAGTACAAGGCCAACCGCAGCTCCGCGCCCGACGAGTTCCGCGGTCAGATCGACATCACCAAGGACGTGCTCGGGGCCCTGGGTATCCCGGTGATGGCCGAGGCCGGTTTCGAGGCCGACGACATCATCGCCACCCTGGCCACGCAGGCCGCGGCCCAGGGATATCGGGTGCTCGTCGTCACCGGCGACCGGGACTCCCTGCAGCTGGTCACCGACGACGTCACCGTCCTGTACCCCCGGCGCGGAGTGTCGGACCTGACGCGGTTCACGCCGGCGGCGGTGGAGGAGAAGTACGGGCTGACCCCGCAGCAGTACCCGGACTTCGCGGCGCTGCGCGGGGATCCGAGCGACAACCTGCCGTCGATCCCGGGCGTGGGGGAGAAGACCGCCGCCAAGTGGATCCGCGAGTTCGGGAGCCTCACCGACCTCGTCGACCGCGTCGACGAGGTCCGCGGGAAGACCGGCGACGCTCTGCGGGCGCACCTGTCGAGCGTGCTGCTCAACCGTCAGCTCACCGAGATGGTGCGGGACATGACCCTGCCCTACACCCCCGACCAGCTGGCGCTGGCTCCCTGGGACCGCGACCGCATCCACCGGTTGTTCGACGACCTCGAGTTCAAGGTGCTGCGCGACCGGCTGTTCGCGACGCTCAGCTCGGTCGAACCCGAGGCCGAGGAGGGCTTCGAGGTGCGCGGCGGCGTGCTCGAGCCGGGCGCGCTCACCGGGTGGCTGGCCGAGCATGCCGGGCCGGGTGCGCGGCACGGGATCACCGTGCTCGGGTCCTGTGTTCCGTACGGCGGTGACGCCACAGCCGTGGCGATCGCCGCGGCCGACGGGGAGGGGGCGTACGTGGACACCACGACCCTCACGCCCGAGGACGAGACGGCGCTGACCGGCTGGCTGGCCGACGCGACGGTGCCCAAGGCGCTGCACGAGGCGAAGGGCGCCCTGCACGCACTGCGCGGCCGCGGCTGGACGTTGGCCGGGGTCACCAGCGACACCGCCCTCGCGGCCTACCTGGTGCGTCCCGGTCAGCGCAGCTTCAATCTCGACGACCTGTCCCTGCGCTACCTCAAGCGGGAACTGCGGGTCGAGGAGTCGGGGGAGCAGCAGCTCTCGCTGCTCGACGACGCCGATGCCGCGGACGCGAAGGCCGCCGAGTCGGCGATTCTGCAGGCCCGGGCGGTGGTGGACCTCGCCGCGGCCCTGGCCACCGAACTCGAAGAGATCGAGTCCACCGCCCTGCTGACCGACATGGAACTGCCCCTGCTGGGGGTCCTCGCCGACCTCGAGACAACCGGCATCGCAGTCGAGGCCGAACGGCTGGAGGACCTGCAGTCCGGCTTCGTCGCGGACGTCGCCGCCGCCGCGTCGGCCGCCTACGACGTGATCGGCAAACAGATCAACCTCGGCTCACCGAAGCAGCTGCAGGTGGTGCTGTTCGACGAGCTGGACATGCCGAAGACGAAGAAGACCAAGACCGGCTACACCACTGACGCCGAGGCACTGCAGAACCTGTTCGAGCAGACCGGGCACCCGTTCCTCGAGCATCTGCTCGCCCACCGGGAAGCGATGAAGATGAAGACCACGGTCGACGGTCTGATCAAATCCATCGCCGACGACGGCCGCATCCACACCACCTTCAACCAGACCGTGGCGGCCACCGGCCGGCTCTCCTCGACCGAGCCGAATCTGCAGAACATCCCGGTGCGCACGGAGGCGGGCCGGCACATCCGCGACGCGTTCGTCGTCGGCCCCGGCTACGACCTGCTGCTCACCGCGGACTACAGCCAGATCGAGATGCGGATCATGGCCCACCTCTCCGGGGACGAGGGGCTGATCGAGGCCTTCAACACCGGCGAGGACCTGCACAGTTTCGTCGGCTCCCGGGCCTTCGGGGTGCCGATCGAGGAGGTCACCCCCGAACTGCGGCGGCGGGTCAAGGCGATGTCGTACGGCTTGGCGTACGGGCTCAGCGCGTACGGGTTGGCGCAGCAGCTGAAGATCTCCACCGACGAGGCCCGCGAACAGATGGAGGCGTACTTCAACCGCTTCGGCGGCGTGCGCGACTACCTGCACGCCGTCGTCGAACAGGCCCGCAAGGACGGCTACACCTCCACCCTCTACGGCCGCCGCCGCTACCTGCCGGACCTGAACAGCGACAACCGGCAGCGCCGCGAGGTCGCCGAACGCGCCGCGCTCAACGCCCCGATCCAGGGCACCGCCGCCGACATCATCAAGGTCGCGATGATCGACGTGCAGACGGCGTTGCGCGAGGCCGGACTGCGTTCGCGCATGCTCCTGCAGGTGCACGACGAGCTGGTGCTCGAGGTGACCGCCGACGAGCGCGAACGGGTGCAGCAGCTGGTGCGGGACAAGATGGCCTCGGTCATCGAACTGTCCGTCCCGCTGGACGTCTCGGTCGGGTCCGGACGCAGCTGGGACGCCGCCGCGCACTGACCGCCCGGCGCGGGCAGGCGCACTCCCGGTCGCGCCGGGAGTGCGCCGGAGCCGGTGCTAGCCCTGCTTCTGGTTCTGTTCGGCGATCTGCCGGCGTACCTCGTCCATGTCGAGGGCCTTGACTTGGGTCACGAGATCCTCGAGCGCGGCCGGCGGCAGGGCCCCGGCCTGGTTGAACACGAGGATGCCTTCCCGGAACGCCATGATCGTGGGGATGGACCGGATGTTCGCCGCCGCCGCGATGCCCTGTTCGGCTTCGGTGTCGACCTTGGCGTGCACGACGTCCGGGTGCTTCTCCGAGGACGACTCGAACGTGGGGGCGAAGGAGCGGCACGGCCCGCACCACGACGCCCAGAAGTCGACGAGGACCACGTCGTTACCGGTGATGATGTCGTCGAAGTTCTGCTGGGTGAGAGTCTGGGTGGCCACAGGGATCCTTTCGGTCGGGTACTGATCGCGTCAACGTCCCGTCGCGACCGTTTCTTCCCGCGGGTACCCGCTCCGGCCGGGGATACCCACCTCGCCGACACCGCGGCGGGCCCCGACCTCGGGGCGGATCATCGCCCGAGGCCGGACCCGGCGCGGAACGTGCGACGGTAGGTGTGCGGCGTGGTGCGGCGCAGACGCAGGAAGTGCTGCCGCAGGACCGCGGCGGTCCCGAACCCGACGCGGTCGGCGACCGCGTCGACGGGCAGGTCCGTGCTCTCGAGCAACCGCTGGGCGGCGAAGACCCGCTGATCGCGCAACCAGCGGGCGGGCGTCGTCCCGGTCTCGGCCAGGAACCGCCGCGCGAAGGTCCGCGGGGACATGTGTGCCTTCGCGGCGAGCGCCGCCACGGGCAGATCCTCGTCGAGGTGCTCGGTCATCCAGTCGAGCAGCGGCGCGAGGGTTTCGGCGGGTGCCGTCGGCAGCGGCATGGCGACGTACTGGGCCTGCCCGCCGTCGCGGTGCGGCGGGACCACCATCCGGCGCGCGATGCCGTTGGCCACGTCGGAACCCTGCTCCCTGCGCACGATGTGCAGGCACAGGTCGATGCCGGCGGCGGTGCCGGCGCTGGTGAACACCGGGTCGTCGTCGACGTAGAGCACGTCCGGATCGACCTTCGCGGACGGGAAGCGTGCGGCCAGCTGCGCCGCGTGGCGCCAGTGGGTGGTGCAGCGGCGATCGTCGAGCAGCCCGGCCGCACCCAGGACGAAGGCACCCGTGCACAGGCTCGCGACCCGCGCGCCGCGATCGACCGCGGCGCGCAGCTTCGCGAACAGTGGCTCCAGATCGGCGATCTCGCCGCCGGCGCCGCAGACGAACGACTCGTCGCGGTCGGCGATCCCGGTGCCGCCGGCGGGAATGACGATCAGATCCGCGTCGTCGAGGCGATCGAGGTCGTAGGGGACGTCGATCGTGTACCCGAATCGGGTGGTGACCGGGTGGGGACTGCCCGCGACGAGGCTGAAGTCGTACACGGGCAACCCGTCGTCGGAGCGGTCGAACCCGAACACCTCACAGGCGACACCGAGTTCGAAGACCTCGGTGCGGGGGAGCAGCGGCACGACCACCGTCGTCAGCATGTCACCCAGTCTGCCATCGGATTGGCCGGAAAACGACGCTACATGTCGTTCCTGCCGCTGTCGGCAGGTGCGCCCGCGGACGAGGCTGAGACCATGACCGTCCTCCTGCTCGTCCTCGTCGTGTTCGTGGTGCTCGACGCCCTGGCGCTGACCGGCCGGACGCCCGACACCCACCGTGAGGAGACCCAGTTCGGCGACTACCGCGTCTGATCCGGGACCGGCCCGCGGCGGCGCGGCGTCACACCACCCGCCACTCGCGCCGCGCCTCGCCGTCCCACCGCCGGATGCCCGCCGACACGCCCGTCAGCTCCCGGGTGCCCGCACGGGTCGCCGTGAGCGCCGAGCCGAGCCGGCCCGGCGGCACCCGACGGGCCAGGGTCACGTGCGGGGTCCACTCGCCGGGCCGGATATGCGGGGGAACACCCGGACAGCCGTCGATCAGCTCGAACACCACCCGTTGCAGCTCGAGCAGTTCGGCCGTGGGCACCACCAGCCGCGCCACCGTCGCGGTACGCGAGCCGAACAGCACCATCCCCCCGAGCCGCACCGGCAACGGCTCGCCCGTGATCCGCTCCCGCATCGTCCCTTCCACCCCCGGCGGGATCGATGCGGCGACCGCGAGCGTGATGTGCGGGCGGTTCGACTCGGACCGGTTGCGGGCCTGACTGGCCAGCCCCACGTCCAGCAAGCGCGTCCATTCCTCGCGGACGGCCTGATCCAGGCGGTCGTCGAGGAGCAGTTCCACCGACTGCACCATGGTGGGTAATGATTGCCCCATGACCGACGCCGTCGCAATCCCCGCCCCGCACCGCATCGGACTGCTCGAGGGAGACGGGATCGGTCACGAGATCGTCCCGGCCGCCCGGCGGGTGGTCGACGCCGCCGTCGCCGCCTCGCACGGCCCGCAGATCGACTGGGTGCCGCTGCCGCTCGGCGCCGATGCGATCGCCACCCACGGCACCCCCACCCCCGAGTCCACCCTCGACGCCCTCGCCGGCCTGGGGTCGTGGATCCTCGGACCGCACGACAGCGCGGCCTACCCCGACCCGTTCCGGGCCCAGCTCACGCCGGGCGGACAGATTCGCAAGCGGTTCGGCCTCTACGCCAACATCCGTCCCGCCCGCGCCCTGCCCGGCGTCCGCGCCGTGTCACCGCACATGGACCTCGTCATCGTGCGGGAGAACACCGAAGGGCTCTACGCCGACCGCAACATGGCCGTCGGCAGCGGCGAATTCATGCCCACCCCCGACGTCGCGCTCGCCGTCGGCGTCGTCACCCGGGCCGCCTCCGAACGCATCGCCCACACCGCCTTCCGGCTCGCCGCCCGTCGTCGCCACCGTCTTACCATCGTGCACAAGGCCAACGTGCTGTCCCTGACCACCGGCCTGTTCCGGGACGTGTGCCGAGAGGTCGGCGCCCAGTATCCGTCGGTCACGGTGGACGACGAGCACGTCGACGCCATGGCCGCCCACCTCGTCCGCCACGGCGGCGACTACGACGTCGTCGTGACCGAGAACATGTTCGGCGACATCCTCTCCGACCTCGCGGGCGAGCTGTCCGGCTCGCTCGGCACCGCGGCGTCGATCAACGCTTCCGACACCCAGGCCATGGCGCAGGCCGCCCACGGGGCGGCCCCCGACATCGCCGGCCGCAACCGCGCCAATCCCACGGCCCTCATCCTGTCCGCCGCGATGCTCCTCGACCGGCTCGGCACCGTCCACGACCTGCCCGAGTTCGTCGCCGCCGCCCGCCGGATCGAGCACGCCGTCGAGGCGACCGTCGAGGCCGGCGTGGCCACCGCCGATCTCGGGGGACTCGCCTCCACCGCGGAATTCACCGAGACCGTCGTCGCCCGCACGCTGCGTCGCTGAGCTCGCAGCTCGAGTCGTCGCTGAGCTCGCAGCTCGAATCGTCGCTGAGCTCGCAGCTCGAATCGTCGCTGAGCTCGCGGCTCGAGTCGTGGCCGAGTTCGCAGCTGTTGACCTCGAGTCGGCTCGAGGTTCTAGCGTGGCCGCCATGACCACCGAGATCCTGCGTATCGACAAGTTCGCCGTTCCCGCGGCCGCACGGGAGACCTTCCTCGCCGCGGTCCACGAGACCCACCGCGACCTGCGCACCCAGCCCGGCTTCCGCGGCGACGACGTCGTCGAACTGTGCTCCGGGCCGAGCGAATACAACATCGTCACCGTGGTGCGCTGGGCGGATCCCACGGCGCTGCACGAGGCCCGGACGGTCCTGCAGGAACGCCACGCCCGCCGGGGGTTCGACCCGGCCGCGTTCCGCCTCGAGCTCGGTGTCGTCGCGGACGTCGGCAACTACGTACCGGTCGACCCCGGTACCCGGTAGGCAGGTACGACCGGCGCCGCCGGGTCTGTTCGGAGCGGATTCCGCAATACGGGCCCGCCGATGGATACTGTGCGGTTGTGGACGAACCAGCATCTTCCTGGACCGACCGGCCGTCGACGCCTCGTGGCGGGGCTGCTCGGTGCGCTGCTGACGGCCGCGGTCCTGTCCGGCTGCGTCGTCAACACCGAGTCGACTGTGCCGCCCGGTGACCGGGTCGGCGCCGACCGGGTCGATGCGATCGCCGACCAGCTCCCGGCGACCGTCGCGACGACCGGTGAGCTGAAGGTGGGCGTCAACGTGCCCTACGCCCCGAACGAGTTCAAGGACGACGACGGCCGCATCGTCGGTTTCGCGGTCGAACTCGTCGAGGCCCTCGGCGACGTCCTCGGCGTGCGCCCGGTGTTCAACGAATCCGACTTCGACCGCATCATCCCCGCCGTCCAGGCGGGCACGTTCGACATGGGCTCGTCGTCGTTCACCGACACGAAGGAACGCGAGCAGTCCGTCGACTTCGTCACCTACTACAGCGCCGGGGTGCAGTGGGCGCAGCGCGTCGGTGACGACGTCGACCCCGACAACGCGTGCGGGCTGCGCGTCGCGGTGCAGACCACCACCTACGAGGACATCGACGAGGTGCCCGCCAAGAGCGAAGCCTGCGTCGCTGCGGGCAGACCCCCGATCGACAAGGTCAAGTACGACAGCCAGGACGAGGCGACCAACGCCCTCATCCTCGGCCGCGTCGACGCGCTCTCGGCCGACTCGCCGATCACCGCGTACGCGATCGCCCGCAGCGACGGCCGGCTCGAAACCGCCGGACCCGTGTTCGACGCCGCTCCCTACGGTTTCGTCGTCGCGAAGGGCTCGCCTCTCGGACCGGTGCTGCAACAGGCGATGCAGCACCTCATCGACTCCGGCGTCTACGCGCAGATCGCGCAGCGGTGGGGCATGGAAGAAGGAACCATCGACACCGCGCAGATCAACGCGGCGACGAGCTGACCGAAAGGGGTGCGATGAGCGACCGTCCGACCTCCCTCACCGGACCGGAACCGCAGACCGAACCGGAAACCATCGAGGCCGTGCCGCTGCGACGGCCGGGCCGTTGGATCGCCGGCATCGTCGTCGCCGTGCTGCTGGCGCTGTTCCTCTACGGCGCCGCCACCAACGAGGCCTACCGCTGGGACGTGTACGCGCAGTATCTGTTCGACCGGCGCATCACCGAGGCGGCCTGGAAGACCGTGCAGCTGACCGTGCTGGCGATGCTGCTCGCCGTCCTGCTCGGCGTGCTCCTCGCGGTCATGCGCCTGTCCCCGAACCCGGTGCTCAAGACCGTCTCGTGGGTGTACCTGTGGATCTTCCGCGGCACCCCCGTCTACGTGCAGCTGGTGTTCTGGGGCCTGTTCCCCTCGATCTACAAGCAGCTCGACCTCGGCATCCCGTTCGTGCACCAGTTCGTGCACATCGATCTGCAGGGCATCAACGCCGCCTTCCTATTCGCCGTGATCGGACTCGGCCTCAACGAGGCCGCCTACATGGCCGAGATCGTGCGCGCCGGGATCGGCTCGGTCCCCGAGGGCCAGACGGAAGCCTCGGTGGCGCTCGGCATGTCGTGGTCGCAGACCATCCGCCGGACCATCCTGCCGCAGGCGATGCGGGTGATCATCCCGCCGACGGGCAACGAACTCATCAGCATGCTCAAGACCACCTCCCTGGTCGCGGCGGTGCCGTACAGTCTCGAGCTCTACGGCCGTGCCCGCGACATCTCCGGCGCCAACTTCCAGCCCATTCCGCTGCTGCTCGTCGCCGCCACCTGGTACCTGGCCATCACCAGCCTGCTCATGGTGGGCCAGTACTTCCTCGAACGGCACTACTCGAAGGGCCTGAGCCGCCAGCTCACGACGCGGCAGTTGCAGGCCCTCGCCGACGCGCAGGGCAAGCCCGTGCCCGTCGAGCCCGGCGCCGCGCAGGCACCCGACATCCCCGGAGGAGAACGTCGATGACGCCCATGGTCCAGGCCGACCGGGTCTACAAGAGCTACGGCGCCCTGCGGGTGCTCAACGGCATGTCCCTCGAGGTGCCCGACGGCACCGTCGCCTGCCTGATCGGACCCTCCGGATCCGGCAAGTCCACCTTCCTGCGCTGCATCAACCACCTCGAGAACATCGACGCCGGCCGCCTGCACGTCGACGGCCACTTCGTCGGCTACGCCGAACGCGGGGGCAAGCTCTACGAGCTGAGCCCGCGCGCGGCGGCCAAGCAGCGCCGCGAGATCGGCATGGTCTTCCAGCACTTCAACCTGTTCCCGCACCGCACGGCCCTCGAGAACGTCGTCGAGGCGCCCATGCTGGTGAAGAAGATGCGTCGCCCCGACGCCGTCGCGCTGGCCCGGGACCTGCTCGACAAGGTCGGGCTCGCGGCCAAAGCCGACGCCTACCCGGCCCAGCTCTCCGGCGGCCAGCAGCAACGCGTGGCCATCGCCCGCGCCCTGGCCATGGAACCGAAGCTCATGCTCTTCGACGAGCCCACCTCCGCCCTGGACCCCGAGCTCGTCGGCGAGGTGCTGGCGGTCATGCGGGACCTCGCCGCCGGCGGGATGACGATGATGGTGGTCACCCACGAGATGGGCTTCGCCCGCGAGGTCGCCGACCAACTGGTGTTCATGGACGGCGGCGTGGTCGTCGAAGCCGGCCCGCCGCAGGAGTTGCTGCGCAATCCGCAGCACGAACGGACGAAGTCGTTCCTGTCGAAGCTGCTCTAGCGTCCGGGCCCGCTCAGCGGCCGCCGTCGGGTTCTCCGCAGTGCGCGGCGATCACGGCGCGCGCCGCACGCTCGAGCGCCACAGCGGCGTCCCAGCTGTCCCCGGACGGCAGGATCGGCTCGCCGACGACCAGGTGGACCGCCCCGCGGTGGATGATCCTGCCGTGCTCGGGCCACATCATCGCGCGGGTGCCGGTGATCGCGACCGGGACCACCGGAAGACCCGCCCGCGCCGCGATCACGAACGCGCCCAGGCGGAAGGACCGCAGCCCGGGGACCTCCGAGAGTGCGCCCTCGGGGAAGACCACCAGGCGCCCCCCGGTGCGGGCCACCTCGACCAGCCGGTCCGCGTCGGCCACGCTCTGTTCGCGTTCGGTGCGCTCGACGAACCGCGTCCCGAGCCGCCGCAGAAGGAACCCGATGAACGGTTTGCGCTCGAAGACCTCACCGGCGACGAACGTGTAGCTGCCCGGCAGGACCGCCGACATCGCGATGGCGTCCAGGAAGCTGGCGTGGTTGGCGACCACCACACAGTCCGGCAACCGCTCGAGATGCTCGGTGCCGTCCGCGGTCACCGGGGTGCGAGTCAGGCGCGCGAGGGCCCGTGCGGCCCGGCCCGCGGCCGCGCGGCGCGCCGGAAGGCGAGGCAGCACCGCCACGGCGACCAGGGTCGGCAGGCCGACCACGACGACCGTCGACCAGCACCACAGGGCGAACGCCCCGGTCCGGACCAGGTGTGCCGCGCGCCGCAGGCTCGGGACCGCGCCGCGGACGGCGAACCGGGTCAGTTGCCACCACACCGGCCGGGGACGGGCCCGCATGTCGCCCTGTTCGTAGCGTTCCCGGGTGGCCGACCGGCGGATCTTTCCGCTCGAGGTCTTGCGCACCGTTCCGGGCGGGGCGAGCACGATGTCGTCCGGCGGGGTCCCGAGCAGGTCCACCGCGGCCCCGACGATGCGTTCCCGGAGCCGGTCGAGGACGGCCGCTTCGGTCTCGCGTGTCTCGGCCAGAACGACCAGGCGCTCGGTGCCGCCCGTCTGCGCGGTGGTCGCGAACACCGCCACGCAGCCCTTGCGGATGCCGGGGATCTCGCCCACCGCCCGTTCGAGTTCCTCCGGGTGCAGGTTGCGGCCCGCCCGGATGACGAGGTCCTTGACGCGACCGGTGACGTAGAGTTCGCCGCCGTCGAGATAGCCGAGATCGCCGGTGTCGAGCCACCCGTGCCGCGACAGTGCCCGGGTCGCCTGCGGATTGCGGTAGTACCCGGCGGTGGCCGAGGGGCCGCGGAACTCGATCCGGCCCTCGCGCCGGTCGCCCAGCACGTTCGAAGCCGAGTCGACCACCCGGATCCGGTGCCCCGGGAGGGGGTGGCCGCAGGCGACGAACCGCAACGGGTTCGGATCCTCGTCGCCGGCGGGCACCGCGCGGCCCGTCCGCAGGAAACGCTCGCGGTCGACTCGGTCGATCACCGGGCCCCGCCCGACGGGCGGGAAGGTCAGTCCGACGCATGCCTCCGCCAGCCCGTAGACCGGGGCCACGGCCTCACGGCGGAGCCCGTAGGCGGCGAAGCGCTCGCAGAACCGGAGCACCGTCTCCGCATTCACGGCTTCGGCACCGTTGAACAGCATGCGCAGCGAGCCGAGATCGAGCCCGTCGACATCGGCGTCGGCGATTCTGCGCAGGCACAACTCGTAGGCGAAGTTCGGCGCCGCCGACAGGGTCCCGTGCTGGGTGTGGATCGCCCACAACCACCGCTCCGGCCGGCCGAGGAATTCCAGCGGCGACATCACCGCCACCGGCACCGCGAAGTACAGGCCCGACAACCACGCGCCGATCAACCCCATGTCGTGGTAGAGGGGCAGCCAGCTGACGAACACGTCGGAGGGGGAGACCTCGGCGGCCGTGCCCATCGCCCGGATGTCGGCGAGCAGATTCGCATGGGTGAGGGTCACGCCCTTGGGATCACCCGTGCTGCCGGAGGTGTACTGCAGCAGGGCGATGTCGCCGGCGGCGCGGGCGGCGCCGGCGGCCTCCCCGTAACCGGCCAGTTCACCCGGGGTCACGACGTGGCGCACCGTCTGCACCTGGCCGGCCGTCAACCGGGCCAGGCCCGCGGCCTCCGGGTCGGTGACCAGCACACGGACCCGGGCATTGTCGAGGATGCGCACCTGGCGGCGGAGGTGGTCGGCGAGCTGGGACGGACGTGCCGGCGGGTAGACCGGGACGGGGACACCGCCGGCCAGGAGCACGCCGGTGAACGTCGTGAAGTAGTCCCGGCCCGTGGGGAGCATCAGCCCGACCGCGTCCCCGGGGCGCAGATCGCGGGCGAGCAGTGCGGCGGACACGGTGCCGGCCGCCGAGTACAGCTCGCCGTAGCCGATCTCGCTCCGGTGTCCCTCGGTGAGGATGCGCAGGTGGACACGATCCGGATGGGTGCGGGCGTGCCAGGAGAGCGCCTCGGTGAGGGTGGCGGTCGCCTCCGGGGTCCGTTCGGCGGGTGCCGGCGCGGCCCGCCGCGCGGGCACCGGACCGCGGCGCTCCCGCGCGGGTGCGCGGTGCACCGCCTGCAGGAGCTGACGCGGGGTGCTCACGGTGCCGAGCGCCTCGCGGGGCAGGCGCACCGCGAAGGCCTCTTCGACACGGGAGAACAGTTCGGTGACCGCGAGACTGTCGAGGCCGAGATCACGATCGAAGACGCTGTCGAGGCGCGTGCCGGCGGCGCGGTCGATCGTGTACCGCTCGGCCACCAGATCGCGGACCACCGACAGCAGCAGGGCATCGTCCTGCCCCGAGATCGTAGGCTCGCTCACTGTCGTCTCGCCGCCTGTGGGAGGGACCGGTCGTCCTGCTGCCCAACATAGGCGCGAGTGCGGGCGACGAGAAGGGCCGAAGGCCCCCGGCCGGCCGGTTCACCCCGGTCCGGTGCCCGTTCGGTGCCGGCGGACCCGGAGAAGCCGGAACGGCTCGGCGAGCAGGAGCACGGCGGCCGCGAGATAGAACGCCACCGCGAGCTGCGGCAGGAACGCCGCCAGCACGGTCGAGGCGGCCATGAGTACCGCCGCCGACCACCGCTCGCGGGCCAGCGTCGGCAGTTCGGCGCGGCCCGCCTCGTCGGTCAGGTCGGCGGCGCGCACGGCGTAGACGACCAGCACGTTGCTCATCAGGATCGCCAGGGTCAGGTTCACGCCGAACGCCACCGTCGCCGGTCGTCGCGCCGCGTCGGCCAGGTGGGTCGCCATCAGGCTGGTGGTGAACGGCAGGAAGGAGACGAACAGCAGCAGCAACAGGTTCAGGCGCAGGAAGACCGCGTCGGCCGCCCGCAGCACGCGGGTGAGGTTGATGTGCTCGACCCACACCCCACCGATGAAGGCGAAGCTGACCAGGTATCCCAGAAACGAAGGCCATTCGGCACGCAGGTCCTCGAGCAGCCGGGTTGCCGATTCGGGTACGTCGAGTTCGAGGACGAGCAAGGTGATGACGATCGCGAACACTCCGTCGGAGAACGCGTCGAGCCGCGTGGTGGGCAGCAACCGGCCGCCGCGTCGCGGGGTGTCGTGGCGCGGGCGCGGCGCGCCGGAATCGTCCTCGGCGGGCGTCACCCCACGACCATGACACAGGCGGGTTCGGCGCAGTGGACGATCGGGGGGCGCCGGTGTTCGCGGTCGGATCAGCCCGGCTTGCGGCTGCAGAAGATGGCGGTGCCGGGAAACAGTTCCCCCCGCAGCGGGCTCCACTGGCCCCACTCGCGGTCGAGCCCCTCCGGCCATTCGGGTTCGACGATGTCGCGGATCTCGAGGCCGGCCGCGACGAGTTCGCGCACCCGGTCCCCGATGGTGCGGTGATGCTCGACGTAGGTGGGAACCCCGGTCGCGTCGACCTCCACGTACGGGGTGCGATCGAAGTACGGCAGCATCGCGGTCAGCCCCCGCTCACCCGGATCGTCCGGGAAGATCCAGCGGATCGGATGGTTGACCGCGAACACCCAGACCCCGCCCGGGCGCAGCACCCGCGCGACCTCCCGCATGACCCGTGCCGAGTCGGCGACGAACGGCACCGCCCCGAACGCCGAGCACACGATGTCGAAGCTCTCGTCCGCGAAGGGCAGATCCTCCGCACCGGCCTGCACGAGCGGCACCCGCGGTCCGCCGCGGTCCATCGCGGCCTGCCCGCGCGCGAGCATCCCCATCGAGATGTCCAGCCCCACCGCCCGGGCGCCCCGGCCGGCGAGCCAGCGGGCGCACGGCGCCGAACCGCAACCCACCTCGAGGACGTCCCTGCCGGACACGTCGCCGAGCAGGTGCACATCGTCCTCGTGCAGTCCCTCCGGGCACCACACGAACTCGCCGTCCGCCGAGTCCACACCGAGGAACTCGCCGTGGGTGCGGTGGTAGTCCGCGGCGTCGGCGTCCCACCAGGTGCGGCTCGCACGTTCGCTGTCCCTCGTGCCGAGGCGGGCCCGACCTGCGCGGGTCGTTCCCAGGACGGACTGGGCGTGGGCGTGACGGTCGTCGGACATGTCGTTCAGGGTAGAGCCGCCGGACGGGCGACACCGGCCCGGGTTTGCCCAGCTAGCACCGGGACGCGTAGCCTGAGGGTCGCGAGTGTCCGCCCGTGGCCCGACAGGATCCGGCGCGGTCGCCCGCGGCGGGGTGTGCGCGGCGTTCGCGCGGCGCGCGGTCCGCTCGTCCGACCGAACTTCATCAACCGACTACCAACCCGTCCGGAGCAACTCAACACATGCCCTCCACCACCGTCACCTCGCCGCAGGTAGCCGTCAACGACATCGGCTCCGCCGAGGATTTCCTCGCCGCCATCGACGCCACGATCAAGTACTTCAACGATGGCGACATCGTGGAAGGCACCATCGTCAAGGTTGATCGCGACGAGGTGCTGCTCGACATCGGTTACAAGACCGAAGGCGTCATTCCGTCCCGTGAGCTCTCCATCAAGCACGACGTCGACCCCAACGAGGTCGTCTCCGTCGGCGACGAGGTCGAGGCCCTGGTTCTCACCAAGGAGGACAAGGAAGGCCGCCTGATCCTGTCGAAGAAGCGTGCGCAGTACGAGCGCGCGTGGGGCACGATCGAGGAGCTCAAGGAGAAGGACGAGGCCGTCAAGGGCACCGTCATCGAGGTCGTCAAGGGCGGCCTGATCCTCGACATCGGCCTGCGTGGCTTCCTGCCCGCCTCGCTCGTCGAGATGCGTCGCGTCCGCGATCTGCAGCCGTACGTCGGCAAGGAGATCGAGGCCAAGATCATCGAGCTCGACAAGAACCGCAACAATGTGGTCCTGTCGCGTCGCGCCTGGCTCGAGCAGACCCAGTCCGAGGTCCGCAGCGAGTTCCTGCACCAGCTCCAGAAGGGCCAGGTCCGCAAGGGCGTCGTGTCCTCCATCGTCAACTTCGGCGCGTTCGTCGATCTGGGCGGGGTGGACGGCCTGGTGCACGTCTCCGAGCTGTCCTGGAAGCACATCGACCACCCGTCCGAGGTTGTCGAGGTCGGCAACGAGGTCACCGTCGAGGTTCTCGACGTCGATCTGGACCGGGAGCGGGTGTCGCTCTCGCTCAAGGCCACCCAGGAAGACCCGTGGCGTCAGTTCGCCCGGACCCACGCGATCGGCCAGATCGTCCCCGGCAAGGTCACCAAGCTGGTTCCGTTCGGCGCGTTCGTGCGTGTCGAGGAGGGCATCGAGGGCCTGGTGCACATCTCCGAGCTGGCCGAGCGCCACGTGGAGGTTCCGGACCAGGTCGTGGCCGTCGGCGACGACGCGATGGTCAAGGTCATCGACATCGACCTCGAGCGTCGCCGCATCTCGCTGTCGCTGAAGCAGGCGAACGAGGACTACAACGCCGAGTTCGACCCGTCGAAGTACGGCATGGCCGACAGCTACGACGAGCAGGGCAACTACATCTTCCCCGAGGGCTTCGACCCCGAGACCAACGAGTGGCTCGAGGGCTTCGAGAAGCAGCGCGAGGAGTGGGAGTCCCGCTACGCGGAGGCCGAGCGTCGCCACAAGATGCACACCGCTCAGATCGAGAAGATGGCTGCGGACGAGGCCGCCGAGGCCGCCGCGGGTGTCTCCGGCAGCAACTACTCGTCCGAGACGGGTGCGGAGACCGGCGTCGCCGAGTCGACCGGCGGTTCGCTGGCCAGCGACGCGCAGCTCGCCGCGCTGCGCGAGAAGCTGTCCGGCAACGCCTGACACGTTCGATCGAGGGGCCCCGCACCGATCCGGTGCGGGGCCCCTCGCGTGTGCCGCCCGGAATGGGCGGACGGAAGGGCGGCGGGCACCGGTGCCGGACACCACTGTGGCCCCGCTCCACGAGGAGCGGGGCCACAGTGGTGTGCGTCGCGCCGACCGGGGCCGGAACTGGTCAGCTCACCGCCGGGGTGGTGGCCCACTGGGCCGGCAGCTCGGCGGCGCGTTTGCGTATCGCCGCCTGGCTGTGGCGGGCGTTGCTGAGCAGCATGGTGAACCAGTTTCGCCGGTGTTCGGCGAGCGCGGCGGCCACCTCGGGGATGAGGATGCAGTGAACACCGTTCTCCATGCCGAGACGATGCCGACCGGGCAGCTGAGGGGAGGATCGCATGCGGTGCCTTCTCGAGTGGGGCGGGTAACGACGGTGGTCGGACGCTCGGTCCGACGATATCCGACGCGCCGATGATACTGGGGCAGGTGAGACCGGTGCGATCGGCGTGTTGCCGCCGAAACCGCAGGTCGCGACCTCTCTGTGACCCTGCTGTGACTGCAGTGTGACGACCGGCCGGTGTCCCGCCGCCGGGCCGGTGATGCGACACTGGTCGGCGTGCTGAGACTCGGACTGACCGGAGGTATCGGGGCGGGCAAATCCACCGTCTCCCACGAACTCGTCGCGCTGGGGGCGGTGCTCGTCGACGCGGACACCATCGCCCGCGAAGTCGTCGCGCCGGGCACCGAGGGCCTGGCCGAACTCGCTGCGGCGTTCGGCGAGGACATCCTGCTGCCGGACGGATCCCTGAACCGGCCCGCCTTGGCCGCCAAGGCTTTTGCCAGCGACGAGGCACGGGCGGTGCTCAACGCGATCACCCACCCCCGGGTAGGGGCACGCACCGCCGAGCTGGTCGCCGCCGCCCCGGCCGACGCCGTCGTCGTGCAGGACATCCCGTTGCTCGTCGAGGGAGGCATGGCGCCCGCGTTCCACCTCGTCGCCGTGGTGCACACCGACGCCGACGAGCGGCTGCGCCGTCTGGTCGAACTACGCGCGATGCCCGAGGACGATGCGCGTGCCCGCATCGCCGCCCAGGCCACCGACGAACAGCGCCGTGCCGCAGCGGATGTCTGGTTGGACAACAACGGCGAGCGCGACGTCCTCGCCGCGGCCGTGCGCAGGCTGTGGACCGAGCGGCTCGTGCCGTTCGAGGCGAACCTGCGCGGCCGCGTCCCCGTGCGGCCGGCGCCGGTGCTCGTCGATCCGAACCCGGACTGGCACCGGCAGGCGCAACGGCTGATCGCCCGGCTCGCGCTCGCCGCCGGGGGCCGCGCGCTGCGGATCGACCACATCGGTTCGACTGCCGTGCCCGGTCTGGCCGCAGTCGACGTCCTCGACCTGCAGATCACCGTGCCGGACCTCGCCGCGGCGGAGGCGCTCGACGACGCCCTGGCCGGGGCCGGCTTTCCCCGCATCGCCCACGTCGACCACGACGAGCCGCAGCCGTCGTACGGTGCCGGCGGCGAAACCGATCCGGCGGTGTGGGGCATGCGACTGCACGGCAGTGCCGACCCGGGCCGGCCCGCGTACGTGCACCTGCGGGTGCAGGGCTGGCCGGGCCAGCAGTTCGCGCTGCTGCTGCGGGACTGGCTGCGCGCGGACTCCGACGCGGCCACCGAGTACGCCGAGATCAAGCGGGCCGCGGCCCGCGACGCGGCGGCCCGCCACGACCCCGCCGAGGCTGCTGCGGTCTACGCCGAGGAGAAGGCGCCCTGGTTCGACGGCGCCTCCACGCGTGCCCGGGAATGGGCCGAGCAGACCGGATGGTCGGCCTGACGCGCGGGCCGGGGACGGCTGAGCGGCGGCTCAGCGCCAGCTGATCGGCATGGCCAGCGCGGCCAGCCACGCGTCGAGGTCGTGGCCGTGCGTGGCGATGCCGTCGACCGCCCGCAACGCTCGTTGCACCGCGCGCTCGGCGGTCCCGGGATCGAGCAGACCCGCCGCCGCGGCGGCGAGCAACTCGTCGACGTCCTCGACGGCGGTGTCGTGTCCGGTGCGCACCACGAGGTCGAGGTAGTGATCACGCGAATGCCACACGTCCCCTTCGCGCCAGAACTCGCCGATGTCGACGTACCGGTCCTGGTCGCGCTCGAAGCCGGGCCGGAAGTGGAAGATCGAGGCACGTAGGCCCAGCTCCGGCAGCAGCCACGACTCGAGATACCCGAACTGCGGGTGGTCGGCGGGCCGTGCCATGTACAGACCCCACTGCTCGACGCGATACACCTCCACCTTCCGCACGAAGCCCTTCGGGTCGACGTTGGTATGCGCGGCCACGTCGAAGGTCTCGACCTTGACGTGGTGGAGCTTCGCCTCGGACATGACCTGAACGTTACTGTGGTCCGACCCGGCGAACCCGACGGTGCCGGACCTACCGGCCCGTCGGCCCGGCCGGCGTCGGCCCGGCCGGCACCGCCGTCGTCGTCTCGTGCCCGTTGTCCTGCACGAGCGCGGAGGCCGGCAGCCGCCACAGCGCGCCGGCCTGGACGTAGTCGCCGGCGGACCCCGCGAAGTTCACCACCGTGACGACGAAGACGGTGAGAACGACGTCGACGGGCACGGTGAACAGCAGGGCCACCAGGACCGCGCCCCACAGCGCCACGGGAGCGAGCGTGACGGTCACGGCCGCGTTCCGCGTGAGCCAGGCGTCGCTGCCCGTCGTCAGGAAGGGGAACCGCACCGCGTACGTCGGACGCACACCGGAGAGGATCCGGGAGACCAGGCCGTGGGTCAGTTCGTGCACCGCCAGGTAGCCGAGACACGCCACGACGGTGACGACGATCGTCGGCGCCGTGCCCCAGCCGCTCCGCAGCGGCAGGTCCAGGAGTACCGCCGCGCCGAAGAGGACGGCGACGGTGAGAACGAGGACGGTCCGCACGGCCGCGACCGCCCGCGTGTCGTTCTTCAGGTCCAGCCGGGTGTGGACCCGGTAGTCCGGTGGCGGCGCCACCGCGGGCTTCGGATCGTTGCGAGCGTTCACGGGTACCCCCTGGAGGTCGCGGTCTCCCGGACGGACTGTCCGACGAGAGCCGGCGGTGGACGGCGGTCCGGTCCGACCGATCATGCCCGGCGGACGACTCCGTGTCCCGGCGGACGACTCCGTGTCCCGG
>NZ_BCXE01000014.1 GCF_001894945.1 Rhodococcus ruber NBRC 15591
AGAGGGGACCCACCTGGTGGGTCCCCTCTCGTCGTTTTTCGTGAAAGGATTTTTCTGTGTCCGACAACAATGGTGAGCGTCGATCCTTCCGGGGTGGAGGGTCCACTCCCAGGTCGGGACGCGGAGACAGCGGCGAACGTCGCCAAGGCGGTGATCGGGGTCAGGCCCGCAGCGAGGACCGCCGGCAAGGATTCGCCGGCCGACCGGATCGCCGCGGCGAGGACCGCACGTTCCGCGGGGAACGCCGAAGTGAGGCACCCAAGGGCGCCGGGGACGACTCCCGGGAGGGCACCCGGTCCGAGCGACCCCGCAGCGACCGCCCGTCGGGAGACCGGCGAGACCGGCCCTACGGTGAACGGCGCGGCGAGCGTCCGCATCGAAGCACGAACGACGACCGCCGGGACGATCGGCGCACCGGTGACCGGCGTGACGATCGGACCCGGGATGATCGGCGCACCGGCACGTCCCGGGCCGGCCACGGACCCGAACAGCGGGACGGCAACGCCCCGCGCCGCCGCGGCGGCGAAGGCGGCTTCGGCCCGGGCCGGGGTCGGGAAGGCGTTCCCGCTGGACGTCGCGAATCTCGACCGGACGAGCCGGATCTTCCCGAAGACGTCGAGGCGTCGGAGCTCGATCCGACCATCCGCCGGGATCTGTTGAGCCTCGACAAGTCGAACGCCAACGCGGTGGCTCGGCACCTGGTCATGGCCGGCCGCCTCATCGACGACGACCCCCGTGTCGCCCTGGCTCATGCGCGTGCTGCGCGGCAGCGCGCCGGCCGCATCGCCGTGGTCCGGGAGGCAGCGGGCATCACCGCCTACCACGCCGGCGAATGGGCGGAGGCCCTGTCCGAGTTGCGGGCCGCTCGCCGGATGGCCGGTGGACCCGGATTGCTGGCGGTCATGGCGGACTGCGAGCGCGGACTCGGCCGACCGGAACGGGCGATCGAGCTGGGCCGTAGCGACGAGGCTCGGGCGCTGACCGGAGACGAGGCCACCGAACTGCGCATCGTCGTCGCGGGTGCCCGGATGGACCTGGGGCAGTTCGACCAGGCGGTGGTCACCCTGCAGACGCCGGAACTGGACGCCTCGCGCACCGGACCGTCCGCCGCGCGCCTGTTCTACGCGTATGCGGACGCGCTCGTGGCAGCGGGACGTACCGAGGACGGATTGAAGTGGTTCCTCAACGCCGCCGCCGCCGATCTGGAGGGGGACACCGACGCCGAGGAACGCGTCGCCGAGCTCACCGGAGAGGATCTGTGACCGGTACGCGCGCATCGTTGCGGACCCACTACGACGTCCTTCTGCTCGACCTGGACGGCACCGTCTACCGCGGCGCCGAAGCGGTGCCGGGCGCCCGCGAGGCCCTGTCCGAGGGGGCTGAGCGGTTGTTCTACGTCACCAACAACGCGAGCCGCCGCCCCGGTGAGGTCGCCAAACACCTGCGCGAACTCGGTTTCGCGGCCGACGAGTCGAACGTGGTCACCAGCTCCCAGTCCGCGGCCCGGCTGCTGGCGGAGCGGGTTCCGGCCGGCGCGCCGGTGCTGGTGGTCGGCACCGAAGCCCTCGTCGACGAGGTCGCCGGGGTCGGGCTGGTGCCGGTACGCTCCGCCGACGCCGACCCGGTGGCGGTCGTGCAGGGGCATTCCCCGGAAACCGGATGGGTCATTCTCGCCGAGGCGACGCTCGCACTGCGCTCCGGCGCGCTGTGGGTGGCGACGAACATCGACTCGACGCTGCCCACCGAGCGAGGTCTGGTGCTCGGGAACGGTTCCATGGTCGCGGCCCTGCGGTCGGCGACGGGACGTGAGCCGCTGGTGGCCGGCAAACCGGCCGCGCCACTGATCGAGGACGCCGTCGTGCGCAGCGGTGCCTCGCGTCCGCTCGTGGTCGGCGACCGGCTCGACACCGACATCGCCGGCGCGAATGCCGTCGGTGTCGATTCGCTACTGGTGCTGACCGGGGTGAGCACTGTCGCGGACCTGCTCCGGGCCCCGGCGGAGCAACGTCCCACCTATGTTGCGGACTCGCTCGCGAGTCTCGACGGCGAGGCCGCCGAGCTGCGGCCGGGCACGCGCGAGCCCCACGCGGTGTCGTTCGACGGTCGGGACGTGCATCTGGCCCCGCAACCGGCCGCGGACCCGATGGCTGCTCTTCGTGCCGTGCTCGACGTCGCCTGGTCCCATCCCGGCTTCGGTCGGGTCGTGGCGACGGACGACCTGCTGGCGCGGTGGGGAATGCCCCGCTGAGACCGTTCTGCGTGGTGTGCCGGTTCGTCACCGGCATGCACTAGCGTGGTCGATGATGAGCACGTCGATACCACGCCCAGGCGATCACCTTCCAGGCTCCCATCCGGGTATGGATCCTCGGTCGATCCACACCGATGTCGAGGGGCTGCTCACGCGTGCCCGCGACACCGCTGTCGGTGCGGCCGATCCGTCCGAGATCATCCCGCGGCAGGCGCAGCTGCTCGAACAGGCACACGACCTGCTCGTCCAGGCGCTCGCTACCGTGGACAAGATCTGACGTGGCCCGGCGAGCGCGAGTCGACGCGGAGCTGGTCCGTCGGGGCCTCGCCCGGTCCCGCGAGCACGCCGGCGAGCTGATCGCTGCGGGACGGGTCCTCGTCCACGGCACGGTCGCGACGAAGCCTGCGACGCAAGTCGATCCGGGGGCGCCCCTGTTGGTCACCGAGGTCGCCGACGAGGTGGAGTGGGCGTCACGAGGTGCTCACAAGCTGCTCGGCGCCCTCGAGGCGTTCACCGACCGGGGACTTCGGGTCGCCGGCCGGCGGTGTCTCGACGCCGGGGCCTCCACCGGGGGCTTCACGGACGTGCTGTTGCACGAGGGCGCACGGGAAGTCGTCGCCGTCGACGTGGGCTACGGCCAGCTGGTGTGGCGGCTGCAGTCCGACGACCGGGTCCGCGTGATCGATCGAACAAACGTGCGTAACATCGATGCGGACGCGATCGGGGGGCCGGTCGAGCTGGTGGTGGCGGATTTGTCCTTCATCTCGCTGAAGCTGGTGCTTCCGGCGTTCGTGCGGTGCGTGACCGCGGGCGCAGATCTGCTACCCATGGTCAAACCGCAGTTCGAGGTCGGGAAGGAGCGGGTCGGCAGTGGCGGTGTCGTCCGGGATGCGGCATTGCGGACCGAGGCGGTCCTCGACGTCGCGCGCGAAGCCCAGACTCTCGGGCTGCGTACCCTCGGGGCGGTGGCCAGTCCGCTGCCCGGTCCGTCCGGCAATGTCGAATACTTCCTGTGGCTGCGCGCCGGGGAACCGGGCCCGGCCGAGCCGGACGCGGACGTGGTCGAGCTGGTCGAACGAGCCGTGCAGGAAGGACCCCAGTGACCACAGATAGTGCAGCGCCCGGCCCGGAGCGCGCGACCCGCGAGGTCCTGCTCGTGTCCCACTCGGGACGGGTCGAGATCGCCGCGACGGCGCAGCGCACGGCGAAGATCTTCGGCGAGGCCGGCATCGGGCTGCGGGTGCTCGACGACGAGGTCGCCAGCACCGGTCTGGGTCCCCTGGCCGGACCCGAGGGCCGGGTCCGCATCGTCGAACCCGGACCGGACGCCGCCCGGGGTTGCGAGATGGTGATCGTGCTCGGCGGCGACGGCAGTTTCCTGCGCGCCGCCGAACTGGCCCAGTGCGCGACGGTGCCCGTGCTCGGAATCAACCTGGGACGCATCGGTTTCCTCGCCGAGGCCGAGACCGAGCATCTCGAGGAGGCGCTGGCACAGGTGGTGCGCCGCGAGTACCGGGTCGAGGAGCGGATGACGCTGGACGTCGCGATCCGGGTCGACGACGCGATCGTCGACCGGGGATGGGCGCTCAACGAGGCCAGCCTCGAGAACAAGTCCCGCCTGGGCGTGCTCGAGGTGGTGCTCGAGGTCGACGGTCGGCCGGTGTCGGCGTTCGGATGCGACGGAGTGCTGATCGCCACCCCGACCGGCTCGACCGCCTACGCGTTCTCCGCCGGCGGCCCGATCGTCTGGCCGGAACTCGAAGCGTTGCTGGTGATTCCCAGCAACGCCCACGCTCTGTTCGCCCGGCCCATGGTGACCAGCCCGGAATCGCTGATCGCCGTGGAGACCCTCGCCGGCAGCCACGACGGGCTGGTGTTCTGCGACGGCCGCCGCACCCTCGACCTGCCCGCGGGTGGGCGGCTCGAGGTGGTCCGCGGCAAGCATCCCGTGCGGTGGGTGCGCCTGGACTCGGCGCCGTTCGCCGACCGAATGGTGCGCAAGTTCGATCTTCCGGTGAAGGGCTGGCGGGGAAGGAGACTGTGAGGTGCTTGCCGAGATCCGGATCGACAATCTGGGGGTCATCTCCGAGGCGGGCGCCCAGTTCCACGGCGGTCTGACCGTCCTGACCGGCGAAACCGGAGCCGGCAAGACCATGGTCGTGACCAGCCTGCATCTACTGTCGGGGGTCCGCGCCGACCCTACCCGCGTCCGTGTCGGCGCCGCCCGCGCCGTCGTGGAGGGTCGGTTCTGCATCGACGCCGACGGCGGCTCGGGCGCGGCGGGCGCCGTGCCCAGCCACGTCGAGCGGGAGGTGGCGCGACTGCTCGAGACGACCGGCGCCCAGCGTGACGAGGACGGCAGCATCATCGCGGTCCGCACCGTCGGCAGCGACGGCCGCTCCCGCGCCCACCTCGGCGGTCGCAGTGTCCCGGTGGGGGTGCTCTCGGAGTTCACCGATCCGCTGCTGACCGTGCACGGCCAGAACGATCAGCTGCGGCTGCTGCGACCCGACCAGCAGCGCGCCGCGCTCGACCGGTTCGCCGGCAAGACGATCACGTCGCTGCTGTCGACGTACCAGGAACACCGCCGGCGCTGGCTGGCCGCGCGGGACGAACTACTCGAACGCACCGAGAAGTCCCGCGAACTCGCGCAGGAGGCGGACCGCCTGCGGTTCGCGCTCGACGAGATCGACGCGGTCGACCCGCAGCCGGGGGAGGACACCCGGATCGTGGCCGAGGTGCGCCGGCTCGGCGACCTCGATTCGCTGCGCGACTCCGCCCAGGGCGCACAGGCCGCGCTCGCCGGCGGCGACGGCGACGACGTGGGCGGCGCGGCGGCGCTGGATCTGCTCGGGGAGTCCCGGGCGCGCCTCGAGGCGGCCGAGGACCCCGCCCTGCGCGAGCTCGGGCCGCGGCTCGACGAGGCCATCGCCGTGGTCACCGACGTCGCGGGCGAGCTGTCCGGGTACCTGTCGGACCTGCCGTCCGATCCGGGTGTCCTCGAGACGTTGCTCGGCCGTCAGGCCGAGCTGAAATCGCTCACCCGCAAGTACGCCGCGGACATCGACGGCGTGCTCGCGTGGGCCCGCGACGCCCGTGATCGGTTGTCGCGGATCGACGTGTCCGCCGATGCGGTCGCCGAGCTCGCCGCACGCGCCGACCGTGAGGCGGCCGCGACCGCCGAAGCCGCCACCGCCCTCACCGCCGCCCGCAGGAAGGCTGCCGACAAGCTCGCCAAGGCGGTGAGCAAGGAGCTCTCCGGCCTGGCGATGGGACGGGCGAGTCTGGACGTGCAGGTGCGGGACCGGGAGGCGGGACCGCAGGACAGCGCACCTCTCAAGGTCGGCGGGCGGTTGCTGCACGCCGGCACGTCGGGTGTCGACGACGTCGAGTTCCGGCTCGCCGCGCACAGCGGCGCCCGGTCCCTGCCGATCGCCCGCAGCGCCTCCGGCGGCGAGCTCTCCCGCGTGATGCTCGCGCTCGAGGTGGTGCTGGCCGGATCCGAGCGCGGCGCCACGATGGTGTTCGACGAGGTCGATGCGGGGGTCGGCGGTCGCGCGGCGGTCGAGATCGGCCGGCGCCTGGCCCGGTTGTCCCGCACGCATCAGGTCATCGTGGTCACCCATCTACCGCAGGTCGCTGCATTCGCCGACACCCATCTCGTCGTCGACAAGGTCGACGACGCGGGCGGCGTCGTCAGCAGCGGGGTGCGCACCCTCACCGAGACCGAACGAGTCGCCGAACTCGCCCGCATGCTCGCCGGTCTCGGCGACACCGAGACGGGCCGGGCCCACGCCGAGGAACTGCTCGCCACCGCGCACGCCGAACGCCGGGGCTGATCCCGCCCCGGCGCGCCTCCGTTGCCCGACCGCGGCCCGGGTTCATCATCGATGCCATGAAGATGCCGGCGCTGCTGTCACGCAATAACGAAACGTTGCCCGGAGTGAGCGGCATTGCCCGGGTCGACAAGAACCAGACCAAGCTCCTGCGTCGGGTCGGTCCCGGCGACATCGTCGTTCTCGACGCCGTCGACATGGACCGCGTCACTGCCGACGCGCTCGTCGAGGCGGGAGTGACCGCCGTGGTCAACGCCTCGACGTCGATCACCGGCCGCTACCCGAACCTCGGCCCCGAGGTGCTCGTGGCCAACGGCATCGCCCTGATCGACAACACCGGTCCCGAGGTGTTCAAGAAGATCAAGGACGGCGCCAAGGTTCGCCTGCACGAGGGCGGGGTCTATTCCGGGGAGCGGCTGCTGATCCAGGGCGAGGAGCAGACCGAGACCGAGATCTCCGACCGCATGATCGAGGCGAAAACCGGTCTGGTCGACCACCTCGAGGCGTTCTCGGGCAACACCATCGAGTTCATCCGTTCGGAGAGCCCGCTGCTCATCGACGGGGTCGGAGTGCCCGACGTCGACGTGGACCTGCGCGACCGGCACGTGGTGGTGGTCGCGGACGGACCGGACCACGAGCAGGACCTGAAGAATCTCAAACCGTTCATCAAGGAGTACTCGCCGATCCTCGTCGGTGTCGGCACCGGCGCCGACACGCTCGTCCGCGCCGGGTACCGGCCGGATCTGATCGTCGGCGACCCGGACGAGATCGGCACCGAAACCCTCAAGTCCGGCGCCGAGGTGGTGCTGCCGGCCGATCACGACGGTCACGCGCCCGGTCTCGAACGGATCCAGGACCTGGGCATCGGCGCGATGACATTCCCCGCCACCGGCGCCCCCGCCGACCTGGCGCTGCTGCTCGCCGACCACCACGGCGCCGCCCTCGTCGTCACCGTCGGCAGCACCGTCTCGCTCGACGAGTTCTTCGACCAGGGCCGCCGTGACAGCAACCCGTCGGCGTTCATGACCCGGCTGAAGGTGGGCCCGAAACTGGTCGACGCCAAGGCCGTCGCCACCCTCTACCGCAGCCGCGTCTCCGGCGGGGTGATCGCCCTGCTGGTGTTCGCCGCGCTGATCGCCGTGATCGTCGCCCTGATCGTGTCCAACCTCGGCGGCGACGTCGTGGACTGGGCCGTGCAGAGCTGGGACAGCCTCGTGGTGTGGGTGCAGGGGCTGACCGCGTGATCTCGTTGCGTCACCACGCAATCTCGATCGCAGCAGTCTTCCTCGCCCTGGCCGTGGGCATCGCCCTCGGCTCCGGGCTGTTGTCGGACAGCGTCGTCGCCGGCCTGCGCGACGACCGGTCCGAGTTGCAGCGCCGGCTGCAGGACGCCGAGGACCGCACCAACGCGCTCACCGAGCAGCTCAACGCGGCGGACGGCTTCGACGCCGCCGTGTCCGGACGCATCGTGCGCGACACGCTCGCCGGTCGCACGGTGCTCATGATCGCCACCCCCGACACCGACCCGGCGGACCTGGACGCGGTGATCCGCACCGTCGAGGCCGCGGGCGCCGCCGTGACCGGCCGGATCTCGCTGACCGAGTCCTTCGTCGACGCCGCGGGCGCCGACCAGTTGCGCACCACCGTCACCAACGTCGTGCCCGCCGGGGTGCAGTTGCAGACCGGCGCCGTGGACCAGGGCAGCCTGGCCGGCGACCTGCTCGGCGCCGTGCTGCTCGTCGATCCGGCGAACGCGCAACCGCGCAGCACCCCCCAGGAACGCGACCTCGCCCTGTCCACGCTGCGCGGCGGCGGATTCGTCGCATACGACGACGGGACCGTCGAGCCCGCGCAGGCCGCGATCGTCGTCACCGGCGACGGGGAGGCCGGGGCCGAGGCCGGCGGTAACCGCGGCGCGCTGCTGGCCCGCTTCGCCGCCGCGTTCGACTCCCGGGGCGCCGGCACGGTCCTGGCCGGACGGCCCGGCGCCGCCGTCGGCAACGGGGCCGTTGCCGTGGTGCGGGCCGACGCGGCGCTGTCGGCCGGTCTGTCCACGGTCGACACCGTCGACCGCGAATCCGGCCGTATCACCACGGTGCTGGCGCTGCAGGAACAGCTCGCCGGGGTGTCGGGCCGGTACGGAACCGGGCCCAACGCCGGCGCCGTCACCGTCGGAACCGCCGCCCGCTGACGGGGCGCGCCGCGGCGGACGGTGTGATCCCCGTCCGATCCGGGCGAGTCGTGTACGCGGGACCCGCGGCAGGTGTTACCGTGAAGTTCCGTGGGTCGTGCAGGCCCCAGTTGTTCCGTCATCAGTCCGAAGTCCTGCACCAGACGTCACGGGAGCTTCTTTGCCACAGTCACGCCACTCGCGTACCGCCACCAAGCACATCTTCGTCAGCGGGGGTGTCGCCTCCTCGTTGGGCAAGGGGCTGACGGCATCGAGCCTGGGCGCTCTTCTCACCGCGCGCGGAATGCGCGTGACCATGCAGAAGCTCGACCCCTACCTGAATGTCGATCCCGGCACTATGAACCCCTTCCAGCACGGCGAGGTCTTCGTCACCGAGGACGGCGCCGAAACCGACCTGGACGTGGGCCACTACGAACGCTTCCTCGACCGCGATCTCAACGCCGCCGCCAACGTCACCACCGGCCAGATCTACTCCACGGTCATCGCCAAGGAGCGGCGCGGCGAGTACCTCGGCGACACCGTCCAGGTGATCCCGCACATCACCGACGAGATCAAGAACCGGATCATGGCGATGGCCGGCCCCGACAAGGACGGCAACGTTCCCGACGTGGTCATCACCGAGATCGGGGGAACCGTCGGCGACATCGAGTCCCAGCCCTTCCTCGAAGCGGCTCGCCAGGTCCGCCACGACGTCGGTCGCGGCAACGTCTTCTTCCTGCACGTCTCCCTCGTGCCCTACCTGGCCCCGTCGGGCGAGCTGAAGACCAAGCCCACCCAGCACTCGGTGGCGGCGCTGCGCAACATCGGCATCCAGCCCGACGCGCTGGTGCTGCGCTGCGATCGGGAGGTCCCCGCCGCCCTCAAGGCGAAGATCGCGCTGATGTGCGACGTGGACGTCGACGGCTGCATCTCCTGCCCCGACGCCCCGTCGATCTACGACATCCCCAAGGTCCTGCACCGCGAAGGCCTGGACGCCTACGTCGTCCGCCAGCTCGGCCTGCCGTTCCGCGACGTGGACTGGACCGTGTGGGGTGATCTGCTCGACCGGGTGCACCAGCCCCGCGAGACCGTGCGGGTCGCCCTCGTCGGCAAGTACGTCGACCTGCCCGACGCCTACCTGTCGGTCACCGAGGCGTTGCGGGCCGGTGGGTTCGCACACCGCGCCAAGGTCGACATCCGCTGGGTGCCCTCCGACGACTGCGAAACCGAGGCCGGCGCCCAGGCCGCGCTCGGCGACGTGGACGCGGTCCTGATCCCCGGCGGCTTCGGCATCCGCGGCATCGAAGGCAAACTCGGCGCGATCCGCTACGCCCGCACCCGCAAGATCCCGCTGCTCGGCCTGTGCCTGGGCCTGCAGTGCGTGGTCATCGAAGCGGCCCGCTCGGTCGGCATCGCCGACGCGAACTCCGCCGAATTCGACCCCGACACCACCCACCCGGTGATCTCCACGATGGCCGATCAGGAGCAGGCCGTCGCGGGAGAAGCCGACCTGGGCGGCACGATGCGGCTCGGCTCCTACCCGGCCGTGCTCACCAAGGGCTCGGTCGTCGCGCGTGCCTACGGCAGCGAACGGGTCTCCGAGCGGCATCGCCACCGCTACGAGGTCAACAACGCCTACCGCGACCGGATCGCCAAGTCGGGCCTGACCTTCTCGGGCACCTCCCCGGACGGGCATCTCGTCGAGTTCGTCGAATACCCCGCCGACGTGCACCCGTTCTTCGTGGCCACCCAGGCGCATCCCGAGCTCAAGAGCCGCCCCACCCGGCCGCACCCGCTGTTCTCCGCATTCGTCGCGGCCGCGCTGCGGTACAAGGCCGCCGAGCGGCTGCCGGTGGACGTGCACGGCGACGACGCCGACCACGCCCTGGTCGACGGCGGCGCCGCGGCGCCGACCGTGTCCGAGGACGCCACCGTGTCCGAGAACGCCACCGCCGGCGGCAAGTAGCCGACCGTGACGCAGCGACACGAGTTCCGGACACTGTCCACACGCCGGATCCACACCGGCGCCATCGTGTCGCTGCGCGTGGACCGGGTCGCCATGCCCGACGGGCACGAGGCCGAGCGGGAGGTGGTCGAACACCACGGCGCCGTCGCGATCGCCGCGGTCGACGCACAGGATCGGCTGATCCTCATCCACCAGTACCGCCACCCGCTCGGCCACCGCCTCTGGGAGCTGCCCGCCGGGCTGCTCGACGCGCCCGGCGAGGACCCGCTCGACGCGGCCCGCCGGGAACTCACCGAAGAGACCGGCCTGGCCGCCGCCCGCTGGGACCTGCTCGTCGACCTCGCCCTGTCCCCGGGGTTCACCGACGAGGCCGTGCGCGTATACGCGGCCCGGGACCTGTCCACCGCCGACCGGCCCGACCCCGAACACGAGGAGGCGGACCTCGAGATCTGCCGGGTCCCCGTCGACGAGGCCGTCGCCATGGTGCTCGGCGGACAGATCGTCAACGCCACCGCGGTCGCCGGAATCCTCGCTCTCGCCGCCACCCGCCGCGACGGGGCCCTGCGTCCCGCCGACGCCGAGTGGCCCGACCGGCCCCGCGCCCTGCTGCGCACCAAGAGCCTCGGGAACTGACGCCGTGCTGGCCCGACAGCTCGACGCCTACCTCGACCACCTCACCGTCGAACGCGGGGCCGCCCCCAACACCCTCGCCTCCTACCGCCGCGACCTCACCCGATACCTCGAACACCTCACCGACCTCGGCATCGCCGACCTCGCCGAGGTGCGCGAGGAACACGTCGGCGACTTCGTCACCGCGCTGCGCCGCGGCGACCCCGAACGCGGCAGGCCCGCCCTCGCCGCGAGCTCCGCCGCCCGAGCCCTCGTCGCCGTGCGCGGCCTGCACCGCTTCGCCACCACCGAAGGCCGCACCCCCGTCGACGTCGCCCGCGCCGTCAAACCCCCCGCCGCGGGCCGGCGCCTGCCGAAGGCCCTGCCGGTCGCCGACGTATCGGCCATCCTCGACGCCGCAGGCACCGGTGCCGACGGACCCCGGGACCTGCGCGACCGGGCGCTGCTCGAACTGCTGTACTCCACCGGCGCGCGCATCTCCGAGGCCGTCGGCCTCGACGTCGACGACCTCGACACCACCCACCGGTCGGTGCTGCTGCGCGGCAAGGGCGGCAAGCAACGCGTCGTACCGGTCGGCCGCCCCGCCCTGGCCGCCGTCGACGCCTATCTGGTCCGCGGCCGTCCCGCCCTGGCCACCGGACACACCCCGGCCCTGTTCCTCAACGCCCGAGGGGGCCGACTGTCCCGGCAGAGCGCCTGGCAGGTACTGCAGACCGCCGCCGGCCGGGCCGGAATCACCGCCGCCGTCTCCCCGCACACCCTGCGCCACTCCTTCGCCACCCACCTCCTCGACGGCGGCGCCGACGTGCGGGTGGTGCAGGAACTCCTCGGCCACGCCTCGGTGACCACCACCCAGATCTACACGCAGGTCACAGCCGGTGCGCTGCGCGAAGTATGGGCCGGGGCCCACCCCCGCGCCCGGTAGCCACCACGGCGGCAGGGCGTGTCCACGGCGCCATCGCACCATCCGAAGCGGTAGCGTTGACCCGACAGCCGAGCGAGCAGGACAGGGGGAGCAGGGGACAGTGGCGACACCACAACCGCCCGCAGCGGACACAGCGCCCGCGGCGGACACAGCGCCCGCCGCGAACACAGCGCCGGCCTCGCAGCACGCCCTGCTCCACGGCCGCCCCGACGTCGACGCGGCCCACACCGACCCGGACCCCACCCACACCGCGGAACCCGAAGCCGAACTCGGCCCCACCGGACGACCCCGCCGGTACGTCCCGGAACCGCAGCCGCTGCCCGGTCACGGACCCGCGAAGATCATCGCGATGTGCAACCAGAAGGGCGGGGTCGGCAAGACCACCTCCACCATCAACCTCGGCGCCTCCCTCGCCGAATACGGCCGTCGCGTCCTGCTCGTCGACCTCGACCCCCAGGGCGCCCTGTCCGCCGGACTCGGCGTCGCCCACCACGACCTCGACCTGACCGTGCACAACCTGCTCGTCGAACGCGGAATCTCCGTCGACGACGTCCTACTGCACACCCGGGTCGAAGGACTGGACCTGCTGCCGAGCAACATCGACCTGTCCGCCGCCGAAATCCAGCTCGTCTCCGAGGTCGGCCGCGAACAAGCCCTCGGCCGAGCCCTGTACCCCGTCCTCGACCGCTACGACTACATCCTCGTCGACTGCCAGCCGTCCCTCGGCCTGCTCACCGTCAACGCCCTCGCCTGCGCCGACGCGGTCATCATCCCGATGGAATGCGAGTACTTCAGCCTGCGCGGACTGGCCCTGCTCAACGACACCGTCGACAAGGTGCGCGACCGGCTCAACCCCAAGCTCAGCCTCGCCGGGATCCTCGTGACCATGTTCGACTCCCGCACCCTGCACGCCCGCGAGGTGATGTCCCGCGTCGTCGAGGTCTTCGGCGACCTCGTCTACGACAGCGTCATCGCCCGCACCGTCCGGTTCCCCGAAACCAGCGTCGCCGGCGAACCCATCACCACCTGGGCGCCGAAATCCGCCGGCGCCGAGTCCTACCGGGCCCTGGCCCGCGAAGTGATCCACCGCTCCGGCCGATAACCCGTGACCGTGGACAACCCAGGCCCGACCCCACCGGATCCGGCCCAGCCCGCCGCGACCCCCGCGGGATTCCAAGTACGACTGCGCAACTTCGAAGGCCCCTTCGACCTGCTGCTCACCCTGATCTCCCAGCACCGCCTCGACGTCACCGAAGTCGCCCTGCACGAGGTCACCGACGAATTCATCGCCTACACCCGCGCCCTCGGCCCCCGGATGGGGCTCGACCAGACCACCGAATTCCTCGTCGTCGCCGCCACCCTGCTCGACCTCAAGGCCGCTCGCCTCCTGCCCTCGGGCGACGTCGACGACCCCGAGGACCTCGCCCTGCTCGAGGCCCGCGACCTGCTCTTCGCCCGCCTGCTTCAGTACCGCGCCTTCAAACAGATCGCCGACCGGTTCGCCGAGTTCGAAGCCGCCGCCCTGCGCCGCTACCCCCGCACGGTCGCACTCGAACCGCAGTACGAAAACCTGCTGCCCGAGGTCGTCCTCGGCGTCGACGCGACCCGGTTCGCCGAGATCGCCGCCGCCGCCTTCCGGCCCAAACCGCCCCCGCGCGTCGGCCTCGACCACCTCCACACCCCCCGCGTCTCCGTCCCGGAACAGGCCGCCCGCCTGCTCACACTGCTGCGCGCCCTCGGCGCCGGCACCTGGGCCACCTTCGGTCACCTCGTCGCCGAATGCGACAACGGCCTCCAGGTCGTCGCCCGGTTCCTCGCACTGCTCGAGCTCTACCGCGAACGAGCCGTCACCTTCGACCAACCCGAACCGCTCGGACCGCTGCACGTGGCCTGGACCGGTGAGAACGACGACACCGTCACCACATTCGAGGAGGACTACGGGTGAGCAGCGCCACACCGGACCCCGATGCGCACGGACTCGACGCGGAACTGCTCGAGATGAGCGACGACGAACTCGCCGCCGCCCTCGAAGCACTGCTGCTCGTCGTCGACACCCCCGCACCCAACGCCCAGCTCGCCGACGCGATCGGCGTCACCGCCACCCGCGTCAAGACCACCCTGCACCGCATGGCCGCCGACCTCGACGCGCGCGGCTCCGGCATCGACCTGCGCTACGCCGGCGACGGCTGGCGCTTCTACACCCGCCGCGACTACGCCCCCTACGTCGAACGACTCCTGCAGGGCGGCGCCCGCACCAAACTCACCCGCGCCGCCCTCGAGACCCTCGCCGTCGTCGCCTACCGCCAGCCCGTCACCCGCGCCCGCGTCAGCGCGGTGCGCGGCGTCAACGTCGACGGCGTCATGCGCACCCTCCTCGCCCGCGACCTGATCGCCGAGGACGGCACCGACCCCGAGACCGGCGGCACCCGCTACGTCACCACCGAACTGTTCCTCGAACGCCTCGGACTGGCCTCCCTGCACGATCTGCCGCCGCTCGCGCCACTGCTCCCGGACGTCGATGTGATCGACGACATCAGCGAAAGTCTCGAGGCCGACCCACGATTTGCGAGAATGGGAAGGAACCCGCGCACCGAGGTCCCCTCGCCCGCGCCGTTCGATCCCGATTGAGACAGGAAAAAAGTGCACAAGCCCGCTCGCCGTGATGGCACACCGGACCGCAGAAAGACCAACTCCCGCGCAGGGAACCCACCCCGCGAACGCCGGGGCGAACCCGCCGCCCGCGCGGCCACATCGAAGCCCGCCGCCGGCGCGGCCACACCGAAGAAGGCACACCGCAAGGGCGACACCCCGCTCAACAAGCGCGGCCGTCCCGCCGCCCCCAAGCCCCAGGCCCAGCGCCCCGCGGCCCTGCCCAAGATCAGCAACGCCAGACCCGCCCGGCACCAGCACGCTGCCGAACGCCCGCAACTGCCCGCCGGCGAAGGCGTGCGCCTGCAGAAGGTCCTCGCCCAGGCCGGAGTCGCGTCCCGCCGGGCCGCCGAAGAACTCATCGCCGCCGGCCGCGTCGAGGTCGACGGCGCCATCGTCACCGAGCAGGGCCTGCGCGTGGACCCCGAGAACGCCGTGATCCGCGTCGACGGCATCCGCGTCGTCGTCGACAAGGACCTCGTCCACCTCGTGCTCAACAAGCCCCGCGGCTGGCAGTCCACCATGTCCGACGACCTCGGCCGCCCCTGCGTCGGCGACATCGTCTCCGAACGCGTCGCCGCCGGCCAGCGCCTCTTCCACGTCGGCCGGCTCGACGCCGACACCGAAGGACTGCTGCTGCTCACCAACGACGGTGAACTCGCCCACCGGCTCATGCACCCCTCCTACGAGGTGACCAAGACCTACCTCGCCACGGTCAAGGGCGTCCTTCCGCGCGGCATCGGCAAGCAGCTGCGCGCCGGCGTCGAACTCGACGACGGCCCCGCCAAGGTCGACTCCTTCGCGCTCCTCCAGGTCAACGAGGGCCAATCCCTGGTCCGCCTCGAACTGCACGAAGGCCGCAAGCACATCGTGCGCCGGTTGCTCGACGCCGTCGGCCACCCCGTGATCCGCCTCGTGCGCACCGACATCGGCCCCGTCGCGCTCGGCGACCAGCGACCCGGCACCCTGCGGGTGCTCGGCCGCAAGGAAGTCGGCAGCCTCTACCAGGCGGTGGGCCTGTGAGCTCGCTCGTCGTCGCCATGGACGGTCCCTCGGGCACCGGCAAGTCCACCGTCTCCAAGCGACTCGCCCAGCTCCTCGGCGCGGCCTACCTGGACACCGGCGCCATGTACCGCGTCGCGACCCTGCACGTGCTGCGTGCCGGGGCGGACCTGTCCGATCCGGCCGCCATCGCCGCCGCCACCGCGTCCCTGCCCTGGTCGATCGGGACCGACCCGGAGGCCGAGGACATCCGGCTCGCCGGGGAGGACGTCCGCGAGATCATCCGCGGCGCGGAGGTCACCGGCGCGGTCTCGGCCGTGTCCGCCGTCCCCGCCGTCCGCCGGACCCTCGTCGTAGCGCAGCAGCGTCTCGGCCGCGACGCGGGGCACATCGTCGTCGAGGGCCGCGACATCGGCACCGTCGTCTTTCCCGACGCGGATGTGAAGATCTACCTCACCGCCTCCGCCGAGGCGCGGGCACAGCGGCGCAACCAGCAGAACATCGCCGAAGGCCGCGGCGACAACTACGAGGCGGTGCTCGCCGCGGTGCAGCGCCGCGACCACCTCGACTCCACCCGCGCGGTGTCCCCGCTGCGCGCGGCGGACGACGCGATCGTCGTCGACACGAGCGAGATGGACATCGACGAAGTGATCGCCGCGCTCGCCGCCGTGGTCGCCGAACAGACGGGAGCGACCCTGTGAGCGAGGACGTGACGGAATTCACCGGCGACGGTACCTGGTCGGAGGAATCGGACTGGGACCTCGAGCTCGCCGGGGCCGCCGAACTCGAAGAGTTCGTGCCCGTGCCGACGGTCGCCGTGGTCGGACGCCCCAACGTCGGCAAGTCCACCCTGGTCAACCGCATCATCGGCCGCCGCGAAGCGGTCGTCGAGGACGTGCCGGGCGTGACCCGCGACCGCGTCTCGTACGAGGCCACCTGGAACGGCCGCCGATTCATGGTGCAGGACACCGGGGGATGGGAACCCGACGCCAAGGGCCTGCAACAATCCGTCGCGCGACAGGCAGAGATCGCGATGCGCACGGCCGACGCGATCCTGATCGTCGTCGACGCCACCGTCGGGGCCACCGCCGTCGACGAGGCCGTGGCCAAGGTGCTGCGCCGGTCCAAGACGCCGGTGCTGCTCGTCGCGAACAAGGTCGACGACGACCGCGTCGAGTCGGAGGCGGCGGCACTGTGGTCGCTGGGCCTGGGGCAGCCGTACTCGGTCTCGGCCACCCACGGTCGCGGCACCGGCGACCTGCTCGACGAACTACTCGCGGTGCTGCCGCGCACCCCGCGTGAAGGCACCGGGGGACAGGGGCCACGTCGCGTCGCTCTGGTCGGCAAACCGAACGTCGGCAAGTCCAGCCTGCTCAACAAGCTGGCCGGCGACGAACGATCCGTGGTCCACAACGTCGCAGGCACGACGGTCGACCCGGTGGACTCCCTCGTCGAACTCGGCGGCAAGACCTGGCGGTTCGTGGACACCGCCGGTCTGCGCAAACGCGTCAACACCGCCTCCGGCGCCGAGTTCTACGCCTCGTTGCGCACCCGCGGCGCCATCGAGGCCGCCGAGGTCGCGGTGTTGCTGATCGACGCCTCCGAACCCATCACCGAGCAGGATCAGCGGGTGATCTCGATGGTCGCCGACGCCGGCCGCGCCCTCGTCATCGCATTCAACAAGTGGGACCTCGTGGACGAGGACCGACGTTACGAGCTGAGCCGGGAAATCGAACGCGACCTGCTGCGCGTGCCGTGGGCGGCGCGCGTGAACATCTCCGCGAAGACCGGCCGCGCCGTGCAGAAGCTCGTGCCGGCCATGGAGACCGCCCTCGAGTCCTGGGACAAGCGCATCTCCACCGGCCGTCTCAACACCTGGCTCAAGGAGGTCATCGCCGCTACTCCGCCGCCCATGCGCGGCGGCCGCCTGCCCCGGGTATTGTTCGCCACCCAGGCCGGCACCCGACCGCCGACCTTCGTGCTGTTCACCACCGGCTTCCTCGAAGCCGGCTACCGCCGCTTCCTCGAACGGCGGCTGCGCGAGGAGTTCGGCTTCGAGGGCAGCCCGGTGCGGATCTCGGTGCGCGTGCGCGAGAAGCGGGACCGCCGGAGCAAGTAGCGTCCGCAAGTGCCGTGACCAGGCGATTGGTGAATCGGTCCGTCCCTGTTGTAATCTCAACGAGCGCTCGACGAGAGCGCGGACGGGCTGTGGCGCAGCTTGGTAGCGCACTTGACTGGGGGTCAAGTGGTCGCAGGTTCAAATCCTGTCAGCCCGACTTTCTGGGGCCTGACCTGTTCATACAGGTCAGGCCCCTTTTTCGTCCCCACCGCGGCTCCGTCGAACGACTGCAAGGTTGGGACGCTGGGGACCAGAAGGCGGCGCTGCCGCGCCGTCCTCGGGCCGTCCCAACGCGAGGGGAGTGGTACCAAGTGGCTCCCGC
The DNA here is from genome assembly GCF_001894945.1 of Rhodococcus ruber NBRC 15591. Taxonomy (GTDB): domain Bacteria; phylum Actinomycetota; class Actinomycetes; order Mycobacteriales; family Mycobacteriaceae; genus Rhodococcus; species Rhodococcus ruber. The sequence goes on from NZ_BCXE01000014.1 coordinate 17,868, forward strand.
CCCCTGGACCCCTGGACACGGATCAACCTCGACGGCCAGCCGTTCTGTCTCACGCAGCCTCGGCGGCCGTCGAGGTCGCTCCGGAACGATTTGGCGTGCCCCTCGAGAGCGTCAGCCCCCCGTCCCGCGGGCAGAATTGTCGGGTGCCGATGCATGACGTGCCAGACTGGTGCAAGTCGACTCCGGGAGGGGAAGGAGAGCGTCATGGCTGGGCCTCTCGTGCTTGATCGCGCGGCGATCGCCGAGACCTGCGAGCGGTACGGCGTGAAGCGGCTGGTCATCTTCGGCTCGGCCGTCACCGAACGTTTCAACGAGTCGACCAGTGATGTCGACTTCCTCGTCGAGTTCCGCGACGACGTCGCGAACCGCTTCGACGCCTACTTCGGTCTCAAGGAGTCTCTGGAAGCCCTGCTCGACCACCCGGTCGATCTTGTCTCTCCCGTTGCCCTGGAGAATCCCTACTTCGCTGCGTCGGTCGAGGAGAACGGGCACGAGGTCTATGCGGCCTGAGGCGCCGGGGCTGCTATGGGACGCCCGTAAGGCCGCTCGGCTGATCGCCCAGTTCGTCGCGGACCGGACATGGCACGAGTACGAGAGCGACGCGATGCTCCGCTCAGCAGTTGAGCGACAGTTCGAGATCATCGGCGAGGCGCTCAACAGGCTCAGCCGTCTCGACCCGGACACCGCCACCCTGATCCCGGACCTGCCGCGGATCGTCGCCTTCCGGAACTGCTCATCCACGGGTACGCCGTCATTGACAACGAGCTCGTCTGGGAGGTCGCAACGACGCGCGTCAGGGACCTGGCCGCGCTACTTGGACGGCTCCTCGGCGAAGACGAAACCGCATAGCGACGGGGAGGCGGAGCCAGCGGCCGAGGCGCTGTGCCACCGGGGACCCGGCGGGGACCAACGCCACGTTCGACCACTCGATTTCACGCCTGAACGACCGACAGCGACAGACAAGGGCAGACGACTACAGACAGTCGGTTCACGCTCAGGTCCTCGAGCCCCGGCTGGGGGTCAAGTGGTCGCAGGTTCAAATCCTGTCAGCCCGCCCGACGAACGAGGCGGTCCCGGATTTCCCGGGGCCGCCTCGTTCGCGTCTGCACATCCCTTCCGGCACACCGCGCCGTTCCACCCGGGCAACATTCGTTCCCCGGCGGCGGGACAGGTCCGCGAATGGCCCACGGTCAGGGTCCAAAGACCGCAGTCAACCCCCTGCGCCGCGAGTACTGTCGCGAACAGAAGCCGCGGCCACACCGAGGCACGACGGGCATCTCCAGTACGAGGAGACAACATGACCGAAACCCGGATCGGAACCGGATCCCAGGCCGTCAACAGCTCCGGCGACGCAGCCACAGCGCAGACCACCCCCGCCGTCGATGCCGGCCCGGTCCGGCACGAGCAGGTCGACGCGGTCGTCGACACGGCAACCGCGGCAGCGGCCCAGTTCCGCATACTCGACCAGCAGCAGGTCGATGCGATCGTCGAAGCCATGGTGCGGGCCGGCATCCGGGCGGCCGCGGAACTCGCATCGGTGGCGATCGAGGAGACCGGGTTCGGTGTCTTCGAGGACAAGGTAGTCAAGAACTACGTGGCCACCGAGTTTCTCTACGACTACCTCAAGGACAAGAAGTCCGTCGGAGTCATCGAGGAGAATGTCGAACACAGCATCGTCCGTATCGCCGAACCCATCGGCGTCGTCCTGGCCATCACCCCGGTCACCAACCCCACCTCCACCGTGCTGTACAAGGCGATCGTCGCCGCGAAGACCCGCAATGCCGTCATCTTCCGACCGTCGCCGTTCGCCGTGCGGTCGTGCGAACGCACGGTGGAGATCCTGCGCGCGGCGGCTGAAGCCGCCGGCATGCCTCCCGGCGCGCTCCAGGTCATCCCCGACGCCGCTCACGAAGTCACCCATTACCTGTTCAAGCATCCGAAGGTCGACTTCATCTGGGTCACCGGCGGGCAGAAGATCGTCGCTCTCGCCAACGCCGCCGGCAAGCCCGCCCTCGGTGTGGGTCCAGGCAACGCTCCCATCTACCTGCACCGCACGGCCGACATCAGGGGCGCCGTCGTCGACATCCTCATCTCGAAGACCTTCGACGCCTCCGTGATCTGCCCCGCCGAACAGACCTGCATCATCGACGACGAGATCTACGACGCCACCGTCGCGGAGTTCGAGCGGATGGGGGCGCACCTGCTCACGGACGAACAAGCGGAGGCGATCGCCGAGTTCGCGTTCGGCTGCGGCGACAAGGTCAACCTCGCCGCGCTCGGCCAGCAGGCTCCCGAACTCGCCGCCCGGGCGGGTTTCACGGTGGATCCCGCGGTCAAGGTGCTGCTCGCGCCGCTGCCGTCCGACCTGGACCGGCTCGCGGCGCACCCCCTGGTGCAGGAGAAGCTGATGCCGGTCCTCGGCCTCGTGCGCGCCCGCGACGTCCAGCACGGCATCGACGCCGCCGTCCTCGTCACCGAACACGGCGGTCTCGGCCACACTTCCGCCATCTACGCCACCGACCCGGCCGTGATCGACGCCTACGGCCTGGCCGTGCGGACCGGCAGGATCCTCGTCAACGCCCCGACCGCGGTAGGGGCCCTCGGCGGGATCTACAACAACCTCACGCCCACGTTCTCGCTGGGCTGCGGCACGTGGGGCGGGTCGAGCACCACCGAGAACGTCAACTACCAGCAACTGCTCAATATCAAGACCGTCGCGCACCGCCGCACCCCGCCGCAGTGGTTCCGCGTACCGTCGAACACCTTCTTCAACGCAGGGGCCCTCGAGAACCTCCGGGAAGTGCCCTGCACCAGCGTCGTGGTCGTCACCGACGCGCTCAGTGAACAGCGGGGAGTGGTCGACGAACTGCGCGCCCACCTGCGCGCCGAACACGTCAAGGTGTTCAGCGAGGTCGAGCCGGAACCGGACGAGGCCACCATCCGCCGCGGAGTCACCCTGCTGGAAGGAAATCCGCCGGACCTGCTCGTCGCCATCGGCGGTGGGTCGGTGATCGACGCGGCCAAGGCCATCCGGCTGTTCTACGAACACCCGGAGAAGGACCTCGCCGAGCTGAGCCTGCCGTTCCTCGACCCGCGCAAGCGCATGGCGGACTACCCCCAGGATCCGCACAAGCTGCGGCTGGTGGCAATCCCCACCACCGCCGGCACCGGTTCGGAGGTCTCACCGGCGGCCGTCCTCACCGTCGCCGGCCGCAAGGAGACCCTGGTCGACTACTCCCTGGTTCCGGACATGGCGATCGTGGACCCGATGCTCACCCTCTCGATGCCACGCACATTGACGGTCGACACCGGAATCGACGCCCTCACCCACGCGCTGGAGGCGGTGGCCTCCATCTTCGCCTCGCCCTACACCGACGCGTTCTGTGTCCAGGCCGCGCGCTTGATCTTCGAGGCGCTGCCGCGGGTGTACGACGATCCGGACGATCTGGCCGCGCGCACCGACATGTCCAATGCCGCCACCCTTGCCGGTCTCGCATTCTCGAACGCGTTCGTCGGCACGAACCACGCGCTCGCACACTCCGTCGGCGCCAGGTTCGGGATCGCCCACGGCCGGGTGAACGGCGTGTTCCTACCCCACACCCTTCGCTACAACGCCGGCCTGCCGACCAAGTTCATGCCGGCCCCCGGCTATTCCGCGTACGTCGCGCCGGAGAAGTACGCCCAGCTCGGACGGATCGTGTTCGGTGGGCACGATCCCGAGGAGAGCCGCCGCCGGCTGTTCCAGGGCGTCGAGGACCTGCTCCGTCGCATGCAGGTGCCGCGCACGCTGAAGGAGATCGGCGTCCCCGAGGAGGAGTTCGTCACGGCGCTGCCGGAGCTGGCGATGAACGCGTTCCAGGATCTGAGCAATCGTACGAACCCCCGGATGCCGCTCATCAGCGAGATCACCGAACTCCTGCGCCTCGGCTACTACGGGGACGGCGAGCATGCCCACTGACAGCGCCACCAAGACGATTCAGGTCGACGCACCCCTGGAGACCGTGCTCACGACCATCCGTGACATCGAGAGCCAGACCGAGTGGATTCCCGAGATCCTCGAGGCCGAGGTGCTCGAGGCCGAGGAAGGGACCGGACTTCCGCACACCGCCCGGTTCAAGGCGTCGGCCACCGTCGGCACCGACAGCTACACCCTCACCTACCGGCACCGCGACGACGGCATGAGCTGGACGATGCTCCAGGGACGCCTGCAGACCGGACAGGAGGGCCGTTACCACCTCGTCGCGGTCGGTCCCGACCGAACCTCGGTGACGTACGAACTGACGATCCATCACAACCTGCCGCTGCCCGGCTTCCTACGGAACCGAGTGATCAAGGGCCTGGTCGACAGTACCCTCACCGGACTGAAGAAGCGCGTGGAGAGCTGAACGGGGAAAGGGGAGGGCAGCAGTGCCCGCAGACGCGTCCCGCCGGCCGCGTAGGGTGCCATCCGGATCCGCTCCCGGCGCCTTCCACGAGCCCGCGGTCGGTCACCGACGGCCCCCTCCGGGGACGCTCGCGGCCTAGAAGCCCTGCACGCCGCGCCCTGCACGCCGCGTCTGCCGAGAACGGATCCCGGGCCCTATCCGGTCGTCCCGGCGGTAGCCGGACCGTGGCACGTCCTGGGACATCTGCCGGGAGTTGTAGCTGCCGACGAGACGTCCGGCATGGGCGGATGCCGATGCGGGGGAGGGCCGGGTAGGTCACGCCGCGCAAAGCCGGGCGGTGCATGGCGAGTCGTCTCGTGGAGGCACGTTCTCCCGTCCGTTCCTGCAGAACCCGGACCGTCGGGATCAGCAAGGACCCACCGTCCCATTTCGGATCTCACGGAACTCTAGTGTTTTCAGGAACAAACCGGGGTCGGCGACATGTACAGAATCCGACGCGGACGGAATCGTATAAATCACCGAATTCCCCAGCTACGTAGCACTCCAATCACGAGCAAGACACGCACGGACCGGCCTGTCAGGCGCCGAATGCACGCGAGATCGCTGCAGCGACATCCCGGTGTCCACGGATGGGCAGGGCGAATCCCCTCCCGGACCGAGCGAGGTCGCGGGCGGTGAGCAAATCGTGTTCACCGGAGATGTCGGCGAGCACGTCGAGCCGGGGGAGCCGGCCGGCCGCGGTCCTCGGATCGGGCCCGGCATTGTGCACGCAATCCGACAGAAGCAGTACCCGTCCCTCGTCCGCAGGTACGTCCCGCAGCTGACCCCCCGCCACGTCGAGCGCGAAGCCGACGTTGGTCAGACCCTTGCTCGGGATCCGGAGCAGCAGGTCCACGAGCGCGGCAGGGGAGACCGGCTCCCCTAGGGCACTGAGAACGGCGGCTTCGGACCAGAAGGCCACCACGGCCAGATCGTCGTGTCCGAGTTCGCCGGCCACGGCACCGACCGCGGCCGCGGCGGTGCGGATGCGCTCGCCGCGCATGGAACCGGAGATGTCGACGACCAGCACCACTTTCCGGCGATCGCGGATCCGATCCCGCATCACCAGATCCGTGGACCGTGCGAACGGGTCCTCGGCAAGTATCTCGACGGTGCGGTCCAGGTCGAGTTCCTCGGCACCGTCCTGATACGGCAGCGTCCGGAGCCTGCCGAGGCCCCTCCGCGGCGCACGACGATGTCGTGGGCGCGGCACGGACAGCCGCGCAGCAATCTCGCGTGCCCGGCGTCGGACCTCGGCGTCCGCGACCGGACCGGAGGCATCGAGATCGGCCAGCGGCAATACCTCGGCCGGCTCGTCGGTCTGCCCGGGTCCCGCGCCGACTCCCGATCCGGGGGTACGTCCGGCTCGATGCGGGCCACCCACCATCACCAGACCCTGGTCGCCACCGCGGTGCTCGTACAGGGCCGGGTCGACCGACAGCTGCTTCGGTCTGCGCCGGAACGGCTTTCCCCGGCCGGTGGAGTGGCGCTGAGCACGATGGTGCACGGGGCCCTCGGCGGGGACGGACCTTCAACCGGGGGCGGCGGCAGCAGGACGGAGAAGGAAGTGGTCCTGCCAGATCTCCCGCAGGACCGCTTCGGGCGTGGTTTCGTAGACCTCGTCGACCGCGATCCGTCCGGACAGCGCCACCAGCAGCGCGTCGAGCACAGCGCCGGTGTACTCCACCGGAAGATCCCGCGGTGGATCGGTCGAGTCCGGCAGATCGTCTGCAACCCCCCGCATGTCGAACAGTTGCATGGCGACCAGGGTCAGGTCGATCGCGCCGCGGACGCTGGACCCACCCCGCAGATCGGGGTGCTCTCGCGTGGCACGGGTGAGCGCTACCGCGTCGGCGACGAGCCGTGCCGACCCACATCCGGTTCGCCGGACGACGATCTCGTGTTCGGCCTGCGTGTCCTGATAACCCACCGACAGTCGGCAGAACCGGTCGTGCACGCTCATCGACAGTCGGACGGTGCCGATGTTGTCGAACGGGTTCATCGAGGCCACCACGCGGAACGCCGGATCGGCGACCACCGTGCCCACCCGCGGCACCGTGATCCGCCGTTCCGCCATCGCGGTCAGCAGGCTGTTGAGTGTGTCCTCGGGCGATCGGTTGAACTCCTCGAGGTAGAGCACTCCACCGTCGCGCATCGCCGCCACCAGCGGTCCGGGCACGAAGTTGTCCTCGTGGTAGCCCTCGGACAGCACCCGTGCCGGATCGTGATAGCCGACCAGGCGCGCCGGCGTCAGGTCGGCGTTCCCCTCGACGAACATCAGCGGACTGCCGAGCTCGGCGGTGATGGCCCCGAGCAGGGTGGACTTGCTGGTCCCCGGCGGACCCTCGAGGAGCACGTCGCGGCCTGCCCCGATCGCGGCGAGCAGAAGATCGGTCTCCCGGACGCGGCCCACCACCCGCTCCGCGACTCCCCGCCGGACCTCTGCCATCGATCGGATGGTGCGCTGCATGCTCACGTCCTCGTGTACCCCTGGATCTGTTCGTTTCGTCGAACAACTATGCATCGGCCGGGCACGCCGAACGGACCGTTTCGGGGATCCATGCGCAGAATCGCAGTTCCTACCGCCTAGTGTCGGTGCCATGACCGTCCAGAATCCCCTGGACCCGAGCGAGGTCGGGTCGGCACTCTCCGCGTTCGAACCCCGTTTCCTGCCCCTGGACGGCCGGCGTCACGCCGCGGTGGTCGTCGCCGTGCTCGACGACGGGCACGGCAACCCGGTCGTGCCGCTCACTCGCCGCCCCACGCGCCTGCGATCTCATCCCGGTCAGTTCGCATTGCCGGGCGGACGCCTCGACGACGGGGAGACCCCCGACGTGGCCGCGCTGCGCGAACTGCACGAGGAACTCGGACTGCGCGCCGATCCCGGCGGCATTCTCGGCCGTCTGGACGACTACATCACCCGCTCGGGCTACGTCATCTCGCCCTACGTCGTGTGGGTGGATGCGGCGATCGGCGATCTCGTCCCCAACCCGGACGAGGTTGCCGCCCTCTATGCCGTCACCGAGTCCGAACTCGACAGCGAGCCCCGGTTCGTCACCATCCCGGAGTCGGACAAGCCGGTGATCCAGTGGCCGTTCCGGGGTCATCTCGTCCACGCACCGACCGCGGCGGTGATGTACCAGTTCCGTGAAGTCGTGCTCCACCGCCGAAGCACCCGCATCGACGACCTGGAACAGCCCGTGTTCGCGTGGAGGTGAGCGGTCGCACGGGCAGCGGCGGCGTGGGGTGTGCAAGGCTGTCGGGACCGACTCCCCGAACGACAGGACGGATGATGAACGACGCGACGACGACCGGTGCGCCGGCTCGATCCGACCGCATCGTCACCGTCCCCAACGTGCTGAGTGTCGTCCGCCTGGCTGGAATCCCGATCTTCCTCTATCTGGTCCTCGTCCGGCATGCCGACGGGTGGGCGCTCGCGGTTCTGATGCTCAGCGGGATCACCGACTGGGCCGACGGCAAACTCGCACGGCTGCTCGATCAGGCGTCGCGACTCGGGGCGGTGCTCGATCCGCTCGTCGACCGCCTCTACATCGTCACGACTCTTCTCGCGCTGGTGGCCCGGGGCATCGTGCCGTGGTGGATCGCCGTTCTTCTGATCGGCCGGGAGATGGTGCTCGCCCCGACCCTGGCCGTCTATCGACGCCGCGGTCTGCCGCCACCGGAGGTGCTGTACCTGGGCAAGGGCGCCACGTTCCTGCTCATGTTCGCGTTGCCGCTCCTCTTGGCCGCGCAGGCGCTTCCCGCCGCCGGCGACGTCCTCGAACCCGCGGGGTGGGCCGCCCTCCTCTGGGGCACTGCCCTCTACGTGTGGACGGGCGCGCTCTACCTGCTGCAGGCGGTGCAGACGGCTCGAGCGGTGCCCGTGTCCGGAGGGCCTGCCACCGGATGAACCGCAACTGGGAGCAGATCCGGCGCAACCCCGTCCCGTCGCTGCTGAAAGCGCTGCTCGAGGACCATCTCGATCCCGGGTACGCCGGCGCGGCGCGCGACCGCGCCGCCGGCCACTCCCGCCCGACCCGGACCGGCATCGGGGTGTGGCTCGTCCTCGGTGGTCTGCTTGCCGGCCTCGTCCTCGGCGTGGCATACGCCCAGAACATCGAGCGCGAATCCGGGACGGAGCAGGCGCGCGACGACATCCTCGCCACCGTCCGCGCGACCGAGGACCGCAACGACGCACTCGCGGCCTCCCGCGACGACTTGTCGACCGAGGTGGAACAGCGCCGCATCGCGGTGCTCGCCGACGACGAGCAAGGGAGGGCGGTGCTCGACCGGCTCGCCCGCGCAGAGGACGACGCGGCGTCGACGCCCGTGCACGGGCCGGGAATCACGGTCACCCTCGCCGATCCGGCGTCGCGTCCCGACCTGACGGACTCGGCGGAGAAGGTCCGCGCCCGCAGCGCCTCGGTGATTCTCGACCGCGACCTGCAGTCGGTCGTCAACGCGCTCTGGCGCAGTGGCGCCGAGGCCGTCGCGATCAACGGGGTCCGGATCGGTCCGGGTGTCACCGTCCGTCAGGCCGGTGGAGCGATGCTCGTGGACAACAGGCCGGTCTTCTCGCCCTACACGGTCTCCGCCGTCGGGTCTCCTGCCGAGTTGCAGACCGGGTTCGTGGTCAGCGATGCCTACCTGCGCATGGCGGGGGTGCAGCAACTCTACGAGGTAGGTTTCACCATCGCGGACGCGGCAGACCTGGCGCTGCCGGCCGCCACGGTGCGCGATGTCGCAGCGGCACGGGAAACGGGAGAGCGGTGAGGACTGTGGTGACCAAACGCGGATATGCCCTCTACGCGGTGCTGGCCCTCGGTGTGGGCATCGTGGTGGGCGTGATCGTCAGTCCCCAGGTTCCGGACGTGGTCCAGCCCTACCTGCCCATCGCGGTCGTCGCGGCGCTCGACGCGGTCTTCGGCGGCCTGCGCGCCTACCTGGACGAGATCTTCGACGCCAAGGTGTTCGTCGTCTCCTTCGTCTTCAACGTGCTGGTCGCCGCACTGATCGTCTGGCTCGGTGACCAACTCGGGGTGGGCACCCAACTCTCCACGGCGATCGTCGTGGTTCTCGGTATCCGGATCTTCGGGAACGCATCCGCACTGCGCCGCAGGCTGTTCGGGGCGTAGCGGGATGGGCGAGGGCAAGCACGAACGACACGACACGGCCGAGACCGGCACAGCGCGCCGATCGCGGATCGTCTTCTCCGCCCTGGCGGCGCTGCTCATGGTTCTGCTCGGGGTGGGGATCGCCACCCAGGTCAGGAACACCGGTTCGGGGGATGCGCTCGACTCCGCCCGGCCCGCCGACCTGCTGGTGGTGCTCGACAACCTCAACCGGCGCGAGGCGGAGCTGCGCCAGGAGATCACCACCCTGGAGCAGACGCTGGCCAGTCTGGAACGCAACGGCTCCGAGGCCGCGCTCGCGGAGGCGCAGCAGCGCCTGTCGGCCCTGCAGATCCAGGTCGGCGCCGCCCCGGCCACCGGTCCGGGAGTGATCTTGACCATCGCCGACCCGCGGCGGGGGGTCGGTCCGGAGGTCCTTCTCGACACGATCCAGGAACTGCGCGCCGCGGGAGCGGAAGCGGTGCAGGTCGCCGGAACCGGCGACGCTGCCGTGCGTATCGGCGTGGACTCCTGGGTGGGCGGAACCGCAGGTGCGCTGGTCGTCGACGATCGACCGCTCGCAGCGCCCTACGTCGTCGCCGCGATCGGGGACGCGCCCACACTGGCGGCGGCGCTGAACATCCCCGGCGGTGTGGTCGACACGGTGGCCCGAGCCGGCGGGACGGTGCAGATCGAGCAGTCGCCGCAGGTCGAGGTGCCCGCCTTGCGGGAGATCGAGCCGCGACAATACTCTCAGCCCGGTAATTGAACCCGGCGTTCCACGCGAATGTCGCTGCCCGAAAGGACCTGTCGTGAGTGAGTTCCGAACACCCGCCGATCTGCGTTACACGGCGGAGCACGAGTGGGTTCGCCGAACCGGCGACGTGACCGCACGCCTCGGCATCACCGACTACGCCCAGTCGCAGCTCGGCGACGTCGTCTTCGTGCAGTTGCCCGAGACCGGTGCGGAGCTCACCGCGGGGGAGTCCTTCGGCGAGGTGGAATCGACCAAGAGCGTGTCCGACGTGTTCGCTCCGCTCACGGCGAAAGTCGTTGGGGTGAACTCGGATCTGGACGGCAATCCCGAGCTCGTCAACGGGGATCCGTACGAGGCCGGCTGGCTGGTGGACGTCGAGGTCGGCAGCAAGGACGAGCTCGACGCCGCTCTGGCGGACACGCTCGACGCCGACGGATACCGCGCAATCACGCAGAACTGACCCCGCGTCCGGCCGGGGCCGCGTCTGCCTGCACGAAGGACGTCGTGCAGGGTACGGTCATCGGTAGGCGTGTGCCGGGTCGGGGCGCGGGTCCGTACCGGAAGTGATCGTGGCTGAACGAAACTGCGGCCCCGGGGGAGCGATCCCGAAGGGCCGAACGGATAAGGAGATACGGTGAGCGAGAACGGCAACGCGGGCTACGAGGAAACCCCTGCGGAAACCACTTCGGTGTTTCGTGCCGACTTCCTGAACGAGCTCGATACCACCGGCACGGGCGCGGGAACGACCGAAGCGCCGGTCTCGGGGGTCGAGGGGCTTCCCACAGGATCGGCGCTGCTCGTCGTCAAGCGTGGCCCGAACGCCGGGTCGCGTTTCCTGCTCGATCAGCCGACGACGTCGGCCGGGCGTCACCCGGACAGTGACATCTTCCTCGACGACGTGACGGTGAGCCGTCGGCACGCCGAGTTCCGCCAGGACGAGGGCGAGTTCCAGGTCGTCGATGTGGGAAGCCTGAACGGAACCTACGTCAACCGCGAGCCGGTCGACTCGGCCGTTCTCGCGAACGGCGACGAGGTGCAGATCGGGAAGTTCCGGCTGGTGTTCCTCACCGGCCCGCGGGGTTCGCAGGGCACGGGTAGCTGATGACCGCTGCCCGCCAGCCGTCACCGGGGGGGATGTCGATCGGCTCCGTGCTCGATCGGCTCCGGCCCGAGTTTCCGGACGTGACGATCTCGAAGATCCGTTTCCTCGAATCCGAGGGACTGATCAGTCCGGAACGCACCCCGTCGGGTTATCGCCGTTTCTCGATCGCGGACTGTGAGCGTCTGCGGTACGTACTGACCGCGCAACGGGACCAGTACCTGCCGCTGAAGGTGATCAAGGAACAGCTCGAGGCGATCGACCGCGGTGTCGCGACGGTGGGCTCGGTGGAGGGTCGCCCGAAGCGGCCCCGGACCCTGGCCGTGGCGCCGGGGCAGGTGTCCCCGGAGGATCTGCGCACGGACCGGGAGGTGCGGATCAGCCGGGACGACCTGTGCGGGCGGGCGGGCATCGAGTCGTCCTTCCTGACGGAGCTGATCCGCGCCGGGCTCATCGTGCCCGGCGCGGCCGGCTTCTTCGACGAGGATGCGGTGCTGCTGGCGCGCACCGCCAAGGCCATGTCCGAGTTCGGCCTCGAGGTTCGGCACCTGCGTGCGTTCAAGCTCGCGGCCGACCGGGAGGCGGGCCTGGTGGCGCAGATCGCGGGTCCGGTGGCAAAGGGCCGGGACGTCGGTGCGCGTGCTCGGGCCGAGGAGATGGTACGGGAACTGGCCGCGCTGTCGTTGACGATGCACACATGCCTCGTCAAGGCCGCCGTCCGGGGCGCTCTGGATCGGTGAGCGGCGGGCGTCGACCTCGACGACGGCGCGTTTGGCACTAGAATTCAGGGGGATATCGGCGGACGGTTCGCCACCGTCGCACAGCAGGGATGGGAGGCGGCTCGATGAGCGAGATGCGAGTAGTGGGGATCCGGGTCGAGCAACCGCAGAATCAGCCTGTCCTGCTGCTGCGCGAGGTCGACGGAGATCGGTACCTGCCGATCTGGATCGGCCAGATGGAAGCCACGGCGATCGCACTGGAACAGCAGGGTGTCGAGCCGGTCCGGCCGTTGACGCACGACCTGATCAAGAATCTGGTCGATGCCTTCGGCCGTACCCTCGAAGAGGTCCGGATCGTGGATCTCAAGGAGGGGACGTTCTACGCCGATCTCGTCTTCGACGGCGGTCTGCGCGTGTCGTCCCGCCCCTCCGACGCGGTCGCTGTAGCCTTGCGCATCGGCGCGCCGGTCTTCGTGGAGGAACCGGTGCTGGCGGAAGCGGGCCTCGTCATGCCGGATGAGCGGGAGGACGAGGTCGAGAAGTTCAAGGAGTTTCTCGAATCCGTCTCCCCCGACGACTTCAAGGCGACGGACGGCTGATCGTCGAACGCCGCCGAGGTTCTGTCGCGACTTCCGGCCCTGACGGCCGGGACGCGCGCCGCGAGTGTGACGCGGAACCGGAAGGTCGTCGTCCGGTCGGCGTGTTGCTGCCCAACTTTTCGTACGGGGCGTACGCTGAGTGAATCGCTACGGATCGACTCGGTGGGTCACGCGAGCGCTCGACGACCGGATGGGGGTGGGGATCCGCCCGTCGTTCGTTCCAGGGCACGCCTGTGCACGCGAGAGGGAGTCACAACAGTGGGAGATCGGCCGCAGGGACAGCAGCTCAGCTTCGACGCCGTCGACCGCGATGCCCCGTCACGGGCAGCTCTCGATGCCGACGAGATGCAGCCGGGTCTGTTCCCGGACGATTCGGTGCCTGACGAGCTCGTCGGCTACCGCGTGCCCATCGCCTGTCAGATCGCCGGCATCACCTACCGCCAGCTCGACTACTGGGCGCGGACCAACCTGGTCGTTCCGTCCATCCGGGGCGCGGCCGGCTCGGGCAGCCAACGGCTCTACTCGTTCAAGGACATCCTCGTCCTGAAGATCGTCAAGCGTCTGCTCGACACGGGCATCTCGCTGCAGAACATCAGGGTGGCGGTCGACCACCTCCGCGAACGCGGAGTGCGGGACCTGGCGAAGATCACCCTGTTCTCCGACGGCACGACTGTGTACGAGTGCACCTCCCCGGAAGAGGTGGTCGATTTACTGCAGGGCGGGCAGGGAGTGTTCGGGATCGCGGTGAGCGGTGCCATGCGGGAGCTGACCGGCAGCATCGCCGACTTCCCGGCTGAGCGCGCGGACGGTGGCAACGTGGAACAGCGACCCGAGGACGAACTGGCCTCTCGCCGCCGCGAACGCGTCAATCGGCGGATCGGGTAGACGCTCGTCACAGGAAACGCCCGCGACCTCCGTGTTCCGCGGCCTCCCGGTGCCCTAGAATCGGGGGTACGTCGCCGCCGTGCGGGAGAGTTCCGGACCTGTTCCGGGCGCCGAAGGAGCAGCACCTCCCCGTCAATCTCTCAGGCATCGAGGACCGTACGGGCACCGACGTCTCTGGAAAGCGGTGGGAGCACCCACCCGCCCACGGGGAAAGGGCCGGTTCGTTCCGGTACCGAATCTCTCAGGCGCTCGCTCGACGAGCTCGCGACAGAGGGGGAGGACACGCACCGTGCGACCCTTGCCCGGATGCGGACCTCCGACCTCAGGGAGTCGCGATGACCCATGCTGCCACCCACACCTTCGCCGACCGCCACGTCGGCCCCGACGCGGCGGGACTGCGCCGCATTCTCGACGTCGTCGGCGTCGAATCCCTCGACGAACTGGCCGCGAAGGCGGTGCCCGCCGGGATCCTCGACGCGCGGACCGACGGGGTCGCGGACGGACTCGAGTCGCTCGACGCGCCGCTGTCGGAACACGAGGTGCTGAAGGCCCTGCAGGAACTCGCCGGGCAGAACACCGTCGCGACGTCGATGATCGGTCAGGGGTACTACGGCACGCTGACTCCGCCGGTCCTGCTGCGCAACATCATCGAGAATCCCGCCTGGTACACGGCATACACCCCGTACCAGCCGGAGATCAGCCAGGGGCGCCTCGAGGCCCTCCTCAACTTCCAGACCATGGTCTCGGACCTGACCGGCATGGAGGTCGCCAACTCGTCGATGCTGGACGAGGCGACCGCCGCCGCGGAGGCGATGACGCTGCTCGCGCGCGCCAACCGCAAGTGCCGGAGCACGCGGGTCGTCGTGGACACCGACGTGTTCGCCCAGACCGCGGCGGTCCTCGCGACCCGCGCGGAACCCCTGGGAATCGAGATCGTCACCGCGAATCTCGTCGACGACGGTCTGCCCGAGGGGGAGTTCTTCGGCGTGATCCTGCAGATCCCGGGTGCCTCCGGCCGGGTGTTCGACGCGGGTCCCCTCGTCGAGGCGGCGCACGAGCGTGGCGCCCTCGTGGCGGTGGGGGCGGACCTGCTGGCCCTGACGCTGCTCACCCCGCCCGGTGAACAGGGCGCGGACGTATGCTTCGGCACCACCCAGCGGTTCGGCGTGCCCATGGGATTCGGCGGGCCGCATGCCGGCTATCTCGCGGTGCACGCCGCCCATGCCCGCAACCTGCCTGGCCGGCTCGTCGGTGTCTCGGTCGACGCCGACGGTTCGCCGGCGTACCGGCTGGCGCTGCAGACGCGTGAGCAGCACATTCGCCGTGAGAAGGCGACCAGCAATATCTGCACCGCGCAGGTGCTTCTCGCGGTCCTCGCCGCGATGTACGCGTCGTACCACGGCGCCGAAGGCCTGGCCGGGATCGCGACCCGTGTGGCGGGCCAGGCCGCCCGGCTCGCCGCGTCGCTGCGAGCCGCCGACATCGACGTGGTGCACGACAGCTTCTTCGACACCGTTCTGGTCCGCGTTCCCGGCCGCGCCGACGCGGTGGTCGCGGCGGCGCTCGAGGCCGGCATCAACGTCCGGCGGGTCGACGACGACCAGGTGGGGGTCTCGTGCGACGAGGCGACCAGCGAGGCCGATGTGGCTGCAGTTGTTGCCGCGTTCGGGGCGGAGGACACCGCGGCGGAAGCCGCGCCCGCCCTTCCCCGGCACCTCGCGCGCACGAGCGCGTACCTGGAGCACGAGGCGTTCACCCGGTACCGTACCGAGACCGCGATGATGCGGTACCTGCGCCGCCTGTCGGACATGGACCTCGCGCTCGACCGCACCATGATCCCGCTGGGTTCGTGCACGATGAAACTCAATGCCGCCGCCGAGATGGAGGCGATCACCTGGCCCGGATTCTCGGCGCTGCATCCGTTCGCCCCCGCGGATCAGACCGCAGGCATCCGCCGGCTCATCGCGGACCTGGAAGGGTGGCTTGCCGCGGTGACCGGGTACGACGCGGTGAGCCTGCAGCCGAACGCCGGCAGCCAGGGCGAGTACGCCGGGCTTCTGGCCATCCGCCACTACCATCTGAGCCGGGGCGACGAGCACCGCGACACCTGCCTGATCCCGTCGAGCGCGCACGGCACCAACGCGGCCTCCGCGGTCATGGCCGGTATGCGCGTGGAGGTCGTCGCGTGCCGTTCGAACGGTGACGTGGACCTCGACGATCTGCGTGCGAAGATCGCCGATCACGCCGAACGTCTCGCCGCGATCATGATCACGTACCCGTCGACCCACGGCGTCTACGAACACGAGATCGCCGACATCTGCGGCGCCGTGCACGACGCCGGTGGTCAGGTGTACATCGACGGGGCCAACCTGAACGCTCTCGTCGGTCTGGCACGACCCGGCAAGTTCGGCGGCGACGTGAGTCATCTGAACCTGCACAAGACGTTCTGCATTCCGCACGGCGGGGGCGGTCCCGGGGTGGGGCCGATCGGCGTGCGCGCACACCTGGTGCCGTTCCTGCCCGGACACCCGGCGGAGCCGGGGCTCGGCGGGGGCGGACCGGTGTCGGCGGCGCCGTTCGGATCGGCGTCCATCCTCCCGATCACGTGGGCGTACATCAAGCTGATGGGGGCGCAGGGCCTGCGGCGGGCCTCGCTGACCGCGATCGCGTCGGCGAACTACATCGCGCGCCGGCTCGACGAGTACTTTCCCGTCCTGTACACGGGTGAGAACGGCATGGTGGCGCACGAGTGCATCCTCGATCTGCGGCCCCTGACGAAGGACACGGGCGTCACGGTGGACGACGTCGCCAAGCGTCTGGCGGATTACGGCTTCCACGCACCCACCATGAGCTTCCCCGTTGCGGGCACCCTCATGGTCGAACCCACCGAGAGCGAGGACCTGTCCGAGCTCGATGCGTTCATCGACGCGATGATCGCCATCCGCGGCGAGATCGACCGCGTCGGGGCAGGGGAGTGGCCGGTGGACGACAACCCGCTGCGCGGGGCGCCGCACACCGCCCAGTGCCTGGTGGGGGAATGGATCCACCCCTACAGCCGTGAGATCGCGGTGTATCCACTGGGGCAGACCCGCGCGAAGGTGTGGCCCGCGGTGCGACGCATCGACGGGGCGTACGGGGATCGGAACCTTGTGTGCTCGTGCCCGCCGTTGGAGGCGTACAGCAGCTGAGTGAGTTCTCGGGGGTGAGCCGCCGGAGCGGCTCACCCCCGAGAATCAGACCAAAATATTCCGAGCCATACGGAACATATTAAATAACCGAACATCCCGGAACGGCAACCCTCCAACACCCGACCCCAAACTCGAGGACGGTCAGACGGTCCCTACGGTCAGTTCGAGAATCGCCACTTCCGGAGGGGTGGCGATGCGGACCGGCGGCCCCCAGGCACCGGTACCGCGGGAGGTGTAGACGAGCGTGTCTCCGAACCGGTCGAGACCCGTCACCGTCGGCTGCTGCAGGGGCACGACGTATCCGAGCGGCCACATCTGTCCGCCGTGCGTGTGCCCGGACAACTGCAGATCGATGCCGTGCTCGCGCGCCTCGAACACGTGGCGAGGCTGGTGGGCGGCCAGGAGAACGAAGCGTTCGGGATCGCGGTCCTGCAGTGCCGCGGTCAGGTCCGCGTCGTTCGGGGCCGGCGCAGAATAGTCGTGGATGCCGGCGAGATCGATCGCGTCGCCGCCGCGCTCGAGGGTCACTCGCTCGTTGCGGAGGGTGCGTACACCGAGGGTTTCCCAGAAATCCAGCCAGGACATCGCGTCGTCGGCGTAGTACTCGTGATTTCCGCTGACGCCGTAGACCCCGAGCGGGGCACGCAGGTCCGCGAGAGGCGCCAGGTCGGGTCCGACGAGGGCGATGGTGCCGTCGGTGAGGTCTCCGCCGAGCACGATCAGGTCCGGCCGCTGTGCGTTCACGAGGTCCACTGCGCGGCGGGTGAACTCGCGGCCGCGGGACGGGCCGACGTGCAGGTCGGTGACGAGGGCGACGCGCAGCCCGTCGAATCCGGCCGGGAGCCGGCGCAGCGGGATCCGGGTGTGCACGAGCCGGGGCCGAGCGGCCTCGACCGTGCCGTAGCCGACGGCGGCGACCGCTGCGACGGTCAGCGCGCCCGTCGCGACCTGCAGAGCGCGCCGCCGGGAAGAATCCGGCGGATGGGCGGCGTCTCGACGGAAGCGGCGTACCGCTCGCGCTGCGAGGGACACGATCCCGATCAGGAGCGTGCCGAGGACCAGGTACAGCACTACTGCGAGCCAGGTCCAGCCGAGGAATCCGAACGGGCGGGCCCAGCGCGGGTCGAGTGAGGTGCCGCTCTGCGCACCGATCAGCGCGACGACGAGGAGGACGCCGAGCGCGGTGTTCGCGGCGATCGCCGCGCGCCCGCGCAGACCGGGGGCACGGACGAGGCGGCGGTGGAGCCAGAAGGTGACGAGGGCGAGGAACGTCCCCGCGACGAGTAGCCGGATCACGGTGTCAGGACATCAGCTTTCGGAGGGCGGGGGCGAGTTCGGGCCCGTCGGTCGTGGTGACGGAGACGAGCGCGCCGCCGGTGCGGTCGGCGAGGGTCTGCAGGGTGTTGCGGTCGGTGTCGTCGCCGAGGGTCACGACGTCGATCCGGACGGGCCGGTCGGGGTCGCCGGCGGCGGTGACGAGGTCGAGGATGCGCTGGCGGGTGGTGTCGTCGTCGTTGGCACTGTCGGTGATCAGGAGGACGGAGTTGGGCTGCCCGGGCGTGAAGTTTCGGACGGCGTCGACGTAGGCGGCGGCCAGGGACCGGTAGACGGCGGAACCGTCGGTGGTACGGGTGCCGCTCAGGGCGGTGGTCAGAGCGGTGCGGTGGTCCGCGGTGAGTGCGCCGCGTGCCACCGTGGTGCGGTACGGGGTGGTGCCGTCGAGGTCGTCGGCGAAGACCCACAGGGCGAGGTTCGAGGCGTCCGGTGACCGGTCCACGTGCTGGTCCAGGGCGGCGGCGAGGTGGGCGAGACGGGTGTCGTCGCCTTCGACGGTTCCCATGGACGTGGAGGTGTCGAGAAGGATCGTGGTGGTGCGGGGTGCCACCGGTGCGCGCCGGTGGTCCAGGAGGATGTCGGCCACGGCCGGGTCGGCGCGGTTCAGGGTCTGTTCGATGCGGGGGAAGGGCACCGCGTCGCTACGGGGTGCGGGCTGACCGTCGACCCGGAAACCGGCGTCGGCCAGGGCGCGGGCGGCGGCGGGTTCGCGGAGATAGCCGGTCAGTTCGGCGGCGGCGCGCGAGAGCGTCTCGTCGACCCACGGGGCGTCGACCACGGCGGCGGGGAAGTCGGCGGTGGGAGTGGGACCGGTGGGGACGAATTCGGCGAGGCCGGCGGCGCCGCCGGACGTGACTGCTGTGTGCAGCTGTTGCTCGGTGATCGGTACGGCGTGCACCGTGCCGTCGGCGCCGGGCGCGTCGGCGAGGGTGTCCAGGGCTGCGGCGGTGGTCGGTCCGGCGCCGGCTCCGAGGGCGTCGGCGCCGAGCGCGAGGGTCCCGACCGCGGAGGTGGTTGCCGGGGAGGCGGCTTGTTCGGCGGTCAGGGGGCCGGGTCCGGCGTCGGTGACTGCGGCGGCGACGGCCTCGAGGGCGGGTGTGGTGGCGTCGGCGTCGGGGCCGGTGGGCAGGGCGAGACGGAGGCCGGTCCAGCCGTCGAGGCCCAGACCGGCGAGGATGCTGCCGTCGGACTGGAGGGAGGGCAGCTGACGCCATGCGGTGTTTGCGGCGTCGAGGGCACGCCCGAGTGCGGTGGGGACGGCCAGCACGATCGGGGAGGTGGCGAGGGAGCGGGACTGTCCGTCGAGGGCCTGTGCCGCGCGCGCGGTGGCGTCGCTGCTGAAGGGGACCCAGAGGGCGGGTGGGGGCCCGAGGGCGGGGTCCCAGCGGGGGTCGGCGGCTGAGGCGTCTGCGGCGGCGGTGAGGGCGGTGGTGGCCGGGGTGGTGGCGACGGCGGTGACGCGCACGTCGATGCAGTGGTCGCGGACGACCGGGCGGGTGTCGGTGACCCAGCGGGCGGCGAGGGCGGTCAGTGTGGGGGCGACGGCGGGATCCGCGGCGACGTCGAGAAGCGCGTCACCTTCGACGCAGGTCTGTGCGGCTTCGGTCGCCTGCTCGTCGATGCGTTCGCGCAGGCGGAACCAGCCGACGACGGCGAGGACGAGGACGAGTGCCACGGCGACGGCAACGATCGGGCCCTTGCTCACACCTCTGGCGCCGCCCGTTCCGCGATGTCGACCCACGTGTTTCCTGCCTGTCGTCGTGTCTGCCCGCCGTCGTTCCCGGAGTCTAGTGATCGGCTGTGAGACGCCACGGCCCCCGATCCACCGTGGATCGGGGGCCGTGGCTGGGGGTCAGGCTCGGCGGCCGTGGGCGGCCTTGAATTCGAGGCGGCGCCGGTGCAGGATCGGCTCGGTGTAGCCGCTGGGCTGGGTGGTGCCTTCGAGGATCAGTTCCTTGGCGGCCTGGAAGGCGATGCTGGAATCGAAGTCCGGGGCCATCGGCAGGTAGGTCGGGTCGCCGGCGTTCTGCCGGTCGACGACCGGTGCCATGCGCTGCAGGGCGCCGACGACGTCGTCGGCGGTGACGATGCCGTGGTGGATCCAGTTGGCGAGCAGCTGGCTGGAGATGCGCAGGGTGGCGCGGTCCTCCATGAGGGCGATGTCGTGGATGTCGGGCACCTTCGAGCAGCCGACGCCCTGGGAGATCCACCGCACGACGTAGCCGAGGATGGACTGGCAGTTGTTGTCGAGCTCCTCACGCTTTTCCTCGTCGCTCCAGTCGGTGGACGGGGCGAGCGGGATGGTGAGGATGTCGTCGACGGTGGCGCGGCGCGTGCCCTTCAGCTCGTCCTGCACGGCGAACACGTCGACCTGGTGGTAGTGGGTGGCGTGCAGGGTGGCGCCGGTGGGCGAGGGCACCCAGGCGGTGTTGGCGCCGGCGCGGGGCTGGCCGATCTTCTGTTCGAGCATGTCGGCCATGAGGTCGGTCATCGCCCACATGCCCTTGCCGATCTGGGCCTTGCCCTGCAGCCCGCACGCGAGGCCGGTGTCGACGTTCCAGTCCTCGTAGGCCGAGATCCACTTCTGCTTCTTCATCTCGGCCTTGCGGACCATGGCGCCGGCCTCCATGGAGGTGTGGATCTCGTCGCCGGTGCGGTCGAGGAAGCCAGTGTTGATGAACACCACGCGTTCGCTGGCTTCCTTGATGCAGGCCTTCAGGTTGACGGTGGTGCGGCGTTCCTCGTCCATGATGCCGACCTTGAGGGTGTTGGCCGGCAGGCCCAGGACCTCTTCGACCCGGCCGAACAGTTCGGTGGTGAAGGCGACTTCTTCGGGGCCGTGCTGTTTGGGCTTGACGATGTAGATCGAGCCGGTGCGGGAGTTGATCAGCGGCCCGGTCGCGTTGCCGACGGACAGGCCGTGCACGGCGGCGAGGCTGGTGATCAGCGCGTCGAGGATGCCCTCGGGGACCTCGTTGCCCTCGGAGTCGAGCACGGCGGGGTTGGTCATGAGGTGACCGACGTTGCGGACGAACAGCAGCGATCGGCCGTGCAGGGTGAGGTCGGAGCCGTCGGGGGCGGTGTAGACGCGGTCGGCGTCGAGGGAGCGGGTGAAGGACTTGCCGCCCTTGGAGATCTCCTCGGCGAGGTCGCCGCGGTTGAGGCCGAGCCAGTTGCGGTAGCCGATGACCTTGTCCTCGGCGTCGACGGCGGCGACCGAGTCTTCGAAGTCCATGATGGTGGTGACCGCGGATTCGAGGACGACGTCCTTCACCCCGGCGGCGTCGGTGCTGCCGATCGGGGAATCCGGGTCGATCTGGATTTCGACGTGCAGGCCGTGGTTGCGCAGCAGCACCGCGGTAGGGGCGGTCTTGTCGCCGAGGTAGCCGGCGAACTTCTCCGGCTGGGCCAGGGTGGTGGTCGTGCCGTCGCCGAGTTCGATCTTCAGCTCGGCGCCGTCGACGAAGTACCGGGTGGAGTCGGTGTGCGAGCCGGTGGCGAGGGCGGCGGCGGTGTCGAGGAAGTCGCGGGCCCAGGCGATGACCTTGTCGCCGCGCACCTTGTTGTAGCCGGTGCCCTTCTCGGCGCCGCCTTCTTCGGAGATGGCGTCGGTGCCGTAGAGGGCGTCGTAGAGCGAGCCCCAGCGGGCGTTGGAGGCGTTGAGGGCGAAGCGGGCGTTGAGAACCGGCACCACCAGCTGCGGTCCGGCGGTGGTGGCGATCTCGGCGTCGACGCCTGCGGTGGTGACCTGGAAGTCGGCGGGCTCGGGGACGAGGTAGCCGATGTCCTGGAGGAACGCCTTGTAGGCCGCGGCGTCGTGCGCCTGGCCCTTGCGGTCGCGGTGCCAGGTGTCGATCTGTGCCTGCAGCTCGTCCCTCGTGGCGAGCAGGGCGCGGTTGCGGGGGGCGAGATCGTGGATCACCTTGTCCGCGCCGGCCCAGAACTCGGCCGCGTCCACCCCGGTGCCGGGGATCGCCTCGTCGACGACGAAGTCGTAGAGCACCTTGGCGACCTGGAGTCCACCGACTTGCACGCGTTCAGTCATTACCTGCCTCACTCTTTCCGGGACCTGTGCGCTCGCGTCGGCGGCGCCGACGGGCAGCACGACGAACAGCACTCACGTTACCCGCCGGTAGTTTCGGGCAGGCCGGTTCGACCCGCCGCCGGGGCGGTACATCGATTCAGCAGCTCCTCTCCAGGGCCGCGGCGCGATGGTGAGCGCCGACCGCTCGCGGGCGTACTGTGCGCGCCCGGAAGCGGTCTCGATCGTGATCGGCGAGTAGCCGCAATCGCTCAGATCATACGGGGTGGTCCGCGACCCCGGCCCGCCCGGGCGGGCCGGGCGGGCCGGGCGGCCGCGCAGTCACGCCGCCTGCCGGGCGTCGTCGAGCAGTCCGGTGAGGTTGGCGAGGGCGGGCCGGACGTGCGTGGCGAATCGTCTCGTCGCTTCCCGGACGAGGGGCCGGTCGGCGCGGTGCCGGAGTCCCCGGGACGTGTTGAGGCGGGAACGCTCGAGCCAGTCCGCCATGTCCGGTTCCTTCGACCATGCGTACTCGGCGTTCGTCTCGACGAGCGTTCCGCGGATCCAGTCGAGGGGGACGTCCGGTAGCCGGTTCGGTGGGCAGAGCCGGTTCTTCTCGGCCGGGTCCCGGCCGGTGGCCTCCACGAATCCGACGAGGGCGGCATTGAACGGGACGAGCCCCGTGCGGACGGGCTGCAACGTGATACGGCCCTCCTCGAAGATCGGGACGGCCGGTGCCGGGTTCAGGCCCGGGGCGGCGCAGTGGACGTGGAGGTGACCGGGCCCGGTACGGATCGTTCCGTGGTCGAGCACGATCGTGTCGTGTTCGATGCGTCGCACGTGCCCGAGCCGGACGACGTCCTCGATGCGGCGGAGCTGCTCGAGTTCGGCGGTGCTGACGGTCGGCCCCTTGTACATGGTGGGGAGGACGTGCTCGTCGACGCGCAGCAGCTGTTCGCTCGCCTCGAGCCGGGCGAACAGCTCGGCCGGCGTCCTCGCCCGGGCGGCGGCTTCCATCTGCCGGGCCAGTCCCTCGATCAAGTCGTCGACCAGTTCACCGCCCTGGGCGAACCGTCGGTTGCGCAGCCACGCCTCCCGGGGTTTGACCCACTGGATCGCGTCCGGGGGCAGGCCGAGCTGCAGCAGCCACAGGCACGCGTCCATCGCGGTCTTGCCCGCCCCGATGATCACGTACCGTTCGGGCGGTTCGGCCACGCGCGCAAGGGCGTCGACGGGGACGCAGCGGACGCCGGGGGCCACGTCGAACGGTGGTGTGAACGTGGCGGGTATCGCAGGCTCGAGGTAGGTGGCGTCGACGAGGGCGGTGCGGACCTCCACCTCGTACCGGTCGGTGGAGATCCGGGAGACGAAGCGATGGTCACCGACGTATTCGCTCATGGGGAAGTAGCGCACCGCTCCGGATGTCAGCAGATTGCTGCGCATGACACGGTCGAAGTATGCACAGATCTCCGGTGCGCTCGCCTGTTCGTACATGCCTCGGTTCGGGCCGGTGCGGTCGATGACGTCCGTCCCGAGCGGCAGCGAGTTCACGCCGTAGTACGCGGACGGCTGGTGCAGCCGCACGAACGGGTAGGCCTCGTTCCAGTGCCCGCCCGGGGCGTGACGCCGGTCCACCATGACGACGTCGGTGTCGGAATCGGTGATCAATGCGTCCGCGAACGCCATGCCGGCCGCGCCGCAGCCGATCACCAGATAGTCCGCTTCCAGCCTGTGCGTGGGCATAGTCCGTTCCTCTCCGGGCGGGTACGGTTCCGGGCTACCGTTCGGCCGCGGCGGGCCGGATGTTCTGGTTGACGTGGAAGACGTTGTCCGGGTCGTAGCGGCGCTTGATCCGGGTGAGCCGGTCGTAGTTGCCGCGGTAGGCGGACTCGACCCGGTCCTGGCCCTCGCTCATCAGGAAATTGACGTAGGCGCCGCCGGCGGAGGTCGGGTGCAGCTGTTCCCAGTAGTCGCGAGCCCACCGGGTGATGAGGCCGGCGTTGGCGGGGTCGGGGTCGACGCCGACGATGACCCCCGCCCATCCGCCGCCCCGGTACGCGAACGGGGTCGCGTCCTCGGGGACGCGGCTGGTGGCCCCGTCGATGGGATAGAGGTGCATGGTGGAGTGACCGGTCGGCAGCTGCGGCCCGTACCTGCAGTGCACGTCGATTGCGGCGTCGGTGATCTCGTCGAAGAAGTCCGCCCGCCAGTACCACTGCAGGCCGGGCGGGTAGAGGGCGTCGAACGCGCTCTGCAGGACGGTGAACGGCATGTCGTGCAGGCCGACCAGCAGCGGCGAGCCGTAGGTCCGGATGGGGTCGAGCACCTCGTCGGCCTTGGCGTGTGGTCCGGTGTAGCACCAGACGATGCCGCAGCACCTGCGGCCCCAGAGGTCCTCGGGGAACGGGGCGGCGGGTGGGACGGTGAGCAGCGCGATCCAGCCGCTGAGTTCCTCCGGGAGCGCCGGCAGCAGCTCCCGGTACCAGCGCATGACGTCGGCGGTGTCGGCGAGGTCGTAGAGCACCGGGCCGCCGACGATCATGCCGGCCTCCCCGATGTCGTGGCAGCGGAAGGTGAAGGAGGTGACGACGCCGAAGTTCCCGCCGCCGCCGCGCAGCGCCCAGAACAGGTCGCTGTGCGAGCTCTCGTCGGCCGTCACGAGCCTGCCGTCGGCGAGGACCACGTCGGCGGACAGAAGGTTGTCGACGGTCAGCCCGAAGCGCCGGGAGAGGTAGCCGATGCCGCCACCGAGGGTCAGCCCGCCCACGCCCGTGGACGAGAGGAAGCCGGACGGGGTGGCCATGCCGAAGGCGACCGTGGCGTGGTCGACGTCGCCCCAGGTGCATCCGCCGTCGACGCGGACGGTGTGGTGTGCCGGATCGACTGTGGTGCTGCGCATCAGGGACAAGTCCACGACGAGCGCGTCGTCCCACACGCCGAGACCGCCGGCGTTGTGCCCGCCGCCGCGCACGGCCAGGGTGAGCGCGTGGGCGCGGCCGAAGCGGACGCAGGAAACGACGTCGGCGGCGTCCCGGCAGCGTGCGATCGCCGCGGGATGTTTGTCGATCATGCCGTTGTAGACGGCACGCGCCGTGTCGTAACGGGTGTCGCCGGGGGTGATCAGGTCGCCGCGCAGTGCCGCGGCCAGGTCGTCGTACGGCACCGCGCCGGCCGGCCGGGTCGAAATGGTGGTCACGAAAGCCCCTCTCGGGTCGGTCGCTCGCCGGTGCGGGCGTTGTACCGTCGACCCTAGGAAGAGGGCGTTCGCGCAGCGTTCGGGTGCGCGCCGCCGGTCACCGGGCCGGGGGAACGCCCGGGAGCGGCAGGTCGACGCCGTGTTCGGCGAGGTCCCGCGCGCAGCGCCGGAGCAGGGCGGCACTGCCGTGGGCGGCCGCGGTCCGGGCGGCGGCACGCAGTCGCACGATCGCGGCGACGTGGTCGTCGTGCGCCGCGCGCATCCGCATCACCTCGGGCAGCCACCACAGGTCGTCGCGGGCCTGTCCGGCGACGATCGCGGCATCGAGCGCGGCCCGGGCAGCGCCGGGTTCCCCTTCCCGCACCGACAGGTCGGCGAGCAGCGAGAGCCAATACGGCATCCGGGCGAACGAACCGGCCGAGCGGAGCGTGTCGATGCCGCGCCGCATCTGCGCGAGGCCGGCCTCGCCGCCGCGGGACCACCCGCCGAGAATCAGCGCCCACTCGCTGTAGTAGGCGAATCCGTACCGGATGCACAGGTCGGTCAGTTCCGCGACGGCGGCGTCGAGGGCGGCGGGGTCTGTGCGCAGGTGGTGGGTGATGCCGCTGTAGGCCAGGGCGACGGCCAGGCTGTAAGGATGATCGATCGTCCGGGCCAGCCGGACAGCCTCGTTGCAGCAGCTCAGGGCGGCGTCGTTGTGGCCGAGCAGCCAGTGGGCGTGGGCCGCCCAGGCGCTGCCGTGCACGTCGGGCCGGGTGCCGACGGTCAACGAGGGAGCGCCCCGGGTCAGTGCGGCCGCACGGTCGAAGTGGTGGAGCGCCTCCTCGGGGCGGCCGAGCTCGACCGCGGACCCGGCGAATGCGAAGTGGGCCGACCCGCGCAGCGGGGAGCCGGGGTCGACGAGAGTCAGTGCGCGGGTCGCGACCTCGTGGGCGCCGGCGATGTTTCCCTGCACGAACCGCGACGACCAGAGGCCGACGAGGCCGGCCAGGAGGGAGTCCTTGCGGCCGAGGGACTCGGCCAGCCGGATCGAGCGCTCGAGGGTCTGCTGCAGTTCGGGGGAGGAGTAGCCGTATCGTGCGTTGAGCGGCGCCGCCATCTCTTCGCGGACGGCGAGTTCCTGTACGGCGGCGTCGCGCCCCTCGAGTTGGGTGCGAGCGATGGCGAGTGCCTTCTTGTGCAGTCGGATCGCCTCGGTATGGGCGAAGGTGCTCGAGGCGACATCGGCCGCGCGACGGTAGTAGGTCACTGCCCGGTCCGGTCGTCCCCCGCGGGCGTACTGCTCGGCGAGTTGCGCCGAGACGCTGTCGTAGTCGCCGGCGTGCAGCAGTTCGAGGCTCTGCGCGAGACGGCGGTGCAGCAGCCAGCGCCTGGGCGGGCTGATCCGGGCGTAGGCGGCGTCGCGGAGCAGGTCGTGGGAGAAGTCGTAGCCGTCGCGGAACTGTCGCAGGATTCTGCGTTGCCACAGCTCGTCGACGGCGCGCACCACGGCGTCGGTGTCGAGGTCGCTGGCCTCGGTGAGCAGGTCGAGGGTGAAGTCGCGGCCTACCGCCGCGGCGAGTCCGGCGACGTCCCGTGCGGCGGGGCTCACCTGCCCGATCCGGTCGTGCAGCACGTCGGCCAGGCGGCCGGCGGGGGCGACGCCCGGTCCGCTGCGCATCGCTTCGATGATGTAGAGGGGGAAGCCACCGGTGGTCGCGTGCAGTAGTTCGGCGTCCTGCGGGTCGAGCGGGCGCCCCCCGAGCGTTTCGGCCAGGCGGGCGGTGCCGCAGGACCCCAGGGGCTGCAGTGGCAGGTCGGCGAGCAGACCGGCGGTCCGCATCCGGTCTGCCCATTGCTCGAGGTCCCGGTTCTCGTCGGTGTCGTCGGTGTCGTCGGTGCGGGCTGTCGCGGCCACCATCAGGGGCGCGTCGGGTGTCAGGGACAGGCAGAACGTCAGGAACGTCAGCGTCTCCGGGTCGCACCACTGGATGCTGTCGAGGGTCAGCAACACGGGGCGGCCGCCGCCGATCAGCGCCCGCGCCAGGCCTTCGAAGAACCGGAGGCGCTGCCAGGCGTCGACCATCGCCCGGACGCCGGCGCCGGGTTCCGGGCGGGCCGCGCCGGACGGTACGAGCCTGTCGACCTCGGCGCGCCAGATCGGGTCGAGCGCGGTGAGCGCGGGCTGCACCGCGGGGGTACGGAGCCAGTCCGCTACCGGGGCCAGGGCGAGCCGTCCGGACGTTCCGAAGCATTGGGTGCCGGCCACCACCGCGGGTTGTGCGCGGGCGCTGTCGGCGATCTCGGCGACCAGGCGGGTCTTGCCGACGCCGGCGCCGCCGGTGACGAGGACGAGGGTGGGGTGCCCGGCGGCCGCCGTGCGCCACGTCTCGTGCAGCCGACGGAGTTCGCGTGTGCGTCCGACGAGTGTCGGGGCGGCGAGTCCGGGCCGCTCGGCCGCCGGTCCGGCGATGGGGCGGGCGGTCGCGGTGGGGTCCGCGGGGGCGAGCAGGCGGTCGGCGAGGGTGCGCGTCGCCGGGTCAGGTGCCAGCCCGAGTTCACGTTCGAGGACGGCGGCGCAGCGGTGATAGGTGCTCACTGCGCCGGCGCGGTCGCCGTGCTCGGCCTGCAGGGTCATCAAGGTGCGGTACCCGCTCTCTTCCAGGGGTCGGAGGTGGATCCGGCGGCGGACGGCGTCGATCGCCCCGGGGAGGTCGCCGGTGCCCGTCCGGAGCCGGCACAGCAGATCGCACAGGTCGACGCAGTGCCGTTCGAGATCCGATCGGGCCTCGAGGATCCAGTCGTCGTACATGCCGGGCAGCAGGGAGCCGCGGTATTCGGCGAGCGCAGTGGTGGCGTGCCGCAGCGCCGCCTCGTCGTCGCCGCTGGTCGCGGCCGCCCGGGCGGCCTGGTACTCGACGGTGAAGGTCCGTAGGTCCACCCGGCTGGTCTCGGTGTCGCGCCAGCACAGATCCCGGGAGGTCACCTCGACGGCCGGGTCGTCTTCGAGGGCACGGCGCAGGTGGTGCAGTTCGCGGCGCAGGTTGGTCAGGGCCTGGGCGGTTGTCGAGTCGGGCCAGAACAGGGGGGCGATGAGCTGGCGGGGCTGTGCAACTCCGGCGTGGAGGGCGAGGAAGGCGACCAGGGTCGTGCCGCGAGGGGACCGCGTCACGACGGCGCCGGTCGTGTCGTCGGTGATCGACTGCTCACCCAGGACGGAGACGTACAGCATCAGCTCGTGGCCTCTCCAGACTTCAGCCTAGACCCGGGGAGGGATATCCCTCCCCGCGGGGGCCGCGCCGCGCGCCGGGGACGCCCCGGGGAGAGGGCAGGCGGCGGTGTCCGCTCAGCGGTGGGTGTGCTCCCGGCCGGCGTCGAGGAGTCGGCGGCACCGGTCGAGCAGCGCCGCGCGCAGTGGCGCGGAGCGGTCGGCCAGTTCCGTCTGTCCGCGGACGTACTCTGCCCGGCCACGGGGTGTCTCGATCCGTATGGGCCGGTAGCCGTGGTCGCTCAGGTCGTAGGGGCTGGCCCGCATGTCGAGTTCCCGGGCGGCGTAGGCCAGTTCGAAGCAGTCGGCGGTCAGGTCCGAGTCGAGCAGCGGGGTGAGCTTGTAGCACCACTTGTACAGGTCCATGGCGGCGTGCAGGCACCCGGGTTGCTCCCGCCGGATCTGGTCGTCGCGGGTGAGGGGTTCGAGATTGAGGGGGCCGGCGGCGGGGGTGAAGAACCGGTACGCGTCGTAGTGCGTGCAGCGCAGCTGCAACGATTCGACGACGGCGTCGGTGCCGGTGTGTCCGAGCCGCAGCGGTACGGCGCTGTGGCGGAGGTCGGCGGGCTCGGTCCGGTACACCATGGCCCACTCGTGCAGGCCGAAGCAGCCGAGGTGCGCGGGACGGGAGGTCGTGGCCTCGAGCAGGTCGGTGACGTAGCGGATGGTGTCGCGCCGGCGGGCGAGGTGTTCGGGGTCGGCCGAGACCCCGGCGCCGGTGGTCCGGTAGCCCCGGAGGGAGGCGTACTCCGCGGATGCGGGGCCGGTGAGTGTCGTTCCGAAGCCGGGGTGCCAGCGCAGGAGCTGGGACGGCGTGTAGCTGTAGTAGGTGAACAGGAAGTCGATCACCGGGTGTGGTGTGCCGTGCGCGCGTTGGTCGAGGTAGGGGGCGAGCAGCGCCGTCAGCCGGTGGCGGTGCCGCTCCCGGCGGGGCAGCCAGTGCTCGGGTTCGAGGACGGTGGTCACCGCTGCCCCCCGGTATCGACTGCACCGACGGTGCAATGATTGTTGTGCCGCGTCGGGGTGTCGGGTGGGCGGAGGTTCACGGACGTGGTCCCGGGCCGGGGTCGGCCATCCGGTGGGTGGTGTCGCGCACGGTGCCGACGAACTGTTCGACGAGGTCTTCGAGCGCGACGATGCCGATCACGGTTCCGTGCTCGTCGACGACTCCGCCGAGGTGGGCGCTGGTGCGCCGCAGCAGCGACAGCGCGTCGTCGAGGGGGGCGTCGACCGGCACCGGCGGCAGGGGCCGGATCTCGGCGGTCGCGATGAGGGTGTCCGGCCCTGCCGATTCGTCGCGCACGAGGTCGAGGACGTCCTTCAGGTGCAGGTAGCCGGCCAGTTCCCCGTGTGCGGTCTCCGCCGGGTACCGGGAGTAGCCGGTCTCGGTGACGGCCTGCTCGACAGCTCCGAGTGTGGTGCCGGCCGGGCCGAGCGGGACCGTGCGGACCCCGGACAGGGGGATCGTGACGTCCGCGACGGTCCGTCCGCTGGTCTGGAGGGCCTGGGTCAGACGCCGGTGTTCCTCCTCGTCGAGCAGTCCTTCCGAGCGGGATTCGCCGATCATCTCGGACAGTTCGAGTTCGGTGACGGTGACGTCCAGTTCGTCCTTCGGTTCGACCCGCAGCAGGCGCAGGCTGAGGTTGGCGCACAGGTTGTAGAACGCGATCAGTGGCCGGGCCACCTTCATGAACAGCAGGTGGGTCGGTACGAGCAGCATCGCCGAGCGTTCCGGTCCGGCGATGGCGATGTTCTTCGGAACCATCTCGCCGAGCAGGATGTGCAGCACCACGACGATCGTGAGGGCGAGTGCGAAGCCGATCGGGTGCAGCAGGGAGTCCGGCACGCCGAGGGCGTGCATGGGTGTTTCGATCAGGTGGGCGATGGCCGGTTCGCCGACGCGGCCGAGCAGGATCGAGCAGATGGTGATGCCGAGCTGGGACCCGGCGAGCATCAGCGACAGGTGCTCCCCGGCGGCGATGACGGTGCGGGCGCGTTTCTTGCCCTGCCCGACGAGGGCTTCGAGTCGGTCGCGGCGCGCGGTGATGAGGGCGAACTCGGCACCGACGAAGAATGCGTTGCCGGCGAGGAGCAGCACGGTGAGCAGCACCGCGAGCCAGTCGTTCATCACCGGTCTCCGTTCTCGCGGCCGGGTGCGTGCTCGTCCTCACCGGCAGGCTCGGTGGGGACGAGCAGGACGCGGTCGATGCGGTGCCCGTCCATGTCGAGGACCCGGGCACGCCAGCGGTGGTCGGCGTCGCCGGGCCGGTGCGGCAGCAGCACCTCGTCGCCGGATTCGGGGATCTCCCCGAGTTCGGTGAGGAGCAGCCCGCCGAGCGTCTCGTATTCGCCGTCCGGTGCGTGGTATCCCGTCAGGTGGGCGACCTCGTCGATGCGCAGCAGGCCCGAGCAGGACCAGCCCTGCTCGACGCGCTGCGCTTCGGGCTCGGGTTCGTCGTGTTCGTCGCGGACGTCGCCGACGATCTCCTCGATCAGGTCCTCCATGGTGACGATGCCGGCGGTGCCGCCGTATTCGTCGACGACGAGCGCGACCTGCATGCCGTCGGAGCGGACCCGTTCCATGACCGCGTCCCCGTCGAGGGTGGACGGCACGACGGGGACCTGCCGGGCGAGAGTGTGCAGCTGGGTGTGGGCGCGGCGCCGCGCGGGCACGGTGAACGCGTGTTTGACGTGGACGACGCCGACGGTGGCGTCGAGATCGCCGTCGACGACCGGGAAGCGGGAGTAGCCGGTGCGCGACGAGGCGTCGATGAGGTCGAGGACGGTGTCGTGGACGTCGAGGGACTCGATGGTGACGCGGGGGGTCATGAGGTCTTCGGCGGTGCGTTCCCCGAAACGCAGCGAGCGTCCCACGAGCAGCGCCGTGCTCTCGTCGAGGGCGCCGCGTTCCGCCGAGGCGCGCACCAGTGATCCGAGTTCCTCCGGGGAGCGCGCCGAGCGCAGTTCCTCGGCCGGTTCGATACCCAGGCGCCGCACGATCCGGTTGGCGGCGCCGTTGAGTCCGCGGATCGCCCATTTGAACACGAGCGAGAACCCGGCCTGCAGGCCGGCGGTGGCGCGGGCGGTGGCCAGGGGCCGCGCGATGGCGAGGTTCTTCGGTACGAGTTCGCCGAAGACCATCGAGAACGAGGTGGCGATGATCAGGGCCAGGGCCAGGGAGATGCCGGAGGCGAGGGCGGCGCCGAGTCCGGCGGCGCGCAGCAACGGGTCGAGGAACCGGGCGAGGACCGGTTCGGCGAGGTAGCCGGTGATCAGGGTGGTGATGGTGATGCCGAGTTGGGCGCCCGAGAGCTGGAAGGACAGGGTGCGGTGGGCGTGCTGAACCTGGCGTGCGCGCAGGTCGCCGTCGCGGGCGTGCGCGTCGACGGTGCTGCGTTCGAGGGCGGTGAGGGAGAATTCGGCCGCCACGAACACCGCGGTGCCGGCGGTCAGGGCGATGAACCCGAGCAGGCTGAGGACGGACAGCAGGACGGACATCAGCACCGCTCCCGGGCCGGCGGCAAGCTCCGCTCCGATGTCGCGAGGGTCCGGCCGGGTATGTCACCCGGCTCGCTAGGGGAACCC
The DNA here is from genome assembly GCF_001894945.1 of Rhodococcus ruber NBRC 15591. GTDB lineage: Bacteria > Actinomycetota > Actinomycetes > Mycobacteriales > Mycobacteriaceae > Rhodococcus > Rhodococcus ruber. The sequence goes on from NZ_BCXE01000014.1 coordinate 50,034, forward strand.
TCCGAACCGGCGGAGTCGGACTCCGCGTCGGCCGTGGCGGCCGGAGGCCGTGTCGAAATGATGGCGGCCGGAGGCCGTGTGGAAATGGTGGTGGGTGCCGCGGGCACCGGATTCCTCTCGTCGGGCCCGAGGTGCGGGCGTTCACGGTGAGGCATCATTCTACGGACCGTGTCCGGCCTCGTGCGGTGCGGTCACCATCCGGTCGGCAGGGGGCGTCCCTCGGCGAATCCGGCGGCCGACTGGACCCCGAGCACGGCGTGCGCGTGCAGGTCCTCGAGGGTGCGGGCACCGGCGTACGTGCAGGTGCTGCGCACCCCGGAGCAGATGTGGTCGATCAGGTCCTCGACGCCGGGCCGTTGGGGGTCGATGCGGATGCGGGAGGTGGAGATCCCTTCCTCGAACAGGGCTTTGCGGGCGCGGTCGAAGGCGGAGTCGTCGACGGTGCGGGCGGCGACCGCACGCTTGGAGGCCATGCCGAAGCTTTCCTTGTAGGGGTGGCCGGTCTCGTCGTAGCGCAGTTCGCCGGGCGATTCGTAGGTGCCGGCGAACCAGGACCCGATCATGACGTTGGCGGCGCCGGCGGCGACGGCGAGTGCGACGTCGCGGGGGTGCCGCACCCCGCCGTCGGCCCAGACGTGCGCCCCGAGGTCCCGGGCGGTGCGGGCGCATTCGGCGACGGCGGAGAACTGGGGTCGTCCGACACCGGTCATCATGCGGGTGGTGCACATGGCGCCGGGGCCGACGCCGACCTTGACGATGTCCGCGCCGGCGTCGAGCAGTTCGCGGGTGCCGGCGGCGGAGACGACGTTGCCGGCGACGAGGGGGACGGGCAGGTCCAGCGCCTTGATCCGTTTCAGGGCGTCGAGCATCTTCTCCTGGTGGCCGTGCGCGGTGTCGAGGACGAGCAGGTCGACGCCGGCGTCGACGAGCCCCGCGGCCTTGGCGGCGACGTCGCCGTTGACACCGACGGCGGCGCCGATGCGCAGGGCCCCGTCGGCGTCCACGGCCGGGGTGTAGATGCCGGCGCGGACGGCGCCGGTGCGGGTCAGGACCCCGGCGAGGGTGCCGTCGTCGTGGGTGAGCACGACCAGCGGGTCGTGTTTGGCTTCGAGCAGTGCGAACGCTTCCCGCGGCGACGAGCCGACGGAGGCGGTGGCGAAGTCGCGGATGGCGACCGCGCGCAGCCGCGCGAACCGGTCGACCTCGCGGCAGGAGCCTTCGGTGACGACACCGACGGGGCGGCGGTGGTCGTCGACGACGACGACGGCGCCGTGGGCGCGTTTGGGCAGGAGGGCGAGGGCATCGGAGACGGAGTCCTCGGGACCGAGGGTGACGGGGGTGTCGGCGACGAGGTGGCGGCTCTTGACGAACGCGACGGTCTCGGCGACGGTGCCGGCCGGCAGGTCCTGGGGGAGCACGACGAGTCCGCCGCGGCGGGCGACGGTCTCGGCCATGCGGCGGCCGGACACGGCGGTCATGTTGGCGACCACGATGGGGATGGTGGTGCCGGAACCGTCGACGGTGGACAGGTCCACGTCGAACCGGGACGCGACGGCGGACCGGTTCGGGACGAGGAACACGTCGTCGTAGGTCAGGTCGTACGGGGGCTGGTGGCCGTCGAGGAAGCGCACCTGGCGAATGCTACGCGCCGGTGGCGTCGGGCGCGGTGAGCCGGGCCTGGCTGCGCGAGAGCGCCACCGTGGCGATCAACATCACCGCGACCGAGGCGACGACCAGGGCGAGTCCCGGGCCGTCGACCCGGAGCCGTTCGTCGAGGACGGTCATGCCGAGGAAGACGGCGGCGAGGGGTTCGCCGATGGTGATCGCCGGCAGGGACGCGGCGAGCGGGCCGGCCTGGAAGGCGCGTTGCTGGAGGTAGACGCCGAGCAGGCCGGCGGTGAGCAGGGCCCAGGTCTGCCAGGCGCCGACCACGGGACGCAGGCCGTGTTCGAACAGGTCGGTGACGTACTTGGTGAACGCCACCGCCACGCCGTAGAGCAGGCCGCTGGCCGCGCCGAGTGCCATCGCCCGCGTGCCGGGGTCGTGGCCGAGCAGCCCGATCGCGGTGGCGGCGGACACGGCGGTGCACACCGCGCCGAGCGGGAGGACCCACTCGTGCCAGGGGGCGTCGATCTCACCGGCGGTGGGGTCGCCGACGACGAGGAACACCACGAGCGCCGCGCACAGGGCCGCCGCGGTCAGCCAGGTGGGACGGGTGATGCGGGAGCCGGAGAACGCGGCGGACAGGGGCAGGGCGAACAGCAGCGACGACACCAGCAGTGGCTGGACCACCAGGACCGGCCCGAGGGCGAGGGCGGCGACCTGCAGCAGGTAGCCGCCGCCGTCGCCGACTACCCCGGCCCACCAGCGGGGACTGCGGATCAGGGCGGCGACGAGGGACTCGCCGGCGGGGACGGCTTCGGCGGAGCGTTGCTGGGCGACGCTGGCCGCCGCGAACAGGAGCGCGGCGGCCAGCGCGCACACGACGGACGCCGTGACGGTGCCGCTCATGGGCACAAACTATGCCCTACCGGGGTGCCGGTGCGGGCGTGGTCAGGCGCGGACCTCGGTGCGGTCCCCGCTCCAGAGGGTGTGGAACTTGCCGTCGGCGTCGATGCGCTCGTAGGTGTGGGCGCCGAAGAAGTCGCGCTGGCCCTGGGTGAGGGCGGCGGGCAGGCGGTCGGCGCGCAGACCGTCGTAGTACGACAGCGAGGAGGCGAACGCGGGGACGGGGATGCCGAGCATGGTGGCGGTGGCGACGACGCGGCGCCAGCTGTCGATGCCGGCCTCGATGGCCTCGCGGAAGTAGGGGGCGAGGATCAGGCTGGGCAGCTGCGGGTCGGCGTCGTAGGCCTCCTTGATGCGGTTGAGGAACTGGGCGCGGATGATGCAGCCGCCGCGCCAGATGGTGGCCAGGGCGGCGCGGTCGACGTTCCAGCCGTGTTCGGCGCTGCCGGCGGCGATCTGGTCGAAGCCCTGCGCGTAGGCGACGATCTTCGACGCGTAGAGGGCGCGGCGGATGTCCTCGGTGAACTGGGCGGCGTCGGTGGGCTTGTCGCCGAGGGTGCCGGAGGCCAGGCCGCGGGCGGCGGCGCGCTGGGTGCGGGAGCCGGACAGGGCGCGGGCGAACACGGCCTCGGCGATGCCGGTGACCGGGACGCCGAGGTCGAGGGCGGACTTGACGGTCCAGCGGCCGGTGCCCTTCTGCTCGGCGGCGTCGACGATGACGTCGACGAGGGGTTTGCCGGTGCTCGCGTCGGTCTGGCGCAGGACGTCGGCGGTGATCTCGATCAGGTAGGACTCGAGGGTGCCGGTGTTCCATTCGGAGAACACGTCGGCGATCTGCGGGGCGTCGTGGCCGAGCGCGTCGCGCAGCAGGTGGTATGCCTCACCGATGAGCTGCATGTCGGCGTACTCGATGCCGTTGTGCACCATCTTCACGAAGTGGCCGGAACCGTCGGGGCCGATGTGGGTGCAGCACGGGGTGCCGTCGACGTGGGCGGAGATGGACTCGAGGAGCGGGCCGAGGGCCTCGTAGGACTCGGCGGGGCCGCCGGGCATGATCGACGGGCCGTTGAGGGCGCCTTCTTCGCCGCCGGAGATGCCGGCGCCGACGAAGTGCAGGCCGCGGGCGCGCAGTGCGGCTTCGCGGCGGATGGTGTCGGTGTAGAGGGCGTTGCCGCCGTCGATGATGATGTCGCCGGGTTCCATCGCGTTGGCGAGTTCGTCGATGACCGCGTCGGTGGCGTCGCCGGCCTTGACCATGACGAGCACCCGGCGCGGCTTCTGCAGGGCGGCGACGAACTCGTCGATGGTTTCGGTGCGTACGAAGTCCCCGTCGTCGCCGTGGGCTTCGAGCAGGGCGTCGGTCTTGGCGACGCTGCGGTTGTGCAGCGCGACGGTGTGGCCGTGGCGGGCGAAGTTGCGGGCGATGTTCGACCCCATGACGGCCAGGCCGGTCACGCCGATCTGGGCGCGGGGATTCTCGGTGCGTTCGACGGTCATGGGTACAGCTTCCCCCGAACCCGGACGGGATCGAAATCGGGGGCGTGCTACCGGTGCGGACGGCGGGGGGTCACCAGGCGCGCAGCAGGCGGCTCAGTTCGGTCAGCCACGGCACGGCGACCGCGATGGTGGGCACGACGAGGATGGCGGCGGCCGCGGTGTAGGCGGTCACGGCGGTGCGCAGGTCCGGGCCGGGTTCGGCGAGGCGCTTGACGCGCAGCACGGTGGAGGGGCCGCCGACGGCGAGGGCGCCCTGGGGGGTGCGGGCGCCGGCGCAGGCGACCAGGGCCCGGGCCAGCGGGGTGGGGCCGGTGACGCGCACGGCGGAGTCGTCGGCGAGCATCTCGACGAGCAGCTGCACCGAGCCGAGCGCGGACCGGGACCGTACCCACCGCGGGAAGGCCTCGTAGACGGCGGTGAACGCCTCGAGGACGAGGTCGTGCCGGGCCCGCAGGTGGGAGTGCTCGTGGCGGAGGATGGCGCGGATCTCGTCGTCGGCGAGGTGGTCGAGGGTGCCTTCGCTGAGCACGACCCGGTGCCGCAGGCCCGGCAGGCAGTAGGCGACGGGTTCGGCGGTGTCGAGGACGCGCACGTGGGACAGCTGCCGCACCGAGGCGCCGCTGTCGCGCCGGTCGAGCAGATCGACGAGCATGCGGTGCCGGGCCCGGCGGCGGCGGGTGCGGACACCGACGCGCAGAATCGAGTACATCAGCCGTGCACCGATGAGCAGGGTGAGGGCGAAGACCACGACGTAGGTCAGCCACAGGGGCAGGCCGAGCGCGTCGATCTCCTGGAGTGGGGCGGTGGTGGGGCGGCCGTCCTCACCGGGGACGAGCAGCAGCGATGCGATGGCCAGGCCGGAACTGAACGCGGACAGCACGGCCGCGAGCGCCACCGCCTGCCACAGCACGAGGGCGGGGCGGGGGTTGCGGTACGGCCAGGTGGCGCGGCTGAGCAGGGCCGGGACCGGCCCGGCCAGCAGCAGCGCGAGGATGCCGAAGACCAGCGCGGTGGTCGCGTTCATGGCACCGAGTGTGCCAGTCAGCTCGCCCGACCGGTACCCGGGTCGGCGACGGTGGGACGGGTGGGCCCGTCCTGCTGGGCCTCGAGCGCGGCGAGGGCCTCGCGCAGCGCGGCGGCCTCGTCGGGGTTGACACGCCCGATGAAGTGGACGAGGGCGGCGACCCGGCCGGCGGACTCGTCGGCCTGGTCGAGGGCGTCGACCATGAGGCTGGCGACGAGTTCTTCGCGGCCGTGCACCGGGACGTACCGGTGGGCGCGGTCGTCGCGCTGCTGGATGACGAGGTTCTTCTTCGCGAGGCGCTGGAGAACGGTCATGACGGTGGTGTACGCGAGGGAGCGCCGGGCGGCGAGGGCCTCGTGGACCTGCCGGACGGTCTGCGGTTCGGTGGAGGACCACAGGTGGTCCATCACTGCGCGTTCGAGTTCTCCGAGTGCTGCCATGACACGAGTTTACCGGGTCTCCGACGAGCGTGTCGTACTACCCGAAGTAGTACGTGTTCTCGTCTGCGGTCCGCCCGCCGTGCCGAACACGTGCCGGGTGCCGATCGGCACGACCAGCGGCCGGTCCGAGACCGGGTCGTCGATCACCGCCGCGTCGAGCGCGAACACCTCCCGCAGCAGCTCCTCGGTGATCACCTGCGCCGGCGGGCCCGCGCGCACGATCCGGCCCTCCTTCATCACCACCAGGTGGTCGCTGTAGCGGATCGCGAGATTCAGATCGTGCAGCACCATCACCACGGTGCGGCCGAGTTCCGCGTGCAGGCGGTCGACGAGGTCGAGGACCTCCACCGAGTGCGCCAGATCGAGATAGGTGGTCGGCTCGTCGAGCAGCAGCACGTCGGTGCCCTGCGCCAGCGCCATCGAGATCCATGCCCGCTGACGCTGCCCGCCGGAGAGCTGGTCGACCGGGCGGTCGGCGAGCTCGGTGATGCCGGTCCGGTCCAGTGCGACGGCGACCTCACCCTCGTCGTCGGCGGACCACTGCCGCAGCCACGACTGGTGCGGATGCCGCCCCCGGGCGACGAGGTCGGCGACGGTCAGGCCCTCCGGCGCCACCGGCGCCTGCGGCAACATCCCCAGCACCCGCGCGACGTCGCGAGTGCGCATCGAGGAGATCGCGTGCCCGTCGAGCAGCACGCTGCCGCGACGCGGGCGCAGCAACCGGGCCAGCGCCCGCAGCAGGGTGGACTTGCCGCACCCGTTGGGCCCGATCACGGTGGTGATCACCCCGGGGGGCACGGTCAGGTCCAGGCCGTCGACGATGAGCCGGTCGCCGTAGCCGAGCGCGAGGTCCCGCGCGACGAGCCGCGGCGGCGGGGCGGCGCTGTCCACGGCCTCGGATGGGGGCGCGGCGGTGGGCGCGGCGACGTCGTCGGTGCGGGGGATTCTGGTCACAGCGACACCTTCCGGTTCGAGCGCACGAGCAGATACAGCAGGAACGGACCGCCGAGGGCGGAGGTGACCAGGCCGACGGGCAGCGCGACGGGCAGCACCGTGCGGGCGAGGATGTCGGCGCCGGTGACCAGGGCCGCTCCGGTCAGGGCGGAGGCGATCAACGGCGGACCGGGGGAGCGCACGAGGCGCAGCGCGATCTGCGGGGCCGCGAGCGCGACGAACCCGATCGGCCCGGCCGCCGCGGTGGCGACACCGACCAGGGCGCAGGCGGACAGCAGCAACACCGCCCGCTGGGTCTGCAACCGCACGCCGAGCGACCGGGCCGTCTCGTCCCCGAGCCGCAGGGCACCCATCGTGAAGGCGGCGGTGGCGAGCCAACCGGTCAGGACGGACAGCGCCACCGCCGTCGGCACGACCTGCGACCATCCGGCGCCGTTGAGCGACCCGGTGAGCCACACCTGCGCCTGGGACACGTCGTTGATGTCGGCCGAGACCAGCATCCAGTTCGTCAGCGCCACGAACAGCGCGTTGGCGCCGATCCCGATCAGCACCAGTCGGAAGCCTTCCACCCCGCCACGCCAGGCCAGGACGTACACCGCCGCGGCGGTGCACAGGGCCCCGCACAGCGCCGCGAGGGGCAACCCGAGCGCGCCGAGCACCCCGGCGAGCGTCCCGGAACCGGCGGCGACGATGAGCGCGACCGCGGCCGCACTCGCACCGGCGGTGACGCCGAGGATGTCCGGGCTGGCCAGCGGATTGCGGGACACCGTCTGGGTCAGGGCGCCGGCGACGGCGAGCGCCGCGCCGACGAGCACCGCCGCGAGGCCCCGCGGCAGGCGCAGCTCCAGGACGATGAACCGGTCGAGTTGCTCCCCACCGCCGGCGAGCACCGAGACCACCTGCGGCACCGACAGCGGATAGTCGCCGCGGCCGAGCCCGACGCACAGCAGCAGGAACGTGGCCGCCACCAGAGCCAGGCACAGGAACACCGCGCGCGGTCGCCACACGAGCGAGAGCGTGCCGATCCGCAGTGCCGGCCGGGACGGGACCGTCGCCCGGGTCGGGCCGGTGCGTGCCGGCGCGGTGGCGGTCACAGGGCCACCAGCCGGCGCCGGCGCACGAGGGCGATGAAAAACGGTGCGCCCATCAGGGCGAGGACGATGCCGACCTGCAGCTCCCCGGGGCGGACCACGATCCGGCCGACGACGTCCGCCAGGACGAGCATCACCCCGCCGAGCAGCCCGGCGTAGGGGAGCAGCCAGCGGTAGTCCGGTCCGGTGATCGCCCGGGCGACGTGCGGGACCACGAGCCCGACGAAGGCGATCGGTCCGCAGGCCGCGGTCGCGGCGCCGGTGAGAAGGGTGATGGCGACGATGCCGACGGTGCGGGCGGCGACGACGTTCGTGCCCAGGGACCGGGCGACGTCCTCGCCGAGGCCGAGCACATTGAGGCCGGGTGTGTTCACCACGGCCAGCAGCAGTCCGGCCGCGAGGAACGGCAGCACCTGCCACAACACCTCGAGGTCGCGGCCGGCGACCGAGCCGACGATCCAGAACCGGTATCCGTCGAGCGTGGTCTGGTCGAGCAGCACCACCGCATGCGTCATCGCCTGCAGGAAGAACGCCACGGCCGCGCCGGCCAGGGCCAGGGTCAACGGTCCGGCGCGGCCGCCTCCGAGGGAGGACAACCCGAAGACCACGACGCTGGCGGTGAGCGACCCGGCGAAGGCGAACCACAGGTACTGCCCGGGGGTGGCCATCCCGAGCAGGTAGATCGAGAGCACCACGAAGAAGGCTGCTCCGGCGTTGAGTCCGAGCAGGCCCGCGTCGGCCAGGGGGTTGCGGGTGTGACCCTGGATGAGGGCGCCGGCGACGCCGAGAGCGATGCCCACCACGAGTCCGAGCACGGTGCGCGGGATCCGCAGGGTGTGCACGATGACGTCGGTGTCGGAGCCGTCGTCGGTGGTGAGAGCGTGGACGACCTCGGCGATGGTCATCGGCCGGGCGCCGACGGCGATCCCGGCGAGCAGCACCACCGTCAGTATCGCGGCGATGGCCAGCAGACCGAGCAGGCGGCGACGGCGGACGGCGCCGACGCTCGTGTCGGCGGCGAGGGGGACGAATCCGTCGGCGGCCGCGACGCGCTCGGTGACGACCTCGGTGCCGCGGCGCAGGAGGGCGCGCCGCGCGCCGACCGGCCCGCCGTGGCCGCGGTCGCGGGTGACCAGTCCGGTCCACTGTTTGCCGAGGCTGCGTCCGGTGGTGCCTTCGCGGTGCCCGCGGTTGTACCACCACAGGCCGACGGTGACGGCGAGGGCCGTTCCACCGAAGACGACACGGTCGGTCTGTCCGCCGCCGTGGGCGTCGGACAGGGCGCGTACGAGCAGCACACCGACGACGGCGGGCACGGCGAGCAGACCCAGGTCGCCGGCTTCGGCGGCGAGACGGCGGGGGAGGGAGGGGGCGTCCGCGACGGGCGGCGGCGTCTCCGGGGGGCGGAGGGTGGTCACAGGCGGTGGGCTCCTCGGGGACGCGTACTCGGCCGAACGAAGGTTAGGTTACCGAAGCCTATCTTCCAGGCTTGCATCCCCCACGACGTAATGGCATGGTTAGGCTTACCTAATTGTGACGATCCGCCGATCGGGAGGTGTGGATGACAACCCTGCTGCCACCGAGATCCACCGCGGTGCAGATCCCCGCGTTCGAGGACACCGACGCCCGCCTGAGGCTGCTGATGCCGCACGCTCCCCGCGTCTACGCCGTCGCCCGCATCGACGACGAACCCCGCCGACGCTGGTGGCGGCTCGCCGACGCCGACCGGGACCGGCGGATCGCGCTGTTGTACGCCCGCGCGCTCGAGGACGTCGCGGACCCGCGGATCGCCGTCGACCAGGTGGCGGCCGCCCTCGTCCACGTCGTCGCGGGCCGGGTCCTCGCCCCCTATCTGCTCGAGGCGCGCTGCTGGGATCCCGGGCTCGAGAACCTGTGGATCCACCAGGACAGCGACGGCGGCATCGACTGGGCCGCGGTCGCGGACGACACCCTGCGTGTACTACCCGACGATCCCGCCGTCGCCGACGACGCGGTCGTCGTGCTGCCGTGCGAGGAGGCGCTCGCCCGGTGGACCGCCCACCGTGCCACCACGGCGCTGCGTGCCGTCCACGCGTCGCTGGCGCAGTGCGCCCCCGCCGAGCAACTGCGCCTGTGGTCCCTGCTCGGCCGCACCGTCGTGGCGGGCGCGGCGCAGCTCCCCGCCCTGGCCGGCACCTCCCGCACCGTCGCGGCGCGCCGCGGCCAGGTTCTGCTGGATGCGTTCCTGACGCTGGGGGTGCCGGTCCGCGGACTTGCTAAATTAGGCAAGGCTTACCTATAGTTACGAGGCGTTGCTACTGCCGGACCGCGCCGGAGTCCTGAGGGCTGCAGAGACCCCCGGTCCTTCCCACGGCGGGCCTCGCGTGCACCACGCGAGGCCCGCCGGCTCGTCCCGGCACTGCGTGCCGCCCGCGATGTCCTAGCATCCCTTCCAGACCCGGCGACCGGCGCCGGGCCCGCGCCAGGGAGCTGGCACGACCCGGACGGAGTGACACATGACCGATCTGCCCACCCAGGAACAACTCTCCGACCCCGCGGCCGTCACCGCCCAGCACAACGACGGCTTCGGGTCCGTCCTCGGCCTCGAGTTCACCGAACTGAGCCCCGACCGGGTCCGCGCCCACTGGACCGTCACCCCGAACCAGCACCAGCCGTTCGGCATCGTCCACGGCGGCGTCTACTGCGCCGTCGTCGAATCCGTCGCCAGCTTCGCCGGCAGCATCTGGCTCGGCGACCGCGGCAAGGTGGTCGGCGTCAACAACAACACCGACTTCATCCGCGCCACCCGCGACGGGGTGCTCACCGCCACCGCCACCCCCATCCAGCGCGGACGCAGCCAGCAGCTGTGGCAGGTCGCGATCACCGACGAGCAGCACCGCACCGTCGCCCACGGGCAGGTGCGCCTGGCCAACATCCTCGATCCCGACGCCCTGGGCAACTGACCGGCGCCGCGGGCCTCGAGCCCCCGGCGCCCGCCGCTCAGCCCGCGGCGCGTCGCCCGGCGCTGCCGCGCTCGGCCTCCTCGGTACGCCGCTGCAGCCGGTCGATCGCGTTGCGGGCAAACACCTGCTGCTCCGTCGAGGCCATCTCGTTGCGGCCCCGGGTCAGGAACGTCGTCGCCCACGACAGCAGGGTCGACAGCTTGCTCGAGAAGCCCACCAGGTACAGCAGGTGGATCCCCAGCCAGGCCACCCAGCCGACGAACCCGCTGATCTCGAGCTTGCCGACCTTCGCGACCGCGCTGAACCGGCTGATCGTGGCCATCGACCCCTTGTCGAAATACTTGAATGGCTTGCGTTCGGCCGGATCGTGACCGGACAGGCCCGCCACGATCTGCCGCGCCGCGTACTTGCCGCCCTGCATCGCCACCTGCGCCAGGCCCGGCAGCTTGTCCAACGACATCATGTCGCCGATGACGAACACATTCGGATGACCGGGCAGCGACAGGTCCGGATTCACCAGGACCCGGCCCGCCCGGTCGATCTCGGCGCCGGACTGCTCCGCGAGCCGGCGGCCCAGCGGACTCGCCGACACGCCCGCCGACCACACCTTGCACTGCGATTCGATCCGGCGCTCGGTGCCGTCCTTGTCCTTGACCGTCAGGCCCGTCGCATCCACGTCGGTGACCATCGCGTTGAGCTGGATCTCCACCCCCAGCTTCTCGAGGGTCTGGCGGGCCTTGGCGCTGAGCTTGCCCCCGTACACCGGCAACACGTCCGGTGCCCCGTCGAGCAGCACCACCCGGGCGGCCGCCGGATCGATGTTGCGGAACGCGCCCCGGAGCGTGTGATGGGACAACTCGGCGATCTGTCCCGCGAGTTCCACCCCGGTCGGTCCCGCCCCGACCACCACGAACGTCAGCAACCGGCGCTGCTCGGCCGGGTCCTCGGCCAGCTCCGCCTGCTCGAACGCCCCCAGGATCCGGCCCCGCAACTCGAGCGCGTCGTCGATCGTCTTCATGCCGGGCGCGAACTCGGCGAAGTGGTCGTTGCCGAAATACGACTGGCCCGCCCCGGCGGCCACGATCAGACTGTCGAACGGCGTGACCGTCTCCCGCTCGAGGAATCGGGACGTCACGGTCTGCCGCGTCAGATCGATCGACTCGACGTCGCCGAGCAGTACCTGGGCGTTCTTCTGCTTGCGCAGCACCAGCCGGGTCGGCGGCGCGATGTCACCCACCGACAGGATGCCCGTCGCCACCTGGTACAGCAGCGGCTGGAAGAGGTGATGGGTGGTCCGAGCGACGACGGTGACGTCCACGTCGGCACGTGCGAGGGCCTTGGTAGCGAACAGACCCCCGAATCCGGATCCGATCACCACCACATGATGACGACGTGGCTCAACCGACTGGATGCTCATTCCGTGCTCCTCGATGTCTCGGGTCGACCGGGCAATCGGTGGCGGAGGAGCAGCGGGGCTCCCGCGCCGCCCCCAGTCTGTCAGCTATACCCACTCGCCACAGGCTTACGCGTCCCGTGACCGCGCCGCCCCGACGTCACTCGCGCCGGTCCAGCAGCCCGTAGACCGGGTTGTGCCGGGCGGCGTGCCGGACCGCGTCGTCCGTCGCCGAGGTGTAGATCTGCACGGTCTGCAGTGACCGGTGGCCGAGCAACTGCTGCAGCTCCACCATCGTCGCCCCGCCGTCGGCCAGGCTGGTGGCGAAGGTGTGCCGCAGCGCGTGGGCGAGGGCGCCGCGCTTGCGCTCGCTCTCGATGCCCGCCATCCGGTACATCCGCCGCACCCGGTACTGCAGGGTGCCGCGCGTGATACGCCGGCCGTCGGCGCCGACGAACAGCGGATCGGCCGGGGGATAGCGCTCCCACACCGCGAGTGTCTCGTCGTCGCCGCGCCGGGGCCGATGCGTCGGCGGGAACCGGGTGTAGCGCTCCTCGAGATACGCCGAGACGATCGCGGTCCAGCTCTGCTCGAGCGGGATCTGCCGCTCCACGGTGCCCTTGCCCATCACTCGCAGCACGGGGGCACGGGTGCCGCCGAGCACGCTGCCGAGGTCGAGGCGGATCAGCTCCTCCGAACGGATACCGGTCAGCAGCAAGGTCGCGATCAGCGCCAGGTCGCGCTGCGGCCACTCCCGGCCCGAGGCGGCCGGGCGCTGCGCCTCGACGGTGAGGGTGTCCACGAGTTGCCCGATCGCCTTGGGCGTGAACGACTTCGGGGTGTGCTGGGGGCGCTTCGGCTGGGCGATCGACGCCATCGGGTTGCCCTCCGACACGCCTTCGGAGACCAGGAAGTTGCAGAAACTGTTCCACACCGACCAGGCCCGCCGCACCGACGCCGGCTGCCGCTCCCGCGCGAAGGCGGCGAACGCCGAGCGCATCGCCCGGATCGTGATGTCCTGCACGCACAGCTCGTCCGGGGCGACCGAGAGGCGGACGGCGAGTTCCCCGCACACCGCCTGCAGATCCAGCCGGTACGCCTTGATCGTGTGCGCGGACCGCTTCGCCGTCTGCAGCGTCTCGAGGTACGCGGCCACCCAGTCCAGCAACCCCGGATCCACCCGGCCCGTCATGACCCTCCCCGCATCCCGGTCGTACACCTGTGCGATACCAGTGTGACATCCGGGGCCGACGGGAACGGTGCGACCCGGCGGGCGGCCACGGCCTACCGGTGTGACCCGGCCCCGCCCAGGCGCTGGGGTCCCGGGCCCCGGGCGCCCAGCACATCGCCGGGGTTGGCCAACGGGCACGACGCCAGGCTCAGGCAACCGCACCCGATGCACTCGGTGAAACTGTCCCGCAGGGCGGTGAGGGCCTCGATCCGCTCGGTGAGCCGGTCGTGCCACTGCCGCGACAACCGCGCCCAGTCCGCCGCGGTGGGCACCCGGCTGTCCGGCAGCGAATCGAGCGCCTCCCGGATCTCGTCGAGGGAGACCCCCACGCCCTGCGCGACCCGGATGAAGGCCAGGCGACGGAGCGTGTCGCGCCGGTAGGTGCGCCGGTTCCCCGAGGTGCGTCTGCTCTCGATCAGGCCGCGGGCCTCGTAGTAGTGCAGCGCGGACACCGCCACCCCCGACCGGGACGACAGCTCGCCCGGGGTCAACCACACGTTCGGCGGCATCGCCGTTCCTCCCGAATCCGGGGCCGGCCCCACGGACCTGCCGTTCGTCGAACCGACTGTACGACGAGGGGAGCGGGCCGGCGACGTCGCCGATCCACCCGTCGAGGGGGAGGTGGTGGTGGTGGTGTGCGACGGCCCCCGCCGGGACATCGCGGGCGGCGTGGGCGCGGCGGTCCGGGGGCCGGGGGCGGGGAACGAATCGGGGCGTGCTGAGGCCCGGCGTTGGCGGCGGCGTCGTGCCGGGAATGCGCGCATGCTCGCGCGCCGTGGGCGTGTGATGGATAACGGTGATTATCCATCAGTATTGTTATCAGCAATAGGTGATTGGGTCCGCACGGGAGTGCTCGACGGGGAGAGGGCCTCGTCCGGCCCACGCAGGACGGGCGCCGACGGGTCGCGCGGTGCCGACCGACACGCCGGACGACCGCCGGTGCGAAGCGGCGATCCGGTCGATCGACGAGACGACGCGGGCGACCGGCCGGACGCCGCGCCGCCGGCCGACGGTGCGGCGAGGCCGGACGCGTCCGCCGGGGGCACTCCGGTGCGCGCCCGGTTCGAGCACATCCACCGGTTCGAGCGCCTGCATCGGTTCGAGCACCCGGGGTCCACCTTCCCGCGGGGAGGCTTCCGGCACACTACTTGACATAATGTGCATTATCGGCAATTCGGGATGCGGGGTTGACCAGCCGTTTGTCTGCGCGGCCCGCTCGGGTGTCGAAGCTTCCGGCGACCCGTGTCCGCACTGCGGGCGCTCGGCTTCCGCAACCGCGGCGCTCGCGCCGCCCGGCGTTCCTGCCGGCGTTCGCCGCCGGATCGTGCGGCTGCGGGCACCCGACGGGACCGGACGCCGGCTGCCTTCCACGGATCTCCACGCAGCCTCGCTCACGCTCCGGCGTTACCCGCCTCGCCCCTCCACGGCCCCGGCCCAGACGGGACCTAATTCGTCACGGTGACGATTACCGGGTCGGGCCCGTGTCCGACCGCTCGTGCTCCAGCGTGCCGAAGTTCGACCCGCGGTGGTCCGGTGACCCGTCCGCGACCGTGGGCGGCACGCTTCGGAATCGCCCGACCGGGTCGGCGTCGCGCGGGCCGGTCGACCGGGTCCGCAATGCGGGCTCCATCCTCTCCCCTCGCCCGGGGGTTCTCCCGGGACTAATTCGTCACAGTGACGTAAATCAGTCGGGTATGTCGACCGGTGTTCGACGGGACGATCGACCCTCGATGTCACGGTGTCGATCACGTTAGGCTTTCCGGACATTCGCCGAAGGAGGCATCCGTGAGCAGCCATGAAGTGAAGATGATCGTGCTGTCGACCGACGATCTCGACGAGTCCATCAGGTTCTACAACGAGACCCTGGGCATGGCGTTGAAGTTCCGGGACGGCGCCCATTTCGCTGCCCTCGACGGAGGTGGGGTCACCCTCGCGCTCGCGACCGCAGTCGATCATCCGATCCACGGCCAGGTGGTCGTCGGCATCAAGACCGCCGACGTCGATGCCGCCGCGAAGGCCATCGAAGAAGCCGGCGGCGGCATCGTGCAGGGCCCGTACGACGACGCGCACGAGCGCCGCGCCGTGGTCTACGACAACAAGGGCAACGGGTTGGTCTTCTACAGCCCGCTGAGACGGTGATCGGGCGTCTCGGACGGTGACCGGGCGCTGATCTCGGGGCACCGCCGCGACACGTCCGTCGATCGCCGGGGTCCCCTCCTTCACTGCGGGACCTCGCCCCGTCCGTGACCGTCCGCGGGGATACGGAAGATGCTGTCCCGAAGACGATTTCAGTTCCGTGGGCCCGCGCCAGTGACCGCCGGGTCCGCCAGTCGCGCCGACAGGACCTGCACGATCGCCTCGACCGCGTGCGGGGACACCATCTCGTGGTGATCGCAGTCGATCCGGTACTGGTGGATCTCCCCCGACACCACGTTGTGCCAGGCCGCGACCGCCGCGACCGGAGCGGCGGACCGGACGGCGGTGAAGAACAGCACGTCCCCGTCGAAGGTGGCGGGCCCGTGCCGGCGGGCGGCCCGCAACGCGGCGGCCGAGCCCCGGTGGATCCGCTCGAGGTGCGCGGCGGTCAGACCGGTGTCGCCGCCCAGCGCCGCATCGAGCAGCTCCGACGCCTGCTCGTAGGTCGGTTCCTGTTCGGCGTCGAACGGCACACCCAGATCGCGGAGCATGTCGCGGATCCCGACCGAGCCGGCGCCCCGGACGCTGAGGTGACTGTCGAGCAGGGCGAGGGTGTCCACCCGCTCCCCTCCCCGGCGCAGTTCCACGGCGACGGCGTGGGCGACGACGCCGCCGAGCGACCAGCCGAGCAGGTGATAGGGGCCGTGCGGCTGGATACGGCGGATCTCCTCGACGTACCGCCGGGCCAGCGCGGTGACCGACTCCGGGGCGGGACCACCACTGAGAGTGGGCAACTGGAGCCCGTAGACGGGGCGGTCGCCGCCGACGCGCTGGGCGAGCGGCGCGTAGGCCCACGACAACCCGGCGGCCGGGTGGACGCAGAACAGCGGTGCGCCGGTGCCGTCGCGCAGGGGGACGAGCACCTGCAGGGCCTCGTCGATGCCGGTGCGTTCCTGCGGGCCCCCGAGGTGGGCGGCGAGGCCGGCGGGGGTCGGATGCGTGAAGATCGAGTGCAGCGGGACGGGCCGCCCGAGGCGCTCACCGAGTGCCGGCAGCATCCGGGTGGCGAGCAGCGAGGTGCCGCCGAGGTCGAAGAAGTTGTCGTCGACCGAGACCCGGTCCAGGCCGAGATAGTCGACGAATACCCCCACCACGGTGTGTTCGAGTTCCGTGGCCGGGGCGCGGTAGGTGCCGCCGAGCGCGGCGAAGTCCGGCTCCGGGAGGGCCCGCCGGTCCAGTTTGCCGGCCGGCGTGAGCGGGATCCTGTCGAGCACGACCACGGCGGTCGGCACCATGTGGCCCGGAAGTTGTTGCGCCGCAAATGCTTTTATGTCGGCGGGATCGGGGGCGCTGCCGGGGGCCGGCAGGACGTACGAGGCGAGGACGGTCTCCCCGGACGGGGCGGTGCGGCCGACGGTGTGCGCGAACACCACGTCCCGGTGCCCGGTGAGCGCGGCGTCGATCTCGGCGAGTTCGATGCGGAACCCGCGGACCTTGACCTGGAAATCGGAGCGACCGACGTATTCGAGGCTGTGGTCCTTGGTCCAGCGCACCACGTCGCCGGTGCGGTACAGCCGCTCCCCCGGCGCCCCGAACGGGTCGGCGACGAACCGCGCGGCGGTCAGGTCGGGGCGGGCGTGGTAGCCCCGCGCGAGGCCCGGTCCCGCGACGTACAACTCACCGGCGACCCCGACGGGCACCGGTCGCAGCCGGGCGTCGAGGACGACGGCGTGGAAGGCGCGGGTGGGCCGGCCGATGGTGACGGGTTCCCCCGGCGCCAAAGGATCGCTGATGGAGGTCATGATGGTCGCCTCGGTGGGGCCGTAGGCGTCGACCAGGCGGCGGCCGGGGGCCCACCGGGCGACGAGTTCGGGAGGGCAGGCCTCACCGGCGACGAGGAGAACCCCCACGCTGTCGACGGTGTCCGGGTCGAGGGAGGCCAGCGCGGTCGGGGTGATGAACGCGTGCGTGACCTGTTCGGCGTGCAGGACCTCGGCGAGTTCGTCGCCGCCGTACACGGCCGGGGGCACGATCACGAGGGTGGCACCGGCCGAGAGGGCCATCATCTGTTCGAACACCGAGGCGTCGAAGCTCGGCGAGGCCAGGTGCGAGACGCGGCTGCCGGGCCGGACGTCGAGGTGCAGGTGTTCCTCGACGGCGAGGTCGGACAGGCCGCGGTGGGTGAGCACGACGCCCTTGGGGCGGCCGGTCGACCCGGAGGTGTAGATCAGGTAGGCGGGATGGTCGGGTTCGAGGGTCGCGGTGCGCTCGGCGTCGGTCGGGGGCTCGGGTGCGTACGGCGCGAGTTCGGCGACGGTGGTGGCGGAGTCCAGCGCGAACCACGGCACGGTGGCGGGCAGCCCGTCGCGATGGGCGGTGACGGTGAGGCCGAGGGCGGCACCGCTGTCGGTGAGCATGTACTCGATGCGTTCACGCGGGTAGCTCGGGTCGACGGGCACGAACGCGGCGCCGGTCTTGGTCACGGCCCACAGGGCGGTCACGGAGTCGAGGCTGCGGGGCAGACCGAGGGCGACGACCGTCTCGGGGCCGACACCGTAGTCGACGAGCATCCGGGCGAGGCGGCTCGAGTGGGCGTCGAGTTCGCGGTAGGTGGCGCGGCGGGGCCCGTCGACGACGGCGAGGGCGTCCGGGTCGACGGCGACGGCGTCGGCGAGGATCTGCGGCCACACTCGGGTGCCGAGGGTGTGCGGGCCGTGGGCGGGGACCAGGGCACGACGCTCCTCGTCGGTGACGAGGTCGATGTCGCCGACGGGGGTGTCGGGGGCGGCGGTGACGGCGTCGAGGAGGCGGACGAACCGGTCCGCGAAGGCGGTGACGGTGTCGGCGTCGAACAGGTCGGTGGCGTAGACGAGGGCGGCGTCGAAGCCGGCGGGGGCGCCGGTGTCGTCGTGGTTCTCGCCGAGGAGCAGTTCGAGGTCGAAGTTGGCGACCGTCGGGTCGAGCGGCACGCCACTGACGGTCAGGTGCGGCAGTTCGAGGCGGGGGCGTGCGGTGTTCTGGAATTCGAGCGAGACCTGGAACAGCGGCGCGTGGGCCGTGGAACGGGCCGGGTCGACGGCTTCGACGACCTGTTCGAAGGGGACGTCGGCGTGGGCGAAGGCGTCGAGGTCGGTGGTGGTGACGGCGGTGAGCAGATCGGCGTAGGTGCGCTGTCCGGGAACGTGGGTGCGCAGCACCAGGGTGTTGACGAACATGCCGACCAGATCGTCGAGGGCACGATGCCCCCGGCCGGCGATGGGAGTGCCCACCGCGATGTCGTCGCTGCCCGACAACCGCGCCAGCAGCACCGCCAGCACCGCGTGCACGGCCATGAACACGGTCGTGCCGCGGGCGGCGGCGAGGCGGGTGAGGCGTTCGTGCAGGGCGGCGTCGATCGGGAAGCGGACGACGTCGCCGCGGAAGGACTGCTGTGCGGGCCGCGGCCGGTCGGTGGGCAGGGCGAGGACTTCGGGCAGGCCGGCCAGGGCGGTGCGCCAGTAGTCGAGCTGGGTGGCGGCGAGGGAACCGGGGACGGCGGCGGCGCCGAGGCGGCCGACCTGCCAGAGGGTGTAGTCGGCGTACTGCACGTCCAGTGGCGCCCAGGCGGGGGCGTCGCCGCGGGTGCGTGAGCGGTAGGCGGTCATCAGGTCGCGGGCGAGGGGCCCGGTGGAGAAGCCGTCCCCGGCGATGTGGTGGACGACGAGGACGGCGAGGTGCTCGTCGCGGCCGAGCGCATACACCCGCGCCCGCAGCGGCACGTCGACGGTGACGTCGAATCCGGTGGCGGCGAACTCCGCGGCGGCAGCGAGGACGGTGTCCTCGGTGGCGGGCACGACGTCGACGGTGAGACCGACGTCGTCGGCGTCGAGGATCCGCTGCACGGGCCCGTCGGGGCCGGCCGGGTAGACGGTGCGCAGGCTCTCGTGCCGGGCCAGGACGTCGCGGACGGCGGTGTCGAGCGCGGCGACGGACAGATGACCGGT
Source organism: Rhodococcus ruber NBRC 15591 (assembly GCF_001894945.1). Classification (GTDB taxonomy): domain Bacteria; phylum Actinomycetota; class Actinomycetes; order Mycobacteriales; family Mycobacteriaceae; genus Rhodococcus; species Rhodococcus ruber. Next base: position 69,233 of record NZ_BCXE01000014.1, read on the forward strand.
CAGCCGGATCGCGAGCGGAATGTTGTAGGCCGGGGAGCTGGTGTCGAACTGGTTGACGAACCACATCCGTTGCTGGGCCGGGGACAGGGGGATGCGGTCCGGGCGGGGGCGGCGGACCGGTCCGGCACCGGTGACCGGTTCGGTTCCCGGGGTCGCGGCCAGCCGGGCCGCGAGGGCGCGGACGCTCGGGGCTTCGAACAGGGCCCGTACCCCGAGGTCGACGCCGAGGGCGGCGCCGAGACGCGACGCGGCGCGGGTTGCGACGAGGGAGTTGCCGCCGATGTCGAAGAAGTTGTCGGTCACCGAGACCCGGTCGAGGCCGAGGACGTCGGCGAACACCCCGGCGACGGCGGTTTCGAGTTCGTCGGCCGGTGGGATGTAGTCCCCGCTGCCGCCGGACAGGTCCGGTGCGGGCAGGGCGCGGCGGTCGAGTTTGCCGACCGGGGTGAGCGGGATCTCGTCGAGGACGACGACCGCGGCGGGCACCATGTGCGCGGGCAGCCGGTCGCCGACGTGCGCGCGCAGGATGTCGGTGCCGATTTCGTGGCCGGGGGTGGGCAGCACGTAGGCGACGAGCACCGTCTCCCCGGAGGGCGCGGTGTGGCCGAGGGTCGCGGCGAACGCGACGTCAGGGTGGCTGCACAACGCGGCGTCGATCTCGCCGAGTTCGATGCGGAACCCGCGGACCTTGACCTGGAAGTCGGAGCGGCCCACGTATTCCAGTTCGAGGGCGTCGGTCCAGCGCACCACGTCGCCGGTGCGGTACAGCCGCTCCCCCGGCGTCCCGAACGGGTCGGCGACGAACCGGGCGGCGGTCAGGTCGGGGCGGGCGTGGTAGCCGCGGGCCAGGCCGAGGCCGCCGAGGTACAGCTCGCCGGCGACGCCGGCGGGCACGGGGCGCAGGGCGGCGTCGAGGACGACGGCGCGGACACCGCGCAGCGGTCCCCCGAGGGTGAGGGGGCCGGCGGCGGTCATCGGGGCGCTGATCGCGGCCATGATCGTGGTCTCGGTGGGGCCGTAGGCGTTGACCAGGCGCCGGCCGGGTGCCCAGGTGTCGCGTAGTTCGGCCGGCCAGGCCTCACCGCCGACGGCGAGGTCGGCGAAGGCGTCGAGGTCGGCGGCGGGCAGGGAGGCGAGGGCGGCGGGGGTGATGAAGCCGTGGGTGACGCTGTGCTCGCGCAGGACGCGGGCGAGTTCCTCACCGCCGTACACGGTGGGCGGTACGACCGCGAGGGCGGCGCCGGAACCGAACGCGAGCAGGTACTCGAAGATCGAGGCGTCGAAGCTCGGGGAGGAGAAGTGCATGACGGTGGCGTCGGGTCCGGCCCCGAACCGCTCCCGCTGGTCGAGGGCGAAGTTCTCGAGGCTGCGGTGGGTGGTCACCACACCCTTCGGGCGGCCGGTGGAACCGGAGGTGTAGATGAGGTAGGCGGGGTGGTCCAGCCGCAGGGGGCCGCGGCGGTCGGCGTCGCCGAGGGGCCCGGCGGGGGTGTCGGCGAGCCGGGCGGCGAAGTCGTCGGTGTCGACGGTGAGCCAGCGGACGGTGCCGGGCAGGGTGTCGTGGTGTGCGGCGGTGGTGAGCCCGAGGGCGGCGCCGCTGTCGGCGAGCATGAAGGCGATGCGGTCGGTGGGATAGTTCGGGTCGACGGGCACGAACGCGGCACCGGTCTTGGTCACGGCCCACATCGCGGCCACCGAATGCAGCGACCGCGAGATGCCCAGAGCCACGAAGGTTTCCGGGCCCACGCCGAGGTCGGTCAGGACGCGTGCGGCGCGGGTGGACCAGTCGTCGAGGCGGCGGTAGGTCCACCGGGTGGCGCCGTCGACGATCGCGACGGCGTCCGGGTGCGCGGCGGCGGTCGCGCCGAACAGCTCCGGCAGGGTGTGGGTGGTGCCGCCGACGGGACCACGGACCGGGGCCAGGGCGGCGCGTTCGTCGCCGACGAGCACGTCGACGGCCGCGGCCGGGGCGTGCAGATCGCCGGCGAGGGCGGTCAGGACCTTCTCGATGCGGTGGGCGATGGTCTCGACGGTCGCACGGTCGAAGACTTCGGGCAGGTACTTCAGCCGCAGGTGCAGGGTGGCGGTGTCCCCGCTGCCGGCCGGGTGGGCGACGATGCTCAGCGGGTAGTGCGTGGCGTCGTGGCCGCTGATCCCGGCCACCCGCATCCCGGCGATGTCGGTGTCCTCGGTCAGACCGGCCCGGTCCACCGGGTAGGACTCGAACACGGTGAGGGTGTCGAAGCCGGCGGCGGCGCCGACCCGGCGTTCGATGGTGCTCAGTCCGATGTGGTGGTGGTCGAGCAGGGCCGCCTGCTCGGCCTGTACTCGGTCGAGCAGGGCGCCGAGGGTCTCGGCGGGGCGCACGGTGACCCGGACCGGGACGGTGTTGATGAACAGCCCCACCATCGACTCGATTCCGGTGACCTGCGGGGGCCGGCCGGAGACGGTGGCGCCGAAGACGACGTCGTCGCGGCCGGTGAGCGCACCGAGCACGAGCGCCCACGCGGTCTGCACCACGGTGTTGACGGTCACGCCGCGGTCGGCGGCGACGGCGTCGAGGCGCGCGGCGAGCCCACCCGGAAGGTCCAGGTCGAGATCTTGCGAGACCGCGGCGGTGCGACCGGGCCGGTGGGTGGGGGCGAGCAGGGTGGGTTCGTCGAGGCTGGCGAGGGCGTGGGCCCAGGCGTCCGCGGCGACGTCGGTGTCCTGCCCGGCCAGCCACCGCAGGTAGTCGCCGTAGCTGCGCGGGCGGCCGAGGGCCGCGGTGTCGCCGTCGGTGGCGTAGAGCAGCAGCAGATCCTTGACCAGCAGCGGAGTGGACCAGCCGTCGAGCAGGATGTGGTGGTTGGTCAGGGCCAGTCGGTACCGGTCGGCGGCGACCCGCACGAGGGTGGCGCGCAGCAGCGGGGCGACGGCGGTGTCGAAACGGGTGCGGCGGTCCTCGTCGAGCAGGCGCGCCGCCTGGCGGTCCGGGTCGTCGAGGCCGGTCAGGTCGAGCACCGTCCAGGGCAGGTCGACGCGGGCGGGCACGACCTGCACGAAGCCGCCGGAGCCGTCGTCGGCGAACGCGGCCCGCAGGTTGGGGTGGCGGTCGAGCAGCAGTTGCGCGGCGCGGCGCAGCCGGTCCGGGTCCACGGTGCCCTGCAGGTCGAGGACGAGTTGGACGACGTAGGCGTCGGCGGACTGCTCGGCGAGCAGGGCGTGGAACAGCAACCCGGCCTGCAGCGGGGCGACGGGCCACACGGTGGCCAGGCCGCCGGCGTGCCCGGCCGCGCGGTAGTGGCGTTCGAGGCGGTCGAGGGCGGGCTGGTCGAGGGCGACGAGGGGCACGTCGGACGGGGTCAGGCCCCCGGCGTGCGGGCGGTGGACGTGTCGGGCGAGGGCGGCGGCGGCGGCCGCCCACCGCTCGGTGAGGGCGGCGACGTCGGCGTCGGTGAGCAGGTGCTGCGGGTAGGACCAGGTGGCGCGCAGCACGGGCCCGTCGGTGGTGGGCACGGTGACGGCGTTGATGTCGACGACCGCGGCGGCCGGCATATCCGGGCTCTGCGCGCCGCCCCGGTCGAAGGCGTCGACCGGGAGCCACGGGGTGTCCGCGTCGGTGACGCCCGGGGTGAGCCGACCCAGGTAGTTGAAGCTGATCTGCGGGGCGGGGCGGGTGCGCAACCGGGCGGCGGTGTCGGCGTTGAGGTAGCGCAGCAGGCCGAACCCGATGCCGTGGTCGGGGACGGCGGCGAGTTGTTCCTTGACGGCCTTGACTGCGGCGCCGGCAGCGTCGCCGCCGTCGAGCGCATCCGGCAGGTCGACATCGCTCAGGTCGAACCGGACCGGATGAATGGTGGTGAACCACCCGACGGTGTGGGAGAGGTCCGCGCCGGGGGCGACGGCGGTTTCGCGGCCGTGACCCTCGAGCGCGATCAGGACGTCGTCGGTGACGGTGCCGCGGTCGCGGCGCCAGGCGGTGACCGCCAGTGCCAGGGCGGTGAGCAGGCCGTCGTTGACGGTGCCGTGGAACGCGCCGGGCACCGTGGTCAGCAGCGCTGCGGTGACGTCGGCGGGCAGGTCGGTGGCCAGGGTGCGGACCGTGGCGTTGGTGTCGACGACCGGGTCGAGCGGACGGTCCCCGAGCAGCGGGTCGTCCCCGTCGAGGATCGCGGTCCAGCGGTCGAGTTCGGCGACACGGTCGGCGCGGTGCGCGGCGTCGACGAGGGCGTGCGCCCAGCGTCGCACGGAGGTGCCGGCGGGGGTGTCCTCGATCGCGGTGCCGTGACGGGCGGCGGCCCACGCGGTTGCGAGGTCGGGGACGAGGATGCGCCAGGACACCCCGTCGACGGCGAGGTGGTGCACGACCAGCAGCAGGCGCCCGGCGCCGGCGGCGGCGTCGAACCACACCGCCTGCAGCAGGATTCCGGCGGCGGTGTCGAGGCGGTCGGCGGCGGCGTCGAGTTCGGCGGCGGCGAGGGCGAAGAAGTCGTCGGTGTCGGCGGCGGTGGTGACGGGGACGCGGTGGATGAGCGGGTCGGCGGTGACCGCGCCGGGGCCGCGGACCTGCAGGCCGACGCCGGCGGGGTCGTCGACGTCGGGGACGAGGCGGGCGCGGAGGATGTCGTGCCGGTCCAGCACCGCCTGCAGCGTGGCCGTCAGGGTGGCACGGTCCAACCCGGCGGGCAGCCGCAACAGCGCGGCCTGCGAGTAGCGGTCGATGCTACCGCCGCGTTCGAGCATCCACCGCACGATCGGGGTCAGGGGGACGGCGCCGACGCCGCGGCCGGGCAGCTCCGCGAGGACGGCGGGGCCGTCGCCGAGGGTGGCGACGGCGGCGAGCGAGGCGGGGGTCTTGCGTTCGAACACGTCCCGGGGGCTCAGCTCGATGCCGTCGGCGCGGGCGCGTGAGACCAGCTGGATGGACATGATGCTGTCCCCGCCGAGCGCGAAGAACGAGTCGTCCACGCCGACCGTGTCGAGGCCGAGGACCTGCGCGAACAGCTCGACGAGCTGCCTTTCGAGGTGGCCGGCGGGGGCGCGGGTCGTGGTGGCCAGCGCGCCGAAGTCGGGGTCGGGCAGTGCCCTGCGGTCGAGTTTGCCGGTGGCCGTGACCGGCAGGGTGTCGAGGACGACGAGGGTGGCCGGGACCATGTAGGCGGCGAGACCGACGGCGACCTGCTCGAGCGTGGCGGCCACGTCGACGGTCGCGCCGGTCTCCGGAACCACGTATCCGACGAGGCGGTCGGCGGCCCGCTCGTCGCGGTGGAGCACGACGACGGCGCGGGCGACGCCCGGGCAGCGCAGCAACGCCGCCTCCACCTCCCCCAGCTCGATGCGGAAACCGTGCAGCTGCACCTGGAAGTCGCTGCGGCCGAGGTATTCGAGCCGGCCGTCGCGGCGGCGGCGGGCGAGGTCGCCGGTGCGGTACATGCGCGCGCCCGGGCCGGCGAACGGGTCGGCGACGAAGCGCGCGGCGGTCAGGTCGGGGCGGCCGAGGTAGCCGCGGGCGGCCTGGTCCCCGGAGACGTACATCTCGCCGATCACGCCCGTCGGCACCGGGTGCAGGCGCCGGTCGAGGACGTGCACCGTCAGGCCGGGGATGGCGTCGCCGATGACGCTGGCCGAGGCGGTCGCGGCGAACTGCCGGTCCAGCGGCTGCAGGGTCACGTGCACGGTGGTTTCGGTGATGCCGTACATGTTCACCAGCGCCGGGGCGGTGTCCGGGTGGCGGCGATACCAGCGTTCGAGCTGGGCGAGGTCGAGGGCCTCGCCGCCGAAGACGACGTAGCGCAGCGACAGGGTGTGGTCGCCGGCGGCGCGGTCGGCCTCGATCAGCTGGTAGAACGCGGTCGGTGTCTGGTTGAGCACGGTGACGTGCTCGCGGCGCAGCAGGTCGAGGAATGCCTCCGGGGAGCGGGCGGTGTGGTGGTCGACGACGACGAGGCGGCCACCGTAGGCGAGGGCGCCCCACAGTTCCCACACCGAGAAGTCGAAGGCGTAGGAGTGGAACATGGTCCACACGTCGTGCTCGTCGAACCCGAACCGGCCCTGGGTTTCGGCGAGGAGGGTGACGACGTTGCGGTGCGGGACGACGACGCCCTTGGGGCGGCCGGTCGAGCCGGAGGTGTAGATGACGTAGGCGGCGTGGTCGGGGTGCAGCGCTCCGAGCCGGTCGGCGTCGGTGAGCGGGCCGTCGGGTAGGTCGGCGAGCCGGGCGGCGGTGTCGGGGGTGTCGAGCAGCAGCACCGGGGTGTCCCCGGCGGGCAGGGCGGCGGTGTCGGCGGTGGTGCTGACGATGCACACCGGTCGGGCGTCGTCGAAGAGGAACGCGAGCCGCTCCGGCGGGTAGGACACGTCGACGGGCAGGTATCCGGCGCCGGTCTCGAGGACGGCGAGCAGGGTGACGATCAGGTCGGTGGAGCGGGGCACGGCGACGGCGACGAGCCGGTCGGGTCCGGCGCCGTGGGCGATCAGGTCCCGGGCCAGGCGGCGGGCCCGCGCGGCGAGTTCGCGGTAGGTCAGCGCCGGGGTGGCCGGGTCGGTGGGGGCGGTGATCGCGACCGTGTCGGGTCCGGCGGCGACGGACCGCGCGAAGACGGCGGTGAGGGTCTCGGCGTGCCGGACGGGGCGGGGCGCGGGCGCGGGTCGTTCGGCCGGGTCGAGCAGGTCGAGGTCGCCGACGGGCCGGGCGGGGTCGGTGGTGACGGCGGTGAGCAGCCGCACGAACCGCTCGGCGAAGGTGGTGACGGTGGCGGCGTCGAACAGGTCGGTGGCGAAGGTGAAGGCGCCGGTCATGCCGGCGGGGTCGGGACCGGCGGGCGGGTTCTCCCCCATCGTCAGCTGCAGGTCGAACTTGGCGACGGGGGCGTCGGCGTCGAGGGCGTCGACGGTCAGGTCCGGCAGCTGCAGGTGGGCGCGTTCGTTGTTCTGGAATTCGAGGACCACCTGGACGAGCGGGGCATGGTCGGTGGCGCGGGTGGGGGCGAGAGCGTCGACGAGCTTCTCGAAGGGCAGGTCTGCGTGGCCGAAGGCGGCGAGATCGACCTCGCGGGTGCGTTCGAGGTGGTCGGTGAACGGCAGGGCCGGGGTGACCGGGGTGCGCAGCACCAGGGTGTTGACGAACATGCCGACCAGATCGTCGAGGGCACGATGCCCCCGGCCGGCGATGGGAGTGCCCACCGCGATGTCGTCGCTGCCCGACAGTCGCGCCAGCAGCACCGCCAGGGCGGCGTGCACGGCCATGAACACGGTGGTGCCGTGGGCGGCGGCGAGGTCGGTGAGGCGGCGGTGCAGGTCGGGTTCGACGTCGAAGCGGACGGTGGCGCCGCGGAACGACTGGTGCGGGGGGCGGGGCCGGTCGGTGGGCAGCGGCAGGATCTCCGGCAGGTCGGCCAGGGCGGTGCGCCAGTAGTCGAGCTGCCGGGCGGTCAGCGAGTCCGGGTCGGCCGGGTCGCCGAGGACCTCCCGCTGCCACAGCGCGTAGTCGGCGTACTGCACCGGCAGCGGCGTCCACGCCGGGTCCTGTCCCCGGGTGCGGGCGGCGTAGGCGGTCATCAGGTCCCGCGCCAGCGGCGCCATCGACGCCCCGTCCGCCGCGATGTGATGCACCACGAACACCAGCACATGCTCCCCGTCGCCGAGCACGAACAACCGCACCCGCACCGGCACCTGCGCCGCCACATCGAACCCCGCGGTCACCTCCGCCGCCACCCGCTGCGCCAGTCCATCGGCGGACACCGGGACCGGATCGAGGTCGGGGGTGGCCTGGACGGGGTCGGTGACCAGCTGCGCCGGTCCGGTGTTCTCGCTCGGGTACCAGGTGCGCAGGGTTTCGTGACGGGCGATCAGGTCGTGCACGGCGGCGGTGAGCGCTGCCCGGTCGAGGCGGCCGGTCAGCCGGATCGCCAGGGGGATGTTGTAGGCGGCCGAGGTGGTGTCGAACTGGTTGACGAACCACATCCGCTGCTGCGCCGGGGACAGCGGGATCCTATCCGGGCGCGGGCCTGCGGTGAGGGGGACGCGGGGGCCGCCGGCGTGGTCGTCGAGGATGCGGGCGGCCAGGGTCCGCACCGTGGGGGCCTCGAACAATGCCCGCACGCCGGCGTCGGTGCCGAGAGCGGCGTTGATGCGGGCGACCACCCGGGTGGCGATCAGCGAGTTCCCGCCGAGGTCGAAGAAGCTGTCGTCGACGGAGACCTTCTCGTGGCCGAGGGCCTCGGCGACGATCTCGGCGATGACGGTCTCGGTCTCGGTGGCCGGGGCGCGGTATTCGCCGGTGGCCGACAGGTCGGGTACCGGCAGGGCGCGGCGGTCGAGCTTGCCGACGGGGGTGAGCGGGATCTCGTCGAGGACGACGACCGCGGCGGGCACCATGTGCGCCGGCAGTTGCCCGGCGACGTGGGCGCGCAGCGCGGCGGTGTCGACGTGGTGGCCGGTCTCCGGCAGCACGTAGGCGACGAGGGCGGTGTCGCCGGACGGGGTGGTGTGCCCGATCGTCACCGCGAACGCGACATCGTCGTGGGCGGTCAGGACGGTGTCGATCTCGCCGAGTTCGATGCGGAACCCACGGACCTTGACCTGGAAATCGGAACGCCCGAGGTACTCGACGGTGCCGTCGGTGCGCCAGCGCACCACGTCGCCGGTGCGGTACATCCGCTCCCCCGGCGCCCCGAACGGGTCGGCGACGAACCGGGCGGCGGTCAGGTCGGGGCGACGATGGTAGCCGCGGGCGAGGCCGGCGCCGGCGATGTAGAGCTCACCGGCGACCCCGGTGGGGACAGGCCGCAGTCGTTCGTCGAGGACGACCTCGTGGAAACCGATCGCGGGGCCGCCGACGGTGACGGTGGTGTCCGGACGCATGTCGGGGCTGACGCTGGTTTCGATGGTGGCCTCGGACGGGCCGTAGCCGTTGTACATGTGCCGGCCCGGCGCCCACCGGTCGACCAGTTCCGGTGGGCAGGCCTCCCCGGCGACGACGAGCACGCGCAGCTCGTCGAGCCCGGTGGGGTCGAGGGAGGCGAGGGTGGTGGGGGTGACGAAGGCGTGGGTGATGTGTTCCTCGCGCAGGATGCGGGCGAGTTCCTCGCCGCCGTAGACGGTGGGCGGCACGATGACGAGAGTGGCGCCGGCGCAGAACGCCTTGGTCAGCTCGAACAGGGACGCGTCGAAGCTCGGCGAGGCCAGATGCGACACGCGGGCCCGGTGGGTGATCGAGAAGTGTTCGCGCACTTCGGCATTGAGGTTCGTCAGGCCGCGGTGGGTGACGACGACGCCCTTGGGCCGACCGGTCGAGCCGGAGGTGTAGATCAGGTAGGCCGGATGGTCGTACCGCAGCGGGGCCCGACGGTCGTCGTCGGTGACCGGGGCGGGCGAGACGTCGTCGAGTCCGCGGCGCAGGCCGGGGTCGTCGAGCAGCAGCCACGGCACCGAGTCGGCGGGCCACACGTCACGGTGGGCGGTGGTGGTCAGCCCGAGGACGGCCCGGCAGTCGTCGAGCATGTAGGCGATCCGCTCGGGCGGGTAGCCGGGATCGACGGGGACGAACGCCGCCCCGGACTTGGTCACCGCCCACACCGCCGCCACCGACTCGATCGATCGGGAAATCCCCAGCGCGACGAAGGATTCGGGTCCGACGCCGCGCTCGACGAGGACCCGGGCCAGCCGGTTGGACCAGGCGTCGAGCTCACCGTAGGTGACGGTGCGGCCTTCGAACGACAGCGCGACCGCCTCCGGCACGATCGCCGCCACCGACGACAGCAGTTCGGGCCACAGCTGGGGGGAGACCGCGGGCCGGCCCCGCGCCGGGGCGAGGGTGGCGAATTCGCGGGGGGTGACGATCTCCACGTCCCCCACCGTCACGGCCGCATCCGCGGTGACGGCGTCGAGGATCCGCACGAACCGGTCCGCGAACGAGGCGATTGTGGCCGCGTCGAACAGGTCGGTGGCGTACGTGAACGCCGCCTGCACGCCGGATCCGGCGGGCCGTTCGGCGATCGACAGCTGCAGGTCGAACGGGGACAGGCCCGGATCGAGGTCGAGCACGCGGGCCGTCGCCCCGGGCAGGGCGATGTCGGGGCGCTCGATGTCCTGGAATTCGAGCAGCACCTGGAACAGCGGCGGGTAGGACGTCGACCGGGGCGGGTCGAGGGCCTCGACGAGCCGCTCGAACGGGACGTCGGCCTGGCCGAAGGCCGCCAGGTCCGCCGAGCGGACGCGCCGCAGCAGCGAATCGAACCGTTCGCGTTCGTCGACCGGGGCCCGCAGCACGACGGTGTTGACGAACATGCCGACGAGATCGTCGAGGGCGCGGTCGCCGCGGCCGGCGACGGGGGTGCCGATCACGATGTCGTCGCTGGTGGACAGCCGGGCCAGCAGCACCGTGAGCGCCGCATGCACGACCATGAACAGCGACGCGTCGTGCGCGCGGGCCAACGCGAGCATCCCGCGATGGGTGTCGGTGCCGATCTCGAAGGCCACGCGGGCACCGCGGCCGGACTGCTGCACCGGGCGCGGCCGATCCCACGGCAGCTCGAGCAGTTCCGGTGCCCCGGCCAGGGTGTCGTGCCAGAACGCGAGCTGCCTTGCGGCGAGGGAGGCGGGCTCGGACTCGTCGCCCAGCACGGTGTGCTGCCACAGCGTGTAGTCGGCGTACTGCACCGGCAGCGGCGACCAGGTGGGGGCGTGCCCCTCGGCGCGGGCGGCGTACGCGGTCATCAGATCCCGCCCCAGCGGTCCCATCGAGAATCCGTCGGCGGCGATGTGGTGCACGACCAGGACCAGCACGTGGTCGGTGTCGGTGACGGTGAGCAGCCGGATCCGCACCGGCACCTCGGTGGCGACGTCGAAGCCGGTGCCGACGATCCGGTCGATGTGCGCGGGCACCGTGTCCTCGGTCTCGACGGGGGTGACGGTGAAGTCGGGCTGCCACACCGCGACGGGCAGCACGACCTGTACCGGGCCGTCGTCGGTGAGCGGGTAGCGCGTGCGCAGTGTCTCGTGCCGGGCGGCGACGTCGGCGGCGGCGGCCCGCAGCGCGGCGTGGTCCAGCGTCCCGGCCAGGCGCAACGCGACGGCGATGTTGTAGGCCGGGGACGTCGTGTCGAACTGGTTGATGAACCACATGCGCTGCTGCGCCGGGGACAGCGGGACCACTGGCGGCCGGGTCGCGGCGGCGAGCGGGGGCCGGGCGGCGACGTCACGGTCACGTAGCCGCTCGGCCAGGGCCGCGACGGTGGGTGCGTCGAACAGGTCCCGCACGCCCACCTCGGCGCCGGTCGCGGCGGCGATCCGCGCGGCCATCCGCATGGCCAGCAACGAGTTTCCGCCCAGTTCCAGGAAGTTGTCGTGCACACCGACCCTCGGTACCGCGAGCAGATCGGCGAAGATCTCGGCCAGCACCTGTTCGACCGGGGTCCGCGGCGCGACGTGTTCCGCCGCCCGGTCGGCGGCGAGATCCGGGGCGGGCAGGGCCTTGCGGTCGAGCTTGCCGTTCGGGTTCAGCGGGAGCCGGTCGAGGACGACGACGTGGGTGGGCACCATGTAGCCGGGCAGCCGGGCGGCGGCCGCCTCGAGCAGGGCCGCGGTGTCGACGGTGCGGTCGGACTCGGGTACCACGTACGCCACGAGCACCCCGTCGGAACCGTCGGCGGCGCCGGTGGGCCGGTGCACCACGACGGCGGTCTGCGCGACGACCGGGTCGGCGAGCAACGCGTGCTCGATCTCGCCGAGTTCGATTCGCAGCCCCCGGAGCTTGACCTGGAAGTCGGAACGGCCGAGGTAGACCAGGTTGCCGTCGCGGCGCCAGGACACGAGGTCGCCGGTGCGGTACATGCGGGTGCCGGGTGGACCGAAGGGGTCGGCGACGAACCGGTCGGCGGTCAGGTCGCCGCGCCCGACGTAGCCGCGGGCGAGCTGGATGCCGGACAGGTACAGCTCGCCGACGGCACCGACGGGGACGGGGTGCAGCCGCGCGCCGAGGACGTGGACGCGGGTGTTCCACACCGGTGCACCGATCGGCACGACGTCGGCGTCGTCGTCGGTGCACGCCCACGAGGTGACGTCGACGGCGGCCTCGGTGGGCCCGTACAGGTTGTGCAGCGCGGCGGCGGGGAACGCCGCGTGGGCGGCGGTGACCGTGGCCGGTGGCAGCGCCTCGCCGCTGCAGAACAGCAGCCGCAGCGACGGGCAGCGGCCCGCGTCGGTGGCCGCGACGAACACCGCGAGCATGGACGGCACGAAATGCGCCACGGTGACGTGCTGCTGCTCGACGACGGTGGTCAGGTAGGCGGGGTCGCGGTGCCCGTCGGGTGCGGCGACGACGAGCCGAGCCCCGGTGTGCAACGGCCAGAAGAACTCCCACACCGACACGTCGAACGTGAACGGGGTCTTCTGCAGGACGGTGTCCTCGGCGGTGAGCGGGTAGGCGTGCTGCATCCACCGCAGCCGGTTGACGATCGCGGCGTGCGGGACCGCGACCCCCTTGGGGCGGCCGGTGGAGCCGGAGGTGTAGAGCACGTAGGCGAGGTGGTCCCCCGTCAGCGGGGCGGTGCGCTCCTGCGGGGTGAGGGCGGCGGCGGACTCGCCGCTCGGCTCCAGCCGGTCCAGCTCGAGGACCGGGACGGAGGTGGGCAGCGGTGTCCGGTCGGCGGTGGTGGTGAGCACGCACACCGGGCGGGCGTTGTCCAGGACGTACTCGAGCCGGTCGGCGGGATGGTCGGGGTCGAGCGGCAGGTACGCGCCGCCGGCCTTGATCACCGCGTACATCCCGACGAGCAGCTCGACCGAGCGGCGCATCGCGAGACCGACGAGACGGTCCGGACCGACCCCGGCGGCGATCAGGTGCCGGGCGAGCCGGTTGGTGCGGGCGTCGAAGTCGGCGTACGTCACGGTCTCGTCGCCGAACACGACGGCGTCGGCGTCGGGCGTGCGGGCGGCCTGCCGGGCGAACAGGTCGGCGAGGGTGTGCGCGGTGCGGGGCGCGTCGGTGGCGTTCCAGCGCCGCAGGATCAGCTCCCGTTCTCCCCCCTCGAGCAGGTCGAGGTCGCCGACGGGGACGTGCGGGGCGGCGGTCACGGCGGTGAGCAGCCGCACGAACCGCTCGGTGAGGGCGGTGACGGTGCCGGGGTCGAACAGGTCGGTCGCATACGACAGGGCGCCGGTGAGGGCGGCGCCGTCGTGGCCGGGGACCTCGGTCAGGGTCAGGTGCAGATCGAATTTGGTGGTGCCGGTGTCGATTTCGGAGACGTCGACGGTCAGGTCGGGTAGCTGCAGGCGGGCCGACTCGGTGTTCTGGAATGCCAGCATCACCTGGAACAGCGGCGCGTACGCCTCGGACCGGTGGCCGGGGACGGCATCGACCAGGGCGTCGAACGGCAGGTCGGTGTGGGCGAGGGCGTCGAGGTCCCGGTCCCGCACGCGGGTCAGGTGTTCGGCGAAGGTGTGCTGCGCGTCGACGGGGGTGCGCAGCACCACGGTGTTGACGAACATGCCGACCAGATCGTCGAGGGCACGGTCGCCGCGACCGGAGACGGGGGTGCCCACGGTGACGTCGTCGCTGCCCGACAGCCGGGACAGCAGCACCGCCAGGGCGGCGTGCACGGTGATGAAGGGGGTGGCGCCGTGGGTGCGGGCCAGTTCGCCTACGGCCCGGTACAGCTCGGCACCGACGTCGAAGCGGACGGTGGCGCCGCGGAACGACTGGTGCGGCGGGCGGGGCCGGTCGGTGGGCAGCGCCAGCACTTCCGGTGCCCCGGACAGGGTCTCGCGCCAGTAGTCGAGTTGGGCGGCGGCGAGCGAGTCCGGGTCGGCCGGGTCGCCGAGGACCTCCCGCTGCCACAGCGCGTAGTCGGCGTACTGCACCGGCAGCGGCGTCCACGCCGGGTCCTGTCCCCGGGTGCGGGCGGCGTAGGCGGTCATCAGGTCCCGCGCCAGCGGCGCCATCGACGCCCCGTCCGCCGCGATGTGATGCACCACGAACACCAGCACATGCTCCCCGTCGCCGAGCACGAACAACCGCACCCGCACCGGCACCTGCGCCGCCACATCGAACCCCGCGGTCACCTCCGCCGCCACCCGCTGCGCCAGCCCATCGGCGGTGACGGTCGTCGCGGTGAGATCGACGGGCACCTGCTCGACCGGGCGGATCCGCTGGACGGGTCCGTCGGCGGTGGCCGGGAACTCGGTGCGCAGGGCCTCGTGGCGGGCGAGCACATCGGTGACGGCGGCGGTGAGGGCGTCGCGGTCGAGTCGGCCGCGCAGCCGGATCGCCATCGGGATGTTGTAGGCCGGGGAGGTGGTGTCGAGCTGGTTGACGAACCACATCCGCTGCTGCGCTGCGGAGACCGGGAGCACGTCCGGGCGGGGCCCGGCCACCAGCGGCGCCCGGGTGCCCGCGCCGGCGCCGGCGGTCAGGGCGGCCAGGGTCCGCACCGTGGGGGCCTCGAACAATGCCCGCACGCCCAGGTCGGTGCCGAGGGCGGCGTTGACGCGGGCGACCACCCGGGTGGCGATCAGCGAGTTCCCGCCGAGATCGAAGAAGCTGTCGTCGACACCGACGCGGTCGACGCCGAGGAGTTCGGCGAACACCTGCGCCACCGTCCGTTCGGCGTCGGAGGACGGCGCGACGTAGGTGCTGCCGTCGGGCGCGAGCACGGGCACCGGCAGCGCACGCCGGTCGAGCTTGCCGACGGGAGTGAGGGGGATCTCGTCGAGGACGACGATCGCCGTGGGCACCATGTGCGCCGGCAGGCTCCGCGACAGGTGCGCGAGGAGGGCGCCGGGTTCGGCGGTGTGCCCGGCCGGCGGCAGCACGTAGGACACCAGGACGGTGTCGCCGGACGGGGCGGTGTGCCCGATCGTCACCGCGAACGCGACATCGTCGTGGGCGGCGAGGACGGTGTCGATCTCGCCGAGCTCGATGCGGAACCCACGGACCTTGACCTGGAAATCGGAACGCCCGAGGTACTCGAGGTCGCCGTCGGTGCGCCAGCGCACCACGTCGCCGGTGCGGTACATCCGCTCCCCCGGCGCCCCGAACGGGTCGGCGACGAACCGTTCGGCGCTGAGCCCGGGCCGGCCGCGGTAGCCGCGGGTGATGCCCGGTCCGGCGATGTAGAGATCGCCGGCGACCCCGACCGGCACCGGCCGCAGTCGGGAGTCCAGGACGACCTCGTGGGTGCCGCGCACGGGGGTGCCGATCGGGATCGCCGGTGCCGGCGTCAGCGGGCCGCAGATGTTGACGACGATGGTGGCCTCGGTCGGGCCGTACGCGTTGAACATCCGTCGGCCCGGGGCCCAGCGGGCGACGAGTTCGGGCGGGCACGCGTCCCCGGCGACGGTGACCGACTCGGCGGCGACGCCCTCCGGGTCGACCGAGGCCAGCGCCGCGGGGGTGGAGAAGGCATGGGTGATGCGTTGCTCGCGGAAGAAGCGGGCGAGTTCCTCGCCGCCGTAGATCGTCGGGGGCACCACGACGAGGGTGGCGCCGATCGCGAAGGCGGTCATGTACTCGTACACCGAGGCGTCGAAGCTCGGCGACGAGAAGTGCGAGACCCGCGAGTGCAAGGTGGGGCCGTGCCGGCCGTGCAGTTCGGCGCACAGGTTCGCCAGACCGCGATGCGGGACCACCACGCCCTTGGGTCGACCGGTGGACCCGGAGGTGTAGATCAGGTAGGCGGGATGGTCGAAGTGCAGCGCGCCGCGCCGGTCGAGGTCCGACAACGGGCCGTCGGGGACCGAGTCCAGCGCCGTGACGAACTCCGCGTCGTCGAGCACCAGCCACGGCACGTCGTCCGGCAGGCCGTCGCGGTGGGCGGTGGTGGTCAGCCCGAGCACCGCCCCGGAGTCGGCGAGCATGTACTCGATCCGCTCGGCCGGGTACGTCGGGTCGACCGGCATGTAGGCGGCACCGGACTTGGCCACCGCCCAGATCGCGGCCACCGATTCGAGGGATCGGGCGATGCCGAGGGCGACGAACGTCTCCGGCCCGGCGCCGGCGTCGATCAGGACCCGGGCGACCCGATCGGACCAGGCGTCGAGCTGCCCGTACGTCATCGTGCGGCCCTCGAACTCGAGCGCACTCGCCTCCGGGACGTGCGAAGCCACCGCGGTGAGGATCTCGGGCCACAGCTGCGGGGACACGCCGGGCAGTCCGCGGACCGGGCTCAGCTGCGCCGCTTCGTCCGGGAAGACGATGTCGACGCTGCCGACCGGGGCGGTGGGGTCGGCGGCGACGGTGCCCAGAACCCGCAGCAAACGTTCGAAGAACGATCGTGCGGTGGCGGGGTCGTAGAGGTCGGTGGCGTACGTACCCCGCAGGTGGGTGCCGTCGGGGCCGGTCGCGGTGTGCAGCGCGAGTTCGGCGTGCGCGAGGCCGTCGTCGGCGGCGGTGCCGCCGGGGTCGAGAAGCACCGGCAGGGCCGGCACGTGCTGTGCGTCGAAGCACCGGGCGAGCCGGTCGGCCGGGACGTCGGCGTGGGCGGTGGCGGCGGCGTGGATCGCCGCGACCCGGCCGAGCAGCTCGGCGAACGGCTCGTTCTCGTCGAGCCGCACCCGCAGCGGCAGCGCCCCGGCCGGGGTGGACAGTCCGACGAGGGTGTCGGCGCCGGCGGTGAGCCGGGCGACGAGGACCGCGGCGGCGGCGTGCAGCACCTCGGTGGCGGTGACGCCGTGGCGCCGGGCGAGGTCGCCCACCCGGTCCCCCAGCTCGGCGGGGACGGGTAGGTCGAGGCGGGCGGCGACGGGGGTGCTGCGCGGACCGGTGCGGCGACGGTCGGCGGGCAGCTCGAGGTGTTCGGGCGCCCCGGCCAGGGCGGCCCGCCAGAACCGCTCGAGGTCGGCGTCGCGGCGCAGGCGCTCGGCGACGGCGGCGGTCGCGGGGTGGATGCGCGCGACCGGCGTGTCCGGTTCGGCCCGCAGGAACTCGCCGAACAGCTCGACAAAGCGAGCGTGGTGCTCGCGCAGCTCGTCCGGCTCGTACTGGTGGGGATTGCCGCGGAAATCCACGAACGTCCGGGCGGGGGTGCCGCTCTGATAGATGTTGACCAGCAGGTCCTCGACCGGACCCGAGGTCATGATGTGGAACTCGCCGCGGATGGGGCCGAGCGCGATCTCCTGGCGGAAGAGCATCACGTTGATCATCGGTCCGCCGTAGCTGCGGGCCCGGCCGGTGGTGCCGGTCTCGCGGCGGATGTCCTCGAGGCTGAACCGCTGGTGCCGCAGCGCACCGGTCAGTTCCAGCTGGGCGCGGTGCACCAGGTCGCCGCGGGTGTCGGTGTCCTCGAGGCGGATGTGCAGCGGCGCGGTGTTGACGAGCATGCCGCCGGAGCGCTTGGCCGCCACGGTGGTCCGCGCGAACACCGGCAGGTTGAGCATCACGTCGGCGCGGCCGGTGATCCGGGAGAGGTAGCACGCGAACGCCGCGACCACCGTCGCGGCCGCCGACGATCCGCTCGTGGCGTCGGCGTCGGTCAGCCGGGCGACCAGGTCGTCGGGCAGGGTGACGCTGTCGAGGGTGCTGCGCGCGGCGGTCGGGGCCGTCCGCCGCGCCAGGGTCGATCCGTCCTCGAGCCCGGCGACCCGCCCGATCCAGTAGTCGCGGTCGCTCGTGTACCGGCTCGAACCGCGGTAGTCGAGGTCGGATCGGTAGAGGGCGTGCAGGTCGGCGGCGGTGGGCGGCTCGGGGGCCCGGTCCTCGTGGGCCGCCGAGTACAGGGCGGCGATCCGGTTGACCATCGTCATGGCGCCGAAACCGTCGAGGGCGACGTGGTGGATCCGGCTGTACCACAGGTGCCGTCGCTCGCCGAGCCGCAGGATCGTCATGTTCACCAGCGGGTCGCGGGCCAGATCGACCGGGGTGGCGTAGTCGGTGTTCATCCACTGCTGCGCCGCGGCCATCGGGTCCGGGGCCCCGGAGAAGTCGAGCAGCGGGACGTCGCTGCGGTCGAGGTCCGGATCGACGTACTGGTAGGGCTCGCCGTCGACCTCGACGACGCGCAGGTACGGCGACTGGAACTCGCGCGCGGCCTCGTGCGCGACGGCGCGCAGCAGATCCAGGTCGAGGTCTCCGGGCAGGTCGACGTACTGGGCGATGCAGACGGGGACCTCGGGTGCCAGCTGTTGCGCGACCCAGATCGAACGCTGGGCGGAGGACAACGGGAAGGCCCCGGGCGGAATGTACGGCCGCTCTTGCAACGAACTCCCCTTCACGAAAGTGATTCCAGTGCTGTCCTGGCACCCCCCGGCACCGTGCAGGAAAACCTCTCGGTCGGATCGACGTGGCTGTAGCTCTCTCCCCTTCGATCGTCCGCGCCCTCGAAGATGTGACAGCGGGCGCTCCCTCAAGCTAGACCACCGCGACGACATCCCGACCCGAAACCGGAGCGAAAAATCGACCCCCCGGGCCGCATCGTTTCCGAGTCGAGACCTCGACGGGGACCTGTCGCCGTCTCGACCGCAGATCGACGGGAAACTGTGACCGTTCCATCGCGGTCCGGTCACCGAATGAGCGCGAATCACGGTTTCGAGAGCCGTCTTTCGAGCCGGTTCACGGAAACGGCCCGCGCCGGCCCCGACCCCCCTATTGTCGAGCCGACCACGTCGTCGCCCGTGCCCGTCCCACCCTCGAGGAGCTCTGGATGCAGCAGCGTCGATGGACCGTTCGTTCGCTCACCGCCGCAGCCGCTGTCGCGGCGGCGGTGGCCGTGCCCGCGCACGCCGTCGCGGAACCCGAGCCCCCGGGACTGCCGCCGGACGCGTTGCGTGCGGCCGCGGCCGCGGAGTCCCCCGAGGCGCTGCGGGCGGTGGAGTCGCTGCTCGACGCGGCTCGCACCCCGGCGTTGTTCGAGCCGCCACCGCGCAACACTCCGCAGCCGTTCATGCAGCCCGCCCCCACGTTCGGGCTCGGCTGCGGGGGCGGTTTCACCCCCTACGCGATGACCACCGGATGGGCCCAGCCCGGCCCCAACGCGGTGCCCCCGGTGCAGATCGGCCAGCTGAAGATCTTCGTCTCCCCCACGATCCCCACCCTGCCCGCGCGGGCCGACCTGAAGTTCGTGTGGCTGAACATGGAGAACTTCCGCGGCGGCGTGGACACGCTCGACGACACCGTGGGCGGGGTGCCGCAGCTGTCGAAGACCCTCGACACCGGCACCGGTCCGGTGCTGTCGGCACTGTTCGGGTCCGTGCAGTACGTCGACGGCACCTTCTGCCAGGTGGTGTACACGATGGGGGCGTTCTTCGCCTGAGCGGGCCGGCTCAGCGGAGCCGTTCGGCGGCGCGGGCCAGCCGCACGAGCTCGTCGCACAGGGCGGCCAGTTCCGCCGGACCGGCGCCCTCCGCCACCGCGGTCGCGACGTCCTCGGCCGCGCACCGCACCTCGAAGGCACGGTCGGCGACAGCGCTCGCCTCCGCGGCGGTCAGGATCACCGCGTCCTCCGGCAGTCCCGCTTCCCGGGTGAGGGTGCGTTGCTCGTAGGCCCGCTGACGGCACGAGCGGCGGCAGTAGCGGCGACGGCGCCCGAGGGGGGCGTCGGCGACCGGCCGGCCACACCAGAGGCAGTTCTCCGGTTCACGGGTACGTCCGGTCATGGCCGTCCACCCTACCGGCCGGCGGAGCCGCGGCGGCCGGGGCGGTAGACTCACCCGCGCCCACGGCCGCGGGGCGGTCGGGAACCGATTCGACCGCGTGTGCGTTGACAGAAGAGGTCGGCATCCGCCGATGTCGACCGCACTGTGGACGCGCGCTCGCCCCGGAGGCGAGCGCACCGGGCGGAGCACACAAGAGAGGACACCACCATGGCAGATCGTGTACTGCGAGGCAGCCGGCTCGGGGCGGTGAGCTACGAGACCGACCGTGACCACGATCTGGCGCCGCGGCGGATCGCCCGCTACCGCTGTGACAACGGCGAGGAGTTCGACGTTCCGTTCGCCGACGACGCGGAGATCCCCGGCACCTGGATCTGCAAGAACGGTCTGGAAGGCTCCCTGGTCGAGGGCGCGGCGCCCGAGGCGAAGAAGGTCAAGCCGCCGCGCACCCACTGGGACATGCTGCTCGAACGCCGCTCCATCGACGAGCTCGACGAGCTGCTCAAGGAGCGCCTCGAACTGCTCAAGACCAAGCGGCGCGGCGCCTGACCTCAGGTCGACCGGTACGCACGAGGCCGCCCCCGGGATCCGTCCCGGGGGCGGCCTCGTGCGTACCGGGGGCGGTGCGTGTCCTGCCGGGTCGGCCGTGTTGCGCGCACGGCACAAATGGATCAAACGCCGACAGCGGCTCCGCGCGCGTGTCATCATGATCGAACACCGGCCGGATTCTCGGACCGGCGACCTCGGACGACGCGAAACGGAATGACCCACTGGGGTTTCGGGCCGCGGTACAGGGGGCGAGAAGCGATGGACAACAGCAACGACCACCGGGCGGACGCCACCGCCGAATCCGCACCGGACGACCTGCTCGACGGGCTGCGCACCGAACTCGACCGGGTCGACGCCCGGCTCCTCGATACCGTTCGGGACCGGCTGCGCATCTGTGCCCGCATCGCGCACCTGAAACAGCGGCACGCGATCCCGATGCTGCAACCGGGCCGGATGCAGGTCGTGCATGCCCGCGCCGAGTCCTACGCGCACCGCAACGACATGTCGCCGGAATTCCTGCACTCGTTGTACGCGCTGCTCATCGCGGAGGCGTGCCGGGTCGAGGACCTCATCATCGACGGTCCCGGCGCGGCGCCCGCCCAACTGCGCGAGACCCGGACCTGAGACCGGTCATGGCCGCCCCGCCGCCCGCCGGTTCGATCCGCACCCTGCTGATCGACAACTACGACTCGTTCACCTACAACCTCTACAGTCTGCTGGCCGAGGTCAACGGTGTCCCGCCCACGGTCGTCAGCAACGACACCCCGTGGGAGTCCCTGGATCTGGACCGGTTCGACAACATCGTCGTCTCCCCCGGGCCGGGCCGCCCCGACCGGGCCCGCGACTTCGGGATCAGCTCGCACGCCCTGCTCGACTCCGGTCTGCCCGTGCTCGGGGTGTGCCTCGGTCATCAGGGCCTGTGCAACCTGTTGGGCAGCGAGGTGGTGCGGGCACCGCAGCCGGTGCACGGCCGGCTGTCACGGATCCGGCACGCCGGCACCGGGCTGTTCGCCGGCATTCCCTCCCCGTTCGAGGCGGTGCGCTACCACTCGCTGGTCGTCGACCGGGTGCCCGACGACCTCGAGGCCGTCGCCTGGACCGAGGACGGACTCCTGATGGGGGTCGCCCACCGGACCCGGCCGCTGTGGGGGGTGCAGTTCCACCCCGAGTCGATCTGCACCGAGTACGGCCGCGAGCTGCTGGCGAACTTCCGCGACGCGACCCCCGCCCGGCCGCACCCACCCGAGCCGGTCCCGCCGCCCGCGCCGCCCGCGCCGCCCCCGGCGCTGGTCCTCGAAAGCCGCCGGATCGACCACCACCCCGACCCGCAGCGGGTGTTCGAGACGTTGTTCGCCGACGGTCCGCACAGCTTCTGGCTGGACGGCAGCGCCGCCACCGAACCGAACTCGCGGTTCTCCATCCTCGGGGACGGGTCGGGTCCGCGCGCCGAGTTCGTCACCTACAGCGTCGCCGAGACCCTGGTGCGCGAACAGCGCACCGGGCAGCCGGTGGCCGAGTTCCACACCACCTTCTTCGACCACATCGACCGCCGCCTCGCCGAGCGCACGGTCGCCCGGCGCGGCGACCTGCCGTTCGCGTTCGCGCTGGGCTACGTGGGCTACCTGGGGTACGAGCTCAAGGCCGACACCGGCGGGCAGCTCGTGCACACCTCCCCCATCGCGGACGCGGCGATGGTCTTCGCCGACCGCGCCGTGGTCCTCGACCACGAGACACGCTGCTGCTACCTGCTGGCGCTGAGCGAGCGGGCCGGGGAGCCCGCCACGACCGCGTGGTTCGACGCGACCGCTGCCGTGCTCGGGTCCCTGGCCGAATCCGCCGCGGCACCGGTCGCGGCCCCGCTGGTGCGGGCGGAGCAGGATCCGCGGGTGCGGTTGCGGCACGAGCCGCAGCGCTACCTCGAGCTGATCGCCCAGTCGATCGCCGAGATCCGCAGCGGCGAGACGTACGAGGTGTGCCTGACCAACGCGGCGACCGTGGACCGCAGCGTCGATCCCCTGCGCACCTACGAGACGCTGCGCGAACTGAGCCCGACCCCGTACAGTGCCCTGCTGCGGTTCCCCGAGGTGTCGGTGCTCAGTGCCTCGCCGGAGCGGTTCCTGCGGATCGGCCCGGACGGGGTGGTCGAGTCCAAGCCGATCAAGGGCACCCGGCCGCGCGGCACCACCGAGGACGCGGACCGGGCGTTGCGGCAGAGCCTGCTCGACAGCGAGAAGGACCGGTCGGAGAATCTGATGATCGTCGACCTGGTGCGCAACGACCTGTCTCGGGTGTGCGTGCCCGGTTCGGTGCACGTGCCGAAGCTGTTCGACGTCGAGACGTACGCGGCGGTGCACCAGCTGGTCTCCACGGTGCGGGGGACGTTGCGCCCGGATGCGACCGCGGTGGACTGCGTGCGGGCCGCCTTCCCGGGGGGATCGATGACCGGGGCGCCGAAGCTGCGCACCATGGAGATCATCGACAAGCTCGAGGACGGCCCCCGCGGCGTGTACTCGGGTGCGCTGGGATACCTGTCCCCGACGGGAGCGGCGGACCTGTCGATCGTCATCCGCACCATGGTCGCCACCGAACACGAGGTGGGCTTCGGCATCGGCGGCGCCATCGTCGCGTTGTCGGACCCGGCGGACGAACTCGAGGAGACGATGGTCAAGGCGGTGGCGATGCGCCGCACCCTGTCGGTGAACGAACCCTCCGAGGACGGTTCCCGCGCGTGAGCGACACGACCGGCCTCGTCGTCGTCGCCGGGGGTGCCGGCGCGGTCGGCCGGATGCTCGGTGAGGCGCTGCGCCGCGACGGCGCCGACGTGCTGGTGGTCGACCCGGCCGCCGGCGACGATCCGGGCGCGCTGCGCGACGATGTCACCGTCCCCACGGCGGCCGTGCGGGACGCGGTGCGGTGCGCCTCGATGCTGGTGCTGGCCGTGCCCGAGGCCACGGCGCTGGCGGCCGCCGCCCGGCTCGGTCCGCTGCTGTCGCCGGACGCGGTGCTGGTGGAGACCCTGTCGGTGAAGTCGGCGTGGGCGCAGGCGGGACGCGGGCGGGGGTGGTCCGCGCAGTGTGTCGGGCTGAACCCGATGTTCGCGCCGGCGCTGGGCATGGCGGGACGACCGGTGGCGGTGGTCGAGCACCGGCCCGGCCCGGCCGTCGACGCGCTGCTCGCGGCGCTCGACCGGTGGGGCGCGCGGGTGGTGCGGATGACGGCGGACGACCACGACCGGGTCGCGGCGGCCACCCAGGCGGCCACGCACGCGGCGGTTCTGGCGTTCGGGCTGGCGCTGGGACGGCTCGGCGTCCCCCCGTCGGTGGCGGCGGCGACCGCCCCGCCCCCGCACGTGCTGCTGCGGGCGCTGCTGGCGCGGATCGCCGGCGGCGCCCCCGAGGTGTATCTCGACGTGCAGGCCGGCAACCCGCACGCGGCGGCGGCCCGGTCGGCGCTGCGGGCCTCCCTCGACGAGCTCGAGGCGGTGGTCGAGACCGGATCGGTGGCCGGGTTCGCGGACCTGCTGGGCCGGGCCGCAACGCCGCTGGGCGCGGACACCGGCCGGTATCGTGAGCTGTGTGCGGAACTGTTCGCGGAACTGACGCACGAGGAAACGGAGAGCCGTCATGGCCGAGCCTGATCTGCCCGCCGCGCAGGGTCCGCTGCTCGTACCCGCGCTGCCCGACCACGATCCGCACGACGTCGTCGAGAGCGCCGTGGTGCGGGGACTGGCCCGGTCGTGGGGGCGGCGCGCCACGGTCAAGAAGAGCGAACCGGATCTGGACGAGCTGTTCGATCCGGGCCGGCTGGATTTCCCGGACGAGCTCGTGCCGTTCCACACCCATCCCGCGTACCGCGCCCTGGACGAGGGGCGCCGGGCCCGGCTGCGGGGCTGGGGCTGGATTGCGTACAACAAGAATGTCATGGACATCGAGCAGTACGTGGTCAACCCCGGTTTCGCGCTGATCACGACGGACTTCTTCGGGGTCGGGCCGTCGGACACCGTGACCGCGGGGGTGCTGCAGGCGATGGTCGACGAGCAGTACCACACGCTCATGCACCTGAACGCGAGCGCGGTGATCCGCCGCCGCCGTGGCTGGCACATGCCCGAGTCGGTGCTGCCGCCGTGCCGGACCGTGCGCGAGCACCGGGCCGCGGTGGCGGCGGCGCCCGATCCGCGGGGGCAGGCGCTGATCCGGTTGGCATTCACCACCGTCGCCGAGACCTCCATCAGCGCGTTCCTCGCTCTGATGACCGAGGACGCGGAGCTGCAGCCGGTCAATCGCACGACGGTGGCGCTGCACCGGCGGGACGAACTCAGTCACGCCTCCCTCGCCGCGGAGCTGCTGAAGATGGTGTTCACCGAGCTCGGGCCCGGCGACCGGGCGCAGCTGCTCGCGGCCCTGGCGGCGGGAATCGAGGCGTTCACCGGCTCGGATCTGGGCACCTGGGCAGCGATCGTGGACGCGGAGCGCGTTCCGGGTGGGCGGGCGATGCTCGCGGACGTGGCCGCGACACCCCCGCGGCGGGTGGTGCAGGACTGCAGCGCGATCCGCCGGTTGTGCACCGAACTGGGCGTCGTGGACGAGCTGCCCGTCACCTGGTAGAACGATCGAATCCGAACGAACGACACGATCGTTCGAGCGGTGTCCGGTTCGTGACCCGGCGCCGTTCCTCGAACGTTCGTGCGGGGGTTCGTCCTGGTAGTCTGCGGTGGTGAGCGACGCCTCCTCGGCGCCCGGCACGCCGATCGGGGCCACCCCCGCGACGGGCGGCCGCCGCAAGCAGTACGCCAACAGCGCCGAACGTGCGCGCGCCTGGCGCGAACGCCAGCGCCGGACCGCCACCCCGTCCCCACCCGCAGCGACCTCCGACCCGCCCCGGTCGGCGTCCTCTTCGCCGCCGGAGCGTGCGGGTACCCGCCTCGGCGCCGCCCCGGACCCGCCCCGGGCGGCCGGCACCGGGGCGGTGGACCTCGAGGCGACCCGGCTGCGCACCGAACGCGACGAGGCGCTGCGCTCGGCTGCCGAGGCCTGGCAGCGGGTGGCCGAACTCGAGGCCGATCTCGCGATGGTGCGCGCCGAACTGGCCGACGAGCGGGCCACCCAGCTGCGCGAGGCGCGGATCCACATCGCCGAGCTGCGGATGCAGGTGGCGGAACTGCGGCGCGAACGCGGCCGCCCGGACCGGATCCCGACTGACG
This sequence comes from Rhodococcus ruber NBRC 15591, assembly GCF_001894945.1. Lineage (GTDB taxonomy): Bacteria > Actinomycetota > Actinomycetes > Mycobacteriales > Mycobacteriaceae > Rhodococcus > Rhodococcus ruber. Next base: position 94,548 of record NZ_BCXE01000014.1, read on the forward strand.
AACGTTCGCCGAACGCGTAGGCCCGAGTCCGAACGATCGTTTGGAGGGCTACCGGGGGTGCGAACGTTCGGATCTCGGGGGTCGGGACTTCCGGCCCTGTCGGGCGCGTCCCGCACGGAGTCGAATGGACACGGACCGACCTTCCGCCGATCCGTTTCCCAGGAGAGGAGCAGACATGTCCACTGTGCCAGCGCGCCGTTCCCGTTCGGTGTTCCCGGACCTGTCCGAGTTCTTCGACGCCTTCCCCTTCACCGGTCTACGTCCCGCTCTCGGCGGCAACCTCATCCGGGTCGAGGACCGTGTCGAGAACGGCCGGTACGTCGTGCGGGCCGAGCTGCCCGGCCTCGACCCGGAGAAGGACATCGACGTCGCGATCAACGCCGGGCAGCTCGAGATCACGGCCGAACGGACCGAGGAGAAATCCGAGGGGGGACGCTCGGAGTTCCACTACGGCTCGTTCCGGCGTTCGGTGGCCCTGCCACCGGGTGCGAAGGACGACGACGTCGAGGCGTCCTACGCCAAGGGCATCCTCACCGTCTCGATCGCTCTGGCCGAGCAGCAGCAGGCCGGGAAGAAGATCGAGGTCAAGAACGCCGAATGAGCCCCGCCGCCCGGATGGGGGTGACCGGTCCTCGACCGGCCCCCAGCCCGGCGGCGCTCAGCGGCGCAGCAGGCCGCGCAGTTTCGTCCACCGGTTGCGCACGCCCCACACGGTGACCTTGATCAGCGCCTCCTGCACGATGCTGCCGCTCATCTTCGATTCGCCGATGATCCGCTCGGTGAAGGTGATCGGCACCTCGGCGACCGTGAACCCGGCCTGCACCGCCCGCCAGGCGAGGTCGACCTGGAAGCAGTAGCCGTGCGAGGCGACCGCGGCGAGATCGAGGTGCTCGAGCACCTCGCGCCGGTAGGCGCGGTAGCCGCCGGTGATGTCGTGGATCCGCACCCCCAGCGCGAGCCGCGAGTAGATGTTGCCGCCGCGGGAGAGCACCTCCCGATGCCACGGCCAGTTCACCACCGCACCGCCGGGCACGTACCGCGAGCCGAGCACCAGGTCGGCGCCCGCGTCGATCCTCTCGAGCAGCAGGTGCAGCTGCTCGGGGGCGTGGCTGCCGTCGGCGTCCATCTCCACCAGCACGGTGTAACCGCGCTCGAGTCCCCACCGGAAACCGGCGATGTACGCGGCCCCGAGACCGTTCTTCTCGGTGCGGTGCATCACGTGGATGCGGTTCTCGCTCGCCGCGGCGAGACGATCGGCGACGTCGCCGGTGCCGTCCGGGCTGCCGTCGTCGACGATCAGCACGTGTGTGTGCGGCAGCGCGGCGTGCAACCGGCCGACGATCAGGCCGATGTTGTCACGTTCGTTGTACGTCGGGATGATCACCAGGGTCCGGGCGCTCGGCGCGCTGTCGTTCCCGGCCGGCGTCGCCGCTGCCATCGAAGGTCCTTCCTGTCGCACCGGCCGGCGGCCGGTCATCTCGCGGTGCCGGCTGCGGCCGGCACGGTGGTGCTCCGCCCGCGTGTGCGCACCAGCGCCACGCCGACGGCGGCGACGGCCCCGACGCAGAGCACGAGCTCCGGGATCGGTCCGAGCCGAGTAGCCAGCGTAGCCGTCGCGCGCAGCGGCACCTGCGCCACCAGTACCTCGGGCACGAACAGGGCGCTGCGCGTGGTGACCGTGCCGTCGGCCGCGACCACGGCGCTGACCCCGCTCGTGGCGGCCACCACCACGGCCCGGCCGTGCTCGACGGCCCGCACCCGGGACATCGCCAGCTGCTGGTAGGTCATCTCCGTGTCGCCGAACGTCGCGTTGTTGGTGGGCACGGCCAGCAGGTGCGCGCCGGCGCGCACCGAGTCCCGCAGTGCCCGGTCGAACGCCACCTCGTAGCAGGTGGCCACCCCGATCGGGATGCCCGCGGCGTGGACGGTGCCGTCGCCGCTGCCCGGCACGAAGTGCCCGGCCCGGTCGGCGTAGTCGGAGAACAGCCGGAAGAACGAGCGGTACGGCAGGTACTCGCCGAACGGCTGGATGATGCGCTTGTCGTGCCGCTCCCCCGGCCCGGTCGCCGGATCCCACACGATCACCGAGTTGGTCGTGGTGCCGTCCCCGTTGACCAGCACGGCACCCACCAGGATCGGGGCGCCGACCGCGGCCGCCGCGGCGCCGATGTCGGCCGCGGCGTCGCGGTTGCGCAACGGGTCGATATCGGAGGCGTTCTCCGGCCAGATCACCACGTCCGGGCGCGGCGCGGTGCCGCCCCGGACCCGGTCGGCCAGCTCGAGGGTGCGCGCCACGTGGTTGTTCAGCACGGCCTTGCGCTGGGCGTTGAAGTCCAGACCCAGCCGCGGCACGCTGCCCTGGATCGCGGCGACCGTCACGGTGCGCTCACCCGCCTCGGGGGCGGGCAGCGCCGGCCAGGTCGCCAGGGCGAGCAGCGGTGCGGCGACGGTCGTCGCCGCGGCCCGCAGCAGCGGCGACCGCTCCCGGTGCCCGCGGGTGTAGCGCAGCCCGGCCCGCGCGCACGCCCACAGCCCCGTGCCGGTCAGCGCCACCGCGAACGACACCAGCGGCGCACCGCCGACCGCGGCGAGAGCGACCAGCGGCCCGTCCGGCTGACCGAACGCGAGCCGGCCCCAGGGGAACCCGCCGAAGGGCACGCTCGCCCGCAGGTACTCGGTCAGGCTCCAGCCGGCCGCGATCCACACCGGTGCCCCCGGCAGGGCCCGCACCTGCACCGCGACCACGCCGAACAGGCCGACGAACACCGCCTCGGCGGCGGCGAGCGCCAGCCACGGCACCGGGCCGACGTACTCCCCGACCCACGGCAGCAGCGGCACGAAGAATCCCAGGCCGGCGAGGTAGCCGTAGCCGAAACCGCCGCGGCGGCGCAGCGTCGGCGCCCCCAGCACCCCGGTGAGCAGGGCGATGCCCAGCGGCGCGAGGAACCACAGCGGACGCGGCGGGAAACTCGCGAACAACAGCAGCCCCGCCGTGACGGCGGCGACGCTGCGGACCACCACCGGCCGGGCGGCGGCGCGCGAGCCGATCACCGGGCGTACACGACGCGGCCGCGGTGCACGCTGCGCAGCAGCACCGGGTCGGGCGTGCCCGGCTCGAGATCCGGCAGCGGCGCCACCCGCGACCGCGGGTCGGTGGACCAGCGCTGCACACTGTCCTTCGGCGCGCTGACCACGAGCTCGTCCGCGTCCCAGACCGCGTACGACGCGGGCGCCCCGGGGTCGAGGGTGCCGGCGATCCCGTCCCGCACCCCGCCGGCGCGCCACGCCCCACGGGTGGCGGCGGCGAACGCGGCGCGGGGGGAGATCCCGCTGCCCGGGGTGCGGTGGTGCACGGCGGCGCGCAGCATCGGCCACGGTCGGGCCGCGGTGACCGGCGCGTCCGAGCCGAACGCGAGGGACATGCCGGTCGCGGCGAGCGGCGCGAACGGGTTGAGGCCGGCGGCGCGGTCGGCGCCGAGGCGGGTGGCGTACAGCCCGCCCGGTCCGCCCCACAGCGCGTCGAAGCTCGGTTGCATGCTGGCGATCACGCCCCAGCCGCCGAGCCGCTCGCCCTGCGCGGCGGTGACCATCTCGAGGTGTTCGAGCCGGTGTCCGCGGGCCGCGACGGCCGGGCCGCCGAGGTCGGCGACGACCGCGGCGAATGCCTGCACCGCGGCGTCGACGGCGGCGTCGCCGATGACGTGGAAGCCGGCCTGGATGCCGGCTTCGGTGCAGGCCCGCAGGTGCGCGGTCATCTGTTCGACGGTGAGGTAGGCGGTGCCGCAACAGTCGGGGCGGTCGGTGTACGGCGCGGCGAGCCACGCGGTGTGGGAGCCGAGGGCGCCGTCGACGAACAGGTCGCCCCCGAGGGCGTGCCCGCCGGTGGCGGTGAGCAGCGCCCGGGCCTGCTCGGCGGTGGTGACGGCCTCCCCCCAGTAGCCGCGGACCTGCACCCCGTGGTCGGTGGCGAGCAGTTCGGCGAAGTCGTCGCGGCCGGCGATGTCCGGGCCGCCGCATTCGTGCACGGCGACGATGCCGTGTGCCGCGTAGTCGTCGAGGGCGGCGGCGCGGGCCCGGGCGCGTTCGGTGGGGGTGAGCAGGGCGCGGGCGGCGGCGCGGACACCGTGGTGCGCGGCCGCGGTCAGCGGGCGCTGCGGGTGGTAGCCGTCGAGTCCGGCGAGGTCGGCGGCGGCGCGCAGCGCGGTGGAGGCCGCCGCGGAATGGGCGTCGACGCGGGTGAGGTAGACGGCGCGGCCGGGGGCGGCGGCGTCGAGGTCGTCGGTGGTGGGGGCGGTGGGGTCCGGCCAGCGGGTCTCGTCCCACCCGTGCCCCCACACGACGGCGCCGGCGTGCCGGGCGGCATGGTCGCGCACCTGGTGCAGCGCCGCCTCGCGGGACCGCGTGTCGGACAGGTCGAGACCGGTCAGGGCCAGGCCGTGCGCGGTGACGTGCACGTGGGTGTCGACGAAGGCGGGTGCGACGAACGCCCCGTCGAGGTCGACGATCTCGGCGTCCGGGTGCAGGGCGCGGCCGGGCCGGTCCTCCCCCACCCACACGACCTGCCCGTCGGTGACGGCCATCGAGGTGGCGTCGGGGGCGCTGGCGCTGTAGATGCGGCCGCCGACGAGGAGCTGAGTGTGCGGTGCGGGGGACTTCACGGCTACCCAGTGTGCCCCGTTACGGCAGGTGCGGACGGTGCGGGGGGTCGACGATCTCGCCCTCGAGCACGGTCCCGGCTCCGGAGGCGGGGGTGTCGAGGCGGGCCGGGCCGACCACGGTGTGCTCGACGACCTCGCCGTCGACGATGACGACGCGTTCCCCGCGGAAAGTGCCGCCCCGGGCGGCGGAGGCGGCGACCCGGCGGGCGGCCAGCGCCCGCACGAGCGGGCGCAGCAGCGCGCGGGTCGGGGGCAGCAGCAGCAGAATTCCCGCGGCGCTGGTCACCGGTCCGGGTACGAGCACGAGCCCGGCACCGGCGCCGACCAGTGCGCCGTCGGTCAGGGCCCGGTCCGCGCCGGCGGCGCTGCGGACCCGGCCCAGATTCTGCAGGGCACGGCGGCCCTGCGCGGCGAGCACCAGGTAACCGAGGACGCTCACCCCGAGGAACACCAGGATCGTCGTGCCGATGCCCAGGGTGGACCCGAGCCACGCCAGCACCCCGATCTCGACGACGACGTAGGCCAGGAACAGCAGCGCGATCATGGGGTGATCCTTCCAGCTGCCGGGAACGGTGCGGCGGTCATATCCGCTCAACGAGCGGCGCCGCGGTTTTGCTCCCGGTCGCTGTGATCGAATGGCCGCGTGGGTGCAGGCGACTGGGCGGTTCTGATGGTGGCGGCGACCGCCGCCGGGTGGGTCGACGCCGTCGTCGGTGGGGGCGGGCTGATCCTGTTGCCGGCGCTGTTCGTCGTCGCCCCGCAGCTGACACCGGCGGCCGCGCTGGCGACGAACAAGCTCACCGCCCTCTGCGGCACCGGCGCGGCGGTGGTGACCTTCGCGCGGCGGATCCGGCTGCAGTGGCCGGTCCTGGCTCCGGCGGCGGTCCTGGCCGCGGTCGCGGCGGCGGCGGGTGCGGCGACGGTCTCGCGGATCGACAAGGACCTGTTCGTTCCGATGGTGATGGTGGTGCTGGTGGCGGTCGCGGTGTTCGTGACGCTGCGGCCGTAGGTCGGCACGACCCTGGCGCACGAACCGCCGACGATGCGGCGCACGGTCCTGGTGGTGCTGACCGCGGCCGCGGTGATCGGCTTCTACGACGGCCTGCTCGGCCCGGGCACCGGCACGTTCCTGATCATCACGTTCGCGACGCTGCTCGGCACCGAATTCGTGCGGTCGGCGGCGATGGCGAAGGTGATCAACCTCGGGTCCAATGTCGGGGCGCTGGTGTATTTCGCGGCGGCCGGGTACGTGTGGTGGTCGCTGGGGCTGGCACTGGCGGTGTGCAATATCGCGGGCGCGGTCGTCGGTTCGCGGACCGCGCTGCGCCGCGGCGCGGGGTTCGTGCGGGCGGTGCTGCTGATCGTGGTGCTGGTGATGGTGGTGCGTCTGGGCTGGCAGCAGTTCGGGTGAGCCGACGCGCCGGGTGCGACCCAGTACGGTGGTGCCCGTGAGCACCGTCGACGCCGACTTCCTCGCCCTGCCGTTGCGGACGCTCGCGGACGCGGCGCTGTCCGCCGCCCGCGCCGCCGGTGCCTCCCACGCGGATCTGCGGGTGCACCGTCTGCACAGCCAGTCGCTGAGCCTGCGGGACGGCGCCGTGCAGGCCGCCGTCGACAGCATCGACACCGGGCTGGCCGTGCGGGTGGTGGTCGACGGCACCTGGGGGTTCGCCTCGCACGCCGAGCTGAGCCCGGCCGTCGCGGCGGCCACGGCGCGGCAGGCGATCGAGGTGGCCCGGACGTTGCGGGCGCTGAACCGGGATCGGGTCGAGCTCGCCGACGAGCCGGTCTACCCGGACGCGGTGTGGGTCTCGCCGTACGAGATCGACCCGTTCACGGTGCCCACGGCGCACAAGGTGGCGCGGCTGGCGGAGTTCTCCCGGCACCTGCTCGCCGCCGACGAGGTCGATCATGTGACGGCGCACTGTGGGCAGGTCAAGGAGCAGACGTTCTACGCGGACCTGGCCGGCTCGACGATCACCCAGCAGCGGGTGCGGGTGGCCCCGCAGCTCGAGGCGACCGCCGTGGACCGGCGCACCGGCGAGTTCGAGACGATGCGCACCCTGGCCCCGCCGGTGGGGCGGGGCTGGGAGTATGCGGCCGGCGACGCGCACTGGGACTGGAGTGCGGAGCTGGCGCAGATCCCCGGGTGGCTGGCGGAGAAGGCGTCGGCCCCCAGTGTGCAGGCGGGGCCGACGGACCTGGTGATCGACCCCACCAACCTGTGGTTGACGGTGCACGAATCGATCGGGCACGCAACGGAGTACGATCGGGCCATCGGGTACGAGGCGGCCTACGCGGGCACCTCGTTCGCCACCCCGGACGGGCTCGGCACGCTGCGCTACGGCACCGACGTGATGCAGGTGACGGCGGACCGCACCGTCGCGCACGGGCTCGCCAGCGTCGGCTGGGACGACGACGGGGTCGCCGCCCAGTCCTGGGACCTGGTGCGGGACGGGATACTGGTCGGCTACCAGCTCGACCGGGTGTTCGCGCCGCGGCTGGGGCTGCCGCGTTCGAACGGCTGCTCGTACGCCGACTCGGCGCATCACGTCCCGATCCAGCGGATGGCGAACGTGTCGCTGCAGCCGGACCCGGTGGCCGACACCACCACCGCCGAGCTCATCGCCCGCGTCGACGACGGGCTCTACGTCGTCGGCGACAAGTCCTGGTCGATCGACATGCAACGCTACAACTTCCAGTTCACCGGGCAGCGGTTCTACCGGATCCGCGGGGGCACGATCGCCGGGCAGGTGCGTGATGTGGCATACCAGGCCACCACAACCGACTTCTGGGGCTCGCTCGAGGCGGTCGGCGGGCCGTCGACGTGGCGACTCGGCGGCGCCGTGAACTGCGGCAAGGCCCAGCCCGGGCAGGTCGCGCCGGTCAGCCACGGCTGCCCGTCGGCGCTGCTGCGGTCGGTGAACGTCCTCAACACCCGGGCGGAGGGCCGGCGATGATCGAGGCGCAGGAACAGCTCGAGCGGGCGTTGCGCTGCTCGACCGCCGACGAGACGATCGTGCTGGTCACCGACACCGGCGAGGCGTCGCTGCGGTGGGCCGGCAACTCGATGACCACCAACGGGATCTCACGTTCCCGCAGCTGGACGGTGATCGCGGTCCTGCGCGGCGACACCACCCGCGTCGGGGTGGTGACATCGAGCAGCGTCGACCCGGCCGACATCGCCCCGACCGTGCGGGCGGCGGGGGCGGCGGCCGCGGCGGCGGCCCCCGCCGAGGACGCGGTGCCGCTCGTCGGCGGGGAGGGCGAGCCCGGCGACTGGGCCGACGCCGCGGCCGGGACCGACATCACGGTGTTCGGGCGGCTCGTCGACGATCTCGCCGCCGGATTCGACGGTGCCGATCAGCTCTACGGCTTCGCCCACCACCGGATCTCGACGACCTGGCTGGGCACCTCGAGCGGGGTGCGACGCCGGTTCACCGCGCCGGAGGGATCGGTGGAGATCAACGGCAAACGGGGCGGGCTGAACGGGGCCAGCGCGTGGGCCGGGGCCGGCACCCGCGACTTCACCGACGTCGACACCCCCGCCCTGCTGACGGAACTGTCGCGGCGGCTGGACTGGGCGCGCCGCACCGTCGAGCTGCCGGCCGGGCGCTACGAGACGCTGCTGCCGCCGTCGGCGGTGGCCGACCTGATGATCTACCTGATGTGGTCGATGGAGGGCCGCGGCGCCGAGGAAGGGCACACCGCGCTGTCGCGGCCCGGCGGCACCCGCGTCGGCGAACGGCTCACCGCGCTGCCGTTGACCCTGTTCTCCGATCCCGCCGCCCCCGGCCTGGAATGCGCGCCGTTCGTCACGGCCACCGCCTCGTCGAACTCGCTGTCGGTGTTCGACAACGGCATGGACCTCGGGCGGGTCGACTGGGTGCGCGCGGGGACGGTGCACGCGCTGGCGTACCCGCGGGCCGCCGCCGCCGAGTTCGGGGCGCCGGCGGCCACGCCCGGGGAGAACCTGCTCCTGACCGGCGGCGGCACGGCCGGCGTGGACGAGATGGTGGCCCGCACCGAGCGGGGACTGCTGCTGACGACCCTGTGGTACATCCGGGAGGTCGACCCGGCGACGTTGCTGCTGACCGGACTGACCCGCGACGGTGTGTATCTGGTCGAGGACGGTGCGGTGACGGCGGAGGTGAACAACTTCCGGTTCAACGAGAGCCCCCTGGATCTGCTGCGGCGCACCACCGAGGCCGGCGGCACGCAGCGCACCCTGCCGCGGGAATGGAAGGACTGGTTCACCCGCACCGCGATGCCGCCGCTGCGGATCCCCGACTTCCACATGTCGTCGGTCAGCCGCGCCCGCTGATCCCGCGGCGACGCCCGTGTGCCGCCGCGGTCCCCTCACCCGCCGGGACCGGGATCCGGGGTGGGATCGTCCGCCTCGACGACACAGGCGAGCCCGACGGTGCCGGCGCGCCCGCGGCGCAGCACACTGCCCTTGACCGTGAGCCACCCGAGGATCCCGTACTTGCGGGCGATCATCGCCCGCGCCCGCTCGGTGCCGGCCGCGTCGAGCACCGTGGCGGTGCCGGGCACCGCGTCGCTGCGCGGTGTGCCGCGCACGTCGCACACCGCGACGGTGATCCGCGGATCGCGGCGCAACCGCCGGACCTTGTAGGAGTCGGTGACGGTCCACACCAGCAGCCGGTCGGCGTCGGCGGCGGCCCACACCGCGGTCGGCACCGGGGTGCCGTCCCTGCGGAAGGTGGTCAGCAGCACGTACTTCGCGGCGGCCAGGTCGGCGAAGGTCGGGGTCATGGGCCACACCCTACGGACGGGCGGGCCGCGCCGACCGCCGCCGTCTAGCCTGGAGGCCATGGCGCCCGCTCACGAACCCGTCGACCTGGTCGAGGTGTCCCTGCCCGGCGGTCGGCTCGCGGCGGCGCAGCTGCAGATCCTCGCCGAACTCGCCCACGACCACGCCGGGGGCGCCCTGGTCCTCACCGCCGACGGTCTCGGGCTGCGCGGAAACCGGGCCGAACTCACCGCGCAGCTGTCCGGCCACGGCTTCGACCTGCCCGGACCGCATCGGCGCCGCCTGCTCGCCTCGCCGCTGTCCGGCCGCATCGGCGGGCACGTCGACGTGCGGGACATCCTCGCCGAGGTGCACCGTCGACTCACCGCGCTCGCGCCCGGCCGCGACCTCGTCGTCGGGATCGACGACGGCAGCGGCGACATCGCGGCCCTGGCCCCCGAGGTGGGGGCGGCGGCGCTGCCCGACCGGCGGTGGGCGCTGTTGCTCGACGGCACCGACACCGGCGTGCGCCTGCCCCCCGACGACGTCGTCGAGACGCTGGTCGCGGCGGCGCAGCGGCCGCCGCGGGCCGGGGTCGCCGCGACCCTCGCCGCTCTGGGCGTGGAGCCGTCGGCGCCGCCGGCGCGGCGCCCGTCGGCCCCGGCCCGGCCCGTGGGCTGGTTGGACCAGCCCGACGGTGCGGTCACCCTCGGCGGCGGTCTGCCCGGGGCGGTGCTGCCGGCGCGGACGGCGGAGTTCCTCGCGGCCGTGGATCGTCCCCTGGTGGTGACGCCGTGGTCGGTGGTGCTGCTGTGCGATCTCGACGAGTGGGCCGCCGAACAGGTGGTGCGGGTCCTCGCCCCGATGGGACTGGTCTTCGACGCCGACTCCCCCGAGCTGCGCTGAACCGCGCCGCGGCGGTCGTGTTCCGGGCCCGCACCGCCCGCACGCCGCCTACCGTGGGTTCATGAGCATCGGTGCGGGGTCCGAGTCCGAGGTGTTCGATGTCGTCGTCCTCGGCGGCGGACCCGCCGGGGAGAACGCCGCCGCCTACGCCATCGCCGGCAGCGACCGCACCGCCGTCCTGGTCGAACACGAACTCGTCGGCGGTGAATGCTCCTACTGGGCGTGCATGCCGAGCAAGGCGCTGCTGCGCCCGGGACAGGTGCTGGCCGCGGCCCGGCACATGCCCGGCGTCGCCGCCAAGGTCGCCGCCCACGGCGTCGACGTCGCCGACGTCCTCGCCCGCCGGGACGCGTTCACCGACGGCCGCGACGACACCGCCCAGGTCGAGTGGGCGCGCGGCGCCGGGATCGACGTCGTGCGCGGGCACGGCCGCCTCACCGCCCGGTGCGAGGTCACCGTGGACGGCCCGCAGCCGCGGCGGCTGCGGGCACGGCACGCGGTGGTGGTGGCCACCGGCAGCACCGCGTCCGTGCCCGATGTGCCGGGGCTGCGCGCGGCCCGGCCCTGGACCTCGCGGGATGCGACGAACCTGCAGCAGGTGCCGCGGCGCGCCGCGATCGTCGGCGGCGGCGTCGTCGCCTGCGAGATCGCGACCTGGCTGCGCGAGCTCGGCACCGAGGACCTGACGATGCTGGTGCGGGGGGACCGGCTGCTCGCCCGCACCGAGCCGGTCGCCGGCGCCGCCGTCGCCGAGGCGCTGCGCGAGCACGGCGTGCGGCTGCGGTTCGGCACCACGACGGCGGAGGTGTCCCGCCCGGACGTCGCGGACACCGGCATCGGACGCATCCACGGCGGCCCGGTGCGGCTGCGCCTCGACGACGGTGGCACCCTCGAGGTCGACGAGCTGATCGTCGCGGCCGGGCGCCGGCCCGCGACCGCCGGACTCGGACTCGACACGGTCGGGTGGGCCGGGGAGGGCCCGCTGCGCACCGACGACCACATGACCGTCGCCGGGGTGGACGGGCGCTGGCTCTACGCCGTCGGCGACGTCACCGGCCGGACCGCGCTGACACACATGGGCAAGTACCAGGGACGGGTGTGCGGCGACGTGATCGCCGCCCGCGCCGAGGGACGCGACCTCGACGCGCCGCGGTTCCGGGCGCGCGCCGACCACGGGCAGGTGCCGCAGGTGGTGTTCACCACCCCGGAGGTCGCGGCCGTGGGCCGCACCGCGGCCGACGCCCGCGCCGACGGCCTCGACGTCGAGGTGCTCGAGGTCGACATCGCCGTGGCCGGATCCGCGCTGGCGCGGGACGATTTCACCGGACGCGCCACCCTCGTGGTCGACCGCGCCGCCGACACCGTGGTGGGGGCGACGTTCGTGGGCACCGACGTCGCCGAGCTGCTGCACGCCGCGACGGTCGCGGTGGTCGCCGCGGTGCCGCTCGAGACGCTGTGGCATGCGGTACCGGCGTATCCGACGGTCGGCGAGGTGTGGTTGCGGCTGCTCGAGTCGCGCCGCCGCTGAGCGCGCCGGTCAGCGCGGCAGTCGCCGCCAGATCGGCCGCGGCAGCAGCCGCATCCCGACGAACACCGGCCGCAGCACAGCCGGCACCCACACCTCGCCGCGGCCGCGGCGCAACGCCCGCACCGTCGCGTCCGCGACCCGGTCCGGGGTGCTCGACAGCGGCGCGGGGCTCATCCCCTCGGTCATGCGGCCGACGACGAACCCGGGTCGCACCAGCAGCAGCGACACGCCGCTGCCGTGCAGCGCGTCCGCCAGGCCGGAGGCGAATCCGTCGAGACCGGCCTTCGCGGAGCCGTACACATAGTTCGCCCGGCGCACCCGCACCCCCGCCACCGACGAGAACACCACGATCCGGCCCGATCCCTGGGCCCGCAGATGCCCCGCCAGCCGCGTGAGCAGGGCCACGTGGGCGACGTAGTCGGTGTGCACGATCGCCACGGCATGGGCCGGGTCGTGTTCGGCGCGGTGCTGGTCGCCGAGGATGCCGAACGCGAGGACGGCGACGTCGATCGGCCCGTACAGCATCGCGAGGTCGGCGAGGGTCTGCTCGTGGGTGTCGAGCCGGTCGGCGTCGAACTCGACGGTGTGCACGGCGACGGCACCGGCGTCGAGCACGGCGCGGCGCTGCGCCTCGAGATCGCCGGCGCGACGCGCGGCCAGGACCACGGTGCGGCCGCGGGCCAGCCGGGCGGCCACCGCCGTCCCGATCTCGCTGCGGCCCCCGAAGACGACGATCGAACCCTGCCCGTTGTTCACCGCACCAGTGTGCCGGGTGGCGCCGCGGGGCGCGCGGGCCGGGTTCGGCTACCGTCGCAGGCATGGCCCGCACCCCCGCCGCGCTCGGCGACGCCGCGTTGCAGTTCCTCACCGAATACCATCTCGGGACGCTGACGACCCTGCGCAAGGACGGCAGCCCGCACGTGGTGGCCGTCGGTTTCACGTGGGATCCGGAGGCCGGGGTGGTGCGGGTGATCACCGATGCGACCTCGCAGAAGGCGCTCAACGCCGACCGCCGCGGATACGGTGCCGTCAGTCAGGTCGAGCGGGGCCGCTGGCTCACCCTCGAGGGGCCCGCCCGGGTGCGGGCGGAACCGGAGGCCGTCGCCGAGGGGGTGCGTCGTTACACCGCGCGGTACCGGACGCCGCGGCCCAACCCGACGCGCGTGGTGGTGGAGATCACCGTGGCACGGGTGATGGGCTCGGTACTCGACAAGTAAGGTCGCTCACCCCGGCAGCACCGTCAGTCCGTGCGGACGGTGGTTGAGCGGTTCGCAGCCGTCCTCGGTGACCACCACGATGTCCTCGATGCGCGCACCCCACTCGCCGCGGAAGTAGATGCCCGGTTCGATGCTGAACGCCATCCCGGGCCGCAGCACGTCGGCATTGCCGTCGACGATGTACGGCTCCTCGTGGACGGACAGTCCGATGCCGTGCCCGGTCCGGTGCACGAAGACCTCGGCGAGGCCGTGCGCGGCGAGGGCGTCGCGGGCGGCGGCGTCGACCGAGGCGGCGGTGACCCCGGGCCGGACCGCGTCGACCGCCGCCTGCTGCGCCGCCTCGAGCAACGCCACCTTCGCCGCGACGTCGTCGGGGGGCGCGCCGAGGCTGTAGGTGCGGGTGGAGTCGGAGTAGTAGCCGGGCTCGACCGGGCCGCCGATGTCGACGACCACGACGTCGCCGGGTTCGAGGACCCGGTCGGAGACCTCGTGGTGGGGGTCGGCGCCGTGCGGGCCGGACCCGACGATGACGAAGGCGGCCTCGGTGTGGCCCTCGGCGACGATCGCGGCGGTGATGTCGGCCGCGACCTGCGCCTCGGTGCGGCCGGGCCGCAGCCACCGCCCCATCTGCGCGTGCACCCGGTCGACGGCGGCGCCGGCGCGGCGCAGCGCCGCGACCTCCTCGTCGTCCTTGACCATGCGCAGCTGCCGCACCACCTCGGTCGCCAGCACGGGCGGCACCGCGAACCGGGCCGCGAGGGGCACCAGGTGCAGGGCGGGCATGGCGTCGACGACCGCGGTGCGCGGACGCTGCGGCAGCAGCGCGGCGACCTGCGCGTACGGGTCCTGTCCGTCGACCCAGTCGTGCACCGGCAGGTTCAGGTCCGCGGCCGCGGAGTCGGTGAGGGAGGCCAGCTCGAGGCGCGGCACGACGACGGACGCGCCCTGCCCGTCGGTGGGGATCACCAGGCAGGTGAGCCGCTCGAACGATTCCGCGCGTGAGCCGAGCAGGTAGCGCAGGTCCGGTCCGGGGGTGACGAGCAGCGCGTCGAGACCGGCGTCGTGGCCGAGGGCGGCGGCCCGGGCGAGGCGGTCGGCGTAGACGGTTGCGGGGAAGCGGCGCTCGGGGGAACTCATGCGGACAGCGTAGTGGCGTTTGGCAGGATGACCGGTGTGACTGCGACGCCGGCCTCCGCCGCCCCCGTGCCCCCCACCGGCCCGTTGATGCTGCTCGACGGGGCGAGCCTGTGGTTCCGCGCGTTCCACGCGCTGCCCGAATCGCTCACCGCCCCGGACGGCCGCCCGGTCAACGCGGTGCGGGGGTTCACCGACATGGTGGCGTCGCTGATCACCAAGCATCGGCCGGCGCGGCTGGTGGTGTGCCTGGATCTGGACTGGCGGCCGGCGTTCCGGGTGGCGGCGGTGCCGAGTTACAAAGCGCACCGGGTGGCCGCCGGTTCGGACGGCACCGCCGAGGAGGTGCCGGCGGCGCTGCCGCCGCAGGTGCCGATGATCCTCGACGTGCTGGCCGCGGTCGGGCTCGCCACCGCCGGGGCGGCCGGGTTCGAGGCCGACGACGTGATCGGCACTCTCGCCGCCGGCGAGGCCCGCGACCCGGTGCTGGTGGTCAGCGGCGACCGGGATCTGCTGCAGGTGGTGCGCGGCGGCGCGGTGCCGGTGCGGGTGGTGTACGTCGGGCGGGGCCTGGCCAAGGCCGAGGTGTTCGGTCCGGCGGAGGTCGCGGCCCGGTACGGGCTTCCGCCCGGGCGGGCCGGAGCGGCCTACGCCGAGCTGGCGGCGCTGCGCGGGGACCCCTCGGACGGGTTGCCGGGCGTCAAGGGGATCGGGGAGAAGACCGCGTCGACGCTCCTGCAGGAGTACGGGTCGCTCGCGGCGCTGCGCGCGGCGGCCGCGGACCCGGCGTCGGGGCTGGCGAAGGGGGTGCGCGCCAAGCTGATCGACGCCGGCGAGTATCTGGACGCGGCGGTGCCGGTGGTGCGGGTGGCCACCGACGCTCCGGTCCGGGTGTCGCGCCCGGACACGATCCCGGGGGCCCCCGTCGATCCGCAGGGACTCGAGCGGCTGGCCCAGGATCTGGGGATCGGGCGGTCCGCCGCCCGGTTGACCGCGGCGGCGGCCGGGGTGTGAGGGCGACGGACCGGCGTGCTCAGTTGGGCCGGCTGACCTCGTAGGTGCCCTCGTCGTCGGTGAAGGTCAAGGTCACCGTCCGGAACTGCCCGTCCACCGTGAGGGTGCACTCGAAGCTGTTGCCCGCCTTGACTTCTTCACCGTCCGGGCACTGCACGTCGGAGACGTCGGTTGCGCCGTACGACTCGGTGAGGACCTTCTCGACGCCGGCCTGCGCGGCCTCGGGGTCGAGGGTGTCGGTGCCGCCGAAGAGCAGGACGGCGCCGATGATCGCCCCGATCAGCACGAGCGCAGCGACGGCCAGGCCGACGATCAGGCCGGTCTTCGACTTCGTCTGCGGTGCACCGGCATTCCACTGGTTCGCGCCGGTCCATTGCTGGCCTTGCGGCTGACCGGGCTGCTGCTGTCCCCACTGGCCCTGCTGCGGCTGCCCCTGCTGCGGTTGTCCCCACTGCTGGCCTTGCGGCTGACCGGGCTGCTGCTGTCCCCACTGGCCCTGTTGCGGCTGGCCCTGTTGCGGTTGTCCCCACTGCTGGCCGGGCTGCTGCCCCCACTGCTGGCCTTGCGGCTGACCGGGTTGCTGCTGTCCCCACTGGCCCTGCTGCGGCTGGCCCTGTTGTGGCTGGCCCTGTTGCGGCTGGCCCTGCTGCGGCTGCCCCCACTGCGGCTGGCCCTGCTGGGGCTGGCCTGGGCCCTGCTGCGCCCACGACTGCCCGGGAGCCTGGCCCTGCTGCGGTGTGCCGAACGCCTGCGTCGGTGCCGGCCCCTGCTCGGCTCCGGAGGACGGCGGGGGCGACGGCGCCCACTGCTTGGTCGAATCGTCGGAATCCTGCGGGTCGTGCGGACCGCTCATTGTCGCCTCCACCTGCCTTCGCTGTGTCCAATTACCGTAGTCGTAGCACCCCACCCATCACGAGGAAGCCGTGTGGCAGCGCGCGTATCAAACCACACGCGGTGTCTTCACGCCGCATCGACCGCGACGACACCGCGCCGGATCGCGCCGATCGCGCGGGCGGCCGTCTTGGCGAGCTGCGGGTCGACGGCGCCGGTGCGGATCTGATCGAGCAGATCGATGACCTGCCGGCACCAGCGCACGAAATCGCCCGCCGACAGGTCACGTCCGGCGGTGCCGGCGGCGAGCAGAGCCTCGGTCAACGACTGGGTGCTCACCCACGTGTAGATGGCGTCGACGAATCCGGGATCCGGTTCCCGGGTCGGGGGCAGCTTGAAGCGGACCTCGTCGGCGCGCAGCTGTCCGCACAGACGGACGGTGTCGGCGAGCGCGCGACGCAGCGGCCCGGTCGGCCCGTACTCGGTGGCGCCCTCCTCGGCGCGGGCTTCGTACACCACGGCCGAGACGACCGCGGCGAGCTCGGCGGGCGAGAGCCCGGCCCACACCCCGTGGCGCAGGCATTCGGCGACCAGCAGGTCGCTCTCGCTGTAGATGCGGGCGAGCCGCTCCCCCGCCTCGGTGGTCGACGGATCGTCGCCGGCGGTGAGGTAGCCCCGCTCGGTCAGCAACGCGACGATCCGCTCGAAGGTGCGTGCGAGGGAATTGGTGGTGGCCGCGGATTGGCGGCGCATCTGGGCCACCTCCCGGCCCAGCCGGTTGTAGCGTTCCCCGAGCCGGGCGAGACGGTCGAGATCGGGATGCTGGTGGGCCGGATGCCGGCGCAGCCGCCGCCGCAGCGTGTCGATTTCGCGGCTGTCGCCGTGCTTGGCGCGCTTGGGTCGGCGCGGCGCGGAAATCCCGGTGCTGCGCAGCGCCGATGCGAGGTCCCGGCGGGCCCGGGCGGTGCGGGCGTCGGCGTGTCGGGGCAGCCGGAGCTTCCCCAATGCGGTCGCCGGGGCCGGGAAGTCCGCGGCCGACACCCGGCCGGACCAGGCGTCCGCGGTGACCACGAGCGGCCGGGGATCGGTGACATCGGTGTCGGTCTCGAGGACGACGGCCAGGCCGGTGCGTCGGCCGCCGGGGATGGCGACGATGTCGCCGCGGCGCAGCGCGAGCAGCGACGCGACCGCCGCCTGCCGGCGGTCCTGCCGCGCCTGGCGTTCGCGGGCACGTTCGAGCTGGGTCAGTTCCTCGCGCAGCTGCAGGTAGTCGAGGATTTCGCCGTCCTCGCCGCCGAGCTGGTCGCGCAGCTTGGCGAGGGCCTTCTCGTTGCGCTCGATGCCACGGGTCAGGCCGACGACCGACTTGTCCGCCTGGAACTGCGCGAAGGACCGTTCCAGCAGTGCCCGCGAGTGTTCGGCGCCGACCGCGTCGATCAGGTTGACCGCCATGTTGTACGACGGTCGGAACGAGCTGCGCAGCGGGAACGTGCGGGTGGAGGCGAGCCCGGCGACGTCGGCGGGCTCGAGACCCGGCTGCCACAGCACCACCGCGTGGCCCTCGACGTCGATGCCGCGCCGTCCGGCCCGCCCGGTGAGCTGGGTGTACTCGCCCGGGGTGAGTTCGGCGTGGGTTTCGCCGTTGTACTTGACCAGCTTCTCGAGCACCACGGTGCGGGCCGGCATGTTGATGCCCAGGGCGAGGGTTTCGGTGGCGAACACCGCGCGCACCAGGCCGCGGACGAACAGATCCTCGACGGTGTGCCGGAACGCCGGGAGCATGCCGGCATGGTGGGCGGCGATGCCGCGTTCGAGGGCGGCGCGCCACTCCCGGAAGCCGAGCACCTCGAGGTCGGCGCGCGGCAGGTCGCCGGTGTGCTCGTCGACGACCGCCCGGATCTGCGCGATCTCGGCCTCGGAGGTCAGGTGCAGCCCGGCGCGCAGGCACTGACCGACGGCGGCGTCGCAGCCGGCGCGGCTGAAGACGAACGTGATCGCCGGCAACAACCCTTCCCGGTCGAGGCGGGCGACGACCTCCGGGCGCGGCAGCGGCCGGAACCCGATGCGCCCGCGGGGCCCGCCCCACCGGCCGGCCGAGTCGAGGGCGGCGCGGCGGCGCACCTGCTCGACGAGTTCCCGGTTGACCACGACCCCGCGGCGACCGGTGCCGTCCGCCGCGTCCGGGTGTGCGGCGGATTCGAACAGGTCGAAGATGCGGGGACCGACCATGACGTGCTGGTGCAGCGGAATGGGCCGCACCTCGTCGACGACGACGGCGGTGTCCCCGCGCACGGTCTCCATCCAGTCACCGAACTCCTCGGCGTTGGAGACGGTCGCGGACAGGCTGACCAGGCGCACGTCCTCGGGCAGGTGCAGGATGACCTCCTCCCACACCGCGCCGCGGAACCGGTCGGCGAGGAAGTGCACCTCGTCCATCACCACGTGGGTCAGCCCGATCAGGGTGGTCGAGGACGCGTAGAGCATGTTGCGCAGCACCTCGGTGGTCATCACCACCACCGGGGCGTCCGGGTTGACGGACTGATCACCGGTGAGCAGCCCGACCGCGGCCTTGCCGTAGCGGGCGACCAGATCGGCATACTTCTGGTTGCTCAGTGCCTTGATGGGGGTGGTGTAGAAGCACTTGCTGCCGGCACGCAGCGCCAGATGCACGGCGAACTCCCCGACCACGGTCTTGCCGGCGCCGGTGGGGGCGCACACGAGCACGCCGTGCCCGCCCTCGAGGGCGCGGCAGGCCTGCACCTGGAACGGGTCGAGCGGGAAGGGCAGCCCGGCGGTGAACTCGGCGAGCCGGGACGCCGGCGGGGGCGCGGTGGATCCGGTGTCGGGTGAATCGGTCACAGGCGACTAGAGGGTGTCGGAGTAGTCGGCGGACGCGGGCCCGGGCGGCGGCGTGGAGGTGGGCGCCGGCACCGGGGCCGGCGGGGTGATCGGCGAGCTCTCGTCGTCGTCGAGGTCACCCCAGCCCTGTTCCCGGTCGCGGCGGGCCCGGCGCTTGTCGTTGAGGCGGGCGATCTGGATGGCCAGCTCGAGCAGCACGGTCAGGGCCGCGGCCAGCGCCAGCATCGAGAACGGGTCCTGCCCCGGGGTGGCGACGGCCGCGAAGACGAACATCGCCATGATCAGCCCCCGCCGCCACGCCTTGAGCTTGGCGTAGCTGAGGATCCCGACGGCGTTGAGGGCGACGATGACGAGGGGGATCTCGAAGGACACCCCGAAGATCACGAGCAGGTTGATGATGAACCCGAAGTACTCCGAGCCCGACAGCGCGGTGACCTGCACGTCGTTGCCGACGGTGAGCAGGAACGACAACGCGTGCGAGACCACCAGGTAGGCCAGGACGGCGCCCGCGACGAACAGTGCCGCGCCGGAGACGACGAACCCGATCGCGTAGCGGCGTTCCTTCGCATACAGCCCGGGGGTGATGAACGCCCACAGCTCGTACAGCCAGATCGGGCAGGCGAGCACGATGCCCGCGGTCAGCGCCACCTTCAGCCGCAGCATGAACT
Source organism: Rhodococcus ruber NBRC 15591 (assembly GCF_001894945.1). Lineage (GTDB taxonomy): Bacteria > Actinomycetota > Actinomycetes > Mycobacteriales > Mycobacteriaceae > Rhodococcus > Rhodococcus ruber. The sequence goes on from NZ_BCXE01000014.1 coordinate 114,116, forward strand.
GCTCGAACGGCCCGGTGGCGAGCAGCCGGCAGCTGTCGTCGGGGCTGATGTCGGCGCGCGCGGACGCCGGCAGATCACAGTAGGGGCCCCGCAGGATCTCGCCGAGGCTCGGCAGCCCGAACAGGCCGGTGCTGTACCAGACGAACCCGACGATCGTGGTGAGGACCACCGCGGCGAGGGCGATGAGCAGACGGGTGCGCAGTTCGTAGAGGTGCTCGACCAGCGACATGGTGCCGTCGGGATTGGTCTTGCGTCGGCTTCGACGCGGATCGAACGGGATGCGCACGGTGCGGTTCTCAGCTCCTGTCACGGCCGCCGGGATCAGCGGAGGACCGGGACATCCGCGCGGATGTCCCGGTCAGGGTAGTACGGTCAGGCCGAACGCGATTCGGGCTGCGACGTCTGCGTCTGCGGCTCCACGGGGGCCTGGGGCGGCTGGGCCGGCGGCAACGGGCTCGGAGCCGGCTGCTGCGCGGGGCGCGCATCGTCGTTCTGCATCTCCTTGACCTCGCTCTTGAAGATGCGCAGCGACCGGCCGAGACCGCGAGCCGCATCGGGCAGCTTCTTCGAACCGAACAGGATGATCACGACGATCGCGACGATGGCCCAGTGCCAGGGGCTCATTGCACCCATTATCAACCTCCACTGATCTGCTGGCGTCGATGCTACCGGACCGCCCTTGCCGCGGCGCGCCGCACAGGGGCGTTCACAGGGAGTTCGCAGCGGCTTCACACACCGTTCCCGGCGAGCGCGTCGTACGCCGTCAGCGCCGCCTGCGCCCGGTCCCGCACCGCCGCGACCAGCTCCGGCGGGCCGAGCACCCGCACCCCCGCGCCGAGGCCGACGGCCAGGCGCGCCATCCAGTCCAGCGACGCGTAGTGCATCACCGCGTCGACGACGCCGTCCTCGTGGGCCTGCACATCGGTGAGCGGATAGTAGTCGAGCAGCCACCCGTAGCCGGACTCGATGCGCAACCGTGCCGCCGGCAGCGCCGGGTCCCCCGCGAACAGGTCGAGGTGGTCGTCCTCGTCCAGCGCCCGCTCGGGCGGATCCGCCGGTTCGTCGAGTTCGGTGGCGGCGTCGATGCGGTCGAACCGGAACAGCCGCACCCCGTCGGCGGCGCGGCACCAGGCCTGCAGGTAGGTCTGCTCCCCGACCAGCACGATCCGGATCGGATCGACGTCGCGTTCGGACACCGCGTCGCGGGAGGCCGAATAGTAGGTCAGGTGCAGCGCCCGTCCGTGCTGCACGGCCGACCGCACCGTCGCCGCCACCGGATCCTCGGCGACCGGAGGTGTGGGGGCCGGGGGGCGGGCGGTGGCCGCGGCCGTGCCGGCCGCCGCCTCGATCTTCGCGATCGCCCCGAGCGCCGCGGTGGGGTCGACCACACCGGGCATCTCCACCAGCGACCGCAACGCCACCAGCAGCGCCGTGGCCTCGGTGGACGTCAGCCGCAGCGGCCGGTCGATCCCGGCGGTGAAGGTGACCACGATGCTGTCCTCGGAGAACGACAGATCGATCAGGTCGCCGGGACCGTAGCCGGGTAGCCCGCACACCCACAGCTGATTCAGGTCGTCCATGATCTGCTTCGGGGTGACCCCGAGATCGCGCGCGGCCTCGGCGGCGCTGATCCCCGGATGGGCCAGGAAGTAGGGCACCAGGTTCAGCAGCCGGGTCAGCCGACCGGACAGACGTGTGCTCATCGGTGCTCCCCCCGCTCGGCGGCCACGCCGCTGTTGGTGCCGGCGCCGGCCGCGACCGTCGGGGTGGCCAGCACCCGGGCCAGGGTGCGGCGCACCTCCTCGCGCAACTCCGGCGGGTCGAGCACCAGCGCGTCGGCGCCCTGCCCGGCGATCACCCGCCCGATCCACTCCCACGACCGCACCGGCACGTCCAGGACCGTGCCGGGCCGGGCGCCCACCACGCGGCGCTCGTGCTCGGTGCCGAGCCGGCGCAGTTCGAATGCGCGCCCGTCCGCGACCCACACCCGGGCATGACCGGTCACGTCGCCGGTGGCGGTGGCGGCGCGGGCGTGCGCCCGCAGGTCCACCCCCTCGGGGATCCGCACGGCCCCGGCAGGACCGAACTCGGTGATGTCGTCGTCGATCCGGGAGAGCCGGAAGGTGCGCGGCGCCCCCCGGTCCCGGTCGAACCCCACCAGATACCAGCGACCGTGCACCGTGACCACCCCCCACGGCTCGACGGTGCGCTCGGTCCACGGGTCGGTCGGGGAACTGCGGTGCCGGAACCGCACCGCGCGGCGCGCGTCGACGGCGGCGAGCAGCCGCCCCAGCACCGGCTCGGAACCGCGACTGCGGGTGGGCATCGCGGTGATCGCGCCCGCCGGATCGGCATCGACCTGCACCCCGGCGGCGCGCAGCTTGAGCAGCGCGCCCTGCGCCGCGGAGGTGAGCTCCGGTGACTCCCACAGCGCCGCCGCCACCGCGACCGCCGCGGCCTCGGCGCTGGTCAGTTCGATCTCGGGCAGTTCGTAGGCGTCGCGGTTGATGCGGTAGCCCTCGACGGTGGAGAACCGGGACGGCATGCCGGTCTCGAGGGGGATCCCCAGATCGCGCAGCTCGTTCTTGTCGCGTTCGAACATGCGGCTGAACGCCTCGTCGCTGCCCGAGTCGTCGTATCCGGCGACGGAGGCGCGGATCTTCTCGGCGGTGAGGAACTGGCGGGTGGACAACAGGCAGATGACCAGGTTCACCAGCCGCTCGACTTTGGAATTCGCCACGCGGTGCAGCCTAATCCCCCGCCCGCCGGTCGACCCGGTTACCGGACGCCGGCCCCTCTGCCGGCGACCCCGGGGCGCTCCTACATCGAGGCGATGAGCCGTTCGACGCGTTCGTCGACCGAGCGGAACGGGTCCTTGCACAGGACCGTGCGCTGCGCCTGATCGTTGAGCTTGAGGTGCACCCAGTCCACGGTGAAGTCGCGGCCCGCGTCCTGCGCGGCGGCGATGAAGTCGCCGCGCAGCTTCGCCCGGGTGGTCTGCGGCGGGGTGTGCACGGCCGCGTCGACGGACTCGTCGTCGGTCAGCCGCGTGGCCAGGCCCTTGCGCTGAAGCAGGTCGAACACCCCGCGCCCGCGTTTGATGTCGTGGTACGCCAGGTCCAGCTGGGCGATCTTCGGGTCGGACAGCTCCAGGTCGTAGCGGTCCTGGTAGCGCTGGAACAGCTTGCGCTTGATCACCCAGTCGACCTCGGTTTCGACCTTCGCGAAGTCCTGCGACTCGACCGCGTCGAGCACCCGGCCCCACAGATCCACCACCTGCTCGACGTGCGGATCGGGTTCGCGGGTGCGCAGGTACTCCACCGCCCGGCCGTGATACTCGCGCTGGATGTCGAGGGCGCTGGCCTGCCGGCCACCGGCCAGGCGCACCGGCCTGCGCCCGGTCAGGTCGTGGCTGACCTCCCGGATGGCCCGGATCGGATTGTCGAGCGCGAAGTCGCGGAACGCCACCCCGGCCTCGATCATCTCGAGCACCAGCGACGCGGAGCCGACCTTGAGCATCGTGGTGGTCTCGGACATGTTCGAGTCCCCGACGATCACGTGCAACCGCCGGTACTTCTCGGCGTCGGCGTGCGGCTCGTCGCGGGTGTTGATGATCGGCCGGGACCGGGTGGTCGCCGACGACACGCCCTCCCAGATGTGCTCGGCGCGCTGCGACAGGCAGAACGTGGCCGCCTTGGGGGTCTGCAGCACCTTCCCGGCGCCGCAGATCAACTGCCGCGTCACCAGGAACGGCAGCAGCACGTCCGAGATGCGGGAGAACTCCCCCGCCCGCACCACGAGGTAGTTCTCGTGGCAGCCGTAGGAGTTGCCGGCCGAGTCGGTGTTGTTCTTGAACAGGTAGATGTCCCCGCCGATGCCCTCCTCGGCGAGGCGCTGCTCGGCGTCGATCAGCAGTTCCTCGAGCACCCGCTCGCCGGCGTGATCGTGCTCGACGAGCTGGAGAAGGTCGTCGCATTCGGCCGTGGCGTACTCCGGGTGCGACCCGACGTCCAGGTACAGGCGCGCCCCGTTGCGGAGGAACACGTTCGAGCTGCGCCCCCAGGACACCACCCGGCGGAACAGATACCGGGCGACCTCGTCCGGGCTCAGCCGCCGGTGCCCGTGGAAGGTGCACGTGACGCCGAACTCCGTCTCGATGCCCATGATTCGTCGCTGCACACTTCGACAGTACCGCGCGGAATCACCGAGCATGAGCCGCAACGGGATTACCGTCGAACCCGTGATGTTCGCCCCCGCACCGTTGACACGCCTGGACCGGTCCCTGTTCGCGGGCAGCGCCGCCCTGCGGCCCTCCCCCGCCGACCCCGTGCTGCGCGGCCTGAGCCGCGCCGCCGACCACGGTCGGCTGTGGCTGGGCTGCGCCGCGGCGTGCGCCGCGATGGGCGGACGGCCCCGGCGCGGCGCCGTCCGCGGCCTGCTGGCCCTGGGCGGGGCCAGCGCCCTGGCCAACGGGGTGCTCAAGCCGCTGCTGCCGCGCCGCCGCCCCCCGGCCCGGCAGGACGGGCCGCTGCGCCGCTCGCTGCCGACGCCACGCTCGTCGTCGTTCCCGTCCGGGCATTCGGCGTCGGCGGCGGCCTTCGCCACCGGGATGGCCCTCGAATCCCCGCTGGCGGGGGCCGTGCTCGCGCCGGTGGCCGCGGCGGTCGCCTACTCCCGGGTGCACACCGGGGTGCACTGGCCGGCCGACGTGGTCACCGGCGTCGCCCTCGGCACGGCGGTGGCCCTGGCCACCCGGCGCTGGTGGGCGGTCCGCACCGAGGAGCCCGCCCGGCTGGGCCCACCCACCCCGGCCCCCGCCCTGCCGCAGGGCCGGGACCTGCTGGTGCTGGTCAACCCCGACGCGGGCCGGGACGACGGCGCGGACGCGATCGCCGCGGCGCTGCCCCGGGCACGGGTGATCGTCCTCGACCCGGACCAGGAGTTCACCGCCCAACTCGACCGGTACGTCGCCGAGCACGCCCCCGCGGCGCTCGGCGTACACGGCGGGGACGGCACCGTGCGGGCCGCGGCCGGCGCGGCCGTGGCGCACGGCCTGCCGCTGGCGGTGTTCCCGGGCGGCACCCTGAACCATTTCGCGCGCGACGCCGGGCTGCTCGACCTGGAGCAGACCGTGCGCGCGGTCGAGCGCGGGCAGGCCCAGCGCGTGGATCTCGGCCGGGTACAGGTCGACAGGTCCGGGCCGGAGGGTGGCCCGGTGTTCGTCAACACCGCCAGCGTGGGCGGCTATCCGGACTCGGTGCGGCTGCGCGAACGCTGGGAGCCGCGGATCGGCAAGTGGCCGGCCGCCGCGGCGGCGTTGGCCGCGGTCCTCGCGACCGCGAGCCCGCTGCGGGTGTCGCTGGACGGGGTGCCCACCGCGGTGTGGTTGCTGTTCGTCGGCAACGGACGGTACGCACCGGACGATCGGGTGCCGATGTCACGGCCCCGCCTCGACACCGGGACCCTGGACGTGCGGTATCTGCGGGCCGATCTGCACTGGTCGCGGACGCGACTGCTCGCGGCCGCGGCCACCGGCAGCCTCGCCGGGTCCCCGATCCACGTGCGGCGCGATGCGCCGGCGCTGTCGGTGCGGGTGCGTGACGGGCGGGTCGCCCTGGCCACCGACGGTGAGGTCCTCGCCGAGGGCACGCGGTTCGAGTTCCGCAGCGCCCCCGGCGCGCTGACCGTCTACCGGCCCGTCGATCAGGAACCCTGAGCGGGCTCCGCTCCGTCCGCCCCGGCGGTGTCACTGCCCGCCCCGGCGGTGTCACTGCCCGGCAGCAACTGGTCGAGCGCGGCGCCGGTGATGCGGCGGAACGCGCGGCGCGGGCGGGGCTTCTCGAGCACCGCCACCTCGAGTTCGGCGCGGCCGAGCACCCGGGTGCCGTTCTCGGGTCCGGCGGCGGGCACCTGCTGCAAGGCCTGCACTGCGACCTGCACCGCCTCGGCGAGGGACAGCCCCGGCCGGTACGACTCGCGTAGCGCGGTGGCGATGGGTTCGGTGTGCCCACCCATCACCACGAACTGCGGTTCGTCGACGATCGACCCGTCGTAGGTGATGCGGTACAGCTGCGCCGTGTCGGCGGACTCGGCGCGGCCGACCTCGGCGACGCAGATCTCCACCTCGTACGGCTTGGGCTGCTCGGTGAAGATGGTGCCCAGGGTCTGGGCGTAGGCGTTGGCCAGCGACCGCACGGTCACATCGCGCCGGTCGTAGGAATAGCCGCGCATGTCGGCGTGCACGATCCCGGCGCGCCGCAGGTTCTCGAACTCGTTGTACTTGCCGACCGCGGCGAATCCGATGCGGTCGTACAGTTCACTGACCTTGTGCAGGGCCTTCGACGGGTTCTCGGCAACGAACACCACCCCGTCGGCGTAGATCAGCACGACCACACTGCGGCCCCGCGCGATGCCCTTGCGCGCCAGTTCCGAGCGATCGCGCATGATCTGCTCGGCGGACGCATAGTACGGCAGCGTCACAGCGCACCTCCCTGCCCGGACTCGGTGACGGTGCGGTCCGCGACGACGGTGCGGGCCAGCTCGGACAATGTCTGCTCCGGTACCTCGACAGCGCCGTCGGCGGTGATGACCACCGCGGTGGGATAGATGCCGCGGGCGGTGTCCGGGCCGCCGGTGGCGGTGTCGTCGTCGGCGGCGTCGTAGAGGGCCTCGACGACGGTGCGCAGCGCCGCCGCCTGGTCCGCGTCGGCGCGGTAGAGCTTCTTGAGCGACGACTTGGCGAACAACGACCCCGAGCCCACCGCGTGGTAGCCGGCGCGCTCCTCGTAGCGGCCCCCCACCACGTCGTAGGACACGATCCGGCCGGCGCGCTGCGGGTCCGGCGCCTCGAGGTCGTAGCCGACCAGCAGCGGGACCACCGCCAGGCCCTGCATCGCGGCCCCGAGGTTGCCGCGCACCATCGACGACAACCGGTTGGCCTTACCGTCGAAGGTCAGCGGGACACCTTCGATCTTCTCGTAGTGCTCGAGTTCCACCGCGAACAGGCGCACGAGCTCGACGGCCAGCCCGGCGGTGCCGGCGATCCCGGCCGCGGAGTAGCTGTCGGTGACGAACACCTTCTGCACGTCCCGGCTGGCCACCATGTTGCCCATGGTGGCGCGCCGGTCACCGGCGATCAGCACCCCACCGGCGAACGTCACCGCGACGATCGTGGTGCCGTGCGGGGCGATGTCCGCGTCGGCGCCGCGCAGCCCGGGACGGTTCTCCGGCAGCAGTTCCGGCGCGTGCAGGCGCAGGTGGTCGGAGAACGAGGACAGCGGGGAACCGAACGGCATGTGCGGCGGGTGGACGGGGAACGGGATCGGCGAACGCTCCGCTGTCACTGGCCGCCCTTCTGCACGTACGCACGCACGAAGTCCTCGGCGTTCTCCTCGAGCACGTCGTCGATCTCGTCGAGCAGGTCGTCGGTCTCGGCCGCGAGCTTCTCGCGTCGTTCCTGACCGGCACCGCCGTCGCCGACGACCTCGTCGTCGTCGCCTCCGCCACCGCGTGTGGTCCGCTCCTGAGCCATAGCGGTCGACCTCCTCGTTCGTTCGTGGGGCCCGCCCCGGCCGCGACCGGCGCGAGCACCGACTGCTCGGACCTCCACCCTACCGAGCAGATGCGACACTCCGCGCGACTACGCGCGTGTCGCGCCCGCCCGGGCGGGTCAGCTGGTCAGTTCGTCGACCAGCGCGGCCGCCGAATCCACCGAGTCGAGCAACTTGCCGACGTGCGCGCGGCTGCCGCGCAGCGGCTCGAGGGTGGGGATGCGCACCAGCGATTCGCCGCCCAGGTCGAAGATCACCGAGTCCCAGCTGGCGGCGGCGATGTCGGCGCCGAACCGGCGCAGGCATTCGCCGCGGAAGAACGCGCGGGTGTCCGACGGCGGGGTATGCACCGCGTCGAGCACATCCTGCTCGGCGACCAGGCGCTCCATCGAGCCGCGGGCGACGAGCCGGTTGTACAGGCCCTTGTCCAGCCGCACGTCGGAGTACTGCAGGTCCACCAGATGCAGCCGCGGTGCCGACCACGCCAGGCCCTCCCGGTTGCGGAACCCCTCGAGCAGGCGCAGTTTCGCCGGCCAGTCCAGCAGGTGCGCGCAGTCCATGGGGTCGCGTTCGAGCAGGTCGAGGACCATCGCCCACTTGTCGAGGATGTCGCGGACCCGCTTGTCGTCGGTGCCGTCGTGGAACGTCGCGACCCGCTCGTGGTAGATCCGCTGCAGGGCCAGGCCGGTCAGCTCCCGGCCGTCGGTCAGGGCCACGGTCTTGCGCAGCGTGGGGTCGTGGCTGATGTGGTGCACGGCGGTGACCGGCCGCGCCAGCTGCAGATCCGACAGGTCCACACCGGCCTCGATCAGATCCAGCACCAGCGCGGTGGTGCCGACCTTGAGGTAGGTCGACATCTCGGCGAGGTTGGCGTCGCCGATGATGACATGCAGGCGCCGGTACTTGTCGGCGTCGGCGTGCGGCTCGTCGCGGGTGTTGATGATGCCCCGCTTGAGGGTGGTCTCGAGCCCGACCTCGACCTCGATGTAGTCGGCGCGCTGCGACAACTGGAATCCGGCCTCGTCGCCGGACTGGCCGATGCCGACCCGGCCGGAGCCGGTGATCACCTGCCGGGAGACGAAGAACGGGGTCAACCCCGCGACCACCGCCGAGAACGGCGTGTCGCGGGCCATGAGGTAGTTCTCGTGGGTGCCGTACGAGGCGCCCTTGCCGTCGACGTTGTTCTTGTACAACTGCAGGCGCGGCGCGCCGGGCACGCTCGAGGCGTGCCGGGCGGCCGCCTCCATCACCCGTTCGCCGGCCTTGTCCCAGATGACCGCGTCGAGGGGGTCGGTGACCTCCGGCGCCGAGTACTCCGGGTGGGCGTGGTCGACGTACAGCCGGGCGCCGTTGGTGAGGATCATGTTGGCGGCGCCGACCTCGTCGGCGTCGATGACCGGGGCCGGGCCGTTGAACCGGCCCAGGTCGAAGCCGCGGGCGTCGCGCAGGGGGGATTCGACCTCGTAGTCCCAGCGGGTGCGCTTGGCGCGGGGCACGCCCTCAGCGGCCGCGTACGCCAGCACCGCCTGGGTGGACGTGAGGATCGGGTTCGCTGTGGGCTCGTTGGGTGAGGAGATCCCGTACTCGACCTCGATGCCGATGATCCGCTGCATGACGTCGAGGTTAGGCGATCGGCGCCGGGTCGGGCGGGCCGGGACGGGCGGAAGGTGGGGCGACGGCGGTGTCGAGAAACTCCACCGAGCCGGTCGCGCGCAGAACCTGGCGGACCCCGGGCGGCGCCCAGCCCGCCGTCGGGTCGCGGCCGAGGACGGGGTCGACGAGGTCGAGACGGCGGCCGCGGTGGTGCAGGGTGCAGCCGCCCGCGGCACGCACGTTGCGCACCCAGTCGGTCCGGGGACCGTAGGTCAGTGCGATGCGGTAGCCGCCTGCGCGGCCGAACACCAGCACCGGGGTGCGATAGCGGCGCCCGCTGCGCCGGCCGCGATGTTCGACGATCGCCGTGCCCGGCAGGTGCCCGGCGAGCCGGTTGGTGACCACCCGGTTGAACCGGGCGAGGGCACGGGGCAGCGGCACGCTCACCCTCCTGCCGGTCGCGTCGGGTCCCGGTGGGGCCGCCGCTCCCCGCGGCGGCCCCACCGGGACGGCGTCACAGGTACTGGCCGGTGTTCGACTCGGTGTCGATCGCCCGGCTGGCGCTGGCGTTCTTACCGGTGACCAGGGTGCGGATGTAGACGATGCGTTCGCCCTTCTTGCCCGGGATCCGTGCCCAGTCGTCCGGGTTGGTGGTGTTGGGCAGGTCCTCGTTCTCGGCGAATTCGTCGACGATGGAGTCGAGCAGGTGCTGCACCCGCAGGCCCGGTGCCCCGGTCTCGAGCACCGACTTGATCGCGTACTTCTTGGCGCGGTCGACGATGTTCTGGATCATCGCCCCGGAGTTGAAGTCCTTGAAGTACAGGACCTCCTTGTCACCGTTGGCGTACGTCACCTCGAGGAAGCGGTTCTCCTCGCTCTCGGCGTACATCCGGTCGACGACCCGTTCGATCATCGCGCGCACGCACGCACCGCGGTGCCCGCCGAACTCGGCGAGGTCGTCGGCGTGCACCGGCAGTCCCTCGGTGAGGTACTTGGAGAAGATGTCCAGTGCCGCCTCGGCGTCGGGCCGTTCGATCTTGATCTTCACGTCGAGCCGGCCGGGCCGCAGGATCGCCGGGTCGATCATGTCCTCCCGGTTGGACGCGCCGATCACGATGACGTTCTCGAGGCCCTCGACACCGTCGATCTCCGACAGCAGCTGCGGCACCACCGTGGTCTCGACGTCGGAGGACACCCCGGAGCCGCGGGTGCGGAAGATCGAGTCCATCTCGTCGAAGAACACGATCACCGGGGTGCCTTCGGACGCCTTCTCCCGCGCCCGCTGGAAGATCAACCGGATGTGGCGTTCGGTCTCGCCGACGAACTTGTTGAGCAGTTCGGGGCCCTTGATGTTGAGGAAGTAGGACTTGGCCTCCTTCGAATCCTCGCCGCGGGCCTCGGCGATCTTCTTGGCGAGCGAATTGGCGACGGCCTTGGCGATGAGGGTCTTGCCGCAGCCGGGCGGGCCGTAGAGCAGCACCCCCTTGGGTGGGCGCAGCGCGTATTCCCGGAACAGGTCCTTGTGCAGGAACGGCAGTTCCACCGCGTCGCGGATCTGTTCGATCTGCCGGCCGAGGCCACCGATGTCGTTGTAGTCGACGTCGGGAACCTCTTCGAGGACGAGGTCCTCGACCTCGGCCTTGGGGATGCGCTCGAAGGCGTACCCGGCCTTGCTGTCGACCAGCAGCGAGTCGCCCGGCCGCAGCTTGAACGACGCTTCGGTGTCCTCGCCGCCCTCGCCGACCTCGACGATCCCGGCCGCGGCTGCCGCCGCGGCGGCCAGCGGCGCGGCCAGCCACACGATGCGTTCCTCGTCGGCGTGTCCGACCACGAGGGCGCGGGTGCCGTCGTCGAGGACCTCGCGCAAGGTGGTGATCTCCCCGACCCGCTCGAAGCCGCCGGCTTCGACGACGGTCAGCGCCTCGTTCAACCGGACCGTCTGTCCGGAGACGAACGACTCGGGTTCGAGGTTCGGGGACACGGTGACCCGCATCTTGCGGCCGGAGGTGAACACGTCCACGGTCTGGTCGTCGTAGATGCCGAGCAGCACCCCGTAACCGCTGGGGGGCTGACCGAGCCGGTCGACTTCCTCGCGCAGGGTGATCAGCTGCTGGCGGGCCTCTTTGAGGGTGTCCATCAGCTTGCCGTTGCGCACGGTCAGGGAGTCGAGCCGGGCCTCGAGGTCACGGACCTGTTCGGACGGTTCGACGAGCCGCCGCCGCAGGGCGGTCGCCTCGGCGCGCAGCGCTTCGAGTTCTTGTGCCGCCGCAACCGAATCCGGGTTCTCTGTCGAGCTCATGTGCGACTCCCTCCACTATCGGTCATTCCACGCTACCGGCAGACGGCCGACTGTGTGGTGCGACGCGAAATCGGCATGCGGCGAATGCGTGTCGGATTCCTCACGGCGGCGACCCGGGACCCCACGACCGATGTTAGCCTTGCCTTTCTCGCAGCCGGGTCGAAAGGACTTCCGTGACCACTCGCACCAGGTGGGCAGCTGCCGCCGTCGCCGCCACCGCCCTGACCGCGCTGCCGGCCTGCGCCACCGGCGACTCCACCGGTGCCGCCGTCCAGTCCACCGCCGTCCAGTCCACCGCCGTCCAGTCCACCGCCGTCCAGTCCACCGCCGTCCAGTCCACCGCCGTCCAGTCCACCGCCGCCCCGTCCGCCGCGTCCGCGGCCGAACTCGACGCCGTGCTGGCGACGTTCTTCGACCCGGCGGTGCCGGCGGCCGACAAGACCGCGATCGTCGAGAACGGCGCGGCGCGGGCCGCGCTGCTCGAACAGTTCAACGGGATGCTCGCCGGCTACCCGCTCACCGCCGACGTCGACACCGTCGAGTCCGTCGACGGCGACACGGTCACGGCGACCGTGCAGGTCACCGGCCCGCACGGCGGCGCCCCGATGCCGATGACGTTCGAGCGGGAGGACGGAACCTGGCACCTGGCGGACGAGAGCACCTGCCAGGTCCTGGCGATGGGGTCCCTGACCTGCCGGTGACCGAGCGCTCGGCCCCCGGCCGGATCAGCCCTTGCTCGGCCGGCGCTGCGGCTTCGGCGTGACGGTGCCCTCGGCGAGACGGCGCGCGCTGACCAGGAACGCGGTGTGCCCCTGCATCCGGTGCTCCGGCCGCACCGCCAGACCCACCACGTGCCAGCCGCGCACCATCGACTCCCACGACCGCGGTTCCGTCCAGCAGGTCTGCTCCCGCAGCGCCTCGACCACCTTCGACAGCTGAGTCACCGTCGCCACATACACGATCAGCACCCCACCGGGCACCAGCGCCTTCGCCGCCGTCGGCAGAGCATCCCACGGGGCCAGCATGTCCAGCACCACCCGGTCGACCGGACCGTGCCGGTCCAGGTCGTAGTCCGCGACGTCCCCCACCGTCAGATCCCAGTTCCCGGGACGCTGCCCGAAGAAGGTCTCGACGTTGCGCACCGCATGCTCGGCGTGATCCTCGCGCACCTCGTAGGACACCACCCGGCCGGTCGGTCCCACCGCCCGCAGCAGCGAACAGGTCAGCGCACCCGAACCGGCACCGGCCTCGAGCACCCGGGCACCGGGGAACACATCACCCTCGTGCACGATCTGTGCGGCGTCCTTCGGGTAGATCACCTGCGCCCCACGCGGCATGGACAGCACGTAGTCCGTCAGCAGCGGCCGCAACGCCAGATACGGGGTGCCGTTCGTGGAGGTGACGACGCTGCCCTCGTCCGCGCCGAGCAGCGCGTCGTGCAGGATCCCGCCCCGGTGGGTGTGGAACTCCTTGCCCGCCTCGAGCACCACCGTGTACTTGCGGCCCTTGGCGTCGGTGAGCTGCACCCGGTCACCGACCTCGAACGGTCCGCTGCGCCCGAGTCCACCTGCTGCCATCGCCGTATCCACCTTCGTCCGCTCCACCGGGACCGACACCGTGTCGGTCCCGGGCCATACCCTGCCAGGTGTGAACCCGGCCGCGACCACGCCCCCCACCGACGACCGGCCCGCGGCACCGCGGCCACCGGCGCTGTCGCCGTCCCGTGCCGCCGACTTCAAACGCTGCCCCCTGCTCTACCGGTTCCGGGCGATCGACCGCATCCCGGAGGTCCCGTCGCGAGCCCAGCTGCGCGGCAGTCTCGTCCACGCAGCCCTCGAAGCGTTGTTCACCCTGCCCGCCGCCGACCGGCTGCCCGCCCCCGCCGCCGAGCTGGTGGCACCGGCCTGGCGGCGGCTCGTCGAGCACGAACCCGCCCTCGCCGAGGTGATCGGCGAGGACCAGCGCGACCGGTTCCTCGCCGAGGCCCGCGCCCTGCTCGCCCGCTACTTCACCCTCGAGGACCCCACCGCGTTCACCCCCGAGGCGTGCGAGCTGCGGGTGGAGACCGACCTGGACGACGGGCCGCGGCTGCGCGGCTTCGTCGACCGGCTCGACATCTCCCCGCAGGGCCTGCTGCGCGTGGTCGACTACAAGACCGGCCGCTCCCCCCGGCCCGACGGCGAGGCGGCGGCACTGTTCCAACTGAAGTTCTACGCCCTGGTGATGCTGCGCACCCGCGGCGTGGTGCCGGCGCGGCTGCGACTGCTGTACCTCGCGGACGGACAGGTGCTCGACTACACCCCCGACCAGGACGAGCTGCGCCGCTTCGAGACCACCCTGCGCGCCCTCTGGGCGGCCGTGCGCACCGCGACCGACGCACAGGACTTCCGGCCCAACCCGGGACCGCTGTGCCGGTGGTGCGATCATCGGGTGCGGTGCCCGGCATTCGGCGGCACCGCCCCGCCCTATCCGGACCGCCCGGACGAACACGCCGGTGCGGACCGCACCGAGGAGGAGACGAACGAGTGAGCGACGCGGCGTACTTCGTGCCGATCGACGGGAGCAACCCCAGCGCCGACGTCGAACGCTTCCAGCCCACCGCGCACACCGTCAGCACGTGGGCACCGACGATGCAGCACGGCGCCCCGCCGTCCGCGCTGCTGGCCCGCGCCCTCGACCGCCACGGCCGACGACCCGACGCCCGACTGACCCGCATCTGCGTCGAACTGCTCGGCCCGGTGCCGCTGACCGAGATCGAGGTCCGCACCCGCATCGACCGCCCCGGCCGCAAGGTCGAACTCGTCGTCGCCGAGCTGTGGGCCGCCGGCCCCGACAGCACCGCCCGCGCCGTGGCCCGCGGCACCGCCTGGCGCATGCAGACCACCGAACTGCCCGAGGTCGCCCACGCCGCCGACGCGCCGCTGCCGCCACCCGCTCGCGGCACCGTCGAACACCCCGACGCCGACTTCTGGCAGACCGGGTTCGTGCGCACCCTGGACTGGCGCACCATCACCCCCATCGGGGCGCCCGGGCCGTCGGCAGCGTGGCTGCGCACCGACGTCGCACTCGTCGAGGGCGAAGCCCCCACCCCCGTCGAGCGGCTGTTCACCGTCGCCGACGTCGCCAACGGTGTCGGCTCCAAGCTCGACCCCGCCGAGTGGACATTCCTCAACACCGACCTGACGGTGCACCTGTTCCGGGAACCGACCGGCGAATGGATCGGCATCAGCGCCGAGACCTCCACCGGCCCGGACGGGGTGGGCATGACCGCCGGCGTGCTGTACGACGAGGACGGCGCCGTCGGACGGATCGCGCAGACCGTGCAGGTCCGCCCCCGCTGACCCCGCCGCGGGCACCGACCACCGATCACCGGGCGGACGCCCGCGGACCGTGCCACACTCGACCGGACATTTCGGTCGGCGCCAGGGGAGGACGACATGCCCGCGACCGGTCCCCACCGCCGAGCCCGCGCCGCCACCGCCGCGCTGCGCACGGCACCGTGGTGGACGTCCGTGCTCCTCGGACTCGTCTGTCTGCTGCTCGGCCTGCTGCTCACGACGAGACCGCTGACCTCACTGTCCGCGCTGGGCCTGCTGATCGGCCTGGCCGCGATCACCGCCGGCGCCGCCGACCTGCTCGCCGCGCACCGCTCCCACGCCGGTGCGGCGGCCATCGCCACTGCCCTCGCCTGGATCGGGTTCGGCATCGTCGTCCTCGCCTGGCTCGGCCGGACCCTGGATCTGCTCGCCCCCGCCGTCGCGCTCGCCCTCGTCGTCGGCGGCGCCCTGCGTCTGGCCCGCGCCGCCCGCGGCGACCTCGACGAGCGACTCACCACCGCAGTCCTCGGCCTCGCCGACATCGTGTTCGGTGTCCTCGCCTGGCGCTGGCCCGACGTCACGGTCCTCGTCGTCGCCTTCCTGTTCGGCATCCGCACCGTGTTCTTCGGCCTCACCCGCATCGGCGACGGACTCGCCGCCCTCGACGACCGCACCCCCGGCCCCACCCCGACGGCGCCCCGCCGCACCCCGGCCCGGTACCGGCGACCGGCCGTGGCGGTTCTCGCGCTGCTCGTGGCCGTCGCCGCAGCCGGCGTCGCGGTCCGCCTGCGCGCCGGCTCCCCCGTCGTCGACGCGTTCTACACCGCACCGCACCGGATGCCCGATCATCCCGGCGCGCTGCTGCGCGCCGAACCGTTCACCCGCGCCGTCCCCGACGGCGCCGAGGCCTGGCGCATCCTCTACACCACCACCCGCGACGACAACCAGCCCGCCGTGGCCAGCGCCCTGGTCGTGGTCGCGAAGAACGCCCCGCCCGGACCTCGACCGGTGATCGCCTGGGCCCACGGGACCACCGGTTTCGCCGAACCCTGCGCGCCCACCCTCCTCGACGACCCGCTCGGCGCCGGCGCCCTGCCCGCCGAGTCCGCGCTCCTCGACCGCGGCTGGGCTCTGGTGGCCACCGACTACGTCGGCCTGGGCACCGCAGGCCCGCACCCGTACCTGATCGGGCAGGGCGAAGGACGCTCGGTGCTCGACGCTGTGCGCGCAGCCCACCAGCTCGACCACCTCGACCTCGCCGACCGCACCGTCGTGTGGGGGCACTCGCAGGGCGGGCACGCGGCCCTGTGGGCGGGGCTGCTCGCCCCCACCTACGCCCCGGACACACCCGTCGCCGGGATCGCCGTGATGGCCCCCGCCAGCGACACCGTCGCGCTGACCACCGGACTCGACACCGTTCCCGGCGGCAGCGTGTTCGCCTCGTACGTCCTCGCCGCCTACACCGCGGTCTACGACGACGTCGACGGCGACACCTACGTCGGGCCCGCCGCCCGCACCCTCGTGCGCGAGATGGCGACGAGGTGCCTGTCCGAACCCGCCGTCTACGTCTCGGTCCTGTCGGCACTCTCGCTCAGTCGCGACCGATCCGTGCTGCGCACCGACCCCACTACCGGACCCCTCGGCCGCCGCCTCGCGGAGAACGTCCCCACCGGCACGATGGCCGTGCCCGTCCTGCTCGCGCAGGGCGCCACCGATTCCCTCGTCACCGCCGCCGTGCAGGACGGCTACGTGCGCGACCGCTGCGCCGAGAACTGGGCCCTGGACTACCGCACCTATCCCGGCCGGGACCACCTCGGGCTCGTCGCCGAGGACTCCCCGCTCGTACCCGACCTGCTCACCTGGACCGAACAGCGTCTCGCCGGCACCGCCGCCCCCGGCACCTGCCCCGGGCGCTGACGCGCCGGGCGCTCGGCCGCGGCTACTCGACGCCGCGCATCGCGCGGCACGACCGGATGTCCGTGGCCAGGATCGCCCGCGCCCCGATCCCGGCGAGCCGATCCATCACCGCGTTGTGACCCTTGCGCGGCACCATCGCCCGCACCGCCACCGACGAATCGTCGGCCAGCGGGGAGATCGTCGGTGACTCCAGCCCCGGCGTGATCTGCACGGCCTCGTCGAGCACCGGCTTGGGGCAGTCGTAGTCGAGCATCACGTACTGCTGCGCGAACACCACGCCCTCGATGCGGGCGACGAGCTGATTGCGCGCCGAATCCCCGCGGCTCGCGCCCTCCTGTTCGATCAGCACACCCTCCGAGTCGCACAGCGACTCCCCGAACGCCACCAGATCGTGCTGGCGCAGCGTCCGGCCCGAGCCGACGACATCGGCAATCGCGTCGGCGACGCCGAGCTGAATGGAGATCTCCACCGCACCGTCGAGACGGATCACCGTCGCCTCGATCCCCCGCGCCGCCAGGTCCCGCCGCACCAGATTCGGATACGAGGTGGCGATCCGCAGACCGGCCAGATCCTCGACCTTCCAGTCCCGGCCCCTGGGCGCGGCGTACCGGAACGTGGAGTACCCGAAACCCAGCGCGAGACGCTCGGTGACCGGCGCCGCCGAATCCAACGCCAGATCGCGGCCGGTGATCCCCAGATCGAGCTCGCCGGACCCGACGTAGATGGCGATGTCCTTCGGGCGCAGGAAGAAGAACTCGACGTCGTTGACCGGGTCGATGACGGTCAGATCGCGCGAGTCGGTGCGGCGCCGGTATCCGGCCTCACGCAGGATCTCGGCGGCGGACTCGGACAGCGAGCCCTTGTTCGGAACTGCGACGCGCAGCATGGACGGTCCTTTCGGCAACGGTGCGAACAGCAAGGGGCGGGAAAACGTGCGGGAGGTCTCGCGGGCACGACGGCCGGCCACGGGCCACGGCCCGGCGGCGCGCCGTCACAGGTGCTTGTAGACGTCCTCGAGCTTCAGTCCCCGGCCGACCATCAGCACCTGCACCCAGTACAGCAACTGCGAAATCTCCTCCGCCAGCTGTTCGTCGCTCTGGTACTCGGCGGCGATCCACACCTCGCCGGCCTCCTCGATCACCTTCTTGCCCTGGGCATGGACCCCGGCGTCGAGGGCGGCGACGGTGCCGGACCCCTCGGGACGGGTGACGGCACGCTCGGACAGCTCGGCGAACAGGGAATCGAAGGTCTTCACGGGGGTTCATTGTTTCATGACCGCGGCACGCTCCCGCACCCAGTGTCCCCCGCCGGACCGTCAGAACCCGAGGGTGAGGCCGCTGTCGAACCGGCGCCGCCGCCCGGTGCGCGGATCGTCGAACTCGACGGTCCGCGCCAGCAGGCGCAACGGATCGGAGAAGTCGTCCGGCGCGCGGCGCCGCAGCCGCGGATAGAAGTTGTCCCCCACGATCGGCGCGCCCAGCGAGTTCAGGTGCAGCCGCAGCTGGTGGGTGCGCCCGGTCCGGGGATGGAGCCGGTACCGGGCCAGCGCGCCGCGCCGCTCCACCAACTCGATCCACGTCTCGGAGTTGGCCTCGCCGGGCTCCTCCACCGCCGTGAGCTCACCGTGCCGCTTCCGGATGCGGCCGCGCACCGTGCGGGGGAACTCGAGTCCGGGCCGGTAGGGGGCGATCGCCTCGTACACCTTGCGCACCCGCTGCCGTTCGAACAGCTGCTGGTACGGCCCCCGCAACGCCGGGTCGACGGTGCACAGCAGCACGCCCGCCGTCATCCGGTCCAGACGGTGCACCGGCACCAGCTCCGGCAGACCGAGTTCGCGGCGCAGCCGTACCACCACCGTCTCCCGGATGTGCGCGCCCCGCGGGATCGTCGCCAGGAAGTGCGGCTTGTCCACGACGACCAGCCCCTCGTCGCGGTGCAGGACGGTCACCGGGAACGGCACCGGCACCTCCGGCGGCGGCTCGCGGTAGAAGTACACGAACCGGCCCGGCTGGTAGCCGGTGTCCTCGGTCACCGGCCGGCCGTGCTCGTCGACGAGTTCCCCGGCCGCGACGTGGCGCTGCCAGTCCTCACCGGGTTCGGCGCGGTGCAGGAACCCCAGGATCGTGCGGGCCGGATCGGTCACCGGCAGCCGCAGCCGATCGGGGCCGAGACCGTCGCGCACCGGCAGCGGCGGCGCGGCCACGGTCAAGGCCCGGCCGGGTCCGGCACGCACGCCTCGCACACCAGGCTCAGCTCCCGGCCGTTGATGTCCGGGTGGTTGCGGTAGCGCGAGGTCGGGGCCCCGCACACCGCGCACCGCCCCAGCACCGCCGCCGCGTCCGAGAACTCGACGTTCATCCGGCCGTCGAAGACGTACAGCGAACCCTCCCACAGCCCGTCGTCGCCGAACGTCTCGCCGTAGCGGACGATGCCGCCGTCGAGCTGATACACCTGCTCGAACCCGCGGTTGCGCATCAACGCGGACAGCACCTCGCAGCGCACCCCGCCCGTGCAGTAGGTCACCACCGGCCGCGACTTGAGATGGTCGTAGCGGCCGCTGTCGAGCACCGACACGAACTCGCGCGTGGTCGCCACGTCCGGCACCACCGCCCCACGGAACCGGCCGATCTGCGCCTCGAACGCGTTGCGTCCGTCGAAGAACACCACCTCGTCGCCGCGCTCGCCGATCAACTCGTGCAGCCCGTGCGGCGACAGCGGCACACCACCGCCGACCACCCCGTGCTCGTCGACCTTCACCTCGTGCGGCGCCCCGAACGTCACGATCTCCGGCCGCACCCGCACCGACAGGCGCGGAAAGTCCCGCCCGGTCCCGTCCGACCATTTGATGTCGGCGTCGGCGAACGGCGCGTACGCGCGGGTGCCGCGCACGTACCGCTTCACGGCGGCGATGTCGCCGCCGACGGTGGCGTTGATGCCGTGCTCGGAGATGAGGATGCGGCCGGTGAGCCCGTTCGACGCCGCCAGGGTGTGCTGCCACAACCGGATCGCCTCCGGATCGGCCAGCGGGGTGAACCGGTAGAACAACACGATCTTCGGGATCGCCACCTCAGTACGCTCCGGGCAGGTGCAGCGCGTGCAGGTCCGCGACGGTCAGCCCGTCCAGACTCTCCCGGAACACCCGTCGCGGCGAGCCGGGCACCTCCGTCAACGACGGCACCACCAGCACCGTGCAGCCCGCGGCCTCCGCGGCCGCCGCCCCGGTGGGCGAGTCCTCCACCGCCAGACAGTGCACCGGATCGAGACCGAGCAGCTGTGCCGCCCGCAGGTACGGCGCCGGGTCCGGCTTGCCGGCCGGCACCTCGTCGCCGCACACCGAATGGTCGAAGTGCTCGCGCCCCAACGTGTCCAGGGCGAACTCGCACAACGCCCGGTCGGTGTTGGTCACCAGCGCGGACCCGAGCCCGGCGGCGCGCACCGCCCCCAGCGTCCGGCGCGCCCCGGGCCGCCACGGCAGGCCCTGCGCGAACAGCTCCCCCATGCGCCCGTACAGCCACGCCTTCGCGGCGGCCAGGGCGTCGGGGTCCGGGACGAGATCGAGCGACTCGAACACCGTCCGCAACGCGAACGCGCTCGACGCCCCGATCGTCGCCCGCCGTGTCTCGTCCGTCATGGGCCCGCCCAGGCGCAGCGACAACTCCCGCATCCCGATGTCCCACAACGTTTCCGACTCGAGCAGCGTGCCGTCCATGTCCCACAGGACCGCTCGCAGCGTCGACGTGGCCACCGCGCTAGACATTGAAGTACTTCGCCTCCGGGTGATGCAGGACGAACGCGTCGGTGGACTGTTCCGGATGCAGCTGCAGCTCCTCCGACAGCTCCACCCCGATCCGGTCCGGCTCGAGCAACTCGACCAGCTTGATGCGGTCCTCGAGGTTCGGGCACGCCCCGTACCCGAACGCGAACCGCGCCCCGCGGTAGCCCAGCTTGAAGAACTCGGCCACGTCCGCCGGATCCTCCTCGGCCAGGTTGTGACCGCCGGCGAGCACCAGCTCCTCCCGGACCCGCCGGTGCCAGTACTCGGCCAGCGCCTCGGTCAGCTGCACGCCGATGCCGTGCACCTCCAGGTAGTCCCGGTAGGAGTTCGCCGCGAACAACTCGTTCGCGAAGTCCGCGATCGGCTGCCCCATCGTCACCAGCTGGAACGGCAGCACGTCCACCTGCCCCTTCGCCCGCGCGTCCGCCCGCGACCGCACGAAGTCGGCGATGCACAGGAACCGGCCGCGCTGCTGCCGCGGATAGGTGAACCGGTACCGCTCGGCGGCGTCCGGATGCGGCTCGGCCAGCACCACCACGTCGTCGCCTTCCGACACCGCCGGGAAGTACCCGTACACCACGGCGGCGTGCGCCAGGATCCCCTCGGTGGACAACCGGTCGAGCCAGTACCGCAGCCGCGGCCGGCCCTCGCTCTCCACCAGCTCCTCGTACGTCGGCCCGTCCCCGGTGCGCTGCCCGCGCAGCCCCCACTGTCCCAGGAACAGCGCCCGCTCGTCGATCAGGCCCGCGTAGTCGGCCAGCGCCACCCCCTTGACCAACCGGGTGCCCCAGAACGGCGGGGTGGGCACCTCGAGGTCGGCGGCCACATCGGAGCGTTCCGGCACCTCCACCGGCGTCTCGGCGGCCTTGCGCTTCTCCGCGATCCGCTTGGACCGCTCGTGCCGCGCCTTGCGCTCGGCGGCCTTCTCCTTCGCCGCGACCGCCTCCGGGCTGTCCGGCGCCGGGCCCTCGCCGCGCTTGACGGCCATGACCCGGTCCATCAGATGCAGCCCCTCGAACGCATCGCGCGCGTAGGACACCTCACCGTCGTAGATCTCGGCCAGGTCGTTCTCGACGTACGAGCGGGTCAGCGCGGCACCGCCGAGCAGCACCGGGAACCGCTGCGCCACCCCGCGGTGATTGAGCTCCTCGAGGTTCTCCTTCATCACCACGGTCGACTTCACCAACAGCCCGGACATGCCGATCACGTCGGCGTTCTTGTCCACGGCCGCGTCCAGGATCGTCGCGATCGGCTGTTTGATGCCGAGGTTGACCACCTCGTAGCCGTTGTTGCTCAAGATGATGTCGACGAGGTTCTTGCCGATGTCGTGCACGTCGCCCTTGACGGTGGCCAGCACGATCCGGCCCTTGCCCTCGTCGCCGGTGGACTCCATGTGCGGCTCGAGGTACGCCACCGCCGCCTTCATCACCTCGGCGGACTGCAGCACGAACGGCAGCTGCATCTGCCCCGAGCCGAACAGCTCCCCGACCGTCTTCATCCCCGACAGCAGCGTGTCATTGATGATCGCCAGCGGCGGCGTCGTCTGCATCGCCTCGTCCAGATCCGCCTCGAGCCCGTTGCGCTCGCCGTCGACGATCCGCCG
Organism: Rhodococcus ruber NBRC 15591; assembly: GCF_001894945.1. Classification (GTDB taxonomy): domain Bacteria; phylum Actinomycetota; class Actinomycetes; order Mycobacteriales; family Mycobacteriaceae; genus Rhodococcus; species Rhodococcus ruber. The sequence continues at coordinate 136,170 of NZ_BCXE01000014.1, forward strand.
CTCGAGCCGCTCGAACAGCGGCAGCGCAGCGAGCTCCTGCGCGCGGGACTCGCGCGACGACGCCGCCGACACCCCTTCGAACAGCGCCATCAGCTTCTGCAGCGGGTCGTATCCCTCGCGCCGCCGGTCGTACACCAGGTCCAGCGCCGTCTCGCGCTGCTCGTCCGGGATCCGCGCCATCGGCAGGATCTTCGACGCGTGCACGATCGCCGTGTCCAGCCCCGCCTGCACACACTCGTGCAGGAACACCGAGTTCAGCACCTGCCGCGCCGCCGGGTTCAGTCCGAACGACACGTTCGAGATGCCCAGGGTGAAGTGCACCCGCGGATGCCGGCGCTTGATCTCGCGGATCGCCTCGATCGTCTCGATGGCGTCCCGGCGGACCTCCTCCTGCCCGGTGGAGATCGGGAACGTCAGGGCGTCGACGACGATGTCCTCCTCGCCGAGGCCCCAGTTGCCGGTCAGATCCGCGATCAGCCGCTCGGCGATGCGCACCTTGTGCTCGGCGGTACGCGCCTGACCCTCCTCGTCGATCGTCAACGCGACCACCGCGGCACCGTGCTCGACCACGTGCTGCATGATCCGTTCGAACCGCGAACCCGGGCCGTCGCCGTCCTCGTAGTTCACCGAGTTCACCGCGCACCGGCCCCCGAGATGCTCGAGACCGGCCCGGATCACGTCCGGCTCCGTCGAATCGATCATGATCGGCAACGTCGACGCCGTCGCCAGCCGGCTCGCCAGATCCGCCATGTCGGCGGCGCCGTCGCGGCCCACGTAGTCCACGTTCAGATCCAGCAGGTGCGCGCCGTCGCGGATCTGATCCTTCGCGATGTCCAGGCACTTCTGATGATCCCCGGCGAGCATCGCCTCCCGGAACGCCTTCGACCCGTTCGAATTGGTGCGCTCGCCGATCATCAGGATCGACGAGTCCTGCTCGAACGGTACCGCCGAGTACAACGACGACACGCCCGGCTCCGGCCGGGGAGCGCGTTCGGCGCGCTCGGTCTCGCGCACCGCCTCGGCGACCTGCCGGATGTGCTCGGGGGTGGTGCCGCAGCAGCCGCCGACCAGCGCCAGCCCGAACTCGGCGACGAACCCGCTGAGCGCCTGCGCCAGTTCCTCCGGGGTCAACGGGTACTCGGCGCCGTTGGCCCCGAGCACCGGCAGGCCCGCGTTCGGCATCACCGACACCGGCAGCCGGGCATGCTTGGACAGATGCCGCAGGTGCTCGCTCATCTCCTCCGGGCCGGTGGCACAGTTCAGCCCAATCAGGTCGATGCCCAGCGGCTCGAGCGCCGTCAGGGCCGCCCCGATCTCGCTGCCGAGCAGCATCGTGCCGGTCGTCTCCACCGTCACGTGGGTGACGATCGGAATGCGCCGACCGGACCGCTCCATCGCGCGGCGGCTACCGACGATCGCGGCCTTCGCCTGCAGCAGGTCCTGGCAGGTCTCGACGAGGATGGCGTCGGCGCCGCCGTCGAGCATGCCCAGCGCGGACTCGGTGTAGGCGTCACGCAACACGGCGAACGGGGCATGACCGAGGGTGGGCAGCTTCGTGCCCGGACCCATCGAGCCCAGCACGAACCGTCCCATGCCGTCCGGGCCGGGACCCATCTCGTCGGCCACCTCCCGGGCCAGGCGGGCGCCGCGTTCGGACAGGTCCCGGATGCGATCGGCGATGTCGTAGTCGGCGAGGTTGGGCAGGTTGCAACCGAAGGTGTTGGTGGAAACGGCATCCGCTCCCGCCTCGAAGTACGCCCGGTGGATTCCCCGGATGACGTCGGGCCGGGAGTCGTTGAGAATCTCGTTGCACCCCTCGAGGCCGCGGAAGTCGTCCAGACTCAGATCCGCGGCCTGCAACATCGTGCCCATCGCCCCGTCTCCCACGACAACGCGCTGCGAGAGCGCATCGAGCAAGGCAGAGTGCAATGGGGTGGACATGCGTTCCAGACTAGTGGGCGGCCCGTCCGGCTCTCGCCGTAGGCTGGACAGGTGAGTGCAAGCGAGTTCGCCGAGACCCCGGAACCGGACGTGCCGACCCTGCGTGACCCGGTGCTGGTCGCCGCATTCGAAGGGTGGAACGACGCCGGTGACGCGGCCAGCGGCGCCGTCGAACACCTCGAGCTCATCTGGGACGCCGAACCGTTCGCCGAACTGGACTCCGAGGACTACTACGACTACCAGGTCAACCGCCCCATGGTGCGTCTCGTCGACGGCGTCACCCGCGAGATCGAATGGCCCGCCACCCGCCTGTCGGTGTGCTCGCCGCCCGGCAGCACACGCGACGTCGTGCTGCTGCGCGGCATCGAACCCAACATGCGCTGGCGCAGCTTCTGCGACGCCATCATCGAACTCGCCGACGAGATCGGCGTGCACACCGTCGTCATCCTCGGTGCCCTGCTCGCCGACACCCCCCACACCCGGCCCGTCCCCGTGACCGGCACCGCCTACAGCACCGACGCCGCCAAACGCTTCAACCTGGAAGGCTCGCGGTACGAAGGGCCCACCGGCATCGCCGGGGTCCTGCAGGATGCGTGCGTCCGCGCCGGCGTGCCCGCCGTGTCGTTCTGGGCCGCCGTCCCCCACTACGTCTCGCAACCCCCGAACCCCAAGGCCACCGTCGCGCTGCTGCGCCGCGTCGAAGACGTCCTCGACCTCGAGGTCCCGCTCGGCGAACTGCCGGTCCTCGCCGAGGAATGGGAACAGACCGTCACCGCGATGACCGAGGACGACGAGGAGATCGCCGAATACGTCCGCGCCCTCGAGGAACGCGGCGACGCCGAATCGGACATCTCCGAGGTCATCGCCAAGATCGACGGCGACGCCCTCGCCGCCGAGTTCGAACGCTACCTGCGGCGACGAGGCCCGGGCGGCTTCACCCAGTGAGGGCGGCACGCGCCTCGCTGCCGCGTGCCGCCCTCTACGCCGGAGGATTCCTCGGACCCTTCGGCGGCGGTGTCGTGGCGTCGATGCTGCCGGAGATCGGCGCCTCCACCGGCGTGAGCGCCGGCGCGGCCGCGAGCACCCTCACCGCCTACCTCGGACCGTTCGCGCTGACCATGCTCGTCTCCGGCACCCTCGGGGCACGGTGGGGACGGGTCCGCACCGTCCGCACCGCGTACATCGTCTACGCCGTCGCGTCGCTGGCGTCCGCGCTCGCCCCCACCCTCGGGCTGCTGCTCGCATCCCGGGCCCTGCAGGGCGTCGCCAACGCCTTCACCACCCCGCTGCTGCTCGCGGCGCTCGCCGCGCTCGTCCCGCGGGCCCGCCTCGGCCGCGCCCTGGGCCTGTTCGGGGCGATGCAGGCCGCCGGACAGACCTCGGCCCCGCTCGTCGGGGGGCTGGCCGCCGAGGTCGACTGGCGGTGGGCGTTCGTCGTGATCGCCGCGGCGGCCGCCGTCCTCGCCGTGATCGGCCTGCCCGAGCAGCTGACCGTGCCCACCGGCGAGGCCCCGCCACGGCTGCGCGACGCGCTGCGCCCCGACGTGGTGCGCATCGGGGTCGTCGCCCTGCTCGGTTGGGGAGCCCTCGGCGGGTTGAACTTCCTGCTCGCCTTCCGCGCCGAGGACGTCTTCGGTCTGACCCCCACGCAACGGGGCCTGCTCCTGACCGGCTTCGGCGTCGCCGGCATCCTCACCGCCCGCCGGGTCGGCACCCTCATCGACCGCATCGGCGCCCGTCGCACCGTGCTGCTCGGCGCTCTCGCCGGCGCCGGTCTCGTCGTCGTCGTCGGCACCGCCGGACTGCTGTGGCTGGTCGCGGCCGCGTGGTTCGTCGCCGGCATCGCCTCCCAGTGTGTGCTCGTCGGGGTCAACGCCGCCGTCCTCGGCTCCTCGGGCCGCAACCGCGGCGGCGCCGTCTCGGTGGTGCAGGCGTTCCGGTTCTCCGGCGGCGCCGTCGCCCCGCTGGCACTGACCCCCCTCTACGCCGCCGCCCCGGTCGCGAGCTTCGTCGTGCCCGCCCTCGTGCTCGCCGTCGTCGCCCCGCTGGCGATGCCGCGCCGCGACTCCCCCTCCCGCTGACATCCTCACCCCGGCGGCGGTGAGCACTTCCTGACCGCCGCGTAACCCCGGTGCCGCCGAGCCGTCACCGCCCCCGGCAACCCTGGACGCATGACCCCAACCGCGTCGCACCACCACGGCCCGCGTCGGCGCCTGCTCGTCGTCGGCAACGGCATGGCCGGCGCCCGCACCGTCGAGGAGATCCTCGCGCGCGGCGGCCGGGACCAGTTCGACATCACCATGATCGGCGACGAGCCGTACGGCAACTACAACCGGATCATGCTCTCCCACGTGCTGGCCGGGGAGGCCGACGTCGACGACGACCTCGTCCTCAATCCGATGAGCTGGTACCGCGCGAACGGCGTGACCTTGTACGCCGGTGACCGCGCCACCCGTCTCGACCGCTTCGGCAAGACCGTCACGTGCGAGTCCGGCCGGCAGGTCCCCTACGACCTGCTCGTCGTCGCGACCGGATCGAACACCTTCTTCCCCAACATGGACGGGCTGCGTGAACCGGACGGACGGCTCGGTCGCGGGGTCTTCGGCTTCCGCACCCTCGCCGACACCAACGGCATGCTGCAGATGGCCGACGCCCACGACGACGTCCGCGCCGTGGTCGTCGGCGGCGGCCTGCTCGGCCTCGAAGCCGCCTACGGGCTGCGCACCCAGGGCCTGACCGTCACCGTGGTGCACTCGCCCACCCACCTGATGAACCAGCAGCTCGACGAACGCGGCGGCCGGGTACTGCGCACCGAAATCGAACGACTCGGCATCACCGTGCACACCGGCACCCGCACCACCGCCGTCCTGCGCGACGACCGCGGCGCCGTGACCGCCGTGCACTTCGCCGACGGCACCGTCGTCGACACCGACATGGTCGTGGTCACCGCCGGCATCCGTCCCAACACCGAATTCGCCCGCGCCGGCGGCCTCGTCGTCGAACGCGGCATCGTCGTCGACGACCAGATGCGCTGCGAGGAAGAATCGAGCATCTACGCCGTCGGCGAATGCGCCCAGCACCGCGGCGAGGTGTACGGGCTCGTCGCACCCGTCTGGGAACAGGCCGTCGTCCTCGCCGAGCACCTCACCGGCACGAATCCCCACGCCGCGTACGAGGGCTCGCGCACCGGCACCGCCCTCAAGGTCGCCGGCATCGACGTCGTCGCGATGGGCATCAAGGGACCCGAACACGAAGACGACGAGTTCGTCCAGTTCTACGATCCGCGCAGCGGCATCTACAAGAGCATCGTCGTGCGCGACGACCGGCTCGTCGGCGCCATGCTGCTCGGCGACGTGAGCAGAGCCACCACCCTGACCCAGGCCTTCGACGGCAGGATCGAGATCCCCGCGGACCGCGCGGCGCTGCTGTTCGACCTCGGCGACCCGCAGGGCGCCGACGTCGCCGCCGACCTGCCGGACGAAACCCAGGTGTGCAACTGCAACGGCGTCAGCAAGGGTGACATCGTCTCCTGCGTCCACGACGGCGCCGGCACCCTCGCGCAGGTGTGCGCCCGCACCCGCGCCGGGAAGGGCTGCGGCTCGTGCAAGAGCCTGGTCGCCGACATCGTCGCCTGCGCCGCCGGCGGCGCCCTCGCCGCGGACCCCGCCGCGAACTGGTACGTGCCGTGCATCCCGCTCGCCAAGCCGGACCTGATCGCCGAGATCCGTCGCCGCGACCTGCGTGCGGTCTCCCAGGTCTTCGCCGAACTCGCCCCCGGCGGCCGCGAGGAGGCCACCGCCAAGATGCCGCTCGCGTCGCTGCTGCGCACCGTGTGGGGCCCGGACTGGGTCGACGAACGGGGTGCGCTGTTCATCAACGACCGCGTCCACGCCAACATCCAGCGCGACGGCACCTTCTCCGTGGTGCCGCAGATGAAGGGCGGGGTCACCACCCCGGACCAGCTGCGGCGCATCGCCGACGTCGCCGACAAGTACGACGTGCCCATGGTCAAGGTCACCGGCGGCCAGCGCATCGACCTGCTCGGCATCCGCAAGGAGGACCTGCCGAAGGTGTGGGCCGACCTGGACATGCCCTCCGGATACGCCTACGGAAAGAGCTTCCGCACCGTCAAGACCTGTGTCGGCAGCGATTTCTGCCGCTTCGGCCTCGGCGACTCGACCGCGCTCGGCATCGCCCTCGAGGAACGCTTCCAGGGACTCGAGACACCCGCCAAGCTGAAACTCGCCGTGGCCGGATGCCCCCGCAACTGCTCGGAAGCGCTGTGCAAGGACTTCGGCGTCGTCGCGGTCGGCGACGGACGCTGGGAGATCTACGTCGGCGGCGCCGCCGGCGCCCACATCCGCAAGGGTGACCTGCTCGCCGGCCCCGTGTCCGGCGACGACGTCCTGGCCCTGGCCGGCCGGTTCATCCAGTACTACCGCGAGAACGCCGCATGGCTCGAGCGAACCTACGACTTCGTGCCCCGCGTCGGCATCGACCGGCTCCAGGCGCTGCTGGTCCGAGACGAGGAGGACATCGTGACCGGACTCGACGACCGCATCGGCGCCGCCGTCGCGGCATACCGGGACCCCTGGCTCGAACGGACAGCCCCGAAGTCGCCGGCACAGTTCCGTCCCGCGCTGCCGCTGCTCCCGCTGCCGCAGGTGCCGGTCCGATGACCACCACCGAAAGCCGGACCACCGCGCGGGAGTACGAGGTAGGCGCGCTGAGCGACCTGACCCCGGGCGAAGGCCGCACCTACACGGCGGGCGGACGGCAGATCGCCGTGTTCCTGCTCGGCGACGGCACCGTCCGGGCGCTGGACGCGGTGTGCCCACACCGGGGCGGACCGCTCGCCGACGGCCAGATCGACCCCGACCTCGTCGTGTGCCCCCTGCACCAGTACGCGTTCAGGTTCGACACCGGACGGTGCACCGCACCCGGCATCGACCCCGTCCACATCTACCCCGCGCGGGTGCACGACGGCCGGATCGTCGTCACCGTCGGGTGAGCGACGGGTGGCTGTCACGCCACCAGCAGTACACGTACAGCGTCAGCGCGGCGACGAGGGCGGTGACCACCCAGATGGTCACCGCCACGTCGACCCACGACCCGATCGGCGGCGAACCCGGCAGGATGCCTCGCAGCGGAACCACGGCGAACAGCATGGCCGCCATCCAGGCGAGCATGTCGGTTTCGACTGCCCGGCGCCGCCGGAACGTCTGCACCGCGACGAACGCGGCGAGCACCGCGAGGACGACCATCATCAGCAGCAGGATCGCCGCATACACCAGAGTGCCCCCGGTGCGCACGAACACCACCTCGGTGCCGTCCACCCCCTCGGGGAAACCGAGCTCCGGGGCCGCCACGACCGCTCTACGGTCGATCGACCACCCGTCGATGCGGCCGTCGATCAGCACCGCCGACGGCACCGGCTCCCGCTCCGCTCCCTCCCCCACGTCGACCTCCACGACGACCGGCGTGACGTCGAAGACGTCGAACGGCCAGCGGATCGCCTGCCCCCGCGCCAGCAGTTCCACCGGGTAGGCGACAGGCACGGTGTGAGCCGGGAAGAACAACTCCGACTGCGCGACAGCCGGCACGAGCAGCACACTCAGCGGCACGGCGAGCGTGGCCCCGTTCGCATCGAGGAACGCCTCCCCGGGATAGATGGTGACCTCCGCATTCACCCGGTCGACCGTCGGCTGCAGCGACTTCATCGTCACCACCACGAGCACCGAGTCGGCAGCCACCTCCACGGGCCGCCACTCCCGCCGTTCGTGCGAACTCACCCCGAACAGGAGGAGTACGCCGGCATACACAGCGATCGCCGCCGCCACCAGCGACATCAGCACAGACCGGCGAGACGGGCGATTCGGACGCGGCGCAGGCACTCCCGGACTGTAGTCCGCAGGTGCCGCCCGGGGGTCTTTGCTTTGTTTGTTGGCGAGTTGTCGTGGGAGTGAGGAAGGGTTCGGTAATTTTATATGTTCCGTATTGCTCGGAATATTTCCCGTCGTTCCGGGCGACCGCCGAGTCGGCCTCCACTGCGCACCACCCTCGACGTCCTCACATGGGTTCGCCGGCTCGGGACCGACCGGGCGAAACATCGGCCTCCGGATTCTGCTGTTCCGAGACTCTGTGCCTCGTCGCCTGCCGCTCCGCCCCCCTGCACTGCGGGCCGAGAACGAGTGTTCGCAAATTGTTGGGCTTCCGTGTCGTACCGATTACCTATGGTGGGGACATGACCGCGTCCGCACCGCTCGCAGAACCAGCCGACAGCGCGACGGGCCCCCGCCCGGAGCGGCCCATCGACATCTACCGCCGCGCCATCGCCGTGGTCGAGGCGTGCCTGCCCCTGGGCTGGACGGTCACCTCCGACCGCCCCCGCTCCCCCGCGGCCCCCGACCGGATCCTCGTGACCGCGCCCGACGGCGAATCGGTGTCGTACGCGGTCATCGCGTCCCGCGGCGTCCTCAGCGGAGACGTCGCGCGCATCGCCGCGGAACTGTCCGAGTCCGACCGCGGATTCGTGTGCGCTCACTATCTCTCCGATCCGGTCCGCCGCCAGCTCGATCAGCACGGCATCTCGTACTCCGACGCGACCGGGAATCTCACGCTCGTCGCGTCCCGGCCGGCGATGTGGGTGCGCAACCGCGGCGCCGACGCCGACCCGTGGCGCGGGCCCGGCCGGCCGTCGGGCGTGCTCACCGGCGAACCGTCCGAACGCGTGGTCCGGGCGCTCGCCGACTTCACCGGGGAGATGTCCGTACCGGAACTGATCCGGCTCTCCGGTGCCTCCACCGGCGCCACCTACCGCGTCGTCGAGGTCCTCGGGGAACGGGAACTGATTCGCCGCATTCCGCGCGGCCCGATCACGATGGTGCACTGGGAGAAGATGCTGCGCGCGTGGGCTGCGGACCGTAAGCCTTGCGTCACAAGGGGATTCGCCGCGCCCGACGGCATCGGCACGGTACGGGCGGATCTCTCCGAACCGCTCGACCTGAGCTATGCGATCACCGGTCTCGGGGCCACCGACTACGCAGGCGCCGAGGTCCTCGAGGTGTACGCCGACGACCCGGACACGTTCGCCCAGGCCCTGGGTCTGCGCCCGGTCGACCGCGGCGCCGACGTCGTGGTGGCCACGCCGTGGTCGCCGGTGGTGTTCGAGCGGATGGAGCGACGCGACGGACTACGCTTCGCGGCACCGTCCCAGGTCTATGCGGACCTGCTGGCCGGACCGTTCCGCAATCCGAACGCCGCCGAACACCTGCTCGCGGCGCTCACCGCCGACCCGAGCGCGTGGCGCCGGCCCGTGGGGCGCACCTGACCGTGGTCAGAGGCCGAGCACGGTGACGGCATTGCCGGCGAGTCCGGCGTGCTGGCGGCTGTAGAGCGCCACCATCCGCTCGTCGGCGTGCCCCGTCTGCGTCATGATCGTCTGGGTCGTGGCTCCGTTGCGGACGGCCTGGGTGACGAACCCCGCGCGCAGGCTGTGCCCGCCCAAGGTGGCAACCACCTCGGGCGCGAACCCCGCCTGCCGCGCCCGGCGCTGGATCATCGAGTGCACCGACTGCCCGCTCAGGGCGCCGCTGCCGACGGCACCGGTGCGGTGGATCGTGCGGAACAGCGGCCGTTCCACACTCCCCGTCCCCGGCGCGACACCGCGGCAGCAGTGCTCGTCGCCGGCGGCACACTCGTCGCTCACCAACTCCCGCACCGCCGCCCCACCGTCCGCGTCCCATGCGTCGAGCACCTCGCGCCAGCGCCGGTAGGCGCACACCGGGCAGGTCTGCGGATCCCGGCCGTACGGGAGCGTGACGGTGCGCCCGCGCGCGTCCCGATCCGCCTTCGAGCGACGAATCGTCACGTACAACCCGTCGGACCGATGGGCGACGACATCGGACATGGCCAGTGCCGACAGTTCCGACCGGCGCATCGCACCGGCGAGCCCCAGCAGTAGCAGGGCGGAGTCGCGGCGCTCGGCTACCCGATCCGGCCACTCGGTGGCGGCGGTGCGCATCGCTCCGACGATCGCCCGGATGTCGTCGGTGAGCAGGGGTGTGCGGCGCGCCGGTGGCGCCGCACGGGTCCGCCGGATGCCCCGCACCACGTCTCGCACGGCCTCGTGGTGTCCCGGCTTCGGCAGTCCCGCCAAGGCGTGCATCTTGTTGATCGTCGCGACCCATCGCGCGAGGGTCGACGGGGCGTACGCCCACCGCCCGTCGGGTCGCAGTTCGCCCGACTTCTCGGTCAGGTACCAGCCCACGAGTTCGGGCGCGGCCGGAAGGGGGACGTGACCGACGGTGTCGCACCATCGGGCGAACTTGTTCCAGTCGCTGGTCACGGCGGCGCGGGTGTTCTCCGATGCGGCCTTGGCGCGGAGCCGGCGCATCGCCTCCTCCACACCGGGGGGAAGCGCCGGCGCAGGCAGTGGCGACTCGGGGGAATCATTGCCGGGCAACTGATTCGTCACGGTGACACCACTCCTCTGCCCGACCCTTCGCGCACGGACGATACGCGTCGATCGCGCCCCTCGCGTCGACGACACCGGCCGGCGCGTCGTGCCCGGCTCGGGGGTGCGACGCACGCACCCGTGTGGCGCACCGGGGCAGCAGCTGTTCCCGTCGGTCAGCGCGCGGGCGTGTGCGACCGGCCCGGGACTCGACCGTGACGGGCCTCGACTGCCTGCCGTGTCTCCTCGGCGATCAGGCCCGCGTTGATCCGGGCGGCGACGGCCGCGCCTGCCGCCGCGGCGGCACCCACCTGGGCGACGGGATCGGTGACGTTACCGGCAACCCAGACGCCGGGGACGTCGGTGCGGCCGGTCACGTCCGCCGGAATGTGCTCTCCCACCCCGGCCGGATGCTGCGCCGGCCGCACCCCGAGGGGCGCGAGAAAATCGGCGCGCACCACCATCCGCGGCGCGACCACCAGCGCCTCCCGGGCGATCATCCGGTCCCCACGCAGCCGTACCCCCGCAAGTCGGTCGTCGACGGTCTCCACTGCCACGATTTCACCGTCGATCACCCGGACGCCACGCGCGGCCAGTTGCTCCGCCTCCTCTGCGGCGGGCCCCGGCGCCGTGTGGGTGAAGAAGGTGACGTCGGCGCTCCACTGCCGGAACAGCAGGGCCTGGTGCACGGACATGGGGCCGCTCGCGAGCACGCCGATCGCCTGGTCGCGGACCTCCCAGCCGTGGCAGTACGGGCAGTGCAGCACGTCTCGTCCCCACCGTGCCCGCAGGCCGGGTACGTCGGGCAGGTCGTCGACCGCTCCGGTGGCCACCAGCACCTGACGCCCCCGGGTCACCCGGCCGTCGGACAGCGCCACCTCGAACCCGCCGTCTCTGCGGGTGACAGCATCCACGCCGGCGCGCACCACGTCACCGCCGTATCCGCGGACCTCGCCCCGGCCGCGCTCGAGCAGTTCGGTCGGCGGGATCCCCTCGCGGCCCAGCAGCCCGTGCACACCCGTCGCCGGTGCATTGCGCGGCGCACCCGCGTCGACGACGACCACCGATCGTCGCGCGCGGGCGAGCATCAGTGCCGCGTTCAACCCGGCGGCTCCCCCGCCGATCACTACCACGTCGTATCCGTACCCGAGCACGTCGCTCATCTCGACCACCTCCACGACGACTGTGCGTGCCGACCGCAATGACTGGCAACATAATTTGCCGATATGGCAAAATTACCGCATGGACGATCTCGACCAGGCGCTCGCGACGGTCGGACCCCGGCTCCGCGCGCTGCGGCGTACCCGCGAGACGACGTTGACCGATCTCTCGGCGGCGACGGGCATCTCGGTGAGCACCCTGTCCCGACTCGAGTCCGGAACCCGCCGACCGACGCTCGAGCTGCTGCTGCCCCTGGCCAGAGCGCACGGGGTGACGCTCGACGAACTGGTCGGCGCCCCGCCGACGGGCGACCCGCGCATTCACCTGCGTCCCGTCACCCGGCACGGCATGACCATGGTGCCGCTCACCCGGCGAGCCGGCGGGATCCAGGCGTACAAGCTGGTGCTCCCCGCCGACAGCAGCCGCGGGGAACCGGATCCCCAGACCCACGAGGGGTACGAGTGGCTCTACGTCCTCGACGGACGGCTACGGCTCGTCCTCGGTGAGCACGACCTGGTTCTCTCCCCCGGGGAGGCGGCCGAGTTCGACACTCGCGTGCCGCACTGGTTCGGCGCCGCCGGTGCCGAACCGGTCGAGTTCCTCAGCCTGTTCGGCAAGCAGGGTGAACGAGCGCATCTTCGCGCCCGTCCGGCCACGAAACCTGTTCCGCGCCAGTCCGATCCGTAGAGATCTCCCGCTCCCGTGTGGGCACGGAAGGGCCGATGGTTCACCGCTGAGCCCCGGCACGGAACCCCTCCCCGCTTTTCGCCCACCCACGGCGTTCTGACTCACTATAAGAGGGGGTTATGACGATCATGCCCGATCCATGCATATATGCGAATCTATGCGCCCTTTCGGAGGTCGACTGGATGGGTCTTCGTAACGTTTCGAGTTTCGTCCGCATAGCACCTCTATCTAACTGCTATTATTTTTTCTCATTCATTTCGTTTCGTAATTCATTTCGTTTTGAGACACGTACACTGCGGCCCATAGGACGCGCCGGGGCCCGTATTCGGCCCGCCGGGAAGGCCCCCGCCTCGTGTGCTCGGCTGGTGAGCTCGGTCGAGAAAGAGCTGGGCAGTGATTCGGCTAATCAAGGAATTCCGTAGGCAGCCGATTCCACTAACGCCTCCTGGCCTCTCCCTCCCCCTGATAGATATGGCGGCAACCACCGACCGAGATGAGGAATCCGTGAGCGAAGCGAGCACCGGCGACTCCCTGCCGGACCAGCGCATGCCCGACCAACCCATGCCCGACCAACGCATGCCCGACGCGCGCCCGAAGCCGGGACGGCCGCGCAAGTACGCGTCCGCCGCAGACCGGGTCCGGGCCTACCGAGAACGCGAACGGCAGAAGAGGGAGGCGGCCTCCGTGGCCGAGCTGACCACTCCCCCGGGCCCGGCCGAAGCAGCCACCAACCTGGCGTCCGCCGTCGCCGCGCTCCGCACCCTGAACGCGACGTCGCTCGCGCAGTACAACGCCGTCGCCGCACAGATCACCGCGGCCGTCGACAAGCTCACCGACCCGGACGCACTCGAGGCGCAGATGACCCGGGCCACCACGGAGCTGGCGAAGGTGAAGGCGGACGCGGACGCCAGGATCGCCCGCCTGCGCGAGCAACTCGCCCAGGCAACCGAGGACCGCGACAACGCGGAGGCCGCCGTCGAGGCCGTCGACCGCGAGCTGGCGGACGCCCGTGCCGCGCACGACGCCCGGATCCGGGACCTCGAGACCGCGCATCGCGACGAGTCGACACGAGCGGCCGAGGAGCACGCGGACACACTGCGCACCTGGCAGGAAGGCATCGACGCCACCGCGGCAGCGCACGCCGCGGAGATCGCCGAGTACCGGTCGACCGTCACCACGCAGCAACAGCAGCTCGCCCGGCTCGAATCGGAGCTCGCGACCCTGCGTGACGATCTGGCGCACACCCGCGCCGCGGCGGAGAAGGAGGCGGCCACGGCCGCCGCGGCCGTGGCCCGGCTCGACACCGATCTCACCGCGGAACGCGCCCGCGTCGAGGAACTGCGCGGCGCCCTCGAAGAGGCTCGCGTCGCGGCGGCCGCCGCGCGGGCCGCCGAGACCGCGGCCCGCGACAGAGGCGACGAACTACGGGCCGAGATCGTCGACCTGCGCGGCGAGCGGGACCGGCTCCGGGGCGACCTCGCCGCGGCACACGCCGCGGCGGCCGAGACCCGCCGCGAGGCGGACCCGACGGAAACGACGCCGGCCGAGAGCTGACCGAACGGCGACGTTCCCGACCCCGGCGACGACCGGACGCCCACGGGAGGCACGGCGGCGCCTCCCGTCCCGGGTGTGGCACGCACGGCACCGGGGGTTGCGTGGCACGTGGGCCGCCCCCGCCTACCCTGTCACGGTGAACGAAACGCAGCCGCCCGCCGGGCACACCGACCCGGGGCCCGGGGTGCAGCACGACCGGCTCCGGTTGTTCTCGTTCGCGACGGCCGAGAAGCGGGCCGAATACCTCTGGGTGCTGCGGGCTTTCGACCTCGCTCGGGCCAACTACGTCGTGCTGCTGCACGCCGCCGAGGTCGCGGCGATCCTCGAGCGGACCGGCTCGACGGATCCGGCGGCGGCACTGTCCGCCCAGGACGTGGCGCCCCTTCTCGAGCAGCTCCACACCTGGGGGGTGCTCGAACGCAGCTACGACGGCACCCGGGCGGCGTCGCTGGCCGAGTACCGCAACCGGCACTACGTGTATCAGTTCGGCCGGGCCGGTTACCACGCCTTCCGGGCGGTCGAGGAGGTGCTGAGCGCGCGCGGCGAGGACGCGTCGCTGTCGCGTCTCGCCCTGGCGGATCTGCTGGCCGACCTGACCGAGCTGGCGGCGGCGAACGACGCCGGGGACGGCGAGCTCGTCTACCGCAAACTGTCGCGGCTGGACACGACGTTGTCGGACATGGCCGAGCGGGCCGCCGGGTTCTACCTGATGCTCGGCGACCTGGTGCGCACCACCGAGGTCACACCCGAGTCGTTCCTGGCGCACAAGGATGCGGTGCTGGCCCACATGCGGGAGTTCAGCACCGACCTGGCCCGCTACGGTCCTAAACTCGCGGCGGCGCTGGCGCGGGTGCGGGAGACCGGGGTCGACCGCATGCTGGGGTTCGCCGCCGCGCACGACGAGCGGATGCTGTTGTCCGTGGCCGAGCGGCACGCGGACTGGCGGGCCCGGTGGCGTGGGCTCGAGCGGTGGTTCGTCGGCGCCGCCGACGTGCCCAGCGAGTCGGAGCGGCTCCGGGACGGCACGATGAGCGCGATCGCGGCGGTGCTGGCGCTGCTGCGGCGATTGACGGAGACCCGCCGGGGCGGGGTCAGCCGCGAATCGCAGCTGCGGCACCTGGCCGCCTGGTTCGCGGCCGCGCCGGACGAGCAGTCGGCGCACGCGCTGTTCGACGCGGTGTTCGACCTGGGCCGCCCGCGGCACTTCTCCGTCGTGCATCCCGACCCGGAGACGGTCCCGGTGACGACGTCGTGGTGGGACGCGCCACCCGTGCCGATCGCCCGGACGCTGGCCGAGACCGGGCGCACCCCGTCGGCGGGAGCGCCGGCGCGGGTGCAGCGCAACGAATCCGGGGTCCGGCGGTTGCGGGAACGGCAGCTGGCGACGCAGCGGGCGCGGGCCGAGGCGGCACGCTCCCTCGCGGCGGGCGGCGTGGACGAGCGGGAGTTGTCCGAGCCGGAGACCGAGGTGCTGTTGGGTCTGCTCGACGCGGCGCTGTCGGCGCGGGTTCCGGTCAGCGGCACCGTGCCGGGTGCGACGGGCACCCAGAACGGGGTGCGGCTGACGCTGAGCCCGGCCCCGGAGGGCACGGTGGTCCGGACGGCGCGGGGCCGGCTGCATCTGGACGGGCTGCGGGTGAGCGTGCAGTGAGCGCCCGGCGGATCTCGCCGCTCGACCGGGATTCCTACCAGCGGGCGGCACGGCTGATCCTCTCGCACCACCTGGTGACCACCCGATACCCCGACCGGGCCGCGCTGCCGCTGCTGCGCCGGTGGGCGACGGAGCTGCGGGAGGACCTGCTCGAGTTGTTCGGGTACCGGCTCGAGGTGACCGAGACGACCGCGCGGTTGTTCACCGTCGCCGACCGGCTCGATCCCGGGGGCGGGGCGCGCTCGGTGACCGACCGGCCCTTCGACCGTCGCCGGTACGCATATCTGGCGCTGGCGCTGGCGGCGCTGGGCCGCGCGGGTGGGCAGATCACCCTGTCGGAGCTGGCCGAGCAGGTCGCGTCCGAGGCGGGACAGGTGCCCGGGGTCGAACTGGCTCCCGAGCGGGCGACGGACCGGGACGCGTTCGTCGACGCGGTGGCGTGGCTGGCGGCGCGGGGGGCGATCGCGCTGGCGGACGGCGACGCCGGGGGCTGGGTGTCGGACCCGGAGCGAGGTGAGGCCCTCTACGACATCGACCGGCCCGTGGTGGCGGCGTTGTTCCGGCCGCCGCGGGCGCTGCAGCACCTGAATTCGGTGCGGGGCCTGCTCGCCGCCGGTGACCGCCGCGACGGGGACCGGAGCGTGGGCACCGCGGAGGTGGCGCGGCGGGTGCGCCGGGCGCTGGTGCAGCGGCCGGTGGTGTATGCCGAGGAACTCGACGACGAGGCGCGGCTGCAGCTGGCGCTGCCGCGCACGACCGCGGGAATCGAACTGTTGACGGGGCTGGTGGCCGAGCGCCGCGCGGAGGGCGTCGCGCTGGTGGACTCGTCGGGGCGGATGTCGGATCTGCGGTTTCCGGGGGTGGGGACGGTTCCGCAGGTGGCGTTGTTGCTGGCCGGGGAGATCTGCGCGCGGGTGTCGGAGCCGGGGTGCGAACCGGTGCGGTTGCCGCGGCCGGTGGACGCGGAGGCCGAGCTCGAGGCGGGATTGGACGCCGCGATCCCGGCGGCCGGGGTGTTCGCGCCGCTGGCGGGTGACGCGGCTGCGGCGGATGCGCCCCCGGGGTCGCGGCCGGCGCCGGCGCATCCGCTGGTCGAGGACAGTTGGCTGGCGGAGACGGTGGCGCGGCTGGCCGACGAGTTCGGTCGTACCTTCGCCGCGCAGTGGCAGGCCGATCCGGCCGGTCTGCTGGAGGCGGCGGTGACGGTGTTGGAGCGGCAGCGGCTGGTGGCCCGGGTGCCCGGCGGGGTGCTGGCGTTGCCGGCGCTGGCCCGGTTCCGGGGGGTGGTGGTGACGGTGCGCGAACGCGATCCGCGTCTCGCGCTGGCCGGCGAGGATTCGAACGAAGCGGAGATGTCGTGAGCAGTGCCCGTTTCCGGCCCACCCGGGCCGGGATCATCAACCTGTGGGACTACCGGGATCAGGAGTTCTCGTTCGCGGACGGTCGGCTGGTGCTGCGGGGGCCCAACGGGTCGGGCAAGACCAAGGCGCTCGAGGTGCTGTTCCCGTTCGTGTTCGACGGTCGCATCGAGCCGCGGCGGTTGAACCCGTTCGCCGGCGAGGAGCGCACGATGCGGTCCAACCTGCTGTATCAGGGGCAGGACAGTGCGTATTCGTATGTGTGGATGGAGTTCTGCCGCGGGCGCCGGGACGATCCGGAGGCGGTGACGGTGGGGGTCGGGATGCGCGCGGCGCGCGGCCACGACAAGGTCACGCGGTGGTATTTCGTCGTCGACGGCCGGGTCGGTGTGGACTTCTCGCTGCTGGATGCGGCCGATCGTCCGCTGACGCGGCGGCAGCTGATCGAGGAGGTCGGTGCCGATGCGGTCACGGACCGGCCGGTGGACTACCGGGCGGCGATCGATGCGCGGTTGTTCGGGCTCGGGATCGAGCGTTACGAGCAGCTGATCAACCTGATCCTGACGTTGCGCCGGCCGCAGCTGGCGAAGAATCTGGATCCGAAGGGGTTGTCGCAGGCGCTCACCGACGGGTTGCGGCCGCTCGACGAGCAGCTGGTGCTCGAGGCGGCGCGGTCGTTCGCCGACATGGAGGAGGTGTCCCGCACACTGGAGTCGTTGGCGGCGGCCGACGACGCGGCGCAGAGGTTCGTCGCGGTGTATACGACCTACCTGGGTCAGCAGGCTCGCGCCGACGTGGACCGGCTGGGGGCCCGGCTGGCGGCGGTCGACGCCGGCACGTCGGAGTGGACGGCGTCGGTGGCGGCGTTCGAGCGGGCCGGGGTGGAGCGGGCGCTGACGCTCGAGCGGCTCGAGGTCGCGGAGCGGGACCTCGAGCAGACCCGCGCGACGCTCGAGGCGCTGCAGCGGTCGAGCGCGTACGAGGGTAAGCAGCAGCTCGACGATCTGGCGCAGGTGGTGGCGGATCTCGAGCGCACCACGGCCGGGCAGGCGGAGCAGGCGCAGCGCGCGCGGGTGGAGCTGGCGCAGCGTGAGGAGGAGGCGCGGCGGGCCGCGGAGGCGGCCGCGGACGCGGCGTCCGCGGCACACCGCGCCGAGGACGCGCTCGCCGGGGCGGCGCGCGATGCGGGTGTCGAGTGGGCGGGGCCGGGCGGGGACACCGGCGGTGACCAGATCGCGGCGACGGTCGCCGCGTGTGCGGAGGAGCGGGCCGCGGATGTGCGCGCGGTGCGGGCGGCGGTGGCGGCCGCGGAGGGGGCGTCGGCGGCGCGGGTGCGGGCGGAGGCCGCGGCCGAGCGCGCCCGGGCGCAGCGCGAGTCGGCCCGGGCGGCGGTGGACGCGGCGGACGCGGCGGTGGAGTCGGCCCGCGCGGAGGCGTCGACCCTGTTGCGGGAGTGGTGGACCGGTCATCGGGACGCATGGTCGGGGGTCGACGGGCCGGAGGAGCTGTTCGAGGCGCTGGCTGCGGCGATCGCGGCGGCCGGCGACGACGAGGCGGCGACACCGGCGGCGGTGCTGGCCGAGCGTACGGCGCCGGTGGTCGAGGAGTTGCGGTTCCGCGGCCGTGGCCTGGAGGCGGAGATCACGCACGGACGGGAGCGGATCGCGCTGTTGGAGGCCGAGCGGGACATGATCGAGGCCGAGCGCGACGACGCTCCCCCGGCGTTCCCCGCGTCGACTTCGGGGACCGGCACGTCGGGCGCGCCGCTGTGGCGGCTGGTGCGGTTCGCGGACGCGGTGAGCGCGGAGGCGGCCGCGGGCCTCGAGGCGGCGCTGGAGGCGGCGAACCTGTTGACGGGCTGGGTGTGCGGCGGGGCGGGAGACGTGCCCGCGGGGGCGGCGGTGCTGGTGCCGGCGCCGGCGGCGCAGCGGCCCGTGGGCCGGACGTTGGCCGACGTGCTGGTCGTGGAACCGGATACCGGGGTGCCGGCCGAGCGGGTGCGGGAGGTGCTGGCGTCGGTCGCGGTGCCGGACGTGGTGACGGACGAGACCGGCCCGGCGGTCGACGAGCGTGGCGGCTACCGCCAGGGGGTGCAGCTGGGTCGGTACACGAAGGCGCAGGCCGAGTACATCGGGGCGACCGCGCGGGCCCGTCGCCGGCGCCTGCGATCGGCCGAACTCGACGCGGAGATCGCCGAGGTGCGGGCGCGGGTGGCGGACGCGGAGTCGGCGCGGGTGGCGGTCGGCGAACGGCTGGCGCGGCTGGATGGGGCCGCGTCGGCGGTGCCGCGCACCGGCGCGGTGCTTGCGGCGTTGCGGAAGGTCAGTGAGTGCGCGGGGGCGTTGCGCACCGCCGGGGAGGCGGCGGCCGCGGCGGACCGGGACCTCGATCAGGTGATCGCCGAATGCTCCGTGAAGGAGCGGCAGGTGCGGTCGGTGGCGGCCCGGCACCGGGCGCCGCACACGGTCCGCGAGCTCGAGCAGCTGGCGGCGGCGATCCGGTTCTTCGAGTCGCAGGGCCAGGTGTTGTTGCGTGCCCGGCGGGAGCGGGTGGCCGCGATCGAGCGGGCGCGGGAGGCGCAGGCGCGGCGCGACGACACCCGGGTGGCGGCCGGTGCGTCCGCCGAACGGGCGGTCACGGCCGAGGAGTCGCTGCGGCAACAGCAGCAGCGGCTGGCGACACTGCGTGAGGCGTTGGGCGCCGACGCGCAGCAGATCGACGCGCAACTCGCACAGGCCCGCGAACGGATCGAGGCGGCGCGGACGGAGCAACGCGCCGCGCGCCGCGCGCACGACGAGGCGGTCGAACGGCTCGGGAAGGCGGAGGCGGCGCATGTCGCGGCGGAGCAGGCGCTGCGGTCGGCGTTGACCGAGACGCGGGCCGATGCGGCACAGCTGGCGCCGTATGCGCGGCCGGATGTGCTGGCGCTGCTGGGGATCTCGGAGGAGCTGCGGTGGCCGTCGGCGGCAGTGGAGTGGCCGGCGCCGGAGCAGGCTCGGCTCACCCGGGCGGCCGGGGACGTGCCTGCGGTGCCCGCGGCGGTGGGGGCGCTGTACGCGGCGCTGGCGGCGGCGACGGCGACGGTCAAGGGCGGGGACGGGGCCCGCAAGGCGGCCCGGTCGGCGTTGACGGCGGCGTTGCAGGAGTTCGACGGTCAGCTCGCGGCGGCCGGTCAGGACTATCGGCTGCAGTGGGATGCGCCGGAGGGGTTGACGGTGGTGCGGGTGCAGGACGAGCAGGGGTTCTCGTCGGTGGCGGAGTTCGCGGTGCGGATCGGGGCGGCGCGGCGGGAGCAGGAGCTGCTGTTGACCGACGCGGAGCGGCGCATCCTCGAGGATGCGCTGTTGGCGGGCTTGGCGCAGCAGATCCACGAGCGCACCGAGGACGCGCGGGAGCTGATCGCCCGGATGGGGACGGAGATGCGGCAACGGCGCATGTCGTCGGGGACGACGGTGGGAGTGCGATGGGTGCTGGCCGATCATCTCGACGATCAGGCACGGGCGGTGTGCCGGCTGCTGGATCGGGAGGTGTCGGCGCTGGGTCCGGAGGAGCTGGCGCGGGTGCGGGCGCATTTCGCGGCGCGGATCCGGGCGGAGCGGGCGGCGCATCCGGAGCGGTCGTATCCGGAGATCCTGGCGACGACGCTGGACTACCGGCGGTGGCGGGTGTTCTCGTTCGGGTTGATCGGCGCGGACGGCACGGAGGATCGGTTGACGGTGGCGCGGCATTCGGCGTTGTCGGGGGGTGAGCAGTCGGTGTCGCTGCATCTGCCGTTGTTCGCGGCGGCGCACGTGATGCTGGATTCGGCGGATCCGCAGGCGCCGCGGTTGCTGGCGTTGGACGAGGCGTTCGCCGGGGTGGACGACAACGGGCGGGCGGAGTTGCTGGGGTTGAGTGTGCAGTTCGATCTGGATCTGTTCATGACCGGCTACGACCTGTGGATCACCTATGCCGGGGTGCCGGCGTGCGCGCATTACGATCTGGCGCATTCGGTGGCCGAGCACACGGTCGGGGCGACGCTGTTGGTGTGGTCGGAGGGCGGGTTGCTCGCCGAGCACGACGGGTCGGATCTGGCGGCGGCGCTGGGGTCGCCGGGCACGCGGCGGGTGCCGGCGGTGGTGGAGGGGGCGCTCGAGTTCGCGTAGGGGTGCGGGCGCTCCCGGATCGATGCGGGAGGCGGCGCATCCCCCTCTGCTCCGATGCGCCGGACGGTGGGTTCCGCTTCGGGGCTGTGGAAGCAGGGTCGCCAAGTTCGGTTTTTCTTTAGGTTCCGCTGCGCTCGGATTCTCTCGGTGCCGGGGTGCGGCGTCGCCGACCGCAGGCCCCGCCGACGCCGAGTCAGGGCCCCCGACTACGGCATCGATCGGCACCACACCGGATTCGACGGATGCTGTCGCCACCCGGTCGTCGGCGCTGCGCGCTGCCGAATCCACGGCAACGGGCAGACCGACGAGCTGCGGCGGAGCGTTGACCCCCGTCCGGTCCGATGCAAAGATGATCAACCACACGCGGTCGAACGCGTGTGCGAAAACTCAACAGGAAGGCCCGCCGCGACTGCCACCGCGACGGGCCGGATGTCCGACTGAAAAGGAGTCGAACATGCGACAGCATACTCATGCGCAGGTGACGCCATGAGCATCGAAGCGATCATCTGGGCACTTGAACGCGCCGCGATCCCCTCCCCCACGCCGCCCGGCATGCCGTCGGCGCCGGCGCTGACCGTGGTCCTGATCAGCCTGGCGAATCACGCGTCCCGGCACGGCGAGGGCGCCTATCCATCCGTGCGCACCCTCGCCGGCTACGCCCGGATGAGCGAACGGCAGGTGCAACGCTGCCTTGCCGCCCTCGTCCAGCTCGGTCTCATCTCCCGCGGCGACCAGCAGCGCGTCGCCGCCACCATCGCTCGCGAGGACCGTCGCCCCACCTGCTACAACCTGGCGATGCGGCGGGGCGACACATCGTCACCCCGCTCCCGCGCACGGGGCGACAACTGTGCCCCCGACGGGGTGACAGTCGAGCGGCCACGGGGTGACACGCATGTCACCCGAACCGTCCTCGAACCAAGAGATGAACCTGCTGCGTCGCGCCCGGCGCCTCCCGCCCGCGCCGCGAAGGCGGCGCAGCGGCCGCATCATCCGCAGATCGAGACACTGGCCGCGGCATGCCGCCGGGCCGGGCTCACCGCCCGGTTCGACACCCTCACCGCGGAGAAGGCCTCGATAATCACGCACTCGGTCGACGTCCACGGCATCGACGCGCTCGTGCGCGCGGCACTCGCACGCCATCGACCACACGATCCCGCCCGCTCGGCGGCGGCGTGGATCCCGACCTGGCAGGAACTGCGCCCGCCGCGGCCGAAACGTCCACCCACCTGCGGCAACTGCGAGGAGTACGGCTGGCGACCTGACGACGAACTCGGCAGAGCAGTTCGCTGCCCGTGCCGCCGCGCCGGATTCGAGTGGCCGGAGGCACCCCCCGGAGTGCCGAGCGCACGCAAGCGGACCGAATCCTGCTCCGCCCACGACCGCACTCACCGGACGTTGTGTGCGAGTAGTGCGTGACGCGGACGGAGTGTCTGTTCGCCGTGGTCGGTCCGATGGATCCACATTGCGCCGCGACGACGCCGCCGGCGGGCGATTCGTCCACGAGTCGCACCGCCAGGGGCCTTTTCGGCGAGTGCCGGTGGTGGCGGAGACCTACGGCCCGGCACCGGAGTTCCGCAGCGCACATCTCGTCGTTACGCCTCGGCGTGTCGCGACGAGATGTGCACACTCGAAATTCGCTCTATCGCAGCGGGATCCCGAGCAGGGCGTCGACGGCGTCCGCGAACGCCGCGGGTGCCGAGGGGTCGTCGCCGCCGCGCTCGACCGCGAACGTCGCCCAGCTGTCCAGCGCGGCGAGGGCTTTCGGGGTGTCCAGGTCGTCGGCGAGGTGCTGACGCAGCCGAGCGATCGTGTCGTCGGCGGACTGGGCCGAGCCCAGGGCCGCGGCGTCGCGCCACCGGGCGAGGCGGGCCTGCGCGTCGGCGAGGACCTGATCGGTCCAGGCGCGGTCGGCGCGGTAGTGCCCGGCGAGCAGTCCGAGGCGGAGGGCGGCGGGGTCGACGCCCTGGCCCCGAAGCTTGGAGACGAAGACGAGATTGCCGCGGGACTTGGACATCTTCTCACCGTCGAGGCCGATCATCCCGGTGTGCACGTAGTGCCGCGCGAAGCGGCGCTCGCCGGTGACGGCCTCGGCGTGGGCGGCGGAGAACTCGTGGTGCGGGAAGATCAGGTCGCTGCCACCGCCCTGGACGTCGAAGCCGCTGCCGATCCGGTTGAGGGCGATGGCGGCGCATTCGATGTGCCAGCCGGGGCGGCCGTCGCCGAACGGGGACGGCCAGGCCGGTTCGCCGGGCCGCTGCGCGCGCCAGAGCAGCGCGTCGAGCGGGTCACGTTTGCCGGGGCGGTCGGGGTCGCCGCCGCGTTCGGCGAAGAAATGTTCCATGGTGGCGCGGTCGTAGCCGGACTCGTAGCCGAACTGCTCGGTGGCGTCGGCGCGGAAGTACACGTCGGGGTACTCGGCGTCGTCGACGATGTAGGCGGCGCCGGAGGCGACGAGTTTCTCGACCAGTTCGACGACTTCACCGACGGATTCGACGGCGCCGATGTAGTCGCGGGGCGGCAGGACGCGCAGCGCCTCCATGTCCTCGCGGAACAGCGCGGTCTCGCGCATGCCGAGCACGATCCAGTCCTCGCCGTCGCGGGCGGCGCGTTCGAACAGCGGGTCGTCGACGTCGGTGACGTTCTGGACGTAGTGCACGTCGTGGCCCGCGTCGCGCCACACCCGATGGACCAGGTCGAAGGCGAGGTAGGTGGCGGCGTGGCCGAGGTGGGTGGCGTCGTAGGGGGTGATGCCGCAGACGTACATCGTGGCCGTGCGACCCGGGGTGACGGGGCGGACCGCGCGGTCCGCGGTGTCGTAGAGCCGCAGCGGGGGGCCCTGGCCGGGGACGGACGGGAGCGCGATGTCGGACCATGACAGCATGCGCACGAGCCTAGTGGAGGGCGCAGAGCGCTCCGGACGGAGGCCGGGTCCTCAGAACGCCGGCCAGGGGATGCGCCGCTCGCCGACGGGGCGGGGCATGACGGGGCGGCGGAGCAGGGCGGCGATGCGGCCGCGCAGGGCGGCGACCTCGCGGGCGGTGATGTAGGTGCCCAGCCGCCGGCCGAGTTCGCCGTCGAGTTCGCGGGCGAGTTTGTCCAGGTCGACCAGGAGCGACGGGTCGATCGGGCTGCCGGCCCAGCCCCACAGCACGGTGCGCAGCTTGTTCTCCTGGTGCAGGCAGATGCCGTGGTCGACGCCGTACACGCCGCCGTCGAGGCCTTCGAGGGCGTGTCCGCCCTTGCGGTCGGCGTTGTTGAGGACGACGTCGAGCACGGCCATGCGCTGCAGGCGCGGGTCGTCGGCGTGGACGAGGACGACGTAGGTGCCGTCGAGGTCGCGGGCGCGCAGGACGGGCAGCCATCCGGGAGGGACGGCGTCGAGCGGGCACAGGTCGACGAGGTCGAGGCGGCCGGGCGGGTCGGCGGGATCGGGGGTGTCGATCCACTGCTGCACCATGCCGGTCCCGAAGGGTCCCTCGCGCAGCACGGTGGTGGGGATCACGCCCCAGCCGAGGGCTTCGGAGACGAGGTAGGAGGCGACTTCCCGGCCGGCGAGGGTGCCGTCGGGGAAGTCCCACAGGGGCCGTTCGCCGCGGACGGGTTTGTACACGCAGCGCACGGTGGTCGCGCCGAGGGTGGCGTCGCACACGAGGGTGGCGTTGCTGGCGTGGACGACGCGGCCGACCACGGTGAGTTCGCCGTCCGTGAGCACGGTGCGGAGGTCGGGGCTGCCCACCGGGTCAGGTCTCCTCGCCGAGCCAGGCGGCGGGGTCGAAGCCCTCGGTGCGCAGGTACCCGTTGGTGCGGACGCAGATGTGGCCGCCGCCGACCGGTTCGCCGCACAGCGGGCACGGGGTGCGGCCGGCGGCGACGACGAGTTCGGAGCGGGCGGCGAAGTCGCGGGCCTGCTGGGGGGTGAGGAAGACGCGGACGGCGTCCGGGCCCTCCTCGGCGTCGTCGAGGACGACGGACTCGTCGACCTCGGTCTCGGTGACGGCGAGCAGTTCGACGACGACGTTGCCGCTGTCGGCGTCCCAGCCCAGGCCCATGGTCCCGACGCGGAACTCCGCGTCGATGGGGGTGACGAGCGGACTGATGTCGACGTCCGGGTCCTCGGGCAGGTCGGTGCCGAAGCGGCGGTGCACCTCCTCGAGGAGCAGGCCCATACGGTCGGCGAGGATCTGCACCTGTTGCTTCTCGAGCATGACGCTCACCACCCGGGAGGCGTGCACGGCCTGCAGATAGAACACCCGGTCGCCGGGTTCACCGACGGTGCCGGCGACGAACCGGTCCGGGGTCCGGAAGACATGTATCGCGCGGGCCATCGCACCTCCTCGTTGTCGTATCCATCCGGTGTCGCTCTCCCATTATCCGCCGCGGGGGGCGACCTCCCCGCCGGGCGCGGGCGCCGGTTGGGCGGGCGGTGCGAGCCCGGACAGGTCCGAGCCGGTGTCGTTGACCCGCAGCACGAACGGGCGGGTCTCGGTGTAGCGGACGACGCTGAGGGAGGCGGGCTCGGCGACGATGCGCTGGTAGCCGTCGAGGTGCGTGCCGAGCGCGTCGGCGAGGACGGCCTTGATGACGTCGCCGTGGGTGCAGGCGATCCAGACGACGTCACCGCCGTGGGCGGCGGCGAGGCGGCTGTCGTGTTCGCGGACGGCGGTGACGGCGCGGGCCTGGACCTGCGCGAGGCCCTCGCCGTCGGGGAACACGGCGGCCGAGGCGTGCTGCTGGACCACCTTCCACAGCGGTTCCTGCAGGAGTTCGCCGAGTTCGCGGCCGGTCCACTGCCCGTAGTCCACCTCGACGAGGCGGTCGTCGACGAGGGGGGTCAGGCCGCGGTCGGCGGCGAGGGGGGTCACCGTCTGGTGGCAGCGCAGCAGCGGCGAGTGCACGATCTCGGCGATGGTGAGGCCGGCGAGCCGCGCGACGAGGCCCTTGGCCTGGATGTGGCCGACCTCGTCGAGTTCGACGCCGGGGGTGCGTCCGGCGAGGACCCGGGCGGTGTTCGCCGTCGAGCGCCCGTGCCGCAGCAGGATGACCGTCATGAAGCCAGCCTAATGGGCCGGGCGCCCGACGAGCGGGCCCGGCGGGGTCCCGGCCTCAGGTGGCCGAGATGGTGCCGGTGGCGAGCAGGGCCAGGACGAGGGTGCCGAGGGCGATGCGGTAGCCGACGAACCAGTACATCGAGTGGTCGACGACGAATTTGAGCAGCCAGGCGATGGAGGCGTAGCCGACGGCGAACGCGACGGCGGTGGCGACGAACAGCTGGGCGCCGGAGGCGCTGAGGCCCTCCCCGGCGGGTTCGAACGCGTCCGGGAGGCTGAACAGGCCGGAGGCGACGACGGCGGGGATGGCGAGCAGGAACGAGTACCGGGCGGCGGCCTCGCGGGTCAGGCCGAGAAACAGGCCGGCGCTGATGGTGCCGCCGGAGCGGGACACGCCGGGGATCAGGGCGAGGGCCTGCGCGGAGCCCATGACGATGCCGTCGCGGAGGGTGAGTTCGTCGAGCTTGCGGGTCTTGCGGCCGTAGCGTTCGGCGGCGGCGATGACCAGGGCGAACACGATGAGCATGGTGGCGATGAGCCACAGGTTGCGGGCGCCGGTGCGGATCTGGTCCTTGAACAGGAAGCCGAGGACGCCGACGGGGATGGTGCCGACGATCACGTACCAGCCCATGCGGTAGTCGAGGTCGCTGCGGTGTTCGCGGTGGGCGAGGCCACGGAACCAGGCGGCGACGATCCGGACGATGTCCTTGCCGAAGAAGACCAGGACGGCCGCCTCGGTGCCGAGCTGGGTGACGGCGGTGAAGGAGGCGCCGGCGTCGGTGCCGAAGAAGATCTCCGAGACGATCCGCAGGTGGCCGGAGGACGAGATCGGCAGGAACTCGGTCAGGCCCTGCACGAGGCCGAGGACGAGCGCCTGCAGCCAGGTCATGGATTCGCCGATCACGCGGTGCCCTCCGGGTGCTCGTGGGGACGGTCGCCGGGGGTGGGGTCGATTTTCACCTGGGCGAGGGTACGCGGCGCGGCGGAACGGTTTTCGCGGCCTCACGGCACTAGGGTGCTGGGTCAGGGGCGGCGGTCGCGGTGACGGCGGCTCGACCCCGTCGGTCGGATCGTGACGAGGCGCGGGCGGATATGGAACACAGAACGGTGGGTGCGAGCGGGCTGCGGGTCTCGCGGCTCGGCCTGGGCACCCTGAGCTGGGGACGCGGCACGGACGGGGACGAGGCGGCGGCGCAGCTGTCGGCGTTCGTCGACGCCGGTGGCACCCTGGTCGACACCTCCCCCGCCTACGGTGACGGGGTGGCGCAGCGGATCCTGGCGGAGCTGCTCGACGACGTGGTGCCGCGCGATCAGCTGGTCGTGTCGGGCAGCTCGGGCATCGACACCTCGAAGGTCGGGGCGGGGCGGGTGGACTGTTCCCGTGCGGGTCTGCTCACGCAGCTGGACCGCACGCTGCGGGACCTGGGCACCGACCATCTCGATCTGTGGCAGGTGGCGACGTGGGATCCACGGACGCCGGTCGACGAGGTGGCGGCGGCGCTGGAGTTCGCGGTGACCAGCGGCCGGGCCCGGTACGTGGGGGTGCGCGGGTACCTGGGGTGGCAGCTGGCGACGGCCGCGTCGGTGGCGACGCGGCACGCACCGCTGGTGGGAACGCAGGTGGAGTATTCGCTGCTCGCGCGCGGGGTCGAGGAGGAGCTGATCCCGGCGGCCCTGCACCACGGGGTGGGGGTGTTCGCGGCGGTGCCGCTCGCGGGCGGGGTGTTGACGGGCAAGTACCGCGACGGCATCCCGGCGGACTCGCGGGGCGCCGACGACCTGCACACCGAGGAGGTGCGCAGCTATCTGACCGAGCCGGCGGCGCGGGTGGTCGAGGCGGTGGCGACGGCCGCGGACGGACTGGGGACCTCCCCGCTGGCGGTGGCGTTGGCGTGGGTGCGGGACCGGACGGGAGTGGCGTCGACGGTGGTGGGTGCGCGGGATCTGGCGCAGCTGACCGGGGTGCTGGTGACGGAGGAACTGGAGTTGCCGGCGGCGATCGCGGCGGCGCTCGACGACGTCAGTGCGTGACGTCGGGCCCCCGGGCCCGCGACCCCGCCACGAAGTTAGGTTAGCCTGTGGTCGAGGTCGGTGCACCGGCACCGGACGGCGGGCACGAGGAGGGACCGGTCGATGACCGCGATCGAGGCCGCGGGGTTCGCGCAACGGCTCCGCCGGGAGACCGCGCAGGCGCACAGCGACACCGAGAACGCGCAGTTCGTCACCGAACTGCTGGCCGGCCGGCTCACCCGGCAGGGGTATGCGGCGCTGCTCGCGCAGTCGTGGTTCGTCTACGAGACGCTCGAACGGGTCGGCCGCTCGCACGCGGGTGACCCGATCGCCGGGCCGTTCCTGGACGACGCGTTGCTGCGCACTCCGGCGCTCGAGGCGGATCTGACGTTCCTGCTCGGCCCGCGGTGGCGGGAGACGATCGCGCCGCTGCCCGCGACCGAGCGGTACGTCGCGCGGCTCGAGCAGGTGGCCGCGGTGCGCCCGGAGGTGTTCCTGGCGCACCACTACCTGCGGTATCTGGGGGATCTGTCGGGTGGGCAGATCATCCGGCGCCTGCTCGAGCGCGCGTACGGGCTGGACCGGGACGGGTTGCGGTTCTACATCTTCGACGACATTCCCCACCCCAAGCCGTTCAAGGACGCCTACCGGGCGAAGCTGGACGCGGCGCCGCTCGACGAGGGCCGGCGGCGCACGGTGATCGACGAGGCGAACCTGGTGTTCGGGCTCAACGCCGACCTGTTCGCCGATCTGGCCGCCGACCTGGACCGGTACCGCACGACTTCCGCCCTGCCATGACGCGACGCGGCATCCTCGCGTTCCTCGCCGCGGCGCTCGCGCTCGTCGCGCTGCTCGTCGGGTGTTCGACCGCCCCGACCGGGGGCGGCGGGACCGGGGCGCGCACCGCGGTGGTGGGCGATCCGAATCCGCGGCCGATCGCCGAGGCTCCCGTGCCGGCGCTGCCGGTGACGGTCCGCGGCGTCGACGGGGTCGACGTCACCGTCACCGACGCCTCCCGCATCGTGACGGCCGACCGGTCGGGCACCCTCGCCCAGACCGTGTTCGCGCTCGGTCTCGGGGACCGGCTGGTGGGTCGGTCGACGGCGGGTTTCCCCGCCGTCGAGCAGGTGCCCAACGTCACCCCCGGCGGGCACGGGCTCTCGACGGAGGCGATCTTGGCCCTGGCCCCGACGGTGGTGCTCACGGACACGTCGGTGGGGCCGCTCGCGGTGCAGGAACAGCTGCGGGCCACCGGGGTGCCCGTGGTGTTCGTCGACCCGCGCCGCACCCTGGCGACCGTGGGCGAGCAGATCCGCTTCGTCGCCCGGGCGCTCGGCGTGCCCGCGGCGGGTGAGGCCCTGGCGCAGCGCACCGACGACGAGATCGCCGCGGCCCGCGCGGCGGTGCCGGACGACGGGACACCCCCGACGGTGGCGTTCCTGTATCTGCGCGGGTCGGCGATCAAGATGCTCGGCGGTCCCGGATCGGGCGCGGACGCGCTCGTCGAGGCGCTCGGCGGCCGCGATGCGGGCACCGTCGCCGGCCTGACGTCCGAGTTCACCCCGATCACCAGCGAGGCGATGATCGCCTCCGCCCCGGACGTGATCTTGATCATGACCGAGAGCCTGGCCTCCGTGGGCGGGCCCGAGGGCCTCGCCCGGCTGCCCGGCGTCGCCCAGACCCCGGCCGGGCGCGACGGCACCATCGTCGACATGGCCGACTCGGTGCTGCTGAGCTTCGGCCCGGACACCGGCCGGGTGCTCGCCGCGCTCGCCGCGGCGCTCTACCCGGCCGCACCGGCATGAGCGCCGTCGACTCCCCCGCCCCCGTCCGTCCGGCCGCCGCCCACCGCGGCCGCACCGCGGCGGTGGTCGCGGGCCTGACGGCCGCCCTGGTGGTGCTGGCGGTGCTCTCGGCGTGCCTCGGGCAGGTGCCCACCTCGCCGGCCGAGGTGATCGGCAGCGTGCTGCACCGCCTCGGGCTCGACCTCGGGCCGCTGCCGGCCCACCCGGCCGGTGAGGTCACCCTGTGGGAGGTGCGGTTCCCGCGGGTGGTGCTCGCCGTCGTGGTGGGGGCGTCGCTGGGCTGCGCGGGCGCCCTGCTGCAGGGCGTGTTCGCCAATCCGCTCGCCGAGCCCGGGGTGATCGGCGTCTCCGCCGGGGCCGCCGTCGGGGCGTGCGCGGCGATCGTGCTGGGCGGGGCGTTCACCGCCGGGTGGGCGCTGGCGGGCGCCGCGTTCGTCACCGGGCTGCTGACCACGACCCTGGTGTACGTGCTGTCGCGGTCCGAGGGCCGCACCGAGGTGGTCACGGTCATCCTCACCGGCGTGGCGGTCAACGCGTTCGCCGGCGGCCTGATCGCCCTGTTCACGTTCGTCGCCTCCCCCGCCGCGCGCGACCAGATCGTGTTCTGGCAGCTCGGCAGCCTGGGTGGGGCCACGTGGGAGGTCGTGTCGGTGGTCGCGCCGCTCGCGGTCGGCGGCGTCGTCGCGGCCGTCGTGCTCGCCCCGAAGCTGGACCTGCTCGCCCTCGGCGAGCACGTCGCGCGCCACCTCGGGGTCGACGTCGAGCGGGTACGGCAGGCCGCGATCGTCGTCGTCGCCGTCCTGGTGTGCTCCGGGGTGGCGTTCACCGGCATCATCTTGTTCGTCGGGCTCGTGGTGCCGCACCTGATGCGGATCGCGCTGGGGCCCGCGCACCGCGTGCTGATCCCGGCCGCCGCGTTGTGCGGCGCGGTGGTGCTGCTTGCCGCGGACCTCGGTGCCCGCACCCTGGTGCCGAACGCGGACCTGCCGCTGGGCATGCTGACCTCGCTGGTCGGTGGCCCGGTGTTCTTCTGGATGCTGCGCCGCACCCGGGCACGCCAGGGCGGCTGGGCGTGAGTCCGCGGCGGCCGTGGCCGGACCGGCAGGTGCCCGCCCGAGCCGGGCGGGGCGCGGTGACGCTGCGCGCCGAGCAGGTGGCCGTCCGCCGCGGCGACCGCGTCGTCCTCGACGGCGTCGACCTCGAGGTGCGGGTCGGGGAGGTGCTCGCGCTCGTCGGGCCCAACGGCGCCGGCAAGTCCACCCTGCTGGCCGCGCTCGCCGGCGATCACCCCGTCGCGGCGGGCGAGGTGACGGTCGGCGACCGTCCGCTGGCCGAGTTCTCGGCCGCCGCCCTGGCGCGACGACGGGCGGTGCTGCCGCAGCAGCACGCGGTCGGGTTCGCCTTCACCGCCCTGCAGGTGGTGCGGATGGGCCGTGCGGCCTGGGCGCGCACCGACCGCAGCCGGGACGACGAGACGACGGTGGCCGCGGCGCTGGCCGAGGCGGACGTCACGCACCTGGCGCACCGGCCGTTCCCGGCCCTGTCCGGCGGCGAGCGGGCCCGGGTGGCGCTGGCGCGGGTGCTGGCGCAGGACACCCAGACGCTGCTGCTCGACGAGCCCACCGCGGCCCTGGATCTGGGGCATCAGGAGACGGTGATGCAGGTGGTGCGCGGCCGCGCCGACGCCGGCACGGCCGTGGTGGTGGTGCTGCACGATCTGAATCTGGCCGCCGCGTACGCGGACCGGGTCTGTGTGCTCGCCGGAGGCCGCGTCGCCGCCGACGGTCCGCCCGCGCAGGTGCTGACCGGGGAGCTGCTCACTCGCGTGTACCACTACCCGGTGCGGGTCCATCCCCATCCCGGGACCGGCGCACCGCTGGTGCTGCCGCTGCGGGCCGGCGACGCGGCGGCGTCACCGGCCGGGCAGCCAGCCGAGCACGCGGTCGAGCCACGTCGGTGACCGGCACGGCCGGGCGCGGGCGACGGTGTCCCGCACCGCCGCCGCCACGCTGCGTTCGTCACCGAGGTCGATCTCGGCGACCGACGCCCGCGCCCGGGCGATCACGTCCGCCGCGGTGGGCACGGTGGACGGGCCCGCGGGCCGGTACACCTCCACCCGCAGGGTGGCGCGGCGCACCCGGAACGAGAACGGCCGGCCCTCCTCGGTGCGACCGAACCCGTGCGCGTGCACACCCGGGCTGAGGTACTCGACGACGAAGCCGTCGGGGGGCCGGTCGGGGGAACCGGTGGGCCAGGTCACATCGGCCTCCTGGCTGGGTGACGGGGGGCGAGGCGGCTGCGGCGCCGCCACGGCGATCAGGAACACTGGGGGTCGGGTGCGCCGCCGGCGACGGTGCCGCACGCCACCGACCCCGGGCGACGACGAGGAGCGAGACGATGGGCAGACCGGCAGCACGTGCGACCGCCGCGGCGGTGGGGTTCGCGTTGGCGCTGGTCACCGGGTGTTCCTCCTCCAGCGGCGGCGACAGCCTGCCCACCATCGACCCGGCGACCCCGGCCGTGGCGCCGGAACCGGCCGTCCCGCCGGCGGGGACGGTGCAGGCACTGGGCCGCGCCGTCGAGGCCCTCGCCGTCGATCCTGGCACGAGTACGGTCGCCGCGCTCGCCGGCGACGGGTCGCGGCTGCTGCTGCTCCGGGCCGCCGACCCCGCGGCAGCGCCCCGCGAGGTCACCCTGCCGGCCGCGGCGGCGACCGTGCTCGCCGGTGTCGACGGCGAGGTCCTCGCCCCCGGCGCCGGCGTCGTGGCCCGGGTGGATGTGCGGTCGGGCGCCGTCACGGAGGTACCCGTGGACGGGGATGCGCGGGCGGCCGCCGTGCTGGCGGACGGTCGCCTCGCCGTGGGCACCGCCGACGGCGTCATCCACCTCGTGGACCCGGCGTCGGGTGCGACGCAGACCGTCCCCGGTCTGGCGTCGGTCGACGCGCTCGCCGCCGTGGGCACCGAGCTGGCCGCGCTGGATCGGCGCCAGACGTCGCTGACCGAGGTCGACGTCGCCGACGGGGATCTCGGCCTGGCGTTGCGCGCCGGGGAGGGTGCCACGCAGCTGGCCACCGACCCGTTCGGCCGGGTGCTGGTGACCGACACCCGGGGTGGGGAGCTGCACGTGTACACGCTCGATCCGCTGGTGTTGCGCCAGCGGTATCCGGTGCCGAACGCCCCGTACGGCGTCGCCTACGACAGCGCGAACGACCTCGTGTGGGTCACTTCGACCGGGAGCAACGAGGTCGTCGGCTACGATCTGTCGACCGGGATTCCGCAGGAGCGAGGCCGGTACGCGACGGTGCGGCAACCGAACTCGGTGGTGGTCGACACCGCCGGCGCCGTCCTGGTGATCGGATCCGGGACCGGGGACGGGCTGCAGAGGATCCCGATCGGGGGTGTGTGATGGCAGGTCCACGCGACGTGGGCGGCCGGTGGACGCGGATGCCGGTGGGCTGGGACACCAGCAACGACGAGTACGACTACGTGCCGCTGCGGCTGCCGCGCGACGTCTCGCGGGTCAGCGCGTCGCTGCGGCTCGCCATCCAGGCCGAGTTCCACGGGTGGGAGCTGACGCGGGTGCGGCTGTATCCCGACGGCAGCCGCCGGGTGCTGCTGCGCCGCCGCAAGACCGGCCACCACGTGCCCGAACCCACCGTTCGTTGACGCCGACCCCGGGCGCCGCCCGGGCCAGCAGGGAGTGTTCCGTGTATCGCTTGTTCCTTCGACTGCTGTTCCTGCTGCCGCCGGAGCGGATCCACCACCTCGCGTTCACCGCGATGCGGCTCGCGACCCGGGTCCCGCCGCTGCGGACGCTGATCGCGAAGGTTCTCGTCGTCGACGATCCGGTGCTGCGCAACACGGTGTTCGGGGTGACGTTCCCGGCCCCGCTCGGTCTCGCGGCCGGCTTCGACAAGGATGCGGCCGGGGTGAACGCCTGGGGTCCCCTGGGCTTCGGGTTCGCCGAGATCGGCACCGTCACCGCCCAGGCGCAGCCCGGCAACCCGGCGCCCCGGCTGTTCCGCCTGCCCGCGGACCGGGCGCTGATCAACCGGATGGGCTTCAACAACCACGGGGCCGGGGAGGCCGCGAACCGGCTGCGCACCCGCGCGCACACCGTCCCGATAGGCGCGAACATCGGGAAGACCAAGGTGGTCGCGCCGGCGGACGCGGCCGAGGACTACACCGCGAGCGCCCGGCTGCTCGGCCCGCTCGCCGACTTCGTCGTCGTCAACGTCTCGTCCCCCAACACCCCCGGGCTGCGCGACCTGCAGGCGGTCGAGTCGCTGCGGCCGCTGCTCGCGGCGGTGCTGGACACCGTGCACGTACCGGTGCTGGTGAAGATCGCCCCCGACCTGTCCGACGAGGACGTCGACGCGGTCGCCGACCTCGCCGTCGAACTCGGGCTCGCGGGCATCGTCGCCACCAACACCACCGTCCGGCGGGACGGGTTGCGCACCGATCCGGCCCTGGTCGCGGAGATCGGCGCCGGCGGGCTGTCCGGTCCCCCGGTCGCACAGCGCTCCCTCGAGGTCCTGCGCCGGCTGCACGCGCGGGTCGGGGACCGGCTGGTGCTGATCTCGGTGGGCGGCATCGAGACCGCCGAGCAGGCGTGGGAGCGGATCCTCGCCGGCGCGTCGCTGGTGCAGGGCTACACCGGTTTCATCTACGGCGGCCCGTTCTGGGCGCGCCGCGTCCACAAGGGTCTCGCCCGGAAGGTGCGGGCAGCCGGGTTCGCGTCGATCGGCGACGCGGTGGGCGCAGGCGCCCGCGTCTGATCCGCCGCGCCCGGATCCGGCGGGCCGGGCCACACCGCCGGACAGGCACACCCCTCGGGACGGGTGCGCCTGCCCGATTCCGGTGCGGAGCCGGCCCGCCGAACGGGTCTACTGCTCGAACGTGCCGTGCAGCGTCGCGCGCGCGATCGCGTGGGAGAACACGTTGAATCCGAGGAACGCCGGGGTCGAGTCGGGGCCGACCCCGTCGAGGGTCTCCACGTCGAGGGCGTGCACGGCCACGATGTAGCGGTGCGGGCCGTGCCCGGCCGGCGGGGCCGCGCCGAGGAAGCGGTGCAGACCGCCGTCGTTCTTCAAGGTGACCGCACCCTCGGGCAGCGCGGAGCCGGTGTCGTCGCCGGCCCCCGCGGGCAGCGACGTCACCGACGCCGGGATGTTCGCCACCGCCCAGTGCCAGAACCCGGACGCGGTGGGTGCGTCGGGGTCGAACACGGTGACGACGAAGCTCTTGGTTTCGGGGGGAAAGCCCGACCACGACAGCTGCGGGGAGATGTCCTGCCCGCCGGGCACCCCGAAGATCCCGCTGGCCTGTTCCGGCTTCAGCGGGCGACCGTCGGTGATGTCCTCGCTGGTGAGATCGAAGGTGGGCAGGTCGGGCAGCGGCGCATACGGGTCGTGGGCCATACCGGTCCTTTCTCTGGGTGCTGGTGTGCTCAGGCGTGCAGCAGGAAGTGTTCCATGACACGGGTGCCGAAGCGCAGTGCGTCGACCGGGACACGCTCGTCCACCCCGTGGAACAGCGCCGCGAAATCCAGTTCCGGGGGCAGCTGCAGCGGGGCGAATCCGAAGCAGCGGATGCCGAGCTTGGCGAAGGCCTTCGCGTCGGTGCCGCCGGAAAGCATGTACGGCACGGTCCGCCCGAGGGGATCGTGGGCCAGGATGGCCGCGTTCATCGCCTCGACGAGGTCCCCGTCGAACGTGGTCTCGTACGAGTCGAGGTCGGTGATCCATTCGCGGGTGACGTCCGGGCCGATCAGCTCGTCGACGGTGCGTTCGAACTCGGCGCGCCGGCCCGGCAGGATGCGGCAGTCGACGACGGCCTGCGCCGTCTGGGGAATGACGTTGGCCTTGTACCCGGCGTCGAGCATGGTCGGGTTGGCGGTGTCGCGCAGGGTGGCGCCGACGATGCGGGCGATGGACCCGAGCTTGGCGAGGGTGCCGTCGAGGTCCGGCGAGGCCGGATCGAAGTCGAGTCCGGTCTCCTCGGCGACGGCGGCGAGGAACTCGGCGACCGAGTCGGTCAGCACGAGCGGGAAGGTGTGCGTGCCGAGGCGGGCGACGGCCTGGGCGAGGACGGTGACGGCGTTGTCCTCGTGCAGGAACGAGCCGTGGCCCGCGCGGCCCTTGGCGGTCAACCGCATCCAGCCCAGGCCCTTCTCGGCGGTCTCGACGAGGTACAGGCGGCGCTCGCCGCCGTCGCGGCGCGGCACCGTCAGGGAGAACCCGCCGACCTCGCCGACGGCTTCGGTGATGCCGTCGAACAGGTCGGGGCGGTGCCGCACGAGCCAGTGGCTGCCGTAGGTGCCGCCGGCCTCCTCGTCGGCGAGGAACGCGAAGACCAGGTCGCGTGGCGGCACGATGTTCTCGGCCTTGAAACGGCGGGCGATGGCCAGCATCATCCCGACCATGTCCTTCATGTCGACCGCGCCGCGCCCCCACACGTAGCCGTTCTCCACGGCCCCGGAGAACGGGTGCACGCTCCAGTCCGCCGGTTCGGCGGGCACCACGTCGAGGTGCCCGTGCAGCAGCAGCGCACCCCGGGACGGGTCGGCACCCGGCAGGCGGGCGAACACGTTGCCGCGGCCGGGAGCGCCTGATTCGACGTATTCGGTGGTGTAACCGACCTCCTCGAGCCGCGCCGCCACCCACATCGCGCAGTCCCGTTCCCCGCGGGTGGTGGCCAGGTCTCCGGTGTTGGAGGTGTCGAAGCGGATCAGCTGCGACACCAGGTCGACGACTTCGGCCTCGGCGCGGGATCCGTCGGCCGGCTGGGCGGGATTCGATGTTGTGGACACGGTCCCCTGTCTACCATCGATCTCGGCAAACCCGCAGGTGGGCGGGGCGATTTGGGCGCCGCGACGCGGTGGGTTACTCTTTCACAGCGCCCACGGACGTGGGAGCG
>NZ_BCXE01000015.1 GCF_001894945.1 Rhodococcus ruber NBRC 15591
TCCGAGTGGCGGAATGGCAGACGCGCTAGCTTGAGGTGCTAGTGTCCTATTAACGGACGTGGGGGTTCAAGTCCCCCCTCGGACACTCCGAATCGAGATCGTCGACGAAGGCCCCGAACCGAGCAGGTTCGGGGCCTTCGCCGCCCGCGGCGGTGGGCGTTCGCCGCCCGCGGCGGGTGGGCGGCTCAGCCGATCCGGCCCCGGCGGAAGTAGGTGATCGGGCCGATCCAGTTCACTGCGATGATCGCGGCCCATTTCGCCTTGCTGCCCGCGACCCGGTCCGCGGGGCGCCGCGTCAGATCGGTCCACGCCGTCGCGGCGAGCGAGAGCTGCACAGCGGCGAGGGTGAGCACGAGCGTCTGCTGCCCCGGGGTCAGGTCGCGGAACTGCGGGCGGCGCCGTGCGGTCATCGTCGTCTCCTTGGGTCGAGGATTCCTTCCCGCCGAGCCTGCCACGTTCCCGCCGTCGCCGGCAGAGCCACAGGTCCCACGAGGCCGGCCGGCGCGGCCCGCCCGATACCATCGGTCCGTACCGCCCCACACGACGAACAGGCCCATGACTTCGCACACCGACGCGCCGGGTATCGACCCGGCCGACCTCGCCACCTGCCTCCGCGTCCTGTCCCTCGTGGACGAGCTCGACGCCGACCACCCGGATTCGGTGACGGTGCAGCGCGCCGTGGGGCACATGTTCAAGAAGCTGAAGCGGCTGCGCCGCAACGAGACCCGCCGGGCCAAGGTCACCGCGGACCGGCAGGTGCTCGCGACGACCGCGACCGGATCGCCCACCCGCATCGACGACGAGACCGCCGGGATCGCGTTGAGCTCGAACGCACCGGGGGCGAGCGCGGGCACCCTGATCCGGCCGCGGGCCTGCTACGTGTGCAAGGACAAGTACACCCGGGTCGATGCGTTCTACCATCAGCTGTGCCCGCGCTGCGCCGCGGAGAACCACGCGAAGCGGGACGCCCGTACCGATCTGACGGGCCGGCGTGCGTTGCTCACCGGCGGCCGCGCCAAGATCGGCATGTACATCGCGTTGCGGCTGCTGCGCGACGGCGCCCACCTGACGATCACGACCCGGTTCCCGAACGACGCGATCCGTCGTTTCGCGGCCATGGAGGACAGCGCCGACTGGCTGCACCGCCTGCGCATCGTCGGCATCGACCTGCGCGACCCCGCCCAGGTCGTGGCCCTGGCCGACGACGTGGCCGCGCAGGGTCCACTCGACATCCTCGTCAACAACGCCGCCCAGACCGTGCGCCGCTCCCCCGGTGCGTACTCCGCCCTCGCCGAGGCCGAGTCCGGTCCCCTGCCCGCCGGCCCGCGGCCGGAGGTGCTCACCTTCGGCAAGCCCTCGGACGCCCACCCGGCCGCGCTGGCCGGGTCGCTGCCGTCGCAGCTGACCGCGGAGTCGCTCACCTCGCTCGCGCTGGTGGCCGGGTCGGCCACGGCCGACCGGATCGCCGCCGGTGTCGCGGTCGACGCCGGGGGGCTGCTGCCCGATCTGGTGCACACCAACAGCTGGGTGCAGACCGTCGGGGAGGTCGAGCCGCTGGAGCTGCTCGAGGTGCAGCTGTGCAACTCCGTGGCACCGTTCATCCTGGTCAATCGGCTGCGGCCGGCGCTGGCGGCCTCCCCGGCCCGCCGCACGTACGTGGTGAACGTCTCGGCGATGGAGGGGCAGTTCGCCGGGCGCCGGTACAAGGGGGCCGGGCATCCGCACACCAACATGGCCAAGGCCGCGCTGAACATGCTCACCCGCACCAGCGCCGAGGACCTGCGCGCCGACGGGATCCTCATGACCGCCGTCGACACCGGCTGGATCACCGACGAACGGCCCCACCACACCAAACTGCGCCTGGCCGAGGAGGGGTTCCACGCCCCGCTCGATCTCGTGGACGGGGCGGCCCGCGTGTACGACCCGATCGTGCAGGGCGAGGCCGGGGTGGACCTGTACGGCTGCTTCCTCAAGGACTACCGCCCGGCCCCGTGGTGAGCGCGTCCCGCCGGCCGGGTGAGATCCACCCGACACGTCCGCGCAGGTAGAGACCAGTTCCACACCGCCGGGAGCGGCCTGGGCGCCCCGGGACGGGGATACTGGAGACATACGCCGTCGCCGCCCCCGGAGGACCCCATGCCCGTTGCCGTAGTCCACGCCGACACCCCGGAAGGACACGCCGCGCTCACCACGGCCGCCCGCGAGGCCGCCCACGGCGACGGCACGACCCTCGTGCTCGTCGCGGTCGACGACGACGGCGCGGCCGGGCAGCGCGAACTCGACTCGATCCGCGCGGACGTCGCCGCCGCCCTGGGTGCCGACGGGTGGGAACTGCGGACGGCGGTGCACGACGGGGACCCGGTCGCCGCGCTGGTCGACCTGGTCGAGCGGTCCGGCGCGGACCGTCTCGTGGTGGGCAGCCGCGACCGCAACGCGCTCGGCAAGTTCCTGCTCGAACGGCGCCTGCAGCGGCTGCTGCTCGAGGCGCCGGTCCCCGTCCTGGTCGTCAAGGGCACCGACTCGGACGAGTAGTCGTCCGGAACGGCCGCTGCCCCGCCCGATCCGGTTAGGCTGGCGGTATGGCGTACCGGCTGTTGGCCGACGTCACCGTGGCCGCGCACCTGGCCTTCCTGCTGTATGTGACGTTCGGCGGTTTCCTGGCGTGGCGGTGGCCCCGCACGCTGGCGCTGCACGTAGTGGCGGTGGTGTGGGGGTTCGGGGTCCCGGCAGTAATGGCGCAAAAAACAACGAGGTTCGCGTAGCGCCTGGTCCGGGTAGACGGACGAGTCGTTGTTGGTGGCCGCTATCGGTGGCCGCGGTCGGGACCGAGGAGGCTGGTGATGCCGCGCATGGCCGCCGGTGAGGGTTTGAAGTAGCGGCGCAGGTTGTCGGGTTTGCGGTGGCGGGACTTGGCCATTAGCTCGAGCAGGCTGGCTCCGGCCTCGCCGAGATGCGTCAGGCCAGAATGCCGGAGTTCGTGCAGGTCCCAGCCGGTGCCGGGTCCGTTGGTGGCGGTGGCGGCATCGAGCAGGGCGCGGGCCTGGCCGTAGGACAACCTGGCCAGGCCGGTGTCGGGGCAGATGTCGCGGTCGGCGACGGCTTTGCGGGGTCCGGGTCGGCGGTGGGTGACGAACAGCGGTCCGCGGGTGCGGCCCTTGGTGAGGCGTGGCAGGAGCCGGGCGGTACCCGCGTCCCAGTACACGAGCTCGTGCGCGTACTCGTGATGGGCGGCGCCGCGGCGGCGGGTGCGGGGCTTGGCGCCCTTGGACTTCACCGGGCAGCACCGCCCGGCCAGGTCGAGGTCTTCGATGTTGACCTGGAGCAGTTCCTCGGTGCGGGCGCATGTTTCGTAGAGCATCCGCCACAGCGTCTTATCCCGCAGGTCGATGTCGCGGCGGGTGATGAGCCGGTCGATCGCGGTGC
Source organism: Rhodococcus ruber NBRC 15591 (assembly GCF_001894945.1). Lineage (GTDB taxonomy): Bacteria > Actinomycetota > Actinomycetes > Mycobacteriales > Mycobacteriaceae > Rhodococcus > Rhodococcus ruber. Next base: position 3,424 of record NZ_BCXE01000015.1, read on the forward strand.
GCGAGCGCACCGGGGTGGCCGAGTCCGGCGGGGTGGAGCGTTTCACCCACGCGGGGACCGCCGGGGCGAGGTGTCCGTGCTCGCGGCACCACGCCAGCCAAGACGCGACCGCGGCGCGGCGGGCGTTCCAGGTGTTGACCGCCGCCTCGCCCCACAAAGTTTCCAGGGTTTCGCCGATCTCGTCGTCGGCGACATTGGCCAGCGGCCGGGCCTCGCCGAGCCTGGCGGTGGTCTTATCGACGGCGATGGCGTAGGAGCGGCGGGTGTTCGGGGAGCGGATCGAGTCGAGGAAGCCGTCGCCGGCGGCGCGGACGGTGATCCCGGACGACAACATTGTGACCTCCCTGGCCTGCTTGCCACAGATAACAGGGCCGCTTCGCGCACCGCCGGAGCGGAGTCGTCGCAGGCCGGGTTTCATGGTGCCACAGATAACAGGGTGTTATCTGTGGGATCAGTCGGCGGCGGGTCGGTGGACGCCGCCGGCGGCGGCGTTGACGGCTTCGGCGAGGGTGGGGTGGATGTGGATGGCGGCGGCGAGTTGGCCGTAGGTGGCGCCGCAGGTCATGGCGATGACGGCTTCGTGGACGAGGTCGCCGCCGTCGGGTCCGGCGATGTGGCAGCCGAGGATCCGGTCGGTGGCGGCGTCGGCGACGAATTTGACCAGGCCGCGGGTGTTGCCGATGGCACGTGCTTTGGCAACGCCGGTGAAGTTCTGGCGGCCGATGATCACGTCGTAGCCGGCTGCGCGGGCGGCGGGTTCGGTCAGGCCGACGGCTCCGACTTCGGGGTCGGTGAACACCGCGTGCGGCACGACACGTCCGGTGGTGGTGCGGTCCTGGTCGCGGTAGACGGTGCGGTAGACGATGTCGGCGTCGTCGCGGGCGGTGTGGGTGAACATCGGCCCGCCCCGCAGGTCGCCGATCGCCCACACGTTGTCGGCGGAGGTGTTCAGGGTGTCGCCGACGGTGAGGAAGCCGTGCGGGTCGGGTTGCAGGTCGAGGTGTTCCAGGCCCAGGGCGTCGGTGTTGGGGGTGCGCCCGGTGGCGAGCAGCAGGTGGCTGCCGGTGATCTCGGCGGTCTCGGTGCCGGTGCAGCCGATCCGGATGTTGCCGGCCGTCCCGGCGGCGTGAGTACAGGTGGTGGCGGTCGCGACAGTGATGCCGTCGGCAGTCATGCCGTCGGCGACGGCGGCGCTGATGTCGGGGTCTTCCCCGGGCAGCAGCCGGTCGGCGCGCTGGACGATGGTGACCTCGGCGCCGAATCGCCGGAACATCTGCGCGAATTCGCAGCCGACGTAGCCGCCGCCGACGACGAGCAGGTGGGCGGGTAGTTCGGTGAGGTCGAGCAGCGTGCGGGAGGTGTAGTAGGGCACGGCATCCAAGCCGTCGATGGCCGGGAGGGTGGTGCGGGTGCCGGTCGCGAGGATGATCCGGTCCGCGGTCAGGGTGGTGCCGTCGACGGTGAGGCGCCGGTTACCGGTGAATTGTCCTGCGGCGTGGTAGAAGTCGAGGTCGGCGGATTTTTCGACGGCCCGATACGATCCGGCCCGGATGGAATCGACGAGGGTGTTCTTACGCTCCACCACGGCGGCCAGGTCGACGGTGACCGGACCGCCGACGCGGACGCCGAACTCGGCGGCGCGGCGGGCCTGATGGGCGACGGCGGCGGAGGCGATCATCGTCTTGGTGGGGATGCAGCCCCGGTTCAGGCAGGTCCCGCCGAGCAGTTCCTTCTCGACGAAGGCGACCCGGCCGTGGCGGGCGGCGCGCAGCGCCAGTGGCAGCCCGGACATTCCGCCGCCGAGCACGAGGGTGTCGTAGCGTTCGGTCATTGCGGGCGCCCTTCCTCGATGACGGTCGTCGGGGTGCAGCAGTCGACGGGTGCGGCATCGGTAACGCGGCGCCGGATCATGCGGTGAGCGAGGACGGTGACGGCGGCGGTGAGCACGGTCAGTGCCGCGATCGTCGCCATCAGTGGTGTGTGGTTCTGCAGCCAGGTGCTGGCGGTGGTGGACAGGGCCGCGAATCCGTTGGTGCCGGTGGTGTCGCCGGTGACGGCGGGCAGCCAGTACCAGGCCAGGTAGGCGCCGGTGAGGATGAGCACGGTCGCGGTGATGCGGGTGCCGTGCCGGGCGAGGGCGGCGAGATGGTGGGTGAGCGCGGTACCGGCGGCCGCGGCGGCGAGGCTGACCAGCAGCAGGATCGTCGCGGCGCCGAGGGTGTAGGCGACGAACACCGCGAGCAGCGCACCCCAGCCCGCGGTGGCCTGGGCCTGGGCGATGACGGCCAGCAGCACCCCGAACGTGCACGACAGCGACGCCGCGGCGTAGCCGATCCCGGCGAGGACGATCCCGGTTGTGCCGCCCGGCCCGGTGGCCGGGCGCAGCGCTCGGGTGGGCAGTCGCAGACCGAGCACGCGGCCGGTGAACATGACGACACCGAGCAATACCAGGGCGACACCGACGACCAGACCGAGCCACGGCGCGGCGCTGATCAGCGCGCGGGCACCGGCGCTGATGGCCAGCCCCGCCACGGCCAGGGTGCCCGCGAACCCGAGGGTAAAAGCGACGCCGGTTCGCAGCGCCCGCGCCGTGCGTACCCCGAGCGGTTCGGTGGCGGTGTCGCCGAGGGTGTGGGTGATCCAGGCCGGCAGCAGCGCGAAACCGCACGGATTGACCGGGGCGAGCATGCCCGCGGTGAACGCCAAGGCCAGCAGCCCGTTCACCGGTCCCCGGCCTTCGCCAGCGCGGCGGTGATCTGATCGGCGGACGGGTCGGCGGCCCGGTAGGCGACCGCACCGCCGGGGTCGACGACGAGCAGGGTCGACAGGGCGGCCACGGAGTACCGCTTGGTCAGGGTCGCATCGGTGTCGATGACCGCGGGCACGGTGTCGGTCCCGGTTTGCTGCTGGAAGTCGGTGACGACCTGGGCAGGTTCGGCCGGATCCATGTCGACCAGGACGAAAGCGGCGGTGTCACCGAGTTGTCGCGCAGCCTGCGACAGCGACTTCGCGCCGCCCACGCATTCACCGCAGCCGACCGAAAAGAAGAACATCGCCGTCGGCTTGCCGCTGGGCACGGTCACCGGCGCCCCGGACAGCGCGGTGACCGTGACGGGGTCGGTGGCGGCGCGGGGCGAGGCGGTGTCGGTGCCGCAGGCAGCCAGCACCGTGACCGCCAGGGCGGCGAGCGCCGCGCTCACCGTGCGTCGGGTGATCGGCGTGGTCACGGCTGGGAACTCCGATCGGTCGACGCGTTGGGCTGATGCGATCGGCGGGTGCCCAGCAGTCCGCGGACTGTCCCTCGCTGCGGCGGCTTACGACGGCGCGCGGTGTAGCCGACGGCGGCGAGGACCATCACCGCGGCGGCCACGATCGGTCCCCAACTGCGCAGCGCACCGCCGAGGGCGGTGAGCGCACCGGCCGCGATCAAGGCCGGTCCGGCGCAGCACACGATCATGGCCACGGCGGCACCCACCACCGCGAGCGGGCCGCCGATCCCCGTGGAGTTGTTGCGTACGTTCATCAATGTCCTGCTCCGTTCACACGAGCGGTGTCGATGCGGGTGCAGCAGGTCAGCGCGGCGGCGTTGTCGGCGGCGAGGGAGCGGGCCAGCATCACCAGGTCCGCGACGCGTGGGTCGCCGACGGAGTAGCGCAGCTTCTTGCCGTCACGGCGCGCGGTCACATAACCGCAGTCGGCCAGGCAGGACAGGTGCACCGACACCCGCGGCTGGGAGATCCCGGCATGCTCGACACACTCCGCGGAGGTGCGCTCGGCGGCCAAGATGAACTCCAGCAGCTTCAACCGCGTCGGATCCGACAGCGCGCGAAAGAACTTCGCCGTCGCATCCAGGTGCGTGCAGGCCGTCTCGCCACCGGGCGCGGTGACGGCGGCGGTCGTGGACCGGGGCAAGGGGATCGCCTCCACAAGAAGAAAGTTGAACTATTCGGATAAGCGCATAGTATGATGTCCGGAGATATTCGTCAACGCGAATAGCAACCTGTTCCGTGACCGGAGTCCCCCAGCAAGGAGAACCCGCCGTGACCACGACATCCCCGCGCGCCGATCTGGCGATCATCGGTTCCGGTTCGGCGGCGTTCGCCGCCGCCATCGCCGCGGTCAACCTCGGCAAACGGGTGGTGATGGTCGAGCGCGCCGCGATCGGCGGCACCTGCGTGAACGTGGGCTGCGTGCCGTCGAAGGCGCTGCTGGCCGCCGCGGAGGCCCGGCACACCGCGGCGAGCGCCGACCGGTTCCCGGGGCTGGCGGCGACCGGGGCACCGGTGGACTTCGCCGAGCTGATCGCGGGCAAGAACGCGCTGGTCGACCGGCTTCGCGGCGAGAAGTACCTCGACCTGGCCGCCGACTACGGCTGGGAGATCGTCTCGGGAACCGCCGTCTTCACCGGTACCACCGACGCACCGGTGCTGCGGGTCGAGCAGGGGGCCGATGGCCCGCGGGTGATCGACGCCGATCAGTACCTGATCGCGACCGGCGCCGCGCCGTGGGCGCCGCCGACCGACGGGCTCGCCGAGGCGGGGTATCTGACCTCGACCACCGCGATGGAGCTCGACGTCCTGCCGGGGTCGCTGATCGTGGTGGGCGGCAACGCCATCGGTCTCGAACAGGCACAGTTGTTCGCCCGGCTCGGCACCCGGGTCACGGTGATCGAGGCCCTGGATCGGCTGGCGCCGTTCGAGGAACCCGAGATCTCCCGGGCCATCGCGCAGGTGTTCGCCGACGAAGCCATCACCGTGCTCACCGGCGCCACCCTCGACAAGGCACTGGCCGAGGGCGGCGAGAAACTCGTCACCGTCCGCACCGCCGACGGGGCCACCACCGAACTGCGGGCCGCCCAGCTGCTCATCGCCACCGGCCGCCGCCCCGACACCCCCGGATTGAATCTGGCGGCGGTCGGGGTACGCACCGACGACCGCGGCGCCGTCGTCGTCGACGCCCACCAGCGCAGCAGCAACCCGCGGATCTGGGCCGCGGGCGACGTGGCCGGCGGCCCCCAATTCGTGTACGTCGCGGCGGCGCAGGGCACACTCGCCGCCGGCAACGCCCTCGGGCACGCCGGCCGCACCCTGGACTACACGGCGCTGCCGCGGGTGACATTCACCAGCCCGGCCATCGCCGCGGTCGGCCACACCGACAGCCAAGCCGCCGCAGCCGGATTACGGACCGAGTCGCGGCTGCTCACCGGTGCGAACGTGCCGCGTGCCCTGGTCAACCGGGACACCCGTGGTGTGGTCAAACTCGTCGCCGAGGCCGGGACCGGGCGGGTGCTAGGCGTGCACGCCGTCGCCGAGGGTGCCGGGGATCTGATCACCGCCGCCGGGTACGCGATCACCGCGGGCATGACCGTCGACCAGCTCGCCCGCACCTGGGCGCCGTATCTGACCATGGCCGAAGCGCTGAAACTCACCGCCCAAACCTTCACCGCCGATGTCGCCAAGCTGTCCTGCTGCGCGGGCTGAGGACCGGATCGAGCCGTCATGAACACACCGGTGATGACCATCGGAGACCTGGCCCGCCGCACCGGAGTGCCGGCGAAAGTACTACGCCGCCACCACGACCTGGGCCTGATCTACAGCCTCGGCCGCAGCCGGGCCGGATACCGGCTCTTCGACGAACACGCGCTGTGGTGCGTCGAGGTCATCGCCACCCTGCGCGGCCTCGGCCTCACGGAGGCCGAAATCCGTCAGCTCGCCGCCACCTGCGACGACAGCGCCCGGCCGGTCGGACCGCAGCTGGCCGAACTACTGGCCCGCTCCCGGACCCGGATCGAGGACCGCATCCGCGACCTCGACGAGCAGCGCCGCCGCATCGACGAGTTCGAACACCACCACCACGACGCGTTGACCCGGGCGACCAGCCACGACCGAGCCGCCGCCCCGCCGTGGGTGCCGGATCCGAGGACATGCGGCTGCGGCGCTTGACCTTCCCTGCGGTGGCAAGCCCGACACTCGATCCCACACCCGTGACTACACGCTCCGAGGGGACACCAGCGATGACGACCAACCCGTTCGCCACCACCATCGTCGACACACTGTTCGACTCCACCGCCAATACGGGAACGAACCTGATGGGCACCGCGATGCGGCTGCTCGCGGCCGGTGAACCGATCACCATCGAACAGCTCGCTACCGCCGCCGGCGCCAGCGTCGCCGACGTCGAGAACGCGCCCGCCGCCGCGGACATCGAATACGACGACCGGCACCGCATCCTCGGCTGGGGCCTGACCCTCAATCCCACCCCGCACCGGTTCACCGTCGACGGCCACCAGCTCTACACCTGGTGCGCCGCCGACACCCTGCTGTTCCCCGCCATCATCGGTCGCCCCGCCACCGTCGAATCCACCTGCGCCGCAACCGGAACCACCATCCGACTGTCCGTTGACCCGGCCTCCGGGGTCAGCGGCCTCGACCCGGCCACCGCGGTCATCTCTGTACCCGGCCCCGACGAACTCGACCCGACCCGGGTCCGCGTCACCACCTGCAACCCCGGCCGCTACTTCGCCACCGCCGTGGCGGCCGCCGACTGGCAGAGCCGGCACCCCACCGGGCTCGTGCTGCCCGTCGCCGACGCCTACGCCCAGCTGCGCCCGATCAGCGACCGCGTCCTCACCGCCACCGAACCACCACGCTGTCGCTGACCCAACCCAGGCCACCGATGTGCCCAGCTACGCCCCAGCACCCTCTCCCGGAAGGTGGTAGCCGGCGGTCAGAAGAGGGTGTCGCGGACCCGCAGCGGCCGGTACCCGGTGGGGCCGAGCTGGGCCAGTTCGGCGTCGATGTCGACCTCGATGGCGCCGAAGAAGTTGATGTTCTCGCTGTGCGCCGGAGAAATGTGCGCCAGCACCTCGTCATCGATGCGCCGCCCGGCCCGCCGCATCTGTTCGGTCGCCAGACCGTAATACTCCGTGGTCCAGGCGATGACGGCGTTGGTCGCCAACGTGAGGCACCATGCCTGTTCGGTCTGTCCCTCCAGGTGCCTCGCGCGCACGGTTCCTTCATGCGCGTAGAGCAGGTCGCGGCGGAGCGCGTGCAGGGATTCGCCCTTGTTGAGCTGGCGGGAGATCTTGCGTCGATAGCCCGGGTCGGACAGATACCGGGCGGCGTAGATCGTGCGCCGCAGCGCCCCGTACTCCTTGAGCGCCGCCGCGAGGGCGTTCTGCCGGCCCGACGCCGACAGCTTGCCGACCAGCAGCGACGCGGTGGCGTGCCCGAACTTCAGCGACCCGGCCAGCCGGAGCAGGTCGTCGTAGTGCTCGGCGATCAGATCGAGATTGCACCGCCGGGTCAAAAGCGGGCCCGCGTGCGGGAACGCGGACTCGACCTGGGCTCGCGGCGCCGCCCGGTACAGGGTGATCCGGCCCAGGTCCCGGATGCGGGGCGAGAACTGCAACCCGAGCAGGTCGAACAGCCCGAAGTTCACCAGGGTGACGCCGTGCGTGTCGGTCGCATGCTCGGTGATCGGCAGATCCGTTGCATTGCCGAGGATTTCGTCCAGCACGTAGTGAGCTTCACGTCTCGTCGCGACGATGACCTTCGTGCCGTAGGTGGCGTGCTGATCGGTGACATGGGTATACGTGCTCAGTCCTTCGTTCGCGAAATAGCGGCTCAACGCTCTGGCAGTGACCGATTTGCCACGGGTCGGGAACCGCTGCCCATCACTGGAGGACAGGGTGCCGGCCCCGAAAATCGGGGTCAGCGGCAGGCGTTGGTGGTAGTCGATGATCGTCAGGTTCGCCGCCCGCAGCGTCTCCTCCCGCACATACCACTCCGAAGTCCAGGCCAGGATGTCGTAGGAGATGCCGGAGGCCTCCGCCATACGGGTGAGACCCAGGTTGGTGGAGTAGGCCAGCAGCACCGCGATGAGGTTGCGCTTCAACTCCGGGGTGCGGGACTGCTTACCGCCGGCGTGGGTGAAGCAGTCCAGGTAGCCGGTGCGTTTGTCCAGCTCGATCAACAGCGACACGATCGGCGCGAACGGCAGCATCTCCGTCAACTCCTGCTTCAACGCCACCGCTTCGGCCGGAACGTCTTCTGCCGACAGCGGCGAGACCACCAGGTCACCGGCCTCATCGAGACGGACCGGGCCGTCGCCGTCGGCGAGCACCTTCTCCAACTCGCTCATAGCGTCGTGCAGCTCGTCGGTGGCGGTCGCCAGGGCGCGGGCCGGATCAGCGGACTTGCCGACCAGGCGGCAGAACTCGTCACGCTGCGGCTCCCACGCCTGCGGGGTCAGCAGGTAAGCGGCCGGGTCGGCGTAGCGGCGCGACCCCGGCACGAACACGTCGCCGCTGCGCAACCCGTCCCGCAGCCCCAGCAGCACGCACAGCTCCCAGTAGTGCCGATAGGCGGTGGTGTTGCCGGCTTTGCGGGCCTCGTCGAGGTAGCCGCGCCACTTCGTCGGCACGAACCCCGTCGGCGCGTCGTCGGGCACCTTGCGGGTACCGGTCGCATTCAGCTCCCGCAGCATGTGCACCCCGATCAGCAGCTCGATCGCCGCGGTGCCGCCGGCGAACCGGACTGTCGACAGCACCTGCGGGGTGAACTGCCGCAGATAGGAGTACGAGCTGTCCAGAGCGGCCAGGTGCCCGTGATCGCGCGGCAGCCGAGGTTTGGCCTGCGCGACCGCGGCCCGCAACCGCTCCCATCCGATCCGATCGCCCCGGATCAGGCCGCCGATCTCCTCGTCAGGGATCTGCGTGTCGGTGATGATGGCCAGCAAGTCGTCGAGCAACCCCTGCCGATCCTCTCCGGCCTTACCGCGCTCGGCGAGCTCGTCGCGCATCCGGCGTTCGGCTTTGCTCAACCTGGCCGAGATCGCCTGATCGAACAGCTGCACCACCTCGTCGAGCACATCGGTGGCCGACTGAGCCAACACCGTGAGCAGGATCGGGTAGCGGCGTTGCGGATCCCGGCGTTCCAAGGCTTGGCCCGTCAAGCGTCGGCCCACAGTCGCCAGGAACCGCCGCCGCTCCGCCGGCAGCACCGACATATCCAGCTCATCCGCGCCCAGGTTGCGCAGGAACACCAGCTTCTCGACCTCGGCCTTCACCGCGGTCGCCGACGCCTCCACCGGGCCGGTCGACAACCACCGCAACCGCGACATCCCGATAGACGGGTCGGCGACCAGCAACGCATCCAGTTCCTTACACCGCTGCGGCGTGAACTCGCGCGCCAACCGGTCATAGGTCTCCCGCTGCGCCTGCGTGCGAGCATGCGCGACCCGGCGGACCACCGTGTCCGGGCCCGGCCGGATCACCCGCGCCGAGATCAGGTACTCACACGCCAGCCGGAACAACAGCGTCGGCGAATCGTGCTCCATCGCCCGCGCCAGAAGGAACTCATCCAGCTCCTTCAACTCCATCGACCCGGCAGGCCGCCACCCCAGATACTGGGCCACCAGCCGCACATGCTCGGTCCGCGTCTGCGCCCGCTTGCCATACGAACGAAGCTGCACCGCATCGACATTCAGCTGATCCGCCAACCGGGCCACCGCCACCGGCGGCGCCGACGACACCTTGTCCGGCACGAACCCCAGCCACGGCAAGGTGCACAACGCCACCGCCAGGCCCAGACGGACCGCAGGGCCCCTGCCCTGCGGAGCAACGAACGCCAGATCCGCCGGGGTCAGCGTGAAGTACCGGAACAACTCCTCACGACTGATCTCCGGGAACTCCCGCAGGCGCTGCAACTCCTCGTCCGCGAATACCCGCGTCGCCACGAACCCCAGCCTCCAAAACGCCGACCAACCTCATCGGCAGCCAAGCCAAGCACCAACCACCCCGGCCCGCAGCCCGAACCGAGAAATCACCGCCGACCAGGCGCTACGCGAACCTCGTTGTTTTTTGCGCCATTACTACCGGGACCCCGGTTCGCCACCGTCCTCGCCGGGTTCGACTGCCCGCTGACCGATCTGGAGAACTGGGCGCGCCGCCGCGCTGGGATCGAGGGCCTGCCGCCGAGCGGGTTCATCGACCACTACCTGACCGGGGTGATCTACCCGGACTCGGCGGTGGGACTCGTGCGGGCCGCGGTGGCGGTGACGATCGTCGTGTCCTGGTTCGGGTGGTGGCTGCGGCGCCGTCGTGTGAGCCGCGTCGCATCCTGACTTACCCGGCAGTAGGGTGTGGCGCATGACTGCCTCCCGCGATCTCGACATCGTCGTCTACGGCGCCACCGGCTTCGTCGGCCGGATCACCGCCGCCTACCTCGCCGAACACGCCCCCGAAGGGGTGCGCATCGCCCTCGCCGGCCGCTCCCGCACCCGTCTCGACCGCATCCGCGCCGAGCTCGGGCCCGCCGCGCGGGATTGGCCGGTACTCGAGGCAGACGCCGGCGACCCGCAGTCGCTGGCCGCGCTCGCCGCCCGCACCCGCGTGGTGGTCACCACGGTCGGCCCCTACGCCAAGTACGGGCTGCCGCTGGTGCAGGCCTGCGCCGAGGCGGGCACCGACTACGTCGACCTCACCGGCGAGGTGTTGTTCCACCGCGAGAGCATCGACCGGTTCGACGACCTGGCGCGCCGCACCGGCGCCCGCATCGTGCACTCCTGCGGATTCGACTCGATCCCCTCCGATCTCGGCGTGCACGCGCTGCACCGGGCCGTGCAGGCCGACGACGCCGGCGATCTCACCGACACGACGCTGGTGGTGCGGGCGATGCGGGGCGGCGTCAGCGGCGGCACGATCGACTCGATGCGCACCCAGGTGGACGTGGTGCGCCGGGACGCCGCGGCCCGCAAGGTCGCCCTCGCCCCCTACTCGCTGTCGCCGGACCGGTCCCGCGAACCCGACCTCGGGCGCCAGAACGACCTGGCGACCGTCGACGGCCGATCCGTCGCGCCCGACCTGTCCGGCCGGCTCGCGCCGTTCTTCATGGGCCCCTACAACACCCGGGTGGTGCGCCGCAGCAACGCGCTCAGCGGCTGGGCGTACGGGCCGCACTTCCGCTACCGGGAGACCATGAGCGTCGGTTCGTCGCGGCTGTCGCCGCTCGTGGCGACCGGTGTCGCCGCGGGCTTCGGCGCGCTGGTGGCGGGGCTGGCGTTTCCCCCGACCCGGTTCGTGCTCGACAAGCTGCTGCCCGCGCCCGGACAGGGCCCGTCCGAGTCTGCCCGCGAGCGCGGCTTCTTCACCATCGACCTCTACACCACGACGAGCACCGGTGCCCGCTACCGCGCCCGCGTCGCCGCCCAGGGCGACCCCGGCTACAAGGCGACCGCGGTGATGCTCGGCGAATCGGCACTGTCGCTGGTCCTCGGCGGCGACCGCCTCCACGCCGGGGGCGGGGTGCTCACCCCCGCCACCGCCTTCGGGGACGTACTCACCGACCGGTTGCGCGCCGCCGGATTCGAGATCACGGCCCGGCGCCTGCCGTGACCGCCGCGGCGCCGTCGCGGGAGGCGGCGACACGCCGCCCGGCGACGGCGCCGCCGCGCGCGACCGGCTATGCTCGGACGGATCGTCGCGAGAGCGGCGAACGGCAGACCTGGGAAGGGACACGAACGTGCACACGACGAGCATCGCGGCGGCTCCGGCCACCCTGCTCGCGTTGATGGCGTTCTGGCCCACCCGACGGGGCGCGTGCTTCGACCAGGAGTGTTGCTGAGCGGCGTCCGCCGCCCTCTCCCCTCCCCGGTTCGCTCCTTCGTGGTCGGAGTCTTCTGCATGTTCGCTCTTCTGGTGTTCACGCTCGTCGGTATCGGTGCGCAGCTCGTCGACGGGGCCCTCGGCATGGCCTTCGGGGTCACCGCCACCACCTTGTTGATCTTCAGCGGGATCGGTCCCGCGCACGCCAGTGCCGCCGTGCACCTCGCCGAGGTCGGCACCACCCTCGTCTCCGGCGCCTCGCACTGGCGGTTCCGGAATGTGGACTGGGGGGTGGTCGCGAAGCTGGGCGTGCCCGGCGCGCTCGGCGCCTTCCTCGGCGCGACGGTGCTCTCGAGCCTGTCCACCGCGGCCGCAATCCCGGTGACGTCGACGATCCTGCTCGCCATCGGTGTCTATGTGGCGCTGCGGTTCTCGGTCCGGCCACCGGCCGTCGCGCACGCCCGCACCTCACCGCACTCGGCGAAGTTCCTGTCCCCGCTGGGCCTGTTCGGCGGGTTCATCGACGCCAGCGGCGGCGGCGGATGGGGGCCGATCACGACCAGCACCCTGCTCTCCCGCGGCAAGACGGCCCCCCGGACCGTGATCGGCTCGGTCAGCGCCTCCGAGTTCCTCGTCGCACTCGCCGCGAGCATCGGCTTCCTCGTCGGTCTCGGCCGGGAATCGCTCGGCAACCTGCTCGTCGTGGCCGGTCTCGCCCTCGGCGGGGCCATCGCCGCACCGATCGCGGCGTGGCTGGTCAGCCGGGTACCGGCCACCCTGCTCGGCACCGCCGTCGGCGGCGTCATCGTGTTGACCAACGCACAGAAGCTGTGCACCTCGTTCGAGATCTCCGCCACGGCCACTACCCTGCTGTACCTGCTGATCGTGGCCGGCTGGATCGCGCTGCTCACGGTCTCGTGGCGCCGGTCGCGCCTCACCCGCGCCGAATCCGCCGGGGCGCTCGAGCGCCTCGAGCCGGCCCGCCCCGAACTGCGGGAGCCGGCCGCGGACCGCACGAGCTAGCGTCCCGCTCTACGCTCGGCGCATGACGAGCCCCCTCGCCGTGCTCGACGCCTACGGCGCCGCCCTCGCCGCCGCCGGCCTCGACGTCCCGGTGGAGCCGGCGCCCGGCATCGACTGCGTCCCGGCCGGGCGGTTCCTCACCGCCCGGCTGCCGGTGGCCGACCTCGCCACCGGGGCGGTGACGGCCTTCGCGGCGGCCACCGACCGCTACCGCCATGCCCGCGGACTCGCCCCGCAGGGGGCGCGGCTCGACCCGGAGCGGATCGCCGCGTCGTTCGCCGGGGACCGGATGCTGCGCATGGCCGGCCGGCCCGTGCAGGGGTTCGCGGCGCTGTCCGGGTTCTTCGCCGCCGCCGACGGGTGGGTGCGCACCCACGCGAACTACCCGCATCACCGGGCGCGCCTGCTGCGCGCCCTCGACCTGCCGGACGGCACCGACCGTGCCGGCTGCGCCGCCCGGCTCCGGCAGCTGCCGGCGGCGGCGGTCGAGGACGCGGCCGCCGCGCACGACGCGATCGCGGTGCGGGTGCGCACCGAGCACGAGTGGGCGACGAGCCCGCCGGGCCGGGCCGCGGCGACGGGTCCGCTGGTCCGGATGCTCGCGCGGGACGACACCGCCGACCGGACCGTCGCGGGCGACGATCCGGCGCGGCCCCTGACCGGGCTCCGGGTGCTGGACCTGACCCGGGTGATCGCCGGGCCCGTCGCCGCCCGCGCGCTGGCCCTGCTGGGAGCGGAGGTGCTGCGCATCGATCCGCCCGCACTCCCCGAGATCACCTGGCAGCACGCCGAGAACGGGCAGGGCAAGCGCACGGCGCTGCTCGACCTGCACACTCGTCGCGGGCGGGAGACGTGGTGCCGTCTGCTCGCCGACGCCGACGTGCTGCTCACCGGCTACCGGCCCGGGGCGCTCGACGCGCTGACCGGTGCGCCCGGCACGATCCGGCCCGGTCTCGTGCACGGCCGGGTGTGCGCGTGGGGATGGTCCGGGCCGTGGGCGGCCCGTCGCGGCTTCGACTCGATCGTGCAGGCCGCGTCCGGGATCGCGGTGGCCGAGGGCGACTCCGACACGCCCGGCGCGCTGCCGGTGCAGGCCCTCGACCACGCGAGCGGCTACCTGCTGGCGGCCGGGGTGCTCGATGCGCTCGCCGCGCGGCACCGGGACGGGCGGGGCCGCGACGTGGCGGTCGCGCTGGCCCGCACCGCGGCATGGCTGCTGCAGGCGCCCGGCCGGGACCCGCACCCGCCGGTGCCGGCGCGTCCCGGGCCACGGACCGTGGCCACGCACGCGGCGGTGACCACGGCCCGTCCGGTGCTCGCCGAGTACCCGGACTATCCGTTCCCGGCCCGGGCCTGGGGCGGCGATCCGGCGGCCTGGTGGTCCAGGGGCTGGGTGGTCTAGGGGCTGGGCGGTCTAGGGGCTGGGTGGTCTAGGGTGCGGCGTCGAACGCGTCGAGGATCTGCTGGGCGGCCAGCGCCGCGGTGAGCGAGCCGTCGCGCACGGCGCGTTCGACGTCGCCGCGGAGCGCACGCACCCGGGGGTTGGTCTCGAGCCGGCGCAGCAGCTGGTCGTGCACCATCGTCCAGGTCCAGTCCACCAGCTGGCGGCGCCGGTTCTCCTCGAACAGGCCCGCCGCGGTGAGCACCCGGCGGTGCTCGAGGACGGTGTCCCAGAACGTGTCCAGGCCGGCGCCCTCGAGGCCGCTCATGGTGATCACCGGCGGCTTCCACACCGCGTCGTGCGGATGCACGAGCCGCAGGGCGCCGGCCAGTTCCCGCGCCGCGACCCGCGCGTCGCGTTCGAAGGGGCCGTCCGCCTTGTTCACCGCGACCAGGTCGGCGAGTTCGAGGACGCCCTTCTTGATGCCCTGCAGCTGGTCGCCGGTGCGGGCGAGGGTCAGGAAGGTGAAGCAGTCCACCATGTTCGCGACGGTCACCTCGGACTGCCCGACCCCGACGGTCTCGACGAGGATCACGTCGAACCCGGCGGCCTCGAGCAGCACCATCGTCTCGCGGGTGGCCTTGGCGACACCCCCGAGGGTGCCGGCCGTCGGGGACGGCCGGATGTAGGCGTCGCGCTGCACCGACAGCCGCGCCATGCGGGTCTTGTCACCGAGGATGGAGCCGCCGGTGCGGGTCGACGACGGATCCACCGCGAGCACCGCCACCCGGTGCCCCTTGCCGAGCAGGTACATGCCCAGCGCATCGATGAAGGTGGACTTGCCGACGCCGGGAACGCCGGTGATGCCGACGCGCATCGCGCCGCCCGCCTTCGGGAGCAGGCGCAGCAGCAGTTGCTGCGCCTGCTCCCGATGGTCGTCGCGGGTGGATTCGACGAGGGTGATCGCCTTCGCCAGGCCGGCCCGCCGGTTGGCGAGCACGGCCTCGGCGAGGGCGTCGACGTCGACCGCGGGCCGGCGGGTGTGACTGCCGACGGGGGTGCTGCCCATTGCGGGTCAGGCCCCGAGGTCGTGGCCGAGCTGGTCGGCGAGCTTGTGCAGCAGCCCCACCGCGGCGTCCGCGATGACGGTGCCCGGCGGGAAGATCGCGGCGGCACCGGCCTGGTACAGCTCGTCGAAGTCGCCGGGCGGGATGACCCCGCCGACGACGATCATGATGTCCGGGCGGCCCACCTCGGCGAGGGCCTCCCGCAGCGCGGGCACCAGGGTGAGGTGTCCCGCGGCCAACGACGACACGCCGATGACGTGCACGTCGTTGTCGGCCGCCTGGTTGGCGACCTCCTCGGGGGTCTGGAACAGCGGTCCCACGTCGACGTCGAAGCCGAGGTCGGCGAAGGCGGTGGCGATCACCTTCTGCCCGCGGTCGTGGCCGTCCTGGCCCATCTTCGCGACGAGGATACGCGGCCGGCGGCCTTCCTCCTCGGCGAACTTCTCGACGAGTTCGGTTGCCGTGCTGATGTTGACCGCCTTTCCGGCCTCGTCCCGGTAGACCCCGCTGATGGTGCGGATCTCGGCCTGGTGGCGGCCGTAGACCTTCTCGAGGGCATCGGAGATCTCGCCGACGGTGGCCTTGGCGCGGGCCGCGTCGATGGCCAGGGCCAGCAGGTTCGTGTCCGGCCCGGTGTCGGTCGCGCCGGCGGCGCGGGTGAGGGCGTCCAGCGCGGCCTGCACGGCCTCGGGGTCGCGGTCGGCCCGCAACTGCTCGAGCTTGGCGAGCTGCTCGGCCCGCACGCGGGAGTTCTCGACCTTGAGGACCTCGATCTCGTGGTCCTCGGTGACCTGGTACTTGTTGACGCCGATCACCGGCTGGCGGCCGGAGTCGATGCGGGCCTGGGTGCGGGCCGCGGCCTCCTCGATGCGCAGCTTCGGGATGCCCTCGGAGATGGCCTGCGCCATGCCGCCGGCCTCCTCGACCTCCGCGATGTGCTTGCGGGCGCGGTTGGCGAGCTCGTGGGTGAGCCATTCGAGGTAGTACGAGCCGCCCCACGGGTCGATCGGCCGGGTGGTGCCCGACTCCTGCTGCAGCAGCAGCTGGGTGTTGCGGGCGATGCGGGCGGAGAAGTCGGTGGGCAGCGCGAGCGCCTCGTCGAGGGCGTTGGTGTGCAGCGACTGGGTGTGGCCCTGGGTCGCGGCCATCGCCTCGATGCAGGTGCGGGCGACGTTGTTGAACACGTCCTGCGCGGTGAGCGACCAGCCGGAGGTCTGCGAGTGGGTGCGCAGCGACTTGGACTTGGCCGACTTCGGGTGGAACTTCTCGACGAGCTCGGCCCACAGCAGGCGGCCGGCGCGCATCTTGGCGATCTCCATGTAGAAGTTCATCCCGATGGCCCAGAAGAAGGACAGGCGCGGGGCGAACTTGTCGATCTCCATGCCCGCGTCGAGGCCGGCGCGGATGTACTCGACGCCGTCGGCGAGGGTGTAGGCCAGCTCGAGGTCGGCGGTCGCACCGGCCTCCTGGATGTGGTAGCCGGAGATCGAGATGGAGTTGAAGCGCGGCATGTTCGCGCTGGTGTAGGCGAAGATGTCGGAGATGATCCGCATCGACGGCTTGGGCGGATAGATGTAGGTGTTGCGGACCATGAACTCCTTCAGAATGTCGTTCTGAATGGTCCCGGCCAGCTGCTCGGGCTTGACGCCCTGTTCCTCGGCGGCGACGACGTACAGCGCCAGGATCGGCAGCACCGCGCCGTTCATGGTCATCGACACCGACACCTGCGACAGGTCGATGCCGTCGAACAGCTGCCGCATGTCGAGGATCGAGTCGATCGCGACGCCGGCCATGCCGACGTCGCCCTGCACGCGGGGATGGTCCGAGTCGTAGCCGCGGTGGGTGGCGAGGTCGAACGCCACCGACAGGCCCTTCTGCCCGGCCGCGAGGTTGCGCCGGTAGAAGGCGTTGGACTCGGCGGCGGTGGAGAACCCGGCGTACTGCCGGATGGTCCACGGCTGGTTGACGTACATCGTCGGGTACGGGCCGCGGACGAACGGCTCGAGACCCGGGTAGCTGTCCAGCGGGTAGCCCTCGGCGACGATCCGGTCGCGGTCGGCCTTGGTGTAGACGGGCTTGACGTCGATGCCCTCGGGCGTGGACCACACCACCTGCTCGGTCGTGTAGTGGTTGGCGGCGGCGACCCCGTCGACGAGCGCTGCGGCCTGCTCCTCGGTGGGGGCGGCGGGGGCCGGCGCCGCCGGATCCGTCAGCGGGACGTCGGCGAAGCTGCCGATCTTGTGTTCGATGCTCACTTACGCTCCCAGGGTGTTCAGCAGGTCGGTCAGCGCGGCGATCGCGTCGATCTTGGCGGTGAGGAACCCGTCCGGGCGCGCGGCGCCGCCGGTCTCGCTCACGGCCTTCTCCGGCCCGGCGAGCAGGACGGTGCCGACGCCGGCGTCGCGGAGGGCGGTGACGGCCGCGCCGGCCTGTTCGCCGTAGCGCTTGTCGGTGCCGCACACCACGGCGACGGTGACGGCGGCGTCGCGGACGGCGGCGGCGATGCTGTCGTCGTCGACGGACAGCGGGCCGGGATTGACCGTCTCGATGCCGCCGGAGGCGAGCAGGTTCGCGGCGAACGTCGTGCGGATGTTGTGCTCGGCGATCGGCCCCAGCGGGGCGAGCAGCACCCGGGGCCGGGCGCCGTGCGCGGCGAGGTGGACGTCGGAGCGGTCGCGCAGCGCCTCGAAGGCGGCGGCGTACCGGGCGACGGCGGCCCCGGCGTCGGCGGTCTCCGCGGGCAGCGGCGCCTCGGCCAGGTTGGGGAACTCGTTGACGCCGGTCACCGCGGTCCGGCGGTAGGCGATGTCGGATTCGCGGCGGGCGCGGGTGGCGGCGATCCGCTCGGCGATCAGGCCGGCGTCGAGGGCGGCGCGGTAGCCGCCGGCCGCCTCGATCTGCTGGAAGAACTCCCACGCCTTGGCCGCGATCTGCGCCGTCAGTTCCTCGACGTACCAGGATCCGGCGGCCGGGTCGAGGACGCGGCCGAG
Organism: Rhodococcus ruber NBRC 15591; assembly: GCF_001894945.1. Classification (GTDB taxonomy): domain Bacteria; phylum Actinomycetota; class Actinomycetes; order Mycobacteriales; family Mycobacteriaceae; genus Rhodococcus; species Rhodococcus ruber. The sequence continues at coordinate 21,490 of NZ_BCXE01000015.1, forward strand.
GTTGGACTCCTCGAGCAGCAGCAGCTGGGTGTTGCGGGCGATGCGCGCGGAGAAGGCCTCCGACACCCCGAGCGCGCCGGCCGGCAGGGCGGCGTCGAACGGGAGCACGGTGACCGCGTCCGCGCCGCCGATGCCGGCGCCGAACGCGGCGAGGGTGGTGCGCAGCATGTTCACCCAGGGGTCGCGCTGAGTCATCATCGCGGCCGAGGTGACGGCGTGCTGGGGGGCGTGACCGGCGTCGGCCGCACCCACGACCTGCGCGATGCGGGCCCACAGTTGCCGGCCGGCGCGGAACTTGGCGATGGTCTGGAACTGGTCGTCCGTGGCGGCGAACCGGAACTCGATCTGGCCGAGCGCCCGGGCCGCGGACTGGCGGCTGCCGGTCAGCTCGCGCAGGTACTCGAGTCCGGCGGCGACGGCGGCACCGAGTTCCTCGGCGTCGGCGGCCCCGGCATTGTGGAATGCGGTGCCGTCGACCGTGAGGGCCCGCACGGTCTCGGCGCGGCCCGCGGCGGCGTGGGCGAGCTCGACGGCCTGGGCGACGGTGACGTCGGCGCGTCCCGAGAAGGCGCTGGTCAGCGGGGCGGCCCCGAGATGCAACCGCACGGCGGCGCGCTCGGCGACGTCGGTGCGCGCATCGAGCAGCGCGTAGAGGGCGCCCGCGGCGGCGGCGGTGTCGGCGCCGGCGTCGAGGGTGAGCGGCGCGAGATCGAGCAGGACCCTGTCGAGCGCGGCGGGCAGGTCGGCGATCGCGATGCCGTCCGCGCCGACACGCAGCCACAGGGCGCTGACGCCGTTCTCGAGGGCGTCGAGGATGCGCTCGTTCACCTCGCCGGGAGTGTCGCCGAAGCGGGCGCTGACGAGCCATCCGGTGTTGACGTCGCGGACCGCGGAACCGCCACGGACGAAGGGGAAGGAGCCGGGCAGCGGCGCCTCGGGACGTTCGTCGCGCAGGCCGTAGAGGGGCGCGACGGCGACGTCGTCGTAGGTGGTGGTCTCGAGCAGCCGCTGCGGTTCCGGTCCGAGCTCCGCGGGGTCGACGCGGCGGGACTTGGCCAGCACCCCCGCCACCGCCTCCTGCCACTGCGCGTAGGCGCGCGCGGCATCCTCGGCTTCTGAAGCTAATGACACGTGAGGTCCTCTCGTACGCAGCGGGCGGGCTCGCCGAACACGGCCGTGGAAACCTTAAACTGATTCCGTTGTGATGCTAGCCGCATACACGCCGCCCCTATTGTGGGGATCACCACAGTTTCCCTAGCGATCGATAATGTCGTCGCCTAAGGAATCTACCGGGCGCCGGCGTGACGGCCCGAGGGGCCCCGCACCCGGCCGTGCACGGCCGCGCCCCGGCGCGCGAAGCCCGGTATCGTGACCGGTCGTGACGAAGATGCTGCGGGACCGGCGGATTCTCGCGGCGGCGGCCGCGCTGGCCGTCCTCGCACTCGCCGCCCTGCTCCTGCCCCACCCGTCCGTCGCCGAGGTGCGCGCCTGGGCCGAGGCGGCCGGGCCGCTGCTTCCGCTGCTGTTCTTCCTGATCCACGCCGTGGTGACCGTGGCCCCGTTCCCCCGCACGATCTTCACCCTCAGCGCCGGGGTGCTGTTCGGGTCGGCCACGGGCATCGCGGTGACCGTCGCCGCCACGACCGTCAGCGCCGTGCTGGCGCTGCTGCTGGTGCGTGCGATCGGCCGCGGGGTGGTCGAGGAGCATCTGAGCCACCCCACGGTCCAGGCGGTCGACGAGCGACTGGCGCGGCGAGGCTGGCTGGCGGTGGGGTCGCTGCGGCTGATCGCGCCCCTGCCGTTCGCGGTGGTCAACTACTGCTGCGGGATCTCGTCGGTGCGGGTGGCCCCGTACGCGCTGGCCACCGCCGCCGGCATCCTGCCGGGCACGGTAGGGGTGGTCCTGCTCGGCGACGCCCTCACGGGACGCACCCATCCCGCGCTCCTGGGGATCTCGGCGGTGTGCATCGCCGTCGGCGCCTCGGGACTGTGGCTCGAGTCCCGCCTCCCGGCGCCCCGCCCCGCGACCACCACCGTGTCATCAAGCCCTGAAGCTTGATTTTTGCTATTCAAGGCTCCATCCTTGATGAATGTTCGTGTTGACTGTCGATCAGCGCGGCAGCCGACGGGACGTCGACCGGGTCGCGGACCTGCTCGGCGAGCTGCGCGGCGCCGAGCTGCTCCGCCCCTTCGAACGCACCGCCGGCGACGAGGTGCAGGCCGTCGCAGCCGACCCGGCCGTCGTGGTCGATCTCGCCCTCGACCTCGTCCGCCGGGGCCACTGGAGCGTCGGCATCGGCGTCGGGCCCGTCGAGCAGCCCTTGCCCGCGCAGACCCGCGCCGGCCGCGGCCCGGCCTTCGAACATGCCCGCCGCGCCGTCGACCGCGCCAAGAACGCACCCGCCCGGGTCGCGGTGGAGGGACCGGACGCCGCCGCGGCCGCCGACGCGGACGCCGCCCTCACCCTGACGGCGCTGCTGGTGACCCGCCGCTCCGATGCCGGGCACGAGGCCGTCGAACTCGTCCGCCGCGGACTCACCCAGGCCGAGGCCGCCACGCGGCTCGGCATCAGCACCCAGGCGGTGTCGCAGCGTCTGGCCGCCGCCGGATGGCAGGCCGAACCGGCCGGCCGCGACCTCGTCCGCCGTCTCCTGGAAAGGGCCGATCGTTGACCGTCGTCACCCTGGTTCTGCTCGCCGTCGCCGCGCTGGCCCCGATCCTGGGCCTGCGCCGCGGCACCCCCGTGTGGCTCGTCGCCGGACTCGCCGCGGCGGCCCTTGCCGGTGCCGCGCTCGCCGCGACCGCCACCCCCGCGGTCCGTGGCGTCGCCCTGGCCGCGACCCTCGTGCTCACGACCGCGGCGGCGGTCACCGGCGGCGGCCCCGCCGTGCTGGCCTCGTTCCGCATCGCACGTCGGCAACCCGATGCGGGACCGGTCCCGCCGTCCCCGGCCGGACCCGAACCGCCGCCCGGACCGCTGCGCGGCGGCCGGGTGATCGGCCTGCTGGAGCGGGCGGCGGTCGCCGCCGCGATCCTGGCCGGATGGCCGGAGGGCATCGCCGTCGTGCTCGCGGTCAAGGGCCTCGCGCGTTATCCCGAACTGCGCGAACCCCAGGCCTCGGAGCAGTTCATCATCGGCACCTTCACCAGCGTGCTGTGGGCGATCGCGGTGTGCGGGGTGGGACGGGGCCTGCTCACCTGAGCGGCCGCGCAACCCCGGGATCCGGGTCCCGGGGTTCAGGTCACCGGGTTCAGGTCACCGGGTCCAGGTCACCGGGTCCAGGTCACTGGGGTTCGCCGTGCCGTTGCCCGGGCTGCGGCTGCACCCATCCGCCCGTGATCGGCTCGGACGGCGGCAACGCCGCCGACGGGGGCTCCCCGCCCCGGCGTTCGGCGCCGGTCGGGTTGTGCACCGCCGGATCGACCGGTTTGCGGGCGACGGCCTCCGCGGCGGCGACGGCCTGCGCGACCTCCGGATCACGCGCGGTGGAGAACCAGTCGGCCACCTCGTCGGTGTCCTCCTCCGGTCGCGGGAGCCGCTCGTCGACCGGGCTGGGCTCGAAGCGGAACACCCCGTCCTCGCCTGGGGCGCCGAGATGCCGGGCGAAGCCCTTGAGGGCGTCCCCGAAGTCGCTCGGCACCATCCACACCTTGTTCGCGTCGCCCTGCGCCATCTGCGGCAGCGTCTGCAGGTACTGGTAGGCGAGCAACTCCGGGGTGGGCCGGCCGGACTTGATCGCCGCGAACACCTTCTCGATGGCCTTCGCCTGACCCTGCGCCTCGAGGTACTTCGCGGCGCGGTCACCCTGAGCGCGCAGGATCCGCGACTGGCGGTCCGCCTCCGCCTCGAGGATGGCCGCCTGCTTGGCACCCTCGGCCGACAGGATCCGGGACTGCTTGTCACCCTCGGCGGTCTTGATCGCCGACTCCCGATGCCCCTCGGCGGTGAGGATCATCGCCCGCTTCTCGCGGTCCGCCTTCATCTGCTTCTCCATCGACTCCTGGATCGACGGAGGCGGATCGATGCTCTTGAGCTCGACCCGGGCCACCCGCAGACCCCAGCGGCCGGTCGCCTCGTCGAGCACCCCGCGCAGCTGGCCGTTGATCGAGTCGCGGGAGGTGAGCGTCTCCTCCAGGGTCATGCCGCCGACCACGTTGCGCAGCGTGGTCACCGTCAACTGCTCCACCGCCGCGATGTAGTTGCTGATCTCGTACACCGCCGCCTGCGGGTTCGTCACCTGGAAGTACACGACCGTGTCGATGCTCAGGGTGAGGTTGTCCTGGGTGATCACCGGTTGCGGCGGGAACGAGACCACCCGCTCGCGCAGATCCACCTTGGCCCGGATCCGGTCCACGAACGGGACCAGGAACGTCAGCTGACCCGACACCGTCCGGTAGTACCGGCCCAGCCGCTCGATCACCGCGGCCTCGGCCTGCGGCACCAGCGCCACCGATTTGACGACCACCAGCGCGACGAACGCCACGACAACGGCGAGCACGATCAGCGCTTCCATCTACGGTCCCTTCCACACGACGGCCGTCGCGCCGTCGATCTGCATCACGGTCACGGTCGTGCCGGGCGGGTACACCTCGGTGACGTCGAGCGGACGCGCCGTCCACACCTCCCCGTCCAGCTTCACCTGCCCGGAATGCGCGGCCACCTCCTCGAGCACCAGCGCCTGCTTGCCCGGCAGGGCGTCCACGTTCGTCGCCTTCGCCGGTGGCAGCGCGTAGCGGCGGCGCAGCACCGGCCGCACCCCGCCCAGCAGCACGAGCGACGAGACCGCGAACACCAACGCGTCGGCCCACACCGGCAGGTCCGTCGCGGCGGACACCCCCGCCGTGGCCAGAGCGGCCGCACCGAGCATCAGCAGGACGAAATCGCCCGTCAACGCCTCCGCGGCGGCGAGCACCAGCCCGGCGATCAGCCAAATCAATGCCGACACGACGCCATCCAACCACAAATCGGACATCCCGGGTGGAACCGCAGGCCAGGGCCGCGGTGCCGTCAGTCCCCGGCGGGCTCGGTGACGAAATCGACGAGCTGCTCGACCGCCCCGATCAGCGGCGCCTCGAGATCGCGGAAGCTCGACACCGCCGAATAGACGCGACGCCACCCGTCCTGCGGGCTGCCCCACCCCAGCGCCCGGCACACCCCGGTCTTCCAGTCCTGCCCACGCGGAATCGTCGGCCACGCCTCGATGCCCAGCGCCTTCGGCCGCACCGCCTGCCACACGTCGACGAACGGATGCCCGGTGACGAGCACGTGCGGCCCCAGATTCGCGGTCAGCCGCTCCTCCTTGGAACCGGCGACGAGGTGGTCGGCGAGCACCCCCACCCGGCGACCGGGACCGGGGGCGAACCCGGCGAGCCGCTCCCCCAGGTTGTCGAGACCCTCGAGCTGTTCGACCACGACACCCTCGACACGCAGATCGTGCCCCCACACCCGTTCCACCAGGGCGGCGTCGTGCACCCCCTCCACCCAGATCCGGCTGCCGCGCGCGACCCGCGCCCGCAGCCCGGCGACCTTCGTCGACCCGGACGCGGACCGGGCGGCGCCGGCCGCCGCGGGGCGCGGCGTGGGCCGCACCAGGGTCACCGGGCGGCCGTCGAGGAGGAACGCCGCCGGACGCAGCGCGAACAACCGGGTGCGCCGCGCGGCGTCCTCGAGCCGGACGAAGTCGCCGTCGTAGGTGCGCTCGAAGCCGACGACCGCACCGCACCACCCGGACGCGGCGTCCTCGACCACGAGGTCCTTCTCGGCAGCCACCTCGGGAACTGCGGGTCTACGGGCGCGCGGATGGCCGGCGAAGATGTCGCCGCCGTACATGTCGGGACTCACCCGCGCCACGTTAGGGCCGCCGCGGCCGCAGCCGCGGGAGGGCACGCCGACGGTCGTGACTGCGCCGTCGGGACGGCGCCTATGCTCGGAAACCGTGAGTTCCCCCGGTCAGACCCTGACGGTGTGGGCCGGTTCCTGGCTGGCCGGACACGCCGCGCCCGACGACGTCCTCGACGCCCTGCACGCCTGGGCGCCGCTGCACCTGGTGGTCTCCCACGACGAGCCCGCCGGCGACGTCTCCGGCGTGCCCGCACGCTCCCCCGTCGACGGCGCCGCCGTGCTGCTCACCGCGCTGCGCCGGGCCGACCCGGCCGGCGCGGACGGGATCCGGCTGGTGCTGCCCGCCCCCGGCGACGTGCGCGGCCTGCCCCCGGGCACCGCGCTGGCCCGCGCCGCGGTCGCGGCCGGCGAGGCGGTGCTCGCGGGCGCACCCGGAACACCCGGTCTCGGCTTCGTCCCCTCCGTGGAGGGCCCGGACGTGCTGCGCTGGACCCTGTTCGCGGTCCCGGCGGTGCCCGAGCCGCCCGCCGAGCCCGGCCTCGGGGAGGCCGAGTTCGCCATGCGCGAGGCGGTGCGGGAGGCCGCGACCAGGGTGGGCGGGGTGCTGACCGTGGGCGCCGGCGGCCGCGCCGCCGATCCCCGGGAGCAGATCGCAGCCGAGATCGCCGAGCATGCGCGGCACCGCTATCCGGAGTCGATGCCCGAACGCGCCGCCCGCATCCTCGACTCGGCCGATCAGGTCGCGGCGATCCTCACCGTCGCCGGCCGCGGCGCGGAACCCGACGCGGCCTCGGCCACCGGGCAGGCGGCGCGGGAGCAGGCGCTGCGCCCGCTGTGGGCCGCCGTGCGCGCCGCCCGGCTCGGGGCGGTGGCGGCCACGGTCCGGGCCGGCCATCACGCCTGACGCACTGCCGGCGACACCCCGCCCGGGACGTCCCCCGGCACGATGGCGCTCTTCTCCGTCCGGATCGCCGCCCGCACCACGATCAGCAGCAGCAACGACACCGCGAACCCGGCCAGCGCGCCGAACTGGCGCAGGTCGAACAGGAACACCTGGGTGACGAGCAGGTTCACCGCGACGGAGGCGTACAGCAGCCGCAGCGCGGGCAGATCGCGGTGCCGCGCGAACTGCCAGAGTCCGGCCACGATCAGCACGGCGCTCACGGCACCGGAGAGTTCGGCGCCGATCTCGGAGATGCCGGCGTCCTCGGCCTCCCACCCCGACCCGGCCAGTACGATCGCCAGTCCGACGAGGGTGTGGGCGGCGTGCACGGCGAACACCACCAGCACGAGCCGGCGGGCCGCGGCGGTCGCCGCCCAGGCCGTGACCCGGTGCTCGATCCGGTCCCGGGCCGCGGCGATGCGCCCGTCGAATCCGGTCGTCGCCGCGACCGGCGCGGCCAGCGCGGCCCGTACCGAGCCGGCCAGCTCACGCTGCGCCGGATCCTGAACCCCTGCCAGGACGTCCAGCGCGCGGCGGCGCCCGAGCTCGTCGAGCCGGCCGAGCACGAGATCGGTCAGCGCCTCGAGACCGACGGCGAGGCGCTGCCGGTCGGTCGGGCCGCGCCGCGCCAGTGCCACGCGGGCACCGAGGTAGAACGCGACGAGCACCACGTACATCACGGCCACGGCGGGCCGGAAGAAGTAGTCGACGTCGGTGGTGAGGAACTTGCCGACCTCGTCGAGGAACAGCCCGAAGCCGATCCCCCCGAGCAGCGCGGCGCGCATCCGCACCCGGCTGCCGTGCCGGATCAGGGCGCCGACGAGGGCGACGGCCATGAGCAGCCCACCCCACAGCACGTGCGCGATGTGCAGGGTGCCGCCGCCGATCTGCGGATAGCCGGTCGCGGCGAGGTAGCTGCGGGTGACGAGCACGGTCGCGACGGTGGCGACGAGGAAGACCTCGACGCGGGTGAGGGCGGCGTCGTCGACGGTCATGCCGACATCTTCCCCCGGGTCGTGGCGGCCGAGCCCGATATCGGCGCGACCGCCTGCCCGTCCGGCTCGGGGCACCGGGCAGCACGGTCGGCGAGTCGACCCGGCGCGGCAGGTGGTGGCTGTCGGCCGGAGCCCGCACGCCGGGCCCGCGGGCCGGGCCCGCGGGCCGGGCCCGCCCGGTCAGCGGCGCGGCCGTGCCGGGGGCCGGCAGCATTCGGGGGCGCAGAGCTCACCGTTGCACCCGACGCCGAGCAGCGGTTCGGTGCCGCGCCGCACGGGGGCGGCACCGTCGAGGCGTTCGCGCACCAGCTCACGCACCATCTGCACGAACCGCGGGTCGGTGCCGGCGGTGGCGGCGCGGACGAATGCCATGCCGAGTTCCGCGGCCCGGTCGCGCGCCTCGGTGTCGAGATCCCAGACGACCTCGAGGTGGTCGGAGACGAATCCGACCGGCACGACGACGACCGCGTCGATGCCGCGGGCGTGCAGAGCGTCGAGGTGGTCGACGATGTCCGGCTCGAGCCACGGCACCTGCGGGGGTCCGGACCGGGACTGCCACACCAGGTCGTGGTCGCCGGTGCCGGTGGCGGTGGCGACCAGGCGGGCCGCCTCGGCGACCTGCCGGCTGTAGAGGTGCCCACCCAGATCGGGGGGGCCACCGGTGGCGTCGGCGGCGGTGGGCACCGAGTGCGCGGTGAACACCAGGCGCGCCGCGTCGCGACGGTCGGCGGGCAGCTGGGCCCGGGCCGCGGCGACGGCGTCGGCGACGGCGGCGAGGAAGAGCGGATGATCGTAGAAGTGCCGCAGCTTGGTCAGCGCGGGCGCGTCGTCGCCGACGGCGGCGCGGGCGCGGGCGATGTCCTCGTGATACTGCCGGCACCCCGAATAGCCACCCCAGGCCGAGGTCGGGAACACCAGGGCGTTGCGCACCCCGTCGCCGCGCATGGCCGCGACGGTGTCCTCGATCATCGGGTGCCAGTTGCGGTTGCCGAAGTAGATCGGCAGGTCCAGCCCGGCGGCGGCGAAATCCACCTCGAGACGCGCGATGAGGTCGCGGTTGAGGGCGTTGATCGGGGACACACCGCCGAAGTGCAGGTAGTGCTCGGCGACCTCGTCGAGGCGTTCGGGTGGCACCCCCCGCCCGCGGGTGACGTTCTCGAGGAACGGGCGCACGTCGTCCGGCCCTTCCGGGCCGCCGAACGAGAGCACCAGCAGCGCGTCGTACGGCTCGGGGGTACGGGTCATGGCTCGACCCTAGGCGCCGGCACCGAAGCCGACCTGGGAATGGAAGCCCCCGTCGACGTAGACGATCGACCCGGTGGTGCCGGGCAGCCAATCCGAGAGCACCGTGCACACGGTCTTGGCGACGGGCGTCGGATCCTCGACGTCCCAGCCGATCGGGGCGGCCGCGGACCAGCCCTCGTTGAGCCGGTTCATCTCCGCCCCGGGACCGGTGGCGTCGCCGGCGATGGCCTTGGCGGCGAGGGTCTTGATCGGGCCGGCGGCGACGAGGTTGGAACGGATGCCGCGGCCGCCGACCTCCTTGGCGACGTAGCGGTTGACGGACTCGAGGGTGGCCTTGGACACGCCCATCCAGTTGTAGAAGGGCACGGCCCGGGCCGGGTCGAAGTCCATGCCGACCAGGGACGCACCGTCGCTGAGAACGGGCAGCAGCGCCTTGGCCAGTGCGGCGTAGGAGTAGGCGGACACTTCGAGGGCGACGGCGACGTCGGTCCACGGCGCGTCGAGGAACGGGCTGCCGAGGCAGGAGCGGGGCGCGAACCCGATCGAATGCACCACGCCGTCGAGGCCGTCGGGGGCGAGTTCGCACACCCGGTCGGCGAGGGTGGCGAGATGCTCGGTGTTCTGCACGTCGAGTTCGAGGGCCGGCGGCACCGGCTGCGGCAGCCGCTGCGCGATGCGGTCGATCAGGCGCAGCCGGTCGAAGCCGGTGATGATCACCTTCGCGCCCTGTTCCTGCGCGACCTTCGCGGTGTGGAAGGCGATGGAGGCGTCGGTGATGATGCCGGTGACGAGAATGGTCTTGCCCTCGAGCAGTCCGCCCATGAGTGTGTCGGTCCTCCAGTGAGTTTCGGATGTGGTGGCGTGCGCCGGTGTCAGTGGCCCATGCCGAGGCCGCCGTCGACGGGGATGACCGCGCCGGAGACGTACGCGGAGTCGTCGGACGCGAGGAAGCTGACGACGGCGGCGACGTCCTCGGGTCTGCCGAGACGCTGCAGCGGGATGAACTTCTTCGCGGTGTCGCGGACGTCGTCGGAGAGTTCGGCGGTCATGTCCGTCTCGATGAAGCCGGGCGCGACGACGTTGGCCGTGATCGACCGCGAGCCGAGTTCGCGGGTCACCGAGCGGGCCAGGCCGATGACGCCGGCCTTCGAGGACGCGTAGTTGATCTGCCCCGCCTGACCGGCCATGCCGACGACCGAGCCGAGGAAGATCATCCGGCCCCAGCGCCCTCGCAGCATCGCGCGGTTGGCGCGCTTCGCGCACCGGAACGCACCGGTGAGGTTGGCGTCGACGACCTTCGTGAACTGGTCCTCCGTCATCCGCATCAGCAGCGTGTCGTCGGTGATGCCGGCGTTCGCGACCAGAACCTCGACCGGTCCCTGGTGCTCTTCGACCTCCTTGAACGCGGCGTCGACGGAGTCGCTGTCGGTGACGTCGCAGCGGACGGCGAACAGCCCGTCCGGGGCGCCGGAGCCGCGGTGGGTGACGGCGACCCTGTGGCCGTCCGCCTGCAGGCGGCGGGCGACGGCGAGGCCGATGCCACGGTTGCCACCGGTGACGAGAACCGAGCGGGGGGTGGCCGCGGGGCGCGGCGATCCGGCGGGGCTGCTTGCGTCAGTCATGGGGTCAAACCCTATCTGGTGGCGGTACGGGTCGGTAACAAGGCGCCCCGAGCGGCGGGCGGACCGGCTGCTACGCAGGTCAGGGCAGGCGTTGGCGCAGCAGCAGGGCGGCGCCGACCCCACCGGTGACGGCGAGGACGCCGAGGATCAGCCAGGGGCGGCTGGCGTCCCCGCGGGTGGTCTCGTACCCGATCTGTTCCTCGAGGGTGTTGTAGGCGTCCTCGAGTTCCTGCAGGTTCGATGCGGTGAAGAAGGTGCCGCCGGAGAGGTTTGCGATCTCCTTGAGGGACGGATCGTCCACCGGAACCGGGATGCGTTCGTTCTCGATCGAGACGGTGCCGTACTCGGTGCCGAAGGAGATCGTCGAGACGGGCACGTCCTTGTCCGCGGCCTGCCGGGCGGCGGTGAATCCCCCGCGTGGGTCGTCGGGGCTCTCCGGGACGGTCTGCTTGCCGTCCGAGAGCAGCACGATCCGGGCCGGGGGTGCCTGGTCGCCGCCGCCGAGCACCGCGGCGAGGGTGTCGACGGACTGCAGGGCCGTGAAGATCGCCTCGCCGGTGGCGGTGCGTTCGCTCAGCTGCAGGTTGTCGATCGCGGTCTTGGTGGCCTCCCGGTTGGTGGTGGGCGAGACGAGCACCGACGCGGTGCCGGAGAACGCCACCAGGCCGAGATTGATGCCGGGTGTCAGGTCGTCGGCGAAGGACTTGGCGGCCGCCTGCGCGGCGGCCAGACGGGTCGGCTCGACGTCGGTGGCCTGCATCGACAAGGACACGTCGATCACCAGGACGACGGTGGCGCGGTTGCGCGGGACCCGCTGTTCGGCGGTGGGCCCGGCCGCGGCGACGGTGAGCAACGCGAGACCGGCCAGCAGCAACGCGACCGGGACGTGCCGGCTGCGGCCGGGCCGCTGCGGCGCCACCTTCTCGAGCAGTTCGAAGTTGGTGAACCGCAGCGTGTGCCGCATGCGGCGGCGCTGCACCGCCACGTACCCGGCGGCGAGGGCGAGGACGACGAACAGGAACAGCAGCCACCACGGCGCGGTGAAGTCGGAGATGCTCACCGGGCCCCCTTCACGGGCGCGCCGAAGCTGTGGCGGCGGGCGGCGACGAACCGGACCACGTCGTCGATCCAGTTGCGGTCGGTGCGCAGGCTCAGCAGGGGGGCGCCGCAGCTGCGGACCGCCCGGCGGACGGCGTCGCGGTGTTCGGTGGCGGCGCGCGCGTAGTCGGCGCGCAGCTGCTCGGTGGTGGTGAACTCGCGGGTGCGCCCGGTTTCGGGGTCGTGCAGCACGACGTCGCCGAGGTCGGGGAGTTCGAGATCGCGGCGGTCGAGGACTTCCACCGCGAGCAGGTCGTGCCGGCCGGAGAGGGCACGCAGCGACCGTTCCCAGTCGAGGGGGCCGAGGAAGTCGCTGACGACGACGACGAGGCCGCGGCGCCGCTGCGGGCGCCGCAGCGACTCGATCAGGCCGCGCAGGTCCCCGCGGGTGCCGTCGGGGGCGTGCGGGGTCGTCGCGATGGCGCGGAGCATCGCCTGCGTGTGCAGCTGGCCGCCGCGGGCGGGCACGCGGCGGGTGTGCGCCCCCGTCCCGACCACCGCGCCGATCCGGTTGCCGCCGCCGCCGGCGAGGTAGCCGACCGCGGCGGCGGCGGCCACGGCGAGGTCCCGCTTCTCACAGACCCCGGTGCCGAAGTCGAGACTGGGCGAGAGGTCGATCGCCAGCCACGTCTCGAGCTCGCGGTCGGCGACGGTCTGCCGCACGTGCGGGTGGGTGGTGCGAGCGGTGACGGACCAGTCCATCTGGCGCACGTCGTCGCCGGGCTGGTACTCGCGGGCGTCGCCGGGCTCGGAGCCGGGGCCCGGGATGAGTCCGAGGTGGTCGCCGTGCAGCACGCCGTCGAGGCGGCGCCGCACCGTCAGCTCGAGGGTTCGCAGCGCCGCAGTCAGGGCGGGGTCACGCAGCTCGCCGGAACGGAAGGTCGGCGGAGTGACCGGGGGGCGTCGGCTCACCGCTGCCCCGCACCGGCCTCCGGCCCGGGCATCCCTGCCGCCGGCGCGGCCGCGACCCCGACCGGCGCCGGGGCGGGGACGGGCGGTTCGGCCTGCGGGGCCACCTGCGGCATGCCGACGGTCTGCAGGATGCGGGCGATGATCTGGTCGGGCGAGACGTCGTCGGCGAGGGCGTCGTAGGACAGCACCAGCCGGTGCCGCAGCACGTCCGGGATGACGTCGACGACGTCCTGGGGCACGACGTAGTCGCGGCCGCGCAGCAGCGCCAGGGCCCGCGCGGCGGAGATGATGCCGAGCGTCGCCCGCGGGGACGCTCCGTAGGCGATCCAGCCGTCGACCTCGGTGAGGCCGATCTCGCCGGGAGCGCGGGTGGCGAAGATGACCCGCACCACGTAGTCGACGAGGGCGTGGTGGACGAACACGCGGTTGGCGACCTGCTGCAGGCGGATCAACTCGTCGCTGTCGAGGATCTGCTTGGGTTCGGGTGCCGCCACCCCCATGCGGTAGACGATCTCGCGTTCCTCCTCCACCGTGGGGTAGTCGACGAGGACCTTGAACAGGAACCGGTCGCGCTGCGCCTCCGGCAGCGGATACACGCCCTCGTTCTCGATCGGGTTCTGGGTGGCCATCACCAGGAACGGGTCCGGCATGGGGAAGGTCCGGCCACCGATCGTGACGTGCCGTTCGGCCATCACCTCGAGCAGGGCGGACTGCACCTTCGCCGGGGCACGGTTGATCTCGTCGGCGAGCACGAAGTTCGCCACGACGGGGCCGAGTTCGGTGTCGAAGGCTTCGCGGCCCTGCCGGTAGATGCGGGTGCCGACGAGGTCGGTCGGCACGAGGTCGGGGGTGAACTGCACCCGCGAGAACGATCCGCCGACGACCTTGGCGAACGTCTCGACGGCGAGGGTCTTCGCCACGCCGGGGACCCCCTCGAGCAGCACGTGGCCGCGGGCGAGGACGCCGACGAGCATCCGCTCGACGAGCCGGTCCTGACCGACGATCACCCGTTTGACCTCGTAGATGGCCTGTTCGAGCAGCCGCACATCGTGTGCCTGGTCCGACGTGCGGCCCGCCTCCCCGGTCGGGGCGGACGCGGCGGTCTTCGCGTCCGACGTTGCCGTGCCCGACGTGCCACCCTCGCGTGAGGTCACCAAGAATCCACCGCTTTCGCCTCGTTGCTGCTGGAAGTCACCTACCCACACCACTATTCCAGGTGGCGGACGTCGGCGCCGTCGCCGAGCCGGTGCCCGCGGTCACCGGTGTCGGACGAGCCTCCTCCGGCCGGGTGGGAGCAGTGTGTCAGGACACCATCCGTACCACGTACGGGGTCATGCCGTCCCAGCGTACCGGTGAGATCTTCACGTGCGAACCCGACTGCGGGGCTTCGATCATCTGCCCGTCGCCCAGGTACAGGCCCACGTGCTGGCTGGCGTTCGGGCCGTAGAAGATCATGTCGCCGCGGCGCATCTGAGCCGACGGCACCTGCTCGCCGGCGGTGTACTGGTAGCCGGTGTAGTGCGGCAGCGAGATCCCGATCCCGGCGAACGCGTAGATCATCAGCCCGGAGCAGTCGAAGCCGACCTTGTTGTAGTCGCCGTAGCTGTCCGCGACGCCGCCGTCGCGGATGCCGAGGGTCGGACCGTTCTCGTCGCCACCGCCCCACGCGTAGGGCACCCCGATCTGGGACATCGCCCGGTCGATCACCGTCTCGACGGCGGCCGCGCCGGTGAGGGTCGAGCCCCGCTCGGGGCTGGTCCGGGGCCGGCTGCGGGTGGGCGGAGTGGTGGTGGTGTCCTCCTCCACCACCGGGTCGGCGCGGTCGGGACTCGTCGCGTCCTCGGAGCCGGACTCGTCGCTGCCGTCGGTCGACGAGTCGCCCGAGCCGCCGGTGCCCGAGCCGTCGGTGCCCGCACCATCGGTGCCCGAACCGTCGCTGCCCGAATCGTCGGTGCCCGAATCGTCGGTGCCCGAGCCGCCGGTCCCCGCACCATCGGTATCGGGCCCGCCCGTACCCGACCCGTCCGCGCCGGATCCGTCGGCACCGGATTCGTCGGCACCGGATTCGTCGACACCGGATTCGTCGGCGTCCGATCCGTCCTGCCCGGACGTGGCGCGCCCAGGCCGGGTCGTGCCGGAGGTCGGCGGCAGCGGCGACTCGAACCCGACCTCGGACTCGCCGGAGTCGGCGGCCGCGGCCTGGGGCCGCACGTAGCCGTCGATCTGGGTGTGGGGGCGCTGCCCGTTGGCCAACTCGGCCGCGCGGGCATTGGCGTCGGAGTCGGCGGCGACGCGCCGGGCGGCGTCGGCCGCCGCCTGCCGCGCGGCAGCCTCGGCCGCCGCCGTCGCGGCCTCCTCGGCCTGCCGCTGCCGATCCCACTCCGCATACTGCGCGCGCTGACCCTCGAGTCCGGTGACGGTGCCGCGGGCCCGGTCGAGTTCGGCCTGCGCCTGTGCGCGGTCCTGTTCGATGCGTTGCTTCTCGGCCGTCTGCGCGGCCAGCGCGGTGCGCGCCTCGCTGATGGCGGCCTCGGCGGCGGCACGACGTTCCTCCGCCGCCGCGGCGGCGGCGTCCGCTTCCTGCTTGCTGGCGCGCGCTCGCGAGTCCCGGTTGGCCTGCTCGGTGCGGGCACGTTCGAGCGCGTCGAGGACGGCGGTGCGGCCCGCGGAGAGCAGACGCATGATCTGGGCGCGGTCGAGCAGATCGTCGGGCCCGGTGGAGCCGATGAACGAGGCGAGCGAGGCGACATTGGTGCCCTGGACGTAGCTGTCGCGGGCGAAGGCGTCGAAGTCCTGCTGGGCCTGCCGGATCCGGGTGCCCGCGTCCTTCAGCGCCTGCTGCGACAGGGTGACGGCGTGGGCGGCGGCGTCGGCGGCGTCGCGGGCGGACTGCAGGTCGACCAGGGCGCGGTTGACGTTCTCCCGTTTGATCGCCACCTGGTTCTCGAGTTCGGCGAGGTGCTGGTCGGCTGCGGCGATGCGGAGGATGAGACCGCCCACCTGGTCCAGCCCGGCGGCGACGGCACCCCCGGCGGCCGCGAGATCGGCATCGCTCGGATTGGGTGGCGGGGGCGGGACCGCCCCGGCGGACGCGGCAGTGCCGGCGATCAGCGAGGCGGCCAGGCCGATGCCGAGGACCAGCCGCGCCGTGCGGGGCAACCGGCGTCTTCGGGGCGTCCGCGACGACTGCCGGGACATCGCCTGCCGTATTCCGCTACGCCTCACATCGCCCTCCCTCGGTCGCGCCGGCGGGACGCACCCGAGCGCAACCGGGAAAGGGGTCGGTGCAGCAGCGATCCACCACGGACGAGGCCGCGGTTGCACCGCTCGACGGCCCGGCGTCGACTCACGGTTCGCACCGCAACCCGGCACCGGGTATGTGTGACACCCCTTCCCCAAGAGCGCCAAGTGCACCGTACGACACTTCGCACCCCGAGGAAACTCCAGTCACAGAAGACGGAAGCGTACTGAGACCTGTGTCAACGGCCTGAGCTGTGACGACGGCCACAGTCGGGGGCGAAAATTCTCCGTCGCGTCAGCGCGGGATCCGGTCGGCGGCCGCCGTCGTCGTGTCGGTGTCGTGACGGCGACGGACCGCCTTGGCGAGATACGTGGCCCCGGCCGCGCCCGCGACCGCGAGCAGCAGCAGCACCGTGAGCAACGTCCAGGGCGGCGCGGGCTCGGTGAGAGCGTCGACGAAATTCGACGCCGAGACGACCGGGTCGCCGGTGTAGGTGCGGTCCTGCGCGGACTCGAGAACCACCCGATCGATGCTGTCGCTGTGCGCGCCCACCCAGCCGGGGCTGAGCACGAGCACGGTGCCGCCGTCCTCGCCGGCGACGTCCGTGGCGAGGTCGCGCAGCTGCGAATCGAGACGCGGATCGCGGTCGAGCACGACGATGCTCAGGTCGATCCCGTGCTGCTGCGCGCGTTCGACGACGGCAACGAGATCGTCGACGCGCTCCGGGGGTGCCGAGACCTGGTCGTCGGCGAGCTCGGCGAGGACCTGCTCGAGCGAGACGCCCGGCGGGAGGTCGGTGGCCGACGGCGTCAGGACACGTGGCAGGGGCGCAGACATCTCTCTCCGTGGTACTCGACGGCCACCGCTCGTGCGGCGCCGTTCGTACCCTACGCGACGAGGCGATCGCGGCGGCCGGACGCCGGATCGGCGGTTCCGTCCCACCGCTTCACAGGACAAGCGTACTGTTAGACTTGCCGCGAGACGCCTCCGACGCCGTCCGGCCCTGTTCTGCGGCCCGGCCCGGCTGCGGAGCCTCGCTTCGGCCGTCGACACAGCCCCGTCGGCGGCGAGCCTCATCGACGAGTGGAGCTGACGTGAGCACCAGTATTGATTCGTTCGGCGCCAAGGGGACGCTGGAGGTCGGAGAGAACTCGTACGAGATCTTCCGCCTCTCGGCCGTTCCCGGCACCGAGAAGCTGCCCTATGCACTGAAGGTTCTCGCCGAGAACCTGCTGCGCACCGAAGACGGTGCGAACATCACCGCCGATCACATCCGCGCCCTCGCGAACTGGGATCCGTCGGCCGAGCCGAGCGTCGAGATCCAGTTCACTCCCGCCCGGGTGATCATGCAGGACTTCACCGGCGTGCCCTGCGTGGTCGACCTCGCCACCATGCGTGAGGCCGTCACCACCCTCGGCGGCGACCCGAACAAGGTCAACCCGCTCTCCCCCGCCGACATGGTCATCGACCACTCGGTCATTCTCGACGTCTTCGGCCGGGCCGACGCCCTCGAGCGCAACGTCGACCTCGAGTACGAGCGCAACGGCGAGCGCTACCAGTTCCTGCGCTGGGGCCAGGGCGCCTTCGACGACTTCAAGGTCGTTCCCCCGGGCATGGGCATCGTGCACCAGGTCAACATCGAGTACCTGGCCCCCACCGTGATGGTGCGCAACGGCCAGGCCTACCCCGACACCTGCGTCGGCACCGACTCGCACACCACGATGGTCAACGGCCTCGGCGTGCTCGGCTGGGGCGTCGGCGGCATCGAGGCCGAGGCCGCGATGCTCGGCCAGCCGGTCTCGATGCTCATCCCGCGCGTGGTCGGCTTCAAGCTGACCGGCGAGATCCGGCCGGGCGTGACCGCCACCGACGTCGTCCTCACGGTCACCGACATGCTCCGCAAGCACGGTGTCGTCGGCAAGTTCGTCGAGTTCTACGGCGCGGGCGTCGCCGAGGTGCCGCTGGCCAACCGCGCCACCCTGGGCAACATGAGCCCCGAGTTCGGGTCCACCGCCGCGATCTTCCCGATCGACGGCGAGACCATCAACTACCTGCGCCTGACCGGCCGCAGCGACGAGCAGCTCGCGCTCGTCGAGGCGTACGCCAAGGAGCAGGGCATGTGGCACGACGCGGACAAGGAGCCCGCCTACTCCGAGTACCTCGAGCTGGACCTGAGCACCGTGGTCCCGTCCATCGCCGGCCCGAAGCGCCCGCAGGACCGCATCCCGCTCACCGAGTCGAAGACCGCCTTCCGCAAGGACATCCACAACTACGTCGAGGAGCAGCACCCCGTCGAGCACACCCAGCTCGACGAGGCCGTCGAGGAGTCCTTCCCGGCGTCCGACCCGGTCGCGCTGTCCTTCGCCGACGACGGCGCCGTCGACGTCCAGTCCGCCGCCAACGGCGCGGACGGCCGGCCCACCAAGCCGGTGCGGGTCGTCTCCGAGGAACGCGGCGAGTTCGTGCTCGACCACGGCGCCGTCGTCGTCGCCGGCATCACCTCGTGCACCAACACCTCGAACCCGTCGGTGATGCTCGGCGCCGCGCTGCTCGCCCGCAACGCCGTCGAGAAGGGCCTGTCGTCGAAGCCGTGGGTCAAGACCAACATGGCACCCGGTTCGCAGGTCGTCTCCGACTACTACGAGAAGGCCGGGCTGTGGCCGTACCTCGAGAAGCTCGGGTTCTACCTCGGTGGCTACGGCTGCACCACGTGCATCGGCAACACCGGGCCGCTGCCGGAGGAGATCTCCAAGGCCGTCAACGACAACGACCTGTCGGTGACCGCCGTGCTCTCCGGTAACCGCAACTTCGAGGGTCGCATCTCCCCCGACGTGAAGATGAACTACCTCGCGTCCCCGCCGCTCGTCATCGCGTACGCCCTGGCGGGCACGATGGACTTCGACTTCGAGACCGATCCGCTCGGACAGGACCAGGACGGCAACGACGTCTTCCTGAAGGACATCTGGCCGTCGGCCCAGGAGATCGACGACACCATCAAGTCGGCGATCAGCCAGGACATGTTCCGCAAGTCCTACGCCGATGTCTTCAAGGGCGATCACCGCTGGCAGAACCTGGAGACCCCGGAGGGCGACACCTTCGCGTGGGACGCGAACTCGACCTACGTCCGCAAGGCTCCGTACTTCGACGGCATGACGATGGATCCGGCTCCGGTCTCCGACATCAAGGGTGCCCGCGTGCTGGCCCTGCTCGGCGATTCGGTCACCACCGACCACATCAGCCCGGCCGGCCCGATCAAGCCCGGCACCCCCGCCGCGCAGTACCTCGACTCCCACGGGGTCGCGCGCAAGGACTACAACTCGCTCGGGTCGCGGCGCGGCAACCACGAGGTGATGATCCGCGGCACGTTCGCGAACATCCGCCTGCAGAACCAGCTGCTCGACGGGGTCTCCGGCGGGTACACCCGCGACTTCACGCAGGACGGTGCTCCGCAGGCGTTCATCTACGACGCCTCGCAGAACTACCAGAAGGCCGGCATCCCGCTGGTCGTCCTGGGCGGCAAGGAGTACGGTTCCGGCTCGTCCCGCGACTGGGCCGCCAAGGGCACCCGCCTGCTCGGTGTCAAGGCGGTCATCACCGAGTCGTTCGAGCGCATCCACCGGTCGAACCTGATCGGCATGGGCGTCATCCCGCTGCAGTTCCCCGCGGGTGAGTCGGCGAAGTCTCTCGGACTCGACGGCACCGAGGTGTTCGACATCGCGGGCATCGAGGAGCTCAACCAGGGCACGACGCCGCGCACGGTGCACGTCACCGCCACCAAGACGGACGGCAGCACGGTCGAGTTCGACGCGGTCGTGCGCATCGACACCCCCGGCGAGGCGGACTACTACCGCAACGGCGGCATCCTGCAGTACGTGCTGCGCAACATGATCCGGGGCTGACACCCCCGGATCGGCCGCCCGCACCCGCGGGCGGACCACGCTGTGCACCGGCGGCGGGCTCGGGGCGACTTCGTCTCGGGCCCGCCGTCTCCGCCCCGAAAGGACGTTCGCGGTGCCCAAGGTCAGTGAGGACCACCTCGCCGCGCGCCGGAGACAGATCCTCGCCGGCGCCCGCCGGTGCTTCGCCGAGTTCGGCTACGACGGCGCCACGGTGCGCCGCCTGGAGGACGCCACGGGACTGTCCCGCGGCGCGATCTTCCATCACTTCAAGGACAAGGACGGCCTCTTCCTGGCCCTGGCGCAGGAGGACGCCGCGCGGATGGCCGACGTCGCCGCCGAGCAGGGCCTGGTGCAGGTGATGCGGGACATGCTCGCCTCACCCGAGCAGTTCGACTGGCTCGGTACCCGGCTCGAGATCACGCGGCGCCTGCGCACCGACCCGGACTTCGCGAAGGCCTGGACCCAGCACTCCGCGGAGCTGACCAAGGCGACGGTGGGCCGGCTCGAACGGCAACGCGAGGCCGGCCGGCTGCGCGACGACGTGCCGACCGAGGTCGTGCTCAGCTACCTGGACCTGGTTCTCGACGGGCTGATCGCGCGGCTCGCCTCGGGCACCGCCGACGGCGAGCTGGCGGCGGTGCTGGACCTGGTCGAGGAGTCCGTGCGGCGCACCGCCGCCGGCTGACCCGGTCAGGTCGAGGCGCGTGCCGCGCTGCGCCGGTTCGGTCCGCCCCGGCCGCGCAGCGCGACGTGGGACTCCACGAGCACGTTGTGCACGAACCCGTAGGAACGGCCCGTTTCCTGCGCCAGCGTCCGGATGCTCGCCCCGGCCTCGTAGCGGCGTTTCAGTTCTGCCTGCAGACGGTCACGCGATTCCCCCGTGACCCGTGTGCCCTTGGTCAGTACGCTCCCGGCGTGCTCGGATTTGCGTGCCATCGGATCCTCCCGTCGGCTCGGCAAGGCCCCGCCTCCCAGGCTAGTTCACGGCGCGGGGCACCGGGAGGAATCGCGCAGGTCCGGGCCGCAGCGGCCGCCCGGCTCCGCACCGGAGATGCGCCCGCACCCGCCGCGCAGGTCGAAGCTCAGGCGAGCTGGATCAGCTCCAGGTACTCCTGCGACCAGTGGTCCTCGGTGCCGTCCGGAAGAAGGATGACGCGCTCCGGATCGAGCGCTTCGGCGGCCCCGGGATCGTGGGTGACGAGCACGACCGCACCGGCGTAGCTGCGCAGCGCGTCGAGCACCTGTTCCCGCGAGACCGGGTCCAGGTTGTTGGTCGGCTCGTCGAGCAGCAACACGTTCGCCGCGGAGGACACGAGCCCGGCCAGCGCCAGGCGGGTCTTCTCGCCACCGGACAGCGTCCCGGCGGGCTGGTCGAGCTGGGGGCCGGTGAACATGAACGCCCCGAGCAGCCCCCGCAGGTCCTGCTCCCCCGCGTCCGGTGCCGCGTGCCGGATGTTCTCCCACACTGTCGCATCGTCGTCGAGGGTGTCGTGCTCCTGGGCGAAGTATCCGATCTTCAGGCCGTGTCCGGGCACCAGCCCGCCCGCGTCCGGGGTCTCGACCCCCGCGAGCAGCCGCAGCAGCGTGGTCTTGCCGGCACCGTTGAGGCCGAGCACGACGACGCGGCTGCCCCGGTCGATCGCCAGGTCCACGCCGGTGAAGATCTCCAGCGAGCCGTACACCTTCGTCAGGCTTTCGGCGGTGAGCGGGGTCTTGCCGCACGGCGCCGGGTCCGGGAACCGGATCTTGGCCACCTTGTCGGCCACCCGCACCTCGTCGAGTTCGGCGAGCAGCTTGTCGGCGCGCTTGGCCATGTTCTGCGCGGCGACGGCCTTGGTGGCCTTCGCGCCGAGCTTGGCCGCCTGCTGACGCAGCGCGGACGCCTTCTTCTCGGCGTTGGCACGTTCGCGGCGACGGCGCGCCTCGTCGGTGGCCCGCGCGTCGAGGTACTTCTTCCAGCCCATGTTGTAGATGTCGGCCTCACCGCGCACCGCGTCGAGGAACCACACCTTGTTCACGACGTCGGCGAGCAGGTCCACGTCGTGGCTGATGACGACCAGCCCGCCGTCGTGGTTCTGCAGGAATCCGCGCAACCAGGTGATCGAGTCGGCGTCGAGGTGGTTGGTGGGCTCGTCGAGCAGCAGGGTGGTGGTGGACTTGCCGGAACCGTCGGAGGCGGCGAACAGGATGCGGGCCAGTTCGACGCGGCGGCGCTGGCCGCCCGACAGGGTGCGCAGCGGCTGGCCCAGCACCCGGTCCGGCAGGCCGAGGCTGGTGCAGATGCGGGCCGCCTCGGATTCGGCCTCGTACCCGCCGAGGGCCGAGAAGCGTTCCTCGAGCGACCCGTACTTGCGCACCGCCCGGTCGCGGACGTTCTCGTCGACGGCCTCGGCCATGACGGCCTGCTGCTTCTCCATCGCCCGCAGGATCTCGTCGAGGCCGCGGGCGGAGAGCACGCGGTCCTTGGCGAGCACGTCGAGGTTGCCCTCGCGGGGGTCCTGCGGCAGGTACCCCAGGTCACCG
The DNA here is from genome assembly GCF_001894945.1 of Rhodococcus ruber NBRC 15591. GTDB lineage: Bacteria > Actinomycetota > Actinomycetes > Mycobacteriales > Mycobacteriaceae > Rhodococcus > Rhodococcus ruber. The sequence continues at coordinate 43,810 of NZ_BCXE01000015.1, forward strand.
GAGCGGACGACGGCACCCGCGTACGGCTCCCCCTCCCCCGCGAGGATGCGCAGGGTGGTGGTCTTGCCGGCGCCGTTGCGTCCGACCAACCCGATCCGGTCGCCCGGCTGCACCCGCAGCGCCGGTCCCGGCGCCGAGAGCAGCGTCCGCACGCCGGCGCGGACTTCCAGATCGGTGGCGGTGATCACGCGTGGGACTCCTCAGGGATGTTTCGGATCGGTTGCCGATGATGCCGCAGGGGCAGGCGCACGAACCATTCATTTTACCGTCCGCAGCGCCGACTCCCGACGTGAGATGCGCTACGTTCCCCGGCATGACGACTTCCCCCCGATATCCCGCCGGCTCGGACCTGACGGGCCGGACGGCACTGGTGACCGGAGCGAGCCGCGGGATCGGCAAGGCGATCGCCGCGGCGCTGCTCGCCCGCGGCGCGAACGTGGCCCTCACGGCCCGCAAGGCCGAGCCGCTCC
>NZ_BCXE01000016.1 GCF_001894945.1 Rhodococcus ruber NBRC 15591
CCGCTCGCCGAGGCCGCCGGCGAGCTGCGCGCCCTCGGTCACCGCGGACGGGTGCTCGAGCTGCCCGGCAACGCCGGGGACGCCGCTGCCCGCGCCGAGGCGGTGCGGCGCACCGTCACCGAGCTCGGCACCCTGGACATCCTGATCAACAACACCGGCATCAACCCCGTCTTCGGGGCGCTGATGGACGCCGACCTCGACGCCGTCCGCAAGATCTTCGACGTCAACGTCGTCGCCGCGCTGGGATTCGTGCAGCAGGCCTACCGCGCATGGATGGGTGAGCACGGCGGGTCCGTGGTCAACATCGCGAGCGTGGCGGGCCTGCGGTCGACCGGGGTGATCGCCGCGTACGGGGCGTCGAAGGCGGCGCTGATCCGGCTGACCGAGGAGCTGGCCTGGCAGCTCGGCCCGGGCGTGCGGGTCAACGCGGTGGCGCCCGGGGTGGTGAAGACGCAGTTCGCGGCCGCACTCGTCGCCGACGGCGAGGACAGCGCCGCCGCCCGGTACCCCATGCGTCGGCTCGGCACCCCCGCCGACGTCGCCGAACTGGTCGCCTTCCTCGTCTCGGATGCGGCTGGGTGGATCACCGGGGAGACTGTGCGGGTGGACGGTGGACTGCTGGCGACGGGAGCGATGTAGCGGGTGATCGACGCGAAGATGATCGATGCGGAGGTGATCGTCGTCGGGCTCGGGCCCGCCGGGCGCGCGGTGGCCCACCGCGCCGCCGCGGCCGGTCTCGACGTGCTCGCGGTGGATCCGCGGCCGGACCGGCCGTGGACGGCGACCTACGCGGCGTGGCTCGACGAGCTGCCTCCTTGGCTGCCCGAGTCGGTACTCGCGGCGCGGGTGGCGGAACCGTCGGCGTGGACCGTGCGGCCGCACCGAATTCCGCGCCCCTACGGTGTTTTCGACACATCGGCACTGCAGCGAAGTCTGTCGCTGGACGGCGTGCGGGTCTGCACCGCCCGGGCGGACGTCGTCGCCGCCGACCACGTCGCCCTCGCGGACGGTGCGGCGCTGCGCGCGCGGGCCGTGATCGACGCGCGCGGGGTGCCTGCCCACCGCTCCCGCGCCCAGCAGACCGCCTTCGGCGTGATCGTCGACACCGCGACCGCTGCACCCGCGCTGCAGGGTCGCGACGCCTGGTTCATGGACTGGCGGCGCGACAACCGCACCGACTCGGCGGATGCGCCGTCGTTCCTGTACGCGGTGCCGCTCGGGCAGGACCGGATGCTGCTCGAGGAGACCTGCCTGGTGGGCCGGCCGGCGCTACCCCTCCCCGAGCTGCGGCGGCGACTCGAGGTCCGGCTCGCCGCGCGCGGGGTCGAACTGAGCGGATCGGAGCCCGTCGAGCGGGTGCGGTTCGGGGTGCAGCCGCCGCCGGGATCGACGCGCGGGGTGGCCCGGTTCGGGGCCCGCGGCGGTCTGATGCACCCGGGCACCGGGTACGCGGTGGCGGCCTCGCTGGCGGCGGCCGATCCCGTGGCGCACGCGCTGGCCGGGGGCCGCAAGGCCACGGCGGCGTTGTGGTCGCCCTCGGCGCGGGCGGTCGCGCAGTTGCGCGCCTCGGGGCTGCGGGTGCTGCTGAAACTGCACCCGGAACAGACCCCGGCGTTCTTCGCCGGGTTCTTCACGCTGCCGCCCGAGCGTCAGCGCTCCTACCTGTCCGGTCGCACCGACCTCGGCGGGACGGTGGCGGCGATGACCCGGATGTTCACGACGGGCTCGCCGGCCCTGCGCGGGGCCATGCTGCGTGCCCTGTGGTGACGAGTTCGCCGGGTTCCGCGCGGCGGACGCCGATCTCGATCATGATGGAACCATGCGTTCGATCTGGAAGGGTGCCATCGCGTTCGGACTGGTGAACGTGCCGGTGAAGGTCTACTCCGCCACGGAGAGCCACGACATCCGGTTCCACCAGGTGCATGCGAAGGACGGCGGCCGGATCAAGTACGACCGTGTCTGCACCGAATGCGGCGAGTCGGTGCCCTACGCCGAGATCGACAAGGCCTACGACTCCGACGAGGGCGTCCGGGTCGTGCTCACCGACGAGGACTTCGACAAGCTGCCCGTCGCGGAGAAGCACGAGATCCCGGTGCTGCAGTTCGTCCCGTCGGAGCAGATCGACCCGATCTTCTTCGAGAAGTCCTACTACCTCGAGCCGGACTCGTCGTCGCCGAAGGCGTACACGCTGCTCGCCGAGACGCTCACCCAGACCGATCGCACCGCGCTCGTGCACTTCACGCTGCGCCAACGCACCCGGCTGGCGGCACTGCGCAACCGGGACGGCGTGCTCGTGCTGCAGACCCTGCTGTGGCCGGACGAGGTGCGGTCGGTGTCGTTCCCGGTGCTCGACGACGCGGAGCCACCGAAGCAGAAGGAAATGGCGATGGCGGAGATGCTCGTCGAGTCGATGGCCGACGATTTCCGGCCGGACGAGTTCACCGACGAGTACCAGGCCGAGCTGCGGTCGCTGATCGACGACATCATCGCCCGGGGCGGCGAGAAGGTGCTGCCGGTGACCCCGGCGGGCGAACCCGCGGCCGAGGACGCCGAGGTGCTGGATCTGGTGGCTGCGCTGCAGCGCAGCGTGGACGCCGCGTCCGGTGAGAAGAAGGAGGAGGAGGCTGCGCCGGGCCGCGGCTCGGCGGCGAAGAAGTCACCGGCCCGCAAGAGCGCCGCGAAGAAGACTCCGGCGAAGAAGACCGCCGCGAAGTCCGGCGGCACGTCGGCCGCGAAGAAGACGGCGGCAACCAAGTCGAGCGCGAAGAAGTCCACCGCCCGCAAGCGGGCCTGAGGCCCCGGCACCGGCCGGGGCCTCAGGCGTCGGGCGGTACGTCCTCAGTCCAGTCCGTCGCCGAGCCGGCGCAGCAGAGCGGTGAGCTGCTCGACGTCGGCGGGATCCCAGGTGGACAGGCGGCGCCGCCACCGCGCTGTCTGTTCGCGCTGCAGTGCGGTCAACCGTTCCCGGCCGTCGGCGGTGAGCGCGACGAGCCGTGCGCGGGCGTCGTGCGGATCCGGCGTCCGCTCGACCAGCCCGAGCCGGACGGCGGCGTCGATGCGTCGCGTCAACGTCGACTTCTCGATCGCGAGATCGCGGAGCAGCTCCGACATCGCCACCGCGTCCGCGCGGCCGAGCAGCACCAGCAGCGGGTAGCACGCGGGATCCAGCTGGGGGTGGACGGCGCGGGCCCGCACCCCCATCTGGTCCCGGCCGCGGCGCATCAGCGCCATGAACTCGTGTTCGAGTGCGGTGATCGGGTCCACGGAGCCGGCGGCTCCCGGGTCCACGGAGCCGGCGGCTCCCGGGTCCGGGGACACCTGGGGGACGTGCCGGGTCACCGGCCGCGTCAGACGGTGAACCCGAGCGCGCGCAACTGCTCGCGACCGTCGTCGGTGATCTTGTCCGGTCCCCACGGCGGCATCCACACCCAGTTGATGCGCAGCTCGTCGCACAGTCCGCTGCGGACGAGGGCGTTGCGGGACTGGTCCTCGATGACGTCGGTGAGCGGGCAGGCCGCCGACGTGAGCGTCATGTCGATGGTGACGGCGTCGTCGTCCTCGGAGATGCCGTAGACCAGGCCCAGGTCGACGACGTTGATCCCGAGTTCGGGGTCGACGACGTCGCGCATCGCCTCCTCGAGCTCGTCGTACCGCTCGGGATCGAGGGCGGGGGACGCGTCCGGGGCGGCGGGGGCGGTCTCGTCCGCCGGGGTCACGGGTTCGGTCATCAGTTCTGTCCTCCACTGGCTACGGGTGCGGTCCGGTGAGTGCTGTCGGTGCCGTCGGTGATCTGCACGACGGCGTCCTTGAATGCCATCCAGCCCAGCAGCGCGCACTTCACGCGCGCCGGATACTTCGAGACCCCGGCGAAGGCGATGCCGTCGCCGAGCACGTCCTCGTCACCCTCGACGGTTCCCCGGCTGCCGACCATCTCCGCGAACGCGTCGACGGTGGCCAGGGCGCGGTCCAGCGGGAGCCCGATCACCTGGTCGGTGAGCACCGAGGTCGACGCCTGGCTGATCGAGCAGCCCTGCCCGTCGTAGGAGACGTCCGCGACGGTGCCGTCGCCGGCGAGCTGCACCCGCAACGTCACCTCGTCGCCGCACGTGGGGTTGACGTGGTGCACCTGCGCTCCGTAGGGCTCGCGCAGGCCCCGGTGGTGCGGGTGCTTGTAGTGGTCCAGGATGACCTCCTGGTACATCTGTTCCATCCGCATCAGCGTGCTCCGAAGAAGTCCTGGGCCCGGCGGATCGCCGCACCGAGCGCGGCCACCTCGTCGAGCGTGTTGTACACGGCGAAGGAGGCCCGGGCGGTCGCCGCGATCCCGAATCGGCGGTGCAGCGGCCACGCGCAGTGGTGACCGACGCGGATCTCGACGCCCTCGTCGTCGAGGATCTGTCCGAGGTCGTGCGCGTGGATCCCGTCGACGACGAACGACACGGCCCCGCCGCGCTGCTCGGCCGTGGTGGGGCCGACGATCCGCACGCCGTCGATGCCCGCGAGTTCGGCCAGGGCCGCCGCGGTGAGCTCGTGCTCGTGCGCGGCGACGGCGTCCATGCCGATCTGCTGCAGGTACCGCACCGCGGCGCCGAGTCCGACGGCCTGCGACGACATCGGCGAGCCCGCCTCGAAGCGCTGCGGTGGCGGCGCGAACGTCGAGGCCTCCATGGTGACGGTCTCGATCATCGAGCCGCCGGTGATGAACGGTGGCACGTCGGCGAGCAGCTCGCGGCGTCCGTAGAGGACGCCGACGCCGGACGGGCCGAACATCTTGTGGCCCGAGAAGGCCGCGAAGTCGACCCCGAGCGCGTGGAAGTCCACGCCCATGTGCGGCACCGACTGGCAGGCGTCGAGCACGACGACCGCGCCGACGGCCTTCGCGCGCCGCACCAGCTCCTCGACCGGCGCCACGGCCCCGGTGACGTTGGACTGGTGGGTGAAGGCGACGACCTTGACCCGGTCGGTGAGCTCGAGGGAATCGAGATCGATGCGGCCGTCGTCGGTCACCCCGTACCAGCGCAGCGTGGCGCCGGTGCGGCGGGCGAGTTCCTGCCACGGCACCAGGTTGGCGTGGTGTTCGAGCTCGGTGACGACGATCTCGTCGCCGGGCCCGACCCGCCGGGGGAACCGGGCGTCGGCGAAGGCGTAGGCGACGAGATTGAGCGACTCGGTGGCGTTCTTGGTGAACACCAGCTCGTCCGCGTCCGCGCCGACGAAGTCGGCGATCACGGCGCGGGCACCCTCGTAGGCGTCGGTGGCTTCCTCGGACAGCTCGTGCGCTCCCCGGTGCACGGCCGCGTTGCAGGTGGTCAGGAACGCCCGTTCGGCGTCGAGGACCTGCGTCGGGCGCTGCGAGGTGGCCCCGGAGTCGAGGTAGACCAGGGGTTTCCCGTCGCGCACCGTGCGCCCGAGGATCGGGAAGTCGGCCCGGATCCGGGCGACGTCCACCGTGGGCACCTGCACCGTCATCGGCTCACCGTTCCTTACTTGTCGGCACCCGCGGCCGCGGCGGCCTGGGTGAAGCGCACGTAACCGTTCGTCTCGAGTTCGTCGGCGAGCTCCGGGCCGCCGGACTCGACGACGCGGCCACCGACGAACACGTGCACGAACTGCGGCTTGATGTAGCGCAGGATGCGGGTGTAGTGGGTGATCAGCAGCACGCCGCCGTGCTCGCGTTCCTGGTAGCGGTTGACGCCCTCGGAGACCACGCGCAGGGCGTCGACGTCGAGGCCGGAGTCGGTCTCGTCGAGGATGGCGATCTTCGGCGCGAGCAGGCCCAGCTGGAGGATCTCGTGGCGCTTCTTCTCGCCGCCGGAGAAGCCCTCGTTGACGGACCGGTCGCCGAACGCCGGGTCGATGTCGAGTTCGGTCATCGCCGACTTGACCTCCTTGACCCAGTGGCGCAGCTTCGGGGCCTCACCGCGGACCGCGGTCGCGGCGGTGCGCAGGAAGTTCGACATGGACACGCCCGGGACTTCGACGGGGTACTGCATGGCCAGGAACAGGCCGGCGCGGGCCCGCTCGTCCACGCTCATCGCGAGCACGTCCTCGCCGTTGAGAGTGATCGACCCGGAGGTCACCTCGTACTTGGGGTGGCCGGCGATGGCGTACGACAGGGTGGACTTGCCCGAGCCGTTGGGGCCCATGATGGCGTGGGTCTCCCCGGACCGGACGGTGAGGTTCACGCCCTTGAGGATGTCGATCGGCTCGGCGTTGTCGTCGGTCTGGGCGACGCGGACGTGCAGGTCCTTGATCTCGAGGACGTTCTGCTCGGTGGACATGTCGGTAACGGTTCCTTCGCGAATATGGGAGAACGGGTGGGGGTCAGGCGCCGACGGCGGCGAGTTCGGCCTCGATGGCGGCCTCGAGCCGCTCCCGGACGGCGGGCACGGTGATCTTCTCGACGAGTTCGTGGAAGAACCCCCGGACCACCAGCCGGCGGGCCTGCTCCTCGGAGATGCCGCGGGCACGCAGGTAGAACAGCTGCTCGTCGTCGAACCGGCCGGTGGCGCTGGCGTGGCCGGCACCGACGATCTCGCCGGTCTCGATCTCGAGGTTGGGCACCGAGTCGGCGCGAGCCCCGTCGGTGAGCACCAGGTTGCGGTTGAGCTCGAAGGTGTCGGTGCCCTCGGCCTCGGCGCGGATGAGCACGTCCCCGATCCACACCGTGTGCGCGTCCGGCTTGCCGGAGCCGGGATCGCCCTGCAGCGCCCCCTTGTACACGACGTTGGACTTGCAGTGCGGCTGCGCGTGGTCGACGAGCAGGCGCTGCTCGAGGTGCTGGCCGGCGTCGGCGAAGTACAGGCCGAGCATCTCGGCGTCGCCGCCGGGTGCGTCGTACCGGACCGTCGGGGACACGCGCACGAGGTCACCGCCGAGCCCGACGGTGAAGTGCCGCAGCACGGCGTCGCGGCCGAGGCGGGCATGGTGGGCCGCCACGTGCACCGCGTCGTCGGCCCAGTCCTGGACGGCGACGATGTTCAGACGCGAGCTGTCGCCGAGGACGAACTCGACGTTCTCGGCGTAGGTGCCGGAACCGCGCTGGTCGAGGACCACGGTGACCGACGCGAACGGCTCGAGCCGCAGTTGCAGGTGCCCGAACGCGACCTTGCCCTCGCCGGGGCCGGTGACGGTGATCGTGACGGGCTCGGGAACCTCGACCTCGCGGCCGACCGTGACGACGGTGGCGGTGGTGAAGCCCGAGTAGGCCTGGGCGGCGACGCGGTCGGCGGGCACGCCGCCCTCGCCGAGGCGGGTGTCGTCGCGGCCGACGGTCTCGACCTGCACGGCGTCCACGGGGGTGACCTCCACGGTGGCGGTGCCGTCGGCGACCGCGGTGCCGTCGTGCAGGCCCCGCAGGCGGCGCAGCGGGGTGAATCGCCACGCCTCGTCGCGGCCGGAGGGGATCTCGAAGGCGTCCACGTCGAACGACGTGAACACCTCCCCCTTGTTCACGGCCGGCCCGGCGGCCTTCTCCGAGCGCGCGGCTCCCTGCACCCCGGTGGCGACGACCGGCGAGCCGGTGGCGGGGGTGTTCTTCGCTTCCGCAGTCATTTAGCCGACTGCCCCTTCCATCTGCAGTTCGATCAGGCGGTTGAGCTCGAGCGCGTACTCCATCGGCAGCTCCTTGGCGATGGGCTCGACGAAGCCACGCACCACCATCGCCATCGCCTCGTCCTCGGTCAGGCCGCGGCTCATCAGGTAGAACAGCTGATCGTCGGAGACCTTGGAGACGGTCGCCTCGTGCCCCATCGTCACGTCGTCCTCACGGATGTCGACGTACGGGTAGGTGTCCGAGCGGGAGATCTGATCGACGAGCAGCGCATCGCACTTGACGGTCGACCTCGACCCGTGCGCGCCCTTGTTGACCTGCACCAGGCCGCGGTAGGAGGCGCGTCCACCGCCGCGGGCCACGGACTTCGACACGATGGTCGAGGAGGTGTGCGGCGCCAGGTGCAGCATCTTCGCGCCGGTGTCCTGGTGCTGGCCCTCGCCGGCGAACGCCACGGAGAGCACCTCGCCGCGCGCGTGCTCGCCCATCATCCACACGGCCGGGTACTTCATGGTGACCTTGGAGCCGATGTTGCCGTCGATCCACTCCATCGAGCCACCGGCCTCGACCTTGGTGCGCTTGGTGACGAGGTTGTAGACGTTGTTCGACCAGTTCTGGATCGTCGTGTAGCGGCAGTGCCCGCCCTTCTTGACGATGATCTCCACCACCGCCGAGTGCAGCGAGTCCGACTTGTAGATCGGGGCGGTGCAGCCCTCGACGTAGTGCACGGAGGCGCCCTCGTCGACGATGATCAGGGTCCGCTCGAACTGGCCCATGTTCTCGGTGTTGATCCGGAAGTAGGCCTGCAGCGGGATGTCGACGTGCACGCCGGGCGGGACGTAGATGAACGAGCCGCCCGACCACACGGCGGTGTTCAGCGCGGAGAACTTGTTGTCGCCGGCCGGGATGACCGACCCGAAGTACTCCTTGAAGATCTCGGGGTGCTCGCGCAGGCCGGTGTCGGTGTCGAGGAAGATCACGCCCTGGGACTCGAGGTCCTCACGGATCTGGTGGTAGACCACCTCGGACTCGTACTGGGCGGCGACCCCGGCGACGAGGCGCTGCTTCTCGGCCTCGGGGATGCCGAGCTTGTCGTAGGTGTTCTTGATGTCCTCCGGCAGTTCTTCCCAGCTCGTGGCCTGCTTCTCGGTGGAGCGCACGAAGTACTTGATGTTGTCGAAGTCGATGCCCTCGAGGTTCGAACCCCACCCCGGCATCGGCTTCTTCTCGAAGGTGCGCAGCGCCTTGAGGCGGATGTCGAGCATCCACTCGGGCTCGTTCTTCTTCGCGGAGATGTCGCGCACGACCGCCTCGGACAGCCCTCGCTGGGCCGTGGCGCCGGCCGCGTCGGGATCCGACCAGCCGTAGCCGTAGTGACCGAGGGACGCGATGGTCTCCTCCTGTGTCAGCGGCGCGCCGGCCGACGCCTGATCCGATGTGACGGTCATGTGAGCTCCTTCCGGAGTCTTGTTCGGTGCCGGCGAGGGCTGGTCGCCGGCGGACAACGTCGTGCTTCTGTCGGGGATGTGCGGGTCCTGCTCAGGTCTTCCGGGCGTCCGACGGCGGCACCGGCACGTGGGTGGTGCAGAAGCTGTCGCCGTTGGCGATGGTCGCCAGCCGCTGGACGTGGGTGCCGAGAATCCGGGTGAACGCCTCGAGCTCGGCCTCGCAGAGCTCGGGGAACTGCTCGGCGACGTGCGAGACCGGGCAGTGGTGCTGGCAGATCTGCACGCCGGTGCCGACCCGCCGGGTCGAGGCCGCGAACCCCGCATCGGTGAACGCCGCCGCGATGTCCTCGGCGGTGTCCTCGATCTCGGCGCCGCTCCCGGACTCGACCGGGGTGACCCCGCCGAGCAGGGACTGCACGCGACGCCGGGCGAAGTCCTCGACCGCCGCCTCGCCGCCGACCTCCCGCAGGTGCCGCATCGCGGCGCTGGCCAGGTCGTCGTAGGAATGCCCCAGCCGTGCCCGGCCCACCGCGGTGAGCTGGAAGCGGCGCGCCGGCCGTCCCCGCCCCCGGCCCTCCCGCCGAGGTGGCGGAGCCGCCTGGGCCTCGCCGGTGTCGATGAGGGCGTCGAGGTGGCGGCGCACCCCGGCCGCGCTCAGTCCGAGACGGGCGCCGATCTCGGTGGCCGTGATCGGTCCCTCCTCGAGCAGCAGCTGCACCACCGCCGCCCGGGTCTGCCCCTCGTGGGCGCCCGGCACCTGGGCGACCGGCAACCCGGCAGGCGGATGACCTGCGCGTTCCCCGTGCACCCCGGTATCGGACGTCGTTTTCACAACACCAGTGTGACGGAATTGCCCCGGCCGGTCTACAAAGGGTGCCCTACCTTACAGGCGGCAAAGTCCCGGTTTCCGTCCCCGCTACGCTGCTCGCGTGCCGTCCACCGTGGAACCCGACCCGACCGGGCCGGCGCCGAGCCGCCGCGCCGCGGCCCTCGGGGCCCGCGCCGCCGAACTCGGCCGGCGCGCCCTCGGACTCGACGGGCGCGGCGGCGGCCCCGCCGTGGCCACGATCCTGCACGGCGACGAACTCGAGGGGCGTGGTCTCGACGCCACCGAGACCACCCAGCTGCACCGCATCCGGCTGTTCGGCGCGACGGGCACCGTGCTCATGGCGGTCGGCGCGCTCGGCGCGGGAGCGCAGCCGGTGCTGCAGAACCCCGTCCAGGGCCTGCGGGTGCTCGGGCTGCCCGCGCGCATGCCCAGCGCCGCGCTGACGCTGACCATGACGGGCACCGTGCTGGTGGTGCTGGCCTGGCTGCTGCTCGGCCGCTTCGCCGTCGGCCGCCGCGACCCGGACGGGGTGCCCCGACGCCTGAGCCGGTCCCAGCTCGACCGCACCCTGCTGCTGTGGATCCTGCCGTTGACGGTGGCGCCCCCGATGTTCAGCAAGGACGTCTACTCGTATCTGGCGCAGAGCGAGATCGCCGCCCGCGGCCTCGATCCCTACGGGATCGGCCCCGCCGGCGCCCTGGGGGTCGACCACGTCCTGACCCGCACCGTGCCCAACATCTGGCGCGACACGCCGGCGCCGTACGGGCCGGCGATCCTGTGGCTCGGGCAGCGGATCACCGACCTGACGGGCGAGAACATCGTCGCCGGGGTGTTCCTGCACCGCTTGACCGCGCTCGCCGGGGTCGCGCTGATCGTGTGGGCGCTGCCGCGGCTCGCGCGCCGCTGCGGTGTCGCCGCCGTCAGCGCCCTGTGGCTCGGTGCGGCCAATCCCCTGCTGCTGTTCCACCTCGTCGCCGGCATCCACAACGAGGCCCTGATGCTCGGTCTCATGCTGGCCGGTCTCGAGCTGGCGCTGCGCGGCATCCACACCGCCGATCCGGCGGCGCCGCTGCGCGGCCGGGCGCTGGGCTGGCTGCTGGCGGGCTCCGCGGTGATCGCGCTGTCGGCGATGGTCAAGGTGCCGTCGCTGCTCGCCCTCGGCTTCGTCGGGATGGCGCTCGCGCACCGCTGGGGCGGCACCGTGCGCGCGGTGGTCTCCGCCGCCGCGTTGCTCGCCGTGGTCGCCGTCGTCGTCGTGGGCGCGGTCAGCTGGGGCAGCGGGCTCGGGTTCGGCTGGACGCAGACCCTCGGGACCGCGACGGAGGTGCGCAGCTGGATGTCCATCCCGACGCTGCTCGGCCTGGGCACCGGCCTGGCCGGGGTGTTGCTCGGTCTCGGTGATCACACGACCGCGATCCTGTCGCTCACCCGGCCCGTCGCCGCGCTGATCGCGGCGCTGGTGACGGTGCGGATGATGCTGGCGGTGCTCACCGGCCGGCTGCATCCGGTGGGCGCGCTCGGGGTGTCCCTCGGCGCGATCGTGCTGCTGTTCCCGGTGGTGCAGCCCTGGTACCTGCTGTGGGCGGTGATCCCGCTGGCCGCGTGGGCCACCCGGCCGATCTTCCGGCTCCCCACCGTGGCGTTCTCGTCGCTGGTGAGCGTGATCCTGATGCCCAACGGCGGCGAGTACCAGCCGTTCATCATCGTGCAGGCGGCCATCGCGACGGTCGTCGTGGTGGGGCTCGCGATCTTCGCCACCCGCAACCGGCTGCCCTGGCGCGACGAGGACGACGCACCACCGCGTCCCGCCGATTCGCCCGGCGCCTACGCTGGAACCTCGTGACCTCGAGATCCCCCGTCGCTGCGCCGCCCGCCGTCCGCCTCGAGGGCGTCGTCAAGCGGTTCGGCGACCTCACCGCCGTCGACGGGCTCGACCTGACCGTCGACCGCGCCCAGGTGCTCGCGCTGCTCGGCCCCAACGGTGCCGGCAAGACCACCACCGTGGAGATGTGCGAGGGCTTCGTCACCCCCGACTCCGGGACCGTGCGGGTCCTCGGGCTCGACCCGATCGCCGACTCCGAGGCCCTGCGCCCGCGGATCGGGGTCATGCTGCAGGGCGGCGGCGCCTATCCGGGGTCCAAGGCCGGGGAGATGCTCGATCTGGTGGCCGCCTACTCCGCGGATCCGCTCGATCCGGCCTGGCTGCTGCGCAGCCTCGGGCTCGAGGAGGCACGGCGCACCCCCTATCGGCGGCTGTCCGGCGGGCAGCAGCAGCGGCTCGCGCTGGCCTGCGCCCTCGTCGGCCGGCCCGAACTCGTCTTCCTCGACGAACCGACCGCCGGTCTGGACGCGCAGGCGCGGCTGCTGGTGTGGGAACTGATCGACGCCCTGCGGCGCGACGGCGTCGCGGTGCTGCTCACCACGCACCTGATGGACGAGGCGGAGGAACTCGCCGACGAGGTCGTCATCATCGATCACGGCCGGATCGTGGCCGCCGGCACCCCCGCCGAGGTCGCCAGCACCGGCGCGGAGGGCCAGTTGTGGCTCACCGCCGCCCCGGGGCTGGATCTCGCTCCCCTGCGTGCCGCGGTGACGGACGCGTTCCGGGTGCGCGAGGCCGGTCCCGGCCGGTATCTCGTCGAGGGCCCCATCGATCCGCAGGTCGTCGCGGCGGCCGCCGCGTGGTGCGCCGACCAGGGTGTCCTGGCCCGCGAGATCCGGGTGGACCAGCGCAGCCTCGAGGACGTGTTCCTGGACCTGACCGGACGGGAGATCCGCGGATGAGCACCTCGCACGAGCGCCTGGCGGCGAACCGGTTCGCGCCCGGCACCTTCGCTCCCGCGCCCCGCCCGAACGGCCCGGCGGCGATGCTCGCCGCGCAGACCCGCATGGAGCTGGTGCTCCTGCTGCGCAACGGCGAGCAGCTGCTGCTGACGATGTTCATCCCGATCACCCTGCTGATCGGGCTCACCCTGCTCCCGATCGGCGATCTGGGCGAGGCCCGCGTCGAGCGCGTGCTGCCGGCGGTGATGATGGTCGCGGTGATGTCGACGGCGTTCACCGGGCAGGCCATCGCGGTCGGATTCGACCGCAGATACGGTGCATTGAAAAGACTCGGCGCCACCGCCCTGCCGAAATGGGGCATCATCGCAGGCAAGAGCGGTGCGGTGGCCCTCGTCGTCGCACTGCAGTCGATTCTGCTGGGCGGCATCGGTCTCGCCCTCGGCTGGCGCCCGGACCCGGTCGGGCTGCTGCTCGGCGCCGCCGTCATCGCCCTGGGCACCGTGACGTTCGCCACCCTGGGTCTGCTGCTCGGCGGCACCCTGCGCGCCGAGATCGTGCTGGCGCTGGCCAACATCATCTGGTTCGTGCTGCTCGGGATCGGCAGCGTCGTCCTCGCCGGCGGCGGTCTGCCCGATGCGGTGGTGCATCTGGCGCGCCTGGTCCCGTCCGGGGCGCTCGCCCTCGCCCTCGACGCGGCGCTGCGCGGCAGCGTCGACTGGCTGGCCGTGGCGATCCTCGGCGCGTGGGCGGCCGCCGGCGGGGTCCTGGCGAGCAGACTGTTCCGGTTCGTCTGACCGGCACCCCACTACAGGCTGTAGTGGACCGGCCCGTACCATCGTCGATGTGCTGTATCGCGGCTTCCTGCGCCTTGTCGACCGTCTGCCCCTGCCGTCCCTGCGGACCCAGCGGCTGCTCGCGCTGATCGCGATCCTGACCCAGGGCGGCATCGCCGTGACCGGGTCGATCGTCCGCGTGACCGCGTCCGGCCTGGGGTGCCCCACCTGGCCCCAGTGCTTCCCGGGCAGCTTCGTGCCCGTCGGTGTCTCCGAGGAGGTCGCCACCCTGCACCAGGTCGTCGAGTTCGGCAACCGGCTGCTGACGTTCGTCGTCGTCGCGTCCGCCGCGGCGGTCGTGCTGGCCGTGACCCGGGCCCGGCGCCGCCGCGAGGTTCTCGTCTACGCGTGGCTGATGCCCGCCGGCACCGTCCTGCAGGCCGTCATCGGTGGCATCACCGTGCTCGCCGGCCTGGCCTGGTGGACCGTCGCGGTGCACCTGCTGGCGTCGATGCTGATGGTGTGGCTGGCGGTGCTGCTGCATGCGAAGGTCGGCGAGCCCGACGACGGGGCGGTCGTGGAGACGATCCCGCGCCCGCTCCGGACCCTGACCGCGCTGTCCGCCGTACTGCTCGCCGGGGTGCTCGTCGCGGGCACGATGGTCACCGGCGCCGGCCCGCACGCCGGCGACAAGAGCGCCGATCGGCCGGTGCCGCGCCTCGAGATCGACATCGAGTCCCTGGTGCACCTGCACGCCGAACTGCTCGTCGGATACCTCGGCTTGCTCGTCGGCCTCGCCTTCGCGCTGTACGCCGTGGCCGCGCCGCAGGCGGTGAAGACGCGCCTGCACGTGCTGCTCGCCCTCGTCGTCGCCCAGGCCCTCGTCGGGGTCGTGCAGTACTTCACCGACGTGCCCGCCGCCCTCGTCGCCGTGCACGTCGCCGGCGCCGGGCTGTGCACGGCCGCGACGGCAGCGGTGTGGGCGGCGGGACGGGTCCGCACCACCGAACCGGCCCGCGAACCGGTCGCCGTCTGACCCCCGGGCGCACGCGCGCCGGAGAAACGGTTCCGGGGGCCACCCAGGACGGGTGACCCCCGGAGCCGTTCGAGGATCGGTCAGCGTTCGTTGCGGGCCCGCGGGAACCGGGTCTGACGGGCCACCCAGCCGGCCATCTTCTTCCAGTGGCCCTGCTGCGGCGTCGCGATGCTGGTCACTTCGCGATCCCACTCCGAGACCGTGACGCCGGGCAGCGCCTCGACCACCGCGTGCGCCGTGGCGAGATCGCGCACCACCCGGTCGCCGAGCACCCCGTCCTCGGCGACGACGGTGATGCGCACCGCGCCCCGCGCGACCGGCTGCAGCACCGCCTTGGCGGAGCCACCGTGCGCGGCGACGAAGCTGCGGAGGGATTTCACGATGTCGGCCGGTGCGGCCACGACCTGAGTATCGGCGCTCATGCCTGCAGAATACTGTGAACGTATGCGTGCAATCGAAGTGGCACGGTTCGGCGGCCCCGAGGTGCTCACCCCCGTCGAGCTCCCCGCTCCCGAGCCGGGGCCGGGCGAGCTGCTGGTCCGGACCGACGCCGTGGGCGTCAACTACATCGACACCTACTTCCGCACCGGGCTCTACCCCCGGGAGTTGCCGTACATTCCCGGATCCGAGGGCACCGGACGGGTCGTCGCGGTCGGTGAGGGCGTGGGCGGCGTCGCGGTCGGCGATCGGGTGAGCTGGGCAGCGGCCGACGGTTCCTACGCCGAACAGGTGCTCGTGCCGGCGGCGGTGGCGGTGCCCGTGCCCGACGCGGTTCCCGCCGAGCAGGCGGCGTCGGCGCTGCTCCAGGGCATGACCGCGCACTACCTGCTCAATTCGACGTATCCGGCGCAGCCCGGCGAGACCGTGCTCGTGCACGCGGGCGCCGGTGGGGTGGGCCTGCTGCTCACCCAGCTCGCCGCCGCGAAGGACGTGCGGGTGATCACGACCGTCTCCTCCGACGAGAAGGAAACCCTCTCGCGCGGCGCGGGCGCCGCCGAGGTGCTGCGCTACACCGACGACCTCGCCGAGCAGGTCCGGGATCTCACCGGCGGGGAGGGCGTCGCGGCGGTCTACGACGGCGTCGGCGCGGCCACGTTCGAGTCGTCGCTCGCCTCGCTGCGCATCCGCGGCACGTTGGCGCTGTTCGGCGCGGCCAGCGGTCCGGTGCCGCCGTTCGATCTGCAGCGGCTCAACCCCGCCGGCTCGCTGTACGTCACCCGGCCGACCCTCGCGCACCACGTGCGCACCCGCGAGGAGCTGATGTGGCGGGCGGGCGAGGTGTTCGCCGCCGTCGCGGACGGGACCCTCACCGTCCGGGTCGGCGCGCGGTACCCGCTGGCACAGGCGGAGCAGGCACACCGCGACCTCGAGGCCCGTCGCACGACCGGCTCGATCGTGCTGCTCCCCTGAGGTTCGCTCCGGGCGGAAGTACCGTTTCCGTCGCTCTCCGGCAGCGGACGGTACATTCGCCCGGTCCCGGAGCCGCGCGGAAGGCGGATCAGAAGAACGAGGCGATGGTGCGCAGGTCGAGCACCGAGTCCACGGCCAGGCCCAGGCACACCAGGGCGAGGTAGTTGTTCGACTGCAGGAACAGCTTGAGGGGCTTGACCGCCGCCCCGCCCCGGACGCTGCGGTACAGCTGATGCGCGACGAGCAGGAACCAGGCGCCGGCGGCGACGGTCACCGCCGCGTACACCAGGCCGGCGGCCGGCACGAGCACCAGCGTCGCCAGGACGGTCGCCCAGGTGTAGAGCAGGATCTGCTTGGTGACGTGCTGCTCGCTCGCGATCACGGGCAGCATGGGCACGCCGGCGGCCTTGTAGTCCTCCTTGTACCGCATCGCCAGCGCCCAGGTGTGCGGCGGTGTCCAGAAGAAGATCACCAGGAACAGCACGATCGGTTCCCAGCTCAGCGAGCCGGTGACCGCGGCCCAGCCGACCATCACGGGCATGCACCCGGCGGCCCCGCCCCACACCACGTTCTGCCAGGTCCTGCGCTTGAGGACCATCGTGTACACCAGGACGTAGAAGGCGATCGTGGCGACCACGAGCAGGCCGGCGAGCAGATTCGCCCGCCACCACAACCACAGGAACGACACGACGCCGAGCACCGCGCCGAACACGAACGCGTGCCGGGTCGGGACGGCCTGCCGGGCCAGCGGCCGCAGCGCCGTCCGCTTCATGACCTTGTCGATGTCGGCGTCGACGACGCAGTTGAGGGCATTCGCGCTCGCCGCACCCATCCACCCGCCGAACAGGGTGCTCGCGATGAGCACCAGGTCCACCTCGCCGCGGTCGGCGAAGAGCATCGCCGGGATGGTCGCCACCAGCAGCAACTCGATCACGCGCGGCTTGGTCAGCGCGATATAGGCGAGCACCGTGCCCGAAACGCGTCCCCACATCGTGTCGGGGCGAGGCGCTCCAGGTGCCTCGGGGGCGCCGAAGCCGTGACCTCCCGGCCGTTGCCCTGCCCGCACCCTGTCTCCTTGCACCACGCGATTACGCACCTTCGCTCGCCGTCGCTCTACTACGAACGATGGTAGACGTCGCGCAGGCCCGGACCGAATCGACCCGCAAAGCGCAGCACATTACTCTGGAGGGGCGCTCGAGGCTCTCGCGCCCGCACGCTCCCCGTATACCCATGTCAGGAGACTTCTGCTCGTGTCGATCACAGACGAGATCCGCTCCCTCACCCAGGCAGTGCACCCCGCCGACTGGACCGACCTCGACACCAAGGCCGTCGACACCGCCCGCGTGCTCGCCGCCGACGCGGTCCAGAAGGTGGGCAACGGGCACCCCGGCACGGCGATGAGCCTTGCCCCCGTGGCCTACACGCTGTTCCAGAAAGTGATGCGGCACGACCCGACCGACCCGCACTGGGTGGGACGGGACCGGTTCGTGCTCTCGTGCGGACACTCGAGCCTGACGCTGTACATCCAGCTGTACCTGTCGGGGTACGGGCTCGAACTCGCCGACCTCGAGGCGCTGCGCACGTGGGGTTCGAAGACGCCGGGCCACCCCGAGTTCGGGCACACCGCGGGGGTGGAGATGACCACCGGCCCGCTCGGGCAGGGCCTGGCCTCCGCCGTGGGCATGGCGATGGCGGCGCGCCGGGAGCGCGGCCTGTTCGATCCGGACACCGCGACCGGCGCGAGCCCGTTCGACCACCACATCTACGTCCTCGCCTCCGACGGCGACATCGAAGAGGGCGTGACGTCGGAGGCCTCGTCCCTCGCGGGCGTGCAGCAGCTCGGCAACCTGATCGTCTTCTACGACGACAACAAGATCTCCATCGAGCACGACACGGCGATCGCCCTCGGTGAGGATGTCGCCCAGCGCTACGAGGCCTACGGCTGGCATGTGCAGACCGTCGAGGGCGGCGAGAACGTCACCGCGATCCTCGACGCCGTCGAGGCCGCCAAGGCCGTCACCGACAAGCCGTCGCTCGTCGTGCTGCGCACGATCATCGGCTACCCGGCGCCGACCAAGATGAACACCGGCGACGTGCACGGCGCCGCCCTCGGCGCCGAGGAGGTCGCCGCCGTCAAGACCGCCCTCGGGTTCGACCCGGAGCGGCACTTCGACGTCGACCCGGCGGTGATCGAGCACACCCGCGGCGTCGTCGAGCGCGGCGCGGCGGCCCGCACCGCATGGCAGGCCGAGTTCGACGCCTGGGCCGGCCGGGAGCCGCAGCGCAAGGAACTGTTCGACCGGTTGCAGGCCGGGGAGTTCCCCGCCGGCTGGACCGAGGTCCTGCCCACCTACGAGCCGGCCGCCAAGGGCCCGGCCACCCGTAAGGCGTCCGGCAGCGCCCTCGCCGCGCTCGGCCCGGTGCTGCCCGAGCTGTGGGGCGGTTCGGCCGACCTGGCGGGCTCGAACAACACCACGATCCCCGGCTCGGACTCGTTCGGCCCGGTGTCGATCTCCACGAAGGACTGGAACGCCCAGCCCTACGGGCGGACGCTGCACTTCGGTGTGCGCGAGCACGCGATGGGTTCGATCCTCAACGGCATCGCCCTGCACGGCCCGACCCGCCCCTACGGCGGCACCTTCCTGGTGTTCAGCGACTACATGCGTCCCGCCGTGCGGCTCGCCGCGCTCATGCAGACCCCGGCGATCTACGTGTGGACCCATGACTCGATCGGTCTCGGCGAGGACGGCCCGACCCATCAGCCGGTCGAGCACCTCACCGCGCTGCGCGCGATCCCGAATCTGGCCGTGATCCGTCCCGGCGACGCGAACGAGACCTCGTTCGCGTGGGCCGCGGCGCTGGAGAACAAGACCGGCCCGACCGCCCTGGCCCTGACCCGCCAGGATGTGCCGGTGCTCGCGGGCACCCGGGAGAAGGCCGCCGAGGGCCTGCCCCGCGGCGCGTACGTGCTCGCCGAGGCGTCCACCGGCACGCCCGAGGTGATCCTGCTCGGCACCGGCTCCGAGCTGCAGCTCGCCGTCGCCGCCCGCGAGGTACTCGAGGCCGACGGTGTGCCCACCCGCGTGGTCTCCGTGCCGGTCCTCGACTGGTTCCTCGAGCAGGACCAGGCGTACCGCGACGAGGTGCTCCCGCCGGCGGTGCGTGCGCGTGTCTCCGTCGAGGCCGGACTGGCGATGCCGTGGCACCGCCTGCTCGGCGACGCCGGCGAGGCCGTCTCGCTCGAGCACTTCGGCGCCTCCGCCGACCACAAGACCCTGTTCCGCGAGTTCGGCATCACCGCCGAGGCCGTCGTCGACGCCGCCCGCCGCTCGCTGACCCGAGTGAAGGGATGATCCCGATGACCCAGCAGGTAACCCAGAACGCGAATCTCGTCCAGCTCTCGGCCGCCGGGGTGTCCGTGTGGCTCGACGACCTGTCCCGGGACCGCATCGAGACCGGCAACCTCGCCGAGCTGATCGCCACCCGCAGCGTCGTGGGTGTGACCACCAACCCGTCGATCTTCCAGGCGGCGCTCAGCAAGGGCCACGTCTACGACGCCCAGGTCCGGGAGCTCGCGCTGGCCGGCGCCGATGTGGACACCACCATCCGCACCGTCACCACCGACGACGTGCGCTCCGCGTGCGACGTCCTGGCCCCGGTGTTCGAGGCCAGCGACGGTGTCGACGGCCGGGTCTCCATCGAGGTCGACCCGCGGCTGGCGCACTCCACCGACGCGACCGTGCAGCAGGCGATCGAGCTGTGGCGCATCGTGGACCGGCCCAATCTGCTCATCAAGATCCCCGCGACGGTGGCCGGCCTGCCGGCCATCGCCCGCGTGATCGGCGAGGGCATCAGCGTGAACGTGACGCTGATCTTCTCGGTCGAGCGCTACGAACGGGTCATCGAGGCCTATCTGGACGGTCTGACCGCCGCCAAGTCGGCCGGGCACGAGCTGTCGACGATCCACTCGGTGGCCTCGTTCTTCGTCTCCCGCGTCGACACCGAGATCGACGCGCGGCTCGACGCGATCGGCACCCCCGAGGCGCTGGCACTGCGCGGCAAGGCCGGCGTCGCCAACGCCCGCCTGGCGTACGCGGCGTACCGCCGGGCGTTCGAGTCCGGGGCCCGGTTCGAGCAGCTCGCCGCGGCCGGTGCGCGTCCGCAGCGCGCCCTGTGGGCGTCGACCGGGGTGAAGAACCCCGACTACTCGGACACCCTGTACGTCACCGAACTGGTCGCCCCGAACACGGTCAACACGATGCCGGAGAAGACCCTCGAGGCCGTCGCCGACCACGGCGAGGTCACCGGCGACACGGTCACCGGTACCGAGAAGGCGGCCGAGAACGTGTTCTCCGCGCTGTCGACGATCGGGGTGAACCTGCCCGAGGTGTTCCGCAAGCTCGAGGACGAGGGCGTCGAGAAGTTCGAGGTGTCCTGGAACGAGCTGCTCGCCGCCACCTCCGAGCAGCTGATCGCGCACGGCGCGAAGAGCTGACGCGGTGCGCGGACCCGAGACGGCGGCGTGGGTCAATCCACTCCGGGACGAGCGTGATCGTCGGCTACCCCGGATCGCCGGGCCGTGTGCCCTGGTGATCTTCGGGGTCACCGGCGACCTCGCCCGCCGCAAGCTGATGCCGGCGGTGTACGACCTGGCCAACCGCGGTCTGCTGCCGCCCGGGTTCGCGCTCGTCGGCTTCGCGCGACGGGACTGGGCCGACGAGGACTTCGGTCAGGTCGTGCACGATGCCGTGAAGGCCAACTCGCGCACCAAGTTCCGGGAGGAGGTGTGGAACCGTCTGGCCGAGGGCATCCGGTTCGTGCAGGGCAGCTTCGACGACGACGCCGCGTTCACCGAACTCGCCTCGACGCTGGCCGAGCTGGACAAGGCCCGCGGCACGGGCGGCAACCACGCCTTCTACCTGTCCATCCCGCCGAACGCGTTCCCGGTGGTGTCCGCACAGCTCAAACGGTCCGGACTCGCGATCGCGCAAGACGGCACCTGGAGCCGGGTGATCATCGAGAAGCCGTTCGGTCACGACCTGACGAGCGCCCAGGAACTGAACCGGCTGGTCGCCGCGGTGTTCCCCGAGGAGGCGGTGTTCCGCATCGACCACTACCTCGGCAAGGAGACGGTGCAGAACATCCTGGCGCTGCGATTCGCGAATCAGCTGTTCGATCCGCTGTGGAACGCGCACTACGTCGACCACGTGCAGATCACGATGGCGGAGGACATCGGTCTCGGCGGCCGCGCCGGCTACTACGACGGCATCGGCGCCGCCCGGGACGTGATCCAGAACCACCTGCTGCAGCTGCTCGCGTTCATCGCGATGGAGGAACCGATCAGCTTCGACCCGGCGGAGTTGCGGGCGGAGAAGATCAAGGTGCTGTCCGCGACCCGGCTCGCCGAGCCCCTCGACGAGACCACCGCGCGCGGCCAGTACATCGCCGGCTGGCAGAACGGCGGGCAGGTCGTCGGTCTGCACGAGGAGCAGGGCTTCGCCGCCGACTCGACCACCGAGACCTACGCGGCGATCACCTGCGAGATCGACACCCGCCGCTGGGCCGGAGTGCCGTTCTACCTGCGCACCGGCAAGCGTCTGGGCCGGCGCGTCACCGAGATCGCGATCGTGTTCAAGCGGGCCCCGCACCTGCCGTTCGACCAGACGATGACCACCGAGCTCGGCCAGAACGCCCTCGTCATCCGCGTGCAGCCCGACGAGGGGGTCACCCTCCGCTTCGGTTCCAAGGTGCCCGGCTCGAGCATGGAGGTCCGCGACGTCAACATGGACTTCAGCTACGGCCAGGCGTTCACCGAGTCCTCCCCCGAGGCGTACGAGCGGCTGATCCTCGACGTGCTGCTCGGCGTGCCGTCGCTCTTCCCTGTCGACGACGAGGTCGAGCTGTCGTGGAGGATCCTCGACCCGGTGCTCGAGCGCTGGGCGGCGCACGGCAAGCCCGAGCCGTACGAGGCCGGCACCTGGGGGCCGTCGTCGGCCGACGAGATGCTCCGCCGCTCGGGCCGCGAATGGAGACGCCCGTGAGGATGCAGCTGCGCAACGCCACCGCGATCGACATCAGCAAACAGCTCGTCCAGCTGCGGCAGACCGGCGGCATCGTCACGCAGGGGCGCGTGCTCACCCTGGTGGTGTGCACCGACGGTCCACGCGGCCTCGAGGCCGCGATCACCGCGGCCATCGGGGCGTCGCGGGAGCATCCGTGCCGCGTGATCGTCGTCGGCCGCGGCCGCGCGGGCGACGAACCGCGCATGGATGCGGAGATCCGCATAGGCGGTGACGCCGGGGCCTCGGAGGTGCTGATCCTCGCGTTGCACGGCCCGCTCGCCGACCACCAGGAATCGGTGATCGTGCCGTTCCTGCTGCCGGACACCCCGGTGGTGGTGTGGTGGCCGAACACCCCTCCCGAGGTGCCGGCGGCGGACCCGGTGGGGCGGCTCGCCGTGCGACGCCTGACCGATGCGACGAACTCGTCGCGCCCGATGACCGAGATCGTCTCGCGGCTGTCCGGCTACACCCCCGGCGACACCGACCTCGCGTGGGGCCGGATCACGTATTGGCGGGCGCTGCTCGTCTCCGCGCTCGACCAGCCACCGTTCGAGCCGGTCGAGTCGGCGCTGGTATCGGGACTCGGCAGCGAACCGGCGGTGGATCTGCTCGCGGGCTGGCTCGCGAGCCGTATCGACGGCCCGGTGCACCGCGCGGTGGGCGATCTGCGGGTCGAGTTGCGCACCCGAACCCAGACGATCTCGCTCGAGCGGCCTCAGGACGGGCGCGTGGCCACGCTGCGGCGCACCGGCAAACCCGATTCGCTGATCACGCTCGCACGCCGCGACTCCTCGGAATGCCTCGCCGAGGAACTGCGGCGGCTCGATCCCGACGAGGTGTACCACGCGGCCCTGACGGCCCTGTCGAAGGTGGAATATGTCTGACGCGCGCCACATCTCCGGGAACGTCCACGTGCGGCGCTTCGAGTCGGGCGACGAGCTCGCGCGGGCGGCCGCCGCAGCGTTCGTCGAGACCGTGGTCGCCGCGCAGCGCGACCGCGGCCACGCCGCGGTGGTGCTGACCGGCGGCGGCACCGGCATCGCCGTGCTCGACGCGGTCCTGCGGGCTCCCGGCGGAATCGACTGGTCCGCGGTCGACGTGTACTTCGGCGACGAGCGGTACCTGCCGCCGGGCGATCCCGAGCGCAACGAGGTCCAGGCCCGCGCGGCGCTGCTCGACCACGTGCCGCTCGATCCGGCGCGGGTGCACGCGATGCCCACCCTCGACGAGGCCGGGGCCGGTTCCCCCGAGTCGGCGGCCCGCGCGTACGCGCAGGTGCTCGCCGCGAACTCCTCCGACGGCAGCACCCCCGAGTTCGACGTGCACCTGCTGGGGATGGGCGGCGAGGGACACGTCAACTCGCTGTTCCCGCACACCGACGCGGTGCGCGAGCAGGATCGCTTCGTCGTCGGCGTCGACGACTCCCCCAAGCCGCCCGCCGCGCGGGTCACGCTCACCCTCCCGGCGGTCCGCCGTGCCCGGCAGGTGTGGCTCCTCGTCACCGGCGCGGCCAAGGCCGAGGCCGTCGCGGCCGCGGTGGGCGGCGCCGACGCGGTGGACATCCCGGCCGCCGGGGCGCGGGGCCGCGAACAGACCGTGTGGTTCCTCGACACGGAGGCCGCCGCGGCGCTGCCCGCGGGCTGACCGTCACCACCGCCGCCCGTCCCGGTCGGGTCCGCCGGACCGCGGATCCGGGGGCACACGGCCGTCGGTCACGCCGCAACGCAGGCGTGCCGCCCAGCTCGGATTGCGGGTCGCGCGCAGCCCGGTGAGGCGGCCACGGCGGCATCGCTCCGTCCTACGGTCCATCGCGAAGCTCCTCCCCTACGGTGTTCCCTGCCCAGTTCGGTGTTCCCAGTTCCGTGTTCCCTGCCCAGTTCGACGCCGCGGCCACCCCCGCGGTTCCCGCGGGACGGCCCGGCGCATACCCGGCGGGCTGCGCTCCGGCGGACCACAATGGGGACAGCACTGCGTGGAAAGGAGCCTTCGATGAGCACCCCGACCACCGTCCTGGGCGAGATCCGGCCCGAGCACGGCTGTCCGGACGGGTCCTCCCTCGTCACCCTGCACTACGTGCGCAGCTTCGCCCTGCCGGTCGGCGAGGTGTGGGCGGCGCTGACCGACCGGCTCGAACACTGGTACGGACGGTGGACGGGCGACCCCGCCTCGGGACGGGTGCAGCTGACGATGACCGACGAGCACGACACGGCGACGACGGACGTGCGGATCCTGCGCTGCGACCCGCCCCACGTCCTCGTCGTCGACCAGGACGGGTGGCAACTCGAGCTCACGACGAAGCAGGTGGGGGTCGTCACCACCCTCGAGTTCTCGCACCGGCACGTCCCGCGGTCGGAGACCTCGGAGATCGGTCCCGGCTGGCAGTACTACCTCGACCGGCTCGACGCCGTGCTCGGCGGCCGGGCCCTGCCGCACTGGGAGGGCTACCTCGAACTCGCCGACGAGTATCGGTGAGTCGCGCCCGATTCCGGTGATCACCGGCCTGCGCCGGCAACGTCCTCTACGCTCGGGGCACCGCGCAACTTCCGGGGAGGACGGCGGCCATGAGCGCTTCCGGTGCCAGCGAGACCACTCGGCGGAACCTGCAGGCCGCGGCGGCCACGCTGCCCGCGGACGACGGGCAGGACTTCGAGGATGCGACGCGCGGGTTCGTCGGCCGCAGCGAGCAACGGACGATCACCACCGCGGACGGACGCGTGGTGTGGGACCTCGACGCCTACGCGTTCCTCGACGGGCCCGCCCCGCCGACGGCGCATCCGAGTCTGTGGCGGCAGAGCCGGCTGCTCACCGAGGACGGCCTGTTCGAGGTGGTGCCGGGGATCTACCAGTTGCGCGGGTTCGACCTGTCGGTGATGACCGTCGTCGAGGGTGACACCGGGGTGATCGTGATCGACCCGCTGATCAGCGCGGAGACCGCCGCGGCGGCGCTGACGCTGTACCGGCGGCACCGCGGCGACCGGCCCGTGTCCGGAATGATCTACACCCACTCCCATGTCGACCACTTCGGTGGCGTCGAGGGGGTGCTCGACGCGGAACTCGTCGCGGCCGGGACGGTCCCGGTCGTCGCCCCGGCCGGGTTCCTCGAACATGCGGTGTCGGAGAACCTGTTCGCGGGCACGGCGATGTCGCGGCGCTCGGGTTACATGTACGGGGCGGCGCTCGGGAAGGGGCCGGCCGGTCAGATCGGTGCCGGGCTGGGCCAGACCACGTCGGCCGGCACCGTCACGCTCATCGCGCCGACCGTCGACATCACCGCGACCGGGCAGGAGCTCACCGTCGACGGGGTACGGATGGTCTTCCAGCTGACCCCCGGCACCGAGGCCCCCGCCGAGACGAACATCTGGTTCCCCGAGCGGCGCGCGCTGTGCGCGGCCGAGAATGCCACCCACACCATGCACAACATCCTCACGTTGCGCGGTGCGGTGGTGCGCGACGCGCACGCCTGGGGCCACTACCTCAACGAGACGATCGGCCTGTGGGGCGACGCGCTCGAGGTCGTGTTCGCCTCGCACCACTGGCCGACCTGGGGCCGGGAGCGAGCGCTCGAATTCCTCGCCGTGCAGCGCGACATGTACCTGTACCTGCACGATCAGACGGTGCGGATGATGAATCAGGGCCTCGTGGGCGCGGAGATCGCCGAACGGTTCGAGTTGCCCCCGGCCCTGGCGGCGGCGTGGCACACCCACGGCTACTACGGCTCGGTGAGCCACAACGTCAAGGCGATCTACCAGCGGTACATGGGGTGGTACGACGGCAACCCCGCCAACCTGTGGGCCCATCCCCCGGCCGAGGCCGCCCGCCGGTACGTCGACGCCATGGGCGGCGCCGACGCCGCCCTCGCCGTCGCGCGAGGTGCCTTCGAGGAGGGCGACTACCGCTGGGTGCTCGAGGTCTGCAAACATCTGCTGTTCACCGACGACACCGATCAGGCCGCCCGGGACCTGCAGGCCGACGCGATGGAGCAACTCGCGTACGGCGCCGAGAACGGCACCTGGCGCTGCGTCTATCTGGCCGGCGCGAAGGAACTCCGCGAGGGAATCTTCGGGTCGCCGGTGCAGTCCTCGGGCGACTTCCTCGATGCGCTGACCGTCCCGCAGCTGTTCGACAGCCTGGCGGTGCGGGTGGACGGACCCCGCGCGTGGGATCTGCAGCTGGTGATCACGTGGGTCCTGACCGACCTCGGGACCACGTATCTCACGGAACTGCGCCACGGCGTGCTCAACCATCGGACCGTGCCCGAGCCGCCGCCGGACAGCACCGTGTTCACCCTCACCCGCCGCGCCCTGATCGGTGCCCTCACCGGGCAGCTGGATGCGGCGGCGGCCCTCGCGGACGGGACGATCGCGGTGACGGGCGACCCGACAGTGGTGGCCCGGCTCGTCGAGGTACTCGCACCGGTGGATCCGGACTTCGCGATCGTCACGCCCTGACGTCCGCCTCGGCCGGACCTGCGGTGCACGCGCCGCGGGTCAGCCGGGCCGGAGGACGCCGAAGTCGCCGAGGTCGTGGGAGATGGTGAAGGTGCGCGACGTCAGGCGCCAGCCGTCCCGGGTGCGGACCCACCGGTCGTCGTACTCGCCGAAGCACTCGTAGCTCGCCCCGGCGGCCGGGCCCGCGCCCACGTGGTGGACGCGGGCGTACGTCAGCGACCGGGCCCGGTCGCCGTCGACCTCGATGCGGTGGTTGCCCAGCAAGTGCTGCGAGGGTCCGCAGCCGCCGAGATGGGCGCGGACCACGGCGACGATGCCGTCGCGCCCCGCCGCGCCGTAGCCGGTCGCGGAGTCGGTGAAGGCGGCACCGAGACCGGCCCAGTCCCGGCGGTCGAGGGCGGAGGCGAGTTCGGCGAGCCGTTCGACGATCTGTTCGCGGTCATGAGTCACCCGTCCAGGTGTAGCGGGTCACGGCCGTTCGGCGCGCCGTCGTCCCGCTGAGCGGGCAGCTCCGGCCGGTCCGGCCCGGCCGGACCGGCCGCTGCCGCCCCGGCCTGCTGCCCGGCGCTAGCCGCTGTTCCGCAGCGCGGTCGCGAGGCCGTTCATCGTCAGCTGGATGCCGCGGCGGACCCGGTCGGTGTCCTCCCCCGCCCGGAACCGGCGCAGCAACTCGACCTGCAGGTGGTTCAGCGGCTCGAGGTACGGGAAGCGGTTGTGCACCGACCGGGCGAGCGCCGGGTTGTCCGCGGTGAGCTCGGAGTGCCCCGTGATCGCCAGGTAGACGCGCACGGTGCGCTCGTGTTCCGCGGTGATCTTGTCGAACACCCGGTCCCGCAGGTCCGGGTCCGGCACCAGTTCGGCGTAGCGCGCCGCGAGACCGAGGTCGGACTTGGCCAGCACCATCGCCATGTTGGACAGCACGGTGCGGAAGAACGGCCAGCGCCGATACAGGCCGGTGAGGGTGGCCAGGCGCGCCTCGTCGCCCGCGATCCAGGTCTCGACGGCCGTCCCGGTGCCGTACCAGCCGGGCAGCATGACACGGGACTGGGTCCATGCCAGCACCCAGGGGATCGCCCGCAGGTCGGCGATCGACGACGTCGGCTTGCGCGAGGTGGGCCGGCTGCCGATGTTCAGGGCCCCGATCTCCGCGACCGGCGTGGCCGTCCGGAAGTACTCGACGAAGCCCGGGGTCTCGTGCACGAGATCGCTGTAGGCGGCGCGGGCAAGTTCGGCGAGCTCGTCGAGCACCGCGTACGCCGGGCCGGCGTCGCTGCCGAGTCCCTCGACGTCGAGGAGGGTGGACTCGAGGGTCGCGGCGACGAGGGACTCGAGATTGCGGCGCGCCAGCTTCGGCTCGGCGTACTTCGCCGCGATCACCTCGCCCTGCTCGGTCAGGCGCAGCGAGCCGGCGACGGCCCCGGGCGGCTGCGCAAGGATCGCGTCGTAGCTCGGTCCGCCGCCGCGACCGACGGTGCCGCCGCGGCCGTGGAACAGGCGCAGCCGGATCCCGGCGGTGCGCGCGGCCTCCACCAGGTCGAGTTCGGCCCGGTACAGCGCCCAGTTCGCGGCGAGGTAGCCGCCGTCCTTGTTCGAGTCCGAATAGCCCAGCATGACCTCCTGGACCCCGCCGGCGGAGTCGACGAGGTTGCGGAACTCGGGGACGGCGAGGGCGGCGGTGAGGATCTCGGCGCCGTGCCGCAGATCGTCGATGGTCTCGAACAGCGGGATCACCGCGACCGGGCAGCGCGGCCCGGCGATGTCGTGCTCGACGAGGCCGGCCTCGTCGAGCAGAACCAGCGCCTCGAGCAGATCCGAGACCGAGCTGCACATGCTGACGATGTAGTGCGGCACGGCATCCGGGCCCAACCGGGTCACGGCGTCGGCGGCGGCACGGAGCACGCCGAGTTCACGGGCGGTGTCGGCGCCGAGCCGCGCGCCGGGCGCGCTGAGGGGACGGCGGGTGCGCAGTTCGGCCGCGAGCAGCGCGACCTTCTCCTCCTCGGGCAGCGCCGGGTAGTCGTCGGTGACACCGGCCCAGCTGAACAGTTCGGCGATCACCCGGCCGTGCACCTCCGCGTTCTGCCGCAGGTCGAGGGAGGCGAGGTGGAAGCCGAAAGCCTCGACGGCGCCGCGCACGTGCGCGAGCCGGTCGTCGGCGAGGACCGCGCTGCCGCCGGCGCGCAGGGCGGCGTCGAGGATGTCGAGGTCGGCGAGCAGTTCGGCGGGCGTGTCGTAGGCGGTCAGCCGGCTCGGCACCGCGTGCGGCGGTGGGTCGTCGAGCAGTCGCGCCGCGGTGGCGGTCAGGCGGCCCCGGATGCCGCGCAGCGCGCGGCGGTACGGTTCGTCGGCGCGCGACGGGGCGGCGTCACCGGAGGCGTCGGCGAGGCGGGCCAGGTCGTCGGTGACGCGGACCAGACGTGCGGACATCGACAGCTCCTGCTCGAGCCGTTCGAGCTCGGCGAGGTGATGGCCGAGGGCGGTCGCGGCGGCCCGGTCGGTGGCGCGGTGGACGACCTCGGCGGTGACGTTGGGGTTGCCGTCGCGGTCGCCGCCGATCCAGGTTCCGGTGCGCACCAACGGGTCCGGCAGCAGCGGGACGCCGGGCCAGCGTTCGCGCAGGGCGCGCCGGACCTCGGCGTTGAGGGCCGGGACGACGCGGAACAGGGCGGCGTCGTAGTAGCGCAGGCCCACTTCGATCTCGTCCTGGATGCGCAGGCGGGCGAGCCGGATGAGGGCGGTCTGCCACAGGGTGAGGATCTGCCGCCACAGGTGCAGGTCGATGTCGGATCGCTCGTCGGGTTCGGCGCGTTCGCGGCGGCGCATGAGATCGGTGATGCGGGTCTGCACGTCGAAGACGGTGCGGCGGCGGGTCTCGGTGGGGTGGGCGGTGATCACCGGGGAGACGAGGGCGCCGTCGAGCGCGGCGGCGACCTCGGCGGGGTCGAGTTCGGCGGCGTCGAGCTTGCGGTAGGTGGCGGCCAGGGAGCTGTCCTGTGCCGGCTCCCCGGCGCGCACGTGCACGGCGCGGCGGCGTTCCCGGTGCAGGTCCTCGGCGAGGTTCGCCAGCAGCGCGAAGTGGCTGAAGGCCCGGATGACGGGGAGGGTGTCGTCGGTGGGGACGTCGGCGAACATCGCCGCGAGTTCGGCGCGGTCGATCTCGGAGCGGCGCACGCGGAAGCTCTCGACGCGGGCGCGTTCGACGAGGGCGAAGAGGTGCTCGCCGGCCTGTTCGCGGACGATGCGGCCCAGTATCCCGCCGAGCAGCCGGATGTCCTGGCGCAGAGGTTCGGTGGCGGAGCGGGACCCGGAGGGGTCGGCCGGGCGGGCGGTATCCGTCATCCGGTCAGTATCGCGGCCGACGCACGACGGCGCGACCCGGAAGTCCGGGTCGCGCCGTCGTGCGCAGTGCTCAGCTGAACTTGATCTGCAGGCCGATGCCGAGGATGGCGATCAGCCAGACGATGCCGGTGAACACGGTCAGCCGGTCGAGGTTCTTCTCGGCGACACTGGAGCCGGACAGGCTGGACTGGACACCGCCACCGAACAGGGTGGACAGACCGCCGCCCTTGCCGCGGTGCAGCAGCACGAGCAGGATCAGCAGCAGGCTGGTGGTGATCAGCAGGATGTCGAGGAACAGTGCCATGGCGCCAGACTACAGGGCGCCGTCGCGGCGCCCTTCCGGGCCTCGGGGGATCCGGAAGGGCACCGCGGGTGCCTTACAGCGGCCCGCCCGCGGCGATGGCGGACAGCTGGGCGAACTCGTCGGCCTTGAGCGAGGCACCGCCGACGAGACCGCCGTCGATGTCGAGCTGGGCGATCAGTTCGCCGACGTTCTTGGCGTTGACCGAGCCGCCGTAGAGCACGCGGACGGCGTCGGCGGTCTCCGGGGAGGCGAGCTCGGCGAGGGTGGCGCGTACCGCCGCGCACACCTCCTGGGCGTCGGCGGCCGAGGCCACCTTGCCGGTGCCGATGGCCCAGACCGGCTCGTACGCGACGACGATCTTCGCGATGTCGTCGGACGAGAGCCCCGCGAGGGATCCGCGCAGCTGGGCGACGTTGTGGGACACGTGCTGACCGGCTTCGCGGATGTCGAGGCCTTCGCCGATGCACACGATCGGGGTCAGGCCGTGCCGCAACGCCGCCTTGGTCTTGGCGAGGACGATCTCGTCGGTCTCGCCGTGCAGGGTGCGTCGCTCCGAGTGGCCGACCACCACGTAGGTGCACCCCAGCTTGGCCAGCATCGCGCCGCTGATCTCTCCGGTGTAGGCACCCGAGTCGTGGGCCGAGACGTCCTGCGCACCGTAGGTGAGCAGCAGCTTGTCGCCCTCGATCAGCGTCTGCACGCTGCGGATGTCGGTGAACGGCGGCAGCACCGTCACGTCCACCTTCTCGAGGTACTTCTCCGGCAGCGCGAAGGCGATCTTCTGCACGAGGGCGATGGCCTCGAGGTGGTTGAGGTTCATCTTCCAGTTGCCGGCGATGAGCGGCTTTCGGGTCATCTCAGGCCTCCGGTGCGGTGTCGTCGAGGGCGCTGATCCCGGGCAGCTCCTTGCCCTCGAGGTATTCGAGGGAGGCGCCGCCGCCGGTGGAGATGTGGGAGAACCCGTCCTCGGGGAGGCCGAGCAGACGCACGGCCGCGGCCGAGTCGCCGCCGCCGACGACGCTGAACGCGCCGGAGCGGGTGGCCTCGACGATCGCCTCGGCGACCCCCTTGGTGCCGGCCGCGAACTTCTCGAACTCGAACACGCCCATCGGGCCGTTCCAGAACACGGTCTTGGCGCCGGTGAGGTACTGGGCGAACCGGGCCACCGACTCGGGTCCGATGTCCAGGCCCATCCAGCCGTCGGGGATCTCGGTGGTGGGCACCGTCTTCGCCTCGGCGTCGGCGGCGAAGGAGTCGGCGACGACCACGTCCTGCGGGATGTGGATGACGTCGCCGAACCGCTCGAGCAGGTCCTTGCACGTCTCGGTCATCGATTCCTCGAGCAGCGAGTTGCCCACCGGGATGCCTTGCGCGGCAAGGAAGGTGAAGCACATACCGCCACCGATGACGAGGGTGTCGACCTTGGGGGCGAGGGCTTCGATGACGGCGAGCTTGTCGGAGACCTTCGAGCCGCCGAGCACCACCGCGTAGGGCCGCTCCGGGTCGCTCGTGAGCTTGGCGAGGACCTCGACTTCGGCGGCGACGAGGTTGCCCGCGTAGTGCGGGAGCAGCTTCGCCACGTCGTACACCGAGGCCTGCTTGCGGTGCACCACGCCGAAGCCGTCGGAGACGAAAGCCCCGTCGTCGCCGACGAGTTCGACGAGGTCGCGGGCCAGCGCCTGCCGCTGCGCCTCGTCCTTGCTGGTTTCGCGCGGATCGAAGCGAATGTTCTCGAGCAGGAGGATGTCGCCGTCGGTCAGGCCTTCCGAGCGGGCCAGCGCGTCCTGCCCGACGACGTCGCCGGCGAGCTGGACGTTGCGGCCGAGCACGTCGCCGAGTTTCGCCGCGACCGGGGCGAGGGAGAACTTCGGATCGGGCTCGCCCTTGGGCCGGCCCAGGTGGGCGGTGACGACGACCTTCGCGCCCGCCTCGGCGAGCGCGGCGATCGTCGGGGCGGACGCGATGATGCGACCGGGGTCGGTGATCGTCGCGCCGTCCAGCGGGACGTTGAGGTCCGAGCGCACCAGCACGCCACGGCCCTCGACGCCGGCGGCGAGCAGATCCTCGAGAGTCTGAACTGCCACTGTTCGACTGTCCTGTTCGGTCAGAGGGACTTCGAGACCAGGCCGATGAGGTCGACCAGGCGGTTGGAGTAGCCCCACTCGTTGTCGTACCAGGAGACGATCTTGACCTGGTCGTCGATGACCTTGGTCAGGCCGGCGTCGTAGATCGACGAGTGCGGATCGGTGACGATGTCCGAGGAGACGATCTCGTCCTCGGTGTACTTGAGGATGCCCTTGAGCGGGCCCTCGGCGGCCGCCTTCATCGCCGCGTTGATCTCCTCGACGGAGGCCGGGGTGGCGAGGTTGGCGGTCAGGTCGGTGACCGAGCCGGTGGGGATCGGCACGCGCAGGGCGTAGCCGTCGAGCTTGCCGACCAGCTGCGGCAGGACGAGACCGATGGCCTTGGCGGCGCCGGTGCCGGTGGGCACGACGTTCAGGGCGGCGGCGCGGGCGCGGCGCAGATCCTTGTGCGGGCCGTCCTGCAGGTTCTGGTCCTGGGTGTAGGCGTGGACCGTGGTCATCAGGCCCTTGACGATGCCGAAGCTGTCGTCGAGGACCTTGGCGATCGGTCCGAGGCAGTTGGTGGTGCACGAGGCGTTGGAGATGATGTTCTGGCTGCCGTCGTACTTGTCGTCGTTGACACCCATCACGACGGTGAGGTCCTCGCCCTTGGCGGGCGCCGAGATGATCACCTTCTTGGCGCCGGCGTCGAGGTGACCCTTCGCCTTCGACGCGTCGGTGAAGATGCCCGTCGACTCGACGACGACGTCGACGCCCAGGTCGCCCCACGGCAGCGCGGCCGGGCCTTCCTTGACCTCGAGGGCCTTGATCCGGTGGTCGCCGACGACGATGGTGTCCTCACCGTCGAGGCTGACATCCTGCGGCAGCCGGCCGAGGATCGAGTCGTACTTGAGCAGGTGGGCCAGAGTCGCGTTGTCGGTGAGGTCGTTGACCGCGACGATCTCGATGTCGGTGGTGCCGAGCGCCTTCTGCGCCTCGACAGCCCGGAAGAAGTTACGTCCGATACGACCGAAGCCGTTCACGCCTACCCGGACAGTCACAATTACGCTCCTTTGCCCATTTCTTCTGGTTGTGCCAGTGTTGCCCGCCGCGGCGCCGGAGACATCGGCGCCCACCGGCAGGACTCATCGGTCGATGTGACCCCTACCCTATCTGCGGTGCCGGCGGAGTGCGGCAGGAGGCCCGGGCCGGTCGGCTAGGCCTCGTCGAGCAGCTCCGGGGTCACTGCCGATTCGGTGTCGGGGATGCCGAGATCCTTGGCGCGGCGATCGGCCATGGACAGCAGTCGGCGGATGCGTCCGGCGACGGCGTCCTTCGTCATCGGGGGGTCGGCGAGCTGGCCCAGTTCCTCGAGGGAGGCCTGCCGGTGCTGGACGCGCAGGGCACCCGCCGCGGCGAGGTGGTCGGGCACGTCGTCGCCGAGGATCGCCAGGGCCCGTTCGACGCGGGCGGCCGCGGCCACGGCGGCGCGCGCGGAGCGGCGCAGGTTGGCGTCGTCGAAGTTGGCGAGCCGGTTGGCGGTGGCGCGGACCTCGCGCCGCATCCGGCGCTCCTCCCAGGTCAGCCGGGTGTCCTGGGCACCCATGTGGGTGAGCAGCGCCCCGATGGCTTCGCCGTCGCGCACGACGACCCGGTCGGCGCCGCGCACCTCGCGGGCCTTGGCGGCGATGCCGAGGCGGCGGGCGGCGCCGACGAGCGCGAGCGCGGCCTCCGGGCCGGGGCAGCTGACTTCGAGGGCGGAGGAGCGGCCCGGCTCGGTGAGCGAGCCGTGGGCGAGGAAGGCGCCGCGCCACGCCGCTTCGGCGTCGGCGATGCTGCCGCCGACGACCGGGGCGGGCAGGCCCCGCACCGGGCGGCCACGCACGTCGAGCAGGCCGGTCTGACGGGCGAGGGCCTCGCCTTCCTTGGCGACGCGCACCACGTAACGTGAGCTCTTGCGCAGTCCGCCGGCGCCGAGGACGTGCACCTCCGCCGAGTAGCCGTAGAGCTCGAAGATCTCGCGGCGCAACCGGCGGGCGATCGACCCGAGGTCCACCTCGGCCTCCACGACGACGCGGCCGCCGACGATGTGCAGCCCGCCGGCGAAGCGCAGGAGGGCGGACACCTCGGCCTTGCGGCTGCTGGTGCGGGTGACCGCCAGCCGGCTCAGCTCGTCCTTGACCTCCGCTGTCATTGCCACGTCGGGATCTCCCTTCCGTCCCGCTGCGCGAGATCCCGGGGGCGGGCCGCGTCGGGCAGGTGTCGTTCCAGGACCGCCGCCAGTTTGGCGGGATCGTGTCGGTGGGTGCCGGTCTCGGCGACGTCGGCGTAGACCACCCGGGCGCCGAATCCGGCGGCCGCCCGGCACAGGTGTTCGCGTTCGCGTCCTTCGGGTACCGACGCGGAGTCGACGACCACGTGGTCGACCCGGAAGTCGGGGGCGTGCTGGGCCAGCACGTGCAGATGCCGCTCGGTGGAGAATCCGGCGGTCTCCCCCGGTTCGGCAGCGAGGTTGAGCACCAGCACCTTGTGGGCGGGCGCCGCCACCAGCGCCTCGTGCAGCTCGGGGACGAGCACGTGCGGGATGACGCTCGAGAACCACGAGCCGGGCCCGAGCACGACGAGGTCGGCGGCGCCCACCGCGTCGAGCGCGTCGGGGCACGCCGGCGGGTCGGCCGGGATCAGCCGCACGCGCCGCACCTTGCCGGGGGTGGTGGCGACGGCGACCTGCCCGCGGATGATCCGGCTGGCGCGCGGATCGGATTCGAGGCCGGAGACGTCCGCCTCGATGTCGAGGGCGATCGGCGACATCGGCAGCACCCGGCCGCGCACCTCGAGCAGCTCGGCGACGCGGTCGAGCGCGGCCACGGGGTCGCCGAGCACCTCGGTCAGTCCGGCCAGGATCAGGTTGCCGACCGAGTGTCCCGCCAGGGCGCCGGTGCCGCCGAACCGGTGCTGGACCGTCTCGGTCCAGGTGTGGATGCGGGGGGTGTCCGCGGCGAGCGCGGCCAGGGCCATGCGCAGGTCGCCGGGCGGGATGACGCCGAGTTCGGCGCGCAGCCGCCCGGAGGACCCCCCGTCGTCGGCGACGGTGACGACGGCGGTGACGCGGTTACTGAGCCGGCGGACGGCGCTGAGGGTGGCGTACAGGCCGTGGCCGCCGCCCAGGGCGACGATCGACGGTTCCGGCGCGGCGACCTGCCCGCCGGGCCCGGGTGCGGGGGCCGCGGTGCCGGGGCTCGTCATTCGCGCCCCAGATCCCGGTGCGCGACGTGCACCGCCAGCGTCGGGTCGGTTTCCAGGCGCGCGGCGAGGGCCTCGCTCATCGCCACGCTGCGGTGCTTGCCGCCGGTACATCCCACCGCGATCGTCATGTAGCGCTTTCCCTCCCGGCGGTAGCCGGCCGTGGTCAGTTCGAGGAGCCGATGATAGGTCTGCAGGTAGTCCTGGGCCCCGTCCCGGCTCAGCACGTAGTCGCGGACGTCGTCGTCCTGGCCGGTGTGCGGGCGCAGTTCGGGCACCCAGTGCGGGTTGGGCAGGAACCGCACGTCGCACACCACGTCCGCGTCCATCGGCAGACCGTACTTGAACCCGAAGGATTCGACGGTGACCCGGATCGAGTCGGCGTCGCCGTCCCCGAACGCGGAGTCGATCTTGCGGCGTAGTTCCGGACCGGACAGCGACGACGTGTCGACCACCAGATCGGCGGCCGCCTTCACCCCGGCGAGCTGGGCGCGTTCGGCGGCGATGCCGTCGGTGAGGGTGCGGTCGGCGGTGTCGGCCTGCAGCGGGTGGCTGCGCCGGACCTGCTCGAAACGACGCACGAGGACCTCGTCGGTGGCCTCGAGGAACAGCACCCGGGTGCGCACGGGCCGGGCGGCCAGTTCGGTGACGACCCAGCCGAGGTCGCCGGTGAACAGGCGGCTGCGGACGTCCATGACCACGGCGAGGCGCTGCAGGGGCGGGTCGGCCTGCACCGCGAGATCGACCATCGAGGTGACCAGTTGCGGGGGCAGATTCTCGGCGACGAACCAGCCGAGATCCTCGAGTGCCGTCGCGGCGGTGCTCAGGCCGGCCCCGGACAGGCCGGTGACCAGGGCGACCTCGGCGCGCGGGCGGAGTTCACCCCGCGGCCGGGGTCGAGGCTGCGCCGTCTGCGCCTGCTGCGTCACCGTTCCGTCTCCGTTCGTCCGCCCGACACGCCGACGGTGCCATCATCACTCACCGGCGTGTCCGGCGCAGCCTCGCCCGCCGTCTCGGTGTCCGGGGCGTCGCCGCGCAGGGCGTCGAGCACGGCGCGGGCGGTGGCGACACCGATGCCCGGCACCGCGGTGATCTCCTCCACGCTCGCCTCCCGCAGCCGGGCCACCGACCCGAAGTGCGCGACGAGCGCGTTGCGCCGCGCCTGCCCGAGCCCGCGAACCCCGTCGAGCGCGGACGCGGTCATCCGCCGGGACCGCTTGCTGCGGTGGTAGGTGATGGCGAAGCGGTGCGCCTCGTCGCGCACCCGCTGCAGCAGGTAGAGCGATTCGCTGGTGCGCGGCAGGATGAACGGGTCTTCCTCTCCCGGCACCCACACCTCCTCGAGCCGTTTGGCCAGGCCGATCACCGCGACGTCGGTGATGCCGAGTTCGTCGAGCACCTCCGCCGCGGCGGCGACCTGCGGGGCACCACCGTCGACGACGTACAGGTTCGGCGGGTACGCGAAGCGGCGGGGCCGCCCGGTGGCCGGGTCGAGCGCGGCCTCCGGGGCGAGGTCACCGCCGTCGCCGTCGCGGGCGGCGACCGGGTCACCGCGGCGGGCCGCGTCCGGGTCACCGCGGCGGGCCGCGACCAGGTCACCGCGGGCCGCGGCGAGGTCCCGGTTGTGCCGCAGGAATCGGCGCCGGGTCACCTCGGCGATGGAGGCGACGTCGTCGGAGCGGCCGTCGCCGGCGGCCTCGCGGATGGCGTAGTGGCGGTAGTCGGACTTGCGGGGCAGGCCGTCCTCGAACACCACCAGCGACGCCACGACGTCGGTGCCCTGGACGTGGCTGATGTCGACGCACTCGATGCGCAGCGGGGCCGAGTCCAGGTCGAGGGCCTCCTGGATGCCCTGCAGGGCGGCCGAGCGGGCGGTGAAGTCACCGGCGCGGCGCAGCTTGTGCTGGGTCAGCGCCTCGTGCGCGTTGCGCTGCACGGTCTCGGCGAGGGCCTTCTTGTCCCCGCGTTGCGGTACCCGCAGCCGCACCGGCCCCCCGCGCAGGGTGCCGAGCCAGCGGCTCATCTCCTCCGGGTCGGGCGGCAGGGCGGGCACGAGCACCTCCCGCGGCACCGCGCTGCCGGCCGGTTCGGCCCCGGCCGCCGACAGCGCGGCCTCCTCGCCGTAGAACTGGGTGAGGAACTGCTCGACGAGCAGCGACACCTCCGTCTCGGCGTCGGACGCGCCTGCCGCGGTCTCGGGCCGGTCGACCACGTCCCCGGACTTCTCCACCACCCAGCCGCGCTGTCCGCGCACGCGGCCGCCGCGCACGTGGAACACCTGTACGGCCACCTCGAGCTCGTCGCCGGCGAAGGCGACGAGGTCGGCGTCGGTGCCGTCGCCGAGCACCACCGCCTGCTTCTCCATGGCCCGGCGCAGCGCCCCGAGGTCGTCGCGCAGGCGCGCGGCGGTCTCGAAGTCCAGGTCTTCGGCGGCGGCCTGCATGCGCTGTTCGAGGTCGCGGACCAGCTTGTCGGTGCGGCCGGCGAGGAAGTCGCAGAAGTCCTCGACGATGCGCCGGTGCTCGTCGGCGTCGACGCGGCCCACGCACGGCGCCGAGCACTTGTCGATGTAGCCGAGCAGGCACGGGCGGCCGATCTGCGCGTGACGCTTGAACACCCCGGCGGAGCAGGTGCGGGCCGGGAACACCCGCAGCAGCAGGTCCAGGGTCTCGCGGATGGCCCAGGCGTGGGAGTAGGGCCCGAAGTACCGCACGCCCTTGCGGCGCGGTCCTCGGTAGACGAACAGCCGCGGGTAGTCCTCGTTCAGCGTCACCGCGAGCATGGGGTAGGTCTTGTCGTCGCGGTAGCGGACGTTGAAGCGCGGATCGAACTCCTTGATCCAGTTGTATTCGAGCTGGAGCGCCTCGACCTCGGTGCCCACCACGGTCCACTCGACGGACCCGGCGGTGGTCACCATCTGGCGGGTCCGCGGGTGCAGCGACGCGACGTCGGCGAAGTACGAGTTCAGCCGCGAGCGC
Source organism: Rhodococcus ruber NBRC 15591 (assembly GCF_001894945.1). GTDB lineage: Bacteria > Actinomycetota > Actinomycetes > Mycobacteriales > Mycobacteriaceae > Rhodococcus > Rhodococcus ruber. Next base: position 38,270 of record NZ_BCXE01000016.1, read on the forward strand.
AGGCTCTTGGCCTTTCCGACGTAGACGACGCGGCCGTGCGGGTCGCGGAACTTGTACACCCCCGGCTCCACCGGGATGGTGCCGGGGGCAGGGCGATAGGTCGAGGGGTCGGGCACGGGTCCAGGCTAGTCGGCGGTGCCGACGCTCCCGCCGTACCGCTGTTCGAGCTCGCGGAACGCGGTCAGCGCCGCGACGGCGTGCTCGCCGTCGCGGGCCTGTACCGCGACGACGGGCACGTACTCGTCCTGCGGCAGCTCGAGCCTCGGCCACGGCTTGCCCTGGGGGAAGCTCATGCCCCGGACCTGATCCCAGCCGAACGTCTTCTCGCCGAGGATGTTGCGGACCGCCACGCCGGCGGCCCCGGCGCGCAGCCGGGGCCGGGTCAGCAGCAGCACACCGCCGGAGACGACCACCCCCACGCAGACGATGGCGATCTGATCGGCGAGGCGCAGGTTCACGCCGGTGTCGCCGCCGGCGCGCAGCACGAGCGCGGCCCCGATGTGGCCGAGCATGAGCAGGACCGCCGCGACGATCGCCCACCGGGTCATCTTGCGGCTGCGGACCTCGAGGTCCCAGACGGTGTCGGCGGCGGAGGTCACCGCGCGGCCCCGCGCAGCCGCCGCAGGGTGACGGCGGTGTCGAGGGCGGCGGCGCACGCCTGGCCGCCCTTGTCCTCGACGGAGCCGGGCAGTCCGGCCCGGTCGAGGGCCTGTTGTTCGTCGTTCGTGGTCAGGACGCCGTTGCCGACGGGGGTGCCCTCGTCCAACGCGATGCGGGTCAGCCCGTAGGTGACCGCGTCGCACACGTACTCGAAGTGCGGGGTGCCGCCGCGGATCACGACGCCGAGGGCGACGACCGCGTCGTGGGTACGGGCCAGCTGCTGGGCGACGACCGGCAGCTCGATCGCACCGGCGACGCGTTCGACGGTGACGTCGGTGACGCCGGCCTGCTCGGCGACGCGCTGCGCCCCGGCGACGAGCGCCTCGGAGATCTCGGTGTGCCAGCGGCCGGCGACGATGGCCAGCTTCAGCCCGGCCGCCTCGGACAGCTGCAGCTCGGGCAGTCCTTCGCCGCTCATCTACGCGTCCCCCGCCTCGTAGTCGTCCAGGCCGATCAGGTCGTGGCCCATGCGGTCCCGCTTGGTGCGCAGATAGGTGATGTTCTCGGAATTCGCGCGCAGCGGCATCGCCACCCGCTCGGTGATCTGCAGCCCGTAACCGTCGAGGCCGACCCGCTTGGCCGGGTTGTTGGTGAGCAACCGCATCGACGAGATGCCCAGGTCCACGAGGATCTGCGCGCCGATGCCGTAGTCGCGGGCGTCGGCGGGCAGGCCGAGCTGCAGGTTCGCGTCCACGGTGTCCGAGCCGGAGTCCTGGAGCTGGTAGGCCTGCAGCTTGTGCATCAGCCCGATGCCACGGCCCTCGTGTCCGCGCATGTACAGCACCACGCCGCGGCCCTCCATGGCCACCATCTCGAGTGCGGCGTCGAGCTGCGGGCCGCAGTCGCAGCGCAGCGAGCCGAACACGTCGCCGGTCAGGCACTCCGAGTGCACCCGCACGAGCACGTCGGCCCCCTCGCCGTCCGGGCCGGGGATGTCGCCGAGCACCAGCGCGACGTGTTCGACCTCGTCGTAGACGCTCTGGTAGCCGACGGCGGTGAAGTCGCCGTGCCGGGTGGGGATGCGGGCCTCGGCGATGCGCACCACGTGCTTCTCGTGCTTGCGGCGCCAGGCGATCAGGTCGGCGATGGAGATCAGGGCGAGCTTGTGTTCGTCGGCGAAGACCCGCAGTTCCTCGGTCTGAGCCATGTGGCCCTCGTCCTTCTGCGAGACGATCTCGCAGATCACCCCCGCCGGACGCAGGTCGGCCATGCGGGCGAGGTCGACGGCGGCCTCGGTGTGGCCGGGCCGGCGCAGCACGCCGCCCTCCTTGGCGCGCAGCGGCACCACGTGCCCGGGGCGGGTGAAGTCCTGCGCGGTGCTGTTCGGATCGGCGAGCAGGCGCATCGTCGTGGCCCGGTCCGACGCGGAGATGCCGGTGCCGATCCCTTCGCGCGCGTCGACGGTCACCGTGTAGGCGGTGCCGTGCTTGTCCTGGTTGGTCGAGTACATGGGGGGCAGGCCGAGGCGGTCGCAGTCCTCACCGGCCAGCGGCACGCACAGGTACCCGGAGGTGTAGCGCACCATGAACGCCACGAGTTCGGGGGTGGCCTTCTCGGCCGCGAAGATGAGGTCGCCCTCGTTCTCGCGGTCCTCGTCGTCGACCACGACGACCGCCTTGCCGGCTGCGATATCGGCGATCGCGCGCTCGATGGTGTCGAACCTCGTCACTTGCGTGGGCTCCAAAATCTCGTGTACGGACAAACTGATTGCCGAGTTCAACAGTACGACTCAGCGGCCGGCGGCCTGCAGCCGCTCCACATACTTGGCGATGACGTCGACCTCGAGGTTGACGAGCGTGCCGGGCGCGGCACTGCCCAGGGTGGTCAGCGACAACGTCGTCGGGATCAGGGAGATCTCGAACCACTCGTCGCCGGGCGTCCCGCCGAGGGCGGAAACGGTCAGCGAGACCCCGTCCACGGTGATCGAGCCCTTGTGCACCACGTACCGGGACACCTCCGCCGGCAGCGAGATCCGCACCACGGTCCAGTTCTCCGACGGGGTGCGGGAGAGCACGGTGCCGGTGCCGTCGACATGCCCCTGGACCAGGTGCCCGCCGAGACGGCTGTTCAGCGCCGCGGCCCGCTCCAGGTTGACGCGGCTGCCCGGACCGAGCTGCGACAGGCTCGAACGGTCGAGGGTCTCCTTCATCACATCGGCGGTGAAGGAGTCACCGCCCTGGACGTCGACGACGGTCAGGCACACACCGTTGACGGCGATGGAGTCGCCGTGGCCGGCGTCGGAGGTCACCACGGGCCCGCGGACGGTGAACCGCGCCGCGTCGGCGAGGTCCTCCCGCGCGACGATCTCCCCCAGTTCCTCCACGATCCCGGTGAACACGTACCCGCTCCTTCACTCCCGGTCGGGGACCAGGGTCAGCAACACGTCGGCGCCGACGGTTTCGACGCGCTCCCGACGAAACCGTAGCGCCTCGGCGATCGTGCCCACGCCCGCGTCCCGTACGGCGGACGGTCCGGCCCCGAGCAGGACCGGCGCGAGGTAGGCCTGGATGCGGTCGACCCGGCCGGCGGCGAGGAACGCCCCGGCCAGGCGCGGGCCGCCCTCGAGCAGCACGTCCGCCCGGTCCGCGAGCGCGCCGAGCACCTCGTCGGGGTCGTGGGTGCGCAGCACCAGGGTCGGCGCGGCGTCGTCGAGAACCCGTGCGGTCCTGGGGATTTCACTTCGGCCGACGACGACGCGCAGCGGTTGGTGCGGGGCGAGCGAGCCGTCCGGCCGCCGGGCGGTCAACCACGGGTCGTCGGCGAGGACGGTGCCGGTGCCGACGACGATCGCGTCGAGGCGGGCACGCTCGGCGTGCACGCGGGCCCGCGCCTGCGGGCCGGAGATCCAGCGGCTCGTGCCGTCGGCCGCGGCGCTGCGCCCGTCCAGGCTCGCCGCGTACTTCCAGGTCACATGGGGACGTCCCGTGCGCTGCCGGTGCAGCCAGGCGCGCAGCGCGCCCGCCTCGGCGAGTTCGGCGCCGAACCCGCCGTGCACGCTCACCCCGGCGGCGCGCAGGGTCTGTGCGCCACCGGCGGCGGGCGGATTCGGATCGGTCACCGCGTAGTAGACGGCGGCGACGCCGGCACGCAGCAGCGCCTGCGCGCACGGCCCGGTGCGGCCGGTGTGGTTGCACGGCTCGAGGGTGACCACCGCGGTGCCGCCGCGGGCCCGCTCCCCCGCTTCGGTCAGGGCCACGACCTCGGCGTGCGGGCCGCCCGGCGGGCAGGTCGCCCCCACCCCGGCGACCTGCCCGGCCGCGTCGAGGATCACCGCGCCGACCGGCGGGTTGGGGGTGGTGGTGCCGCGCACCGATTCGCCGGCGTCGAGCGCGAGGCGCAGGGCCGCGTCGAGCGGTGCGCCGCTCACCGCCGCCCCACGCGGAGCACCGCTCACGGAGCCAGGGTCAGGTGCGGGGAGGCGTGCGCGGCCCGCTCGCGCAGCTTGCGCACCGCCTCGCCCGGGTCGTCGGCCCCGTACACGGCCGACCCGGCGACGAAGCAGTCGACACCGGCCTCGGCGGCCGCCTCGATGGTGTCGGCGTTGATGCCCCCGTCGATCTCGACGAGCAGGGTCAGCTCGCCGGCGTCGACGAGCCGGCGGATGGCGCGGGCCTTGTCGAGCACGTCCGGGATGAAGGACTGGCCGCCGAATCCGGGCTCGACGCTCATCACCAGCAGCGTGTCGAACTCCTCGAGGATCTCGAGGTACGGCTCGATCGGGGTGCCGGGCTTGACGCTCAGCCCGGCCCGCGCACCGGCAGCCCGGATGTCGCGGGCGACGGCGACGGGGTTGTCGGTGGCCTCGACGTGGAAGGTGACGTTGTGGGCGCCCGCCTCGGCGTAGGGCGGCGCCCAGCGACCCGGATCCTCGATCATCAGATGGCAGTCGAGCGGGATGTCGGTCGCCTTCAGCAACGACTGCACGACCGGAAGGCCGAGGGTCAGGTTCGGGACGAAGTGCGCGTCCATGACGTCGACGTGCAGCCAGTGCGCGTCGGCGACCGCGGCGGCCTCGTCGGCGAGCCGGGCGAAGTCCGCGGAGAGGATGGAGGGAGCGATCATCGGGTGGGCCACGTCCACCGAGTTTAACGGTCCCGGCGGCGGACTCTGCCACCCGTCACGGTGCCCGCGCGGCCGGCGCGGGTTTTCATGACTTTCGACCCCTGGTTCGGTCTGCTGGGCGATGCTTGAGTGGACGATGGCGGGTCCGGAACCGCTGGGCCCGATGCGGCAGTGGGGAGCGAGAATGGCCACGCACACGGTGTGGGTTCGACCGATCGGCGACGTGGGCGCGGAGGACGCGCCGACGGTGGGCGGCAAGTCCGCCAACCTCGGGGAGATGACCCGCGCCGGGTTCCCCGTGCCGCCCGCCTTCGCCATCACCACCGCCGCCTATCTCGATGCGATGGCCGCGGCGGGAGTGCGCGACCGGCTGCGCGCCGAGGCCGTCCCGGCCCCCGACATCGACGACGCGACGCTGATCCGCACCTCCGCGGAACTGGCGGCGCTGGTGACCGAGTCCACGGTGCCCGACGAGATTCGCGCCGCCGTCGTCGCCGCCTACGAGAAACTGGGCGTGGACGTGCCGGTGGCGGTGCGGTCCTCCGCGCCCGCCGAGGACGCCGCGGACACCTCCTTCGCGGGAATCCACGAGTCGTACACCAACATCGCCGGTGCCGACGCGGTGGTGCGCGCCGTGCAGGCGTGCTGGGCGTCGCTGTGGTCCGAACGCGCCCGCACCTACCGCGGCCTGCGCGGGGTCACCGACGAACCGTCCATCGCCGTCGTGGTGCAGGTGATGGTGCGCTCGGAATCGTCGGGGGTGGCGTTCACGGCCGATCCGCGCACCGGCGAACTCGATCGCATCGTCGTCGAGGCCGCCCTCGGTCTGGGCGAGGTCGTCGTCGGGGGGCAGGTCGAGCCCGACACCTACGTCGTCGCCAAGGACGGCTTCACGGTGCTCGATGTACATCTCGGGCATCAGGAGTTCCAGATCGCCTCCACCGACGCCGGCGACAGCCGCGTCGCGGTCGATTCGTCGCGGCAGACCCGCGTGCTCGACGAGGAGCAGCTCGGGAAGGTCGCGCGGCTCGCCGCGGACGTCGAACAGCACTACGGCCGGCCGCAGGACCTCGAGTTCGCGTTCGCCGAGGGTGAGCTGTGGATCGTGCAGACCCGCCCGATCACCACCCTCGGGATGCCCGGGGCCGCCGCGGCGTCGGGCAACGGACAGGCGGCGCCGCTGCTGACCGGGCTCGGTGCCGGCCCCGGCCGGGCCACCGGACGGGTCCGGGTGCTGCACGAGCTGGTCGACGGCAAACGCCTGAGCGACGGGGAGATCCTCGTGGCCCCGATGACGCGGCCCGACTGGCTGCCGATCCTGCGCCGCGCCGGCGGCATCGTCACCGACGGCGGCGGCATCACCTGCCACGCCGCGATCGTCGGCCGCGAACTCGGCAAACCCGTCGTCGTGGGCGCCCGCACCGCGACGCAGGACCTGCAGGACGGCCAGCTGATCACCGTGGACGGCGACGCCGGCGTCGTCTTCGACGGGGAGGTCCGCGCCGAGCGGCCGGCCGCGGCCCAGACCGCCGCCCCGGCGGCCGCCGCATCCGCGCCGACCGTCACCGCGACGGCCGTGTACGTCAATCTCGCCACCCCGGACGCCGCGCAGGCCGTCGCCGACACCGACGTCGACGGGGTGGGGCTGCTGCGGGCGGAATTCATGATCACCGAGGCGCTCGCCGGCCAGCATCCCGCCTACATGATCGCGCAGGGCCGGCGCGAGGAGTACGTGTCGAAGATGGCCGACGGCGTCGCGCGGATCGCGGCGGCCTTCGCCCCGCGTCCGGTGGTGTACCGCGCGATCGACCTGCGCAGCAACGAGTTCGCGAACCTCGAGGGCGGCGAGACGGAGCCGGACGAGGAGAACCCGATGATCGGGTACCGCGGCTGCTTCCGCTACGTGCGCGACCCCGAGCTGTTCTCGCTCGACCTCGACGTCCTGCATCGCGTACGCGCGCAGCATCCCAACGTGCACCTGATGATCCCGTTCGTGCGCACCCGCTGGGAGCTGAAGGAATGCCTGGGCCAGCTCGACGCGCATCCGCTCGGCACCGATCGGCGGATGCTGCGCTGGATCATGGCCGAGGTCCCGTCGGTGGTGTACTGGCTGCCCGAATACGCGAAGCTCGGCATCCACGGCGTGTCGATCGGCAGCAACGACCTGACCCAGCTCGTGCTCGGCGTCGACCGCGACTCCGAGATGTGCAAGGACCTGTTCGACACGCTCGACCCGGCGGTGCTGGACGCGATCGACCACATCATCGAACGCGCGTCGGCGGCCGGCCTGACCACGTCGCTGTGCGGGCAGGCCGTCTCCACCAGCACCGAGCTCGCCGAGCATCTCGTGCGCCGGGGCATCACGTCGGTGTCGGTCACGCCGGACGCGGCCGCACAGACCCGGCGCACGGTGGCGCGGGCCGAGCAGCGGATCGTTCTGGACCGCGCCCGGCACGAGCACTGACGACCCCGGGCGACCGGACCCGTCGGCCCGCTCGGCACCGCCCGGACGACGGGGACGATCGGGTGTCACCGCTCGCGCGCGAGGACGTCGAACCGTTCGACGTCCTCGCGCCGGCAAACCTGGCTGCCCGGGGTGAGCAGCGCCGCCGAGCCGGCGGCGATGCCCAGTGCCAGGGCGTCGCGCAGCGACCGCCCCCGCAGCAAGCCGACGACCAGTCCGGCGACCATGCTGTCGCCCGCGCCGACGGCGCTGCGCACGGGCACGTCCAGCGCTTTCACCCGCGCGGTCGTGTCGGCGGAGACCAGCAGCGCCCCGTCCGGCCCGAGCGAGACCACCACGACCTCGGCGATGCCGGCGTCGACGAGCTCGTGGGCGGCCGCGGCCTGTTCGTGCGGGGTGCGCAGTTCCCGGCCCACCCACTCGCGCAGCTCCCGCAGGCTCGGTTTGACCAGGTGCACACCGGACTTGATGCGGCGCAGCGCGTCCCCCGACGAGTCGAGGACGAAGCGGGCGCCGGCATCGGTGGCCGCGTCGGCCACGCGCTGGACGAACTCGCCCGGCACACCCGGCGGCAGGCTGCCGCTGGCGACGACGTACCGCGCACCGGTGGCGGTCTCGACGAGCATGTCCAGGCACCGTTCCTGATCCCGCACGCTCAGCTCCGGGCCGGGCAGCACGAACCGATACTCCTGGCCGGTGCTGCGCTCGATCGCCGTGAACGACTCCCGGGTCATGCCGTCGATGTCGATGCGCCGGCTGTCGACGCCGCCGCCGGACAGCAGCGCCGAAAGCATGTCCCCGGTCGGGCCGCCGGCCGGATACACCGCTGCGGCCGAGACACCGAGCACCCCGGCGACCTTCGCGACGTTGATCCCGCCGCCGCCGGCCTCGAGTCGCGGCGCCTCGCAGCGCAGTTTGCTGGTGGGCCGCACCTGCTCGGTATAGGTGGTCATGTCGAGCGCCGGGTTCATGGTCACGGTGACGATGTCGGGCACGACGTGCCTCCTGCCGGGAGCGGGCGGGTCGCGTCCGACCGTATCCGAGCGCGGACCGATTCTCCCGGCGTTCGCGCGGCGAGCTCGCCGGTCAGCTCGCCGGGGCGCGCAGCGCGGCCATGAACATCGCGTCGGTGCCGTGCCGGTGCGGCCACAGCTGCACGGACGGACCGTCGCCGAGACGCGGCACGCCGGGCACGAGCTCGCGCGTGTCGAGCTGCTCGACCCGGTGCCGCCGGACGGCGTCGGCGACGACGGCGAGGGTCTCGGACGTGTGCGGCGAGCACGTCGCGTACAGCACCACCCCACCCGGCCGCAGCAGCCCGATCGCCGAGGCGAGGAGCTGCTTCTGCAACCGCACCAGCTCGGCGACGTCGCCGGGGTTGCGCCGCCACCGGGATTCGGGCCGGCGACGCAGGGCGCCGAGCCCGGTGCACGGCGCGTCGACCAGGATGCGGTCGTAGCCGGGCCCCAGGCCGGGCTCGCGGCCGTCGGCCACGTGCACCGTCACGGGGAGGCCGCGGGTGGACTTGCGGACCAGTTCGGCGCGGTGCTCGACCGGTTCGACGGCGTCGACGGTGAAGCCGTCGATGTCGGCGAGCGCGCCGAGCAGGGCGGCCTTGCCGCCCGGGCCGGCACACAGGTCCAGCCACCGGCCGTGGTCGGGCCCGTCGAGGGGGGCGAGGGTGAGCGCCCGCGCCACCAGCTGACTGCCCTCGTCCTGCACTGCGGCCATGCCCTCGCGCACGGCGTCGAGCTTGCCGGGATCACCGCCGGCATCGAGATGCACGGCGTAGGGCGACCAGGCCCCGATCTCGCCACCGGTGGCCAGCGCGAGTTCCTCCGCGGTGATCACCCCCGGGCGGGCCACCAGGTGCACCACCGGTCGGGCGTCGTCCGCCGCGAGCACCTCCTCGAGCTCCCCGGCGTCCGGGACGAGCGCGACCGCGAAGGCCTTCGCGATCCACTCCGGGTGCGCATACCGGAAGGCCAGGTGTCCCACCGGGTCGCGAGCCGGGTCGGGGGCGAGCTCGGCGATCCACTGTTCCTCCGGCTTCTCCGCGACGCGGCGCAGCACCGCATTGACGAAGCCGGACTTGCCGTGGCCGAATTCGCCGCGGACGATGTCGACACTCGTCGCGACGGCCGCGTGCGGGGCGATGCGGGTCCGCAGCAGCTGATACGTGCCCAACCGCAGGGTGTCCAGCAGCGCCCCGTCGATCTCGGTGACGGGCCGGTGGGCACACGCGGCGATCACGGCGTCGAGCAGGCCCTGGGCGCGGGCGGCGCCGTATGTCAGCTCGGTGGCCAGGGCGGCGTCGCGCCCGTCGAGTCGTCGCTCGCGCAGCAGCGCCGGCAGCACCAGGTTGGCGTAGGCGTCGCGCTCCCGGACGGCGCGCAGCACGTCCCGGGCGGCGAGCCGAGCCTGGTCGAGGCCGGCCTCGGCGGGCGACGGCCGGCGGGCCTGCCGGGGCTTGTTGTTGCGGTCCCCGGGCCCGCGGCGGGACCGGCGGGCGGGGCGGCGGGACTCGGTCACTGGGCGCGTACCTCCGGGTCGAGGCGGGCGCCGCGAACCCAGTCCGCGGCCGCCATCGTCTTCTTACCGGGCGGCTGGACCTGCCCGAGTCGCACGGCGGTGCTGCCGGTGCCGACGAGGACACCGTCCTTGCGGGCCAGGATCTGCCCGGGCGCGAGGGTCTCGTCGGTGCCGGTCACGGGTCCGAGCTTCACGCGCAGGTCGCCGATCATCGTCCAGGCCCCGGGTGCGGGCGTGACCGAACGGATGTGGCGGTCGACGAGGTGTGCGGGACGGTCCCAGCTCACCCGAGCCGACTCGACGGTGACCTTCGGGGCGTGCGAGACGCCGTCCGGGGGTTGGGGCACCGCCGTGAGCATCCCGTCCTCGAGGCCGTCGAGGGTCGATTCGAGCAGCACGGCTCCGGAGTCGGCGAGCCGGGCGAGCAGATCTCCCGCGGTGTCGTCGGGCCGGATCGTCTCGGTGACCACCCCGTAGACCGGGCCGGTGTCCAGGCCCGCCTCGAGCCGGAACGTGCTCGCGCCGGTCACCTCGTCCCCCGCGGCGAGCGCGGCCTGGACGGGCGCGGCGCCGCGCCAGGCGGGCAGCAGCGAGAAGTGGAGGTTCACCCAGCCGAACTTCGGGATGTCGAGCACCGGCTGCGGGATGAGCGCGCCGTAGGCGACGACCGGGCAGCAGTCGGGGGCGAGTTCGGTCAGCCGGGCGACGAAGTCGGGGTCGCGGGGCCGCTCCGGGGTGAGGACCTCGATGCCGTGTTCGTCGGCGAGCCGCCCCACGGCCGAGCGGACGACGCGCCGTCCGCGGCCGGCGGTGGTGTCGGGCCGGGTCACCACCGCGACCACCTCGTGGCGCGGCGAGTCGAGCAGGCGGCGCAGGGCCGGTACGGCCGGTTCGGGGGTCCCGGCGAACACCAGCCGCACGTCAGCGGCCCGTCCGCGGGCGGGAAACGAGGCCCCGGCCCCGGGACGAGGACCGTGCTGGGCCGACCGAACTGTTCACGAATGCTGCTCCCGGATCTCGACGACGAATGGTGCCCTCAGTCTAGGGACCGGGCCTGCGGGCGGTGACAGCCGTCCGCGAACCCGACGGGCCGGGCCGGGCGTGACGAATCCCGGCACCCGCCGCGCCGCGTCGATAGGCTGAGCCGATGGCAGAGACGCGAGAACGGATGGAACGGTCTCCCCGGGTGCGCTCGGCGGATCCCGCGGGCGTGCCCTGGCCGGCGGCGCAGGAGCAGGACGTGGTCCTGGTGGACACCACGTGGGGCGAGCTGCAGCCGCTGCAGTGCGCGCCCGGGGTGGTGACCGTCGGCGAGCTGGAACTGACCGAGCTGGTCGCGAACGGAGCGGTGCTCGTCGACACCCGGGTCCCGGACTCACGCAAGGGCAGGTCCATTCCGGGCGCGATCAATCTGCCGCACGGCCGGATCACGGAGCTGCGGGACCGGCTCGATCCGTCCCGGGTGTCGATCCTGTTCTGCAACGGCCCGCAGTGTCCGCAGTCCCCGATGGCGATCCGGGAGCTGCTCGAGGCGGGATACCCGGCGTCCGCGCTGGCGTACTACCGCGGTGGCCTGCACGACTGGGTGACGCTGGCGATGCCGCTGGAGCAGGTGGATTGACCTGCGGGGCACGCCGCGCCCCGCGGCGCGCCTCCCAGGCTCGGGCGGCCAGGACGGCGAGCCCGACGTAACCCCAGCCGAGCAGCACGTCGACCAGGTAGTGTTCGCCGCCGTAGACGAGCGTGAAGGCCATGGCCAGCGGGAACGCCACCAGCAGGGCCCGCATCCAGGCGCGCCGCGCGATCGGCCACAGGGCGACCGCCACGAGCAGGGCGAATGCCGAGTGCAGCGACGGCAGCGCGGCGACCGGGTTGCCCTGCGCCTCCAACCATCGGGTGCCGACGTCGATGGGCACCACGCCGAACCCGAAGCCGGTGACCCGGCCGACGCCTTCCGGCAGGACGCCCACCTCGGACGCATACCACGGCGGGGCCGCCGGCACGAGGATGTAGGTGATCAGCCCGAAGTACGACAGGAGCAGCACCCGTCGCATGTATCCGGCCCAGCGCGCCCGCGACTGCAGGTACAGCACGGCCGCGAGCAACCACGGCACGAGGAAATGGCTGGTGTAGACGACCGAGGTGAGCATCGTCCAGCCGGGCCGCTCCCCGTCCGCGCCGAGCAGGCGTTCCTGCAGCCACACCGTCGGGACCGTGCCGAACAGCCAGCTCTCCACGGCGACCAGTTCGTGTATTCGAACGGGCAGGCCGAGTTCGTCGGCGATGCCACGGGTGTGGTCGTAGACCACGAGCGCCGCGACCAGGGGCAACCAGTCGACGACGACGCGCACGTGCCCGCGCCACGGCCGGTCGATCGCGAAGGCGATCAGCCCGGCGACGATCCAGGCCGCCTGGTACACCCGGTCGGCGGGGATGCCCATCGTGACGACGGTGCCGACCAGCGCGATGAGGTACCCGCACCGCGCGGCCACCCGGAGGTACTGCCGCGGCGGCACGAGCTGCGGCGCCCGCATCACCGCGAGAGCCCGGGCCGGAAGCGAGGGGGCGTTCACCGCTACCTCCCTTCGGCGCGCCGTCCCGGGCGCCGGTGACCGTCGTCCGCAGGGGCTCGTGCCGCCCGCATACCCATGATCGGGGTACCGGACACGCCCCGGGGACGGAACGGCTCAGGAGTTGCTCTCGATGATCAGTTCGGGGATGCCCGTGCCGAGCCGCACCGGGACACACTCGCCGGGGGCGTACCGCTCGGGGTCGAGGGCGTGCCGGATCACGGTGAGCGAGAACGGGTCGTACACCATGTTGAAGTGCCCGGTCTGATCCGGTGGGCACAGGTCCTGGATCATCAGGTTGACCGCCCCGGGTCCGCGCAACGCGACGTTGGTGGCCGGCTGGATGACCTCGTCGACGCGGGATCCGATGGTGGTGTAGCGGACGCCGGGAACGGTGTCGACCGGGGTGTTGAGCTCGGTGAGCAGCTCGGAGCCCTGCAGCTGCTGCGCGAGGGCCACCGAGAAGAAGTCCTCGACCGCGCCGGTGGCGCCCGGAGCGGCCACGACCGCGGCGCCGAGCCCGTAGAAGGTGCCGCCGTAGCTCGGCGAGGCCACCCCCACCCAGCGGTCCACGACGGCCGAGCCGCCCAGCCGGTTGACGTAGTACCGCGCGACGGTCGCACCCTGCGAGTAGCCGACGAGGTCGACCTCGTCGGCGCCGGTGCCGGCACGCACCCGCTCGACGAACGTCCCGAGCTGCGCGGCGCTGACCCGGATGTCGCCGGTGCCGTACTCGTCGGCACCGTCGGCCTTGCCGTAGTCGAGGGCGAACACGCACCATCCGGCATCGGCGAGCATCGGTGCGACCGCGGCCCAGTCCGAGTAGGAGTTGGAGTCGGTGCCGTGGGCGAGCACCACCGGTCGTGGATACTCCGGAGACGGCACGCACCCGAAGTCGTTCGACCGCGCCGGCGCCGTTCCGGGATGCTCCTCGGCGTAGCCGGCGGCCTGGGCGTGGGTGGTGGCCACGGGGCCCGGGTCGACGGGTACGGACGCCGACGACCCCGGCGCGGCGGTGACGGCCGCGGCGCCCGTGACGGCCGCGGCGGCCACCGCGATACCGGCCAGCGCCCCGGCAATCCTGCGTGCGCCGTTCACGGCCCCTCCCTCCGGCTCGCCCGCAGCCGGGCTCCCGTCACCAGAATCGACCCCTCGGGACCTATCGTGACACAGGTGCGCCCCACCGGCATGTCATCTTTCCGCAGGTGACGGGGGGTTCTTCCCGTCCTGCCACCCGGGGCGATCCTCCGCGCGGCGCCGGAGGCCGTGGCGGCCGTCACCCGACGCGCAGCGGATCGATCTGCACCCGCAACGCCCCCTCGCCGCGGCGGGCACTGCGGGCGGCCTGCGCCTCACGCAGGGCGCGGCCGAGCGCGAGGCCCCGGCCGCGCGGCACCCGGATCACCATGCGCTGCACCTCGTCCGGCTCGGGATCGTCGGCCCCGAACGGCAGCCGCTCCCCCGGCGGCAACGGCACCGGCCCGAGCACCTCCGCCTCCGGCGGGAGCGTCGCGGCGGCCAGCAGGTCGGCGACTGCGGCGGCGGTGCCGTCGACGGCGGCCATGTGCACCGCCGGCGGGAAGCCGACCTCGGCGCGCTCGGCGAGCTGGGACTGCGCGTGCCCGATCGGGTCCCACCGCACCAGTGCCTGCACGGTGGGGATGCCGGCGTCTGCGACGACGACGACCTGGCCGCCGTCGGCGAAGGGCCGCACCAGCGACGACGCGGTGAGCCAGCGACGCATCGTCTCCTCGGCGGCCCGCAGGTCGGCGCGGCCGAGCAGGGCCCACCCGTCGAGCAGCAGCGCCGCGCCGTACCCCCCGGCGGCGACGGGTTCGGCGCCCACCGTGGCCACGACGAGCGCCGGTCCCGCCGGGGCGGTGGCTTTGACCTCCGTCCCACCGGAGGTGACCACCGGGACACCGGGGAACGCCCGGCCGAGTTCCTCGGCGGTGCGCCCGGCGCCGACGACGACGGCGCGCAGGGCACGAGCACCGCACGCGTGGCAGCGGTGGGTGGCGTCGGCGATGCCGCACCAGCGGCAGGCGGGGGTCGCGGCACCGTCCGGGCCGGCGGCCTGCGGCAACGCGAGCGGGCCGTTGCAGTGCCGGCAGCGGGCCGGGGTCCGGCACTTGGCGCACGCCAGCGCAGGCACGTAGCCGCGGCGGGGCACCTGCACGAGCACCCCGCGGTCGGCGCCCAGGGCGGCGCGGGCGGCGGCGAAGGCGATGGCCGGCAGGCGGGCGGCGCGGGCGGCGGGGTCGCGGGCGAGGGCCTGGTCGCTGTCGGCGAGGGCGGTGATCTTGGGGGCGCTGGCACGGACGACGTCGCGGGGGGCGGCGAGGTCGTGCGCCCATCCGGTGTCGACGAGGGCCTGGGTCTCGGCGGTGCGGGCGTGCCCGGCCAGGACGACGGCGGCACCGGTGGCGTGGGCTCGCAGCAGCGCCACCTCTCGGGCGTGCGGGTACGGCGCCCGGGGCTCGGAGTGCAGGTCGTCGCCGTCGTCCCACACCACGAGCAGGCCGAGGGCGGGGGTGGGAGCGAACACCGCGGCCCGGGTGCCGACGACGATGCGGGCGGTTCCGCGCAGCGCCGCGAGCCAGCGCCGGTAGCGCACGGCCGGACCGAGCCCGGCGGCGAGCCCGACGACGCAGTCGGCGCCGGCCATGTCGGCGCAGGCGGTCACGACCCGGTCGAGGTCGCGCTGGTCGGGCACCACGAGCACCGCGGCGTGGCCGGTGGCGGCGACCGCCGCCGCGAGTTCGGCCAGGCGACGGGGCCAGTCCTCTCCGGGCAGGGACTGCCAGGCCGCGCGGGGGGCGCGGCCGGCGGCGAGGGCGTCGAGGAAGTTCTCGCCGTGGCGGTATCGGGACCAGGCGATCCGGTCGACGGCCGGTGCCGCGGTGGGCGGTGCGGGTGGCGGGTCCTCCGCCTCGACCCGGGCGTGCCGCGGGGGCACCGCGAGTCGCAGCACGTCGGCTCGGGTACCGGCGTAGCGGGCGGCGACGGCGTCGGCGAGGGCGGCGATCTCGGGGGTCAGGACGACCTCGGGCGAGACGATCCGGTCGAGCCAGCCGAGCCGGCCCGTGTGCTCGCTGGTCGGCGCGCGGGACAGCAGGAAGCCGTCGACGAGCCTGCCGGCGAACCGGACGCGCACCCGCACGCCCGGTCGCGCCTCGGCATCGAGCTCACGCGGGATCAGGTAATCGAATTCGCGGTCGAGGTGCGGCAACGGCAGCAGCGGCAGGATCCGCGCCACCGGATCCGTCTCGGCCGCGGTCCTGTCGGTGGCCACCCGGACCGTCGAGGGGTCGGGTTACAGACCGGCGGCGGCGCGCAGCTTCTCGGCCCGGTCGGTGTTCTCCCACGGCAGGTCGATGTCGGTGCGGCCGAAGTGCCCGTACGCGGCGGTCTGTGCGTAGATCGGCCGCAGCAGGTCCAGGTCCCGGATGATCGCACCCGGTCGCAGGTCGAACACCTCGGTGATCGCCTGCTGGATCCGTGCCGGGTCGGTCTTCTCGGTGCCGAACGTCTCGACGAACAGTCCCACCGGGGCGGCCTTGCCGATGGCGTAGGCCACCTGCACCTCGAGCCGGCCGGCCAGGCCCGCGGCCACGGCGGTCTTGGCGACCCACCGCATCGCGTAGGCGGCCGAGCGGTCCACCTTCGACGGGTCCTTGCCCGAGAACGCGCCGCCGCCGTGCCGGGCCATGCCGCCGTAGGTGTCGACGATGATCTTGCGGCCGGTCAGGCCCGCATCCCCCATCGGGCCGCCGAGCACGAACGACCCGGACGGGTTCACCAGCAACCGCAGGCCGGTGGTGTCCAGGCCCGCGAGGCTCGGGTCCGCCAGCACCGCCTCGACGACGTGGGTACGCAGGTCCGGGGTGAGCAGGTTGTTCAGGTCGATGTCCGCCGCGTGCTGGGTGGAGATCACCACGGTGTCCAAGCGGACCGGGCGGTCGCCGTCGTACTCGATGGTGACCTGGGTCTTGCCGTCCGGCCGCAGGTACGGCAGCACCCCGCTCTTGCGGACCTCGGTGAGCCGGCGCGAGAGCCGGTGCGCCAGCGCGATCGGCAGCGGCATCAGTTCCGGGGTGTCCGAGCAGGCGTAGCCGAACATCAGGCCCTGGTCGCCGGCGCCCTGCCGGGCCACCTCGTCGTCGGTGAGCACCCCGGTGCGGGCCTCGTGCGAGACGTCGACGCCGCCGGCGATCTCCGGGGACTGCGCGCCGATGGCGATGTTGACCCCGCAGGAGTTGCCGTCGAAACCCTTCGAGGACGAGTCGTAGCCGATCTCGAGGACCCGGTCGCGCACGATCTTCGGGATGTCCGCGTAGGCCGAGGTGGTGACCTCCCCGACCACGTGCACCTGCCCGGTGGTCACGAGGGTCTCGACCGCGACGCGGGCGCGGGGGTCTTCGGTGAGCAGCGCGTCGAGGACGGAGTCGCTGATCGCGTCACAGATCTTGTCCGGGTGTCCCTCCGTCACGGACTCACTGGTGAAAAGCCGACCGCCGGTCTTGCTCACGGAACTCCCTCTCGACTGGTTGTGTCTAGCTCGAACGATATGGGCGACGCTACTGTTCCGGCCGCGCCGACGCGAGACTTTCGCTCACGGGCGCGCCCCCGACGTCACGGGCGCGCCGCCCCCGACGTCACGGGCGCGCCGCTGCCAGGGTCACGACCGGTCCTGCGCCAGCAGCGGGCGCAGTGCGTCGAGGACGCGGCTGGCCATCAGCGCCTTGGAGCCGTGCGCGAGGGCGGTCTCGGAACCGTCTGCCGCCAGCAGCCACCCGTCGTTGTGGTCGACCTCGAACGCCTTCCCGTCGCCGACGGCGTTGACCACCAGCAGATCGCAGCCCTTGCGGGCCAGTTTGGCGCGGGCGTGGGTGAGGACGTCGCCCTCGGCGTCGCCGGTCTCGGCGGCGAAACCGACGATGACGGTGCTCGCCGGCAGCGTGCCCTCGGTGCGGGCGGCGACCAGCCCGGCGAGAATGTCCTCGTTCTTGGTCAGCGCGATCGCCTCCGGCTCGCCCGCGCCCTTCTTGATCTTGCTGGTGGCGAAGGTGCTCGGCCGGAAGTCGGCGACGGCGGCGGACATGACGACCGCGTCCGCACCGGCGGCATGCTTGGTGACCGCGGCCTGCATCTGGGCGGCGGTCTGGACCTGCACCACCTCCACCGCGGCGGGATCGGCCAGCCCGGCCACCGCCCCGGCGACGAGGGTGACGTCGGCGCCGCGCTGGGCGGCGAGCCGGGCGAGGGCATAGCCCTGCTTGCCGGAGCTGCGGTTGCCGAGGAACCGCACCGGGTCCAGCGGTTCGCGGGTGCCGCCGGCGGAGACGACGATGCGCCGCCCGGTCAGATCCCGCGGCAACGCGTCCGGTCGTTCGAGCAGCAGCGACGCCAGTCCGAAGATCTCCTCGGGTTCGGGGAGCCGGCCGGCGCCGGTGTCGTGCCCGGTGAGCCGGCCGGAGGCGGGCTCGACGACGACGGCGCCGCGGCGGCGCAGCGTGGCGACGTTGTCCACCGTCGCCGGGTGTTCCCACATCTCGGTGTGCATCGCAGGCGCGAACACGACCGGGCACCGCGCGGTGAGCAGCGTGGCGGTGAGCAGGTCGTCGGCACGGCCGTGGGCGGCGCGGGCCATCAGGTCGGCGGTGGCGGGGGCGACGACCACCAGGTCGGCCTCCTGTCCGAGCCGCACGTGCGGAACCTGCGGCACGTCGGCGAACACGCCGGTGTGCACGGGGTTGCCGGACAGGGCCTCGAAGGTGGCGCGGCCGACGAACTCGAGCGCCGAGTCCGTCGGGATGACCCGCACGTGGTGTCCACTTTCGGTGAACGCCCGGATCAGCGCGCAGGCCTTGTAGGCGGCGATGCCGCCACCGACGCCGACGACGATGCGGCGGCGTTGCGCGAATTCCGAGTGGTCCGCGGTGCCCGCGGCGCGCTGGCTCACTCGCCTTCGGCGTGCTCGAGCAGGTCTGCGTGGATCTCCCGCAGCGCGATCGACAGCGGCTTCTCCTGCAGGCCGGGCTCGACGAGCGGGCCGACGTACTCGAGGATGCCGTCGCCGAGCTGGTTGTAGTAGTCGTTGATCTGCCGGGCACGCTTGGCTGCGTAGATCACCAGCGCGTACTTCGAGGAGGTGCGCTCGAGCAGCTCGTCGATGGGCGGGTTGGTGATGCCCAGCGGGGTGTCGTAGGCCGGCAGGTCGTGGCCGGCGGTGTCGGACACGGCTGCTTGGGTGCTGCTCACTCGGTGTTCTCCTGTGTCGTTCCGGAGCTCTGGTGGGGCCCGGGATTCGGGTTCGAGGCGGGGAAGGTCGTGATCGGCTGCGGACGGTCGGGGCGATCGTCGCGGGGACCGACCAACAAGGATACCAATTCGTCGCAGGCGCGGTCGACGTCCTCGTTGACGATCACCGTGTCGAACTCGTCGCGGGCGTCGAGTTCGGTCCGGGCGGTCTCGAGCCGGCGGCGGACCACCTCGTCCGATTCGGTGCCGCGGCCGGTGAGGCGGGCGACCAGCACATCCCAGCTCGGCGGCGCCAGGAAGGCCAGCACGGCCTCCGGCATGGCGGCGCGCACGGAGCGGGCGCCGGTCAGGTCCACCTCGACGAGCACGGGGCGTCCCGAGGCGAGCGCGTCCCGCACGGGACCGGCGGGGGTGCCCGAGCGTTGCAGCCCGCCGTGGATCTCGGCCCACTCGAGCAGGTCCCCGGACTCGATCATCCGATCGAACTCGTCGCGGCTGACGAAGTGGTAGTCCACCCCGTTCACCTCGCCGGGCCGGGGGTCGCGGGTGGTGGCCGACACGCTGAACAGCAGGTCGGGCACCCGGCTGCGGAGCCGGCGGACAACGGTGGACTTCCCGACGGCGGAGGGGCCGGCCAGCACCACCAGCCGGCCCCTCCGCGTCGTGGAACCGCTGTCCGACACGGTGTGTGCGTCAGCTACCACCGGTCGCTCAGGCGTCGAAGTCGAACCTGGCGAGCAGCGCCTTGCGCTGACGGTCGCCCAGGCCGCGCAGGCGGCGCGTCGGGGCGATCTCGAGTTCGGTCATGATCTCCTGCGCCTTGACCTTGCCGACCTTCGGCAGGGCCTCGAGCAGGGCGGACACCTTCATCTTGCCGAGGATCTCGTCGTTCTCGGCATCGGCCAGGACCTGCTTGAGGTCGGTGCCGCCGCGCTTCAGGCGGTCCTTGAGCTCAGCCCGGGCGCGACGGGCAGCAGCCGCCTTCTCCAGAGCAGCGGCGCGCTGCTCGTCGGTCAGCTGGGGAAGGGCCACGGTTCCTCCGTCTCATCGTTGGCAATCAGTCTCATCCGCCGGTTAACCAGCGGCGATAGCGACCGTACTCACGCCGGACGACGATTGCGAACCCACCCCCCGGCGTTTCGGCTCGAAAACACGTGCGGTAGTGCGCCCGCAGCGTGGCCCGCGGGCGGGTCCGGCCCGGGGACGTAGGCACCGCCCCTCACCTCGGCGAACCCGGCATCGCCGCAGGTAGCGGCGTTGTGGATGGCAGTTCGGCCCGGCGCGGGTGCCGGTCTGCGGGCCGGCGCCGGCGCCGGCGCGTCCACGCCGGAAACGGCCCGGAAAAATTTCCGCGCACGAGCGTGTCGGGGGGCTCCCACCTGCACCGGAACGGACATCCGGCCCGGAGCCGGGAGCCGGATCCGGGCCGGATGTCCGGGGCCGTCAGGCCCGCAGGAAGGCGAACGCGTCCACGGTGCGGGACACGGCGTCGCGCAGCGCCGCGGGCGTCGGGCCCGCCCGCAGCACCTCGCGGGAGACGTTGGGCACGACGGCGTCGAGGCGGTCGCCCGCCAGCCGGCGCACGTCCTCCGCGGTGCCGCCCTGGGCGCCCACCCCGGGCATCAGGATCGGGCCGTGCAGCGCGCTCAGGTCCGGTGCCCGGGTGAGGGTCGCGCCCACGACGACGCCGACGGAGCCGAGCGTGTCGGCGCCGGCGTTGCGGGCCGCGGCCTCGTCGACCATCACCTGCGCGACGCTGCGCCCGTCGGCGGTGCGCGCCTGCTGCACCTGGGCGCCCTCGGGGTTGGAGGTGGCGGCGAGGACGAACACCCCGCGCCCGTCGACGGCGAGGCGCAGCGCGGGCTCGAGCGCGCCGAACCCCAGGTACGGCGAGACGGTGACCGCGTCGGAGCCCAGCGGGGACGCATCGGTCAGCCACGTGCGGGCGTACGCGTCCATCGTCGAGCCGATGTCGCCGCGCTTGGCGTCCGCAAGGACGAGGGTGCCGGCGCCGCGCAGGGCCGTCACGGTGCGCTCGAGCACCGCGATGCCCGCGGCACCGAACGCCTCGAAGAACGCGACCTGCGGCTTGACGAGGGCCACCCGCCCGGCGAACGCGTCGACACACGTCCCGGCGAACCGCTCGAGGCCCGCGACGTCGACCGGCAGCCCCCACGCCGCGAGCAGTTCCGGGTGCGGGTCGATGCCCACACACAGCGGCCCGCGCTCGGCGAGGGCCGCGTGCAGACGCTGCCCGAACGTCGTCACGACGCCGTGTCCGCGAGTCCGTCGCGCAGCCCTCCGACGCCGCCGGACGCCCCGGCGTCCTCGCGGAGGCTGCCCTGGTCCTCCCGGAGCCCGGCGTGCATCTCCTGCAGGGAACGGACCCCGATGTCGCCACGGATGGCGGCCTCGATGCCCTGCACGGCCGCGGAGGCACCCTGCACGGTCGTGATGCACGGGATGTTCGCGGCGACGGCCGCGGTGCGGATCTCGTAGCCGTCGATGCGCGGCCCGGAGTTGCCCCACGGGGTGTTGATCACCATGTCGACCTCACCGGCGCGGATCTTCTCGACGATGGTGTGGGCCCCCTCGGGCCGTTCCTCCTCCGACACCTTGTACACGTGCTCGCACGGGATGCCGTTGCGGCGCAGCACCTCCGCGGTGCCGATGGTGGCGAGCACCCGGAAGCCGAGGTCGGCGAGCCGCTTGACGGGGAAGATCAGCGACCGCTTGTCCTTGTTGGCGACCGAGACGAACACCGAGCCGGAGGTGGGCAGCGAACCGTAGGCGGCGGTCTGGCTCTTGGCGAACGCGGTGCCGAAGTCGTCGTCGATGCCCATGACCTCGCCGGTGGACTTCATCTCCGGGCTGAGCAGCGAGTCGATGCCGGTGCCGTCGGCGCGGCGGAACCGGTTGAACGGCAGCACCGCCTCCTTCACCGCGACCGGGGCGTCGACCGGGGCGTGCCCGCCGTCGCCGTGGGCGGGCAGGATGCCCTCGGCGCGCAGGTCGGCGATGCTCTCGCCCATCATGACCCGCGCGCAGGCCTTGGCGAGCTGCACGGCGGTGGCCTTCGAGACGAACGGCACGGTGCGGGAGGCACGCGGGTTGGCCTCGAGCACGTAGAGGACGTCGTCCTTGAGGGCGTACTGCACGTTGAGCAGGCCCTTGACGCCGATACCGTGCGCGAGGGCCTCGGTGGAGCGGCGCACGTTCTCGAGGTCGGACCGCCCGAGGGTGATCGGCGGCAGCGCGCACGACGAGTCGCCGGAGTGGATGCCGGCCTCCTCGATGTGCTCCATGATGCCGCCGATGTAGACGTCGGTGCCGTCGCACAGGGCGTCGACGTCGATCTCGACCGCGTCGTCGAGGAAGCGGTCGACCAGCACGGGCCGGTCCTCGGAGATCTCGGTGGCGCGGGAGATGTAGCTCTCGAGCGCGTTCTCGTCGTAGACGATCTCCATGCCGCGCCCGCCGAGGACGTAGGACGGACGGACCAGCACCGGATAGCCGATGCCGGCGGCGATGTCGCGGGCGCCCTCGAAGGTGGTGGCGGTGCCGAACTTCGGGGCCGGCAGGCCCGCCTCGGTGAGCACCCGGCCGAACTCGCCGCGGTCCTCGGCCAGGTCGATGGCCTCGGGGCTGGTGCCCACGATCGGCACCCCGGCGGCCTTCAACCGTCGCGCGAGCCCGAGCGGGGTCTGGCCGCCGAGCTGGACGATGACCCCGGCGACGGTGCCGGACTGCGACTCGGCCCGGTACACCTCGAAGACGTCCTCGAAGGTGAGCGGCTCGAAGTAGAGACGGTCGGCGGTGTCGTAGTCGGTCGAGACCGTCTCGGGGTTGCAGTTGACCATGACGGTTTCGTAGCCGGCCTGCGACAGGGTCAGGGCGGCGTGCACGCACGAGTAGTCGAACTCGATGCCCTGACCGATGCGGTTGGGGCCCGAGCCGAGGATGAGCACCTTCGGCCGCTCGCGCTGCTCGGCGACCTCGGTCTCGGCGTCCGGGTCGAGTTCGTACGTCGAGTAGTGGTACGGGGTCTTGGCCTCGAACTCGGCGGCGCAGGTGTCGACGGTCTTGTACACCGGATGCACGCCGAGCTGCTCGCGCAGGGCCCGCACCGCGTCCTCGTCGCCGAGTTCGGGGCGCAGCGCCGCGATCTGCCGGTCGGAGAAGCCGTGGTGCTTGGAAAAGCGCAGTTCCCGCTCCCCGAACGTCTCGGCGGCGCGCACCGTCTCCCCCAGCTCGACGATCTGCTGGATCTGATCGAGGAACCACGGGTCGATCTTGGTGGCGTCGAACAGCTGCTCGACGGTGGCGCCGAGCTCGAAGGCCTTGGCGATGCCGTAGAAGCGGCCGTCGTGCGGGACCTCGAGCTCGCCGAGGAGGGTGCCGAGATCGGCCGCCTCGACCTCGGGGCCGGTCCAGAACCCGGAACGCTTGGTTTCGAGGGACCGCAGGACCTTGCCGAAGGCCTCGGTGAAGTTGCGGCCGATCGACATGGCCTCGCCGACCGACTTCATGGTGGTGGTGAGGGTGCCGTCGGCGCCGGGGAACTTCTCGAACGCGAAGCGCGGAGCCTTGACGACGACGTAGTCGAGCGTCGGCTCGAAGCAGGCCGGCGTCTCCTTGGTGATGTCGTTGACGATCTCGTCGAGGGTGTAGCCGATGGCGAGCTTGGCGGCCATCTTCGCGATCGGGTAGCCGGTGGCCTTCGAGGCCAGCGCGGACGACCGCGACACCCGCGGGTTCATCTCGATCACCACGAGACGACCGTCGCGCGGGTCCATCGCGAACTGGATGTTGCAGCCGCCGGTGTCGACGCCGACCTCGCGCAGGATCGCGATCGACAGGTCGCGCATCTTCTGGTATTCGCGGTCGGTCAGGGTCATGGCGGGGGCGACGGTGACCGAGTCGCCGGTGTGCACGCCCACCGGGTCGACGTTCTCGATGGAGCAGACGATCACGACGTTGTCGCGGCCGTCGCGCATGAGCTCGAGCTCGTACTCCTTCCAGCCGAGGATGGACTCCTCGATGAGCACGTTCGCGGTGGGCGACGCGGCGAGGCCGCCGCCGGCGATGCGCTCGAGGTCGGCCTCGTCGTAGGCCATGCCGGAGCCGAGGCCGCCCATGGTGAACGACGGGCGCACCACGACGGGGTAGCCGAGCTCGGCAACGGTGTCGCGCACCTCGTCCATCGTGTAGCAGACCCGCGAGCGCGCGGACTCGCCGCCGCACTTGGCGACGATGTCCTTGAACTTCTGCCGGTCCTCGCCGCGCTGGATGGCGTCGAAGTCGGCGCCGATCAGCTCGACGTCGTACTTGGCGAGGATGCCCTGCTCGTGCAGGGCGACGGCGGTGTTGAGCGCGGTCTGCCCGCCGAGGGTGGCGAGCACCGCGTCGATCGGGGTGCCCTTCGCCTGCTCGGCGGCGATGACCTTCTCGACGAACTCGGCGGTGATGGGCTCGACGTAGGTGGAGTCGGCGAACTCCGGGTCGGTCATGATCGTGGCCGGGTTGGAGTTGACGAGGGAGACCCGCAGGCCTTCCTCGCGCAGCACGCGGCACGCCTGGGTGCCGGAGTAGTCGAACTCGCAGGCCTGGCCGATGACGATCGGGCCGGAGCCGATGACGAGGATGTGGGAGAGGTCGGTACGGCGTGGCATCTAGTTCTTCTCTCCCTCGAGCATGCTGGTGAACCGGTCGAACAGGTAGGAGGCGTCGTGCGGGCCGGCCGCCGCCTCGGGGTGGTACTGCACGGAGAAGGCGGACCCGTCGAGCAGGCGCACGCCCTCGACGGCGCCGTCGTTGGCGCAGGTGTGGCTGATCACGGCCCGGCCGAACGGGGTGTCGAACTCCTGGCCCGCCTCGCCCTCGAGCGCGAAGCCGTGGTTCTGGGCGGTGATCGCGATCCGCCCGGTCTCGTGTTCGATGACCGGGATGTTGATGCCGCGGTGCCCGAACTTCATCTTGTAGGTGCCCAGACCGAGGGCGCGGCCGAGGATCTGGTTGCCGAAGCAGATGCCGAACAGCGGCAGTCCCTGCCCGAGCACTTCCTGGGTCAGGTGCACCGCGCCGTCCGCGGTGGCCGGATCCCCGGGACCGTTCGAGAGGAAGACGCCGTCGGCCTTCAGGTCCAGGATGTCGTGCAGCGTCGCGGTGGAGGGCAGCACGTGCACGCGCATGCCGCGCTCGGCGAACATCCGCGGGGTGTTGGTCTTGATGCCGAGGTCGATCGCGGCGACGGTGAAGCGGGCCTCGCCGTCGGGCTCGACGACGTAGCCGCTGGTGGTGGTGACCTCGCCGGCGAGGTCGGCGCCGAGCATCGACGGCTGGCTCCGGACCCGGTCGAGCAGCTCGGCGTCGTCGGCGAGGGCGTCGCCGGAGAAGACACCCGCCCGCATCGAGCCGCGGGTGCGCAGATGCCGCACCAGGGCGCGGGTGTCGATCCCGGCGATGCCGACGATGTTCTGCCGCTCGAGTTCGTCCTGCAGGGAGCCGGCCGCGCGCCAGCTCGAGGTGCGGCGCGACGGGTCGCGCACGACGTACCCGGCGACCCAGATCTTCGCGCCGGCGGGGTCACCGGTGGGGCCGACGGACTCGTTGTCCTCGGCGTTCCACCCGGTGTTGCCGATCTGCGGGGCCGTGGACACCACGATCTGCCGGTGGTAGCTGGGGTCGGTGAGGGTCTCCTGGTAGCCGGTCATGCCGGTGCTGAACACCGCCTCGCCGAGGGTCTGGCCCACCGCACCGAAGACGGTGCCGCGGAACGTGCGACCGTCCTCGAGCACCAGTATCGCGGTGTCCGTGTCGAAGTTGTTGCCGCTCATGCGTTCTCTCCGTTCTGCTCGACCTCACCGGAGCTCGCCGCATCAGCCGAAATCTCGCGTGCCGTCGTCGCTGTACCAGCCGTCCAGGCTGTCGTCCTAGCTGTCACTGTCCCGGTGATTCTCGTTCGTCTCCTGCACCCACTGGGGGTAGATGGTCTTGTCGTCGCCGCGGAATCCGGTGTCGATCTCGGTGCCGGACGGCAGCTGCCAGCGGATCACCAGCACCCCGTCCTTGGTCATCACCTTTCCCGCGAGGCCACGTTCGGTGCGCACCGCTCGGATCGAGTCCTGCGGGATCCAGATCGGCGAGGCGCCGTCCCGTTCGAGCAGCACCCCGGCGCGGTAGCGGCTGATCTCGCCGGCCGCGCGGTGGCCCAGGTCGCCGACGGCGATCCGGTCCTGCCAGCTCGGCGCGAGGGTACTGCCCACGTACAGGCCGGTGCTCGGGGCCACCAGCTGCTCCCCCAGCTCGGCCGGCACCGGCGGGAGGGCACCGACGGCCTCGGCCTGGCGGCGGCCGCGGCCGCGCCAGCCCTTCCACATCAGCAGGACCAGCACCACCCACAGGGCGACGAAGCCGAGCGTGAGCCACAGGCGGTCCATCACCGCACCCCGCTTCCGGTGCCGGGCCGGACCGCTCCGTCGAGTGCGGTGATGCGGCCGCGCAGCACGGTCGCAACGACCTTGCCGGGCAGCGTCATCGCCTCGTACGGCGTGTTGTGCGCCACCGAGGCCAGCTCCGGTCCGCGCACCGTCCATTCGGCGTCGGGGTCGACGAGCACCACGTTGGCGGGCTCGCCCACCTCGAGCGGGCGCCCCTGGTCGTCGAGGCCGACGATCTCGGCGGGCCGTTCGCTCATCACCTTCGCGACGCCGCGCCAGTCCAGCAGCCCGGGACGGACCATCGTCTCGACGACGATCGACAGGGCCGTCTCGAGCCCCAGCATGCCGGGCCGGGCCTGCGAGAACTCGCAACACTTGTCCTGCTCGGCGTGCGGGGCGTGGTCGGTGGCGATGCAGTCGAGCACGCCCTCGGCCAGTCCGCGGCGCAGCGCCTCGACGTCGGAACGCTCGCGCAGCGGCGGGTTGACCCGGTTGATGCCGTCGTAGGTCTCGAGCCGCGAATCGTCGAGCATCAGATGATGCGGGGTCACCTCGGCGGTAATCGGGATCCCTTGTGCCTTGGCCCATTTCACCAGTTCGACGGTGCCGGCGGTGGAGGCGTGGCAGATGTGCACGCGGGCCCCGGCGTCCCGGGCGAGCAGGGCGTCGCGCGCGACGATCGACTCCTCGGCCGCGCGCGGCCAGCCGGCCAGCCCGAGACGCGCCGCGGTGGGCCCCTCGTGCGCGACGGCCCCGGCGGTCAGCCGCGGCTCCTCCGCGTGCTGGGCGATGAGCACCCCGAGCGAACTCGAGTACTCCAGCGCCCGCCGCATGATCAGCGGATCGTGGACGCAGTGCCCGTCGTCGGAGAACATCCGGACGCGGCCGACGCCGGCGGCCATGGTGCCCATCTCGGCGAGCTGCGTGCCGGCGAGCCCGACGGTGACGGCACCCACGGGGTGCACATCGACGAGGCCGACCTCCTGCCCCCGTCGCCACACGTGGTCGGTGACGACGACGGAGTCCGCGACGGGGTCGGTGTTGGCCATCGCGAACACCGCGGTGTAGCCGCCGAGCGCCGCGGCCGCGGATCCGGTGTCGATGGTCTCGGTGTCCTCGCGGCCGGGCTCGCGCAGATGCGTGTGCAGGTCGACGAAGCCGGGCAGCAGGATCCGTCCGGCGCCGTCGATCACCTCGGCGTCGGGGCTCGCCTCGAGGTCGGGGCCGAGGGCGAGGATCTGTTCGTCGCCGAGCAGCACGTCGGTCGGCGCACCCTCCCCGTAGACGAGCACGTTGCGGATGAGCACCTGCGGCGACACCGAATCTTCTCCTGTCCCACTGTTCTTCGTCTTCTGCGCGGACGTCCGGTCCGCATACGCGTCGGTCATGCGATTGCGCTCTCCGTGCCGACGAGCAGCCGGAACAGCACGGCCATGCGCACGTGCACGCCGTTGCTCACCTGCTGCAGCACCGCGGTCTGCGGGGCGTCGGCGACCGCGGAGGCGATCTCCATGCCGCGCAGCATCGGGCCGGGGTGCAGCACCACGGCGTGCTCGGCGAGCATCGCCAGCCGCTTCTCCGACAACCCGTAGCCGATCGAGTACTCGCGCGCCGACGGGAAGAACCCGCCGTTCATGCGTTCGGCCTGCACCCGCAGCATGAGCACCGCGTCGAGGCCGGGCAGTTCGGCGTCGAGGGAATGGGAGACGGTGACGGGCCAGGTCTCGACGCCCACCGGCAGCAACGTGCGCGGCGCGACGAGCACCACCTCGGCCCCGAGCGTGGACAGCAGCAGGGCGTTGGAGCGCGCGACCCGGCTGTGCAGGATGTCGCCCACGATCGCGATGCGCCGGCCGGCGATCGATCCGAGCCGCTGCCGGAGGGTGAGCGCGTCGAGCAGGGCCTGCGTGGGGTGTTCGTGGGTGCCGTCGCCGGCGTTGATCACCACCGGTCCCCCGCCGTCGCCGTCGCCGGTCCATTCGGCGATCCGGTGCGCGGCGCCCGACGCGGGGTGCCGCACGATCAGGGCGTCGGCGCCGGCGGCGTGCAGGGTCAGCGCGGTGTCGCGCAGCGATTCGCCCTTGGCGACCGACGAACTCGACGCGCTGACGTTGATGACGTCGGCGCTCATCCACTTGCCGGCGACCTCGAACGAGACCCGGGTGCGGGTGGAGTTCTCGAAGAACACCGTCATCACGGTGCGGCCGCGCAGGGTCGGCAGCTTGCGCACCTCACGGCCGAGCAGTGCCTGCTCGAACCGTTCGGCCTCGTCGAGAAGCTCGGTCGCGGACTGCTCGGTCAGGTCCGCGATGGAGAGCAGGTGCTTCACGAAATCTTGCCTCCGGAGATCACCACGGCGTCGCGGTCGTCCTGCTCGGTGAGCAGGACCCGCACGTCCTCGGCGCGGGCGGTGGGGACATTCTTGCCGACGTAGTCGGCGCGCAGCGGCAGTTCGCGGTGCCCGCGGTCGACCAGGACGGCGAGCTGCACCGCGCGGGGCCGGCCCAGGTCGCGCAGGGCGTCGAGGGCGGCGCGCACCGAGCGACCCGAGAACAGGACGTCGTCGACGAGGACGACGAGGGCGTCCTCGACGCCGCCCTCGGGCACCGATGTGCGCTCGAGCGGCCGGTGCGGCTTGGTGCGCAGGTCGTCGCGGTAGAGGGTGATGTCCAGGGAGCCGACGGGCACGCGCACCCCGGAGAACTCGGCGATGCGTTCGGCGAGCCGGTGCGCGAGGGTGGTGCCGCGGGTGGGAATGCCGACGAGGACGACGCGGGGGGCTTCACCCGCGGGGGCGTCGAGCGCGGTCTTCTCGATGATCTGGTGCGCGATGCGGGCGACGGTGCGACCGACGTCGGCTGCGGAGAGCAATTCGCGGGCCGGACCGGGCGGGGATGCCGGTGACCCGTCTTCGGACATGGCCATACTGCGACCTCCTTCTCCGCCTCGCTGGACGGATCGTTAAAGGATGCCTGACGGTGCTCCAGCCTAGCAGCGGCCGGTGCCCGCCAGACACGGATGCGGGGTGAGGCCCGACACAGGCCGGGGTCCCCGAAGCGGCGAGCGGGCCCGGGCGGCGACCTCCGTCGCCGGCCGGGCCCGCTCCCGCTGCGTTGTCAGGGCCGCTCGGAGTCCCGCTGCCCGGCCGGGTCGGCGGCGCGCGACGAGGTGGCCGCCGCGGCGGCACGCACCTGGTCGGCGAGCGCCACGATCTGACCGAGGATGCCGTTGACGAAGGCCGGCGAATCGTCGGTGGACAGCTGCTTGGCCAGCTCGACCGCCTCGTCGACGGCCACCACCGGCGGCACGTCGGGGGCGTGGAACAGCTCCCACACCGAGATGCGCAGGATCGCCCGGTCCACGGCGGGCAGCCGCTCGAGCGTCCAGTCGTGCAGGTGCTCGGCGATCACCTGGTCGAGCTCGTCGAGTCGCTCCGCCACGCCGCGCACGACGGTCTGCGTGTACGGCGGGATCTGCGCGACCTGGTCGTCGGTGACGGCGAGCGCGATCCGGTCGGCGGCGAGACCGACCGGATCGATGTCGCGGGCCTCGGCCTCGAACAGCAGATCCACGGCGCGCTTACGCGCCTTGTGCCGGGCTCCGAGTTTCTTCTGCGTACCGGACACTCAGGAATTCACTCGCCCGAGGTAGCTGCCGTCACGGGAATCGACCTTGAGCTTGTCACCGGTGTTGATGAACAGGGGCACCTGGATCTCGGCGCCGGTCTCGAGGGTCGCGGGCTTGGTGCCGCCGGTCGAGCGGTCGCCCTGCAGGCCGGGATCGGTGTGGGTGACCTCGAGTTCGACGGTGACGGGCAGTTCGACGAACAGCGGGGTGCCCTCGTGGGTGGCCACCTGCACCTGCATGTTCTCGAGGAGGAATCGGGCGCCGCCGCCCAGGGTCTCCTCGCTGATCGAGATCTGGTCGTAGGTCTCGCCGTCCATGAAGACGTAGTCGGTGCCGTCGTGGTACAGGTACGTCATGTCGCGACGGTCGACGGTGGCCGTCTCGACCTTCACGCCGGCGTTCCAGGTCTTGTCGACGGTCTTGCCGGAGAGCACGTTCTTGATCTTCGTGCGGACGAACGCCGGCCCCTTGCCGGGCTTGACGTGCTGGAACTCGATGATCTGCCACAGCTGACCGTCGATCTTCAGCACGAGCCCGTTCTTGAAATCGCTGGTATCGGCCACTTGGTTTCGCGTCTCCTAGAGTCGAGGTACCGCCCTTATACGACGGTCAATGTCTTGTCGGTGAGTGTGAGCAGCTCCGGTCCCTGCTCACGCACCACGAGCGTGTCCTCGATCCGCACGCCTCCGCGCCCGGAGAAGTACACGCCCGGTTCGACGGTCACCGCCGCACCGCAGGCAAGTGTACCGGTCGCGGCCTGGCCGATTCCGGGTGCTTCGTGGATCTCCAGACCGACGCCGTGGCCGAGTCCGTGCAGGAACAGCTCACCGTGGCCGGCGGCGGCGATCACGTCGCGGGACGCGGCGTCCACGGCGGCCAGGTCGACGCCCGGCACGAGCGCCGCCCGCCCGGCCGCCTGGGCGCGCGCGACCAGGTCGTACACGTCACGCTGCCAGTCGGCGGCCCGGCCGAGGACGTAGGTGCGGGTCATGTCGGAGTGGTATCCGCCGACCTGTGCACCGAAATCGAGCTTGACGAAGTCGCCGGCGGCGAGCACGGCGTCGGTGGGCCGGTGGTGCGGCACGGCCGAGTTCGCCCCGGTCGCGACGATCGTCTCGAAGGAGATGCCGTCGGCGCCGTGGTCGAGCATGCGGGCCTCGAGATCGCGGCCGACCTGCCGTTCGGTGCGGCCCGGGCGCAGGCCGCCGGCGGCGACGAGATCGGCCAGTGCCCGGTCGGCCACGGCGCACGCCGCCGCGAGCAGCCCGACCTCGTGTTCGTCCTTGACCATGCGCAACTGCTCGACCAGCCCGGGCGCGGGGGTGAGGGTGAGCGGGCTGTCCAGCCCCGCCCAGCGCACGTGCGCGTCGACGGTGACGACATGGCTCTCGAAGCCCCACCGGGCCGGCGTCGCCGCGGAACGGACCAGGTGATCGGCGCTGGCGCGGGCGATCTCGGCCCGCAGATCGGGCACCTGCGCGGCGACCTGGGTGAGGTAGCGGCCGTCGGTGCACACGACGGTGCGGGACTCGTCGAGGTCGTCGTCGGTGGTGACGAGCAGCGCGGCGTTCGAGCCGGTGAATCCGGTGAGGTAGCGGATGTTGAGCAGGTCGGTCACCAGGAGCGCATCGAGGTCGCGGTCGGCGAGCAACCGGCGCAGCGCGGCGCGGCGGGCGGAGTGATCGGCGGACATGGGGTCAACGTACTCCCGCGCCGACAGCCGGGACGGCCGTCGACGGTCACGAATGTGGGGCGGGACACATCCGCGCCGATCCAGACGTTACTCTGAGGTACATGAAACCCTGGTTGCTTCGCGGGCTCGGCCTGACCCTCGTGCACGTGCTGGTACGGGTCCTGCTGGGGGTCGCCCTGGTGCAATGGCCGCTGCAAGGCTCGATGCTGCGGATGGTCGCGTTGGCCGTCGTCGTGCTCGCCGCGATCGTGTGGGCCGGGCTCGACGGGATCCGCGATCAGCGGGCGCACCCGCAGTCGGAGGACGGGGCGGACCTGACGATGCTGTGGCTGAAGGCCGCGGCGGTCACTGGTCTCGCCGCCGGCCTGCTGACGTGGCTGATCGACACGGTCGGTCCGATCCAGGTCGGGGTCAAGTCGCTGTTCTTCGAACTGACCTCGGGTGCGGCGTTCACCGTGCTGCTGGTGTTCGTTCCCGCGACGGCCGCGGTGATGCTCGGGCGGCTGCTGGTGCGTCGAGATCAGCGCAAGTCTGCGGCGACGGGGACGGCGACGGGGAAGCCGGACGACGGGCCGGCACCGGTCACGGCGTCCGCTGCCCCGGATCAGGGGTGGCGTGACGACGACGCGCCCACCGAGGTGTTCGAGCGGATCGACCCGGACCGCCGCCCCTGACACCTACCCGGGTCCGCACCGTTGGCGGAGAATCGGGTCCGCGGCCCGGAGCGGGCAGGTACCGTTCGGCCCATGGCCGGACGCGGGACGAGCGGCACCCACGGACGCCGGCGGACGGCGCTGGTCGTCGCGGGCGCGGGTGCGCGCGGCGCGTATCAAGCCGGCGCGATCACGACCCTGCTCCCCCGGATGACGCGGCACCACGGAGCGCCCCGGATCCTCGTCGGGACCAGCGCCGGCGCCATCAACGTGGTCGGGCTCGCCGCGTTCGCCGACGAGGGACTGCCGACGGCCGCCGAACGGCTCGTGGACCTGTGGACCGGGGTGGTCTCGTCCGACGTGTACTCGTCGGTGCACAGCGTGCTCGGCACCGGCGCGGCGTTCCTGGGTCAGGCGATCGGTTTTCCCCGCACGCGTCTCGTCAGCCTGCTCGACACGACCCCGATCCGGGGGACCCTGCAGCGCCTGGTGCCGTGGGACCGGCTGCACGAGAACATCCGGGCCGGGCTGGTGGACGCGGTCGCGGTCGCGACGACGTCCGTGGCCACCGGCGGGACGGTGGTGTTCGTGGAGAAGAACGCCTCGGTGCCGCTCCCCGAGTACGACATCCGCCGCAACATCAGCTACGTCGAGACGACCCTGACCGTCGACCACCTGCTGGCGTCCTCCGCGGTGCCGATCCTGTTCCGGCCCATCCACGTCACCGATCGGTGCGCCCCGCAGCGCTCCGGCTGGTACATCGACGGCGGTCTGCTGCTCAACACCCCGATCAAGCCCGCGCTCGTGCTCGGCGCGAACGACGTCGGCGTCGTGGCGACGCAGCCGCGGATGTGGCCCCCGCCGGTGTCCGCGCGCACCGGCAGGCGCCGACCGGCACCTCCCGACGTGGCCGGCGTCGCGGCCCTGGCGCTGCGGGCGATGCTCGGCTACCGGATGATCGAGGACCTGCACACGCTCGAGTTCCGCAATGCCCGCATCGCCCAGACCCGAGCCGTGTCCCCCACCGACCGTCCCATCGGGATCGACTTCGCCGGCCCGCCGCCCGGCCAGGCCGGGCGGATCGCCGAGATCGCGGAAGGGGTGGTCCGTCGCCGCCCCGCCGTGCGCCGGTTCCTGCGCAACCCCGCGCCGTCCGTCGTCGCACGATTGATCGGTGGCGACGACGAGGATCGCGGCGACCTGCTCAGCTTCCTGCTGTTCGATCCCGAATTCACGTGCGCGATCGCCGAACTGGGTCGCGAACACGGCGCCGAACCGAGCACCGCACAGCCTGCCGCCGAGCTCCGGGCCTGATCCCCGCGCCGATCCGGGCGGTCAGGGCCGTCGCGCCGGGGCCGGGCGCCGATATCCCACCGCATCCCGGTCACGGGGCCCGTACCGCGCCGTCCCGAAGGTCTCCACGAAACTGCGGTCGCGCCGTACCGGCCGCAGCCCGGTGGCGGCGAAGTAGGTGCGCACCGCGGATCGCGCGACGTAGGCCAGAGCGGGCCGCGGCTCGGGCAGGCTCTGCACGGCCCGTAGGCGGTCGTCGCAGAACGTCGACAGCACCTCCGGCGCGAGCGGTCGCAGCGGACCCGGAAACCAGCGGTCCGCGAAGTCGTCGACGAGTCGCCGGGTCACGGCGAGCCCGTCGTCGGTGCGCGCGTATTCCGCGGCCTCGAAGTCGGCGGTCCACCGCGCGAGCTCGTCGCGGGAGCCGGGGATGTCCGTGATGCGCTGGGCGGCCGCCACGCCGCGCCAGAAATGCCACTGCGCTTGAAGTTCCGTCCCGGAGAACGGCCGGGACCCGACGAGCGCGGCGATACGCTGCGGTTCGAGCACGAGCGTGGCGAGCGTGTAGAGCGAGTCCTCGTTGCGGATCGGGAAGTGCCCGTGGATCTCGTTGAGCCGCTCGATCCATGCGAGCCCCTCGGACGTGTCGTAGCCGAGTTCGAGGAACTTGCCGAAGAACACCATCGTGTCGTCGTTGCGCTTCGCCGTGCGGACGACGATGTCGCCGCGTCCGCGGCGGTGCAGGATCTTCGCGATGCCGGGCACGGCCACCTGCCGGATGAACGACACCGTGAACAACGCGTTGACGAGCATCGCGTTCCCGTGCAGGACCTCGAGCGAGAGTCGAGCGACGGCGCGATCGTCGCGGAGCGGATCGAGACGCTCGATTTCCCGTCGGACCTGCCGTCCGATCGTCACATTCCTCATTCGTCCTCCGTCGCTCTCCCGGCCCCCGTAGTGGACAACATATGTTGTCCACTACGGGCGGGTCAACGGCCGTTCCCGGTCCGACCGATCGGTCCGGCAGGATGGGATCCATGCGCACCCCCCCGAGCCGCAGCTGGCACGGCGTCAGCGCCGACGACCGGCGCGCGCAGCGCCGTACCCGGATCCTGGCGGCGGGTACCGAACTGCTCGGCACCGGCGGAGGCCGCGCGGTCACGGTCCGCGCCGTGTGCCGGGCCGCCGGGGTCAGCGAGCGGTACTTCTACGAGAGTTTTCCCTCGCGCGACGAACTGGTCGCCGCAGTCTTCGCAACGACGGCGGAGGGCCTCATGCGTCACATGCAGGCCGTCGTGGCCTCCGCCCCGGCGGAGGTCGCCGCGCGGGCCCGCGCCTTCGTCTCCGGAGCGATCGACTTCTTCGCCGCCGACCCCCGCCGCGGCCGGGTGCTGGTCCGCGAGGCGATGACCGAGCCGGCGTTGTCGCAGCAGGGCCTGCACGCAGCACCCGCCCTCCTCGGCGCCCTGCTCGTCGGCGTCGCTGCGCCGGAACCGGACGCCGAGTCCCGGCTGATCAGCGGCGCCGTCCTGGGCCTGGGCATCGGGGCGCTGATCGTCGCGTGGATCGACGGGCAGGTCGACGTCGAGCGAGAGGCGCTCGTCGAGCACTGCACCCTGCTCGTCCGACGCGCCGTCACCCCCTCGGAGTCCGGGTAGGTTCCCCGGAACCGGACTCGCCGGGCGGAACGGACCGATTCGGACGGAAGCAGTGTCACGGGACGTGCCGGTGGTGTAAATGTGAACTGTCGGGGTCGAGAACCGGGAACCGGCAGGGGCACGCCGGTCACCCGACCGCACGCACCGAGGGGGGATTGCGATGGCCGAATTCGAGCGATGGCCGACCGATCTGCTCGCCGAATTCGTAGCCGACCTCGAACTGGGACGCACCCTGACACTTCCGGCCGCCGTCGAAATCGCCGCGCGCGAGGAACTGGCCCACCGGAGCATCGACGCCGGATGAGTCCGATCCGCGGCACCGGCCGCGGCGGCCCCGCGCACCGGGACATCGGGCACAGGAGCCGCCGCTCCCCCGTCATGCGATCGCCGAAAACCAATCCCTCTGGCGCCCAGCACATTTAAGGTAGGGAAGCATGGGAGAGCGCGCCCCGATACGTCCCGACCGGAAGACGGTCCCGAACGGCTCGGACGAGGGCGGAGCCTTCGCGTCGCGGACCGGCGGCGAGCCGCAGCTGGGGCGACTGCTCGGGGCGATACTGCCGCTGACGCACCCCGGAGGGCTGTGGTCCACGACGCGGGGGCTCGTGAAAGGAACGTGCAGCGCCGCGGCGGCGGTGGGCGGACGGGTGCTCGGTCTCCGCCACCCGGGCGCCCGGCAGGCGGCCGACCCCGTCCTGCCGGCGAACTGGTGGCCCGACGACCTCGATCTCGAGGCGGCGGCCCGGAAGTGCCCGGGGGTGGATCTGTATGCGGTGACCGTCGACTTCGTCGAGCGCCACCACGGGTTCGCCCTGTCGATGCTGGGCGGGATCCCGTCCTGGACCGCCGCCTGGTACTCCCGGGTCGGCGTGGCCTATCTGCAGGCCCACCGGATCGCCCGCCCGGACCGGGACGAACGGGCCCGCCGCGGGGCACCTCCGTCGGCGCGGGCGACCCGTCCCGGCCTGCAGGTCGTGCACGGCGCCGAGTAGCCCGGCCGGGGCCGGCCGCGCCGGCGACCGACGCGCGGGTGACCGGTCCGCGCGCGCGTCGCCGTCCCGGCCCGGCCCGATCGATCATGGTCCGGCTCGACGACGGCGAGAGCACCCTCACGGCAGTGCGGACGGGCCCAGGACCCGGCCCCGGACGTCGGCCAGCACCCGGCGCACGAACTGCTCGTGCCCGATGCGCGCCCGCTGACCGCACTGCGGCACCAGGACGCTGACGGTGCCGTCCGCGAGTTCCTCGTCGCCGACGATCGCGAGGTAGGGATCGCGGTGCAGGCGCGCAGCGCGGATCCGGCTGCCCAGCGATCCACCGGAGAGCACCTCGGCGCGAATCCCCTCGTCCAGCAGCCTGTCCCGCAACGCGCCGGCCTCGTCGCGGTGTGGGTCACGGACCGGCAGGACCGCCACTTGGCGGGGCGAGAGCCACGGCGGCATGCGCCCTTCGAAGCGTTCGACGAGCATCGCGGTCAGCCGCTCCATCGATCCGAGCACACCCCGGTGGATCATCACGGGCCGGTGCCTGTGCCCGTCCTCGCCGGTGTATTCGAGGCCGAAACGCTCGGGTTGAGTGAAGTCGAACTGGACGGTGGACACGGTCTCCTCGCGCCCGTGCGCCCCGGCGACCTGGACGTCGATCTTCGGACCGTAGAACGCGGCCTCCCCCTCGGCTTCGAAGAAGTCCAGCCCACACCGTTCGAGCGCACCGCGCAGCTGACCCTGAGCATGCGCCCACTGCTCGCCGGAGCCGAGATAGCTGCCCCCGGCACCGCGGAGGGAGAGGCGGTAGCGCCGGGCGTCGAGCCCGAGAACCCGATAGCAGCGCTCGATCGCACTCAACGCGAGTTCCACCTCCGCACCGGCCTGTTCGGGCGCGCAGAACACATGCGCGTCGTCGAGACCGATCTGCCGGACCCGGCTCAGGCCGCCGAGCACGCCCGACAGTTCGCTGCGGAACATCGATCCCAGCTCCGACAGGCGGATCGGCAGGTCGCGGTAGCTGCGGGCCCGCGAGGCGAAGATCTGGGCGTGATGGGGACAGTTGGCGGGCCGCAGGACGAAACTCTCGCCGCCGACCCGCATCTCGGGGAACATGTCGTCGGCGAACTTGGACCAGTGGCCCGACCGGACGAACAGCTCCTTCTTGGCGAGCACCGGGGTGTAGACGCGGCGACAGCCGGACTCGGCCGCCACCTCGGCGGCGAAGGCCTCGAGCTCGGCACGGATCACCGCACCGTCCGGCAGCCACAGCGGAAGACCCGCACCCACAATCGGCGCGCTGGCGAACATGTCGAGTTCGCGACCGAGCACTCGGTGATCTGCACCGTTCATTTCCTGTTCCTCGACTCTCGTCTCGGCGAGAGGGAGCGACGTGCCCGAACACGACGAAAGCCCCGGGACGTCGACTCCCGGGGCTCGCTTGGTGGGTCAGCAGTGAGCGACGCGGCGCCGGAAGGCATCCGGCGTCGTCGTGACCTGCTGAGCGTTCATCACGACCGGAATCGTACGGCCGGTTTCGCCCGGAAATCAACGGCGAAGAGCGATTGCATCCCGGAGCTCCTGCGCGCCCGGGTTTTTCATCGTCTTTTCGGTAGGCGGCCGTTCGGCTCGGGCGGGGACCAGGAATTCGGAGAATTCCTGCGTTCCGTCCAGGGCGAATTATCCGCGCGGTGGTGAACCGGGAAGATCTCCGACGAGGACGCGGGCCGTCGCACCCCGAGGGTGCGACGGCCCGTCGACGACGGTCGGCAGCTCAGCCGGTCAGCAGCTCACAGGAGCACGGTGCCTGCGTCCGCGGTGCCCTCCCGCGCAACCGCCGAGTACGCCGCGGCGAGCAGCGACGGATCCGGTCCCTCGAGGCGCCCGGGCTTGGCGAGGCCGTCGAGGACGACGAACCGCAGCATCCCCGCGCGGTTCTTCTTGTCGGTCTGCATGCCCTCGAGCAGCTGGGGGAAGGCGTCGGCATCGTAGGTGGTGGGCAGGCCGACGAGCTCGAGGATGCTGCGGTGCCGGTCGGCGGTGGCGTCGTCCAGGCGCCCCGCGAGGCGTCCCAGCTCGGCGGCGAAGACGAGACCGACGGCGACGGCGGCGCCGTGCCGCCACCGGTAGCGTTCGCGCCGTTCGATGGCGTGACCGAGGGTGTGCCCGTAGTTGAGGATCTCGCGCAGGCTCGACTCCTTGAGGTCCGCGGCGACGACCTTCGCCTTGACCTCGACCGAGCGCCGGATCAGTTCGGGCAGCACCGTTCCCGTCGGGTCGAGCGCGGCCTCCGGATCCGCCTCGATCAGCTCGAGGATCTTCGGGTCGGCGATGAAGCCGGTCTTGATCACCTCGGCGAGGCCGGCGACGATCTCGTTGCGCGGCACCGTCTCGAGCGTGGCGAGGTCGACGAGCACCGCGGACGGTTCGTGGAAGGCACCGACGAGGTTCTTGCCGGCCTCGGTGTTGATGCCGGTCTTGCCGCCGACCGCGGCGTCGACCATGGCGAGCAACGTGGTGGGGACGTGCACGATCCGCACGCCGCGCATCCACGTGGCGGCGACGAACCCGGCCAGATCGGTGGCCGCTCCCCCGCCGAGGCTGACGATCGCGTCGCTGCGGGTCAGCCCGATGCGCCCGAGCACCTCCCAGCAGAACCCCGCCACCGCGAGGTCCTTGCCGTCCTCGGCGTCGGGGATCTCGACGCGGTGAGCGTCGATTCCCTTCTCCGCCAGCGCGGCCCGGACCGCCTCGGCGGTCTCCGCGAGCGGCGGCTGGTGCAGGATCGCCACGGTGCGGGTGCCGGTGAGTTCGTCGACGAGCTCACCGAGCAGGCCCCGACCGATGATCACCGGGTAGGGCTGGGCCGTCTGGACGTCGACGCGTACCGGTTCGGTCACGATTGATTGCTCCGATTCTCTGTACTGGTCGTGCTGGGCGCGGACGGGTGGGCGCCGGTGGCAGCCAGATCCGACTGGGCCTCCAGCTTGGCGAGGACCTGCTGCACCACGCGGCCCGGGCTGCGTCCGTCGGTGCGCACGCGGATGGTGGCCGCCTGCCGGTACAGCGGGCGGCGCCGGCGCATCAGCTCCCGGTACTTCGCCGCGGGGTCCGCCCCGGCGAGCAACGGTCGCGTGGTGTTGGTTCCGGTGCGGCGCAGGCCCTCGGCGACGCTGATCTCGAGGTAGATCACCGTTCGGCCCTGCAGCAGGGCGCGGGTGCGCTCGGACAGGATCGCGCCGCCGCCGAGGGAGACGATGCCGTCGTGCCGGGCGAGCGCGTCGGCCACCACCTCCTCCTCGATCCGCCGGAACGCCGGTTCGCCGTCGGTGCCGAAGATGTCCGGGATGGTGCGGCCGGTGGTGCGCTCGATCTCGGCGTCGGTGTCGAGCAGCGGCA
Source organism: Rhodococcus ruber NBRC 15591 (assembly GCF_001894945.1). GTDB lineage: Bacteria > Actinomycetota > Actinomycetes > Mycobacteriales > Mycobacteriaceae > Rhodococcus > Rhodococcus ruber. Next base: position 77,567 of record NZ_BCXE01000016.1, read on the forward strand.
GATCGAGCGCCTGGGCGAGCCGCCGGCCGATGGTCGACTTGCCGGCCCCGGGCGGCCCGATCAGGACTGCGCGTGGCGTCATGGCGTCACCGTGGCACCCGGGCCGCGACGGCCTCGAGGTAGTTGCGGACGTTGGTGCGGGTCTCGTCGATCGAGTCGCCCCCGAACTTCTCGAGCGCGGCCTGCGCCACGACGAGCGCCACCATCGCTTCGGCCACGACACCGGCCGCGGGCACGGCGCACACGTCGGAGCGCTGATGGATCGCGACGGCCTCCTCGCCGGAGGCCATGTCGACCGTGGCGAGGGCGCGCGGCACCGTCGAGATGGGCTTCATCGCCGCCCGTACCCGCAGCGCCTCGCCGTTGGTCATGCCACCCTCGAGGCCGCCGGCCCGGTTGGTCGAGCGGAGCACGCCGTCCGGGCCGGGCCGGATCTCGTCGTGGGCGACGCTGCCGCGCCGGCGGGCGGTCTCGAAGCCGTCGCCGACCTCGACACCCTTGATCGCCTGGATGCCCATGAGGGCCGCGGCGAGCCGGGCGTCGAGCCGGTCCGCACCGCTGATGAACGAACCCAGGCCCACCGGCAGGCCGTGCACCACGACCTCCACGACACCGCCGAGGGTGTCACCGTCGCGCTTGGCGGCCTCGATCTCGGCGATCATCGATTCCTCGGCCGCCTTGTCGAAGGCCCGCACGGGGCTGGCGTCGATGGCGGCGAGATCGGCCCCGGTCGGCTCCGCTCCCACGTAGGGTTCGGACGCGCCGATGGAGATCACATGCGAGACGACCTCCGCGCCGAACACCTGGCGCAGGAAGTTGCGGGCCACGGTGCCGGCGGCGACCCGGGCCGCGGTCTCCCGGGCGCTGGCGCGCTCGAGGACGGGACGCGCGTCGTCGAAGCCGTACTTGAGCATCCCCGAGTAGTCGGCGTGACCGGGTCGCGGGCGGGTGAGCGGTGCGTTGCGGGCCTGTCCGACGAGCAGTTCGGCGTCCACCGGGTCGGCGGACATGATGGTCTCCCACTTGGGCCACTCGGTGTTGCCGATCTCGATGGCCACCGGGCCACCGAGGGTGTGGCCGTGCCGGACGCCGCCGAGAATGGTGACCTTGTCGGCCTCGAACTTCATGCGTGCGCCGCGGCCGTAGCCGAGGCGCCGCCGCGCGAGCTGCTCCGAGATGTCGCTCGACGTCACCTCGACACCGGCGACCATCCCCTCGAGCATCGCGACGAGGGCGGGACCATGGGACTCTCCAGCAGTTATCCAGCGCAGCACAGGACCATCCTTCCACGTTCGCCGCCACCGGCGGGACGCCGCCCCGGTCAAGCCGCCGCCAGGACCCCGGCGACGGCTGCCGCGCACATCGACGGCCCGTGCGGCAGCACCACACCGCGCGGGCGACGGTGTGCCCGTACCCAACCCACGGCGACGGCGACGGCGCCCGCCGCGGCGGTGAGCAGCGGCGGCAGCAGGGCCGCCGTCGTCCACGCCCCCGCGCCGGCGGCGCCCGCGGCTGCCCCCAGCCCGGCGGCGAGCTTCACGTCGCCCGCGCCGAGACTGCGCGGGACGGCCAGATGGGCAAGCAGGTACGGACCCGCCAGCAGGCACGCCCCGGCGAGCGCCGGGGCTCCCTGCCCCGCTGCCGCGGCGACCGCGAGGACGACGCCGGCGCCCGGCACGGTCAGCACGTTCGGCAGCCGCCGCGCCGACAGGTCGGCCGCGCTCAGGCACAGGCACCACCAGATCAAGGCCGCGACGGCGAACGCGCCCGGCATCGTCGAGGTCGCGAGCACGGCCACGGCGCCACCGGCCGCGCCGGCCGCCTCGCACATCCCGCGCGGTGGGAGCCGCCGGACGAGGCGGGCGACGAGCCGCCGCATGCCGGTTCCGGCCGCGGCGCCGAGCACGGCGAACAACACGACGGTCATGCCGTCAGCGTGCCGTCCGGGTCGCGCCGGAACGACGATCTTGCCGCCCACGACCGGAATCTGTGGACGGACGGGCTGGTTGTGGACAACCCGGTTGCCGGGACGGATCGAGCCGGACCTGCGACGATGACCGAATCGTCCCGTCCGCATCCCGGAGGTTCGCATGGAGCTGGCCCGCGTTCTCGAGACCGTCGGCGGCGCCGTCGACGTCGTCGGGGTGGCGGTGATCGTCGTCGGTGCGGCGGTGGCGAGCTGGATCGCCCTGCGGTCCTGGCGCCGCTCGCCGGGCGCGCCGATCTACGAACGCTACCGGCGTGATCTGGGACGGTCCATCCTGCTCGGCCTCGAGTTCCTGGTGGCCGCGGACATCATCAAGACGGTCGCCGTGACCCCCACCTTCACGTCGGTGGGGGTCCTGGCGATCATCGTCCTGATCCGGACCTTCCTGAGCTGGTCGCTGCAGCTCGAGATCTCCGGGCGGTGGCCGTGGCAGAACGGCAGGAGCGAACCGCGGCCCGAGCAGGCACCGGTCAGCTGAGTTCGGCGCGGCGACGTTGCAGGAAGCCGCGCTCGGCGGCGTTGGTGGCCCGGGCGAGCGCGGCGTCGTATGCCGCGGCGGCCTCGGGGAGACGGCCGAGCCGGCGGAGCAGGTCGGCCCGCACCGCGTGCCACAGGTGGTAGCGGTCCAGGTCGAGGTTGTCGACGAGGTCCAGACCCGCGCCGGGGCCGTCCACCTCGGCCACCGCGACGGCGCGGTGCAGGGCGGCGACCGGGGTGGGGGCGACGACGAGCAGTTGATCGTAGAGCGCGACCACCTGGCGCCAGTCGGTCGCCCCGACCGTGGCGGCGTCGCTGTGGACGGCGGCGATCGCGGCCTGGATCTGGTACGGGCCGGGCCGGCGCAGCTGCAGGCAGCGGCGGACGAGGGCCTGTCCCTCGCTGATCAGGTCTCGGTCCCAGAGCGTGCGGTCCTGCGCGGCGAGCGGGATCAGATCGCCGTGGGCGTTCGTGCGGGCCGGTCGCCGCGCGTCGGTGAGCACCAGCAGCGCGAGCAGGCCCAGCACCTCGGGTTCGTCGGGCAGCAGTTCGGCCAGCAGGCGAGCGAGCCGGACCGCCTCGGCGCACAGGTCGTCGCGGACCAGACGGTCCCCGCCGGCAGCGGTGTGCCCCTCGGTGAAGACGAGATAGACGACGGCGAGGACGGATGCGAGGCGGCCGGGTAGCTCCGCTGGGCCCGGAACGCGGTAGGGGATCCGGGCGTCGCGGATCTTGCCCTTGGCGCGCACCAGCCGCTGCGCCATCGTCTTCTCGGGAACGAGGAAGGCTCGGGCGATGTCGGCGGTGCTCAGGCCGCCGAGCAGCCGGAGCGTGAGAGCGACGCGGGCGGCGGGCGCCAGCGCGGGATGGCAACACGTGAAGATCAGGCGCAGCCGGTCGTCGGGCACGGCATCGTCCTCGCCGCCGATGTCGCTGGTCACGGCGGCGTGCAGGCGGGCGGCCTCGGCGTGCTTGCCTGCGCGGGCCTTCTCCCGGCGGAGGCGGTCGATCGCGCGGCGCCGGGCGGTGGTGACGATCCAGCCGGCCGGACTCGGCGGCAGTCCGTCGGCGGGCCACCGGGCGGCGGCGGCGGTGAACGCGTCCTGCACGGATTCCTCGGCGAGGTCGATGTCCCCGAAGACGCGGACGAGCACGGCGACCGCGCGACCGTGTTCGCTACGGAACACGCGCGCGATCTCCGCGTCCGTCACCGCGGGCACGGACGTCTCACCCGCAGTGCCCGCCCGCCAGCGGCCGCACCTCGATCGGCAGCGTGATCGCGCGGGCGAGCTTGCGGCCCCATTCGAGGGCGGCGTCGAGGTCGGGCGCCTCGACGACCGTGAACCCCCCGATGTGTTCCTTGCCCTCGAGGTACGGGCCGTCGGTGGTGAGGATTCCGTCGCCGTCGAGCCGGACCACGGTGGCCGTGCTCGGCGGGTGCAGGCCACCGGCGAACACCCAGGCGCCGGCGGCGCGCATCTCGGCGTCGACGGCCTCGACGTCGCGCATGATCGGCTCGAGGATCTCCGCCGGCGGCGGGTCGCCGTCCGGCTGGTAGATGCTCAGCAGGTACTGGGGCATGGCACTCCTCCTCACGATCGCCGGACCGGCGCCGGTGATCCACCCTCTACACGATCGGCGGGCCGCCGAATCGACATCGCACGCGCCGGCTCGGAACGTCCCTCTTCCTCCGCACGCCATCGGCTCGGGCTGCACCCGAACCGGTTCCTGAACCAGCGGGAGAAGTTGCTGGGCGCGGAGAACGACAGCAGGTCGGAAACCTCGGTGAGCGAGTGCCGTCCGCTCCCGACCATGCGTACCGCCAGGTCCGCGCGGGTGGCATCGAGGACGGACGAGAACGTCTCCCCCTCGTCCGCGAGTCGGCGGTGCACGGTCCGGCGGTCGATGCCGAGACTGCGGGCCACCTGGCCGACCGAGCACCGGCCGGTGGGAAGGAGCAACTCGATCAGCTCCCGCACCCGGTCCACCGTGGTGGTCTCGCGGGGACTTCCGACCGAGTCGAGGAACTGCTGCGCGTACGACCGCAGCAGCGGATCCGCCATGGCATTGGGCGCGTCCAGATCCGCGGTGTAGAGGACGATTCCGTCGAAGTCCTGATCGAAGTCGACGGCGGTGCCGAAGACGCGGTGGTGAGTTTCGCGGTGCCGGGGTGCGGGATGCGCGAACGAGACGGACAGCGGACGCCATTGCGGACCGAGGAAGCCCTGCAGCAGACGATGCATCACCGCTACCGCGAGTTCGACGGATTGGCGGAACTCCCCGGTCCGGCCGACGTCGAGGGTGATGCGGATGGTGGCGATACCGCCCTGCTCGGTCAGGCGGGTGTGCAGGGCCTCGTTGTACATGTGCTCGTAGCGCACGAGGATTCGCAGCGCGCTGCGGACGTCCGGCTCCTCGCGGACCACCAGGCTCAGCGGGCCCAGGTTGGAGAACCGTCGTCGCTCGGCCAGCACGAGGCCGAAGTCGTCGCGATCGGCTGCCGCGGCGGAACGTTCGAGCAGGTCCGCGATCGCCTCGGCCGGTACCCACCGGTCCTGCAGGCTCAGGCCGGCCAGGTCGAGACCGGACGCGCGCAGCAACGTGGCCGGATCGATCTTCGACGAATGTGCCAGTTCGACATAGCTGTTCAGTGCGGCGTAGCGCGCCAGTGGTTTCACTACCGGTCCTGTCCCGAAATGAATGGCAATCCGTCCCCAGGGGATAAGCATATCGCCTCGGGAACCCCTACTGTTAGTTGCATCACAAGGTACGGCGAAGTGTGACGGAGCGGATCGAGAGTCCAGACGCCCCAGCAGCTCCGCTTCCATCGCCCCGGGGTCCTCGGCCGCACCCACGGCCGAGAGCCGGGATCGCCGCCACCGGCGCTCCCGTCCCACCGAGTTCATACACATCTGCCCTCCGCCGGCCCCCGGCCTGCGAGTGCGCGTTCAGGAGGAAACATGGCAAAGGCTGTCCGCTTCTACGAGACCGGTGGTCCGGAGGTTCTGCAGTGGGAGGCCGTCGAGGTCGGCGAACCCGGCCCCGGCGAGGTCCGCATCCGGCACGAGGCGGTGGGCCTGAACTTCGCCGACACCTACTTCCGCACCGGCCTGTACCCGGCACCGCTGCCCGCCGGGATGGGCGTCGAGGCTGCCGGGGTGGTCGAGGCGGTGGGCCCAGGCGTGACGTCGGTCCGGGAAGGCGACCGGGTGACCTACACCGGCAGCCCGCTCGGGGCCTACAGCACCGAACGGGTGATGCCCGCCGAGCACCTGATCGCGCTGCCCGACGCCATCGGCTTCGACACGGCCGCGGCGATGACGATGCGCGGTCTGACCACCGCCTACCTGCTGCGGCGCATCTGGCCGCTGGCGGCCGGGGACACGGTGCTGCTGCACGCCGCCGCCGGCGGCGTGGGCCTGATCTTCTGCCAGTGGGCGAAGCTGCTGGGCATCCGGGTGATCGGCACGGTCTCGAGCGAGCGCAAGGCGCAGGTCGCCCGGGCACACGGCTGCGACGAGGTCGTCATCTACACCGAGGAGGACGTGGCGCAGCGGGTGCGGGAACTGACCGACGGCAAGGGCGTTCCGGTGGTGTTCGACAGCGTCGGCGCCACCACCTTCGAGACCTCACTGAACTCGCTGGCCCGCCGCGGCCTGCTGGTGTGCTTCGGCACCGCCTCGGGGCCGATCCCGCCGATCGATGCCATGCAGCTCGCGATCAAGGGTTCGGTGTACGTCACCCGTCCGGCGCTGGCGGACTACATCGCCGACCCGGCCGAGCGGGCCGCCCTCGCCGCGGAACTGTTCTCGCACGTCGCGACCGGCGAGATCGCGATCGAGATCAACCAGCGGTACGCACTCGAGGACGCGGTGCAGGCGCATCGCGATCTCGAGGCCGGCCGCAGCATCGGCTCGTCGGTCTTCGCCCTCTGACCCGGTCCGGGCCGCACCCGGAGTCCGCCCACTTCCGAAGGACCACCCATGACCACCGCCACCCGACCGCCGAGTCCGGTCTCCCCGGCCTTCCGGGCCGAACCACTGACCTGCACGATCGGCGCCGAACTGTTCGACGTGGACCTCGGTGAGGTCTCGCGCGACGACACGCTGTTCGCCGAGCTGCGAGCCCTGTTGCTCGAGCACAAGGTGCTGTTCTTCCGCGATCAGGACATCACCCGCGCCGAGCACGTCGCCCTGGCCGAGCGGTTCGGCCCGCTCGAGGATCACCCGGTGGTCGGCAGCGACCCCGACCATCCCGGGCTGGTGCGGATCTACAAGGACCCCGACAGCCCGCCCGAGCACTACGAGAACGCCTACCACTGCGACGCCACGTGGCGCGACAACCCGCCGCTGGGATGCGTGCTGCGCTGTGTGCAGACCCCGCCGGTGGGCGGGGACACCATCTGGGTGAACATGGCCGAGGCCTACCGGCGCCTGCCCGGACCGGTCAAGGAGCAGATTGCCGACCTCCGGGCCCGGCACAGCATCGAGGCGAGCTTCGGCGCCCGGTTGCCGCTCGAACAGCGGCATGCGCTGCACGCCCGCTACCCGGACGCGGAACATCCGGTGGTGCGTACCCACCCCGAGACCGGCGAGAAGATCCTGTTCGTCAACTCCTTCACCACCCACCTGGTCAACTACCACACCGCCGAGAACGTCCGATTCGGCATCGACTACGCCCCGGGTGCCGGCAACCTGCTGCAGTTCCTGACGAGCCAGGCCTCGATTCCCGAGTACCAGGTGCGCTGGCGCTGGACGAAGAACAGCGTCGCCATCTGGGACAACCGCTCCACACAGCACTACGCGGTGCAGGACTACCGGCCCGCCGTTCGCAAGATGGAACGCGCCGGGATCGTCGGCGACCGGCCGTTCTGAGTTCTTCCCTTCCCTCTCTTCACCTTCCACATCCCGAAACGGAGACCCGACAATGCACTTCCACGACGACGCCCTGTTCCCCGAGAACCAGGAGAAGCTGGTCATCACCGCCGCGCCCTACGGCCCGGAATGGGAGCTCGACGACTTCCGCGAGGACCTTCCCCTGACCATGGAGGAGCACGTCCAGCAGGCGGTGGACTGCTACGAGGCGGGCGCGACCGTGCTGCACATCCACGTCCGTGAACTCGACGGCAAGGGCAGCAAGCGACTGTCGAAGTTCAACGAGCTGCTCGCCGGCCTGCGCGAAGCGGTGCCGGACATGATCCTGCAGGTCGGTGGATCCATCTCCTTCGCCCCCGAAGGCGAAGACGCCGAGGCGAAGTGGCTCTCGGACGACACCCGGCACATGCTCGCCGAGCTCGACCCGGCGCCGGACCAGGTGACCATCGCCATCAACACCAGCCAGATGAACATCATGGAGCTGATGACGGCCGACGACATCGCCGGCACCTCGATGGAACGTCCGGAACTCGCGGCGACGTACCGGGAGATGACCGTGCCCGCCGGGCCGGAGTGGGTTGCGGAGCATCTGAAGCGACTGCAGGCCAAGGGTATTCAGCCACACTTCCAGCTCTCGTCCATCCCGCAGCTCGAGACCGTCGAACGACTGATCCGGCGCGGGATCTACACCGGACCGTTGAACCTGACGTGGGTCGGTATCGGCGGCGGCTTCGACGGCCCCAATCCGTACAACATCATGAATTTCGTCCAGCGGGTTCCGGACGGCGCCTGCCTGACCCTCGAGACGCTCATGCGGTCCGTGCTCCCGGTCAACGCGATGGCCATCGCAATGGGCCTGCACACCCGCTGCGGCAACGAGGACACCATCTGGGGCCGCAAGGGCGAGAAGATGACCTCGGTGGAGCAGATCCGGCAGCTGGTCCGCATCGCCGGGGAACTGGGCCGCGAGGTCGCCACCGGCAAGGAGGCCCGCGAGATCTACCGGATCGGCGAGACCTACCGCGACGCCGACGAAACCCTCGCCAAGCTCGGCTACGCCCCCAATCGCCGGCCCGGACAGGTCGGCTTCACCCACCACGGCTGAACCACGGACCCCCGGGGCACGCGACCCGCACCGTGTGCCCCGGGACCCGGCCGGTGACCGAGTCCGTCGAGCCCTCCCTGTCCTCGCCCCTCTCGCGGTGGGCGCTCCCCGATGCGCATCCCCGCCCGCCGCCCCAGCCTTGCAGGAGCACCCATGGGATCGTCCACCTCCTCCCTGGAGAACCACACCGCCACCAGCACCCCCGCCGGTCCGAGGACCCGATCGCGGAAGTACCCGTGGCTCGTGTTCGCTCTCACCTTCGGACTGCTGTTGTCGGACTACATGTCCCGGCAGGTTCTCAGTGCCGTCTTCCCGTTCCTCAAGACCGAATGGGCCCTGACCGATTCACAGCTCGCATCGCTGACGAGCATCGTGGCGCTCATGGTCGGCCTGCTCACGCTTCCGCTGTCGCTGCTGGCCGATCGCTGGGGCCGGGTCAAGAGCCTGGTGCTCATGGCGGTGCTGTGGTCGGTCGCCACTCTCATGTGTGCGGTGGCCACCAACTTCGAGCAGATGCTCGGCGCGCGATTTCTCGTCGGCGTCGGCGAGGCCGCCTACGGCAGTGTCGGAATCGCGGTGGTGCTGAGCGTGTTCGCTCCCCGGGTCCACGCCTCCCTCAGTGGGGCGTTCATGGCCGGCGGCTCGTTCGGCTCGGTCCTCGGTGTCGCCCTCGGCGGCGTCATCGCCGTTCATCTGAGCTGGCGGTGGTCGTTCGCGGCGATGGCGGTCTTCGGGCTCATCCTGGTGGCACTGTTCCGCGCCCTGGTCACCGAGCGCAAGCTCGCCGCGCACGCCGCCGACGACCGGCCCGCTGCCGTCGACGAGCGAGCCGCCGGTGCCGCGACCACACCGCCGGACGGATTCCGCGCGCCGGTGTCGAGCCTGTTCACCAACCCCGCCGTGCTGTGCGCCTACGTCGGCGGCGGCCTCCAGATGTTCACCGCCGCGGTCCTGCTGTCGTGGACGCCGAGCTTCTTCAACCGCTACTACGGCCTCGCCCCGGACAAGGCCGGCGTCGCCGCCTCGATCGTCGTCCTGCTCGTCGGCAGCGGCATGGTGGTGTGCGGGATCGTCACCGACCGCGTCGGACGGCACGACATCACCCGCAAGTGGACCACCGCGATCGCCTTCTGCGCCATCTCCCTGGCGTGCCTGGCCCTCGCGTTCCGTCTCGACACGGGCACCGCGCAACTGGTGCTGCTCGGGATCGGTGCGTTCTTCTCCGCCGGATCCTCCGGACCCACCGCGGCCATGGTCGCCAACCTCACGCACTCGTCCGTCCGCGCGTCCGCCATGGGGACGCTGACCGTGGCCAACAATCTGCTCGGCCTCGCCCTCGGCCCGTTCGTGGTGGGCATCCTCGCCGACCGCCTCGGCCTGCGGGAAGCGCTGCAGCTGTCCCCGCTGGTCTACGTCCTCGCCATCGGCGCACTGGTAGCAGGCAAACGCCTCTACCCGCTGGGCCTGCGCAAGTTCACCACCCTCGGCACCGGCTCCGGCGCGGCTGCCTGAACGACTGTCGTCCCGTTCCCACCCCATCTCCCGGAGTCCCCCGTGAACCCCTCCCACTCCCCGACCGTGGTCATCGTCCCCGGCCTGCGCGACCACGTCGCCGATCACTGGCAGACCCTGCTCGCCGAACGTCTTTCCGACGTCCGGACCGTTCCTCCGCTCGAGCGCGACAAGCTCAGCCGCGCTGCCCGCGTCGCCGCACTCGACGAGGTCCTGCGTGAGATCGACGGACCCGTGGTGCTCGTCGCCCACAGCGCCGGCGTGATGATCACCGTGCACTGGGCGCAGAACCCGACGCGTCCGATCCAGGGCGCGCTGCTGGCCACGCCGGCAGACCTGGAACTACCCCTGCCCGAGGGCTACCCGACCACCGACGACCTCGACCGGGGCGGATGGAACCCCATCCCCCGCCGCAGGCTGCCGTTTCCGAGCATCGTCGCCGCCAGCCGCACCGATCCGCTCGGCGGCTACCGGCGCATCGCCGGCATGGCCGAAACGTGGGGCAGCCGCCTGGTGGACCTCGGCGACGTCGGGCACCTCAATCCCGCCGCCGGATACGGCTACTGGCCCGACGCCGAGAACCTGCTCCGGCAACTGCTCGACAGCACCGCCCTCCCGGTACACAGCTGAACCCCACCGGCACCGCGACTCCGTCCCCGTCCACACTCCGAGCGCCTCGCTCACGTCCGGAAAACCACGAAATGACCAAGATCTATGAAACGGCCGCCGAGGCGGTCGCCGACGTTCCCTCCGGAGCCTCCCTCGCCGTCGGCGGGTTCGGCCTGTCCGGCATCCCGGACCAGCTGATCGCCGCGATCGCCGCCGGGGACGCGACCGACCTCGAGGTGTTCTCCAACAACTGCGGCGTAGACGGCCGCGGACTGGGAATCCTCCTCGAACGACGACGGATCCGACGAGTGACGGCCTCCTACGTCGGCGAGAACAAGGAGTTCGCCCGGCAGTACCTCTCCGGTGAACTCGAAGTGGAACTGACGCCGCAAGGCACCCTGGCCGAGAAGCTGCGCGCCGGCGGCGCCGGCATCCCGGCCTTCTTCACCCCGGCCGGTGTCGGCACCCCCGTCTCCGACGGTGGCCTGCCGTGGCGCTACCACCCCGACGGCTCGGTGGCAGTCGCGTCCCCACCGAAGGAGATCCGCGAGTTCGGCCGCAAGCAGTACGTGCTCGAAGAGTCCATCACCGCCGACTATGCACTGGTACACGCCCTGCGCGGCGACACCGAGGGCAACCTGGTGTTCAACAAGGCCGCAATGAACTTCAACCCGCTCGCCGCGACGGCCGGACGCATCTGCATCGCCCAGGTCGAACAGCTCGTCGCACCGGGCGAGATCGACCCGGGCCAGGTACACCTGCCGGGCGTCTTCGTCGACCGCATCGTGCACACCGGCGCCCAGGACAAGCAGATCGAAAAGCGCACCGTCTCGACGGGAAAAGGAGCCTGACGTGACCGTAGTAGCAGAACCCAAGATCCTCGGATGGTCGCGGACCGAGATGGCCGCCCGTGCCGCGGCCGAACTCTCGCCCGGCCAATATGTCAACCTCGGTATCGGACTGCCGACACTGATCCCGAACCATCTGCCCGCCGGGGTGAAGGTCACCCTGCACAGTGAGAACGGAATCCTGGGCACCGGCCCCTACCCCACCGAGGAGCAGGTGGACGCGGATCTGATCAACGCGGGCAAGGAGACCGTCACGGTCGAGCCCGGCGCGTCGTTCTTCGATTCGGCGACGAGCTTTTCGATGATCCGCGGCGGTCACATCGACACCGCGGTGCTCGGCGGGATGCAGGTCTCGGCCACCGGTGACCTCGCGAACTGGATGGTGCCCGGCGCGATGGTCAAGGGCATGGGCGGGGCGATGGACCTCGTCCACGGCGCCGCCAAGGTCATCGTGCTCATGGAACACACCGACAAGCACGGCAATCCGAAGATCGTCGAGAAGTGCACGCTGCCCCTCACCGGCCGAGCCGTGGTGCAGCGCATCGTCACCGATCTCGCGGTCGTCGACGTCACCGACCACGGACTGGTCCTGGTCGAGACCGCGCCCGGCGTCACCGACGAGCAGGTCCGCGCCGCCACCGGCGCTCCCCTCGTCTGATCCCCTCGTCCCCCTTCCGACAGGACATCGATTCGTATGCTCAATCTCTCCGTCTTACTGGAGGACTCCGCGCGCCGCTACCCCGACCGGACCGCGCTGGTCCTCGCAGCGAACGACTCACCTACGCGCAACTCGACGCGCAGGCCAACCGGATCGCCAACCTGCTCGTCGCCGAGGGCGTCGCGCCGGGCGACAAGGTCGCGCTCTCGTGCCCGAACGTCCCCCAGTTTCCCGCCGTCTACTACGGCATCCTCAAGGCCGGCGCGGTGGTCGTGCCCCTGAACGTTCAGCTCAAGCCTCGCGAGATCGCCTATCACCTCGACGATTCCGGTGCCGCCCTCTACCTCTGCTTCGAAGGGACCGCGGAACTTCCCGTCGGCGAATACGGCAGGGCCGGTTTCGACCGGGCCGACCGTTGCCGCACCATGCTGCTGATCACCCGCGATCCGCAGGCCCCGTCCCCGCTCGACGGTATCGCCACCCTGGCCCACGCCACCGCCGAACAGCCGGACACGTTCGCCACCGCCGTGCGCGAACCCGTCGACACCGCCGTGATCCTCTACACCAGCGGCACCACCGGCCGGCCCAAGGGCGCCGAACTGACCCACGCCAACATGGTGCTCAACGCCCTGACCGCGAACCGCCTGTTCGACAGCACCCCGCAGCGTCCGGACACCTATCTGCTCACCCTGCCGCTGTTCCACTCCTTCGGCCAGACCGTGACGATGAACGCCGCACTGTCGGTCGGTGCCACCTGCGTGCTCATGCCCCGCTTCGACGCCCCCGCGGCGCTGCACCTGATGGACGAGCACGACATCACCGTGTTCGCCGGGGTGCCGACAATGTACTGGGCGCTGCTCGGTGCGCTCGACGCCGCGAAGGCGGCCGGCGTCGACGTCGAAAAGATCGCGCGGACCATGCGTCGGGCGATCTCCGGCGGCGCGGCGCTGCCGGTGGAGATCCTCACGCAGTTCAAGGACAGGTTCGATGTCCAGATCCTCGAAGGCTACGGCCTGTCCGAGACGTCACCGCTGGCAATGTTCAGCGACCCCGAACGCGCCCCGCGTCCCGGTTCGATCGGCGTACCGGTGTGGGGCATCGAGGCCGCCCTCGTCGACGAACACTGGAATCCCGTCCACGACGGCGTCGGAGAACTCGTCCTGCGCGGCCACAACATCATGACCGGCTACCTCGGACGACCCGAGGCGACCGCCGAGGTGATGCGCGACGGCTGGCTGCGCACCGGCGACCTGGCCCGGCGTGACGAGGACGGGTTCTACTACATCGTCGACCGCGCCAAGGACCTCATCGTCCGCGGCGGCTTCAACGTCTACCCGCGCGAGATCGAAGAGGTCCTCATGACCCACCCGGCCGTCTCCCTCGCCGCCGTCGTCGGAGTCGCCGACGAACGTCACGGCGAGGAGGTCAAAGCGTTCGTCATCCGCGAACCGGGCGCACAGATCACCGAACCCGAGCTGATCGCCTGGTGCAAGGAGCAGATGGCCGGCTACAAGTACCCGCGCCACATCGAGTTCGCCACCGTACTGCCCATGACCGCCACCGGAAAAATCCTCAAACGCGAACTGGTTCCAGCCGTCGCAGGTCAGGGCAGTGGCCGATGACAACCCACGACGCAGCTTCGTCCATCGTCGACCGCCTCAAGCGCGAAGGAAGTTGGAACCCGTTGTGGGACGGACTCGACGAACTCGATCCCGGATGGACCGAGCACTACCTGACTGCCACGCTGCAACCCTACGAAAGCGGTGTGCTCCCGCCGCAGGTCGTCCAGTTGCTGTGCATTGCGGTCGATGCCTCCTGCACCCACATGTACGGCCCCGGACTGCAGCGGCACATCCGAGCCGCACTCGATCTGGGCGTCACCGCACACGAAATTCTCGAAGTCCTCAAACTCGCCACGACCGTCGGCATCCACTCGCTCAACCTCGGCGTGCCGATCCTGCTCGAGGAACTGTCCGCGCGAGACTCGTCCTGACCTCCACCGGCCGTGCCGAGGCACGGCCGGCAGTCCTGACATCTCGTGCCGCGTACCCGGTCACCTCTCGTCGGCTGCGCCCTCTGCCGCGGCGATCGCGTAGGCCGCACCGATCAGGGTCAGGTGGCTGAACGCCTGCGGGAAGTTGCCGACCTGGCGACGACGTCCGACGTCGTACTCCTCCGCCAGCAACCCGAGATCGTTGCTCAAGGCGGCGAGCCGCTCGAACAACGTCCGAGCCTGCTGAAGACGGCCGTTGCGGGCGAGCGCAGCGACCAGCCAGAACGAGCACGCCAGGAACTGGCCTTCGTCGCCGGGCAGACCGTCGTCCGTCCGGGAGGTCGAGTACCTCGAGACGAACCCGTCGCGCCCGAGTTCGCGGGTGACCGCGTCGATCGTGCCGGTCACCCGCTCGTCGGTGCCCGGCAGGAAGCCGACGAGCGGAATCGTCAGCACGCTGGCGTCGAGTTCCTCCGATCCGTAGTACTGGGTGAAGGTGTTGCGCTGCGCATCGTAGCCGCGCTCGCACACCTCGTCGTGGATCTCGTCCCGTAGCCGCCTCCACCGTTCGACCGGACCGTCCAGGTCGTAACGTTCGACCAGGCGGACCGCCCGGTCGAACACCACCCATGCCATCACCTTCGACTGGGTGAAGTGCCGCCGCGGCCCGCGGGTCTCCCAGATTCCGTCGTCGGGTTCACCCCAGATCGACTCGACGTATTCGATCAGAGTGCGCCAGCGCGGCCACAGGTGCGGTTCGACCCGCCCCACGGCCTCGGTGCTGAGGAAGGCGACGCCGATCAGTTCGCCGTAGACGTCGAGCTGGAACTGTTCCGAGGCGGCGTTGCCGACCCGTACCGGGGCGGATCCCTCGTATCCCGGCATGTCGGGCAGCTCGAACTCCGTCAAGCGCCGCTCACCGCCGATGCTGTACATGATCTGGATCTTCGCGGGGTCTCCCGTGCCGACCCGCTGGAGGAAACTGCGGAACGAGAACGCCTCCTCGGTGTATCCGCCGGCGAGAAGGGATTCCAGGGCCAGCACAGAGTCACGGATCCAGCAGAACCGGTAGTCCCAGTTGCGCACTCCCCCGATGTCCTCGGGCAGGGACGTCGTCGGCGCTGCTATCAGCGCGCCGGTCACCTCGTAGGTCATGGCCTTGAGCACGATGAGGGAGGTGAGTACCTCGTCCCGGTACGGTCCGGCGTACTCGAGCCGGCTGCTCCACTCGTGCCACCACGCCTGCGTGCGGGCCAGCGCCGAGTCCGCGTCCTCGACCGACGGCGGGGGACCGAAGGAGTAGTGCCAGCACAGCGTGAAGCGCTCGCGTCGCCCCTCGGCGACGGTGAAGTCCGCCGTCGCATCACCATCCGATATCCCCAGCGGCACCGGAGTACTCAGCCGGAACGAGTCGGGTCCCGCGGTGGCGAGTACACCGTCGGCAGCGGGCTCGACCCAAGGCGTGATCGTGCCGTAGTCCGGTCGGAGCGACAGACGCATCCGCATCGACACCCTGCCGCGCAACCCCTCGACGATGCGCATGAGCCGCGGAGGTCCGTCGCCGCGGCGCGGCATGAAGTCGATCACGCGGACCGCACCGTCCGCGGTCTCGAAGTCGGTCTCCAGGATGAGCGTTCCGGGGCGGTACCGCCGCGTGACCCCCGTGATCTCGGCTGCCGGGCGCAGACTCCAGTGCCCGTGCCGATCGTCACCGACCAGCGCGGCGAAGCACGACGGCGAATCGAACCGAGGCAGGCACAACCAGTCGATGTTGCCGGCGCGGCCGACGAGCGCGGCACTCTGCAGATCTCCGATCAGACCGTAGTCTTCGATACGCATCGCATACTCCCGCTGGTCGGTCGTGTACCGCCGGTGATGCACACACGTGCGGTTCCGGTGACGCGCCGGGCGCCGCCGGCGTGTCTCAGTCTTCGCGCTCGAACGTCACGAGCATTCCCTCGACGCCGCCTGGACCGAGCCGGCCCTTGATGTCCGCCGACGTGATCGCCTTCAAGCGCCACCCCTGTCGGGCCTGTTCGTTGAGGAGCCGCTCGAGCTTGTCACCCGACATCTTGCCGCCGAGCATCTTCTCGCGAACTTCGATCACCTTGTACGTGTACACGCCGCCTCCTCCTGATTGCCGGATGTGTCCGCCGGGCCGGGTGCCCAGCACGACTCGCGACATTCCTTCCGGTGAATGTCAGACCGGCTCGAGCGGCCGGAACGGGAGGATCTCGTCCGCCCCGGGCCGGACGATTCCGACGGACGCCTCGGGCACCTCGTTCCAGGCACCCGGCAGGTCGCGCAGTGGTTCGGAGACCACGAAGCGGGTCTCGGGGCCGAGGCGATGCAGCACCTCCACCTCCGGATGCAGCGCCCGGACCTTGTCGACCGCCGTGGAAAAGAACAGCGAGCGGCTGCGGCCCACGCTCGAGTACCGGAAGACCCACAGGGATTCGCCGTCGGTGGTGGCCACGGTCATCTGCACCGGGTCGTCGACGCCCTTGGCGCGAGCGACATGTTCGACGGTCCCGACGGCCCTGGAGACCGCGGTGATCGGATCGTCCGACAAGCCGAAGGTCAGGGCGAGGAAGAACAGTACCTCCGAATCCGTCGACCCCTCGATGTCCGGATACAGTTCCGGATCGACCGCCAGCACCAGATCGCGTTTGATGCGCCGGAATTCGCTCAGCACCCCGTTGTGCATCCACAGCCAACGGCCGTGACGGAACGGATGACAGTTGCTGCGCTGAACCGGTGTGCCCGTCGAGGCGCGGATGTGCGCGAGGAGCAGCGGCGTGCGCACATGGGCGGCGAGTTCCCGGAGATTGCGGTCGTTCCACGCCGGATCGACCCCTTTGAACACGGCCGGCTCGTCCTCCTCGCCGTACCACCCGATCCCGAATCCGTCACCGTTGGTGGTGGTCGCCCCGAGCCGCGAGTGCAGGCTCTGGTCGATCAGGGAATGCTCGGGCTTGAACAGCAAGTCCTCCACGAGGATCGGATCGCCCGAGTAGGCCATCCATCTGCACACCACCTCATTGCATCACACCGGCGCCATCCCCGGCTCGAGAATGCCGAGGTTGCCGCCGGAACCGAGCGGTCCGGTACCCCCTCGTGACAAGGGTCAGTGAGTGAGCACGATCTTCACGATCACGACGACGGTCGCGATCGCGGTCAAGAGCGCAGCAGCAACCACCGACGCACGGGTGGGACGTTCGCCCTTCAACCGGCCGATGACCCACACGATTCCTCCGATGCGGACCAGCACCGCGACTTCGGCCACGATCTGGGCGGTCCTCGGCTCGAGCCATCCCAGCAGCGCGGTCCCGAGGACTGCACACGGCAGCACAGCGGAACTGAGAATCGGTACGGAGTTGCGCAGCTCGCGGATCTTGTCCGCTCGAGTCACCGTGATTCCTTCTCGGACACTCTGACCCACGCCTTCGGCGAAGGCATGGGCAAGGAAGGTGGACAGGGCCGTGCCGAGGACGACGAGAATCCCGACGCGCTCACTCGAAGTGGCGATCGGCACCAGCGCCGCAAGGACGAGGACATTGCCGTAGACGTAGGCGCTGATCCGACTCGCCGCGTTCTCGCGGTCCAACGGTCGACGGCGCGAGAACAACGGGCCGTGAAGCAGCGCGTGCGTATCGGTTCCCATCGGATCCCACCTTTCTCCTCAACCGGATCGAGCCGTGGCTCGCAGGTCACATCGTGGGACCGTCGTACAGCGACGTGCCGTTCGGTCGAGCGGACCGCTCCGGGTGTCACGATTCCGCGCCGTCGTCGTCTCCCGGTCGGATCGGGTCGTGCAGCCGATCGCGGGACTCGAAGGCGTCCACGGCAGCCTCGAGCGTGGGATGGAAGCGGGACGGATCGAAGCGGTCGCCCACACCGAACCGCACCAGCCGATCCTTGATCGGGCCCTTCATCTCCGCGAACCCCAGCCTGATGCCGCAACTCTCCAGGTAGCGGTCGAGGTCGACGAGTTCGTCGACCGCGGTGGTGTCCAATCCGATGATGGGTTCGGCGGCGAGCACGACCCATTCGACCGGACGGGGAGAATCGGTCACCAGCGAGCGAACGTAGCGATCGAACATCTCCCCGTTGGCGAAGAACAGCGGTGCGTCGAATCGGACGATGACCAATCCCGGGATGCGCCGGCCCTCGGGATGACGGGCGAGGTCGTGGAAGCCCTCCCGATCGGGCACGGCCACCAATTCGGCCCGGTACGGCTGCCACACCCGCACCACCACCGCGAGGAACGACAGTCCGATCGCGACCAGGATGCCCTGCAGGACTCCCACCAGTGCGACGCCGACGAATGCCGCGGCCGCGAGCAACGCCTCCGTCCGGCTCATACGCCACATCTGCACCAGCCCGCGGACGTCGACCAGCGCCGTCGCCGCGACGATCACCACCGCTCCGAGGGTCGCCTGGGGCAGGTACGCGGTCACTCCCGGTGCCAGGAGGACGAACAACAGCACCGCCACGGCGCCGACCACGCCGGCAAGCTGGGTACGCGCCCCGCTCTGCTCTGCCACAGGCGTGCGCGATCCGCTGGCAGAGATGGGAAACCCCCCGAACATGCCACTGGCCACGTTGGCGACCCCGATCGCCTTCATCTCCGTGTTCCCGTCGACGCTTTCCCCCCGCCGGGCAGCGAAGGTGCGGGAGAGCACACCGGAGTCGGCGAATGCGATCAGCGCGATGCCCGCGGCCGGTCCCACCAGAGACGCGACGTCACCCCAGTCGACCCCGCCGAACGAGGGACGCGGCAGGCCCTCGGGCAGTGCGCCGACCATGTCGATGTCGTCGCTCAGATCCGCCACCGCGGCCACGATCACGGCTCCCACGACCGCGACGAGCACCCCCGGGACCCTCGAATGCAGCACCTTGAAACCCACGATGACCAGCAGCGATGCGACTCCGACCCAGGCAGCTGTCGGATCCACCTGCCCGTCCCCCACCGCGCGGGCGATCGCGCCGATCTCACCGAGCAACCCGGACGCGTCCACCGAGAAGCCCAGCAGCTTCGGCAACTGCCCGACGATGACGACGAGCGCGATGGCGTTGAGGTATCCCAGCCGCAACGGCTTGGACAGCAGCTCGGTGACGAAGCCGAGGTTCAGGAATCCGCCCGCGATCATGATGGCACCCACGAGCACGGCGAGGACGCCGGCCAATGCGAGGGCGCTCTCGGGGTCGTCGGTCACGGCCAGCGGCACCACCGCCGCCGCGATCAACGGCGCCAGCGACGAATCGGGGCCGAGGACGAGGATCTTGGACGGCCCCACGATCGCGTAGGCGAGCAGCGGAACGATCGTCGCGTAAAGCCCCGCGTACGCGGGCAGTCCCGCCGCCTCGGCGTATCCCATGCCGGCGGGGATCAACAGGGCAGTGAGAACGAGACCCGCGACGAGATCCGAGCGCAGCCAGTCCCGACGGTAGCCGCGTACCGTCTCGACTCCGGGCAGTCGAGCGAGAGCTCGCCTCCGAGACATTCCGCAAGTATGGCACCGCCCACAGGGCGCTCACCGCACTTCGGGCAGTCCGCATACCTGCTGCCGCGCGAACGAATTTCGTGGCACGGCCTCGCCGGCATCCGACGGGACGCGGCCGCTCGTGCCGCGCTGCGTCGACCGGATCCCGAACGCCGTGCGCGGGAGGACGGCGATCCGCATCGACCGGTGCCCTACTCCCCCGCGTCGATGATGTCCCGGAGGGTGGCGAGTTGCTCGGTGGTGATCCCCACCGGTTGCACGACCGTGTTCAAGCCGTCGACGTACTCGCCGGTGTATTTGTGGCCGTGGCCGCCGGGCACTCCGGTGGAGAACGGCAGATCGGCGGTGACCTGCCAGAACGTGACGAACGGAATCCAGACCATGTCCTCGAGCACGTCCCGGCCGGGTGCCTCCCCGATCCAGTCCGGTTCGCGGAGAATCAGATTCGGGCTCCACCACACGATGGGATCGGACGGATGCATCAGGTACAGCACCCGGCTGCCGTCCCACGGACGATCCGCGGGAGGAATGCCGCCCTGCGGATCGTTGGTGAACCGCACGGTGCGCCCGTCCTTGTAGACCGGTTCGACCTCCGGACTGCCGGGTTCACGCCGGTCGCTGAATTCCCGGAACAGCGTGTTGAAGTTGGGGGGCCCGGCGAACACGGTTCCCGAGGTGCGGTTACGCAGATCGTATTCGCCGCTGAAGGCGGTCTCGCCGCCGAACGAGCCGAGACTCTCTCCGGCGACGAACAGTCGGGGACGGGCGTCCTGGGGCAGCTTCGACCACACGTCGTACACCGCGTCGAACAGATCGCGACCGGCCTGCCGAGCCTTCGATTGGTCCACCAGATAGGAGATCCACGACGGCAGGTACGAATACTGGACCGTCACGGTCGCCGCGTCGCCCCCGGTGAGGTACTCGAACGAATCCACCAGCGCCGGGTCCACCCACCCGCTCCCCGTGGTCGTGACCACGAGCAGATTCGCCCGCTCGAAGCCTCCGGCACGCTCCAGATCCTGGACCGCCGCCGCTGCCCGAGCCTCGGAGTCGTCCGCCGACGCCAGACCGGCATACGTCCGAATCGGCTCCACAGCCGGGCGGCCGACGAACTGTGCGATCTCCTCGGTGGTGGGGCCCGAGCCGATGAAGGTGCGCCCCTGGTACCCCAACGAGTCCCACGGCACCACCGAACCCGGTCCACCCGATCGCAGGCTCGTCTCGGGTTGCTGCACGCCCTCGGGAGTCGTGGTGTCGCGCAGAGAGAATGCGGAGTTGGCGACGTTGACGAGGCCACCGAGCAGCACACCCGAGACGACCGCGTAGACCAGCCAGGCGACCGCGATCCACCCGAGCACCCTCGCCGCGCGATGCCCGATCCATCTGTCGAGCAGAGTGGTCAGCCACCGGTACGCGCCCCGCACGCCACGTCCGATCGCGAGCAGGAGACCGAAGACGAGCACTGCCACGAACGGCGAGAGGACGACGAGCGCGACGTTGTACTCGGTGACTCCCATCAACGTGCGGATCTGGTGCTGCCAGTATTGTCCGGCGGCGAAGGAGCCGACGAACAGCACCGTCGCCGCGGCGAGGAAGACGTACCAGGAGCCGCGCCGCGGGCGCCGGGGACCGCGATCGGCGAAGGCGCGCCACACGTACGCCGCGAATACTCCCAGCCCGTAGCCGATCGCGGCGGTGATGCCGCAGATCACGCCCTGGAGCAGGCCTCCTCGAGGCAGCAGCGACGGCGTGAACGACAGGCACGCGAAGAGCAGTGCGCCCCAGCACCCCGGAAGGGTGACGAACAGCAACCTCCGGCGGCGCCCGGTCTCGCGATCCGTGTCGTCCGCACTCGGCGCGTCCTGGGGCTCGGTGCCGGCAGCACGGACTCCGCTGTTCTGCTTCCCGGGCGTGCTCGCCGCCGGTTCGTCCTCCACCCTGGGTCCGTGCGCTGTCATCGCCGTCCGCCTACGCGAGTTCGATCCGAGACGACGCTGTGCCCTCATCGATCTCGCGGCGGGCTGCCTTCTCGATCAACAGGGACAGGAAGTCCCGGACCTTCGCGTCGGCGAACCGCTTCTCGACGGTCCGCACCACGACCTCGATGTCGCCGCGCGACATCGACGGAAAGCGCACGGCGAGGCGAGTGACGATCAGCTCGAGCTGCACGGCTTCGTCCCCGCCCGGTGGGGGCACGTCCCGGGTGCGGACCCGCCTCAGGTCGCTGGTGGCCGGCTGCGGAGCCGACCGCGCCGACGCGGGACGGACATCGCTCCTCGGGTCGAGGGCACTGTAGACCATGTCGCACTCCTTCCGCGTGCACCGGCCGACTCCGCCGGATCCGTCCCCGAGAGTTGGAATCTACTTCTGCCGCAACGGACCCGATCACGAATTCGACTGCCGGCCACCTGCCCTCACCGACATGATGAAAGGACGATCGCACCGGACTTCCGGTCCCGCTCGCGACTCAGCCGACGGGGACGCCGTCACGACCAGCGGTACCCCGTCCCAGCGCCTGAGCTTTGAGGTGCTCGAACTCGGCGGCCGTGATCGCACCCGAGTCGAGTAGCGCCTTGGCGTCGGCGATCTGCTCGGCCGGGGACTTGCCGGCCGCGACGTTCCGGATGTACTCGTCGGTGGCCTGCTTGGCTTCCGCCTGTGCCTGCTGCGCCCGTAGCGCCATCCCCCGGCCTCGGACGATCAGGTAGACCAGTGCGCTGATGTACGGGAAGAGCACCAGCACGACCACCCACACCGCCTTGGCGAAGCCGGATACGGTGTGATCGCGGAACAGGTCGACGAGAATCTGGAACAGCACGATCAGATACGCCACGAAGGCGAATACGACGACCGTGTACCACACGTAATCCCAGAAGGAATCCATCAGGTCAGCCTCCTCGACCGGACCGGCAAGGTGATTTCCCGAAGCCGGCCGGAATGAAATTCTCGGATCCTGCTACGGCGATCCCGGCGCGCTACGGTACCGCCGTCGTCCGCGACTCGACCGAGTTCAGCGGACCCCGACGGAGGAACCGTCCCCCGGGTTCCGGCAGATCCGACTCCGGAACCCCGCTCGAATTACCGACGCCCACCACCACCGCGGCCTCGAGGACCGCGGGTGGTACATCGCCACCGAAATCGGTGGTAAGCCGATCGACCGTGACAGCGTCGGCACCAGCACCCGGCATGCTCATCTCGCATCCATGTGGCCCCTTTTGCGGGACGACCGTACATATCGTACGCCGCCCATATACGCAAAGCCCCCGAAACCGTCAACGTGGTGCCGGAGTTCGATCGGGTGTGCCGGGGAGAAGCAGCGCCGCCACCAACCCGATCAGACCG
This sequence comes from Rhodococcus ruber NBRC 15591, assembly GCF_001894945.1. Taxonomy (GTDB): domain Bacteria; phylum Actinomycetota; class Actinomycetes; order Mycobacteriales; family Mycobacteriaceae; genus Rhodococcus; species Rhodococcus ruber. The sequence continues at coordinate 100,479 of NZ_BCXE01000016.1, forward strand.
AGGACGGCCAGCACTGTCATGGCCAGCGCGTACGCGCGGTCGGGCGAGGTCAACCCGGCGACCAGGACGGTACCCGCCACAGCCGTACCCAGCGACGATCCGAGATTGGATACGCACCGCGACAACCCCGAGATCTCGCCTTGACGCTCCTCCGCGAATGCGGACTGCACCACGTTGACCGACGGCGTCAGCATCGTCCCGAGTCCGATGCCGATGAGCAGCAGCCCTGGCGTGAATGCCCATGCACTCGTCCAAGCCCGCACGAGCAGGAGAAGGACACCGACACCCGCGAGGGTGGTGACGAACCCGGCTGTGATCAGCGTGCGCTGCGGGTACTTCGCCGTCAGCCGCTCCGCCACGAGCGAGGCACCGAGGATGCCGGCGGTGGCCGCGGTGAAGATCACGCCGGTCTCGATCGCGTTGTATCCCCGGACGACCTGCAGGAAGGCGGAAACGACGAACGCGATCCCCATCAGCAGCAGCCACTGGATGTTCTGCGTCACCAGCGCGAGGTTCGAGGTGCGGTTGCGGAACAGTGACAGCGACAGCAGTGGCTCCTTGCCGGCCCGTTCACGGGCCCGCACGTACAGCAGGAACCCCATGATGAACAGCGCTCCCACCACGACCAGGATCGCCATCAGGACGACATCGGTGTCTGCCTGCAGGATCCCCATCACGAGACAGACCAGGCCGGCGGCGGAAAGGAGGGCGCCGACGGCGTCGAACGGTCGCGCCGGGTCGGGAGGCACCGGGTCCACGATCCCCCGGCTGAGCACGAGGATGGCTCCGATGATCAGCGCCTGGAACACGAAGGCCGCGCGCCAGTCGATGCCGGTGGTGATGACACCACCGATCAGCGGACCTGCTGCCGCTCCGATGCCGCCCATCCCGGTGATGACACCGAATGCCCGCGCTCGAGAGGTCAGATCACTGAAGAGCATCGTGGTGAGGATGTACACCGGCGGAATCAGCAGCGCGGTGCCCACCCCTTCGAGGATCGAGTTGCCGATGATCAGTACCCCGAGGTTGGGCGAGACCGCGCTGATCAATGCTCCGATGCCGTACAGAACGAGACCGAGCACAAAGCACCGCTTACGCCCCCACCGGTCGGTCAGCTTGCCTCCGGGGATCATGAACGCGGCCATCACCAGCAGGAACACGGTGATCGCGGTCTGCACACCCTGCACGGTCGTCCCGAGATCCGCACTGATGTCGTTGATCATCACGTTCATGTTCGACCCGGCGAAGCTGCAGATGAACTGTGCCAGAGCGAGCGGCACGAGCATCCGCCGCAGGGTCGAGGACGGGCGCGGAGAGTCGAGACTGTCCGGCATGGCGAGCCCTTCCGCTCGACAAAGAGATGCACTGACTCGTGCACAACGTGGCCAGTGACATTCTGGGGCATTCGAAGAACCCAAGGTGGCAATTTCGAGCGTCCACCGCCGCCGTTGCGTCGCCCCGATCGAGCCGGCGAAATGGTCGAAATCCGGCGGATTTCTCGGCACTGATGGAAAATCGCTTCCATGCACCTTCCGGCGATCGCTCCGGAAGTGCCGGCCGTTCGATGAGGCCCCTCGCCTCCAGTCCACACATCGGGAGATTCGGTCATGGGTTCCAAATCGGCCCGGAAGAAGGCACCGAAGGGCGGCCACGGCCGGAAGCGCGTTGACGAAGCCGGGGAGCTCCGTTCGCCCGCTGCGGAACCGGGAACGCCGGCGAAGAAGCCGATGAAGAACAAGGAGTATCTACGACGTCTCAAACCGCTCCAGGGTGAACTCGTCGCCATGCAGGAATGGGTCAGATCCTCCGGCGCGAAAGTCTGCATTCTGTTCGAGGGCCGCGACACCGCCGGAAAGGGCGGCGTCATCAAGGCGATCACCGAACGCGTCAGCCCGCGTGTGTTCCGCGTGGTCGCCCTGCCCGCGCCGACCGAGCGCGAGAAGAGCCAGATGTACGTGCAGCGGTACCTTCCGCATCTGCCGGCCGGTGGCGAGGTGGTGATCTTCGACCGCAGTTGGTACAACCGCGCGGGAGTCGAACGGGTGATGGGGTTCTGTACCGACGAGGAAGCGCGGCACTTCCTCGAGATGACGCCCGCGGTCGAACGGGCGATCGTCGACTCGGGCATCGTTCTGCTCAAGTACTGGCTCGAGGTGAGTCAGGAACAGCAGACGGTGCGGCTGCAACGCCGGATCGACGATCCGCGCAGGATCTGGAAACTCTCGGACCTCGATCTACAGTCGTACAGCCGGTGGTACGACTATTCGCGGGCACGCGACGAGATGTTCCGCTACACCGACACCGGCTGGGCACCCTGGTATGTCGCCGACAACGACGACAAGAAGCGCGGCCGGCTCAATGTCGTCAGCCACCTGCTGAGCCAGATTCCCTACGAACCGCTCGAACACCGCGACATCACCCTGCCGGAGCGTCGGGGTCCGCACGGATACCGGACGCCCAGGCAGCAACTGCACTGGATCCCCACGCCCTTCTGAGGAGTCGTCTCCGACGAGTCGTCTCCGGCGAGGAGAAGCGATCATGGCTCTCACCGAACACCCCCCGGATCAGGGGCATCCCACCGACACCGACGACGTGCAGGCCGAGCGGAACACCTGGCACGTCCAGGAGCCGGATACCGTTGTCGCGGTGCTGAACTCGGATCGGCACTCGGGGTTGACCGCGGGAGAAGCCGGTGCCCGCCGCCGCCGGTACGGCCTCAACGAGATCGCCTCCGAGCCCGGACCGTCGATGTGGGCGATCGCGCTTCGGCAGCTCGAAGATCCGATGAACCTGATGCTGGTCGCGGTCGCCGTCGTCAGCATCGTCATCGGTGAGGTACCGACGGCGATCGTGGTCGTGGTGCTCGTCGGACTCAACATCGTGCTGGGCACGCAACAGGAACTGAAGGCTCGTGCCAGCGTCGATGCGCTCGCGAGGATGCAGACCCCGCAGACGCGCGTGATCCGTGACGGCATCCTGGTTCAGCTCGCCGCCACCGACCTCGTCCCGGGCGACATCGTGCAAGTGGAGGCCGGCGACATCGTGCCCGCCGACGGTCGGCTGCTCACGACGGCCACCCTCGAGACGCAGGAGGCGGCGCTGACGGGTGAAAGTACCCCCGTCCCGAAGGACCCCCACACGCTCGACACCACCGATGTCGCCCTCGGCGACCGCAGCAACATGGTCTTCCAGAACACGTCGGTCACCCGGGGCACCGCCACGATGATCGTCACGGAAACCGGCATGCACACGGAGATGGGCCGGATCGCGTCGATGCTGTCGGCCGTCGCACCGAGCAAGTCGCCGCTTCAGCGCGAGCTGGACTCACTGACCAAGATTCTCGGGATCATTGCGTGGGCTGCGGTCGCGATCATCGTGATCATCGGGTTGGTTCGGGGGCAGGAACTGGCGACGCTGCTGCTGCTGGGCATCTCCATGGGGGTGTCCGCCATCCCCACCGGTCTGCCCACGTTCGTCCAGGCCATGCTCGCCTTCGGGGCTCGTCAACTGGCGGACGCCAAGGCCGTCGTGAAGAACCTCACCGACGTCGAGACACTCGGTGCCACCAGCGCGATCAACTCGGACAAGACCGGCACCTTGACCATGAACCAGATGACCGTCCGGTCCCTGTACTTCCACGGCCGCTGGTACACCGTGGACGGCGAGGGCTACGACAAGACGGGGAGGATTGCCCAGGCTGCTGGCCTGGAGGTTCCGGACTTCACCCTGCTCGCGTACGGCCTGTGCCTGGACAGCGACGCCACCGTCTCCGACACCGGCGACATCGTCGGCGATCCCACCGAGGCCGCGCTCGTGGTGCTCGCCGCGAAGATCGGGATCGACGCTCCGCTGACCCGGCGGACGTATCCGCGGGTCGCGGAGGTGCCGTTCGACTCCGCTTACAAGTTCATGGCGACGTTCCACCACCTACCGGTCGACGGCACCACCCGATTCGTGGAACTCGTCAAGGGTGGACCCGATGTCGTCCTCGCCCGCTGCACCAGCGCCTACCAGCCGGGCCGTCGGGAGGTACCGATCGAGGAGGTCCGCGACGACCTGGGCGCGGCCAACCGAACTCTCTCGGAGCAGGGGTTGCGCGTGCTGGCGTTCGCGGTCCGCCTGCTCGACGGTCGGGAAGAGGCGGTGCAGGCCGACCCGATGTCGTTCGTCGGTGAGCTCATCTTCGTCGGGATGGTCGGCATCATCGATCCGCTTCGCCCGGAGGCCGTCGACTCGGTCCGCACCGCGCGAGCGGCCGGCATCGAGGTCCGCATGATCACCGGCGACCACGCGATCACAGCGTCGGCGATCGGTGCCGAACTCGGTCTCGGGCCGGGCGCGATCGGCGGGGCCGAACTGCACGCCATGTCGGACGAGGAACTGACGGCAGCGTTGCCGAACCTGCACGTCTTCGGCCGCGTCACTCCGCAGGACAAGCTGCGGCTGGCCGACCTCATGCAGCGGAGCGGCGCGGTAGTGGCCATGACCGGCGATGCCGTCAACGACGCCGCGGCCCTGAAGAAGGCCGACATCGGGGTGGCCATGGGCTCGGGCAGCGAGGTCACCAAGCAGGCCGGCAAGATGGTGCTCACGGACGACAACTTCGGGACGTTGATCACCGCGATCAGGTTGGGACGCAGCATCTACGACAAGATCGTGTCCTACATCCGCTACCAGATGTCCAAGCTGTTCTCACTCGTCCTGCTGTTCCTCGTCGCGAGCATCTTCGACATCAACGACGGCGTCGCGCTCACGCCGCTGATGGTGCTGTTCCAGCACTTCTTCATCACCCTCTTTCCGGTTGCGGTCATCATGCTCGACCCGCCACCGCCGAACCTGATGACCAAGACGCCCCGCGACCCCGGGGTGCCGATCGCGAACCGCACGGCGCTACTGCAGTGGCTGGCATATGGCATCCTGCAGTTCGCCGTCACCCTCGCTGCGATGCTCCTCGCTCCCGGCGAGATGAGCCCCACCGCGGCCAACGTCCCGATGACGACCGCATTCGTGGTCTTGTCGTTCGGTTCCATCCTGAGCGGACTCGCCCTGCGCCGAGACCCGGACTCGGGGATGACCGCTCCGGTCCTGAGGGCGCTCGGAATCCTGTCCATCCCCGTCGTCGTCACAGTGTTCGCCGTCGAGGCCGGCTTCCTCCAGGATCTGCTGATGACCACCTCACTGACCGGCGGCCAGTGGCTCGCCTGCGTGGGTTGGTCGCTCCTCGTTCCGGTCGTCATCGAAGGCGAGAAGGTACTGCGGCGACGCCGACGTTCGGCGCCGACGGCCCCCATCCCCGTCGCGGCCGCAGTGGCACCGCAGCGTGTCCATCACCGCTGACAGCGAATCACGATCGCGCACCTACGATCCGGCCGCACGTACGACTCGGGAAGCGGATGACCGAGACTTCGAGCATGTGGGGCCCGAAGGCGCCGGGACACGCCCGCCCGCAGGATGATTCACCGCGGTCGGGCGTGCCGTCGGCTGGTCAGGAAGCCAGGATTCGGGCCTTCTCGGCTTCGAACTCGGCCTCGGTGAGCACGCCCTGCGCCTTCAGCTCGGCGAGGTCCTTCAATGCGGCGATCCGGTCCGTCCCTCCTTGGGCGACGGGCGCGGCCGGGGCGGCGGGCGGCGGGGCGGGTTCAGGCGGATACTGCTCGTAGCGTTCGTATCGCGCCTGCTCCTGCCCCGCCCAGCGCTGGCCCTGTCGCCGGGACACACGGTTGGAGACGGCGGTGGCGGTTCCCGCCACCACGGCCGTGCGGGCGACGCCCCGCAGCAGTCCGGGCATGACGCACTCCTCTGCATACTCGAAGGATCGACGTAGCCGAATCCCTCTGTCTGTTCTCAGCTTTCGGACTCGATCCGATCCAGGGACGACAGGATGCTCTGCACGGGAATCCGGCCCGACGCGACGAGCTGGGCGCCGTTGCGGCGCAGAGCGCGAGCAAAGGGTGCTGCCCACGTGTTCTCGTACACGAGCACAGCCGCCGAACAGCCCGGCTCGAGTGCGGCGCCGGCTTCGGCGAAGTCGGTGTCGTCGAGCAGACCGGAGGCGGCCTCCGCGAACAGCGTGACATCGACCTCGCCTTCGAGCCCGACGTCGGCGATGTCGATCCCGGCGACGGAGCCGTCCGGATCCTTCTGGACGAACGCCAGGTCCAGCACTCGGACGATGCCGCGCTCGACGAGATCGCGCAGCAGGGGCAGCGCCGACCCGTCGGGCGGACGGTCGGCGGGGAACTCGATGACGAGATAGTCGACCGGACCCATCTCGTCGATGTCGGAATCGGTCACCGGGTGCCTCGTTTCAGCGACGGGATCGGTCTTCGGCAGCAGTTCGGGCGGTTTCACGGCGCCACACCCGCATGGTGGCGACGCCGACCGGGGAACGGAGAACCGGTCCACTGCATGTTCGACGATAGCTCGCACATGTCTGCGCGCATCCGGTTTTCGGGCAGGCTGTCTTCGGGCAGGCAACCGGATTGCTCCCGCCTCGTCGCCGAAAGAAGGAGCGCGAGGGGTGCGTGACCGCGCCGATACCGAGAATGGGACGAAAGTCCCTGCTGGACCTGTGCAACCCGGCGCACACTCGACCCGTCAGATCCGTTCGGAGAGGGAGACGACCGTGTCACACAACGTGCATGTCGAACCGGAACCCATGTCCACGAAACAGGCCGTCGCGGCGGGGACGTCGATCGGAGCCGCGGTCATCATGGCCACGATCGGAGTCCTGCAGTTCTTCCAGGGGATTGCGGCGGTCGCCGAGGACGAAGTGATCGTCCAGGGCCAGGAGTACACTTTCAAGTTCGATCTCACGACCTGGGGATGGATCCACATCGTCATGGGTGTCGTGATCGTCGTCGTCGGCATCGCGCTGATCACCGGCGCGACGTGGGCACGGGTGGCGGCCATCATCATCGCCGCGCTGTCCATTCTGGCGAATTTCCTGTGGTTGCCGTACTACCCGTGGTGGTCGATCCTGATCATCGCCTTGGACGTCGTGGTCATCTGGGCGATCTCGACGTGGAACCCCCGGGCCGACTACTACTGATCGCGCCCGGCACCGGGTCGTGCGACGGCGATCCGTCCCGTCGCACGGCCCGCGGCGTCGCGCGGGTGGCGTCGATGCAGTCGTTCCTCAGTACTGCATCGACCCCCGCTCCATCGATCACCCCGGATGCGACGACCGTCGCCGGTGCCGGCCGGAGCCGAACCCGCCGCGTCGTCAACCGGCGAGGGCCGCGGCCATCTCCGCCTTCGGTGCGGGTCGACCGGTGAACTGCTCGACCTGGCCGAATGCCTGATGCAGCAGCATCTGCAGGCCGCCCACCACGACGGATCCATGCGCCGTGGCGGCCTCGGCGAGCGGGGTGGGCCACGGGTCGTAGATCGCGTCGAGGACGAACGGTGCGCGGCCGAGCTGCTGCGCGTAGGGCGCCGCCGCGGCCGCCGGCACGGTGCTCACGAGCGCACCAGCGCCGGCGCACACGTCCGCGAGTTCCGGGGCGTCGAACGGCAACCAACGCGGCTTCATACCCACCGCCTCGGCGCAGTCGAACGTCTCGGCGGCCCGGACCTCGTTGCGGGCGACGACGGTCACCGAGGTGACCCCGAGCTCGGCGAGCCCCACCAGGGCCGGCCGCGCGGTCCCCCCGGCCCCGACCACCACCGCCGAAGCGCCGGCCAGATCCCCGACGCCGGCGGCGCGCAGCGCGCCGGTGACGCCGTCGACGTCGGTACAGTCGGCCCGCCAGCCGTCCGCGGTCCGCACCAGGGTATTCGCCGAGCCGATCAGCACCGCCCGGTCGGTGCGCTCGGTCGCGAACTCGAGGGCCGCGAATTTGCCGGGCATCGTCACCGACACCCCGACCCACTCGGGCCCGAGTCCCGACACGAGGGCCGGCAACTCCTCGCCCGTGCATTCGATGCGCTCGTAGGTCCAGTCCGTCAGACCCAGTGCCCGGTAGGCAGCCAGGTGAAGCAACGGGGACTTCGAATGCGCGATGGGGCTGCCGAGGACCGCGGCCCTGCGGGCGCCGGTCACGATGTCATCTGCCACTGTCGTCATCTGCCACTGTCGAGGATTCCGCTGTCCAGCGCCTGCTGCGTATTCGTCAGGTGTTCGTCGTAGTTGTCGGCGAACAGGGTCGTGCCCTGAGCGTCGATGGTCACGAAGTACGTCCAGTTCCCCGCCTCCGGGTTCTCCACGGCCTGCAGCGCCTCGATGCTCGGCGACGAGATCGGGGTGGCGGGCAGTCCCGGGCTCGCGTACGTGTTCCAGGGGGTGACCTGCGCCCGGTCGGCATCGGTGGTCGCCAGCTCGGTTTCGTCGAGGGCGTAGTTGACCGTCGAGTCGAACTGCAACGGCTGCCCGATCTCGAGCCGGTTGAGGATCACCCGGGCGACCTTCGAGAAGTCGTCCGGCAGCGCCTCGCGTTCCACGAGGGACGCGGCGACGAGCATCTCGTACGGCGTCAGTCCCACCTTCGCCGCAGCCTGGGTGATACCCGTCTCGTCGTAGCGCTCGGCGCTGGTGGAGACGAGGTACCGGAGTATGTCCGCTGCCCCGGCGCCGGGATCGAAGTCCCAGCGCCCCGCCGCGATGAGTCCCTCGAGCTGCCGGCTGCGGTCGGGCACGTTCGCGACGGCGGCCCGCGCCCATTCCGGCACACCGAGCGCGGCGAGGTCGGTGCTCGCACCCGCGGCGTCGAGTTCCTCGTAGGTCAGACACGTGCGTTGCCCGTCGCGTTCGAGGCAACTGGCCTCCGCGATGAGCGTGTAGATCCCCTTGCGCACGGCACCGGTGTTGACATCGCGGATGTCGTGCAACTGCCGGCCCTCGGAGATCACCAGCGCCCCGACCCGGTTCGCGGGGTCGACCAGCGCGGCGACGGCCTCGCGGGCGGGAAGCTTGCTGGCGATCGAGTAGAAGCCCGGCTGCAACGAGTTCATGCCGGGGTTCTGGACGGCGGCGTTGTAGAAGGCGTCGGAGCTGGCGACGATGTCCGCTTCCTTGAAAGCGGCGCCGATCTGCTCGGCGGTGTCACCCGGGTGCACCTGCACGACGACGGCCGGACCGCCCGCACCGGTGTAATCGGGCGGCAGGTCGGGGCCGGTGAACTTCTGGTAGGCGAAGAACCCGCCGCCGAGGAGCAGAACCAGCACGGCCGCGACGGCGAGCATCCCGACGATCCGGCCGCGCGTGCGGCGGCCCCGGGCCGAGCGGGCGTGGGCCCGGCGGGCCGGGGACATCCCGACGGGCTCGGGGGCGGCACGGTCGGCGGAGTCGGTCCAGTCCCGTCCCGCCGCGGACGTCTCGGTGTGGCCGCGCGGATCGTCGTCGGCCGCGGCGTACCCGAACTGGTCGTAGCCCGACTCGTCGTAGGCGGGCCGCTGCTCGTAGTCGTCGTGTCGGTAGGCGCCCGGCGCGGGGTCGTATCCGTCGTGGTCGCGGGGGTCGTAGTCGGGCGGCTCGTAGCCCTGGGTCTCGTAGGTCCGGGCCTCGAAGACCTGGGTTTCGGAACCCGGCTCGTCGGCGGGATGTCCACCGTAGGGCCGGCGCTCGGGCTGCGACGGGGCGCCGGGGTCGTATTCGTCGAGCCGGTAGACGTGCTCGGTGGTCGGGGCGTCGTCGTAGGGATGCCCACCGGCCGGATGCGGTGGCGGCTCGTAGCGGTGCCCGCCCCCGGTGTGGTCCGGCGGCTGCGAAGCCTCCGTCCCGTGCCGCGGCCGGTACCACTCGTCCTGCTGGGCGGGTTCGAACCCGGGACGATCCCCGGAGACGTGGTTCGCCCCGGTGGACTCGTCGTCCGGCCTCCCGTGCCGGCTCATCGTCCGCTCTCCGGCTTGCCGTCCTCGGCCACGTTCACCACTGCACTCCGCTCGTCCAACCAACCCTGCAAGATGGCGACGGCGGCGGCCTGGTCGATCACCGGCCGCGCACCGCGCGCACTGACTCCGCTCTCGCGGAGGGCCCGCGCCGCAGTGACCGTCGTGAATCGTTCGTCGGCCATCCGCACGGGAATCCCGGTCAGCCGCCGGCGCAACCGTCCCGCGAAATCACGGGCCAGTTTCGCGGCCTTGCCGGGCTCCCCGCGCAGGGTCTGCGGCAGTCCGACGATAACCTCCACGGCCTCGTACTCCGTGACGATGTCCACAATGCGCCGGATATCCGGCGCGTCGGGCCCGCGTTCCTTCGAGCGCGGCACGGTCTCGACCGGGGTGGCCAGGATCCCGTCCGGATCCGACGAGGCGACGCCGATCCGGACACTTCCGACATCGATGCCGATGCGGCGGCCGCGGCCGGGATCGTCGACACCCGGGCGGTCGGGACCGGCGAAGTCGGCCACGATCAGCCGGCCAGCTCGCTGAGCCGGGCGCGGAACGCGGTCAACGCCGCGGGGATCCCGGCGGGGTCGGATCCCGATCCCTGTGCCATGTCGGGCTTGCCGCCGCCGCGGCCGCCGATGACCGGTCCGAAGCTCGAGACCAGGTCGCCGGCCTTGATGCCCTTGGCCTGCGCGGCCTTGGTGGTGGCGACGACGAACGGCACCTTGCCGTCGGCCGAACCGAGCAGCAGCACCACGGCGGGCTCGCTGCCGAGCCGGCCGCGGACGTCGGAGGCGAGGCTGCGCAGGTCGTTGCCGGCCACGCCCTCGGGGGCCGCCTCGGCGACGACGAGCAGATCACCGGTGCGCTGTGCCTTCTCGGCGAACGTGCCGGCCGAGGCGAGCACTGCGGCGGCGCGGGTGCGTTCGAGTTCCTTCTCGGCCGCCTTCAGCCGCTCGACCAGCGATTCGACGCGCGCAGGCACCTCCTCGGAGGGCACCTTCAGGGTCGAGGACAGACCGGCGAGCAGGGCCCGTTCCTTGGCCAGGTGCCGGTACGAGTCCAGGCCGACGTATGCCTCGACACGGCGCACACCCGAGCCGACGGACTGCTCGCCGAGCAGGGTGACGGTGCCGACGTGGGAGGAGTGCTCGACGTGCGTGCCACCGCACAGCTCCATCGAGAACGGGCCGCCGATCTCCACGACGCGGACCTCGTCGCCGTAGTTCTCGCCGAACAGCGCCATCGCACCCATCTTCTTGGCCTTGTCCAGGTCCGTGACGAAGGTGTTGACCGGGTAGTTCGCCGCGACCGCCTCGTTGGTGACGGCCTCGATGTCGGCCTTCTGCTGCTCGCTGAGCGCACCGGGCCAGGAGAAGTCGAACCGCAGGTAGCCCGGCTTGTTCAGCGAACCCGCCTGCACGGCGTTGGGGCCGAGGACTTCGCGCAGCGCGGCGTGGACCAGGTGGGTACCCGAGTGGCCCTGCGTGGCGCCCTTGCGCCAGGACGGGTCGACCTGCACGAGGACGGCGTCGCCCTCGGTGACCTGGCCCTCGAGCACGGTCACCTTGTGCACCCACAGCTGCTTGGCGATCTTCTGGACGTCGTTGACCTTGATGCGCAGGCCGCCGGCGGTGATGGTGCCGACGTCGGCGATCTGTCCGCCGGACTCGGCGTAGAGGGGGCTGCGGTCGAGGATCAACTCGACGTCCTGGCCGGCCTGCGCCGCGTGCAGCCGCTCCCCGCCGGTGATGACGGCCAGCACCGTCGCCTCGGTCACCAGCTCGGTGAAGCCGGTGAACTCGGTGGGGCCGCGGTCGAGCAGTTCCTTGTAGACGGTCAGGTCGGCGTGGGCGTGCTTGCGGGCACGGGCGTCGTCCTTGGCGCGCTGACGCTGCTCGGCCATGAGGGAACGGAAGCCGTCCTCGTCGACGGTCAGGCCCGCCTCGGAGGCCATCTCCAGCGTCAGGTCGATGGGGAACCCGTAGGTGTCGTGCAGAGTGAAGGCTTCGGTGCCACCGAGAACGGACCTGCCCTGCGCCTTCGCGGACTCGACCGCGCCCTCGAACAGCTTGCTGCCGGTGCCCAGGGTCTTGAGGAACGCCGTCTCCTCACCGACGGCGACGGTCTCGATGCGCGAGAAGTCCGTCGCCAGCTCCGGATAGGACGGGCTCATGGTGTCGCGCACGACGGCCATGAACTCGGCCATCGTCGGCGCGTCGGCGCCGAGCAGGCGCGCGGAACGCACGATTCGGCGCAGCAGGCGGCGCAGGACGTAGCCGCGCCCGTCGTTGCCGGGGTTGACGCCGTCGACGATGAGCATGGCGGCGGTGCGGGCGTGGTCGGCGATGACCCGGAAACGCACGTCCGAGGCATGGTCGGCGCCGTAGACGCTGCCGGTGAGCTCGGCGGCCTTGTCGATGACCGGGCGCAGCAGGTCGGTCTCGTAGACGTTCTCGACGCCCTGGAGCAGGAACGCGACTCGCTCGACACCCATGCCGGTGTCGATGTTCTTCTTCGGCAGTGGCCCGAGGATCGGGTAGCCCTCCTTGGCCCCGCCCTCCCCGCGCTCGTTCTGCATGAACACGAGGTTCCAGATCTCGATGTAGCGGTCCTCGTCGGCCTCGGGGCCGCCCGGGGCGCCGTATTCGGGGCCGCGGTCGTAGAAGATCTCCGAGCAGGGGCCACAGGGACCGGGGATGCCCATGGACCAGTAGTTGTCCTTCATGCCGCGGCGCTGGATGCGCTCGGCGGGGACGCCGATCTTGTCGTGCCAGATCGAGTACGCCTCGTCGTCGTCCAGATACACCGTCGCCCAGAGCTTCTCGGGATCGATGCCGTAGCCGCCGTCGTCGACGGAGCCGGTCAGCAACGACCACGCGTGCCCGATCGCCTCTTCCTTGAAGTAGTCGCCGAACGAGAAGTTGCCGGCCATCTGGAAGAACGTGTTGTGCCGGGTGGTGATGCCCACCTCCTCGATGTCGAGGGTGCGCACGCACTTCTGCACCGAGGTCGCGGTGCTGAACGGCGGGGTCTGCTGGCCGAGGAAGTAGGGCACGAACGGGACCATGCCGGCGTTGACGAACAGCAGGTTCGGATCGGCCAGGATCAGCGACGCGCTGGGCACCTCGGTGTGGCCGGCCTTCACGAAGTGGTCGAGAAAGCGCCTGCGGATCTCGTGGGTCTGCACGTCGATGGTCCTCTTTGTCTGACGGTGTGGACTACCGTGCCCGTCCGGACACGGCGAATCGGCCATCGTTCAGCCTATCGCGCCGACGTCGGCGGCCGCCGTGAGCATCCGCCGGGCGTGAGCGAAGTATCGTTCGGCCCTGTCGACCGGCGGCCCGAGGCGGCACAGCGACCGTCGACGGACCGGCTGACACCCGGCGGTACGCGCTCAGTCGAACTGCAGCGGCAGCTTCGCGAATCCGCCGATCGGATAGCGGGCGCGCACGGCGGCGCACCCGTCGGCCGGCATGATCCGCGCGGTGCGGCCGAGCAACTCCTCGAACAGCACCCTCAGCTCGAGCCGGGCCAGCGGGGCGCCCGGGCAGTAGTGCACGCCCCGGCCGTAGACCAGGTTGTCGGCGGGGTCGCGGTCGAGCCGGAACTCGTCGGGGTCACCGAAGACCGCCCCGTCCCGGTTCACCGACGCCCACAGCACCTGTACCCGCGCATCGACGGGCAGCGGGCAACCGGCGACCCGGCGCTCGGCAGTTACCCGGCGGCGGCTGGCGACGAACGGCGGGTCGATCCGCAGGATCTCGTCGCTCGCGGCAACGAGCAGCGTCGGGTCCGCCCGCAGCCGGTCCTGCACCTGGGGGTGGTTCGCCAGGAAGCCGGCGACCACGCCGACGCTCGCGGCGATCGTCGACAGCTCGCCGACGGTCCAGTTGCGCACGATCGAGACGATCTCCTCGTCGCGCAGCGGCCGGCCGTCCACGGTTTCGTGCAGCAGTTCGCCCGTGGGATCGGTGACGGGCTCGCCGCGACGGGCGTCGAGCTGGGCGCGGATGTGGCCGTCGAACTCGACGGCGATCGTCGACAGCGCCGTCCGGTCCCCGGCGCGGGTGGCGCGACGATTCTTCTCCGCCCACGCCCGCAGCGGCGCCCGCAGCGCATCGGGCCAGCCCATGAACGCGCACGTGACGTTGTCGGCGAACGGCTCGGCCAGCACGGACATCACCTCGACCGCGCGTCCGCGGGGCAGTGCGGCGGCCAGTTCGGCGGCGACGGCGCGGCAGGCCGGTTCGAACGCGGCGAGCCGCTCGGCGGTGAAATAGCGGTCGACGACGGCGCGGTACGCGCGGTGCCGTTCCCCGTCGAGTCCGTTGGGGATCTGCAGGTGCCGGGACACGGCATTGGAGAACGTCGCGGGGTCGTCCAGGATCCGCACGGCCTCGGCGTGTCCGAAGACGGTCCAGCTGCGGTCACCGTCGTACGCGATCGGCCCGCGGGCCCGCATCGCGTCGTACCCGGCGACCTGATCCGCCTGCACCGCCTCCGAGCGGGGATCCCACTCCGCGTGCGCCGTGTCGATGGTCGCCTCCTCGCCTCGGTGCCCGGATCACGCTAACGCGCGCCGCGCACGATCCGTCGGAGTTTCGGCACCCGCTGTGCCAGCTCGCGCTCGGCGCCGTGGCCGGTCGGGGTGTAGTAGTCGACGCCGACGAGTTCGTCGGGCGCGTACTGCTGTGCCAGCACGCCGTCGGGGTGGTCGTGCGGGTAGCGGTAGCCGACGGCGTTGCCGAGCTTCTGGGCGCCTGCGTAGTGGCCGTCGCGCAGATGCGCCGGCACCGACCCGGACCGGCCGGCCTTGACGTCGGCGATCGCGGCGCCGAGCGCGGCGGTGACCGCACCCGACTTGGGTGCGGTGGCGATGTGGATGGTGGCCTGCGCCAGGGCGAGCTGGGCCTCGGGCATGCCGACGAGCTGCACGACCTGCGCGGCCGCGGTCGCCGTCTGCAGCGCGGTCGGATCGGCCATGCCGACCTCCTCGCTGGCCTGGATCATCAGCCGCCGCGCGATGAACCGCGGGTCCTCCCCCGCGACGATCATCCGCGCGAGGTAGTGCAGCGCGGCGTCGACGTCGGAGCCGCGCAGCGACTTGATGAACGCGCTCGCGACGTCGTAGTGCTGGTCGCCGTCGCGGTCGTAGCGCACCGCGGCCTTGTCGATGCTCGACTCGACGGTCGGCAGGTCGATCGTCGCGCCCGTACCGCCGCGGTCGAGGGCGGTCTCGGCGGCCGCCTCGAGGGCGGTCAGCGCGCGGCGTGCGTCGCCACCGGCGAGGCGCACCAGGTGCTCGAGCGCGTCGTCGGTGATCTGCACGCTTCCACCGAGGCCGCGTTCGTCGGTGCGGGCCCGCTCGAGCAGGGCCCGGATGTCGTCGGGGCCCAGCGGTTGCAGCTGCAGCACCAGGGAGCGGGACAGCAGCGGGGCAACGACGGAGAACGACGGATTCTCGGTGGTGGCGGCCACGAGCAGCACGATCCGGTTCTCCACCGCGGCGAGCAGCGCGTCCTGCTGGGTCTTGGAGAAGCGGTGCACCTCGTCGATGAAGAGCACGGTCTGCTCGCCGGCGCTCAGGCGGCGACGGGCCAGGTCGATCACGGCCCGCACGTCCTTGACGCCGGCCGACAGCGCGGACAGTGCCTCGAAGCGTCGACCGGTGGCGCCGGAGATGAGGGAGGCCAGGGTGGTCTTGCCGGTCCCGGGCGGGCCGTAGAGCACGACGGACGCGGCGCCGGAGCCCTCGACGAGGCGGCGCAGCGGCGCGCCGGGGGCGAGCAGGTGCTGCTGGCCGACGACTTCGCTCAGGTCGGCCGGGCGCATGCGGGCGGCGAGCGGTGCGTTCGGTCCGCCGCCGCGGGGCGGACGCGCCGCCGGTTGCGCGGGGTCGGGTTCGGGTTCGGCCGGGCGGGGGGCCTCGAACAAGGCGTCCGGGCCGGTGGGTTCCTCCGCTCCGAAGAAGGTGCTCACCCCACGAAGCTACCGTCCCGTCCCGACGGCGGTCCGGGCCGACGGGACCGTGAACCGACCGTGAACGTTCAGGACGTTCGGCTGTGGTGCTTGCTCATCGCCGGGCACGCTGGTCTGATCGTCCGGTGCCCCCCACCGAACCTCGTGCCGTGTCGCGACGGACCGCGCTGCGCGCGGGCGGCGCCGTCCTCGGCGCCGCGGCCCTCGCGGCCGTCTGCGCCTCCCCCGCCTCGGCGCAGAACTCCGTGTTCGCACACGGCGTCGCCTCCGGCGACCCGCTGCCCGACCGGGTGATCCTGTGGACCCGCGTGACCCCCGCCCCGGGCGCCGTGCCGGGTTCCGGCCTCGGCGCGGCGACGGCGGTCCGCTGGGAGGTCGCCACCGACGGCGATTTCCGCGACGTGGTGGCCTCGGGGTCCGTGACCACGTCCCCGGTGTCCGACCACACCGTCAAGGTCGACGCGACGGGCCTGGAACCGGACACCGCCTACGTCTACCGGTTCACCGCCGGCGACGTGTCCTCCCCCGTCGGCCGTACCCGCACCGCGCCGGGGCCGGACACGGACCCGGACCGCCTGCGGTTCGCGGTGGTGTCGTGCTCGAACTGGGAGGCCGGGTTCTTCGGCGTCTACCGGCATCTGGCGGCGCGCCCGGACCTCGATGCCGTCGTGCACCTCGGCGACTACCTGTACGAGTACGGCACGGGCGAGTACGCCGCCGGTGACCGGGTGGTGCGCCCGCACGATCCGCGACACGAGATCGTCACCCTGGCGGACTACCGGATCCGGCACGGCCAGTACAAGAGCGATCCCGACCTGCAGCGATTGCACGCGCTGGTGCCGTGGATCGTGGTGTGGGACGACCACGAGAGCGCCAACGACGCCTGGTCCGGCGGCGCGGAGAATCACGATCCGGCCGTCGAGGGAATCTGGGCGGACCGGCGGGCCGCGGCCCTGCAGGCGTACCTCGAATGGCAGCCCGTCCGGCCGGGCGGCACCACCGACGCGCCCCGGTTGTACCGGCGGCTGCAGTTCGGGAGCCTGGCCGAGTTGTCGATGCTGGATCTGCGCAGCTACCGATCCGAGCAGGTGAACGGGCGCCGCCTCGACGACCCGGAGCGCACCATCACCGGCGCCGAGCAGATGGCGTGGCTGACCGCGGGCGTCGCCAGTTCGGGCACGCGATGGCAGCTCGTCGGGAACCCGGTGATGATCGCACCCGTGCTGCTGCCGCCGCTGGACGAGCGGACCACGGCGGCGCTGACCGCCGTCGCGGGGATCCCGGCTGCGGGGGCGCCGTTCAACGTCGACCAGTGGGACGGCTACCCCGCGGACCGGCGACGGCTGCTCGACGCGATTCGCGCCTCCGGCCGGGACGTGGTGTTCCTCACCGGCGACATCCACTCGTCGTGGGCCGCCGACATCCCTGTCGACGCCGCGAACTATCCGGGCGCAGGCACCGTGGCCACCGAGCTCGTGGTGCCCTCGGTGACCTCGGCGAACATCGACGAGTTGCTCGGCGTCGCGCCGCGCACCGTCTCCCCGTCGATCGAGGCGGCGGTACAGGCGACGAATCGCCACATCGGGTACGTCGAGCTGGATTCGCACGGCTTCGGAATCCTGGACGTGACCGCCGACGCGGTGCAGATGGACTGGTTCTACGTCCTCGATCCGACCGACCCGGGGACCGGCGTGCGGTACGGCACGAGCCGACGGGTCGCAGCCGGCACGCCGCGGCTCGCCCCGGCCGGCCCGCTCGACCCCGGTGCGCACCGCCGGGCGGACCGGCCGTGAGGCGGCCCGCCGGGGCGATCGACCGGCGCACGATGCTCGCGGGCACGGCCGTGCTGGCCGGCGCGGCCCTGATCGGCGCGGCACCGGCGAGGGCGGCCACGTCGGCGCTGGTTCCGGACGCGGACGTGCACGTCCTCGTCGTCGACGGGATGCGTCCGGACGAGCTCGCGCCGGGTCTCACGCCGCATCTCGTGGCGCTCGCCGACGCCGGCACCCGGTACACCGCGGCCCGGGCGATTCCGGTGGCCGAGACGCTGCCCAACCATGCGGCGATGATGACCGGTGTGCTGCCGCACCGGAACGGGGTGCCCGCGAATTCGGTCTTCGACCCGGCGCTCGGACGCACCCGGGACCTGGATCGGCCGGCCGACCTGCGCGCCGCCACGGTGCTCGACCGGTTGTCCCGCGAACTGGGGTTGACGACGGCGAGCGTGCTGTCCAAGCGGTACCTGCACGGCTTGTTCGGCGGTCGCGCGTCGGTGGCGTGGGATCCGGTGCCGCTGCTCCCGCTCACCGAGCACGCCCCGGACCGGTTCACGGTCGACGCGCTGATCTCCGTGGTGGACGAGCGGTCTCCGCGGTTCACGTTCACCAATCTCGGCGACGTGGACCGCGTCGGGCACCTGGACGTGCTCGGCGCGTCACTGCGGCTCGCCCGGACGGCGGCGCTGCGCTCGGCGGACGAGCAGGTGGCGCGGTTCGTCGAGTTCCTGCGCGCGACAGGGCGGTGGGAACGCTCGGTGCTGATGGTGCTGGCCGACCACGGGATGGACTGGTCGGCGCCGGACCAGGTGATCGGACTCGTCGACGTGCTCGGCGCCGACCCGCTGCTCGCCGGCTCGGTGCGCACCGCGCAGAACGGTGGCGCGAACCTGCTGTACTGGGTCGGCGATCCGGCGGCCCGTCTCGAGGCGGTCGCGCGGATGCGGGAGGTGACCTCCGCCGTGCCGGGCGTGGCCGAGTTGTACGCGGGAGCGGATCTGGGTCTCGGGGCGGCCGCGGGCGATCTGGTCGCGCTGTGCGACGCGGGGTGGCGGTTCTCCGATCCGAGCCCGCTGTCGAATCCGATCCCGGGCAATCACGGTCACGCCGCGACCGTCGAGATCCCGTTCTTCGTCGCCGGCGGGCACGCCAGCCTCCGCCGGGGCTCGACGGTCTCCGAGCCCGTCCGCACCCTCGACGTCGCCCCTACGGTCGCGGCGCTGTTCGGGCTGGCCGAGCCGCCGGGCGGCTGGGACGGCCGCG
The DNA here is from genome assembly GCF_001894945.1 of Rhodococcus ruber NBRC 15591. GTDB lineage: Bacteria > Actinomycetota > Actinomycetes > Mycobacteriales > Mycobacteriaceae > Rhodococcus > Rhodococcus ruber. The sequence continues at coordinate 119,327 of NZ_BCXE01000016.1, forward strand.
CGGCGACGCACGCCTTCGCCGGGTGAGTTCGATGGCCCCTCCCCCCTTCCACCGCCCGCCGCCGCGCGTGACAATGGAAGGGCAGTAACCGTTTTCAACGGAGGAGGCAGTGATGACCACCGCACGCGACATCATGCACCGTGACGCGGTCTGCATCGGTGAACACGACACCCTCGAGACCGCGGCCCGGCGGATGCGGGAACTGGATATCGGCGCGTTGCCGATCTGCGGCGACGACAATCGGCTCCACGGCATCATCACCGACCGCGACATCGTGCTCGAGTGCGTGGCAGCGGGCGGCGACCCGCGTTCGATGACGGCCGGTGCGCTCGCCCACGGCAAGCCCTACGTGGTCGACGCGGACGCGGACGTCGGCCGGGTCCTGACGGTGATGGAGGAACACCGCATCCGCAGGCTGCCCGTCGTCGAGGAGCATCGGCTGGTGGGGATGATCAGCGAGGCCGACCTGGCCGTGCATCTGCCCGAGTCGGAGGTGGGCCGGTTCGTCGAGGCGATCTGCGCACGCACCGCGCCGTGACCCTTCGAGCGTCCCGCGCCGTGACCCTTCGAGCGTCCCGCTCCGTGACCCTTCGAGCGTCCCGCTCCGGAGCCCTTCGAGCGTCCCGCTCCGGAGCCCTCCGAGCCTCCCGCGCCGGGGCGCTCCGGGCGTGGTGTGGTCAGTCGCCGACGCGCTGCTCGAGCCGGTCGAGGACGTCCCGGGCATGCCCGGCGACGTCGTCGTGTCCGGCGTCGCCGGCGAAGTCGGCGAGCAGCGACCAGCGGGTGCGCAGCGCGTCGGTCCACGGCACGGACAGATGGTGGTCACGCACCGCAGCGATGCGGGCCGGGTCCTCGGGAACGAACAGGTAGGTGCTCAACCACACCCACGCGAGTTGTGCGTCGAGCAACCGCTCGGCGAGCACCTCGTCGAAGCCGAGCGAGGGCCACATGCCCACCACCTCGGCGCGCCACGCGTCGGCCATCGCGCGGGCCCGCTCGAGGGTGAGCGGTGCCTTGCACAGGCAGGCCGGGAAGGAGGTCAGGGCATAGGCGATGTCGAGGGTGGCGTCGCGGAAGCCGCCCCATTCGTAGTCGAGGAACTGCACGCCCTCGTCCCCGACGACGATGTTGTCCGGGCACAGATCCGAGGGACTGAACGCCCGGAACCGGCCGGCGGTGAACAGCTTCGCGGCCCGCTCGGCGCGGTCGATCACGCTCTGCGGCACCTCGAGCCCGAACTCGGTGGCGAAGCGGTCCGGCACCCCGCGGAGCGCGCCGGTGGCCTGCTCGACGACGGCGTCGGCGAAGTGCGCCACCTCGGCGCGACGCAGCAGCGCGGCGAAGTCCTCGTCGCGCCCGACGGTCGCGGCGTGCATCCGGCCGAGGGCCTGGGCGAAGGCCATGAGGGTGTTGGTGACCGTGTCGGTGTCGTCGCTGCGCAGCAGTGTCGCGATCGGAGTGGCGTCGCCGAGATCGCTGAGCACGAGCAGACGGGATTCGAAGTCGTAGGCCAGGAGTTCGGCGCCGGGCCGGTCGTCCTTGGGCAGGGCGGTAGCGAACTGGTAGGACACCGCCTCCCGGAGGAACGCGACCTCGTCGTCGGTGGCGGCACCGCGGAAACCCACCTGCCGGTTCGCGCGTGGCGGCACCTGCTTGAGCACGAGGGTGCGCGGCAGGGAGAACGGGTTCGCCGCGACCCGCACGCGCAGGACCACCGAGCGGCCGCTGCCGCCGAGATCCACCGGATCGGCCAAGGTCACGGGTGCGCCGGTGCGCCGGGTCAGCAGCTTCTCCGCCGCCTCCACCACTTCCGACATGGGCTCCGCCAATGTTGCAGTCATCGCCTGACAATCTACCCGGTTCGGACGACGATCAGTTCGTGCACGAACCGCATCTTGACCGAAACGTGCGTGGGCAGCACGAACGGATGCCGGTCCCGTGACCCGGTGCACCGGGTCCGGCGACGGCCGGTGCCCCGGGGGCGCCACCCGGGGATCCCGGGCGGCGCCACCGGGACGGCTCCGCCGTCCTCTTACTTCCCGGCCGGCTTCGGCTCCGGCTTGAAGTCGATGCCCGAGTCCTTGCGCTGTTCGGCGGTGATGGGCGCCGGGGCGTCGGTCAGCGGATCGACGCCACCCCCGGACTTCGGGAACGCGATGACCTCGCGGATCGAGTCCGCGCCGGCGAGCAGGGCGGTGATGCGGTCCCAGCCGAAGGCGATGCCGCCGTGCGGCGGCGCGCCGTACTTGAACGCCTCGAGCAGGAAGCCGAACTTCTCGTTCGCCTCCTCCTCGGAGATTCCCATCACCTTGAACACCCGCTGCTGGACGTCCATGCGGTGGATACGGATCGAGCCGCCGCCGATCTCGTGACCGTTGCACACGATGTCGTACGCGTAGGCGAGCGCCGAACCGGGGTCGGTGTCGAACGTGTCGAGGTGCTCGGGCATCGGCGAGGTGAAGGCGTGGTGCACCGCGGTCCACGCGGAGGTGCCCAGCGCCACGTCGCCGGACGCGGTGGCGTCGGCGGCCGGCTCGAACAACGGGGCGTCGACGACCCACACGAACTTCCAGTCGTCGGGATCGATGAGATCGAGCTTGCGGGCGATCTCGCCGCGCGCGGCACCGAGCAGCGCACGCATGGGCTTGGTGGGGCCGGCGGCGAAGAAGATGCAGTCCCCCGGCGCTGCACCGACGTGCGCGGCCAGCCCGGCCCGCTCGGTGTCGGTGAGGTTCTTCGCGACCGGTCCGGACAGCTCGCCGTCCTCACCGACCAGTACGTACGCCAGGCCCTTCGCACCCCGCTGCTTGGCCCACTCCTGCCAGGCGTCGAGCTGGCGCCGCGGCTGGCTCGCACCGCCGGGCATGACGACCGCACCGACGTACTCGGCCTGGAAGACCCGGAAGGTGGTGTCCTTGAAGAACTCCTTGCACTCGACCAGTTCGAGACCGAAACGCAGGTCGGGCTTGTCCGAGCCGAAGCGGCGCATCGCCTCGGCGTAGGTCATGCGCGGGATCGGTGTGGTCAGCTCGTGGCCGATCAGGCGCCACAGCGCGTGCAGGATCTCCTCGGCGAGCAGGATCACGTCGTCCTGGCCCACGAAGGCCATCTCGATGTCGAGCTGGGTGAACTCCGGCTGGCGGTCGGCGCGGAAGTCCTCGTCCCGGTAGCAGCGGGCGATCTGGTAGTAGCGCTCGATGCCGCCGGCCATCAGCAGCTGCTTGAACAGCTGCGGCGACTGCGGCAGCGCGTAGAAGCTGCCGGGCTGCAGCCGGGCCGGCACCACGAAGTCGCGTGCGCCCTCGGGGGTGGAGCGCGTCAGCGTCGGAGTCTCGACCTCCACGAAGCTGTGGTGGGCGAGCACGGCACGCGCGGCGGCGTTGACCTTGCTGCGGAGCCGGATCGCCTTGCCGGGGCCCTCGCGTCGCAGGTCCAGGTAGCGGTACTTGAGGCGGGCTTCCTCCCCGACCTGGTCGTCGAGCTGGAACGGCAGCGGTGCGGCCTCGTTGAGCACCTCGAGCTGCGTCGCGTTCACCTCGACGGCGCCGGTGGGGATGTCGAAGTTCTGGTTGCCCTCGGGGCGGACCTCGACGACCCCGACGACCTTGATGCAGTACTCGGCGCGCAGACGGTGTGCCTGCTCGAGGACGTCGCCCTCGCGGAAGACGACCTGCGACACGCCCGACGCGTCGCGCAGGTCGATGAAGATCACCCCGCCGTGGTCGCGGCGCCGGGCCACCCAGCCGGTGAGGGTGACGGTCTGCTCGGCGTGCTCGGCTCGCAACGAGCCGGCGAGATGGGTGCGCAGCACGGAATTCCTTTCGAAACAACTTTGGCGAGGGACGTCGTCGCTGCAATCCTACGAAAGGCACATATCCGCCGAGGACACCCGTACCCGATCGGCCGTGCCAAGCTGAACCGGTCGGTCACCCTGCGACGAGAAAGCGAAGGCGGCGATGACGTTCAACGAGGGCGCGCGGATGGAGGGCGGCCGGATCCAGCTCGGCGGCGGGGGCAGCCCCGGCGGGCGGATCGCGATCGGCGGTGGCGCCGGCGGCCTCGTGGTGCTGATCCTGGCACTGCTGTTCGGGGGTGACCCCGGTTCCCTGCTCGGCAGCGGCGCCCCGGAGCAGTCCGGACAGTACGGTTCGGGCACCCTCGAGGGCTGCGAGACGGGTGCGGACGCCAACGCGAGCGTCGACTGCCGCGTCCAGTTCACCGTCGGCAGCCTCGACGCGGTGTGGGAACAGCAGCTCGGTCGGCAGACCGGCGTCGAGTACGTCCGGCCCGACGTCGTGCTGTTCTCCGGCGCGGTCGCGACGGGCTGCGGCAACGCCACGAGCGACGTCGGGCCGTTCTACTGCCCGGCCGACCGGACCGCGTACTTCGACACCAGCTTCTTCCAGGATCTGGTCACCCGGTTCGGTGCCAACGCGGGCCCGCTCGCGCAGGAATACGTCGTCGCGCACGAGGTGGGTCACCATCTGCAGAACCAGCTCGGCGACCTCGGCCGCGCGCAGGCCGATCCGCGTGGCGCCGACTCCGGGGCGGTCCGCACCGAACTGCAGGCCGACTGCTACGCCGGCGCGTGGGCGTACCACGCCGACAAGCAGCCGGATCCGAACACCGGGGAGCCGTTCCTGCAGCCGCTCAGCGACCAGGACATCCGCGACGCCCTGTCGGCGGCCTCCGCCGTCGGCGACGACCGGATCCAGGCCTCCGCCGGCGGGCGGGTCAACCCCGAGGGCTGGACGCACGGCTCGTCCGAACAGCGGCAGAAGTGGTTCCTCGCCGGGTACACGACGGGGCAGATCGCGGCGTGCGACACGTACACGGCGCGGGACCTGGACAACCCGCCGGCGCTGCGCTGACGCCGCCTCGCACCGCGGGGATTCCGTACCCGGAACGCGGTGCGCGTGCCATGCTCGAGGGGTCCGCACCGGTACGAGGTGACCTGCCGTGGAATGGTACGACGCCGAGGGGTATTCGCTGGGACGGTTGCTGTGCACGCGCGCGCTCGCCCTGGTCTACCTCGTCGCGTTCCTCGTGGCGCTCAATCAGTTCCGGGCGCTGCTCGGATCCGCCGGCCTGACGCCGATCCCCCGCTTCCTGAGCGCGACGTCGTTCGGGCGTGCCCCGAGCGTGTTCCACCTGCGCTACTCGGACCGTCTCTTCGCGGCGGTCGCCGGTCTCGGCGCGGTCCTGGCCGCCGCGACGGCCCTCGGGGTGACGGACCGGCTGCCGCTGATCGCCTCGATGCTCGTCTGGTTCCTGATGTGGCTGCTGTACCTGTCGATCGTCAACGTCGGTCAGGTCTGGTACTCGTTCGGCTGGGAATCGTTGCTGCTCGAGACCGGATTCCTGGCGATCTTCCTCGGCAACGCGGACACCGCCCCGCCGCTGCTCGGCCTGATCCTGCTCCGCTGGCTGCTGTTCCGGCTCGAGTTCGGCGCGGGCCTGATCAAGATGCGCGGCGACCGGTGCTGGCGGGACCTGACGTGCCTGTACTACCACCACGAGACCCAGCCGATGCCGGGGCCGCTGAGCTGGTACTTCCATCGTCTGCCGAAGCCGCTGCACCGGGTCGAGGTGGCCGGGAACCATGTCACCCAGCTGGTGGTGCCGTTCTTCCTGTTCGCGCCGCAGCCGATCGCGGGGATCGCGGCGTCGATCATGATCGTCACCCAGCTGTGGCTGGTGGCCAGCGGGAACTTCTCCTGGCTGAACTGGCTGGCGATCGTGCTGGCGCTGTCGGTGATCCCCGACGACTGGTGGGAGCGTCTGCTGCCGCTCGAGCCGGGCACGGGGTACGGGCCGACACCGACGGTGTTCGTGGCCGCGGTCCTGGCGCTGACCGGGGCGGTCGCGGTGCTGAGCTACCTGCCGGTGCGGAACATGCTCTCCCACCGGCAGGCGATGAACGCCTCGTTCAATCGATGGCACTTCGTCAACACCTACGGTGCGTTCGGCAGCATCACCCGGCACCGGCACGAGGTGATCGTCGAGGGCACCTCGGATCGGGACGTCGGTCCCGGCACCGTGTGGCGTGAGTACGAGTTCAAGGGCAAGCCCGGCGACGTGCACCGCCGGCCCCGTCAGTACGCGCCGTACCACCTACGGCTGGACTGGTTGATGTGGTTCGCTGCGCTGTCCCCCGACTACGCGCGGTCCTGGTTCGGGCGGCTGCTCGAGAAGCTGCTCACCAACGACGAGCACGTGACGGCGTTGCTGCGCCGTAATCCGTTTCCCGACGAGCCGCCGCGGTGGGTGCGGGCCCGGTATTTCAGTTATCGGTACACCACGCGGCGCGAGCGCCGGGAGACCGGCGCGTGGTGGGTGCGTGAATACATCACCGAGTACATGCGACCGGTGACCCTGGCCGAGGGCGACGTCGGCTGAAACTGCCGCGACGGCGACGTTACCGATTGTTTGTTTTCCGAAATCGAGATATTTACCCGCGGGAATTCACAAGAAGGCGGCCTGCGGTTGTGCAACCGCAGGCCGCCTGCTCGTCGAGTCGAGCCTACGCAGCAGCCTCGGAGCTGCCGGCGGCCTCAGCCGAACCCGAGAAGAAGTCGAGCGCGTCGAAGAGCGTCGACACGGCGTCGAAGAATTCGCTGAGGAAAGCGAGGTCCATTAGGTAACTCCATTTCTGATGCTGTACACGGCGGTGCGGGTCGCGCACCGGCTCAATTGTTACCGGAGGCTCCGAGCGTCTGCAATTCGAGACACAATCCGGCAGATACGACGTTCCGCGGAATTCCCGCAATACGGACCGCGGTGGCAATGCCCGTCGCGTCGCAATTCACGCAGGTCGTCCCGCTTCGGGGCGCGCAATCGGCGCCGCACACAATTCGTCGACGGCGGCGGAGAATCCTTCGGCCACGATCTCGAGATCGGGAACGAGCACCGCGTCCGCAACCAGATCGATATTCAGCCGGCCCGCGTAGGAGAGGACGCCGACGGCGAGCCCGACATTGCCCTGCACCACCCCGATCTGGAACATCTCGCGGATGCGGGCACCGACGAAGTGCAGCGGCACGGGCGGGCCGACCAGATTGCTGACGAACAGGTTCACCAGTCGTTGACGCCGCATGACCCGCACCGTCCAGCGCTGGAGCAGCCGGCCCCCGGGCTGCAGCGGCGGCTCCCGCCGGAGCCGGGCCGTCTCGCGGGCAATCGCCGCGAGGCGGGCGGCGACCGATCCGGCGCCCACCGGAAGGGCCACGAGCAGGATCCCGACCCGATTTCCCGGGCTCCGGTCCTCGGCGGTACGCAACGACGCCGCCACCGACGCCGTCAGCACCAGGTCCGGGTCGCGTACGCCGCGTGCGTCGAGGAGGCGCCGCACGCCGGCCGCGACGGCGGCGAGTACGACGTCGTTGACCGTCGCTCCGTGCGCGTGGGCGACGCGACGGATCTCGGCGAGGTCGCAGCGCACCAGGCTCAGCCGGCGGTGTGGTCCGACGGGACCGTCGAACGGTACCCTCGGGGCCTTGCCGCGCCGCACGAGCGCGCGCACCTGCCGCATCCGCAGGGCGGCCCGTCGCGCCGCCACCGTCGGCCGCACCGCCCGGATCCGATGCCGCGCGGCCGTGGTCCGGCGGCGCAGGTTGTCGCGGACGAGGGCGTGCACCGAGGGCACCTGCACCGGGGTGGGCACGGGAACCTGCCCCTCGTCGGCCGGCCCCTCGTCGGCCGGCACGGAGGCGGTGTCGAGGAGCGCGCCGAACAGTTCGAGGGCGGCGATACCGTCGGCGACCACATGGTGCAGCCGCACGAGCAGCGCGATCGTCTCGTCGTCGCGACCGGTGAGCAGCCACATCTCCCACAGTGGCCGCGACCGGTCGAGGCGCGGCTCGTCGAGTTCCGCGCACGCGCGCACCAGGGCTGCCTCGTCGCCGGGCGCGGGCAGGGCGCGGGTCCGGACGTGGTACGAGATGTCGAAGCGCGGGTCGTCGACCCACACCGGCGGTCCGGCACCCGGCGGCGGCCGGTGCAGCCGCTGGCGCAGCCGCGGTGCTCGACGGGTGCGGCGCTCGACGTGGTCGCGGATCGCCGCCAGGCGGAGCCGTCCGGCTGCATCGCACAGCGGCGTCCCGTCCACGACGACGAGCGCCGCCACGTGCATCGGCACCCCGCGGTCCTCGACGCGCAGGTTGCCCACGTCGAGCGGACTCAGCCGCTCGAACCGGGGCCGCTGCTCCGCCATGGATTCGTCCTGCCGTCGTGGCCGCGCGGGGCCCGGGGACCGCTCAGCGCCCCCCGGGGCGTCTCGGTGGCATCTTCGTCGCCAGGACCGCGGCCTGGGTGCGGCGCTCCACACCGAGCTTGGCCAGCAGCCGCGACACGTAGTTCTTCACCGTCTTCTCGGCCAGGAACATCCGTTCGGCGATCTGACGGTTGGTCAGCCCCTCGCCGAGCAGCGCGAGCAGGTTCCGCTCCTGCTCGGTCAGGTTCGCGTACGGGCCGTCGCTGCCGCTGGTGTCGGCGCGCAGCTTCGCCATCAGCGTGGTCGCGGCGCGGCTGTCGAGCAGGGACTTGCCGGCGCCCACGTCCCGCACGGCCCGGATCAGCTCGGTGCCGCGGATGTCCTTGAGCGCGTATCCGCTCGCGCCGGCGAGGATCGCGTCGAGCATCGCCTGCTCGTCGGTGAACGAGGTCAGCATCAGGCAGCGCAGTTGCGGCATCTGTGAGAGCAGCTCCCGGCACAGCTCGATGCCGTTGCCGTCCGGGAGCCGGACGTCGAGCACGGCCACGTCGGGTTCCGCGGCCGGAACCCGGACGAGGGCCTCGCCGTACGACGACGCCTCCCCCGCGATCGTCAGGTCGGGATCCGTGGTGAGCAGATCCGCGATGCCACGGCGGACCACCTCGTGGTCGTCGACGAGAAAGACCCTGACCATGCGGCAGCCTCCAATCCCCGGACAGCACGGTACCGCACGGTGAGCCCGCTCACACCGGCTCGGACCGGGCGGTCGACGGCCGCAGAACGATCAGCTGCCCGCGCCGGGCCACCACGGCAGCGTGGTGCGCCGCCCGCTGATGTGCTCGACGTCGATGACGAGGAGCGGATCCGTCGGGCCGATGCCCCACGGCACACCGTGGTCACCGTCGAATCCGAGGAGGCCGTCGGTGCCCCGCACGAGCCGGGCGCGGCCGATCGCGACCACGCTCCATCCCGTCCGGACCGCCTCCTCGAGCTGCTCGGCATGGAAGGCGAGCAGCCCGCCGTCGAAGCGCTCGAACCACCCGTCGTCCCCGGTGGGAACGACGATCTCGCCGTTCGGGGCGGCAAAGGTCACCGGATGCACCGCCGGCAGTGCGCCGTCGGTGTAGACCAGACGGCCGGTCGGCACCGAGCGCAACAGCGCCATGCACCGCCCCGGGGGGAGCGGGGATTCCGGACCCGTCGTCATCCTGGACCTTCTTCACCTGTGGAGACGTTCTCCGACTCCACAGTGGTCCGTCGTGTCCGCAAGCAGCAGGGTCGAAAGTCGTCACCGTGGGGGCGCAAGTCACCGCGGCGGCGGCGGTCCGCGGATTACCCTCGGCACAATGGGAGAAACCGGGCCTTCCGAAGCGGCCGGGGCGGGGCCCGGGGCCCGGGATCCACTGAAGGGGTGAGCGATGGCTGCCGACGAGGAACCGTTGCTCTCGGGCACGCTGTCCCAACTGCGGCTGCGGGAGCTGCTCGCGGAGGTCCAGGACCGCATCGACCAGGTGATCGTCGCGCGCGATCAGATCGACGGGCTGCTCGAGGCCGTGCTCACGGTCGCGTCCGGCCTCGAGCTCGAGGCGACGCTCGCACGCATCGTGCACGCGGCCATCGAACTCGTGGACTGTCGTTACGGCGCCCTGGGCGTGCTCAATCGCCGTGGCGACGGACTGCAGAACTTCGTGTACGAGGGCATCGACGAGGACGCTCGCGCGTCGATCGGCGACCTCCCCACCGGTCACGGCCTGCTCGGGCTGCTGATCGAGCAACCGAAACCGATCCGTCTCGACAACCTGGCCCAGCACGTGGCCTCGTCCGGCTTCCCGGACCACCACCCGCCGATGCGGACCTTCCTGGGTGTCCCGGTCCGGGTGCACGGGGAGGTGTTCGGCAATCTCTACCTCACCGAGAAGGCGAACGGCCAGTCCTTCACCGAGGACGACGAGGTGATCGTGCAGGCCCTCGCGGCCGCGGCGGGCATCGCGGTGGACAATGCGCGCCTGTTCGAGGAGGCCCGGCTGCGGCAGCGCTGGCAGGAGGCCACGAGCGAGATCCGGGCGGAACTACTGGCCGATACCGCCCCGCAGGACGTGCTCGACCTGATCGCCCGGCGCGCGCTGGTGCTGGCGGAGGCGGACCACGTCCAGATCGCCCAGCCCGAGGACACCGACGTGCCGCCGGAGGAGGTCTCGGCCCTGGTCGTCACCGCGTACGCCGGTTCGGACCCCGCGGCGTTCGAGGGCAAACGGATCCGGGTGGAGGGCACCGCGACCGGGGTCGTGTACCGGGGCGGGCGACCGCTCCAGGTCACGGAGTTCGACGGCGACGGCGACGGCGACCGGCACGGACCGGCGCTGCTGCTGCCCCTGCGTGCCTCGGCCGACACCGTGTCGGGGGTGCTGTCGGTCGTTCGCACCGCGGGTCGGGAACCCTTCGACGACCGTCAGCTCTTCCTCGCCACGTCCTTCACCGACCAGGCGGCGCTCGCGCTGAAGCTGGCCGACGACCAGCGGCGGCTCAATTCCCTGACCGTGTTCGCCGACCGGGACCGGATTGCGCGGGATCTGCACGACCATGTCATCCAGCGGTTGTTCGCCCACGGCCTGAACCTGCAGAGCACGCATGCCCGCACCCGCTCCCCGGAGATCCGCGGGCGCCTGGCCGACATGATCGACGACGTGCAGAGCATCATCACCGATGTGCGCACCGCGATCTTCGACCTGCACAGCGGGCCGGAGAGCGGCCGGCAACTGCGCCAGGCCCTGCAGGACATCGTCGCCGAACAGACCGCCGATGCGGGCCTGCGCACCGTGGTGCGCATGTCGGGGCCGCTCAACGTCATCACCGGTCCCCTCGCCGACCACGCGGAGGCGGTGCTGCGGGAGGCGATGAGCAACGTGGTGCACCATTCCGGCGCGGACACCGTCACCGTCACCGTGTCGGTGGACGACTACCTCACCCTCGACGTCACCGACAACGGCATCGGTCTTCCGGCCACCGTCGCGCGCAGTGGACTGCACAACCTCGCCTCCCGGGCGGAGGACGCCGCCGGCACCTTCGCCGCTGCCGCGCTCGCCACCGGTGGCACCCGTGTGCTGTGGTCGGCTCCCCTGCCCGAGGACTGAGCTCGCGCCGCCGCGATGCGAGCATGGCCCGCCCCCGCCGCTCACCCGGGTACCGCCACCCAGTTCAGCGGCCTCTCCCGTTCAGCGGCCTCTCCCGTTTCAGCGGCCTCGCCCGTTCAGCGGCGCAGCCGGGCGTTGAGCCGGGCCGCCTGGCGGGTCAGGTGGTCACGCTCGGCGAGGTTCGGAGCCTTCCGGGCTGCCTCCGCGTACAACCGCGCCGCCGTCGCCGGGTCGCCGGCACGCTCGTGGAGGTACGCCGCCACCGCGCTATAGCGGGGCAGCGAGTCGTCCAGCGCCGCGAGCGCGGCGAGGCCGGCCTGCGGCCCGTCTGCCTCACCCACGGCCACCGCACGGTTGAGCCGGACGACCGGGCTGTCGGTCAGCCGGACGAGCTCGTCGTACCACTCGACGATCTGCACCCAGTCGGTCTCCTCGGCGCTGGGGGCATCGGCGTGGAGTGCCGCGATGGCCGCCTGGGCCTGGAACTCGCCCAGCCGGTCACGGGCGAGCGCCGCCTGCAGGATCTCGACACCCTCGGCGATCGACTCGGTGTCCCATCGGTTGCGGTCCTGCTCGGCGAGGGGCACCAGACTGCCGTCGGGTGCCGTCCGGGCGGCGCGCCGGGCGTGGTGGAGCAGCATGAGAGCGAGCAGCCCCGCCACCTCGGGATGGTCGATCGCGGCGGCGAGCTGCCGGGTGAGCCGGATGGCCTCGGCCGCGAGATCGACGTCGCCGGAGTACCCCTCGTTGAAGACGAGATAGAGCACGCGCAGCACGGTGGCGACGTCGCCAGGCCGGTCGAACCGCACCCCGGAGACGGTGCGCTTGGCCCGGCTGATGCGCTGCGCCATGGTCGCCTCGGGCACCAGATACGCGCGGGCGATCTGACGGGTGGTCAGTCCGCCGACGGCACGCAACGTGAGGGCGACCGCGGACGACGGCGTCAGCGACGGGTGGGCACACAGGAAGTAGAGCTGGAGAGTGTCGTCCACCGCAGGAACAGGCGTCGGCTCGGCGCCGTGGCCGCTCGGCCGGCTTCGCTCCGCGCAGACGAGGTCCTCGCGGCGCCGGCGGGCGCCGTCCGTGCGGGCGGCGTCGAGGAACCGGCGCCAGGCCACCGCGATCAGCCAGCCCTTCGGGTCCCGGGGTGGGTCGGCCGGCCAGGTGCGGATCGCCTCGACGAGCGCATCCTGCACGGCGTCCTCGGCCGCCGCGAAATCTGCTCCGCGGCGGACGAGGATTCCGAGCACGCTGGGCACGAGAGTGCGGAGTTCGAGCTCGTTCACCGGACGGTCACTCCGTCACGTTGGGCGGTGCCGTCAGGAAGGGGCGCACCTCGAGCCACTCGTGGATCGGCTTTCCCCCCGCGCCGGGGGCGGCCGACAACTCGCCGGCGAGCTCGACGGCGCGTTCGTAACTGTCGACGTCGATCACCATCCAGCCGGCGATGAGGTCCTTCGTCTCGGCGAACGGGCCGTCGGTGACGGGGGGCCGGCCCTCGCCGTCGTACCGCACGAACACCCCCTCCGGGGCGAGTGCCTGACCGTCGACGAACTCGCCGGACTTTTCGAGCCGGGCCGCGAAATCGTGCATGAACTGCATGTGGGCCGAGATCTCCGCCGGCGTCCACTGGTCCATGGGCACGTCGTTGACGGCAGCCGGGGCGCCGCGGTAGTGCTTGAGCAGCAGGTACTTGGCCATCGTGTTCTCCTCGGTGCTGGTGCGACCCATTGTGGTCGCATTCGATTCGGGGACGGAGTCGGTCGCGGGTTCTCGACATCGCCGTCCGAATTCTCTCGAATCCGGCCCGAATCCGGGATGCGCCACCCGGAGCCGAAAGGTCGCGTTTCTCCGATATGCGCCGGATCGTCGTGGCGCAGGGACTACCATCGAATACGGCGAGGGAACCCGATGAACACGAATTCGAACGCACTGGACGACCAGGTCCGGGCCGTACACCAGTTGGTACGCACGCAACTGCGCATCCTCGAAATCCGCCACGCGCACAGCACACGTCCGAGGGCGAAGCGGCACATTGCGGCGGACATCCGCCACGTTTCCGAACGATGCGACGCGCTCGAACGAATTCTGCATTCGCGCACGACCTCTGCGACCGGATCGTCGTCCCGGGCAGCGCGGCTGAGCGACTGCATCGCCACCATCGCCGGGTCGGCGGACAGGCGCAGCGTCGTCGCCCTCGAACACGTCCTCGCGGACCAGCTGGCCGACCGGCTCCACACCCTCGAATCCCTCGCGATCGCCCTCGGGGACCGGCCGCTGCAGCAGTGGGCACGTGGACTCCACTCCGTCGGCGCCGCCTGATTCCGCTGCCGTTTCCGTCCCGCCCGCCGGGGTGACGTGCCAGGCTGGAGCCACGGTCCTGCCGAGCTGTGTCGGCGGCCCGGTTGGAGGAGACGATGACGTCCACGCTGCCTCGACGTGCCGGATCCGACCGCGACGATGTCCGGATGCTGACCATGGGCGTCGAGGAGGAGTTGCTGCTCGTCGATGCCGACTCCGGCCGGCCCCGGCTCAACAGCGCGGCCGTCGTGGCGGGTGCCCGCGACGCCGGGCTCGACCTTCAGCTCGAACTGTCGCGCTGCCAGGTCGAGACCGCCACCTCGGTCTGCACACGGATCGACGAGCTGCGCCGGGAACTGCGCGTCTCGCGGGCGGTCGCGGCGGCCGCCGCCGCGAGCGCCGGGTCCCGCCTGCTCGCGGCGGCCGTACCTCCTCTGGAGACCACCCCGCCGGGGGCGCTGACCGACGCCGCCCGGTACCGGCGGATGGCCCGGCACTTCGGGGCGGTCACCGACCAGGTGATCTGCGGCTGCCACGTCCACATCGGCGTCCCCGATCGCGAGGTTGCCGTGCAGGTCTGCAATCACCTGCGGCCCTGGCTGCCGGCCCTGCTCGCGCTCACGGCGAACTCGTCCGTCACGGCCGGCGCCGACACCGGCTACGCGAGCTGGCGACACATCCAGTGGGGGCGCTGGGCCAGCGGCGGGCCGCCGCCCTACTTCCGGTCGGCTCGGCACTACGACGACGTCGTCGCGATGATGCTCGACGCCGGCGTCGTCCTCGACCCCGCGATGGTCTACTGGGACATCCGGCTCTCACCGCACCTGCCCACTCTCGAGATCCGGATCTGCGACGTGCCCGCCACGATCGAGGAAACCGTCACCGCCGCCGCACTCGTCCGTGGGCTCGTGTCCACCGCACTCACCGCGGTCCATCGCGGGGACCCGGCACCCCGGCTCGAGGCCGAGCGGCTCGAGGCCGCGTGCTGGCGCGCCGCCCACGAGGGCATCGACGGACACGGAATGGACCCGCTGACGCAACGGCCCGTCCCTGCCGCCCGGTTACTGGGTTCGCTGCTCGCACACGTGCGACCCGGCCTCGAGGAAACCGGCGACTTCACGTCCACCCGCGCGTCCGTGCGGCGGATCCTGCGCCGGGGCAACGGCGCGCGACGGCAGCGGCGCGCGCTCGCGATGTCCCGCACCGCCGCGGACTTCGTCGCGGAACTGGCCCGCAGCACCGTCGAGGACTGTGCACCGTCCGCTCCCCCGCCGCCGGCCCGGTGAGCGCCCCTACCCGGCCGGCGCGGCGCCGATGTCCTCGTGCCACAGATCCGGGTGCTCGGCGACGAACGTCGTCATCATGTCGATGCAGCGTCGATCGTCGAGCACCGTCACCTCGACGCCGTGCTCGGCGAGCCAGTCGTGGCCGCCGGTGAAGGTGACGCTCTCCCCGATCACCACCGCGCCGATCCCGAACTGCCGGATCAGGCCACTGCAGTACCAGCACGGTGACAACGTCGTCACCATGATCGTCGCACGGTAGTCGCGGCGGCGGCCCGCGGACCGGAAGGCGGCGATCTCGGCGTGCAGCGACGGGTCGTCCTCCTGCACGCGCCGGTTGTGACCGCGGCCGAGCAGGGTCCCGTCCGCGGCGAACAGGGCCGCGCCGATCGGGATGCCGCCCTCGGCGAGGCCCAGCCGGGCCTCCGCGAACGCGACGTCGAGCATCGCGTCCGCCGAAGGGCTCCCCACCGACCCGCGTGCGTTCGTCACGGCACCACCCCGAATCCCGGTCAGGTGAACGACTTGTGGATCTGCGCGCCGTAGCGGCGGACGATCTTCTGCTTGGTCGCAGTGTAGGCGTGGACGTCGTCCTGCAAGCCCCTGTTCTCGAGGGATCGTCGTGCGAGTTCGCCGGCGATCACATCGAGGAACAACTCGGCCAGCAGCAGCCGCGCCGAGTCCCGGAACCGGCCCCGGCCGTCGAGGTACAGCTGCACGGTGGGATCGCCGGTGTTGATGAGAATCGTGCGATGCTCGGGGTCGTACACGGCGCGTCCACCGTCGTCCCCGAGATAACGCAGGTCGTAGCCGACGAACATGTCCTCGCCGTGGTCCCGGGACACCCGCCGGCGCTGCACCGGACGAGGCGGCGCCGGGTGCGGCCGCGGGACATGGTGCGGCGACGGCGCGTCCTCGGCGACGACGATCTCACACCACGCCCAGAACGCACCGGACCGCACCATGATCTCGCCGCGCTCCCCGGGTGTGTCGCCCACGACGGTCCATTCCAGCCGCTGCACACCGGTCCTCTGCTCCACGGCGATCTCGGTGGGCCGTGGGTCGATCCGCAGCGAGTCGGGCAGCGTGTACGAGATCGTCAGCCGGTCGTCGCCGGGAAGGCGCTCGGTGTCGACCTCCAGGGTGACGTGGAACGGGTGGCCGGGCCGGCGGTAGTAGAACGGCGTCGTGAACTGCAGGACGACCGCGTCCTCCGTTCCGGTTGCCGCCGGCGGCGCCGAGGCCGGCGACGGGCCGAGACCGAGGTCCCGGATCGCGGACTCGCTCATCCGGTGCAGCAGGCGGTCGATCATGTGCGCGGTGGTCCCGGAGGTCGTCGCGTGCTCGAGGCGTGTGAGCTGATCCCGTTCGGCGAGAACGTATTCGGTGAGCCGGGCGCTGACCGCCTTCGCGAACGCGGCGACGAACGGATCCTTCTCGTTGAGGCCCTCGCGCTCGTCGCTGACGACCGGCTCGCCCCGACCGAGCCGCTCGATCAACGCCTCGCAGCGCACCGTGCCGAACAGGTACTCGGCGCCCACCTGGTTCTCGTACGCGAACAACTGGCAGTCGAGCACGGCGAGGCCGGACACGACGACGAGGCCGTTGGTGCGCTCGTCGCCCGACATGGTCAGTTCGACGCCCTTGGCCCGCTTCACGGTGAGGGTGAAGCTGTGTTCGGTGCCCTCGTAGACGAAACTGCCGGGCGCCTCGGGACCGATCAGGACGACCGCCGGGGGTTCGTCGAAGAGCACCCTGCCGCTGCGCTGGATCTCCCGCCGGCCGGCGACGTGCACCACCTCGACGGTGCGCCGCGACAGCACCTCCCGCAGATACACGTTGTCGGACAGTGCCTGCACCACGGTCTGGAACCGGGAGATGACCACGTGCGGGTTCTCCACGACCAGGGTCACCCGGGTGCCGTTGCCGTCGAGACCGAGGCGTGCCCGGTCGTCGTCCTCGACGGGCCGGTCGCCCCCGTGGTCGTCGTACAGGTAGCCGCCGTTCTCGCCGCGGAACAGGTCGATGCGGGTGAACCGGCCGTCCCTGACGGTCTCGAGCGTCCCGGCGCCGACCCCGAACACGGCCTGTTTGAGGCCGCGGCCGAAGTAGCCGCGGCCGTGTCCCTCGCCGCGCGAGAGCGGACTGTGCGCGCCCCCGTACGCCAGGATGCGGGCGGCCTGGTCGAACGGCATCCCCTCGGCGTGGTCGGTGACCTGCAGGACCGCACCCGACTGGTGGCGCTCGTAGGTGATGTCGATGCGGGCCTCGGCTGCGGCGCCGCCGTTGCCCAGACGCGAGTAGCTGTCGTCGCTGTTGGTGATCAGCTCGACGAGCGCTTTCTCGATCGAGGCGAAGCGTCGCGAATCGATGCCGATCACGCGCTGGTCCACGGGAATGGGGGCGACTGCCATCGTTCCTGCCTTGTCTGTTCCGTCGGGAAGCCCCGGGGGTGGCGTCCCGAACTTGCCGTGATCGTACCGACGTCCGCGCCGATCCCGGCGCACCCGCATCGCCGGGCGGCGTCACCGCATTTCGTCGCACCCCGTCGACTCCAGGTACTCGTCCGGCAGCCGTCCTTCGGTGACGACCTCACCGCCGGTCCACGTGAACGTCAGCTCCGCGAACCCGGTGGCGGCCGCGTGCGGCTCGCCCTCGCGCGGGTAGGTGTATTCGACGTCGAGGGAGTCGAAGGCCGTGGCGACCACCGCCGGGTTCAGCGCGCACGGCGTGGCCGTGCCGACGTACTCGCCGCGGTGGAACAGCAGCAGGTGGGTCGGTGACGACCCGGTCGCCCCCACGATGCCGACCTGCGCGTAACTGAGGTCGCTGCAGCGGTTGTAGTTGCCGTTGTACGCCCGCAGCCATGTCGCGTCGGGGATCTGCTGGGGCGGGGGCAGCTGCTCGATCACCGCGAACACCTCCGGCGCGTCGAGGTCGACGGCGGGATCGCACGGCTGCTCGTCCGCCGTCGTGGCCGCCACCGACCCGCCGACAGGTGCCTGGCGGGAGGACGTCGCGGTAGCCGGTTCGGCCACCGGCTGCCCGTCCTGGGTCTGCGCGCATCCGGCGAGGAATGCAATCGCGGCGACCGACACGACGCTGAGACCGGCTGTGCGACTCGACATGGGGCTCCTCGGGCACTCGGGTGCGACGGCGGTCGCCGCGACGGGAACGGATTCTGTCAGTTCGGACCGGTCCGGACGGGAGCTGCGTGGAAGTGTCGCCGTGTGGAAGTGTCGCGGAATGGATGTACCGAGCCTCGACGCAACGCCCACGGTCCCGAAGGCGGGGAACGAACCGCTGCACGAGTCCGGGCGCCTCCTCGGGCAACAGTTGCGGGACTTCTGGGCGTGGGCGTACTCGGACCTGCTCGGCAACGCGATGCGAGGCGTTCTCGCCGAATACCTCGTCGGCACCGCGCTGGGGTGTGTTCACGGTCGTCCCCGACCACCAGCGGCACAGCCGCCGCCGGCCGGGAGTTAACGTGTCCTGCGAGTCCCGCGATGAGAAGTGCGTTCCACTCGGGTCGTCCGAGGACGGACCGAAGTCCGACAACGGTTCACGCGGAAGCTCGAGGTTGCGGCGCCCAGGTTCAAGTTCAAGTGGTCGAACCTCCTACCCGTGCTTTTTCGGGACCTGAGCGATGCGCTCCTCGAGATCTACGACCCCGATGCAGGCCCGGCCGACGCGCTGCGAACGGTCTACGGCGCCCGCCCCACAGTCGAATTCGTTCGCGAGGCGTGGCCCACGCTCAGGGAATCCTGGCTCCGGAGCGACAAGGAATCCCGGCACCGGATCGTCGACGCGCTCCAAAAGGCGCGGAACGAACACGGCCTGGCCAAGGGCACCAGGGCCCAGATGACGTACCTCCGGAATCTGAGGAACTCCAAGACACTGCGGGACATCGTAGGGGCGGAACTGATCGAGGTCGGTGAGGTGGACCGACACGACGAGCCCGGCCCGCGAGCAGCGATCGACACGGCGGCGACCACCCACCGACCGGACAGCGCGGGGAGGACGACACCGTCCGTCCCCGACCGGGCGCACGCGGCGCCGAGGAGGGTGCCGGCATCATTCCTCGCAACGGACCGGTCCTTGTCGATCACACCAGAAAGCGGGTATCCGAGTTGAGCGCCACGTCGAGTTCCGCCGAGTCGCCGGTAGTGGACGCGGCGGAACTCGACGTCGCCCCCGGCTCGATCGTCGTGGTGCGGGACGAGGAGTGGCTGGTCACCCAGGCCGAGGGGGCTCCGACGGGTGGCTCGTCCGAGCGCGGGGCCTGTCGGAACTCGTCGCCGACAGCACCGCCGCGTTCTACTCGAATCTGGACCGGATCGAGGTGCTCGATCCGGCGAAGGCTCAGGTGGTGGCCGACGGCTCCGACGGGTATCGCAACAGACGTCTCTGACTCGAGGCGCTGCTGCGCAAGACGCCCGTCCCCTACGGCGTCGCCGAACAGCGCGATGAGTTCGGTGCGCTGCCCACCGCGGCCGGACCGCGACCTCGTCGACGAGGAGGACGAGATGATTCCTGCGTCACTGGTGTGGCAGCTCGAGCAAGCGTTGCGCATCGTGCCGAGCGTCCGCCGCACTACCGCGTCCAAGCTGATCGCACGCAAGCGTCCCCGGCTGTATCCGATCTACGACGCGGTAGTCGGCAACGTACTCGGTACCGAACGCGCCTACCTCGAGCACCCTGTTGCGGGCAGATAGCCAGGGTCGTCGAGCGGGTCCGCCTCAGGGCACGGTGCTCGGGCTCAGTCCTGCCACGGCGGGAACTCCCCCTCCGCGCGCATGTTCGGATCGTCCCACCATGGGTCGCCGTAGAGCTCGTAAGGATCGCCGAGTTCACGCAGCCGCGTCTCGCCGAGGGCGGTGATCGCCGCGCGAAACACCTCCGTGGTCGCCGCCTGACGGGGGGACGCCTCCAGGTAGCCGACCTCACCGTCGAAGCCGTGCGCGATCCGGTCCATTGCCTCGTCCAGTGGAACGTCCCACGGCTCCCACGGCCGACCGTCTCCGGGCCAGCCGCCGAGGCAGAGGAATCCGCGTTCCGCCAGGTCGCGAATGATCGCGAGGACCCGACCGGACGAGCAGTCGTCGGGGGTGATCCGTTCCGTCAGGGCGACGAACGATCCCAGGGGCATCCAGTCGTCGGACAGTTCGTATAGCAGGAAGTGCTCGAGCCGGGGATTGATCATGCGACATGCACCTTCATTCTCCTCACATTCGGAAATACCACGTCGATGGTGGTGCCGTCCGAGCGCGCCGTGACTGTCGCGCCCCGTCTCACCACCAGCTCGCCTTTCGGTACTGCGACAACGCCTCAGGGCATTGATCCTCGAATCCGCCAGTGCCGCCACCTCGTCGACCGCGAGCGTTGTGTCACAGGGACTTCCGCAACGTTCAGCCTCGCCGGACCCCGTAACGCCGGACCGGCCCTTCCCGATCATGAAACGAGCCGGATCGGTACCGAGCGAAGGAGACCCTGCAGTGATCGGACGAATTCTGACAGTCACGGTCGCGGCCGTGGCCGCCACCATGGCGATCGCGCCTGCGGTCGCCCTCGCTCAGGACGGCGCTCCGCGCTACGACGCGACCGAATTCTTCGTCACCCCGTTCGATCCCGGGGCGTTCGGCGAGAACGCGCACAAGGCACTGATTCTCAGCCCGTACGGCACCGGACACCGGATCGAATGCCAGTCCTTCCACGGGCAGACCGCCAACTGCATCCAGCACATCCCGGGCGGGCAGACGAACCCGCTGATCCGGCTCAGTCCCCTTCCTGCCCCCGGCCAGAGCATCCGCCAGGTATGGGCGTACAACCCCATCGCTACCGGCAGCGCCGGCTGACCCAGGACGCGCGGCGAAGTGACGATGCGCCAACACGCCCATCCGGTCTCGAGCACACCTCGAGCCGCCTCGACGCCGTACCCGCTTGTTCCGGCCTCCGGATACCCGCCGCCAAGACAGGACCGCACCATGCTGACACGATCTCCGCTGCGCACGTCGCTGCGCCGCCTTGCCACCGTCACCGCGACCGTCGCCGCCGCGACCGGGCTGACGGTGCTCACCGCCCCGACCGCGTCCGCGTCGACGTTCACCCGCACCGTCGGCGTGCACGACATTCCGGGCATCTTCATCGGAAACACCGGCTCGGTCGGCAATATCACTCCCTTCATCAACGCGGCGGTATACATGCGCACCGATCCGAGTACTCCGCCGCTGCACGGGTGGACCATGGACTTCGACTACTGCCCGTGCACGGTGCACTGGCGCAACGAGACGACCGGCGTCACTGGCACCGCCGACCCCTTCACCGACCTGCTGCCGGCACAGACCGGAGCGGGCACCATCACGGCCACGGTCACCATCGACGGAGCAAGCATCACCGTGCAGTCGGGCACCGCGACCTGGCACGCCGCGTGAACGAGCCGTGACCCCAGGGCCGGACAGCCCACGCACAGTTCCGATTCCACACACGGCGGATGTGACCGAGGGGGATGCTCCCGCCGGCGAGCGTGCCCCTTGACCTTCACACTGTGACAAGCGCTCGAATGGTCTGCGAAGGAGGTGCTTCCCATGAACACAGCCAGCTACGGCGAGCCGGATGCTCGCCTCGTCGATGCCCTCACCGGTGACGATCCGGCGACTCGTCTGCGGGCGGCGCTCGAGGCCGGCACCGTCGCCGACGAGCGGCTCACGACCATCCTCGTCGACCGGTGCGGCGTCGAACCGGACTTCTTCGTCCGCGACATGTTGACGTGGGCACTGTGCCGGCTCCCGGCCGACGTCACCGTGCCGAGACTCCTCGAGGAACTCGACTCCGGCACCGCGCAGGCCCGCAGCCAGGCCCTGCACACGCTGTCCAAGATCGGCGACCGGAAGGCCTGGCCTGCGGTGTCGACGATGCTGCACGACGGAGACGACGACGTCGCCCGCAGCGCCTGGCGGGCCGCTGTCGCGCTCGTGCCCGCCGGCAGCGAGGGCCGGCTCGCCGCCGCTCTCGCGACCGCACTCGGACGAGGCGACCGCGACCTGCAGCTCAGCCTCAGCCGTGCACTGGCGATGCTCGACGAGGCGGCCGTGCCGGTCCTGGAAGCTGCCATGGCGAGCTCCGACCCCGGTGTCCGGGCGCATGCGGAAGCCACCGAACGGCTCCGCCTCGATCCCGACAGCGGGTTCACGCTGTCGCTGGAGCTGGCGAAACGGGTCGCCGCCACTGCACCGGACCGAGCCGGCAGGTGATGGGATGTTGATCGGTGAGGTCTCGCGGCGTTCCGGCGTGAGCACTCGCATGCTGCGCCACTACGACGCCTTGGGTCTGGTGACGCCGACGGGGCGCACGTCCGGCGGCTACCGCGAGTACACCGCCGACGACATCCGCCGCCTCTTCCATGTGGAGAGTCTCAGGAGTCTGGGCTTGTCGCTGCACGAAGCCAAACGCGCGCTGGACGAACTCGACTTCGCGCCGGCCGAGTTGGTGCACGACCTGATCCGGCACACCCGGGTGCGGATCGCCGCCGAGACGGAACTGCTCGCGCGACTCGAACGGGTCGACTCGGCCGCGCCGGAGGCGTGGGAGGACGTCCTGCGCATCGTCACACTGCTGCACGCGTTCGACTCCGAGTCGGGGTCCCACCGTCAGCAGGCCGTCCTGTCGCAGCACGAGAACGCCGCGCTGCCCGTCGAAGCCCTGGCCGAGGCAGTGCTCGCAGAGGACGACCCGAACGTCGCCGGGGCGCTGCGCTGGTCGTTGGCGAGGGCCGGGGCTGCCGGGCTGGCGGAGTTGGCCGCCGGGCTGGACTCGGCAGACGCCGACGTCCGGCGGCGGGCGATCGTCGCTGTCGCGGAGATGCACCTCCCGGACGCGACCGCACTGCTGAAGAAGCCACTCGACGACAGCGACACCACCGTGCGCGACCGTGCCGCCGTGGCCCTCGGCTCCCGGGGCGCCGGGGAGGCCGTGCCGATCCTGCTGGAGATGGTCGTCGAGGGCCGGGCCGACGTCGAAGCCGCCGAGGTTCTGGGCATACTGGCCGCCGCATCGGTGTCCACGGTCGACGTCGTCCGAGCCGTGCAGGAGGTGCTCGACGGCACGCTCGACGCAGCCGCACGCTTGCGCGTCACGCAGGCGCTCGCCGAGATTCCCGGACCTGCGGCGCGGGACGTCCTCGTCGCACTGACCGGCCACCACGACCGGGTGATCGCAACGACCGCGTCCGTGATCCTGGACAGGCGCGCGTCACCGTGAACGATGCGGGCGAGCGGTGACCGCCGGGGTGTTGCTCGATCGCTCTGTACCGGTAGGTGTCCTGATCGGCGACCCGTTCCCGGTCGACGGTGACGGCGGCCCCGACGGTCGGGGTGCGGAAACCCTCGGCGGCGATGTCGCTGTAGTGCGCCCAGCACCCGTCCGCGTCGGGGCGGTCCTTCGGGAAGCACCTCGACGCGACCGGCGGTCGGTGCTCGGTCGGCGTCCAGGAAAGCCCATGCCACCCGCGCTCGTCGAACGCCGCGAAGCGACGGCCCCCTACGAGTCGTGCCTCGACTCCCACAACCCGATCACGTTTCCCTCGGTGTCGGAGAAGTACGCCGCGAATCCCATGTCGCCGACGGGCATTCGGGCGGAGATCGTCTTCCCGCCGAGCGATTCGATCTTCTGCAGCGCGGCGTCGATGTCCTCGACGTCGACGGTCACGACGGGACTTCTCAGTTCGTCGCGCCGGAACATGCCGCCGTTGATGTACCCGGGTTCGGTGGAGGAGCCGGTCTCGTCGACGGGCCCCGTGGTGACGAGGGTGTAGTCCATGCCGGGAACGTCCGAGAGCGACCAGCCGAACGCGTCGCGGTAGAAGGACCGGGCGCGGTCACCGTCGTCGTAGGGCAGCTCGAAGTGCACGATGCGTCCTGCCATGGCGTTCGCCTCCTGTGCGACCGGACGGCTTCAGCGTAGCCTCCGCAAACGGGTGTACTCGCCCGATCGTGGCCGATCCGCGCTAAGCCGCAGCTAAGCGCCACCGGGTTTGCTCGACGGTGACGATACGGGCGAGCGAGGAAGAACGATGGACGAGAGCACGTTGGCCACGCATTTTCGGGCGGTGCTGCAGTTGACGCGGACGCAGGTCGAGGTACTGGAGGCGCGTCGTCGACGCACCTGCGACCCGGTGGAGCTCGGTGGGCTTCGCCACCGACTGGAATACGCGCTCGGCTACCGGGACGCCCTGGAACAGGCCCTCCGGGAGGGCGGCGCGCCGCCCGAGCGCGCGTCGGTGCGGGCTGCGCGCCTGAGTCGCTGCGTGGAGCAGATCGCGACGTCCGGCGACCGGCGCCAGGTGGCGATCCTGGAACGGGTCCTGCACGAGCAGCTGGTGGACCGCACCCGCGCCCTCGCCCGGCTCACCGCGGCCGGCGACCATCGCCCGGTGCACTACTGGGCACGGCGCTACCTGGCGCACTGCCGGAGCCTGGGCGACCCGCACCCGGCCGGGGTCGACGAGCGGTGGTCCGTCAAGTCACGGTGACGGTCATGCTCCGCTCGTCCGCCGACATGTGCTCGGCCCGCTGCAGCTGCAGCGACACCGGCCAGGTCCCGGCCCGCTTGGCGCGCAGGTAGAGGATGCGCTCGCTGCCGGCTCCGGGCAGCGGATTCCGGGACGGCACGAATCGCACGTCGCTGAGCAGCAGCCCCTTGCCGATGTGGGTCGGGCACCAGGTGTAGTCGCGGGAGGTGTTCTCCGGCAAGTGCAGTTCGATGGTGTCGCCCACGGCGACCTGCAGGTCCCGGGGTCCGGTGGTCACGTGCCTCATTGGACCAGCGTACGGCGGTTTTGTGATCTATGTCACTATCGAGAGCGATTCGGGGGACTCGTTCGTCGGAACACGTGTCGTGGGTCCGCGAGGCGGGTATCCGGAACACCGGCATGGGAATCGACCAGGAAGTGGGAAGGCATATGGCCGCATCGGTGTCAGACGAGTTCGAGATCGAGGCGACGCCCGAGCAGGTGATGCGCGCATTGACCGACATCGAGCGCATCCCGGAATGGTCGTCCTCCCACAAGGACGTGCAGGTCGAATCCCGACACGACGACGGCCGGCCCCGCGTCGTGCGCATGACGCTCGCCCTGTTCGGCATCTCGGACACACAGGTGATCGAGCACGAGTGGACCGAGGAGTCCACCTCGTGGACGCTGCTCGAGAGCGAGATGCAGCACTCCCAGGACGGCGAGTATCTCCTGACGCGCACCGAGCGCGGGACGTGCGTGCGGGTGACGATGTCCACCGACCCGAAGATCCCGGTGCCGGGCTTCATGCTCAGGCAGGGACAGAAGCACGCGATCAAGACCATCCGCAAGGGCCTGACCGAGTTCGTCCTGCGGCACTACGCCTGACCCGGCACAGGCCCCGGCACGCCGAGCCGCCGGCGCGTCGTGCGCGCCGGCGGCTCGTCGCTTCCCGGGATCAGCTCAGGTGGTGGACCTCCTGAAGCCCGTACACCGGCGTCGGGATCCCCTCGTGCCGGGCTTTGAGCTGCAGCGCCAGGTACAGCGAGTAGTGCCGCGACTGGTGCAGGTTGCCACCGTGGAACCACAGCCCTTCCTGCCGGGTGGGCTTCCACATGTTGCGCTGCTCACCCTCCCACGGGCCGGGGTCCTTGGTGGTGTCCGAGCCCAGGCCCCAGCACTTGCCGACCTTGTCGGCGACGTCCTGGCCGATCAGATCCGCCGCCCAGCCGTTCATCGAGCCGTAGCCGGTCGCGTAGACCACCAGGTCGGCCTCGAGCTCGGTGCCGTCCTCGAGGATCACGCTGTTCTCGGTGAGCTCGCGGACGCCGCCGTGGGCCAGCTTGATCTCGCCGTCGGCGACGAGTTCGGCGGCGCCGACGTCGATGTAGTAGCCGGACCCGCGGCGCAGGTACTTCATGAACAGCCCGGAGCCGTCGTCACCGAAGTCGAGCATGAACCCGGCCTTCTCGAGCCGGGCGTAGAAGTCGGCGTCGCGCTCACGGATCGCGTTGTAGACCGGGATCTGGAACTCGTGCATGATCCGGTACGGCAGGGACGCGAACGTCAGGTCGGCCTTGGCCGTCGTCATCCCCGCGGCCAGGGCCCGCTCGGAGTACAGATCGCCGAGGCCGAGGTCCATCAGTGAGTCGGACTTGACGATGTGCGTCGACGAGCGCTGCACCATCGTCACGTCGGCGCCGACCTCCCACAGCGCGGCGCAGATGTCGTGCGCCGAGTTGTTCGCGCCGATCACCACGGCCTTCTTGCCCGCATACGCGTCCGGTCCGGGGTGGTGACTGGAGTGGTGCTGGTCGCCGCGGAACCTGTCCATGCCGGGGAAGGTCGGGATGTTGGGCTTGCCGGACATGCCGGTGGCGAGTACCAGTTGCTTCGGCCTCAGCACGAGGGGTTCGCCGTCGCGGACCACGTTCACGGTCCACTCGCCGGTCGTCTCGTCGTAGGACGCCGAGGTGCACGTGGTCTTGGACCAGTAGGGCACCTCCATGACCTTGGTGTACATCTCGAGCCAGTCACCGATCTTGTCCTTGGGCGCGAACACCGGCCAGTTCTCGGGGAACGGCATGTACGGCAGGTGGTCGTACCAGACGGGATCGTGCAGGCACAGCGACTTGTAGCGGCCGCGCCACTGGTCGCCGGGCCGGTCGTGCTTGTCGAGCACGAGCGCGGGCACGCCCAGCTGGCGCAGACGGGCGCCGAGAGCGATGCCGCCCTGGCCGCCGCCGACGATCACGACGTACGGCTGGGTGGTGTAACCGAGTTCGCGCTCCTCGGCCTCGCGCTTCTCGGACCAGGTGACGCGGTTGCGGTCGGCGCCGTGCTGCACACCCTTGGGCCGGCGGACACCCTTGCTCTCCTCGTGCCCCTTCAGCTCCTGCATCGTGGTCAGCAGGGTCCAGGCACCCTCGTCCTTCAGCCGCAGGTGCCCGACGCCGCGGCCGACCGCGGTCTCGAAGGCGATCCAGGCGCTGACGACCCCGCCGTCCTCGGTGGGCGGCTCGGTGGTGCGGAACCCGCTCGGGTCGGTGTCGTGCAGCCGCGCGTGGAGCATGTCGGCGACGCCTTCCCGGCCCTCGACGGTCTTGAGGTTCCAGGTGAAGGCGACCAGGTCGCGCCAGAAGCTGTCGGTGGCGAACATGCCCGCGGCGGCCTCGACGTCCCGCGCGGCCAGCGCGGCCTCGAAGTCGGCCAGCCAGGCGTCGACCCGTTCCTGCGGTCCGGCGAGCGCGGCGTCGGGTGGGGTCAGTGTGTCGGTCATTGCGTGCTCCTCGTCCTGAACGGCTTGTGACTCAGAGCACACCGCACGGGGGGTGGGTGCGGCCAGCGTTGCATCGTGTTGCACACGGCCGACGGATCCGGGAACCCCGCATCGACGCGGGTCGTCTCGCATCGAGAAGCCGCAAACCCGGCGGCGGTTCGTCCGGGATGCGAGGGTGGAACGGTGAGAAGCGGACATGCTCGCCCGGCGTCGGTCGCGGCGGGTCTCGCCGTCGCGGTGTCGGCGGCCGTGGGATGCGCGCCGGCCGTCGACTGCGGCGCCGTGGTCACGCCGCTGCACGAGCCGGTGGGCGCGTGCCTGCGATTCGGTGTGAGTACGCCCGGCGGCCCGACCGCCGTCGACGAGTTCGAACGGGTCGCCGAGATCGCGGGCACTCCCCCGACCGTGGTGCTGTCGTTCTCCGACTTCGCCTCACCGCCGCCCGTCGCCGGACTCGCCGCGGTACGGCGGCTGGGCGCCGACCCGATCGTCACGTGGGAGCCGTGGCGCTGGCTCGGCGACGGACGGTACGAGCGCAGCGAGTTCACGATGGCGTCGATCGTGGCGGGCGTGCACGACGACTACCTCTACCGCTGGGCCGACGAGCTCGCCGCGTGGGGTTCGACCGTCTACCTGCGTTTCGCGCACGAGCCGAACGGCACCTGGTACCCCTGGAGTCCGACCGGGGGGACACCGCCGCACGTCTACGTCGCAGCGTGGCGTCACGTGCACGAGTTGTTCGCGTCGAAAGGGGTGGCCAACGTGAAATGGGTGTGGGCTCCGAACGTCTCGTTCGAGGGCAGCAGCGCGATCGCGGACCTGTACCCGGGGGCGGAGTACGTCGACGTGGTCGGGGTCGACGGGTACAACTGGGGCGCCACGCAGCCGTGGAGCCGCTGGACGTCGCCGCGGGAGCTGTTCGAGGAGACCCTCGACGAACTCGGCCGGATCGCGCCGGGCAAGCCGATCGCGGTCACCGAGGTGGGCAGCACCGACGTGGGCGGGTCGAAGCCGGACTGGGTCGCCGACCTGATCTCGTTTCTCGACGATCGAGCGGACGTCGCGGCGTTCGTCTGGTTCGATCACGACAAGGAGACCGACTGGCGGCTGGCGAGTACCCCGGAATCGGCGGCGGCGCTGGCGGAGGCCCTGCAGCGGAGGCAGCGCTGACATGACGACCGACACCTCGCACATCCCCGACGACCTCGAGGACGAGCGCGTGCGCGACCTCGAACGGCTCGAGGTCCTCGACACGCCGCCGGAGGACCGGTTCGACCACATCACCCGCATGGCCCGGCACGTGTTCGGGGTGCCCATGGCGAGTGTCGCGCTGCTCGACCGGGACCGGCTCTGGTTCAAGTCCCTCCAGGGGCTCGACCTCGTGCAGGTGCCGCGCGAGGAGAGCATGTGCAAGACCACGATTGCGCGCATCTACCGTCACCCCGGTGATCCGACGCTGATCGTAGAGGACGCCGCCGCCGATCCCCGGTTCGCCGGCATTCCCGGGGTCGGCGGCGACGACGGCGTCCGCTTCTACGCGGGTTACCCGTTGTACGGTCCGGCGGGTCATCCCGTCGGCACGTTCTGCATCTACGACACCGAGCCGCGGACACTCGGACCCGACCAGCTCGACGCGTTCGCCGAACTCGCCGAATGGGCGCAGCGGGAACTGCAGCGCGCCGACGAACTCGATCGCGCCGCCGCGATGCAGTCCCAGCTGCTGCCGCGACCGTTGACCGGGCTGCCCGGATACGAGGTGCAGGCTGTGTGCATTCCGGCGTTCGTGGTCGGCGGCGACTTCTACGACCACTATCTGTTGCGCGGCGGACTGGTCGTCACCGTCGCCGACGTGATGGGCAAGGGCCTCGGCGCGGCGATCCTGTCCTCGGCGGTGCGCTCCACGTTCCGCGGCGCGTCCCGGGTGATGGAGCGGTTCAGCCACGCCGAGGCATGCAGCGTCCTGGACACGGGCGCCGCGTTGAGCGCCGCGGCCGAGAACCTCACGGACGACTGCGAGCACACCGGCACCTTCGTCACCGTGTTCCATGCCGCCGTCGAGTTCGCGAGCGGGTCGGTGGACTACGTCGACGCCGGGCACGGCTTGGCCGCGATCCGCCGCACGGACGGCTCCGTGGCGCCGCTGGCGGGCACCGGGCTACCCGTCGGCGTGCTCCGCGAGACATCGTGGCAGGCGCAGTGCACGCGCCTCGAACCCGGTGACACGCTGGTGATCTGCTCCGACGGGCTGCTCGACCTGCTCGACGAGCACAGCGACCGGGCGGCCCTGTACCGGTTCGTGGCCGAACATGCGACGCCGCACGACCTGACCCGGGCGGCGCGGGCACTGGCCGAGGGGAACGCACCGATGGACGACGTCACCGTCGTCGCCGTGCGTCGCTGCGAGGACGCGTGAGTGCGGCCGGCGCGGACCGCTACCCGTCGCCGGGCCTGCGGATCCTGATCGCCGCGACGGTACTGCTCGGCCTGAACTACGTGGTGTGGCGCTGGCTGTTCTCCGTCAACTGGTCCGCGTGGTGGATCGCGGTGCCGCTCGTCGTCGCCGAGACGTACAGCCTGATCGACTCGATGCTGTTCGGGCTCACGATGTGGCGGTGGCGCAGGCGGGCCGCGCCGCCGGCACCGCCCGGCGGGCTGACCGTCGACGTCTTCGTCACCACCTACAACGAGCCGGTCGACCTGGTGATCGGGACCGCCGAGGCGGCGGCACGCATCCGGTATCCGCACGAGACGTGGATCCTCGACGACGGGGAGCGGCCTGAATTGGAGCGCGCCGCAGCCGAACTCGGGGTCCGGTACATGACGCGGGCGGCCAGCTGGACGAACAAGCCCCGCCACGCCAAGGCGGGCAACCTCAACAACGCCCTGTTGCACACACACGGCGAGTTCATCCTCGTCCTCGACGCCGACCAGGTGCCCGACCCGGAGATCCTGCACCGCACCCTCGGCTACTTCGAGGACGAGCGGACGGCTCTGGTGCAGACGCCGCAGTACTTCGTCAACGTGCCGGAGTCCGATCCGCTGGGCAGCCAGGCCCCGCTGTTCTACGGCCCGATCCAGCAGGGCAAGGACGGCTGGAATGCCGCATTCTTCTGCGGTTCGAACGCGATCCTGCGCCGCGAGGCGCTGATGCAGCTGGGCATCACCGGCTACGTCCGTGCCGTCGAGGAGGGCGTGGTGCGGGCGCTGCGCACGGCCGGCAAGGTGCTCGACCGGGCGCGATCCGAGCTCGGCGCGAACCAGCCGGAGGTTCTCGCCGCCCTCGATTCGGTGCGGGTGGCCGTGCGCACAGCCCGCGCGGCGGTCCGGCAGGGACAGCCGCTCGCCGAGGTGACCTACCGGTTCCAGCAGAGCGTGGACGAGGCCGCACGTGCCGTGGTCGACGCGGACGCCGGATCGATCCGCGCAGACCTGGAGGCGATCGCCGCCCTGACCGCCACCCCCGGGTCCGACGCCGACGGAGTTCTGCTCGACGAGACGACGTTGTCGCGCCTCGCCGACCGCGAGTGGTCGCCGCTCGGGGCGCTCGAGTCGATTCGCACGATGATCCGCGCCGTCGACGTCAGCCGCGACGACGAGGCGGAGCCGACGCTGGCGCTGGCGACGATCTCGGTGACCGAGGACATGGCCACGTCGATGCGCCTGCACGGGATGGGCTGGAAGTCGGTCTATCACCACGAGGTGCTGGCGCACGGTCTCGCGCCCGAGGACGTGGGCACGATGCTCACCCAGCGGCTGCGCTGGGCGCAGGGCACGATCCAGGTGATGTTGCGTGAGAATCCGCTCGTGCAGCGGGGATTGACGATCGCGCAGCGTCTGATGTACTGGGCGACGATGTGGAGCTACCTCGCGGGATTCGCGGCCCTCGCCTACATCGCCGCGCCGGTGATCTACCTGATCTTCGGAGTCCTGCCCGTGCAGGCCTACAGCTGGGACTTCTTCGGCCGGCTCGTCCCGTTCCTGCTGTTGAACCAGGTGCTGTTCGTCGTCGTCAGTCGTGGCACCCCGACCTGGCGGGGGCAGCAGTACAGTCTGGCGCTGTTCCCGGTGTGGATCCAGGCGTGCTGGACGGCGTTTCGCAACGTGTATCTGCACAAGCCCCTCGACTTCGCGGTGACCCCGAAGACGCGGCAGCGCCGTGCCGGGCCGCCCTGGGGCAAGGTGCGCTACCAGATCGCGGCGATGGTGCTGCTGGTGCTCGCGTCGGCGGTGGGCGTGGTGCGCCTGTATCTGGGTGCGAGCTCGGTGCTGGGCGTCGGCGTCAACCTGTTCTGGGTGCTGTTCGACCTGGCGATCCTCAGTGTGGTGATACCGGCGGTCCGCTACCGCGGGCCCGACACGGAAGGAAACGGATGACGCACTTCGCAACCCGCACCACCGGCTCGGACGTGGTGGTGGTGCGGCCCGAGGGCCGACTGAACATGGTCGCCGCACCACGGCTGCGGGAACAGCTGCGCGACCTCGTCGACAGCGGGTCCGCCCGGGTGGTCGTCGACCTCGCCGCCACGGAGTTCATCGACTCCTCGGGGCTCGGGGCACTGGTGTCCGGGCTCAAGGCCGCCCGGCAGGCCGGCGGTGATCTTCGGCTGGCGTCGCCTACGGCCCAGGTGCGCAGCGTGCTGTCGCTGACGAGCCTGGACCGGGTGCTGCGCACCTACGACTCCGCGGACGCCGCGTTCGATGGCGACTGACGACGGCACACGCTCCTGGACCCTGACGACCGTCACGGACGCCGACACGCTCACCCGGGTGCACGCACTGATCGAGGAGATGATGTCCGCGGGGCGTGTCGAGGACGCGGATCGCTTCCCGTTCGAGATCGCCGTCGCCGAGATCGCGGCGAACATCATCGAGCACGCCGCCCTCGGGCAGGCTGTGTCGATGAGCCTGCAGCTGCGTGCGCTCCCCGAGCGCCTCGAGGCCGAATTCACCGACGAGGG
The DNA here is from genome assembly GCF_001894945.1 of Rhodococcus ruber NBRC 15591. Lineage (GTDB taxonomy): Bacteria > Actinomycetota > Actinomycetes > Mycobacteriales > Mycobacteriaceae > Rhodococcus > Rhodococcus ruber. Next base: position 151,496 of record NZ_BCXE01000016.1, read on the forward strand.
GCGGCCGGCCCGGGTGGATCTCGAGGCCGTCGAACTGCCGGATGCGCTGGCCGAGCGGGGGCGCGGGTTGGCGATCGCCATGGCGGCGCTGGACGAGTTGTCGTACCGGAGGCGCGGCGGTGTCAACCGGTGGATCCTGGTGCGGGAGCGAGCCGAGCCGCGGTAGCCGTGCGGCGGTACGGCCGCCGGGCGAAATGCCGACTTTGCCCGGACGGCGTCCGTTAACTTCCCGTTAAGTCGGCCCGCGCGCGGCCCCGCCGACCGCCGGAAAACCCCAGGCCGTGGGCGCTCATCTGCCGTTTCGTCGAGCCTCGGACCCCTCGGCTTGCCGATGTGTCCATTACGGCGCCGGACGCGGAACCTCAGACTCAGGCAGTCGAGAGGTGCATCACACTCGATACCGAACCTGGTTGTGAAGGGGATCCCATGTCGAACAGTGCCGAACCCGGACTGAGGCACACGCTCCAGAAGCGACATCTGTCGATGATCGCGATCGCGGGAGTCATCGGTGCAGGCTTGTTCGTCGGCTCGGGCGCTGCGATCCGGGAGACCGGCCCCGGCGTGCTGGTCGCCTACGCACTCGCCGGGGTCGTCGTCGTGCTCGTGATGCGCATGCTCGGCGAGATGGCGGCGGCCAATCCGCAGACGGGGTCGTTCTCGGCGTACGCCGACCGCGCCATCGGGCGATGGGCCGGCTTCTCCATCGGATGGCTCTACGCCTGGTTCTGGATCATCGTGCTGGGCATCGAGGCGACCGCCGGCGCGGTCATCATGAACCGCTGGATGCCCGGCGTGCCCCAGTGGACGTGGGCGCTGGCACTCATGATCGTGCTGACGCTGACCAACATCGCGTCGGTCAAATCGTTCGGCGAGTTCGAGTTCTGGTTCGCCGCGATCAAGGTGACGGCGATCGTCGCATTCCTCGTGCTCGGCGTCCTCGCGATCTGCGGCCTGCTGCCCGGCGTCGACGCGCCCGGAATGAGCAATCTCACCGGTCACGGCGGCTTCTTCCCCAACGGGACGGGTGCCGTGCTCGCCGGCGTCCTCGTCGTGGTGTTCTCGTTCTTCGGAGCCGAGATCGCGACCATCGCCGCCGGCGAGTCCGCCAACCCCGCCGAGGCGGTGCGCAAGGCGGTGCGGTCGGTCGTGTGGCGGATCCTGATCTTCTACATCGGCTCGATCGCCGTCGTCGTCACCCTGCTGCCGTGGGACGACGCCTCGGTGGCGCTGAGCCCGTACGTGGCGGTCATCGACTCCTACGGCATCCCCGCGGCCGCCACCATCATGGACGTCATCGTGCTGACGTCGGTGCTCTCGTGCCTGAATTCGGGCCTGTACACCGCCAGCCGCATGATCTTCTCCCTGTCGCGCCGCGGGGACGCCCCGCCGTCGATGGCCCGCATCGGGCGGTCCGGGGTGCCGCGCAACGCGGTTCTCGTCTCCACCGTGGTCGGATTCCTCACCGTGGGCCTGAACTACCTCTACCCCGAGACGGTGTTCCTGTTCCTGGTCAATTCCTCCGGCGCAATCGCGCTGTTCGTGTGGCTCGTCATCGCGGCATCGCAGCTGCGTATGCGGCGGTCCCTCGAGGCCCAGGGCCGGGAGCTGTCACCGAAGATGTGGCTGTTCCCCTACCTCACCTGGGTCACCATTGCCGCGATCGTCGCGCTGTGCGTGGGCATGGTCGCCCTGGAGAGCACGCGCAGTCAGATGCTGACGTCCTCGGCCCTCGCCGCCGTCGTCGTCGGTGTCGGGATCTACCGCCAGCGCCGTCGTCCCGCGCCGTCGGTGGAAGCGAACGACGACGTCGCCGTCCGGGTCCCGGAAACCACCTGATTCAGAACAGCGTGGGATCCGCCGGTGCGGTGCCCGGCCGCGGGGATGCCGCGGCCGGGCGCCGGTGCTCGGTCACGCGTGCGCCGAGTCCGTAGCGGGCCACCAGGGGATCGACGCGGCTCTTCAGCCACGTCCTGTACTCCGGCGAGACGTACGCGCCGCGGCCGTAGATCTGCCGATACCGCCGGATCAGGGCCGGATGTTCCCGGCCCAGCCACGACAGGAACCAGCCGCGGGTGGCGCCGCGCAGGTGCATCGGCAGCACCGTCACGCCGGTGGCCCCGGCGGCGGAGAGCGCGCCGAGCAGGTCGTCGAGGTGCCGGCTCGAGTCGGTGAGGCACGGGATGACGGGGGCGACCATGACGTGGCAGGGCAGGCCGGCGTCGCTGATCGCGCGGATCAGGTCCAGCCGCGCCTTCGGTGTGGGCGTGCCGGGCTCGATCTGCTGTTGCAGTTCGGGATCGCCGATCGCGAGCGACACCGCGACCCCGACGTCGACCTGCCCGGCGGCCAGGGTGAGCAACGGCAGGTCGCGGCGCAGCAGCGTGCCCTTGGTGAGGATGGAGAACGGGGTGCCGGACTCGGCGAGGGCACGGATGACACCGGGCATGAGCCGGTAGCGGCCCTCGGCCCGCTGGTACGGGTCGGTGTTGGTGCCGAGGGCGACGTGCTCGCGCTTCCACGACCGTCGGGCGAGTTCGCGGCGCAGGACCGCGGCGACGTTGGTCTTGACGACGATCTGGCTGTCGAAGTCGCGGCCCGCATCGAGGTCGAGGTACTCGTGGGTCGGCCGGGCGAAGCAGTACCGGCAGGCGTGCGAGCACCCGCGAAAGGTGTTGACGGTGAAGCGGAACGGAAGCTGTGAGGCCTCGGGCGTCTTGTTCAGCGCGCTCTTGCACAGCACCTCGTGGAAGGTGATGCCGTCGAATTCGGGAGTCCGGACGCTGCGGACGAGCCCGGCCCGTTCGAGACCCGGGAGCGCGCCGTCGTCGACGTCGAGAGTCTGTGCCGCCCACCGCATGCAGACAGTCGAACATACGTGCTAATCGCAGTCAAGCGCAGGCGGCTGCGCCGCCGGTGTGCCCTTTGGGCTGTCCCAGCAGCCCAAAGGGCACACCGGCGCTATGCGCCTCCGGCCTCCCAGCGGGCACGTTCGGCGCCGAACGCCACCGACTGCACCCGCCGGAACGCGTCGATCGACGCGGCGTGGTCCGCGAGGAACCGCTCGTGCTCGGCGAGCGAGAAGGTGCCGTCGACGATCTCGACTCCCCCGCCCCGGCCGGCGGCGAGGTCGGCGCGCAGGTCCAGCAGTTCCTCCGGCTCGACGGGATACCAGGAGATCCGGTCGAAGAAGCGCAGCAACCAGGGCGTTCCCGCCTCGAACGGCCCAGCCGGCTGCGGATGCCGGTGGTTCCACACCTGCGTCGTGCGGCCGACGAACTGGTAGCCGCCCGGACCCTCCATCCCGTAGATGCACAGGTACGCCCCACCGATGCCGACGGCGTTCTCCGGCGTCCACGTCCGCGCCGGGTTGTACTTGGTCGTCACCAGCCGGTGCCGCGGGTCGAGCGGCGTCGCGACGGGCGCCCCGAGGTACACGTCACCGAGGCCGAGCACCATGTAGTCGGCGGCGAAGACGGTGTCGAACACGTCGTTCACCGAGGCGAGGCCGTTCATCCGCCGGATGAACTCGATGTTCCACGGGCACCACGGCGCATCCGCCCGCACCCCGTGCATGTACCGCTGGATGGCCTCACGAGTGGCCGGGTCGTCCCACGAGAGCGGCAGCCGCACCTGCCGGCTCGGCACCACGAGCTCGTCGCTCGCCGGGAGCTGCCCCTCCACGTCGGCGAGCAGGTCGAGCAGCGCCGGCACCGGCAGCACGTCGGGATCGACCTTGACCTGCAGCGACCGGATGCCGGGGGTGAGCTCGAGCAGACCCGCGGGGCGTTCGGCGTCGAGCCGCTGGTGCAGGGCGTGCACCCGGGCGCGCAACGCGAGATCGAGGGTCATGTCGCCGTACTCGACGAGGACGTTGTCGTCCCCGCTGCGCCGATAGGTCACCGGGGTGTCGCCGTCGCGACGGGCGAGCACGCCGTCGTCGCCGTCCCCACCGGGCGAGACCACCAGCGACAGCCCCGCCCGGCGGGCCACCCCCAGCGCCCGCCGCGACGCGGCGTGCTCGGCCCGGACCGGGACGAACCGCACCCGGTGCCCGGGGGCGAGCTGACCCAGCTTCCACCGCTCGGCCGCGACGACGGTGACGGGACAGACGAATCCGCCCAGACTCGGCCCGTCGGGCCCGAGCAGGATGGGGGTGTCGCCGGTGAAGTCGAGGGCGCCGACGGAGTAGGCGTTGTCGTGGATGTTCGACGGGTGCAGCCCCGCCTCCCCGCCGTCGGGCCGGGCCCACCGCGGCTTCGGCCCGACGAGCCGCACACCGGTGCGGTCGGAGTTGAAGTGCACCTCGTACTCGGTGGCGTAGATCGTGTCGATGTCGGTGCGGGTGAAGAACTCCGGGGCACCGTGCGGACCTTCGGTGACGGCGATGTCCCAGCGGGTGGTCATGGCCGGGACGTGCTCGGCGGGAACCGGGACCGCCGGGCCGCTCGCCGACTCCCCCACGACGAGCACGTCCCCCTCGGCGAGCGTCCTCCCCTCGTGACCACCGAACCGCCCGAGCGTGAACGTCGCTGCGCTGCCGAGGAACTCGGGGACGTCGAGACCACCCTGCACGAGTACGTACACGCGCAGCCCGGGGCCGGCGAGGGCTCCGACGTCGAGCACGCCACCGGCGGGGACGGTGACGGGGCGCCACTGCGGGACCACCGTGCCGTCCACCCGCACGGTCGCCGGGGCACCCGTGACGCACACCCGCGTGGCGTCGGTGAAGCGCAGTGCCGGCCCGGCCATGACGGATTCGAGACCGGGCGCCCCGTCGGGGTTGCCGAGCGAGGCGTTGCCGAGGCGGAACGACAGGTCGTCCATGGGGCCGGACGGCGGGACCCCGATCTGCCAGTAGCCGGTGCGTCCGGGGTAGTCCTGGACGGTGGTGAGCATGCCGGGCCGGTCGACGGTGATCTTGGTGGTCATGACGGGCAAGCCTCCGGTCGGGTGACGATCATCCGCACCTCGGTCGGGTCGAAACCGTTGCACGGGTTGTTGATCTGCGGACAGTTGGAGACGAGGACGAGCACGTCGCGGTCGGCGCGCAGTGCGAGGCGCTTGCCGGGGGCGGACAGGCCGTCGACGATGCCGAGGGTGCCGTCGGGGTCGACGGGCACGTTCATGAAGAAGTTGATGTTGGAGACGAGGTCGCGTTTGCCCAGGCCCCACCGGGCGCCTTCGGCGAGGAAGTTCTCGACGCACGCGTGCTGATGCTTCGTGTGGTGGCCGTAGCGCAGGGTGTTCGATTCCTGCGAGCAGGCGCCGCCGACGGTGTCGTGATTGCCGACCTCGTCGGCGACGAGGGTCATGAGGGCCTCGCCGTCGCCGGCGCGCAGCACGGATCCCGTGGTGAGGAACAGGTGTTGCTGGGCAGCGATCGTGGCGGGTGCGCTGTAGCGGACGGCGGTGTCGTGCGCGTCGTAGATCAGGGTGTCGACGGCCTGGTTGCCGTGCAGGTCGACGACGGTGAGCACGTCGCCGGCGGCGACGACGGCCGACCAGGGTCCGCGGGCGCCGGCGATCTCGTCGCGGATCACCGTCCCGGGCACGAGGGCGGGCAGGTCGAGGGTCGAGGTCATGATCAGTGCTCCGTTCCGGTGGCGGCGATCCAGGCGTCCTCGGTGTTGAGGACGGCGCGCCGGTATTCGGGGTCCGTGTTCGGCAGGGCGTCGAGGTCGCGCGGGGCGTGCCAGGCGAGCACTTCGAGGGTCGTGGTGGAGAAACGTGGCGCCGGGTCGAGGGGGTGGGCGGTGTTGGCGATCAGCGCGATGACCGGCAGGTGGATCAGCAGCTCGACGCAGGCTCCGGCCCCGGCGCTGCCGGTGCTGGTCAGCGCGCCGTCGCCGCCGACGTGCACGCCGTGGAAGAACGACAGCGACGGCGGGAGGTCGCGGGGGGCCAGGCCGTGCTTCGCCGCGGCGACGGTGAACAGCTCCCGACCCGCGGGCGCGTGCGAATGCAGGCTGCCCGCACCGTATTTCGTGGTGTTCCCGGCCAGGTGGGTGGTGCCGCACAGCGCGTCGTGCCGGCCGGAGGTGTCGGCGACGACGGTGGCGAGCACCCGGCCCTGGTCCGACAGCAGCGGATGTCCGACTCCGAGGTAGGCCTGCCACGGCACCTTGACGGTGTCGGCGACGTTGAGGCGCTCGTGCGGGGCGTCGGCGCGGAAGAGCAGCAGGTGGGCGCAGGCGGCGCCGTCGAGGTCGCGCAGGCGCAGCCGGGTGCCGCGGGCGAGGACCTTGGTGGTGTAGCGGCCGCCGGGCACGGTCTCGGCCCAGGTCATGGGGGCCGTGCGGCCGCCGGGTGGGGTCGGGTGCGCCGAGGCGGGGACGGTGGGCATGCCGGCGGTGACGGTGCCGGCCTGCGCTCGGGCGTGTGCCTTCGCGGCGCGGGTGGTCGCGGTGTCGGTCATGCTCGGGCTCCGATCGTGACGGGGTTCGGGTGCGCGGTGCGGCGCGGGAAGCACAGGGCGCCCAGGGCGACGACGGCGGCGACGGTGAGCGGCGCGGCCCACTGCAGCAGCGGCATGGTGCCGTCCGGGTCGAAGATCTCGGCGCGCGGCCAGGACAGGTTGATCACCATCAGCAGGCCGTACGCGACGGCGAGGACGTTGACGGGAAGACCCCATCGGCCGAGGGAGAACAGCGGGTTGCCGTCGGCGTCGGTCGTCGCGGCGTCGTGCGGCCGGCCGCGCAGCCGGCGCAGCAGCAGCGGGACGGTGACCATCAGGTAGGCGAGGTAGATGAGCACGATGCACACGCTCGACAGGGTGGCGAAGATCGCGCTGTTGCCCATGTTCACCGCGAGGATGCCGATGCACACCACACCGATCAGCACGGCCGGCGCGATGGGAGTGCCGGTACGGGCGTTGACGTGCGACAGGACCTTCGAGGCGGGCAGGCGCTCGTCACGGGCCATCGAGAAGATCAGGCGCGACGCGGCGGTCTGGATGGCCAGGGTGCAGATGAACACGGCGATGGCCACGTCGACGAGGAGCAGCGTGCCCCACGGCGAGGACAGGATGGCGCCGAGCACGTAGGGCAGGCCCTCGGCGGCGAGGCGACCGTCGGTGAGACTGGGGGCGGCCATGAGGGCGCCGAGGATCATCAGGCCACCGCCGATCGCGGAGACGGACAGGGCGAGGCGGATGGTGCGGGGGGCGACCCGCCGCGGGTTGCGGGTCTCCTCGGCGAGTTCGCCGGCCGAGCCGAAACCGACCATGACGTAGGCGGCCATGAGACCCGAGACGATCCAGGCCCAGCCGTACCCGGGGCTCGCCCCGGGCACGCCGGTGTCGAGGACGACCTGCGGGCCGCGGACGGCATGGGTGAAGAACATGCCGATCACGGCGACGACGCCGACGATCTCGCAGGTGACGCCGATGCTGTTGATCCGCGACATCCAGTTCACGCCGATGCTGTTGATGATCGTGGTGAGCACGAGCAGCACCGACCCGAGCAGGACGGCGTTGGCGGCCCCGGACGAGGAGGTCAGTGACGGGTCGTCGCCGATGATCTGGAATCCACTCCAGACGGCCGGGAGAACCACCTGCAGGGCGATCGCGGCGGCCGCGGCGGTCACCATCTGCGCGAGGATCATGAACCAGCCGGCGAACCAGCCGACCACCTCGCCGCCCATCCGGCGGGACCACTGGTAGATCGCCCCGGAGATCGGGTAGCGCGCCGCGAGTTCGGCGAAGTTCAGGGCGACCGTGAACTGGCCGGCGAACACCACCACCCACGTCCAGAAGAAGGCGGGGCCGCCGAAGCCGAAGCCGAGGCCGAACAGCTGGAAGATGGTCGTGAGGATGGAGACGAACGAGAAGCCGGCGGCGAAGGAGGCGAACCTGCCGAGGTTGCGGTGCAGCTGTTGCTGGTAGCCGAATTCGCCCAGGTCGCCCGCGTCCTGGTGCGGGGCGGCCGGTGCAGCGGCAGCCGGCCGGGTGAGCGTCAGGCTCATGGCGGTGTCCGTTTCTGTGCGCGGTGCGGCGGCCGGATGACCGTCGAAAAACTGTCGAGTGACAGTTTTCGCGAGGCCACGTCTTGTCCGAATGACCGCGGCGTAACGAGTTCGTGACCGACGTTTCCACCGTGTGACGGTCTGCTCACCGCGCGCCCGCTCGGCCGCGGTCGCCGGATCTGTGCCATCGTCGACGGCGTGACCCATGCCCGCCCCGGACGCCCTCGACTGCACGGGCCACGCCGACCCGGTGCCACCGCACGCGCCGAGATCCTCGACGCCGCAGCGGAACTGTTCACCACCCGCGGATTCGCATCCACCTCGACGCGACTCGTCGCCGAGGCCGTCGGCGTCCGGCAGGCCTCCCTGTACAACCACTTCGCCACCAAGGACGACATCCTCGCGGCGCTGCTCGAGCAGACCGTCGCCCCCACCCTGTCGTTCTGCGAGCAGCTCGGCGACGACGCGCCGGCCGAGGCACGGCTGTACGCCCTGGCACTGTTCGACACCGCACAACTCGTCACGGGACGGTGGAATCTCGGTGCGCTGTATCTGCTCCCGGAGGTCCGCACCGACCGGTTCGCACAGTTCCACGCCGCCCGGGCCGGTCTGCGCGCGTGCTACCGCCGGCTCGCGGTCACCGTCCTCGGCCCTCGCGCCGCCGGAGCCGAGGCCGACGATCCCCGGGCCGACCTGCCGTTCCGGTTGGTCGAATCCGCCATCAACACCCGGGCGGACGGGGGCAGGGACGACGTCGCCGACCTGCCGGAGGTGCTGGCGGAGGCGGCCCTGCGCGTGCTCGGGTTCACCGGCCCCACAGAGCCCGTGCGCGACGTCGCCCGCGCGCTCGTCGCCCGTGTCGCCCCCTCGAGTTAGAGTGCTGCGCACGCGAATCTGATTGGGGGGTCATCATGAGCGGTTTGTTCGACGCTGCCGGCTCGTTCTCGACGGGGGGCGGCGTCCGTGTCGTGCCCGACGGGGTGCGGGCGTTCGGCAGCACGTCCCTGCGCGCCGCGGAGGAGGTCGCCCGCGCGGGCGGAGTGGATCTGCAGGCGAATGTCTCGTCGCTGAGCCCGGCCATGGGCCTGATCGGTGCGGACTTCGTCGCCGCGTTCGCCGTCGCGCAGGGTGCACACACTCGCGCCGTCGCCCAGCTGGCGTACGTCTACGCGTCCGGCGGTGTCGCCGCGCACGACGCCGCCGCCCGGTACGAGGCGCTCGACGCGGCGACCGCCGCGGGTCTCGGCGCGGCCGTCGCGGGAATCGGGGGCGCGCGATGACGGCGCAGGGGGCGCCGGTCGCCTCGCCCACCGTCCTCGACGCGCTCCGCGCGTCCCCTGCCGGCCCGGTCCTCGACCTGCCCCTGCCCGCGCCGGCCCCGGCCCCGCCGACGTGGTCGCCGGAATCCGGGCTCGATGCACTATCCGAGGTGCTGCAGTCGATTCCGGTTCCACCGGTGCCGGGAATCGACGAATTGCTGCGTCCCCTGCGCGATCTGGGCGACCTGTTCGGCACCGGGATCGTCGAGGCGCTCGACCCGTCTGCGGTGCTGCAGCAGTCGTCGCGGGTGCTCGAGGGCGCGGCGTCGCTGACGCGCACGGCACTGCATGCACTGCCGGACTCGTGGGAGGGGGCACCCGCCGAGGCCGCGCTCGACAAGGGTCGCCAGGCACAGCTGAGCGCGGTCGAGCTGGGCGAGCGGGGCGACGAGATCGGAGCGGTCACCCGCGCCGCGACCGCCAGTGTCGAGCGCGGCAACGTCGAACTCGGCGGAATCGCGCAGTCCTTCCTGGCGTTCGCCGCGGCGACGGCGCCCGTCGCGCTGACACCACCGGGACAGGTCGCGCTGCTCACCGCCGCCGCCGAGCACGTGTCCGCGGCGCTGGCGGTGGTCGCGCGTACCCGCGGCGAACTGCTCGGCCACACCGCGGCGATGAACGCGCTCGCCGCGCCGATCACCGTGCCTGCGCCCGTCGCCACGCCCGGCCTGCCCGCTCCGTCGGACGTCGCCGCGACCGCCACGAAGGCCGTGGAGATCGTCGCCGCGACCGGTGCGCCCGGCGATCTGCCCGCACAGACGCAGGCCGCGGCATTCGCAGGCGGCACCGGACCGGCGACCCCGACGCTCGCCGCCGCCACCGCCCCGGCGAGCAGCGCGAATGGCGTCGCACCGGGCGGGGGCGGTGTCTCGCTGGGCGCGGCAGGCGCGGCGGCCCTCGGGGGCGCGGTCGGCGGTCTCGGCGGCGCCCCGTCGAACCCCCGGTCCACCGCGACTGCTCCCGTGTCCACCGTGGCTTCGACCGCCCGTCATCCGCTCGCGGCCGCCCTCCCGGCCACCGGACGCGCGGACGACGACACGCCCCGGCGGACCCGTCCGGCGATCCTGGTGTCCGCGGCGAACAGCACCGCCGTGATCGGCGAGCTCCCGCCGGCGACGGCCCCGGTGATCGGGGGCGGTGACGACTGGTGATCCCCGGGTTCCCGTCCCGCCGGGGTGTGGGGCGGGAACCGGGCCCTTCGTGACCGGCGTGGCCGTAGCGGCGGTTCGGTGCGGGCATCGCCGTCGAGGTGGCGAGGGCGCCGAGTCCTGGGCGCGACGAGCACACGGCGTCACCGAACGCGAGAACCGGGACGTGGTCGCCCCGACCGTGGTGAACTGACTGACGAACCGGTCCCCTCTCGACCGGTCCGTAGTTGTCACCGACCCGACGGAGTTCTCGAGGGATGACGATCGACCACGACCGCGTCGTCGCCTGGCGACGGGACCTGCATGCCCACCCGGAGCTGTCGTTCGCGGAGTTCCGGACGACCGCGCTGGTGCGCGATCAGCTGGTCTCGCTCGGGCTGAGCCCGGTGACCCTGCCGGGGGGCACCGGACTGTGGTGCGACGTCGGCCCGGACACGAGCGAATGCCTCGCGCTGCGGGCCGACCTCGACGCCCTGCCGCTCACCGAGACCACCGGGTTGCCGTATGCATCGACCGTGGCGGGCGTGTGCCACGCGTGCGGGCACGATGCCCACACCGCGATGCTGCTCGAGGCAGCCACCGTGCTCGCGGCGGACCCACCCCCGCAACGGGTGCGGTTGATCTTCCAGCCGGGCGAGGAGACCACGCCGGGCGGCGCCCTCGAGGTCGTCGCGGCGGGTGGTCTCGAGGGGGTGTCCCGGATCTTCGCGCTGCACTGCGCCCCGCAACTCGAGGCGGGCAAGCTCGCCACCCGCGCCGGCCCGATCACCTCGTCCGGGGCCGTGCTCACGGTCCGGTTGTCCTCCCCCGGGGGCCATTCGGCCCGTCCGCATCTGACCGGGGACCTGATCCACGCGGCGGCCGTCCTCGTCACCGGTCTGGCATCGGTGCTCGATCGACGCCTCGACGCCCGTACCGCCACCGTCCTGACCTGGGGACGGGTTCGGGCCGGGCACGTCGGCAACGCCATCCCCGAGGAAGGCGAACTGGTGGGCACGTTGCGCAGCGCGTCGCACGAGACGTGGGCGACGGTCGAGCCCCTGGTGCGACGCAGCGTCGCCGAACTGCTCGCCCCCTACGACGTGGACCACGAACTGGAGTACGTGCAGGGCGTTCCGCCGGTGGTCAACGACCCCGAGGCGGTGGCCGAGATGCTCGCCGCGATCGAGTCCGTGGTGGGCCTCGAGAACCTCGCCGAGGCGGGACAGTCCAGCGGCGGCGAGGACTTCGCGTGGTATCTCGAGCACGTCCCGGGCGCGATGGCGCGGCTGGGGGTCTGGGACGGGACGAGTCCGCGGCACGATCTTCACCAGCCCGACTTCGTACTGGACGAACGAGCCCTGGCGCACGGGGCACGCACCCTGCTGGCCCTCGCCTACGGCGGAAAGCACGAACCCCGTACCCCTGACCCGAGCGAATGAACCGTGCGGCCGGACCGAGCGAGGGAGCGACGGGCTCCGCGAGACGCGCCCGTGCGTCGCGGGGTCACCGGTGGCGGCGGACGGGTCCGGCCCGGATGGGTGGATCCGCCGCCGGGGGCGGGTCCGGACGGTGCACGGTCACGCGGACGGACCGGGTGACCGGGCCGGCGCGGCGACGGTCGTACTCCGCGCGACGATCCGGGTCGCGCAGGACGAAATACGCCTCGACGATCCGGCGCAGTTCCTCGTCCTCGTCCGGGCCGTACGGGAGGGCCGGGTTACGGAGGTCGGGGTGGTGCGCGCGCAGCTTGCGGCGGAAGGCCGCCGTGATCGCCGCCTGCGCGGCGGAATCGGAGACGTCCAGCACCGCGTAGAGATCGGGTTCGCTGCCGGACACGGCTGCGCCTCCTTCGTGTCGTCGTCGGCGGGTTCGCCCACGACGGACCGCTGCGGCCACAGGAGCGAACGCCCGGCGACCCACCTCGCGACGGAGAGGGTCGCCGGGCGTCGGCGATGAACGGGTGCGGCCCGCACTGGGTGTGCCGAGTACCGGCGGTGCGCCGACCGGTTCCGGCTGCGGGCCGGTGACCGGCTCGGCGCGTCGTGGTTGTCGTCCGGGCGGGCGGCACGCACGTCAGCGCCTCGCACTACTGCTGCGACGTCGCATCACCGTCCTTTCACGACGAGATTCCGGGGATCGTTTCCGGTACGACCCGGAGGAGAGCGCTGCGTGGCCACCACTTCCCCCGGGGCTCGCGTCCCGACTCGTCCGAGCGGTCCCCGGGAGCATGCCGCCTCGCGCGGAGGCCGGACTGCGGCGGCCCGGCATCCCGGGATGTCCACCGGCGATCGCGGCCGGGGCACCTCGAGCATGTCCAGCTCGAGTTCGAGCAGGAGCAGCTCGAGGTCCGCACCGTCGACGGGTTCTTCGGGCCCGACGAGCGGTTCGGCGATCAGGTCGAGTGCGTCCATGACTGTCTCCGCGGACACCGGTGGGTCAGGCGTCGATCGCCTTCTTGTCGCCCACCGCGATCTCGATCTTGCGCGGCTTGGCCTTCTCCGCCACGGGGATCGTCAGCCTCAGCACGCCGGCGTCGTACGTCGCCTCGATGTTGTCGGTATCGAGGTTCTCCCCGAGGAACAGCTGCCGGCTGAACACGCCGCGCGGACGCTCGGCCGCGACCATCTCCTGACTCTGGTCGCGCGCCGGTCGTTCTGCATGCACCGTCAGCACGTTCCGTTCGACGTCGAGGTCGAGCGAATCCTCGGCCACACCGGGCAGGTCGAACTCGACGACGAACTTGTCGCCCTCACGCCAGGCGTCCATGGGCATCACCGCGGGCCGGGCCGCCGTACCGAGAACCTGCTGCGCGAAGCGGTCGAGCTCGCGGAACGGATCGGTGCGCATCAACATCGTTTCCACCTCCACAGACTCTCTTCGTGCCGGTTGAGGAGAGCAGCCGATCTATGTCTGCCGCTACACCTTTCTTGTACCACTCACAACATACGAAGGCAAGGCTTTGTTCCCGGAACCGGCGCGAATTCCGCGTCGCCGGGCCATAATCCGCCGACGCAAAACCTCCCGTGCGCGGCTGTGTCCGGCTACGCTCGACCTACCGCATGATGCCGCGGCGGTTCCGGGATGCCCTGAGGCCTCACGGAGCACGCGGCGCCGCAGCGACGTCGCCGCCCCGGGGCAGCGCAAGGAGGCACCATGGTTGTCACCGAGACGAAGGCCGTCCGGCCGTACCCGCCGCGGTACGCGCCGAAGGGTTCGACGTTCTACCGACTCGTCACCACGACCGACCCGAAGATGCTCGGTCTGATGTACATCGTCACGTCGTTCACGTTCTTCCTCATCGGCGGCCTGATGGCACTGCTGATCCGCAGCGAGCTCGCCGTCCCGGGTCTGCAGTTCCTGTCCAACGAGCAGTACAACCAGTTGTTCACGATGCACGGCGGCATCATGCTGCTGATGTACGCGACCCCGATCGTGTTCGGGTTCGCGAACTACATCCTGCCGCTGCAGATCGGCGCGCCCGACGTCGCGTTCCCCCGTCTGAACGCGTTCAGCTACTGGCTGTACCTGTTCGGCGCAACCGTCGTCGCCGCCTCCCTCATCACTCCCGGCGGTGCACCGGACTTCGGATGGACGTCGTACATTCCGTTGGCGGACGATCTGCACACCCCCGGCATCGGCGCCAACCTCTGGTTCACCGGCCTCGCGGTGGCCGGTCTCGGCACCATCCTCGGCGGGGTCAACATGATCACCACGGTGGTGTGCCTGCGCGCCCCGGGCATGACGATGTTCCGGATGCCGATCTTCACCTGGAACATCTTCATCACGATGATCCTGATCCTGCTGATCTTCCCCCTGCTGACGGCCGCGTTCATGGGGGTGATGGTCGATCGGGTACTGGGCGGGAACATCTTCGACCCGGCCACCGGCGGGGTGCTCTTGTATCAGCATCTGTTCTGGTTCTTCGGTCACCCTGAGGTGTACGTCATCGCGCTGCCGTTCTTCGGCATCATCTCCGAGGTCATCCCGGTCTTCTCCCGGAAGCCGATCTTCGGCTACACCGGCCTGGTCTACGCGACCCTCGCGATCGGTGCCCTGTCGATGGCCGTCTGGGCGCACCACATGTATGCCACCGGCGCCGTGCTGCTGCCGTACTTCTCGTTCATGACGTTCCTGATCGCGGTGCCCACCGGCGTGAAGTTCTTCAACTGGATCGGCACCATGTGGAAGGGGCAGGTGACGTTCGAGACGCCGATGCTGTTCTCGGTCGGGTTCATCATCACCTTCCTGTTCGGTGGCCTGACCGGCGTCATCCTCGCCAGCCCGCCGCTCGACTTCCATGTCCACGACTCGTACTTCGTCGTCGCGCACTTCCACTACGTGCTCTTCGGCACCATCGTGTTCGCCACCTACGCCGGCATCTACTTCTGGTTCCCGAAGATGACCGGGCGGCTGATGGACGAGCGCCTCGGCAAGTGGCACTTCTGGCTGACCTTCGTCGGCTTCCACACCACGTTCCTGGTGCAGCACTGGCTGGGCAACGAGGGCATGCCGCGCCGCTACGCCGACTACCTGCCGTCGGACGGATTCACCACGCTCAACACCATTTCCACCATCGGGGCGTTCACCCTCGGCGTCTCGACGCTGCCGTTCCTGTGGAACGTGTTCAAGAGCTACCGGTACGGGCAGGTCGTCACCGTCGACGACCCGTGGGGCTACGGCAACTCCCTCGAGTGGGCGACCACCTGCCCGCCGCCGCGGCACAACTTCTACGAGCTGCCGCGCATCCGCTCCGAGCGGCCCGCGTTCGAGCTGCACTACCCGCACATGGTGGAGACCATGCGGGCGGAGGCGCACGTGGGCGTCGGCCGGCGGCACGCCGCCGAGGTCGCCGAGGAACCCCACATCCGGGACACCGCCGACCGGACACCCAAGAGCACCTGACCGGTCGGCCGGATCGGTGTAACCGGGCTCCCGCCGGGGTATCTGGAGCGCACGCCCCGCACGGGCGAGCACTCGAGAACCACTTCGGCGGGAGGCCCGGTGTCCACTGACGCAATCGTGTTGTTGAAGGAAGACCACAAGGAGATCCGCGCGTTGTTCCGCGAGTTCCGCGGCGCGGACGACGACGAGGAGAAGGGTCGGATAGTCGGACGGATCATCGAACTGCTGACCGTGCACACCTACATCGAGAACGAGGGCATGTACCCCGAGGTGCGCTCGCTCCTGCCCGACCTCGAATCGGACATCCTCGAGTCGTTCGAGGAGCACCACGTCGCGGATGTGCTGGTGATGGAACTGGCGGGGATGAAGCCCGGTGCCGAGCGGTTCGACGCGAAGACGACGGTCCTCATCGAGAACGTCGAGCACCACATCGAGGAGGAGGAAGAGGAGTGGTTCCCGAAGGTGCGGGAGGCACTCGGCCGCAAGCAGCTGCAGGAGATCGGGGCTCGGATGCTCGACCTGAAGGAGAAGGCCCCCCGCTCCCCCGCGCAGCCGTCGGCCCTGAAGAAGACGATCGACGCCGTCGTCAGCTGACACGTCGCCGGACCGCTACCGGTCCGGTTCACGAAGGCCGGGGGTGTGGAGTTGCTCCGCACCCCCGGCTACTGCGCTCCGGCGCCCCAGCGGTCCGGCGCCCCAGCGGTCCGGCGCCCCAGCGGTCCGGCGTTACGGAGCGGCGGCGGAGTCGGGCAGATCGCTCCGCGCGGACCCGTCGGCCGCGCCGCGACCCGCGCGGCTGCCCTGGTAGGCGTCGCGACGGAACGACACGAGCCACCGTGGCCACAGGTCGACCGAGGCCGGGTGGTTGAGCACCGGGTCGAACGACGGTTGCGCCTCGTCGGAGGCGCGTACCTCGCTCTCGAGCGTGACGCGCCCGGCCGGCACGAGCCGCCCGCGGGCCGACGCCACGTGCAACGAGAACACCAGCGGCCCGCCGCGCCGAGCCAGTTCCCGCACAGACGTCGACGCCGGCTGCTCCCCCTCGGGGAACGCGAAGATCCACCGCGGCGCGAGATCGACGTTCGTGCGATACGCCATCAGGGAGCCGTACCGCGCCGTCGACCAGCCTCGCGCCGGCAGCAGCACCGCCCTGGTCCGCACGTGCAGCGTGGCGAGCAGGATGTCCCACGGACCGCTCTCGAGCGAGAACCGCAGCGCCAGACCGAGGATGTCGGGCACACCGTCGGGCGTGCCCACGGCACCGGACAACCGGGCGGTCACCGGTACCCGGGCCGGGACCGAGCGCGGCCACCAGCCCGGCGCCAGTTCCGCTTCCCCCTGGAAGAGCACCCCGTGCGGGTGGAACACCCGGGCGCCGCGCAACGCGGAGGCAGCCCGGAACGGCGCGGCGAACACCGCGTGCATCGAGATCATGCGCCCCGCATACCCGGGGTGCCGCCACACCAATCGGCGTGCGCTCATTCGACGAGCGAAGCCACCTCGTGATCGGTGAGCGTGGTCTGCGGCACGCGCCCGGCGTCCCGGGCCAGCAACACCGCCCGGTACAGCGGCCGTTGCTCCAGTCCCGCTTCGCGGGCCTCCGCCCGCAGCTGCTCCACCAGTACCGACGACATCGCCGCGGCCGAGGCCAGCTCACTCGCCGCGAGCGCGTCCGCGAGCCGGCGCAACGCCAGCACATCGAGCTCCCGGCAGCCGCCGTTCGCGTACAACGCCAGCGGGACCGACACGATCCGGTCGCCGTCGTTGAGCCGCAGCACCACCTGACTGACCCGCAGCGCCGACACCACCAGTTCGACCCCGGCGAGGTTGCGCAGCTGCACCCGCCGGGTGCGCAGTGCCCCCTTCGCCGTGATCGTGGTGCCGTCGATCCAGCGGCGCCGGCGCAGCACCGCCAGGGCGCCCACTGCCGGCGGCACCCCGACGATCATCCCGGACACGACCGCGACCAGCGGGCTGGCCACCAGGTACACCAGCAAACCGGCCACCACGCCGATCAGGAGGGAGAACGCCGCGACCCTCCCGGCGCGGGGTGCGAGCACCCGCGCCGGGATCAGGTCCAGACGGGTCGGCGCAGGACGTCCCGACGGGTCAGGTGCCGGCAACGACGTCCCCGACCCGGGCGACCACGTCGTCGAGCGGCACGGTGTGCTGTTCGCCGGTGCGCAGGTCCTTGACCACGATTTCGCCGGCTTCGAGCTCTCGCTCCCCCAGGACCAGGGCAACGACGGCTCCGGAGCGGTCGGCGGCCTTCATCGCTCCCTTGACGCCGCGCCCTCCGTACGCCAGGTCCACCCGGATGCCGGCGGCGCGCAGCCGATGGGCGATCGGGACCAGCGTCGACTTGGCGGAGTCGCCCATCGGCACGCAGAACACCTCGCAGCGGGCGGGGCTGCCCGCGCTCTTGCCCTCGGCGGCGAGGGCGAGCACCGTGCGATCGATCCCGAGACCGAACCCGATGCCCGAGAGGGGCTGCCCGCCGAGCTGAGCCATCAGGCCGTCGTAGCGCCCGCCGCCGCCGATCCCGGACTGGGCGCCGAGGCCGTCGTGGACGAACTCGAAGGTGGTCTTCGTGTAGTAGTCGAGGCCGCGCACCATGCGCGGGTTGATCGTGTAGCGCACGCCGAGCGCGTCGAGGTGCGAGAGCACCTCGTCGAAGTGCGCCTTGGCCGTGTCGGAGAGGTGGTCGAGCATGAGCGGGGCGTCGGCCGTCATCTCCCGCACGTGGGGGCGCTTGTCGTCGAGGACCCGCAGCGGGTTGATCTCGGCGCGCCGGCGGGTCTCCTCGTCCAGGTCCAACCCGAACAGGAACTGCTGCAACAATTCCCGGTACTGGGGGCGGCACGTCTCGTCGCCGAGGGAGGTGATCTCGAGGCGGAATCCGTCGAGGCCGAGGCTGCGGAATCCGGCGTCGGCCACGGCGACGACCTCGGCGTCGAGGGCGGGGTCGTCGACGCCGATCGCCTCGACCCCCACCTGCTGCAGCTGACGGTACCGCCCGGCCTGGGGACGTTCGTACCGGAAGAAGGGGCCCGAGTAGCTCAGCTTGACGGGCAGCTGGCCACGGTCGAGGCCGTGCTCGATCACCGCCCGCATCACCCCGGCGGTCCCTTCCGGCCGCAACGTGACGGACCGGTCGCCGCGATCGGCGAAGGTGTACATCTCCTTGCTCACGACGTCCGTGGACTCGCCGACGCCGCGCGCGAACAGCCCGGTGTCCTCGAAGATCGGCAGCTCGATGTGCCCGTAGCCGGCCAGCCGCGCCGCGCGGGTCAAGCCGTCGCGCACGGCGACGAACTCCGCCGACTGCGGCGGGACGTAATCGGGTACACCCTTGGGCGCCGAGAACGTGGAGGGCTTGCTCAACTGTCGCTGCTTTCTCTCGTCGGTGGGTCGGGAGGCCGGGTCAGCGGGAGCCGGTCAGCCCGGCCAGAAAGGGGTTCGACGTCCGCTCCTGACCGATGGTGCTGGTCGGGCCGTGTCCGGGCAGGATCGCGGTGGAGTCGTCGCGCACGAGCAGTTTCGCCGCGATGGAGGCGAGCAGCTGTTCGTGGTCGCCGCCCGGCAGATCGGTGCGGCCGATCGAACCCTGGAACAGGGTGTCGCCGGTGAGGGCGATCTCGACGTCGTCGCCGTCGGCGGTCGTCGCGTGGGTGCGCAGCACCACCGAACCCTGGGTGTGCCCCGGGGTGTGATCGACGACGAACCGGATGCCGGCGTGCTCGACCTGATCGCCGTCGGCCAGTTCGATCACGGTGCGCGGCTCGGTGAATTCGGCGCCTTCGAGGAACGGCTTCAGCGTCGGGCCGATACCGCGACCGGGATCGGTCAGCATGTAGCGGTCCTCGGGATGGATGTAGGCCGGGATGTCGTAGCGGTCGGCGACGGCCTGCGCCGACCAGATGTGGTCGAGATGCCCGTGGGTGAGCAGCACCGCGCGCGGCGTCAACCCGGACCGGGTCAGAAAGTCCGCGAGGGGCTCGGCGGCATCCTGTCCGGGGTCGACGACGACGCAGTCCTCGGCGTCGTCCTGCGCGAGGATGTAACAGTTCGTCTGGAACATCCCGGCGGGGAATCCGGTGACGAGCACGGGCATCGCTCCTACGGTGTGGGCCTCGGTGTGGCTCCTACAGCCTAGGCCGGGCTCCCCGGCGACCGGCTCTCAGGTTGGGGTGGCAGACTCGATCCGGCTCGAGCCGGGGGCCAGCGGCGACGATGGATCCGGCAACGACGATCGGTTACGGGAGGACTACTGCAGTGCCGAGTAACGCACAGCGGCGCCAGGCCGCCAAACGCAAACTCGAGCGGCAGCTCGAACGACGGGCCCAGCGGGCGCGCAAGCGCCGCCAGCTCACCATCGGCCTGTCCGCGCTCGGTGTGGTCGCGGTCGTCGCGGCCGGCGTCGGTGTCTGGATGCTCACCCGCGACGACGGCGCGGACTCGACCGCGGCGTCGGAGACGACCGAGCCGGCGCCGCCGGAGTTCGGAGCGCTGCCGGCGGCCCGGTCCGAACCGTTGCCCGAATCCGTGACCTGTGCCTATCCGGCCGCCGGTGAGCCCGCCAGGCCCGTGCAGCCGCCCCGCACGGACGGCATCCTCACCACCGGGGAGGGCAACACCGACATCAGCGTCAGCGTGGAGACCACCCAGGGCAACATCGGGCTGGTCCTGCAGAACGACACCTCCCCGTGCACGGTCAACAACTTCCTGTCGCTGGCGTCGCAGGGGTACTTCGACGACACCGCCTGCCACCGCCTGACCACGTCCGACACGCTGGCCGTGCTGCAGTGCGGCGACCCCACCGGCACCGGGGCCGGCGGTCCCGGCTACCAGTTCGCCAACGAGTTCCCCACCGACCAGTACGCACCCGAGGATCCGGCGGCCACGCAGCCGTTGACCTATCCCCGCGGGACCGTCGCGATGGCCAACGCCGGCGCCGACACCAACGGCAGCCAGTTCTTCCTCGTGTACGGCGACTCGGTCCTGCCGCCGCAGTACACCGTGTTCGGCACCATCGACGAGACCGGCCTCGCGACCCTCGACAAGGTCGCCGCGGGCGGGGTCGAGGGCGGCGGCCAGGACGGCGCGCCGGCCCAGCCGATCTCGCTGACCAGTGTCAGGATGGACTGATGACTCGTACTCGATCCGTCGTCGCCCGGACGGCCGTGGCCGGAGTGGGCGTGGCGCTGCTGCTCGCGGGGTGCTCGGACGATCCGGACGGCGGGTCCGCGACCGCGACGAGCGCCGCGGCGCCGACGTCCGCCCCGTCGCTGTCCGACTTCCCCGCCTTGCCCGTCCAGCGTGCCGAGCCGCTGCCCGAGACGGTGAGCTGCGCGTACCCGTCGGACGGACGGACGGCCGCGAAGCCGGCGCAGCCGCCGCGCGCCGAGAATGTCCCCACCACCGACACCGGCGTCACCGTCACCACCACCCAGGGCGACATCGGCCTGACTCTCCGGGGCGAGCTGTCCCCGTGCACCGTCAACAGTTTCCTGTCGCTCGCGTCGCAGGGATATTTCGACGACACCGACTGCCACCGCCTGACCACCGACCCGACGCTGTCGGTGCTGCAGTGCGGCGATCCCACCGCCACGGGCACCGGTGGACCGGGCTACGAGTTCGCCAACGAGTTCCCCACCGACCAGTACGCGCCCGGAGATCCACAGGCGCAGAATCCGATGGTCTACCCGCGGGGCACGCTCGCGATGGCCAACGCCGGCCCCGGCACCAACGGCAGCCAGTTCTTCCTGGTGTACGGCGACTCGATCCTGCCGCCGCAGTACACCGTGTTCGGCACCATCGACGAGACCGGCCTGGCGACGCTCGACGAGATCGCCGCGGCCGGGGTGGACGGCGGCGGACCCGACGGCCCACCGGCCGCGACGACGACGCTGACCGCCGTCCGCACGGCCTGACCCGGCGCGTTCCGCAACGCCCCGCCCACCCGCCGGTGAGCGGGGCGTTCGCGTCCCCGCCGCGGGCAGGGGTCTGTCGGTTTGTGACGGGATCGTCTACTGTGCCGTGTCTGTGACCTCTGGTACCTCCATCGCTGTGCGTGCGGCCCTGAGCGTGGCCGTGGCACTCGCGACCGCAGCGTGTGCCGCGTCCGCGACCGCGCCCGCCCCTGCCGCGCTGCGGGCGACGACGACCGCTACGGTCGCCGGGCCCGCCGGGTTCGACCCGTCCGCCTATGCCGCTCTGCCGCCGCGTCCCGAACCGGGTGCCGCCACGGTCACCTGCACGTATCCTGCCGCCGGACCGGCGGCGCGGACGGCGACCATGCCCGGATCGACGTCCGTGCCTGCGACCGGAACGGTGGAGCTCACGCTGACGACCTCCGCGGGACCGGTCCCGTTGGTTCTCGAGCGCGCCGCAGCCCCGTGCGCGGTGCACAGCTTCGCCGGTCTCGCGCGGCAGGGCTTCTTCGACGGGACGCAGTGTCATCACGTGACGGACGAACCGGGCATGCAGATGCTCCGGTGCGGCGATCCGAGCGGATCCGGGGTGGGCGGGCCCGGCTACACGTTCGCCGACGAGTACCCCGTCACGGTCGTCCGCGGGGAGAACGGCTATCTGCCCGCCCCGGTCGTGTATCCACGCGGCACCGTCGCGATGGCAGGCGCCGGGCACCGGGACAGCAACGGCAGCCAGTTCCTGCTCGTCTTCGGCGACTCGCTGCTCCATCCGCAGTACTCGGTGTTCGGTACCGTCGCCGAACCGGGCCTGCCGGTGCTCGAGGAGGTCGCCGCGGCCGGCAACGACGGCTCGAGCCCGCTCGGCGGCGGGCGCCCCCTCGCTCCGCTCGTCATCACCGACGTGGGATGAGACGCGACCGGCGCGGCCCCGGAACCGGCCTACGCCGCGGAGGTCACCCTGTACACGTCGTAGACGCCCTCCACGTTGCGGACGACGTTGAGGACGTGGCCCAGATGCTTGGGGTCTCCCATCTCGAAGGTGAAGCGGCTCACCGCGACCCGGTCGCCCGTCGTGGTCACCGACGCCGACAGGATGTTCACCTTCTCGTCGGCGAGGGCCTTCGTGACATCCGAGAGCAGCCGGTGCCGGTCCAGCGCCTCGATCTGGATGGCCACGAGGAACACCGACGACGGCGACGGTGCCCACTCGACGTCGATGATCCGCTCGGCCTGCTGCTGCAGGGATCCGGCGTTGGTGCAGTCGGTGCGGTGCACGCTCACCGAGCCGGTACGGGTGACGAAGCCCATGATCTCGTCGCCGGGTACCGGGGTGCAGCACTTGGCCAGTTTCGACACCGTGCCCGGGGCGCCGGGCACGAGGATGCCGGAGTCGCCGCTCTGCCGGGACCGGGTCGGAATGGACGACGGCGTGGCCCGCTCCGCGAGTTCCTCCTCGACCCCACCGACCCCGCCGAGGAGCGCGACGAGACGCTGCACGACGTGGTGCGCCGAGACATGGTGCTCCCCGACCGCGGTGTAGAGCGCCGATACGTCGGCGTACCGCAGTTCCTTTGCCACCGCCTGCATCAGGTCCGCGTTCATCAGGCGCTGCAGCGGCAACCCGACGCGCTTGACCTCCTTGCCGATGGCGTCCTTGCCGGTCTCGAGCGCCTCCTCGCGGCGTTCCTTCGCGAACCACTGCCGGATCTTGGCCTTCGCACGCGGCGAGACCACGAAGGACTGCCAGTCGCGGCTCGGCCCGGCGTTGGGATCCTTGGAAGTGAAGACCTCGACGACCTCGCCGTTCTCGAGTTTGCGCTCGAGCGCGACGAGCCGGCCGTTGACCCGTGCGCCGATGCAGCGGTGCCCCACCTCGGTGTGCACGGCGTACGCGAAGTCCACCGGGGTCGACCCGGACGGCAACGTGATCACGTCCCCCTTGGGGGTGAAGACGAAGATCTCCTTCACCGCGAGGTCGTAACGCAGCGACTCGAGGAACTCGCCGGGGTCGGCGGCCTCACGCTGCCAGTCGAGCAACTGCCGCATCCACGCCATGTCGTCGAGTTCGGCGGCGTCGCCCGAGTGCTTGCCCTTGGTCTCCTTGTACCGCCAGTGCGCGGCGATGCCGAACTCGGCGGTGCGGTGCATCTCCCGGGTCCGGATCTGCACCTCGAGCGGCTTGCCCTCGGGGCCGATCACCGTGGTGTGCAGCGACTGGTACACCCCGAACCGCGGCTGGGCGATGTAGTCCTTGAAGCGGCCTGCCATCGGCTGCCACAGCGAGTGCACGACACCCACTGCGGCGTAGCAGTCGCGGATCTCGTTGCACAGGATTCGCACGCCGACCAGGTCGTGGATGTCGTCGAAGTCGCGGCCCTTGACGATCATCTTCTGGTAGATCGACCAGTAGTGCTTCGGCCGGCCCTCGACGGTGGCCTCGATCCGCGACGCCGAGAGCGTCGAGTTGATCTCCGCGCGGACCTTGGCCAGGTAGGTGTCGCGCGACGGCGCCCGGGTGGCGACGAGCCGGACGATCTCTTCGTACTTCTTCGGATGCAGGATCGCGAAGGACAGGTCCTCGAGTTCCCACTTGACCGTGGCCATGCCGAGACGGTGCGCGAGCGGAGCGATCACCTCGAGGGTCTCGCGTGCCTTGCGGGCCTGCTTCTCCGGCGGCAGGAAGCGCATGGTGCGCATGTTGTGCAGTCGATCGGCGACCTTGATCACCAGGACCCGGGGGTCGCGTGCCATCGCGATGATCATCTTGCGGATGGTCTCGCCCTCGGCCGCGGTGCCGAGCACCACCTTGTCCAGTTTGGTGACACCGTCGACGAGGTGGGCGACCTCCTCGCCGAACTCGGCGGTGAGTTGTTCGAGGCTGTAGCCGGTGTCCTCGACGGTGTCGTGCAGCAGCGCCGCGATCAGCGTCGTGGTGTCCATGCCGAGTTCGGCGAGGATCGTCGCGACCGCGAGGGGGTGGGTGATGTACGGGTCACCGGACTTGCGCTTCTGCGACGCGTGCCGCTCCTCCGCCACGTCGTAGGCGCGCTGCAGCTCCGACAGGTCGGCTTTCGGGTACAGCTCGCGATGGATCGTGACCAGCGGCTCGAGCACCGGCTTGAGGTTGGTGCTGCGCTGCCCGGTGATGCGGCGCGCCAGCCTGGCCCGCACCCGGCGGGACGCCGAGGTGGATGCCGAGGTCGGGGTCGGACCGGAGTTCTGGGACCGATCAAGATTCTGGGTCATGCCCACACCTCCCGTCGCCGATGCACACCGGGCGTACCGTCGCGCATTCCTCGTCGTCCGGAACCACCGGCACCTGCGCCAACTCTAGCTCTCAGAGCCGGACCAATGACGTCACCGGGTACTTTTCCAGCCGCGCGCGCCCGCCGAGAACCTCGATCTCGGTGACCACGGCCACCGCGACGACGAGAGCGCCGGCCGCGTCGAGCAACTCCGCCGTCGCCGAGAGGGTGCCGCCGGTCGCCAGCACGTCGTCGACGACGAGTACCCGTCGGCCGCGCAGCCGAACCGAATCCTGCGGAATCTCGATCGCCGCGGTGCCGTACTCGAGCGAGTACTCGCGGGTGTTCACCGGCGGGGGCAGCTTGCCGGCCTTGCGCACCGCGAGGACGCCGGTGCCCAGTGCGTGGGCGATCCCGCCGCCGAGCAGGAAGCCGCGGGCGTCGACCCCGGCCACCAGTTCCGCATCGGGTGCGGTGGCGGCCAGCGCCGCGATCACCGCCCCGAACGCCTCGCCGTCGGCGAAGACCGGGGTCAGGTCGGCGAAGCGGACCCCGGGTGTCGGGAAGTCGTCGACCCAGCGGGTGTGGGCGGTGACCGCTGTGGCGGCACGGTCCATCAGCGCGTGCGCTCCGGCGGGAAGGCTGCTCATCGGTTGAGGATCCACCTGTCCATGTTCCAGCCCGCACCGGCGGCGCTGGCGTTGACGACGGCGGCACGAAGGCCGCCGGCGAAGGTCGTCTCCCGGGGCTGCGCGTACAGCGGCAGGGTCGGCATCTCGGTCCACAGGATCGTCTCGGCCTCGCCGACCAGGCCGGAAATCGTGGCGTCGTCGGTGGTCACGGCGAGGGCATCGAGGATCCGGTCGACTCGGGCATCGGCGAAGCGACCGACGTTGGCGCCGGCGGCGGAGTTGAGGGAACCGCGGGCGTCCTGCATGTCGGCCGTGCCGCCCGCGCCCGCGGCGGCGGCGGTCCCGGCCAGTACGGCGTCGACCTGACCCGCCGCGAGCTGCGACGGCGTGAACGTGTCGGAGGCGGCGTCGACCACCTCGATGCCGGCCTCGCGACAGGACTGGGCGATCAGTTCGACGGTGCGGGCGCGGCGCGGGTCGGGACCGAGGTACCCGATCCGCACGGTGATGCGGTCCGTCCCGGCCGCGGCGAGCTCGGCCTGCGCCGCGGTCGTGTCCGCCTCGTCGTAGCGGGCCGCGGGCCCGGACACACCCGGGTACAGGGGCGAGTCGGCGGGCAGCAGCCGCGACGAGGTGGTCCCGGAACCGAGACCGGTGGCGGGGACGTCCCCGACCCGGCCGAACTCGTCGAACAACTGCGACCGGGGCACGCACAGCGCGAACGCCCGGCGCGCGGCGGGGGCGCCGAGGCTCCCGCCCTCGGTGCCCAGCACGAGCTGTTCGACGTTGCGCGAGGCCGTGTCCGTCGTTTCCGCGTCGTCGCCGAGCGACAGGTCCAGGGCTCCGGTGGCGGCGTCGACGACGTGGACGCGGCCGTCGGAGGCGGCTGCGGCGGCGTCGGTGCCGCGCGGCCACACCACGATCCGGTCGGTGCCGGGCTTGTTGCCCCACCAGCGCTCGTTCGCGACGAGGACGAGTCCGTCCTCGACGGTGAACGACTCGATCCGGTAGGGACCCGAGGCCGGCAGCAGCGACAGATCCACCGCGCCCGGGGTCAGGTTCCATCCCGTGTTCCAGAAGTCGGCGAGCCGGCGCAGCGCCTCGACGTCGCCGCCGCCGATTGCGGCGACCACGTCGGGCACCCCCGAGACGCGGGCCGCGACGTGCGCAGGCATCAGTTCGGTGGCGCCGAACAGGGCCCGCCAGTCGGCGTAGGCGCGGCCTGCGCGGAAGACGACGGTGGCGTCTTTGGATCCGGTCTGGCAGTCGATCCGTTCGATGTCGACATAACCCGAGCGTCGCGCGGCGGCAAACAGGTTCTCCGCTGCTCCCGACGCGTCGGGAGCGGTGAATCGCCCACTGGCGGCCGCCCAGGTCAGCACCAGGTCGTCGCACGACATCGGCACCCCGTCCGAGTACACGGAGTCCGGGGACAGCCGGTACTGGACGGTCAGCGGGTCCTGCGCGACGACGGTGGCCGTCCCGATGTCGGTGTCGGAGATCACCTGGCCGGCCGGATCGACGTAGCCGAACCCGGGCAGCACACGGGCCAGGGCCTGCCGGGCTCCCGAGGCGGCGCCGTCGACGGTGTTGGCGTTGTAGGTGGTGACCGTGTTGTCGAGTGCGTACCCGATGGAGGGCAGAGACTCCTCCGTCGTGCCGCAGGCCACGATCGTCGCGGCGAGTGCTGCTGCAGCAGCCGTCGCCGCAAGGGCCGCGCGGACCGACCGGCGGCGCCGGGTGTGCTCGGGTGCCGACATGTCAGTGCCTTCTCTTGGCGCGCTTCCCGGTGGGGCGGACCCCCGGTCTGGGGGTGCGTTCGGCCACCCGGGGAGCACCGGCACCCGCCGTCGTGGCCACCGCGCCGCGCTCGGTCACGGACATCGGTGCCGCAGCGGCGTGCGCGCCGACGGTCTTCTCACCGGACGGCACCGAACGCGACTGCGCGGCGTCGCGCTTGGCCAGCACTTTGCGGGTGTGCGCCGCCACCGGCCCGCGCCACTCCTTGAGCGTCACCAGCAGCGGCGTCGCGAAGAAGATCGACGAGTAGGCGCCGACCACGATGCCGACCAGCTGGACGAGGGCGAGGTCCTTGAGGGTGCCGACGCCGAGCAGCCACACCGCGATCACCATCAGCGCGAGCACCGGCAGCACCGAGATGACGGTGGTGTTGATCGACCGCATGAGGGTCTGGTTGACGGCGAGGTTGGCCTGCTCGGCGTAGGTCCGTCGATGCAGGTGCAGAATGCCGCGGGTGTTCTCCTCGACCTTGTCGAACACCACCACGGAGTCGTACAGCGAGAAGCCGAGGATGGTGAGCAGGCCGATGACGGTGGCCGGGGTGACCTCGAAGCCGACGAGGGAGTACACCCCCGCGGTCACGATCATGTCGAAGAACAGCGCGGCCAGCGCCGCGAGTGCCATGTCCCGCTCGTAGCGCACCGCGATGTAGATGCTGACGAGCACCAGGAACACCGCGAGTGCGATGAGGGCCTTCTGGGTGATCTGTCCGCCCCACGTCTCGCTGACGTCGGCGACGCTGATCGCGTCGCGCGACGGCACGCCGTCGGGCCCGGTGGGCTGGAACTCGTCGTAGAGCGCGTTCTGCAGCGCCCGGACCTGTTCCAGGTCGAGGGCTTCCGACCGGATCTGGATGGAGGCGCCGGCGCCGGACCCGACGGTCTGCACCGATTCGGGTTCCGCGCCGAGGGTGTCGGAGTACACCGTCTCCACCTGTTCGGTGGTGACGCCCTCGGCGGCCGGGAGCTGGATGCGGGTGCCGCCCTCGAAGTCGATGCCCCAGGTGAAACCGCGGATCAGCATGCTCAGCAGCGCCACCAGCACGATGGCGCCGGTGAGCAGATAGTAGAACTTGCGGCGGCCGACGATCTCGAACGCGCCCGTGCCGGTGTAGAGGCGCGAGAGGGTGCTGTGCCGGGGTGCGGTCGTGGTGGTGTCGGTCATCGTCACGCCTCCTTCGCCGAGGCAGCCGCGAGCTGGCGCTCACGGGCGACCTGCTGAATGGCGCCGAGACCGTTCACGCTCGGCTTGGACCAGAACTTCGACTTCGACGCGAGGTGCACCAGCGGCCAGGTCACGAGGAACACGACCACGACGTCGAGGATGGTGGTCAGACCCAGCGTGAACGCGAAGCCACGGACCTGGCCGACCGCGAGGATGTAGAGCACCGCGGCCGCGATGAAGCTCACGGCGTTGCCGGACAGGATGGTCCGGCGGGCCCGCGCCCAGCCGCGGGGCACGGCGGAGCGGAAGCTGCGTCCTTCACGGATCTCGTCCTTGATGCGTTCGAAGAAGACCACGAACGAATCGGCGGTCATGCCGATACCGATGATCAGGCCGGCGATGCCCGCGAGATCGAGGGTGAAGTTGATGTAGCGGCCGAGCAGCACCATCACCGCGTACACGGCGAGGCCGGACATCACCAGCGACAGCGCGACGAGTACCCCGAGCATGCGGTAGTACACGAGGCTGTAGATCAGCACCAGGAGCAGTCCGACGACGCCGGCGATCAGCCCGGCCTCGAGGGACGCCAGACCGAGGGTTGCGGACACCGTCTCGGCCTCCGACGCCGCGAAGGACAGGGGCAGCGAGCCGTACTTGAGGGTGTTGGCGAGCTCGGTGGCCTCGGTGTTGCTGAAGTTGCCGGTGATGGAGGTTGCGCTTCCGGCGGGGGTGGCGCCCTGGATGACGGGCGCACTGACCACCTTGGAGTCGAGGACGAACGCAGCCTGCTGGCCGATGTTGGCGGCGGTGAACTGCGCCCAGGTGCTGCTGCCCTCGGAGTCGAACGTCAGGCTGACCTCGTAGCGGGACTGCTGGGAGTTGTAGCCGGCGGACGCGTCGGTGATCTGCTGACCGTCGATGATGCTCGGGCCGAGCAGATAGACGGCGGTGCCGTCGGTGGAGCAGGCCACCAGCGGCTTGGCCGGATCGTCGTTGCCGGCGAGCGGGTCAGCGGCCGAGCAGTCCAGGGTGGCCATGGCCTCCTGCAGGACGGCCGGGTCCTCGCTCTGCCGCGTCTCCTTCGCCGCCGCGATGTCCGCGGCCGCCCGGGCCTGCGGGTCGAGGTCCTCCGCGGGAG
>NZ_BCXE01000017.1 GCF_001894945.1 Rhodococcus ruber NBRC 15591
GTCGGTGGGATCCTGCGCCGGGAACGGCCGGCCTTGCGGTTCCGGTGCGGCCGGTTCCGGGGCGGGCGTCGCGGCGCCGGGTGCCGGCGTCCCGGGAACGGGAGCCGGGGAGTCCGCGGGCGCGGGCTGAGCGGAGTTCGCGCTCGCAATGGGCTGGCCGATCACGGGCCGGATGTACAGGCGCGCGGTCTGACCGAGGGTCCGGGCCTGCGAGCTGTCGTCGCCGGGCACCGTGATCACCAGGTTGTCCCCGTCGATGACGACCTCGGAACCGGACACGCCGAGACCGTTCACGCGGGTCTCGATGATCTGCTGGGCCTGCCGGAGACTGTCCTGGCTGGGCGCACTGCCGTCCGGGGTGCGGGCGGTGAGGGTTACTCGGGTGCCGCCCTGCAGGTCGATGCCGAGCTTCGGCGTCGCCGATTTGTCCCCGGTGAAGAAGATCAGTGCATACAGCGCCACCAGGATCGCCCCGAACAGGGCGAGGGAGCGAACTGGATGCACCGATCCGTTGGAAGGTGCCACGGTCTGTCAGTCTCCTCGATGCGAGTGAGTGATGCGCTGGTCACGGGGCCATCGCACCCGTCGGGCGCGGCCCCCGCCCGGCCCGCACATCGGCCGGGATGTCGACCGGGCAGAGTCCGGCCGTTCGGTGCTCGGTTCTTCGGTGCTCGGTTGTTCGGTGCTCGGTTCTTCAGTGCTCGGTTCTTCAGTGCTCGGTCGGCCGCCCGGCCGGCGGCTCGGTGTCGTCGCCCTTGTCGAGCGAGAGTCCACCGGTCTCGTCCGCCGAGCCTTGATCGGTGATCCGCTCACGGACCACGACCCGGGCCCAGGTGGTCACCACGCCGGGTGCGATCTCGAGCTCCACGGTGGTGTCGGTGAGCGCGGTGATGGTGGCGTGCAGTCCCGCCGTGGTCATCACCCGGTCGCCGACCTGCAACGCATCCTGCAGTTCCGCGGTCTTCTGCATCTCCTTCTTCTGGCGCCGGATGCCGAGGAAGGTCGGCACCAGCAGGGCAAGGATCAGCAGCGGGAAGAGCAGTTCCATCGTTGAAGTCAGTCCTCGAAGTCGTCCGGCATCGGGCGCCGGTCGTCGCGGACCGGCGCAGTAGACCAGTGTGCCATTACCGGCGCGGCTGCTGTACCGGCGCCGGTGGCGGAGCGGTCAGTCGTCGTCGAACAGGCCGGGCTGCGGTTCGCGGGCCCGCACCTCGATGCCGCCGGTTGCGGCCTCCGGCGGCGGGGTCAGCCCGAGTTGCAGCCACGCCGCCTGGGTCGCGACCCGCCCGCGCGGGGTACGCGCGATCATGCCCGCCCGCACCAGAAACGGCTCGCACACCTCCTCGACGGTGCCGGGCTCCTCACCGACGGCTACCGCGAGGGTGGACACGCCCACCGGTCCGCCCCCGAAACTTCGGACGAGCGCGCCCAGCACGGCCCGGTCGAGTCGGTCCAGGCCGAGCGCATCGACGTCGTAGACGGCGAGGGCGGCCCGGGCGATCTCGCGGGTGATGACGCCGTCGGCGCGGACCTCGGCGTAGTCGCGGACCCGTCGCAGCAGCCGGTTGGCGATGCGCGGGGTGCCGCGGGAACGGCCGGCGATCTCGGCGCTCGCCTCCTCGCCCAGGTCGATGCCGAGGATGCGGGCCGAGCGGAGCAGGATCTGCTGTAGCTCCGCCGGTTCGTAGAAGTCCATGTGCGCGGTGAAGCCGAACCGGTCGCGCAGCGGGCCGGTCAGCGCCCCGGAACGGGTCGTGGCTCCGACGAGGGTGAACGGGGCCACCTCGAGGGGGATCGACGTCGCACCCGGACCCTTGCCGACGACGACGTCGACGCGGAAGTCCTCCATCGCCAGGTACAGCATCTCCTCGGCGGGACGCGCGATGCGGTGGATCTCGTCGATGAACAGCACGTCCCCCTCGACGAGGTTGGACAGCATCGCGGCCAGGTCGCCGGCCCGTTCCAGGGCGGGGCCCGACGTCAGCCGCAGCGACGACCCGAGTTCGGCGGCGATGATCATGGCCATCGACGTCTTGCCCAGGCCCGGTGGGCCGGACAGCAGGATGTGGTCGGGGGTGCCGCCGCGCAGCTTCGCCCCGCGCAGCACCAGCTGCAGCTGTTCCCGCACCCGGGGCTGGCCGATGAAGTCGTCGAGATTCTTGGGCCGCAGACTCGCCTCGACGTCGCCGTCGCCGGCGGTGTACTCGGCGGTCATCGGAGCCTCGTCCGAGGCTCCCTCGGTGGGAAAGTCCTCGATCATCGGCTCTTGCCCAGCAGAGCCAGCGCCGACCGCAGCGCGGTCGAGGTGTCGGCGTGCGGGTCACCTGCGAGAACCGTGTCGGTGGACTGTTCCGCCTGCTTGACGGGGAAACCGAGCCCGACGAGAGCCTCGACCACCTGGTCCCGCATCGGTGAGCCGACCACCGCCGTCGGGGCGGAGGCGCCGGCGTACGCCGCCACCTTGTCCCGTAGTTCGACGACCATGCGTTCGGCGCCGCGTTTGCCGATGCCCGGGACCCGGGTCAGGGCAGCGGTGTTGCCGTCGGCGAGGGCCGCACGCAACGAGTCCGGATCGAGCACCGCGAGGGTGGCCATCGCGAGTCGGGGTCCGACACCGGAGACCGTCTGCAGCAACCCGAACAGGTCCCGGGCGTCGGGATCGGGGAACCCGTACAGCGTCATCGAGTCCTCGCGCACGATCATCGCCGTGACCAGGCGGGTGTCCTCGCCACGACGGAGCGTGGCGAGGGTGGCGGGCGTGGCGTGGATCCGGTAGCCGACCCCCGCGGATTCGATGACGACGTGGTCGAGGGCGATCTCGAGCACTTCCCCGCGCACCGAGGCGATCACCGTGCACCTGCCTTCCGCGCGGCGGCCTGTTCCCGCAGCCGCGCCTCGTACCGTCGTTTCTGTTCGGCCGCGGCGGCTTCGGCGGCGGCCATGCGCGCGAGCATGGGCGCACGCCAGCAGTGGCAGATCGCCAGGGCGAGGGCGTCCGCGGCGTCCGCGGGCTTCGGGGCGGCGGCGAGGCCCAGGATCTTGGTGACCATCGCCGTGACCTGCTTCTTGTCGGCCGAGCCGTTTCCGGTCACGGCGGACTTGACCTGGCTCGGGGTGTGGAAGGCCACCGGGATGCCGCGCCGGGCGGCGGAGAGCGCCACCACTCCCCCCGCCTGGGCGGTGCCCATCGCGGTACGGACGTTGTGCTGGGAGAACACCCGCTCGACGGCGACGACCTCTGGTTCGAAGCGGTCGAGCCACTCCTCGGCAGCCGTGGAGATGCACAGCAGCCGGGACGGCAGGTCCATCTCGGGAGGTGTGCGGATGACATCCACTGCGACGGCAGCGACCTCGCGCCCGCGACCGGTGTCCACGATGCCGAAACCACATCGCGTCAGTCCCGGGTCCACACCCATCACGCGCACCCGTTCACCTCTCGACCGCTACGAACAATTGTTCGAGAGCATAGCGGCCGGGGCGGCGCGTCGCGGTACCGACACGCAGCCCCGGCCGGGAGCCGTCCGACTCAGGCGTCGAGTTCGGCGAGGACCTCGTCGGAGACGTCGACGTTGGTGTAGACGTTCTGCACGTCATCGGAATCCTCGAGCGCGTCGACGAGCTTGAACACCTTGCGGGCGCTCTCCGCGTCGACGGGCACCTCGACCGAGGCCCGGAAGTCCGGATCGGCCGATTCGTAGTCGATTCCCGCCTCGACGAGCGCGGTGCGCACGGCGATGAGGTCGCCCGCCTCGGAGACGATCTCGAAGCTGTCGCCGAGGTCGTTGATCTCCTCGGCACCGGCCTCGAGCACCACCTCGAGAATCTCGTCCTCGGTGCGGCCGTTCTTCTCGAGCACGACGACACCCTTGCGGGTGAACAGGTACGACACCGAACCGGGGTCGGCCATGTTGCCGCCGTTGCGGGTCATCGCGGTGCGGACCTCGCCCGCCGCGCGGTTGCGGTTGTCGGTGAGGCACTCGATGAGGACGGCGACGCCACTGGGGCCGTAGCCCTCGTAGGTGATCGTCTGCCAGTCCGCGCCGCCGGCTTCCTCACCGGCGCCACGCTTGCGGGCCCGCTCGATGTTGTCGTTGGGGACCGAGCTCTTCTTCGCCTTCTGGATGGCGTCGTACAGCGTCGGATTGCCCGCCGGGTCACCACCGCCGGTCCGGGCCGCCACCTCGATGTTCTTGATCAGCTTCGCGAACATCTTGCCGCGCTTGGCGTCGATGGCCGCCTTCTTGTGCTTGGTGGTGGCCCATTTGGAGTGGCCGCTCATTCGATTGGAGCCCCTTCCGGCGAGGTGAGGTCGGACCGGGTCCGACTGGTTCGGAGGGTCGATTCTACTCCGCGAGCAGTGACCCCGAACGGACGGTGTCGACGAACAGCCGGTGCACCCGGAGGTCACCGGTGACCTCCGGGTGGAACGACGTCGCCATCACGGCGCCCTGGCGCACGGCGACGACCCGTCCGGCGGCTGGCCCCTCCGGGACGGTGGCCAGAACTTCCACGCCGGGGCCGACCTCTTCCACCCAGGGGGCCCGGATGAACACCGCACGCACCGGGTCGCCCTCGATGCCCGCGACGGTGAGGTCGGCCTCGAACGAGTCGACCTGGCGACCGAAGGCGTTGCGTCGGACCGTGATGTCGAGGGCGTCGAGATGCTCGGCGTCCGGACGGGTGTCGAGGACCTGCGAGGCGAGCAGGATCATCCCGGCGCAGGATCCGTACGCGGGCAGCCCGGCCTTCAGGCGCGCACGCAGCGGCTCGAGGAGGTCGAACACCTGCAACAGCCGGCTCATGGTGGTGGACTCCCCACCGGGGATCACCAGGCCGTCGACGGCGTCGAGCTCGCCGGGCCGGCGCACGCCGATCGCGCGGGCGCCGGCCGCTTCGAGTGCGGTCAGGTGCTCGCGGACGTCGCCTTGGAGAGCGAGCACGCCGATGGTCGGAGAACTTTCCACTGTCGCCTGTTCTGTCGGGGACGGGCAACGCCCGCCCGGAACCTGGACGTCCACGCTAGCAGCCGGGCCGAGGTGCCCCGGCTCACGGACCGGGAACCGGGCACCCGCTCATCAACGCAGGTAGCGGGTCAATCCCTCTTGTACCACCGCGGCGACCATGCGCCCGTTCCGGTCGAAGATGCGTCCCTGTGTCAGGGCCCGCCCGAAGCCGGCCGACGGGGAGGTCTGGTCGTACAGCAACCAGTCGTCGGCGCGGAAGGAGCGCAGGAACCACATGGCGTGGTCGAGGGAGGCGCCCTGGGTCTTCTCGTCGGGATGCGCGACGCTCGCGGAACCGAGCAACGTCATGTCGCTCATGTACGCCAGGGTGCACACGTGCAGCACGTTGTCGTCCGGGAGCGGGTCCCGGACCCGGAACCACACCTGCTGCTGGGACACGATGCCGGTGCGCCGGAAGATGCGGTCCTCCGGCACCCGCCGCAGGTCCCACTCGGGCCATTCCCGCCTGGCCCACTCGTTTCCGGGGTCCTCCGAGTCCGCGAGGCCGGAGAGTTCCTCGGGATCCGGCACCGGGGGCATCTCGTCCTGGTGCTCGATGCCCTCGTCCTGGACGTGGAACGATGCGGACATGGTGAAGATCGCCTGCCCGTCCTGAACGGCAGTCACCCGCCGGGTGCCGAACGACCGGCCGTCGCGGATCGGGTCGACGAGATACACGATCGGCTTCGCCGGGTTACCGGGACGGACGAAGTATCCGTGCAACGAATGCACCGAGTACGCCGGATCGACGGTGCGCACCGCGGACACCAGCGCCTGCCCGGCGACCTGGCCCCCGAAGGTGCGTTGCAGCGACGTCTCCGTCGCCACGCCCCGGAAGATGTTCTTCTCGAGATGTTCGAGCGCCAGGATCTCCTCGATCTTCGCCATGCGGGCTCCTTCCCAGTCCTGCGACAGGCTAGCGGCAGGTGCCCGGAACGGAGCGACGGGAGCCTCCGACACGGTGGAGGCTCCCGTCGCACCCGGGAAAGCCGGCGGTCGTGCGGGTCACCAGCCTCGCTCGGCGAGGCGGTGCGGCACCGGGATGTCGTCGACGTTGATGCCGACCATGGCCTCGCCCAGGCCGCGCGAGACCTTCGCGAGCACGCCCGGGTCGTCGTAGAAGGTGGTGGCCTTGACGATCGCGGCGGCACGCTCGGCCGGGTTGCCGGACTTGAAGATGCCCGAACCGACGAACACGCCCTCGGCGCCGAGCTGCATCATCATCGCCGCGTCCGCCGGGGTGGCGATGCCCCCGGCCGTGAACAGGGTCACCGGCAGCTTGCCGGCCTGGGCGACCTCGACGACCAGGTCGTACGGGGCCTGCAGTTCCTTGGCCGCGACGTACAGCTCGTCCTCCGGCAGGGAGGTCAACCGCCGGATCTCCTGCCGGATCTTCCGCATGTGGGTGGTGGCGTTGGAGACGTCGCCGGTGCCGGCCTCACCCTTGGAACGGATCATCGCCGCGCCCTCGTTGATCCGGCGCAGCGCTTCACCGAGGTTGGTGGCGCCGCACACGAACGGCACGGTGAACGCGAACTTGTCGATGTGGTTCTCGTAGTCGGCGGGAGTGAGCACCTCCGACTCGTCGATGTAGTCCACGCCGAGGGCCTGCAGGATCTGTGCCTCGACGAAGTGACCGATACGCGCCTTGGCCATCACGGGGATGGACACGGCCTCGATGATGCCTTCGATCATGTCCGGGTCGGACATGCGGGACACGCCTCCCTGGGCGCGGATGTCGGCGGGGACGCGCTCGAGCGCCATGACGGCGACGGCACCCGCGTCCTCGGCGATCTTCGCCTGCTCGGGGGTGACCACGTCCATGATCACGCCGCCCTTGAGCATCTCGGCCATGCCGCGCTTGACGCGGGCGGTACCGGTGGTGGGGACGGACTCGGGGCTGCTCACAGCAACAAACTCCTGGGGTATGGCCTGCAGAGACTGGCGCGGCGGACGGATTCGGGCACGTCACGACGCCGCTCCCGATTCTAGGTGCGGCCGGACGGCCGTCCCATAGCCAGTCGCGAGGCCCTGGCCTGCCTCGCGGGCATCGACACGGCCTGCCTCGCGGGCATCGACACGGCCTGCCTCGCGGGCATCGACACGGCCTGCCTCGAGCGCCGCAGCTCACCGGATGGCACGAACCTCCGGTTCCACGCGGCGTACGGCGACGTCACGCGCCTCGCCCAGCAGATCGGCGAGATCCTGCGGGTACACGGCCTCCCCGCGTCGCTGCAGGTCCCGGATCTCGTTCTCGGCGAACCAACGGTGTTCGAGGCTCATGCGGCGCTCGAGGTCCGTGAATCCGCTGCTCCCCGGTTCGAAGGCGGGCGTCTGCAGGGCGAAGAACAGCTCCTCCGAACGGATGAGTTCCCCGTTGAAGGGGAATACCGCCACTCGGCGCCACAGGGGTCCGCACAGTTGCCCGGGCGCGACCGGCAGACCGGTCTCCTCCCCCACCTCGCGGGCCGCGGCCGCGCGCAACGTCTCCCCCACCTCGACGGCGCCGCCGACGGTGAACCAGAAGTGCACGTCCGGCGTGGTCGGGTCGTGGCCGCGCAGCAGCAACACCCGCCCCTCGTGGTCGAACAGCACGACCCGCGCCGAGGTGCGCGTCTCGTCGAGCGACAGGCCCGTCGCGGCAGCCGGGCCGGTGCGCTCGGTGATCTCGAAGTAGGTGGGCAACGGCGCCGTGCCACCGAGGTGCAGCCACCGGACCGGACGGCGGGCACGCAATGCCAGGGTGTCGCGGACGGCGTCGTTGTGGAATCGGCGGGCGATCAGCACCCGCGCCTCGGCGTCGGCGAGTTCGGCCACCAGCTGCGGTCGGAGCCGCTCGGTGTCGACCGCGGCCACGGCGGCCGACAGCGTGTTCTCCGCCGACTCCCGTTCGGCACGGTCCGCCCGCTCGGCACGGTCGGCCAGGGCGGCCAGCCGGCGGCCTTCGGCGACCGGGACGGAGGCCGCGATCCCGCGCACCACCACGGCGCGGCGAGCCAGGGCGGCGTCGAGCGCCTG
Organism: Rhodococcus ruber NBRC 15591; assembly: GCF_001894945.1. Classification (GTDB taxonomy): domain Bacteria; phylum Actinomycetota; class Actinomycetes; order Mycobacteriales; family Mycobacteriaceae; genus Rhodococcus; species Rhodococcus ruber. Next base: position 8,022 of record NZ_BCXE01000017.1, read on the forward strand.
CCAGGAGAGGTCCGACCGCACGTGCAGCCGGTCCAGCCGGTTGGCCGTGCCGTACGCCCACAGCCCGAGCGCGACGACGAGCGCGGTGACCAGCGCGAGGACGAGTACGGTCAGCGCGGACAGCGTCACGTCCCACTCCCCTCACGCGGCGGCGTCGCCCGGCTGCATGTCACGACCGGACCTCGCGGACCGGCCCGGCCCCGACCGTGACGGTCTCGTATACGCGCAGGATCTGCTCGGCCACCACCGGCCAGTCGTACGCGCCGACGATCTCGTTCGCCGCCTCCACGAGGGCGCGGCGCCGGGCTGCGTCGTCGAGCAGGCCGCGGATCGAAGCGGCGAGCGCCGCCGAGTCGCCCACCGGGACGAGTACGCCGGCGCGGCCGTCGCGCAGCACCCGGCGGAACGCGTCGAGTTCGCTGGCCACTACCGCGGTACCGGCGGCCATCGCCTCCACGAGCACGATGCCGAAGCTCTCCCCACCGAGGTTGGGGGCGCAGTAGACGTCGGCGCTGCGCATGGCCGAGGCCTTCTCCGCGTCGGACACCTGGCCGAGCAGCCGCAGGTGCCGTGCGTGCGGTCCGGCCTCCTTGCGCAGCCGTTCCTCGTCCCCGCGGCCGACCACGAGGACCTGCAGGTCCGGGTAGTGCTCGACGAGCAGGGGCAGCGCGCCGAGCAGCACCCCCATGCCCTTACGCGGTTCGTCGTACCGGCCGAGGAACAGCACGGTGCGGCCGGCGCGGGGATACCCGGGCAACGCGGGGGCGTGCGCGAACGACGACACGTCGACTCCGTTGGGGATCTCCACGGCGTCGGAGCCGAGGGAGGTCACCTGCCAGCGGCGGGCGAGCTCGGACACGGCGATGCGACCGCTGATCTTCTCGAGATACGGCTGCAGCACACCTTGGAACGTGCTCAGTACCAGCGACTTGGTCGTCGAGGTGTGGAAGGTCGCGACGATGGGCCCTTCCGCGATCTTCAGGGCGAGCATCGACAGGCTCGGGGCGTTGGGCTCGTGGATGTGCAGGACGTCGAAGTCGTTGTCGTTGATCCATCGCCGGACCCGCGCGTAGGACACGGGGCCGAAGCTCAGACGTGCCACGGACCCGTTGTAGGGGATGGCGACGGCGCGTCCGGCGGAGACGACGAAGTCGGGCAGTTCCGTGCGGTCGGATGCCGGAGCGAGGACACTGACCCGGTGGCCGCGTTCGATGAGCACGGTCGCCAGGTCCACGACGTGCGCCTGCACCCCGCCCGGTACGTCGAACGAGTACGGGCACACCATGCCGATCTTCACCGCGCCTCCATCCGGGCCAGGCGGGCCTCGGAGAGGTCGTCGAGCCAGAGCGGTTGCAGCATGTGCCAGTCCGCCGGGTGTTCGGCGATGTCCGCGGCGAAGCAGTCGGCCAGCGCCTGGGTCGCCGGTCCGATCCCGCCGGTGACATCGATCTCGGGATGGACCCGGAAACCCCAGCCGTCGACGGTGAACCAGCAGTGCACCGGCAGCAGGGGCGCCCCGGTCTCGACGGCCAGCTTCGCCGGGCCGGCGGGCATGCGGGTGGGCTCACCGAAGAACGTGACCGGCACGCCCCTGCGGGCCAGGTCGCGTTCGCCGAGCAGGCAGACGATCCGGTTCTCGCGCAACCGGGTCTCGAGCCGGTCGAACGGCGGGGTCTCACCGCCGCTGAGGGGGAAGATCTCGAAGCCGAGGCTTTCGCGGTACGCGACGAACCGCTGGTAGAGCGATTCCGGGCGCAGGCGTTCGGCCACCGTGGACAGTCCGCCGTAGGTCTGCGTGCACCACACACCGGCCATGTCCCAGTTCCCGCTGTGCGGCAGGGCGAGAATTGCACCGCGCCCGGCCGCCAGGGCCTGTTCGATGTGTTCGCGGCCCTCGACGGCGTCGTCGAGTGCCGCAGCCGTCGCGGCGAGGTCCATGGAGGGCAGCCGGAACGCCTCCCGCCAGTACCGGGCGTAGGACCGCAGGGACTGCCGGATCAGCTCGTCCGGGACCTGCGCCGCGGGCACACCCAGGACGCGGGCCAGGTTGCGACGCAACTGCTGCGGGCCGGCGCCGCGACGGGCGGCGTATTCGGCCCCGACGTCGAACAGCCGGCGCGCAGTGGACTCGGGCAGCGCCCGCACGAGCCGCCATCCCGCGGCGTAGCCGAGGTCGGAGGCGCGTTCCGTCACGCTCATCGGGCGTCTCCGTCGGCCGGGGCCGACGACGGTGCTCCGTCGGCCGGAGTCGACGACGGCAGGGGCAGCAGCTCGCGGGCCTCCGGGGAGCGCCGCACCGCGAGCACCCGCTGGAACACGGTGATCACCGAACCGGCGGCGAGCAGCCACATTGCGGCGTGGATCGCCCACCACAGGCCGAGCCCGGTGAAGCCGGCGCCGACCAGGACGATGACGAGCCGGTCGGGACGTTCGATCAAGCCGCCGTCGGCGGACAGGCCGCTCGCTTCCGCGCGGGCCTTGGCATAGGAGATGACCTGGGAGGTGACGAGGCAGATGAGGGTGGCGACCAGCAGCGGCCGGCTCTGTTCCTCGTAGACCGCCCACCAGGCGAGCCCGGCGAAGATCGCACCGTCGGCGACCCGGTCACAGGTGGCGTCGAGGACCGCGCCGAAGCGGGTGCCGCCACCTCGGGCCCGCGCCATGGCGCCGTCGAGCATGTCGAACATCACGAACAGCCCGATCACCATCGCACCCCAGAACAACTGCCCCATCGGGAACAGCGTCACGGCGGCGGCGATCGTGGCGACGGTGCCGATCAGTGTCACCGCGTCCGGCGTGAGGCCGGTGCGGATCAGGGCCCTGCCGAGCGGCGCGGTGACCTTCGACACCGACGCACGCCCGAAGAAGCTGAGCATCCCACCGACCCCCGTCTTTCGTCACATCGTTGCGTCCGGGACACGATCCTGCCATGCCTGCGAACGGCGACAACCATACAGTCGCGGGGACGGCGTTCGGTTCGGGCCGGTGTCAGTCGTTCCAGGCCGCAGCGAGCAACGCGCGGGTGTCGCGCAGCAGCTGCGGCATGACCTTGGCGCCGCCGAGAACGGTGATGAAGTTGGCGTCGCCACCCCACCGCGGCACCACGTGCAGGTGCAGGTGCTCGGCGAGTGAGCCCCCGGCGGCGGCCCCGAGGTTGAGCCCCACGTTGAAGCCGTGCGGCCGCGAGACGCTCTTGATGACCAGGATCGCCCGCTGCGCGAACGACATCAGCTCGGTGCTCTCCTCGGGGGTGAGGTCCTCGAGGTTGGCGACCCGCCGGTACGGCACGACCATCAGATGGCCGGGGTTGTAGGGATACAGGTTGAGCACCGCGTACACGTGCTCGCCGCGCGCGACGACGAGGCCCTCCTCGTCCCGCATCTTCGGGATGTCGGTGAAGGGCTCGTAGGGCGCCTCCTTGGAGCGGGGCGCCTCCGCGATGTACGACATGCGGTGCGGGGACCACAGTCGCTGGAGGTGATCGGGTTCGCCGGCACCCCGATCGACGAGGGCGTCGTCGGAGCAGTCCCCGCTCATGCGGCGCCGCCGCGGTCGACGGGAGCGACGAGCTCCGCGGTGGGCGAGGCGTTCTCCCGCCGCTCGATCCACTCGGTCACCAGACGGACCGCGTCGGCCACGGGTACCCCGTTGACCTGCGTACCGTCGCGGAACCGGAAGCTGACCGCGCCGGCGGCGACGTCACGCTCGCCCGCGAGCAGCATGAACGGCACCTTCTGCGTGGTGTGGTTGCGGATCTTCTTCTGCATCCGGTCGTCGCTGGTGTCGACTTCGGCCCGCACCCCGGCGGCCTTCAACTGCCGGGTGACGTCGAACAGGTGATCCTCGAAGGCCTCCGCGACGGGAATCCCGACGACCTGGACGGGGGCGAGCCACGCCGGGAAGGCACCCGCGTAGTGCTCGGTGAGCACGCCGAAGAAGCGCTCGATCGAACCGAACAGGGCCCGGTGGATCATCACCGGCCGGTGCTTGCTGCCGTCGGGGCCGGTGTACTCGAGCTCGAATCGCTCGGGCAGGTTGAAGTCGAGCTGGATCGTCGACATCTGCCAGCTGCGCCCGAGCGCGTCCTGAACCTGGACGGAGATCTTGGGGCCGTAGAAGGCGGCACCGCCCGGATCCGGCACGAGATCGAGCCCGGAGGCCTCGCCGACCTCGCGCAGGGTCTCGGTGGCCTCCTCCCACAGGGCGTCGTCGCCGACGAACTTCTTGGGGTTCTTCGTCGACAGCTCGAGGTAGTAGTCCTCGAGGCCGTAGTCCTTGAGCAGGTCGAGGACGAAGTTCAGGGTCGTGGTCAGCTCGTCGCGCATCTGCTCGCGGGTGCAGTAGATGTGCGCGTCGTCCTGCGTCATGCCACGCACCCGGGTCAGACCGTGGACGACGCCGGACTTCTCGTACCGGTACACCGAGCCGAATTCGAACAGCCGCAGCGGCAGCTCGCGGTAGGACCGGCCGCGGGACCGGAAGACGAGGTTGTGCATCGGGCAGTTCATCGGCTTGAGGTAGTAGTCCTGGCCCGGCTTGCGCACGGTGCCGTCCTCGGCCAGTTCCTCGTCGATGTGCATCGCGGGGAACATGCCGTCGCGGTACCAGTCGAGATGGCCGGACACCTCGTAGAGGTGACCCTTCGTGATGTGCGGGGAGTACACGAACTCGTAGCCGGCCTCGACATGCCGCTTGCGGGAGTAGTTCTCCATCTCCTGGCGGATGATGCCGCCCTTGGGGTGGAACACCGGGAGGCCGGAGCCGAGCTCGTCGGGGAAGCTGAACAGGTCGAGCTCGTTGCCGAGCTTGCGGTGATCACGGCGCTCGGCCTCGGCGAGCAGCTCGAGGTAGCGCTCCTGCGCCTCCGCGGACTCCCACGCGGTGCCGTAGATGCGCTGGAGACCGGCATTGTCCTGGTCGCCGCGCCAATAGGCGGCGGAGCTGCGGGTGAGCTTGAACGCCGGGATGTACTTGGTGGTGGGGATGTGCGGACCGCGGCACAGATCGGCCCAGATCTTCTCGCCGGTGCGCGGATTGAGGTTGTCGTAGATCGTCAGTTCCTTGCCGCCGACCTCCATGATCTCGGGGTCCTCGTCCAGGGAGCTGTTTCCGGCCGACTTCTCGCTGATCAGCTCGAGCTTGAACGGCTCGTTCTTCAGTTCCTCGCGTGCGTCGTCCAGGCTCTCGACGACGCGGCGGGAGAACCGCTGCGCCCCCTTGACGATCTGCTTCATGCGCTTCTCGAGCTTCGTCAGGTCCTCGGGAGTGAAGGGGCGGTCGACCTGGAAGTCGTAGTAGAAGCCGTCCTTGATCGGGGGACCGATGCCGAGCTTGGCCTCGGGGAACTCCTGCTGCACCGCCTGGGCGAGGACGTGTGCCGCGGAGTGCCGGATGACGGAGCGGCCGTCCTCGGTGGCGGCGGCGACCGGCTCGACCTGGGTGTCCTGTTCCGGCGTCCACGACAGGTCCCGCAGCCGCCCCTCCTCGTCGCGGACCACGACGACCGCGTCGGGCCCGCTGTTGGGCAGGCCCGCCTCCCGGAGGGCGGCACCGGCAGTGGTCCCCGCGGGCACCCGGACGAGCACGGTGGGGTCTACGGATGCGGGCGTCGTCACTGTGGTGGGCTCCTCGGGCTCGTGCCGGTGATGGGTGCCGCCGACGCCGCGGGGTATGCCACGCGTCCGGCAACCAGACCATGCTATCGACACCACCCGGAACGGCAGTTCACCCGGGCACTGCCGGGCGTCGGGCGGGCTAGAGCCGACGCAGGCCGCCGAGGACCCGAGACAGCAACTGGGCGTCGGGTCCGAGTCCGTCGGCGGTGCGGTGGACGGTGAGTTCTCCCGTGGCGGCGAGATCTCCCACCAGGACACGTGCGACGCCCAGAGGCAGTCGGGCCAGGGCCGCGATCTCCATGATGGACCGCGGTTCGGCGCACAGCGCCAGGATGGTGCGGTGCTCCTCGAGACCCGCAGTTCCCTCGGCGTCGCTCACGGCGGAGACGAGGACCTCGAGCGGGAGATCCACCTCGGAGCGGGTCCGGCCCTGGCTGCGCACGAAGGGACGGACGAAGGAGGGCTGCTGCCCGATCGGTTCTTCCTCCCTCGTGGCCGCCGTGTGCCTCGGGACCGCGGGCATCGGCTGCGACGCGGGGACGGCGACGGCCGCGGAGGTCCCCGTGGTCGGGGCGTCCACCGCGGGCGTGGCCGCTCCGCGGTCGGCGGCGCCGGGTGCCGGGTGATCCTTGCGCCGGCGGCCGGCCGATCCGAATCGTGCTCCTGTGGCCCCGACCAGGGGCCAGTTGTTGTCGGCGACGCTCATCAGTCGCATCCTCCTCACACCGACCGCAATCCTGCCATCAGCGCAGCGCGGTTCGGTGAACGCGCAGGTCACCGCCGCTCCGTCGCCGACACGTTCCGGCCGGACGCGAACCGCGCCGGCCCGGAAACGACGAAGGGCACCCCGTGGGGTGCCCTTCGTCGGTGCTGTGGTCCCGGCTGGGATCGAACCAGCGACCTCCCCGGTGTGAACGGGACGCTCTTCCACTGAGCCACGGGACCGGGCCGCTTCGCAGCGGCTCGAACGAGAAGGAACATTAACACGCCCATCGGATGAACACGAATCGCCTGGTCGCCTGTGTTTTCGATACCGCGTCGGGATGCCGCGCCCCGAGGGGGCGCGAGTTCCGTGCCCCTCACCGAACGGATCGCCCAGCCGGCGCTCGCTGGCCCGACCCGCCGCCGGAACGGGCCGGGCAGGATCCACCAGGACGGCTCGTCCATGCCCTCACCTGCAGATTTGTGTGTTCTGACGATGGTCGGCTAATGTTCTCAACCGCACCACGGAGAGCACGGCGCCGGGCGGTGCGATGCGGATGTAGCGCAGCTGGTAGCGCATCACCTTGCCAAGGTGAGGGTCGCGGGTTCGAATCCCGTCATCCGCTCGAGAGGTTGGACTCGACCTTTTACGGTGGAGTGGCCGAGTGGTGAGGCAACGGCCTGCAAAGCCGTGCACACGGGTTCGATTCCCGTCTCCACCTCGCGCGATTAGCTCAGCGGGAGAGCGCTTCCCTGACACGGAAGAGGTCACTGGTTCAATCCCAGTATCGCGCACCATGATCGACCAGGTTTCACCCTGCACTTCTCGACCCGGGTCACCGGGTCGGGGAGTGCGCATGCGGATGTAGCGCAGCTGGTAGCGCATCACCTTGCCAAGGTGAGGGTCGCGGGTTCGAATCCCGTCATCCGCTCCACCCCCC
>NZ_BCXE01000018.1 GCF_001894945.1 Rhodococcus ruber NBRC 15591
ATGAAGGCGCTGTGGGACTCGATCGGCTCCGAATTCGGCGGCCGACACGAGCTCTACGAGCGCAACTACGCCGGCAACCACGAGAACGTCAAGGCCGAGCTGCTCTTCGCGGCGGAAGGCCGCGGGGACGTGTCCTCGATGAAGGGCCTGGCCGAGCAGTTCATGAGCGAGTACGACCTCGACGGCTGGACCGTGCCCGACCTCGTCGGCAACGACGACGTGTCCCACTTCCGCCGCGCCTGACCACTTCCCGGGAGACACCATGACCATCACCGAAAGCCCCACCGCCGTCGCCTCCGGCAACGCCGCCACCGACAAGTTCAAGGGCGAACGCTTCACCGCCGACACCTCACCGGAGCGGTTGTCCGCCATCGCGACCGAAGCCCTCGCGGGATTCAGCGCGCTGATCCAGAAGCATGCCGTCACCTACGACGAGTACCGCGTGCTCAAGCAGTGGCTCATCGACGTCGGCGAGGGCGGCGAGTGGCCCCTGCTGCTCGACGTGTTCGTCGAGCACGAGATCGAGGACGTCAACTCCCGGCGATTCCGCGGCACCAAGGGCAGCATCGAGGGGCCGTACTACGTTCCGGGCGCCCCCGAACTACCCGCACAGTGCACCCTCCCGATGCGCGACAAGGATCGCGTCCATGCCCCGCTGGTCCTGCGCGGGCAGGTCACCGACCTCGACGGTCGGGGCCTCGACGGCGCACGTATCGAGATCTGGCACGCCGACGACGAGGGCTACTACTCGCAGTTCGCCCCGCACCTGCCGCAGTGGAATCTACGTGGCACCGTCGTCGCCGACACCGAGGGCCGTTACGCGATCACCACCATCGAACCGGCCCCGTACCAGATCCCGACGGACGGGCCCACCGGCCGGTTCATCGAGGCGGCCGGCTGGCACCCGTGGCGCCCCGCCCACCTGCACCTGCGGGTGACCGCGCCCGGCCGGCACCCGATCGTCACCCAGCTGTACTTCGCCGGCGGTGAGTGGCTCGACGACGACGTCGCGACGGCGACGAAGCCGGAACTCGTCCTCGACCCCCAGGCCGACGACACCGGGCGCAGGGTCGCCACGTACGACTTCGCGCTCGACCCGCTCGCCGACTGACACCGCCCCGCCGCCGGTGTGTCTTTCGGGTTGCTCCCGCAGCCCAAAGGACGCACCGGCGGCGAGCGGCCTATCGTGTGAGCCATGAGCGCCGCCGCCGAGTCCGTGTCGAGCATCTACATCGCCGCCCCGGAGGGCGACACCGGCAAGTCCACCGTCGCGCTCGGCCTGCTCCAGGCGCTGTGCGCCTCCGCCGCGCGGGTCGGTGTCTTCCGCCCCATCGCCCGCTCCGACGGCGACCGCGACTACATCCTCGAACTGCTCCTCGAACGCATCACCGTCGACCTCGACTACGACGAGTGTGTCGGCGCCACCTACGACGACGTGCACGCCGACCCCGAGGCCGCCCTCAGCGAGATCGTCGTCAAGTACCACGCCGTCGCGGACCGCTGCGACGCCGTCGTCATCGTCGGCAGCGACTACACGGAGATCGCCAACCCCAGCGAACTCGGTTACAACGCCCGCATCGCCGCGAATCTCGACGCGCCCGTCCTGCTCGTCCTGCGTGGCTCGCGGCGCACCCCCGACGAGGTGGCGCAACTGACCGGCGTGTGCACCGCCGAACTCGCCGCCCAGCACGCCCACCTGACCGGCATCGTCGTCAACCGCTGTCCCGCCGACCGGCTCGACGAGATCGCTGCGGCCGTCGGCGACCGGGGGGTGCCGCTGTGGACGCTGCCGGAGGTGCCGATCCTCGTCGCGCCGACCATGGGGGAACTGCTCACCGCGGTCGACGGCGAACTCTACAGCGGTGACCCGGAACTGCTGCACCGCGAAGCGCTGCGCGTCATGGTCGGCGGCATGACCGCCGAGCACATCCTCGAACGCCTCACCGAGAGCGTCGTGGTCATCGCTCCCGCCGACCGCTCCGACGTGCTCCTCGCCCTCGTCAATGCCAATGCGGCCGAGGGGTTTCCGTCGCTGGCCGGGATCATCATGAACGGCGGGCTCCTGCCGCACCCGGCGGTGGCGCAGCTCGTCGCCGGGCTCAAGCCCAGCCTGCCGATCCTGACGACGAGCCTCGGAACCTTCGACACCGCGTCGGCGGCCGACCGGACGCGTGGCCGCATGGCTCTCGGCGCGCACCGCAAGATCGACACCGCCGTCGCGCTGATGGAACAGCACGTGGACACCGATCAGCTGTTGAGCCGCCTCGACGTGCCCCGTCCGTCCGTCACGACCCCGCAGATGTTCGAGTACCAGCTCATCGACTGGGCACGCCGCCGGCGCCGGCACATCGTGCTGCCCGAGGGCGACGACGATCGGATCCTGCGCGCGGCGGGCCGTGTCCTGCAACGCCGGATCGCCGACCTGACGATCCTCGGCGACGAGACCCAGGTGCGGCGCCGGGCCACCGAACTCGGCGTCGACCTGAGCGCCGCGGAAGTGCTCGATCCCAGATCGTCCGACCTCGCCGAGCAGTTCGCCGAGGAATACGCCCGGCTGCGTGCCCACAAGGGAATGACGATCGAACGCGCCCGCGAAATCATGAGCGACATCTCGTATTTCGGCACGATGATGGTCCATCTCGGCATTGCCGACGGCATGGTCTCCGGTGCCGCGCACACCACCGCCCACACCATCCGGCCGTCCTTCGAGATCGTCAAGACCGAACCCGGCGTGTCCACGGTGTCGAGCATCTTCCTCATGTGCCTGTCGGACCGGGTGCTCGCCTACGGCGACTGCGCGGTGGTCCCCGACCCCACCACCGAACAGCTCGCCGACATCGCGATCTCCTCCGCCGCCACCGCCGCCCGTTTCGGCATCGAACCGCGCATCGCGATGCTGTCCTACTCGACCGGCGAATCCGGGTCGGGCGCCGACGTCGACAAGGTCCGCGCCGCCACCGCCCTGGTGCGCGAACGCCGGCCGGATCTGCCGGTGGAAGGACCGATCCAGTACGACGCCGCGATCGAACCGTCCGTCGCCAGCGCCAAACTGCCCGGCTCGGAGGTCGCCGGCCGGGCGACCGTGTTCATCTTCCCGGACCTCAACACCGGCAACAACACCTACAAGGCCGTGCAGCGCAGCGCCGGAGCCGTCGCCGTCGGGCCGGTACTGCAGGGCCTGCGCAAGCCCGTCAACGACCTGTCGCGGGGGGCGCTGATCCAGGACATCGTGAACACGGTGGCGATCACCGCCATCCAGGCGCAGGAGGCCGACGAATGAGCGCCCGGACGGAAGGCACCGTGCTGGTGCTCAACTCGGGCTCGTCGTCGATCAAGTTCCAGCTCGTCCACCCCGGGACCGGGGAGTCGGTGGCGCACGGTCTCATCGAGCGGATCGGCGAGCCGGAGGGCCGGGTCGTGTTCCACCACACCACCGGAACCGAGGAACACGTCGGTCCGATCGAGGACCACCGGGCCGGACTGCGGATCGTCCTCGACTGGGTGGAGGGACTGGGCCGGCCCCTGCGCGAGGCCGGCATCATCGCCGTCGGCCACCGGCTCGTCCACGGCGGTGAGGTGTTCCACGAGCCCACCCTCGTCGACGACGACGTGGTGCGCACCGTCGAGGAACTGTCCGTTCTTGCGCCGCTGCACAATCCCGCGAACGTCATCGGCATGGAGGTCGCGCGCGAGGAACTGCCCGACATTCCGCACGTCGGGGTGTTCGACACGGCGTTCTTCCACGCCCTGCCCGCCGCAGCCGCGACCTACGCGATCGACCGGGACGTCGCCCGGGCACACGGAATCCGGCGGTACGGGTTCCACGGCACGTCGCACCAGTACGTGTCCGAACGTGCGGCGCGGTTCCTCGGACGCGAGCTGTCGGAGCTGAACCAGATCGTGCTGCATCTCGGCAACGGTGCGTCGGCCTCCGCGATCGCCGGCGGCCGGCCCGTCGACACGTCCATGGGACTGACCCCTCTCGAAGGTCTGGTGATGGGAACCCGGTGCGGTGACATCGATCCCGGCGTGCTGCTGCATCTGAATCGCAGCGCGGGGATGGACGTCGACACCATCGACGGCCTGCTCAACCGGCGCTCCGGGCTCAAGGGCCTGTCGGGTGTCAACGACTTCCGGGCGCTGCTGCGGCTCGTCGCCGAGGGTTCCGAGGACGCGAAGCTGGCCTACGACGTCTACGTGCACCGGCTGCGCAAGTACCTCGGCGCATATCTCGTCGAACTCGGCGGCGTCGACGTCGTCGTGTTCACCGGCGGGGTGGGCGAGAACAACGTCGACGTCCGCCGCGACGCCCTCGCCGGCCTCGAACGCCTCGGCATCGTCGTCGAAGACGCACGCAACGTCGCGCCGGAGCGCGGCGAGCGACGCATCTCGGCGGACACGTCGCAGGTGGAGGTCCTCGTGATCCCCACCGACGAGGAGCTCGCGATCGCGCGGGCGGCCGCGGCGCTGGTGTAGGCGAGAGGGACGTTTCCGCGCCGAGCGGGAGGTTGTCGTCGAGGCCACTCGGCCGATACCGCGAGATCCTCCCGCTCGCTTCCTCACCACCGGGCGCCGGCCGCCCGCAACGCCGCCCGTACTCGCTCGAGCACGACGTCCGGGCGCTCGGCGAGCAGTCGAGCGTCGACTCGGACGACCCGCCGTCCCGCGGACTCGAGCAGCGCGTACCGGTCGATGTCCCGGGTGCGCTGGGCGGGGTCCGTCCAGTGGTGTCCGCCGTCGTACTCGACGAGAACCCGCCAGGATCGCCACCCCAGGTCGGCGCGGGCGAGCAGTCGTCCGTCCGCGGCACGGACGTGGATCTGGGTCTCGGGAACAGGAAGCCCGCCGCGCACGAGCAGCAGGCGCGTCCGTGTCTCGGGCGGGGACTCGGCGCCGCCGTCGACGAACTCGAGCACCTGACGCAATGCGGACACCCCACGCGCTCCCGCGTGCCGGCAGGCGAGCTCGCGGATCTCCGCAGGCTTCACGCCGGTGGCGTGACACAAGGCGTCGAGGAGTTCGACAGCACGGTCCCCTTTCGCAGTGCGGCCGAGGTCGAACCCCGTCCGCGCCGGACTTGTCACCGTCATTCCGTCCACGCGGCACAATTCGTCGTCGTCCGGGATGCCTTGCCGGACGACGATGCCGGAGGGCGCACGCACGTGACCGGCCCGAAGCAGCTCCGCCGGGGCGGAGCCGTCGATCCACTTCGTCCCGTGCAGCGCCGCGGCCGACAGTCCGGCGAGCGTTCCCCTGCCCGCCGACCACAACCACGCCGCCCGGGCCCTGTTGCGTGCCGTAGGCGCGACACCTCGCCGCACGTAAACAGCGCGGTGCAGGCGGACGAATCCGTGCCGCAACTCGTAGGCGGTCAGCGCACCGGACGCGATAGCCTCGGTGCCCCGGAAGGGAGCGTCGAAGGAATGCACGGACGCACACGATGCAGGGCGTCCGGCCGTTGCGGAACCCACCTCGCCGGACTGTGGACAACTTCGGAGTTGTCCACAGGGACGGTGAGCGGGCGACCCCCGCGCCGAGCGGGAGGTTGTCGTCGAGGCCACTCGGTCGATGCCGCGCGATCCGCCCGCTCGCTCACAGCAGGCTGCGGGGGCGGATGGCGTTGGCAAGGTCGACGAGCGTGAAGCGGTGGGCGCGCGTCGGCGCGTTGCGGGCCAGGTCCCGCAGACCGGTCTCGGTACCGCTGCGAAGACCCCTCTCGTCGAACGGGACGTCGAGAATCGGGTCCGATTCGCGCCGTGCCGAGTGCCCGGCGCGGACCCAGTCGAGAGCGATCGAGAGCACCAGGGTGCGCATCTGCAGAAGCCGTCCCTCCTCGGGCGACAACGTCGCCACCCGCCGCGCGGCCTCGCGCAGGTCGGCCTCCTCGATCTCCTCGACCGGACGGTCGTGCAGCAGGATCAGCACGGTCGTCATCCGGGCGACGGCGTGGTGCCGGGAACTCGGCGGCACCTGGTCGAGAGCGGCGATCGCGGCTGCCCGCTCGCCGCGGAGGGTGAGTTGCCGCGCCAGACCGAACGCGGCACTCACCACGTTGTGGTCGGTGCGCCACACGGCGCGGTAGTAGTTCTCGCAGAACGCGCGCCAGGCACCGGGATCGTCGCTCTCCCAATGCTGCAGGATGAGTTCGGCCGTGGCCGCCAGGGCGAGCTTGGGTGCGGCCTCGCCGGGCGTCGCGGCGAGCACCTTCTCGAATCTGCCGAAGGCGGACTCGTATTCGCCGTTGATCAACTCGGCGAGACCGGCGTACCAGTCGATGCGCCAGTCCGCTCCCAGGTCACGTTCGAGCTTGCCCAGGATCTCGGTGGCGCGCACGCCGTGCCCGAGGTCGAGATGGGCGCGGACCTCGGCGAGGGTGATCTCCCGGGAGAACGAGACGTCGGCCGTGCCGACGACGCGCTCGATGCCGTTGTCGCGCGCGTGGCGCAGCGCGTCGAGGGTCTGCTGAGGTTCGCTGTGCACCGCCGCCGCCAACAGTGCCGCGCTCGGATCGAGCGGGTCGAGCAGCGGAACGGGCAACGCCGCCGCCACATCACGCGCCGCGAGGTTCTCGTCCCGTTCGACACCGTCGACGATCGAATCCGTGCGCCCGACGGCCTCGTCCGTGCCGAACGTCGTCCGCTGCCGGCTGAACACCGACGACAGCCCCGGATGCTCCTCGCCGGTCTGCTGCGACAGGATCTCGCGCAGGACACCGGTCAGCTGGCTCGCCATCTCGTCGGCCGACTCGAACCGCCGCTGCGGATCGGAATCGGTGGCCCGCAGCAGCAGCCGGTGGTAGGACTCGTACTCCGCCAGCAGCGGCGCCTCGGCCGGCGTGGGGAGGCCGTCGGCCGGACGCCCCTGCTTCCACGGCATGTCGAGGGTCAGCACGGCGAGGGTCCGGCCGACGGTGTAGATGTCGGACGCCACGGTCGGGCCGGTGCGCACGATCTCCGGGGCCTGGTAGCCCGGCGTGCCGTACAGGTAGCCGTAGTCCTCGATTCCGGTGACGGCACCGAGATCGATGAGCTTGAGTTGCTCCTCGGTGACCATGATGTTCTCGGGCTTGAGGTCGTTGTAGACGAGCCCGACCGAATGCAGATAGCTCAGCGCCGGCATGATCTCGAGGACGTACGCGACGGCCTGCTCGACGGGCATCCGCGCGGGCTTGGGGCAGGTGTCGAGCACCTCGCGCAGCGAGTGCCCGCCGACGTATTCCATGACGATGTAGCCCATCGGGCTGCCGTCGGGGCGAGGGTGTTCGACGAAGTTGAAGATCTTGACGATGCTCGGATGCGTCACCTCGGCGAGGAACTGCTTCTCGGCCAGCGCGACGGCCTGCGCCTCGGCGTCTCCCGAGTGCAGCAGACCCTTCAGGACCACCCAGCGATCGCTGACGTTCCGGTCGATCGCCAGGTAGATCCAGCCGAGACCACCATGGGCGAGACAGCCCTGCACGACGTACTGTCCGCCGACGACGTCGCCGACCGCGAGCATCGGAGTGAACTCGAACGGGGTTCCGCACGAAGGGCATCGGCCCGACGTCGCGCCCGGTCCGTTGGGGGTGCTGCGGCCGACCGGCTTGCCGCACTTCCAGCAGAACCGTTTGCCCTCGGCGACATGCGGGTCGCGCAGGACGACGGACTCGGGATCGACGGGGGTCGGGACGGGGATGTCGACCATACCTGCGAGACGTCGCCGCGACGGCAGCCGCGACCGGGAGCGGCGCGAGGACGACCGCTGCGACGGCACGCTCGCCTGGCGGCTGCGCTGTGTTTCCGGACCGATGCTCGGTGCTGTTTCCGGACCGATGCTCGGTGCTGTTTCCGGACCGGCGCTCGGTGCCGTTCCCGGACCGGCGCTCGGTGCTGTTCCCGGACCGGCGCTCGGTGCGGTCGCCGGACCGGACTCCGGGGGGGCCGCCGGTGCAGTGGCCGGACCGGAATCCGGGGGTGCCGCGGGCGCTGTCGCCGGTCCGGTGTCGTCGTCGGTGTCGGACATGCGTTCTCTCTAGTCCACGTACGTCGGGGGCGGCGGCGCCGGGGCGGGCCCCAGGACGGTGAGCCAGCGGTTGTAGATCTGCGTCCACGTGCCGTCCCGACGGATCCGCTCCAGGGTGCCGTTGACGAACCGCACCAGATCCTCACGGCCCTGCGCGATCCCGATGCCGTAGGGCTCGGTTCCGATCGGCGCCCCCACCAGTTCCAGGTACGGGTCCTGGGAGGCGAGCCCGGCGAGGATCGTGTCGTCGGTACTGACCGCGTCGACCTGGCGCTGCTGCAGCACGACGAGACAGTCCGCCCACGACGGGACCGTCAGGATCGCCGCGGACGGCTGCAGTTGCCGCAGACGCATCAGCGACGTCGTGCCGCGCACGACACACACCCGCCGGCCGGCGAGATCGGCGACGTCCCGGACGTCGGAGCCCTGGACCACCAGGACACGCTGCTGGGCGACGAAGTACACCGTGGAGAAGTCGACGCGTTCACGTCGGGCGCACGTGATCGTCATCGTCTTCGCGACGATGTCGACGGTGGAATCCTGCAGGGCCTGCTCCCGGTCCGCGGAGTTCAGGATCCGGAAGTCGAGCAGGTCCGGGCTGCCGAGCAGATCCCGGGCGATCTCGCGGGCGATGTCCACGTCGAACCCGGCGATCCGGCCGGTCGAGGGGTCGCGGAAACTCATCAGGTTGCTGCCGGTGTCGAGCCCGACGACGAGGCGCCCGCGCGCCCGGATCGCATCGAGGGCGGGCCCGGTCGTCGCCCCGTCGGGACGCAGCCCGGCGGTCGGGTCGCCGCAGTCCGGCTCCGGGGGGATCGGCACGTCGGTAGGCGCGAGTGCGGCGCGCTCCGGCAGCGGCGGCTCGGTGTAGGACACGTCGGGGCCGACGACGATCTCCGGCTGCGACGTCGCGCACCCACCGGTGAGGACGGCCGCGGCGACGACGGCGGCGAGGAGGGCGTTGCGGATGTTCACAGGTACTCCCGGATCCGTGGCGCCAGTCCTCCCACGACGCCGATCCCCGCGAGCACGGTCAGCACCCACGCGGCCGGTGCGAGCGCGGACAGCGTGTCCGCGGCGCGGACTTCGTTGCCGCGGAGTTCGGCGCGCGCGAGGTCGATGCCCCGTTCGAGGGCGCGGTCGACGGCGTGGAACTGGGCCGCCGCCTCGTCGGGCCCGGGGCCGGTGGCGAGGATCGCGGCAGCCGGGTAGTCGCCCCGGTCGAGCGCCGCCTGCACGCGGTCGTGCGATGCCAGCCAGGCCGTGCGCGCTTCGGCGGCGCGGCCGGCGGGTTCGGCCTGGGTCTCCACGTCGGCCGCCGCGGAGCCGGTGAGCAACTCGTCGAGACGGTCCATGCTGCCGTCGAACATCGCGTCGTATTCGCCGGTGACGTCCCGCCGGACCAGCTGCAGCGTCTCGGCGGTCCGGGCCTGCTGGGCGAGGATCCGGCTGTCGGTGAAGACCCCGAGCGGTTCGCCGCCGCGCTCGACGGCGTTCCGGGTGGCGCTCGACGAGATCAGTCCCGCAACGAGGAGCCAGCACAGCAGGATCCCCGTCGAGGCGATGGCCGCGAGCAGACCGAGGTTCAGGGTGCGGCGGCTGATCCGCGAGACGATCACGTGCACGCCGGTCAGCGCGACGACCGTCACCAGCAGCATCCCGATCGACGTCCACGGCGGCTGCACGGCCGCACGCTGGGTGGACGTGACGGCGGACGAGCTGCGTTCGTACAGTTCCTGCGCCATCGGCAGCAGTTCGGACTGCATCAGGTGCGAGGCCTCGCCCAGGTAGGCGGCGCCCACGGGGTTTCCGACGCGGTTGTTCGCACGAGCCGTCTCCACCAGGCCGGTGTAGACGGTGAGCCGACCGGCGATGTCCGCCACCAACCGGGCGCCCACCCTGTCGTCCGCGGCGATTCCGCCGGCCGCGGCGACGAGCTGGGTGGACGCCTCGCCGACGGCCTGGGTGTAGCGTTCCCGCACCTCCTCGGGTTCGATACCGCCCGCGATGAAGCCGGTGGCGGCGGCCGCGTCCGCGACGGACAGGGCACTGTAGAGACTCTGGGCGGCGTCGGCGAGGGGTTCGACGGAGGTGAGCAGCCGACTGTGCGTGGCCTGCCGGCTCGTCACGGTCTGACCTGCGACGATGCCGGAGACGATGAGGAGGATCAGCAGCAGGGCGCCGAGCGTGAAGAGTGCGACGGGGGTGGATCGGAGCAGGGCGCGCCAGTCGTCGGCGCGGCGGTCGTGGTCGACGACGGGACCGGACACGTCGCCGCGCTGGAGGCGACCCCCGACCGCGCCGAGCGTGGGGGTCACGCGCACGTCCACGAGAGCACCCCTTCCGATGTGGCACTGTGTGTGGCGAGCATATAAGCAGTACTGGGATGTTGTTGCCGTCCGAGGACGGTGGACGCCCGGCTCGCGGCCTGCGACCGGGCGGCAGGGAGGCGGACGCGATGCGAGGTGACGGGGACGGCTGGGCCGTCGGACCCGACGGTGGTCGCCGGTGGGGCAGATTCGGCGCGGCCGGGCTGCTGCTGCGTGCACCGCTGCCCGACGGCACCCCGGCCGTGTTGCTGCAGCACCGCGCGGCGTGGAGCCACCAGGGCGGCACGTGGGCGCTGCCCGGCGGCGCCCGCGACAGCGACGAGAGTCCCGTCGTCGCGGCTGTACGGGAAGCCGAGGAGGAGACCGGGATCGACCCGGCTGCCGTGAGCGTGCGCACCGAGCGGGTCACCTCCGGCGTCGACGGAGGATGGACGTACACCACGGTCGTCGCGGACACCCCGAGCCCGATGGAGACGACCCTCAACGGGGAGAGCACCGAACTGCGCTGGGTGCCGGAGGCGGACGTCGAGACCATGCCCCTGCACTCCGGGTTCGCGGCCGCCTGGCCGGACCTGCGGACCCGGGCGGTGCGGATGCTGCTCGACACGGCCAACGTCCTCGGCGCGCGGCCGAACGGCTGGTGGCGTGACCGGCCGGGCGCCACCGCGCGACTGCTCGCGGAGCTGGCGGAGTCGGTGCCCCGCACCGTCGAGCTGCCCGGCGGCTCGTTCGGCTGGGTGAGCCGCATCGAGGCGGTCCTCGAGGGGCAGGCCCGCGCGGCGGTGATCGACGACGACCGCACGCTGGTGCACACCGCCGCCGGCAGCGGAGACGACGAACTGGCCGTCCTGGCGAAGGGCACGTCGGCGGTCCTGGACCAGGTGCTCACCGTGGTGGTGACGGCCGACCGGGGACTGCGCGCCCGGCTGCCCGGGGATGTGCCGACCCTGGCGCCGTCGACGGTGCTCGACTGGCTGTGACGGACCGTCAGCGGGCGGCGCCGCCAGTGCGGCCGCCGCGGGTGCGCGGCCGGCTGTGACGGACCGTCAGCGGGGCAGCGCGGCCCTCAGCGCGGCCGCCGCGGTCCGCGGATTCGGTGCCGCGGTGATGGCGCGGACCACCGCGATGCGGGTGGCGCCGGCGTCGAGCACCTCGGGCAGCCGCTCGGCATCGATGCCGCCGATGGCGAACCACGGCCGCCGCGGCTGCGACCGGGCCACCTCCCGCAGCACTTCGAGGCCCGCTGCGGTGCGGCCCGGCTTGGTGGGGGTCTCCCACACCGGTCCGTTGGCGAAATAGTCGACGCCGTCCTCGATGTCGGCCAGGCTGGCCTGGGCCCGGCTGGCGGTGGAGCGGCCGATCACCACGTCGTCGCCGAGGACCTGCCGGGCGTACCGCACGGGCAGGTCGCCCTGCCCGAGGTGCAGGATGTCGGCGCCGGCGGCCAGGGCGATGTCGGCGCGGTCGTTGACGGCCAGCAGGGCCCCGTGCCGGTGGCAGGCGGCGGCGAGCACCTCGAGCGCCTCGAGCTCCTCGCGGGCCTCGAGCGGGCCGAACTTCTTCTCGCCTGCCGAGCCCTTGTCGCGGAGCTGGACGATGTCGACACCGCCCGCGAGTGCCTCCTCGACGAATCGGGCCAGGTCGCCGGTGTCGCGACGGGCGTCGGTGCACAGGTAGAGCCGGGCCTGCGCGAGGCGTTCCCGGGGGGCGGGACGGTTGCCGCGGTAGGTAGTCACGGCGGAGACGGTAGTCTCTGCTCTGAACGAATCGACACGGGAGTCCCGGGGATCGCGGGGCTGAGAGGGGGCCTGCCGGCCCCGACCGTCAGCACCTGAACCGGATCATGCCGGCGCAGGGAGTGAGGTGGACGAACTGTTGGGAACCGTATCCGTCGTCGGCGGAGGCGTGATCGGGCTGTCGATCGCCTGGCGCACGGCCCGGGCCGGCTGGACCGTGACCGTGCACGACCCGTCCCCGGGAGCGGGGGCGTCGTGGGTGGCCGGGGGGATGCTCGCACCGTTGTCGGAGGGCTGGCCGGGTGAGGAACACGTCCTCGAGCTGGGTGCCGCGTCGCTGGCCCGCTGGCCGGCGTTCGGTGCCGAACTGCTCCGGGAGACCGGCCTCGACCTGTTCACCTCCACCGCCTCGCTGACCGTCGCGCTGGACGCGGCCGACGCCGCCGACCTGCGCACGATCGCCGAGTGGGTGTCGGCGCAGGGGCACGAGATGCGCGTGCTCGGCCGCGCCGAGGTGCGCGAACTCGAGCCGTCGCTGGGGCCGCGCATCCGTCTGGGTCTGCTGGCCCCGGACGAGCTGGCCGTGGACAACCGGGTCCTCGTCGACGCGCTGCGACGGGCTGCCGCCGGGGCCGGGGTCAGCTTCGTCGACGAGCCGGTGCGTGACGTCACCGAACTGGACGCCGACCGGGTCGTGCTCGCGGCCGGTGCCGCCTCGGCGCGGTTGTGGCCGGGCCTGCCGGTGCGGCCGGTCAAGGGGGAGATCCTGCGGCTGCGGACCCGGCCGGGCGCGGCTCCCGCCCCGCACCGGACGGTCCGCGGCAGCGTGCACGGCCGGCCCGCGTACCTGGTGCCGCGCGCGGACGGACTCGTCGTCGGCGCAACCCAGTACGAGGCCGACGACACGCAGGTCACCGTCGCGGGGGTGCGGGATCTCATCGCCGACGCCGAGGCGCTGTTCCCGGCGATCGGCGAGTACGAGCTGTACGAGGCGAGTGCGGGGCTGCGACCCGTGAGCCCGGACAACCTGCCGCTGATCGGCCGGCTGTCCGAGCGGGTGATCGCCGCGACCGGGCACGGCCGCAACGGCGTGCTGCTGACCCCGGTCACGGCGGACGCGGTGGTCGCGGAGCTCGCGGACGAACCACTTGCTGTGGCGAAATATGCTGATCCGCAACGATTTACCGAGGAGTGAGTGTGATGAACGGTGCGCCGACGGTGGGAGTCACGGTCAATGGGGAGGAGCGCTGGTTCGCCCAGGCGCCGACGATGGCCGAGCTGCTGAGCGGACTCGGCCTCCCCGACCGGGGGGTCGCCGTCGCCGTGGACGGTGCCCTCTTCCCCCGGGGACGGTGGTCCGAGCGCGTCGAGAAGGGCTGGCAGATCGAGGTGCTGACGGCGGTGCAGGGTGGCTGAGCGCAACCCCGGCCACGACCCCGGCCACGACCTGCCGCCCCTGACGATCGCCGGACGCAGCTTCGCCTCGCGGCTGATCACCGGCACCGGTGGGGCCGCGAATCTCGCCGTGCTCGAGGAGGCCCTCGTCGCCTCCGGCACCGAACTGACCACCGTGGCGATGCGCCGGGTGGACGCGGCGTCCGGGACCGGCGTGCTCGATCTGCTGCGCCGCCTCGACATCGCGCCGCTGCCCAACACCGCCGGCTGCCGCGGCGCCGCCGAGGCGGTGCTCACCGCGCAACTCGGTCGCGAGGCGCTCGGGACGGACTGGGTCAAGCTCGAGGTCGTCGCCGACGAACGCACGCTGCTGCCCGACGCGATCGAACTCGTCTCGGCCGCCGAACAACTCGTCGACGACGGGTTCGTCGTGCTGCCCTACACCAACGACGATCCGGTGCTGGCGCGACGGCTCGAGGACGTCGGCTGTGCCGCCGTGATGCCGCTCGGCTCGCCCATCGGCACGGGGCTGGGCATCTCCAACCCGCACCACATCGAGATGATCGTCGAGGCCGCCGGGGTGCCGGTGATCCTCGACGCGGGCATCGGTACCGCGTCCGACGCCGCGCTCGCGATGGAACTCGGGTGCGACGCGGTGCTGCTGGCGACCGCGGTGACCCGGGCGAAGGACCCGGCGCTCATGGCGTCCGCGATGCGCCACGCCGTCGAGGCGGGCTTCCGGGCCCGGCACGCGGGCCGCATCCCGAAGCGGTTCTGGGCGCAGGCCTCGTCGCCGCTCGAACCCTGAGGCGACCGGATGTGAGGCGGTGACGGTCGGTTTCTCGACGGACCCGGGGGTGCCGCACGCGTCGCGGCACCCCCGGCCTCGTCGAGGGCGGAGAACGGTCGTGCACGGGGGGCACTGCCCGCGCTCGCAGGGCGGCAGCGGCGGCGGACGAAGGTCGTGCGAAACCGGTCGCCGCGCAATGCCGGCGCCCGCCGCCCGCCTATTGCCTCCAGCGGATCGGGGGAGCAAGGTGAAACCCGGGGGGACGACAACGACCGGCGGCGCCGCGTCGGCACCGCCCTGAGGAGAAGGGTGCCGATCGTGTTCGCACGCTCGACCACAATTCACGCGCATCCGTCGTACATCGACGCCGGGATCCGGCACGTACGCGACACCGTGATGCCCACGCTGGCAGACATCGAGGGCTGCCTCGGCATGTCCCTGCTCATCGATCGCGGCACGGGCCGGTGCATCGCGACCAGTTCGTGGCGGGACGAGGACTCGATGCGCGCCAGCGAGGACCCGGTGCGCATGCTCCGTGACGACGCGGCCAGGATCTTCCACGGCACCACGGAGGTGTCGCGGTGGGAGATCGCCGTCGTGCATCGCGACCACCGTTCGGATCGCGGGGCCTGGTGCCGGGTCACGTGGGTCGAGACCGATCCGGCGCACATGGACCGCGGCGTCGACCTGTGGAAGATGGGCGCACTGCCCGAGCTGGAGGAACTCGACGGGTTCTGCAGCGCCAGCCTGATGATCGACCGCGCATCCGGCCGCGGGGTGTCGTCGGTGACGTTCGACAGCGCCGAGGCGATCGAACCCCACAGGGAACGCCTCGACGGTATCCGGGCCGCAGTGACTCGCGAGGCGGGCGCGGAGATACTCGACACCTGCGAATTCGAGCTCGCCATCGCGCACCTGCACGTCCCCGAGACGGTGTGAACCGCAGGCTCGGGACCGGTCGTCCTCGATCCGGCGAAGTCTCGTCGCCGGCCGAAATGTCGCCCTGGCCGGAGTGAGCGCGGTGCGGGGTCTTCGGTCCGGACGGACCTGCGCGGTCGCGGGTGGGACTCGCGCCTGCTGAACCGTGGCGGTGGGTGAGTGTCGGGGCGGAGGACGACCCCGCGCGGCGCGATCCGGCCGAATCGGGCAGGCTGTGGGTCATGATCGAAGTGACCGGACTGACGAAGACCTTCGGTTCCACCGTCGCCGTCGACGACGTGACGTTCACCGTCCGGCCGGGGATCGTCACCGGATTCCTCGGCCCCAACGGTGCCGGGAAATCCACGACGATGCGGATGATCCTCGGCCTCGACCGGCCCACCGCCGGGACCGCGCTGATCGGCGGCGTCCCCTACCGCCAGCTGAAGCGGCCGCTGCGGACCGTCGGTGCCTTGCTGGATGCGCGCTGGGTGCACCCGAACCGGTCGGCGCGGGCCCACCTGCGCTGGCTCGCCGCATCCAACGGGCTGCCGAACTCGCGGGTCGAGGAGGTGCTCGCGCTCGTCGGCCTGACCGAGGTGGCCGACAAGCGCGCGGGCGGCTTCTCGCTCGGCATGTCGCAGCGGCTGGGACTGGCCGGCGCGCTGCTCGGGGATCCGAAGGTGCTGTTGTTCGACGAGCCCGTCAACGGCCTCGACCCCGAGGGCATCGTGTGGATCCGCCGATTCATGCAGGCCCTCGCGGCGGAGGGGCGCACCGTGCTCGTGTCGAGCCACCTGCTGTCGGAGATGGCGCAGACCGCGGATCATCTGCTGGTGATCGGCCGGGGCCGGCTCATCGCGGACACGTCCGTCGCGGAGTTCGTCGAGCGGGCGTCGGAGGCGACGGTGCGGGTGCGCAGCCCGCAGCTCGACACCCTCCGCACGGCACTGGCCGGGCAGGGCCACGCCGTCCGGGACGACGACGGCGCGCTGATCGTCAGCGGCGTCACCACCGCGCAGGTCGGGGAGCTCGCCGCCACGCACTCGGTCGTGCTGCACGAGCTGGCGAGCCGGAACGCATCGCTCGAGGAGGCGTTCATGAAACTGACCGGAGACGACGTGGAGTACCAGGGAGCCGTGGCCGGAGACCCGGCCGTGCAGCCGATGAAGGGGGAGCTGCGATGAGCGTGGCCGTCGACAACACCGGGGCGGCGAGCGTGGCCGTGGACACCGTCAAGGCGGAACGGATCAAACTCACCTCCACCCAGTCGCCGTGGTGGTGCACCGTCGTGATCGTCGCGCTCGGCCTGGGCCTCGCCGCGATCCTCGGCGCCGCCTCCAAGGCGAGCATGTCCGTCGACGACGAGATGGGCCGGTTCTACCCGACCGTGGACGTCGCGGTCAGCGGCGTCGCCGGCTTCGGCGTGCTCGTGCTGATGATCCTCGCGGCGCTGTCGGTGACGAGCGAGTACCGGTTCGGGGTCATCCGCACCACGTTCCAGGCGATGCCGAACCGCAGCGTCGTGCTCGTCGTCAAGGCGCTGCTGATCGGGCTGTTCGGCGCGGTGCTCACCGGCGTGCTGGCGCTCGCGTCGTTCGCCCTCGCCAAGGCCCTCGCGGGCCCGGAGGCCGGGCGGGAACTCGTCCTCGAGGGCGACCAGGCCTGGCGGTCGATCTACGGCGTCTCGATCTACGCGCTGCTGTGCGCAGTGCTCGCCGTCGCCGTCGGGGCGCTGCTGCGCCAGTCCGCCGGCACCATCGCGCTGCTGTTGCTGTGGCCGCTGCTGATCGAGTCGCTGTTCGCCTTGTTCGGTTCGTTCGGCCGGCAGGTGCAGCCCTTCCTGCCGTTCGCCAATGCCAACCACTTCCTCGGCAGCGATCAGGGCATCGACTTCCACTGGGGACCGTGGGGTTCGCTGGTGTACTTCGCGGTGTTCGTCGCCGTGGTGTTCGCGGCCGCGCTGCTCGTGGTGAACCGGCGCGACGCGTGAGTATCCTCGGCGGATGAACCGGGGAGCGCGGGTACGGGCCGGGGGCGTCGCCGCAGCGATCGTGCTGCTGGCGGCGGCATGTTCGGAGGAGCCACCGCCACCACCACCGGTGGATCCGGCCGCGCTGGCGCAGGCCGTGGGAATCGATGCGGTGGTCGGGCATCTCACCGAACTCGACCGCATCGCCACCGAGCACGACGGCAACCGCGCCGTGGGCACCGCCGGCTACGACGCGAGCGTGGACTACGTCGCCGGCCGGCTGCGCGAGGCCGGATTCGACGTGCAGACCCCGGAGTTCGACGTCCGCAGTTTCGACGTCGAGGTCGAGACCCTGACCGTCGCCGGCGCGCCGGTGCCGGTCCGGGCCCTCGAGTTCTCGCCGTCGACCGGTCCGGACGGGCTCACCGCCCGCCTCGTGCCGGTGCCCGCCGACGACACGCCCGGGTGCGAGGCCTCCGACTACGAGGGGCTCGACGTCTCCGGTGCCGTCGTGCTCGTCACCCGCGGGGTGTGCCCGTTCTCCGTCAAGCAGCAGGTCGCTGCGGAACGGGGGGCGGCGGCGCTCCTCGTCGCCAACAACGAGGACGGTGCGCTCACCGGCGCGACGCTCGGCGAGGAGGGCGACGACCGCGTGCCCGCCGCGGGGATCAGCGGCGCCGACGGCCGCGCGCTCGCCGCTGCCCCCGCCACCGTGACCCTCCTCCTCGACACCCGCATCGAGAGCGTGCGCTCGCGCAACGTGCTCGCGCAGACCGCCACGGGCTCGACCGACGACGTGGTCGTCGTCGGCGCCCACCTCGACAGCGTCCCGGAGGGCCCGGGCGTCAACGACAACGGCACCGGCGTCGCTGCGGTGCTCGAGACGGCGCTGCAACTCGGCAGCGAACCGGGCGTCACCAACGCGGTGCGGTTCGCGTTCTGGGGCGCCGAGGAGGTCGGGCTGGTCGGCTCCACCGACTACGTGGCCTCCCTGGACGACGCCGGCCGCGAGGACATCGCCCTGTACCTGAACTTCGACATGCTCGGCTCGCCCAATCCGGGATACCTCGTCTACGACGGCGACGACTCCGACGCGGTGGGCACCGGTCCGGGACCGGAGGGCTCGGCGGGCATCGAGCGCACGTTCCTGGCCTACCTGACCTCGCGCGGCATCGCCGCCGACGGCACCGATTTCGACGGGCGCTCCGACTACGGGCCGTTCGTGGACGCGGGCATCCCCGCGGGCGGTGTGTTCTCCGGTGCCGACGACCGCAAGACCCCGGAGCAGGCGCAGAAGTGGGGCGGCACGGGCGAGGAACCGTTCGACCCGAACTACCACAGCCCGCAGGACACGCTCGCGAACATCGACCGGGCGGCACTCGCCGTCGCCGCCTCGGCCGTCGGATACGGGGTCGGCACGTATGCGCGGGCCGTCACGGGACCGGACGGGGTTCCGGTCGGACCGCAACGCACCGAGGTCCGATCCGATGGATGAGACACCGGGGTTCGGTCGTCGCCTCGTGGACCGATTCGCGGCCGTCGACCGGCGGCCCGAACTGGTCCGGCTGGCCCGGCGGCTGCGACGCACCCTGCCCGGCGACCCCGGCTTCGGCGATCCGTTGTCCACGGCGGGGACCAGCGGGCCGCAGGCGGTCGCGCGGCTGGCCGGGAGGTGGCGAGACGTCGACGAGCCGAGCGCGGTGCACGAACTCGGCTTCGGCGTGCTGCAGGCGTGGCAGGCGCTGCTCGAACGCACCGGCGCCGGGCGCGGCGACCGGGAGGTCACCGTGGTCTTCACCGACCTCGTGGGATTCTCGACGTGGTCCCTCGCCGCGGGCGACGTCGCCACCCTCGACCTGCTGCGGCGCGTCGCCTGGGCACTGGAGCCGGCGTTCACCGACCGTGGCGGCACCATCGTCAAACGGCTCGGCGACGGTCTGATGGTGGTGTTCGACCGGCCGGAACGGGCGCTGGAAGCGATCTTCGCGGCCCGCGCCGCCCTGACCGAGGTGACCGGGGGCGGCTACCGGCCGCGGATCCGGGTGGGCGCGCACACCGGCC
This sequence comes from Rhodococcus ruber NBRC 15591, assembly GCF_001894945.1. Taxonomy (GTDB): domain Bacteria; phylum Actinomycetota; class Actinomycetes; order Mycobacteriales; family Mycobacteriaceae; genus Rhodococcus; species Rhodococcus ruber. Next base: position 19,204 of record NZ_BCXE01000018.1, read on the forward strand.
TGCCCCGGCGGATCGGCAGCGACTGGCTGGGCGTCGACGTCACCGTCGCGGCCCGCATGATGGAGCTCGCCGGGAACGGGCACGTGGTGGTGTCGTCCGCGACGCTCGACGCCTTGCCGCCCGGCGCGGTCGACGCGCTCGGTCTCGAGGTGCGCCCGCATCGGCGTGGGCTGTTCACCTCGGCCCCCAAGGGTGTGCCGCCCGAACTCGGGATCTGGCGGGTCAGGACTGCAGTCGCCACAGGGGGTTGACCGGGCCGTGCCCGGCGCCGAGGTCGTACGACCACTCGAGGCACCGGGTGACCCACTCCTTGCCGAACGCGACGGCGTCGGGCACCGACCACCCGTGGGCCAGGGCCGACGCGATCGCCGCGGCGAGCGTGTCGCCGCCGCCGTGGTCGTTGCCGGTGTCGATGCGGGGACTGGTGAACTCGAGAAAACGATCCCCGTCGAACAGCAGGTCGGTGCTGACCTCGGAGGTGCGCAGGTGCCCGCCCTTGACGACGGCCCACTGGGCGCCGAGGTCGTGCAGCGCCTCGGCGGCGCGCCGCGCGGAAGCGTCGTCGACGACCTCGATACCGGTGATCAGCCGCACCTCGTCGAGGTTCGGCGTGACCACGGTGGCCTGCGGGATCAGGGTGTGCCGCACCGCGTCGAGGGCCTCCGCGTGCAGCAGGGGATCGCCGTGCATCGACGCGCACACCGGGTCGACCACGAGCGGTACCGGCCGGTCCCGGCCGATGCCGACCTCGGTGCACACCGCGGCGACCGCCTCGATGATCCCGGTGGAGGCGAGCATGCCGGTCTTGGCGCCCGAGACCCCGATGTCCTCCACCACGCAGCGCACCTGCGCGGCCACCGTCTCGGGCGGGATCTCGTGAAAGCCGCTGACGCCCACGGAGTTCTGCACGGTCACGGCCGCGACGGCGACGCAGGCGTGCACGCCGCACATCGCCATGGTGCGCGAGTCGGCCTGGATCCCGGCCCCACCCCCCGAATCGGTGCCGGCGATGGTGAGGGCACGGACCGGGGTTCGGCCCTTCGGGGGCAGGGGCAGCAGCTTCACGGCTGCGACCCTACCGATCCGGTCCGATTGCCGGCCCGGCCCCCCGGCTCGGATCCCGGCCGCGCGTGCGGCCGCCGATGTGCGCTGCCACACCGGCGCGGCACCGTCCCGGGGCAACGTCCAGTTTTGTCTCACACGTCTCGGCAGATGCACCCTGCATGCTCTATAGTGGCGTAGGTCACAGTTCGGTTACGGCACCACGGAGGGGATCATGCTCGTCAACTCGCCGCGCACCGAGGTGACCGACAACAAGGATCAGAACCGCTTCGAGCTACGCCTGAACGGGGATCTTGTCGGGATCCTCGGGTATTTCGACACGGATCGTCCCTCCGGCGTGCCCGGACGCAACCATCCCGTCGTCGATTTCCTGCACACCGTCATCGTCGAGGACTTCGGGCACCGTGGGCTCGCGGGCGTTCTCGTGGGCCGCTCCCTGGATCTCGCGCGCGAGCGGGGCTGGCGGGTCCGTCCCGTGTGCACCTATGTGCAGCGCTTCCTCACCGCCCACCCCGAGTATCGGGACGTCGTGCTGCCCCTCGAGCCGGCCGCCGGTCGTCGCTGACGCGCCGGGCCGGGGACCGGACGTCTCAGTCCGCGAGGTCGACGACGACCGGCGCGTGGTCGCTCGCCCCCTTGCCCTTGCGCTCGTTGCGGTCGATCTCCGCGCCGGCCACACGCGCCGCGAGCGCCGGGGAACCGAGGACGAAGTCGATCCGCATGCCCTGACGCTTCGGGAATCGGAGCTGGGTGTAGTCCCAGTAGGTGTACACCCCCGGGCCCGGGGCGTGCGGGCGCACCACATCGGTGAAGCCGCTGTCGAGGAACGCGCGGAACGCCTCCCGTTCCGGCTCCGACGTGTGGGTCTTCCCCTCGAAGAACGCCGGATCCCACACATCCTCGTCGGTGGGCGCGATGTTCCAGTCGCCGACGAGCGCGATCTGCGTCTGCGGGTCGGCGGCGAGCCAGGCCTGGGCGTCGGCGCGCAGCTTCGCGAGCCACTCGAGCTTGTAGACGTAGTGGGGATCGGCCAGTTCGCGGCCGTTGGGCACGTACAGGCTCCACACCCGCACCCCGCCGCACGTCGCGCCGATCGCCCGGGCCTCCTGCGCCGGGTCGGCGTCCGGGTCCTTGGTGAATCCGGGCTGGTCCTCGAACCCGATCTGCACGTCGTCGAGACCGATGCGGGAGGCGATGGCCACGCCGTTCCACTGGGAGAGCCCGACGTGTGCGACCCGGTAGCCGAGCTCTTCGAACCGCTCGTACGGAAACTGCTCGTCCTTGCACTTGGTCTCCTGCATGGCGAGCACATCGGTGCCCGACCGCTGCAACCAGTCGAGGATCCGGTCGGCACGGGCACGGACGGAGTTCACGTTCCAGGTAGCAAGACGCACGGTCCCACTCTAGGCGAGCGGGCGGACAGGTTCCGTCGCGTACCGGTAGCGATGGTGCTCGACGAATCCGAGCGCCCGGTACAGGCCCCGGGCGGCGTCGTTGTCCGCTGCGACCTGCAGGTATGCGTGGGTGGCGCCGTGGTCGCGTCCCCACTGCAGCAGGGCGCCGCACACGAGCGTGCCGAGGCCGCGCCGGCGGTGTGCGGCGGCCACCTCCACGGCGGTCAGCCCCACCCAGCGCCGCCCGTCGGGGGCATCGGTGACCGCGGCACGGGCGATCGCCAGGGTCGCGGTGTCGCTGCCGATACGGCCGAACCCCAGCGCGCCGCCCAGGACGGACTCGACGACCGCCCGGCCCTCGGCGGGCACCGGAGCACCGCGATACCGGTACAGCGACAGCCAGCCGGCGTCCGGGCGGGGGCTCACGGCCACGGGAGTGGTGACACCGGGCAGTGGCACGTTGTCGAGGTCGGCGGCCAGCACCTGCACCTCGTCGCTCGGGGTCCATCCGTGCGGGATGCGCGCGAGCCGGTCCGGCAGCAGGAGCCGCAGCGGCAGGCCCCGTTCCGCGAACCACCCGCGCATCCGGGCGTGCACGTCCGGGTCGAGGGGGTCCGCGACCGTGCCCGGGTCGCCCAGCGGCGTGGCGGAGTTCGCACGACCGGTGAAGCCGGCGCCGGCCCGCAGGAGCCAACCGTCGATCCACCCCTGCTCGAGCCCGGGCCAGGCGGCGGCTGCGGCGTTCTCGAGGGCGCGGATCTCGCCGGTGCGGATCGGGCGGGCGCCGAGTGCCTTGAGCGCCACCACGGCGTCGGGCGCGACCTGCACGAGACGGCTGTCGGCGGTGCGGACCACCACCGCCGGGTCGAGGGCGACCAGTTCCCCGATCACGTCGGTCATCGGGTGGCTGTACCCGGCGGGCAGCCGGTAGCGCAGCACCACCCGGGTGCCGACGGGCACGGGCTGCTCGGTCGTCACCGGGGCGTCAGTCCTCGTCGTCGTGGCCGAACGGGTCCTCGACCGTTCCCGGCACCCAGCTCAGGCCGGGCACGCCCCATCCGGCCCGCTTGATGGTCTTCTTCGCGGCCCGGGCGTTGCGACCGATGAGCTTGTCGACGTACAGGTAGCCGTCGAGGTGGCCGACCTCGTGCTGCAGCATCCGGGCGAAGAAGCCGTGGCCCTCGATCTCGACCGGGTCGCCCTGGGCGTCGGTGCCGGTGACCTTCGCCCACTCGGCGCGCCCGGTGGGGAACTGCTCGCCGGGGACCGACAGGCATCCCTCGACGTCGTCGTCGGGGTCGGGCATGGTCTCGGGGATCTCCGACGTCTCGAGCACCGGGTTGATCACCTCGCCGCGGCGGCGGACCACGGTGCCGGACTCGTCCAGGTCGGGGCAGTCGTAGACGAACAGCCGCAGGTCGACTCCGACCTGGTTGGCGGCAAGGCCGACGCCGTTCGCCGCGTCCATCGTCTCGTACATGTCGGCGATCAGCTGGGCCAGTTCGGCCGGCGACTGGGTGACCGGTTTCGTCGGGTGATGCAGGACGGGGTCACCGACGATCCGGATCGGAAGTATTGCCATGGTGCAAGAGGATAGTGGGCGGGACTCGCCCGTCCGTTGAGCCGGTACCTGTCGTACCACCGTGGTTGAATTGCCCTCGGAAACACCCGGGTCCGATCGGATGCCGGTGTGATTCGAGGCAGTCGAGGAGTGAGATGGACGGCGCAGCAGCGCATATCGGTAACGAATCCGAGCAGGTTTCCGACCGGAGCAACCACGCCGAGAACAACCCCGCCGTCGTGGATCCGGCGGGCACGGACGGTCTGTCTCGCCGCGAACGCGACATCCTCGCTTTCGAACGGCAATGGTGGAAGTACGCGGGTGCCAAGGAAGAGGCGATCAAGGAGCTCTTCGGTCTGTCCGCGACCCGTTACTACCAGGTCCTCAACGCCCTGGTGGACCGACCGGAGGCCCTGGCGGCGGACCCCATGCTCGTCAAGCGGTTGCGGCGCCTGCGCGCGAGCCGGCAGAAGGCCCGGGCCGCCCGCCGGCTCGGGTTCGAGATCACCACGTAGTGCGAGTACGACGGTGCTCCGGCGGACGCGGCAACTAAGGTCGACAGCGTGAGCACAACCTCGGAATCGTCGGGTCCGCCGCTGCGAGCGCTCGCGATGGTGCTGATCTCTCTCGCCATCCTCTTCGCGGGCCTCGGCCTGGCCTCGCTCGGAAGCTCCGATTCCGAGGGCTCTGCTCCCGAGCCTGCGACCGAACCGGCCGCCGCGCCGGCGACCACCTCCGTGACGTCGGCGCCGTTCGCCGCGACCTCGGCGCGGACGACGACCGCCGGCGCGACGACGACGGTCTCCGCCACCACCTCCCCCGGGACTGCCGCCGCACCGGTACGGGTGTTCAACAACAGCAACGTCTCCGGGCTCGCCGCCCAGACGGCCGGCCTGCTCGAGGACGAGGGATTCACCGTCTCGGAGACGGGCAACTACAGCGACGGCGTGATCGAATCCACGTCCGTGTACTACGGCACGGGTCCGGGGGAGCGGCAGACCGCCGAGGCGGTGGCCGAGGCGCTGGGGGTGACGGCGCAGCCGCGCTTCGCCGGGATCGAGGACTCCGCGCCCGGGGTCATCGTCATCGTCACCTCGCCGTGAGGGCGTCCGCCGCCCGGTTATGATCGGGTGACTTTTCGCCACTTCGAAGGAGCGGTTTGATGGCCTCGAGTTCCACCCGTCGCATGTCCTGGCGTGCCCTGGCCCCGATCGTCGCGATCGCTGCGGTGGGCCTGAGCGCGTGCTCGAACAGCGAGGAGCCGAGCGACACCCCCGGCACCACCCCGCCGGTGTGGACGGGTTCCCCCGCCCCGGAGGGTGCCGACGAGGCCCACGGCGGCGGCGCCGTCCCGGGCGAGGCCACGGCGGGCGCATCGGGTAGCCACGGCGGCGGCGCGGACAACTCCGCCGAACTGCGGACCCCGGCCGGCGAGGCCGCCGGCACGGTCACCTTCACCGAGGTCGACGGGGGTATCGAGGTCACGGTCGACCTCGAGGGCATGCCGGCCGGCTACCGCGGCGTCCACGTCCACGAGGTCGGCAAGTGCGAGACCAACTCCACCGCACCGACCGGAGGCGAGCCCGGCAACTACCTGTCCGCGGGCGGGCATCTGCAGGCCGGCGGCAACACCAGCGTCCCCGAGAGCGGGGACCTCGGCGCGGTCGTGGTGCGCGAGGACGGCACCGGGTCGCTGACCGTCACCACCGAGGAGTTCACCCTCGACGACCTGCAGGGCGGGGACGGCACCGCCGTCGTCGTCCACCAGGAAACCGCCGCGGGCGAGCGTCTCGCCTGCGGCGTCGTCTCCTGACGGCGACCTCCCGACACTGCTATCCACAGGGCCCCGGCGACCGGCGACGGTCACCGGGGCCCTGTGGTTGGATCGACTCGTGCCCGTACCGTTTCCCGGTTCGCCCCGCCCGACCCTCGGCGTCGAGTGGGAGATCGCGCTGGTGGACAAGAAGACCCGCGACCTGTCCAACACCGCCGCCGTCGTCTTCGACGCGGTCGAGCGGCGTGCCGGTCAGACCCCGCGGCTCACCAAGGAGTTCCTCCGCAACACCGTCGAGCTCGTCACCGATGTGCACGGCACCGTCGCCGAGGCCGTCGACGACCTCGCCGAGTCCCTCGACCTGTTGCGCACGGCTGCCGATCCTGCGGGTGTGGATCTGATCTGCGCCGGCACCCACCCGTTCGGGCAGTGGACCGACCAGGTCGTCACCCGGTCCCCGGACTACGACGAGATGATCGAGCGCACCCGCTGGTGGGGCCGGCAGATGCTCATCTGGGGGGTGCACGTCCACGTCGGTGTCTCCTCCGCCGAGAAGGTCATCCCGATCCTCAACGCGCTGCTGGTGAAGTACCCGCACATGCTGGCGCTGTCGGCGTCCTCGCCGATCTGGGCGGGCGTGGACACCGGTTACGCGAGCAACCGTGCCCTGATGTTCCAGCAGCTGCCGACGGCCGGGCTGCCCTACCACTTCGAGAGCTGGGCACAGTACGAGAGCTTCATCGAGGATCAGCTCAAGTCCGGTGTCATCACGAAACCGGGCGGCATGCACTGGGACATCCGTCCGTCGCCGAGGTGGGGCACCATCGAGATCCGGGTGTTCGACGGCATCACCAACAAGGCCGAGCTGGCCGCCCTCGTCGCGCTCGTGCACTCGCTCGTCGTGTACTACGACGAACGGCTCGAGCAGGGCGAGCAGCTGCCCACCCTGCAGCCGTGGCACGTCAAGGAGAACAAGTGGCGTGCCGCCCGCTACGGCCTCGAGGCCGAGGTGATCCTCGACCCGGTGTGCCACGAACGGCTCGTCACCGACGACCTGAACGATCTGCTCGAACAGCTCACCCCCACGGCTGCGCGGCTCGGCTGCGCGGACGAACTCGCCCAGGTGGCGCAGATCCCCGTGCGGGGGGCCTCCTACCAGCGGCAACGCCGGATCGCGGAGCAGACCGGCGGCGACCTCGTCGCCGTGGTGGATTCACTGGTGGAGGAACTGCGGGCCTGACCCGGCGGCCGCGTTCCCGCGCAGTTCACGCGCTGTTTACCATGTGTCGGTGTCGATCCGAGAGGTGGAGCGCCCGAAGGCGCAGCCGGCGCATGTGCCGCAACTGTTCGTTCCCCTCGCTCTGATCGGCGCGATTCTCGGGGTCCTCGTGGCCGAGGCGGTCGCGCGGTACAGCGGGTTCCCCGGGCCCATCCCGGGACTCGTCGGTGACGTCGTCGGCGTCCCGACGTCGGCGTCCGTGCCGTGGGCCGGTCTCGCGCTGGCGATGGTGGGGCTGACCACGCGCCTGCGGGTCGTCTCCCTCACTGCCGCGGTGCTGCTCGACGCGGCGTTCGCGGCCGAACGGTACCTCACCGGTGGACCCCTGACGGCGGGGAACGGGCCGACGATCGTGCTCGTGCTGCTCGCCGGATACGCCGCGGTCGCGTTGCAGGGCGGCCCCCGGCGAGGTGCGCTGCGCGGCATCGCCCTCGGTGTGCTGCTCGTGCTCTCCGTCAAGATCGGCGACACCTGGCTCGAGCTGACCGCGCGGACCCGGCCGGAGGTGCTCGACGAGTACGTCCAGCTCGCCGACCACGCGCTGGGCAATCCGTCGTGGCTGGCCGGTCAGGTCCTCGAATGGCTCGGACCCGGGGTGTACGCCGTGCTGCACTGGGTGTACATCGAACTGCCCGTCGCGGCGATCGTCGTCGCCGTCTACCAGCTCCGCCACGTCGGCGGGGGCCGCCCCTGGCCCGCGCACCACCTGGTGCGCACCTTCCTGCTCATCGGCCTGGTGGGCCCACTGATCTACATGCTGTTCCCGGTGGTGGGCCCGATCTTCGCATTCGGCGACCACGGTGAGGGCTGGCAGGTGGGGACCTTCTGGCCGGGTGCGGTGCCGTGGAATCCCGACCCGCAGCCGATCCCGTTCGACACGATCACCCCGCGCAACTGCATGCCGAGCCTGCACACCGCGTGGGCGCTGGCGCTGTTCCTGCACACCCGCGGCGGCCCCGGCTGGCTGCGGCTCCTCGGCACCGGATGGCTCGGGTGCACGCTCGCCGCCACGCTGGGCTTCGGCTACCACTACGGCGTGGACCTCGTCTCCGGCGCGGTGCTGTGCCTGACACTCGAGGCGGCGCTGCGCGACCCCGACCGCGGATGGGGCTGGTTCCGCATCAGGCTCGTCGCGGGCGGTACGGCGGTGCTGGCCGCGCAGCTGGCGGCCTACCGGTACCTGCCGCACCTCATGGCGGAGCACGCGCTGCTCGCCGGGCCCCTGCTGATCGGTTCGCTGGTGGTGATGGCGGTGGCCTTCCACGTCACGTTCGCAGGCACCGGCGCGTACCCCGAGGGCGCTCGATCCGGATCCGATGCACCGTCCCGGGCGGACAAGACGAACGAGGCCGCGTGACGTCGGCGTCGACCCGAGGGCCGGGTGGGCGTCACTCCGAGGGCAGTTCCTCCGGCATCGGGAGGCCGTCGCGACCGAGTTGCTCCCGGTAGGCCACCCGGCCCACCCGGTGCGCGACGACCGGTGCGGTCAGCACCATGAACATCGACGCGAGCACCAGCATCCAGATGTCGACGCTCCCGCGCAGGTTGAGGATGGCCCCGCTCAGCACGAGCAGGACGCCCACCACCTGCGGCATCGTGGCGGGGTGCATGCGTGCCAGGGTGTCGCGGAAGCGCACGACGCCGATCGCCCCGGCCAGGCAGACCGCCGAGCCGAGGAGGATGAGGATGTGTCCGACCACTTCCAGGATGTCTGTGATCATTCGTCACGCACCCGGAAGCGAGCGATGGACACCGAACTGATGAAGCCCACCAGGGAGAAGGCCACGAGCGCAGGAACGATGCTGGTGTCGCGGCTGTAGACGGCCCACACCGCGATCCCGCACAGCGTGAGGGCCAGGACACAGTCCATGGCCACCAGCCGATCGAGGGAACTCGGTCCGGCCAGAGCCCGGAAGATCAGCAGCGCGGCTGCCGACGCCAGCAGCACGCCGGACAATGCCAGTAGCACGGTCATGCGATGTCCTCCACGTTCGCCGAGGTCCGGTCCCGGTACCAGGGACTGGGTTGCCATTCGGAGTTCCGTTCGAACGTCGAGATCAGCAACCGCTCGATCCGGCGCGCCGACCGGTAGAACTCGGCCACCGCCCGGTCGCTGCTCAGGTCGAGGACGTGCACGTAGACGATCCGTCGCACCCGGTCGATCTCGAGCACCATGGTTCCCGGGATGTTGTTCATGATGTCGGTCCACAGGGTGAGGACCAGGTCCGACTTGATGATCAGCCGGCAGCGCAGGACCCCGGTCAGTGGACCGGGTCCCGGCCTGATGCTCAGCCAGGCCACCGACGCGGTGCTCCTGATCGTGTCGCCGAAGATGACGAGCGCCAGTTTGAGCAACGAGAACAGGTGGACCCGGCCCTCGACGGGCACCCTCGGCAGCGGCAGCAGGAACATGATCGCCAACGCGACGACGAGGCCGCTGAGGGCGTTCGCGACGGAGAAGGTGCCCCACAGCAGCACCCAGACCAGGACCATCCAGGCAAGGACGAGGAATCGGAGCAGCGATGCGCGACTGGTCATTCGGGGACTCCTCCCAGGACCGCCTCGACGTAGACGGAGCGGTCGCGTAGGTTCTCCGCGGCACGATCGCTGATGTCGATCAGCGGCCCGGCGAAGACGGTGAGACCGAGGCCGACGAGCGCGAGACCCACCGTCGGGACGAGCATCGCGGGGGGCATGCGTCCCACGTCCGCCCGGTCGCCGAAGGCGATGTCCTCCTCGGAGCGGTCGAGCAGGGCGGACGGCGCCGTGTCGGCGAGGTCGCCCTCGGGTGCGTCGGCACGCGCGCGCCAGAACGCCTTCGTCCACACGCGGGCCACCACGTAGAGGGTGAGCAGACTGGTGGCGGTGCCACCGGCCACGAGCACCCACGCCAGTACGGAGCCCTCGGATGCGCCGGCCTGCAGGAGAGCGACCTTCCCGATGAATCCGGAGAACGGCGGGATGCCGCCCAGGTTCAGGGCCGGGACCAGGAACACGATCGCCAGCAGCGGGCTCGCCAGGGCCAGCCCGCCGAGACGACGCAGGGACGCCGATCCGGCCTGGCGTTCGATCAGCCCCACCACCAGGAAGAGGGTGGTCTGGACGAGGATGTGGTGCGCGACGTAGTACACCGCGCCGGACAGCCCGGCCTGTGTCGACAGGGCGATGCCGAACACCATGTAACCGATGTGACTGACGAGGGTGAACGACAGCAGGCGCTTGATGTCGTTCTGCGCGATGGCCCCGAAGATGCCGACGAGCATCGTGAGCAGGCCGGCGATCAGCAGGACGTCGTCGAGTTCCCCGCCCGGGAACAGGAGGGTGTGCGTGCGGATGATCGCGTACACACCGACCTTGGTGAGCAGGCCGGCGAACACGGCCGTGACCGGTGCCGGGGCGGTGGGGTAGGAGTCGGGCAACCACGAGGACAGGGGGAAGACGGCGGCCTTGATACCGAATGCGACGAGGAGGACTCCGAAGATCGCCGCCCGCGTGCCGGCGGGCACGTCGTCGAGACGCAGGGACATCTGAGCCAGGTTCAACGTGCCGGTGGCGGCGTAGGCGAGCGCGATCCCCGCGAGGAAGATCAGCGACGAGACCATCGACACCATCACGTACGAGACGCCGGCGCGCACCCTGTCGGCGCTCGCCCCCAAGGTGAGCAGCACGAACGACGCGGCGAGGAGGACCTCGAACCCGACGAACAGGTTGAACAGGTCTCCCGCCAGGAACGCGTTGCACACGCCTGCCGTCAGCGCCAGGTACGTCGGCAGGAAGATGGACACGGGTTGCTGCTCGGTGCCGTCGTGGATGCCCTGACCGACCGCGTACAGCATGACGGCGAGCAGCACGATCGCCGACACCACGAGCATGAGGGCGGACAGACGGTCCACGACCAGCGTGATCCCGATGGGCGCCTCCCACCCGCCGACCTGCAACGTCGCGATGCCGTCCCGATCCGCGAGATACAGCAGCAGGCCCGCCACGACGAGCACCGCGACGAGGGATACGACCGTGACGGCACGCTGGGCACGCGGCCGGCGCCCGAGGATCAGGGTGGTGGCCGCCGCGAGCATCGGAATGAGGACGGGCAGCGGTATGAGGGCGGCTGCGGACAGGGTCATCGGGTCCCTCCTCGCGGGGACGGCGCATCGTCTCCGCGTGCCGGCTCACCGTCGCTGTAGGCGGAGTCGGTCTCGTCGTCGAAGTCCCCGTCGTGCAGGTCCTCGTAGCACTCGAGATCCTCGATGTTGGTCAGCTCCTCGAGGGGGATGGGGTTGCCGGCGGAATCGAAGGCGTCGCCGATCTTGCTCGGCTCGCCCGTGACCGGATCGTCCGAGCGGTCCCGGTCCGGGGCGTCGGCGCGCGTCCGGCGCTGGGACACCTTGGTGTCCTCGGGGTCGTTCTCGACCTCGTCGCGCGCGCTGAGCGTGAAGGACCGGTACGTCAGGGCGAGCACGAACGCCGCGACACCCATCGTGATGACGATGGCGGTCAGGATCATCGCCTGCGCGAGCGGATCGGCCATCTCCTCGTGGAGTTCGTTGCCGAATCCGATGATCGGCGGTTCGCCGGCGGGACCGGCGAGCCCGATGATCAGCAGGTTGATGCCGTTGCCGATCAGCAGGAGCCCGAGCAGCATCTTGATGATGCTGCGCTCGAGCAGGAGGTACACCCCGGAGGCGACGAGCACCCCGGTGGCGATGAGCAGCGTCAGGTTGACGGTCATCGGCGTTCACCGACGATCTCGGCGTCGAGCCGGGCCCCGAGGCTGCGGAGCACATCGACCACCAGGCCGACCACGATCAGATACACACCGAGATCGAAGAACAGGGCGGTCACCATCTTGACGTCTCCCAGTAGGGGCAGAGTGAGTTCGAGTGTCGCCGAGGAGAGCGCGGGCGCCCCGAGGAACAACGAGACGAGCGCGGTGCCCGCCGAGAAGGTCAGGCCCAGGCCCAGGATCTTGCCCGCGTCGATCGGGACGGCCTCGCCGAGTTCGTAGCGACCACCGGCGAGATAGCGCAGCACCAGAGCCAGGCCGGCGGTGAGCCCACCGGCGAAGCCGCCGCCCGGGGCGTTGTGGCCCGCGAAGAAGAAGTACACCGACAACACCATCATCGTGGGGAAGACCAGCCGGGTCGTGACCTCGAGGATCAGCGACCGGTGTCGCGGATCGATCAGGTCCCCACCCCGGAGCCAGGTCGTCTCGGTGCTGGCGGCCACGGCATCGAGTTGCGCGGCGGGGGCGTCGGCGACCCGGGGGGCCGCTCCGAACCGCCGGGTACGGAAGACCAGGCTCGCCACGCCCGTCGCGGCCACGAGCAGCACCGAGATCTCCCCGAGGGTGTCCCACGCCCGGATGTCGACGAGCAGGACGTTGACGACGTTCTTGCCGTCGCCCAACTCGTAGGCGGCCTGCGGGAGGAGCAGGGCGATCGGTTCGGTGCTGCGGGCCGCGACGGCGAAGGCCCCGATTCCGGTGACCGTCGCGCCGACGGCCACCCCGAGGAGGGCTCGGCGGAGGCGGTTCCCGGCGACGTGCCGGTTCTCGGCCGGCAGCTTGCGCAGCACCAGCACGAAGATCACCAGCGTCAGGGTTTCCACCAGCGCCTGCGTCAACGCGAGGTCCGGGGCGCCGTGGAAGGCGAAGAGCAGGCCGCAGCCGTATCCGGTGAGGCCGACGACGAGCACGCCGGCGATCCGGTTGCGCATGATCGCGGCGGCGAGGGCACCGCCGATGATCGCGAGCACCACCACGAACTCGAACGGGCTGTCCCACCAGCGCAGCCGGGGACGTTCCGCGACACCGAACACGAACAGCAGGATCGTGGGGAGCAGGACCAGCGTCACCAGGATCGTCGCCTGGGTCAACGGCAGCGATCCCCGCTGGAGGAAGCCGGTCAGACGCATCGACACGGTGTCCATGAGCCGCAACGTCTCGTCGTACATGCGGTCGGCGTTGCCGAGCATCGGACGTTCGAACTTCAGGCGCGAGATGGTGCGGTGTGCGAGGTACAGCGTGGTTCCTCCGACCACGACGACGGCAGTCAGCACGAGGGGGAGTCCGACGCCGTGCCACAGCGCGAGGTGGTACGGCTTGTCCAGGGTGCTGGGCAGCGTGTCCGCGTAGGGGGAGAGCAGCGTGTCGATCCACGGCGCGGCGAGTCCGGCGGCCAGCCCGCCGAACGCCAGGACGGTCGGAGAGAACAGCAGCAGTGGCCCCGGCTCGTGGAAGCTCTGCACGGCCGGACTCGGGCGCTTGAGTTGCTTGCGTCCGAAGGCGCCCCACACGAAACGGATGCTGTATGCCAGGGTGAGGATCGATCCGACGACGATCGCGGTGAGGACCGCGATCCGCGCGCCCGGACTCAGCAGGGTCGTCACCTGCACGGCCTCGAGGGCGGCCTCCTTGCCGACGAACCCGATGAACACGGGCAACCCGCCCATGCTCATCGCGGCGACGGCCGCGACGGCCGCGAGGAACGGCGTCCGTTTCCCGAGGTGCGCGAGCTTGCGGATGTCGCGGGTGCCTGCGCCGTGGTCGACGATGCCCACCACCATGAACAGGCAGGCCTTGAACATCGCGTGGGCCACGACCATGGCCATGCCCGCCAGCGCTGCCTCCCGGCTGCCGATCCCGACGAGCGCGATGAGGAAGCCGAGCTGGCTGACGGTGCCGAAGGCCAGGATCAGCTTCAGGTCGAAGGCCCGGAACGCGCGCCAGCCGGCGAGCAGCATCGAGGCCAGGCCGAGGGTGACGACGATGGGCCGCCAGGGCGCCGCATCGGCGAACGCCGGAGCCAGCCGCGCGACCAGGTAGATGCCCGCCTTCACCATCGCGGCGGCGTGCAGATACGCGGAGACGGGCGTCGGGGCCGCCATCGCCCCGGGCAGCCAGAAGTGCAGCGGTACCACCGCGGATTTCGACAGGGCGCCGACCAGCACCAGGGCGATGCCCACCCCGGCCAGCCAGCCGCTCGGGGCGGCCGCGATCACGTCGGAGAGGTTGTAGCTGCCCACCAGTTGCCCGAGCACGATGACGCCGACGAGCATGGCGAGGCCACCGGCGGTGGTGACGAGCAGGGCCTGGGTGGCCGCGCGGCGGCTCGACGCCCGCTCCGCGTAGTGGCCGACGAGCAGGAACGACAGGACCGTCGTCAGTTCCCAGAAGATGTAGAGAACCAGCATGTTGTCGCTGGTCACGAGACCGAACATGGCCCCGGCGAAGGCGACCATCTGGGCGGCGAAGATCCCCAGGCGGGGCTCGTCGTCGGTGAAGTACCGGGCGCAGTAGAGCAGAATGAGCGCGCCGATGCCCAGCACCAGCGCCGACATGATCGCTGCGAGGGAGTCGAAGCGCATGTCGATGTTCATCGACAGACCCGGAGCCCAGGCGATCTGCAGGGTGCGTTCGGTGCTCCAGTTGCCGATCACCCAGCCGAGACTCGCCAGCGGCACCAGCGCGAGCGGCAGGAACGCATTTCTCCCCATGACTCTGACCAGAGGCGGCGCGACGAGCGTGGCGACCGCGTGAGCGATGAGTATGGCGAGCAAAAGGCACTCCGTCGGGGTCGGGCCTGGCGGCGGGGTGTAACAGGCTTGCAATTGGTGGGCCCCGCCCGCAGGGGACGATGCCCGAACTGCGCGGAACCGGGAAAGCCCCGGCACACGCGCTGCCGTGCAAATGGACAAATCGGATTGGCCCGAAGTCTACCGGCATCGTTCGCAACGTTGCGAACGGACCGTCGACGCCCAGGCGTCCGCCTCCCATCGTAGAGTCCCTCCATGCCCGACACCGGCTCGATCCGTACCGCCGCGCTCGCGTACGTCCGTGACGGACGCCTCTTGCAGACCCGTTCCGTCGGCAAGACCACCTTCTACATGGCGGGCGGCAAGATCGACCCCGGCGAGACGCCCGAGCAGGCCCTGCACCGGGAGATCCGCGAGGAACTCGGCGTCGACCTCGTCGACGGCACCGTGGCCGAGGTGGGGATTTTCGAGGCCGATGCGTTCGGCCATCCGCCCGGCACCCGACTGCACATGACCTGCTTCACGGCCGAACTCGCCGGCGAACCGCGTCCGGCGGCGGAGATCGCCGAGCTCGGCTGGTTCACGGTCGCCGACTACGCCGCCCTCCCCGAGGTCGCGCCGGGCTCGATGCTCGTGTTCGAGCACCTGCACGCCCTCGGTCTCGTCCGGGCCCGGTGAGAGCGGCGACGTCAACCCCGGCAGCGCCAGGCACACACCGCGCCGGTTGCGACCAGCGCACCGGTGAGCATCCGCTGGTCGGCGGGTAGGGCCGCCACCGCGGCGACCGTGGCCGCCGTGAACGGCAGCGCCAGACCCATCGCGGCGACCGGCGCCGCCCGCGGCAGCGCCGCCCCCAGCGCGAGACCGGTACCCGCGGCGACCAGTGCGACGCGCACCAGCAGCTGCGGGCCGTCCGCCCCGACGCCCGGCCACAGCGCAACGGTCAGCGTGACGATCAGGGCCACCCCCAGTCCCAGGTCGACCCGCGGCACCCGCCACGCCAGCGCCGCTCCCGCCGCGACGGCCAGCAGCCCGGTCGCGGGCACCCACGCGGACACTTCCGTCCCGGCGAGATCGTCGACGAGCGGGTACGCCGCGGCCGTCGCCCCGAGCGCGGCGACGGGGAACCGGCCGTCCGCGAAGGGCAGGACACGCGCGACGGCCTCGACGCCGAGCACCGTCGCGGCGAGCGCGCCGACGGCGACCGGCCACATCCACGCCCCTGCCGCGTGCTCGCCCACCCAGCCTCCGAGCACGTGCAGACCGACGACGAGCACCGCGGTCGCTCCGACCGCGACGATCGGCAGCCGGGCATCCGGCCGCTGCACCCGGGCTCCGGGCCCCGCGACGAGCGCGGCGAGCACCACGGCTCCGGCCCCGACGGCGAGCGGCCACTGCAGCGGCGACGGCAGCGCCGACGACTGCAGCGACGTCCCCGTCGGACCGGCGACGAGGAACACCGCCCACGTCCCGGCGACCACCGCCCACTGCCCGATCGGTTCCCCCCACGCCGCGGCGACCGCCGCCCCCAGCAGGATCCCGGCCGCCCCCGCCCCGGTCAGGGCCAGCGCGGTGAGGGTGTCGACGTCGGCGGCCGGCACCGCGAAGCGCACCGTTGCGAGCACCACCGTGCAGCCGGTCGCCAGCAGCCACGCCGTGCGGCGCGAGCCGGAGCGTTGCAGCCCCGCGACCGCCAGCACCGCCGCCACCGCGAACACGATCGGTGCCGCCGCGCTGCCGGTGCCGGCGGGGAGCGCCACCACGTCCGCCGACACGGCGAAGCCGGCGAGAGCGCCCGCACACAACGCCGCGAGCCCCGCGACGGGTTCGTCCACCCGCACCGTCACCGCCGGCATCGTCAGCGTCCCTCGGCGTAGGCGCGCAGGTGTTCGACCTGTGCGGGGTCCAGCGAGGGGCGCACCGCCTTCCGTGCCGTCGCCACATCGTCGGCGGTGACCGCCGCGGCGTCCACACTGCGGCGCATCGCCGCGAGCGCCGCCTCCCGCAGCAGCGCCGCACAGTCCGCCGCGGAGTACCCGTCGAGGTCGGCGGCGAGGGCGCCGAGGTCCACGTCGTCGGCCAGCGGCACCGACCGGCCCGCGGTGCGCAGCACCGCCGCGCGGGCCTCGGCGTCCGGCGGCGGCACGAACACCAGCCGCTCGAGCCGGCCGGGGCGCAGCAGAGCCGGATCGATCAGGTCGGGCCGGTTGGTGGCGCCGAGCACCACGACGTCGCGTAGGGGTTCGACCCCGTCGAGTTCGGTGAGCAGCGCGGCCACCACCCGGTCGGTGACCCCGGAGTCGGAGCTCTGCCCGCGCCTGGGGGCGAGCGCGTCGATCTCGTCGAGGAACACCAGTGCCGGTGCGGAGTTGCGGGCCCGCTGGAACAGCTCCCGCACGGCCTTCTCCGAGGCACCCACCCACTTGTCCATCAGCTCGGCGCCCTTGACGGCGTGCACGCTGAGCTGTCCCGAGCTGGCCAGTGCCCGCACCAGGAAGGTCTTGCCGCACCCCGGGGGCCCGTAGAGGAGCACACCGCGTGGCGGCTCGACGCCGAGGCGCGCGAAGGAGTCGGGGTGCTGCAACGGCCACAGCACCGCCTCCGTGAGCGACTGTTTGGTGTCGACCATGTCGCCGACGTCGTCCAGAGTGACGCTGCCGATGGCCAGCTCCTCGGTGCCCGACCGCGACAGGGGGCGGATCACCTCGAGGGCACCGAGCAGGTCGTCCTGGGTCAGCTTCGGCTCGGTGTCGTCGCGACTCGCCCGCGCCGCCGCCCGCAGGGCCGCCTCCCGGCACAGGGCGGCCAGGTCGGCGACGACGAAGCCGGGTGCGCGGGCGGCGACGGCGTCGAGGGCGAGGTCGCCGGTGGGCACCCGGCGCAGCAGCACGTCGAGGAGGGCGCGGCGGGTGGCGCCGTCGGGCAGCGGCAGGGCCAGTTCCCGGTCGCAGATCTCGGGGGACCGGACCCGCGCATCCACCTCGGTGGGGTGGGCCGTGGTCGCGACGAGCGCAACCCCGACGGTGTCGACGGCGCGGCGCAACTGGTCGAGGATCAGCGCCGACACCGGTTCGGGGTCCGCGGGCAGCAGGGCATCGATGTCGGTGACCAGCAGGACCCCGCCGGCGGCCAGGTCGGCGACGGCGGCCGTGACCCGGCGCAGCCGGTCGTCGGCGGCGGTGGCGCCCACCCCGGGCCCGTCGAGTTCGACGACGCGACGGGAGGCGAGCACCGCGCGGGCGAGGGTGGCCTTGCCGACCCCGGCGGGCCCGGTGATCAGCACCCCGAGGTGGGGGGAGGCGCCGAGGGTGCGCAGCAGTTCGGGCTCGTCGAGGGCCAGCTTCAGCCACTCGGAGAGCTTGCCGGCCTGGGTCTGCACGCCGACGAGGTCCTCCACCGGTGGCGGCGGCGGTGCGGGAGCCGGGGCCCGGACCGACCGCACGGCGTCCGGGGCCTCGGCGACGAGTCGTCCGGCCGGGGCGCTGCCCCAGCGCACCGCGGTGTTCGGCTGCACGCTCACCGGTGCACCGGGGTCGACGGCGGTGACGGTGAGCAGTTCCGTGGTCCAGGCGATCCCGAACGTGCGGGACAGCGTGCGGGTGGTGGGGGCGGTGCTCGTGCCCGGTCCGAGGTCGCGGGGCAGCAGGGACACCGCGTCGCCGACGGTGAGGACCTTGCCCAGCAGTGCCTGACGCAGCGTGACGTCGTCGATCGTGTGGGTGGCGAGCGCCGATCCGGTGACCGCGACGGTGCGGGCGCCGCGGACGACGACCGGGCCGACGAGGACGGTGGCGTCCTCGCGCAGCCCCACGTTGGACAGTGTCACGTCGTCGAGCAGGATCGTGCCGGTGGGGGTGCCGGCGGGGGCGAGGCCGGCGACGGCCGCGGTGCGACGCCCGCCGATCAGGCCGATCGCATCCCATTCGCGCAGGCCCAGCGCGGTGAGCACCTCCGGGTGCACGCGGACCACGCCGCGGCGTGCATCGGCCGCGGAGGTGTTCAGACGGACGGTCAATGCGAGTTCGGGGCTGCTCACCCCGCCGAGCCTAGAGCGTCGTCAGCGTCCGCGGGGGCGGCGCAGACCGAGCCGCGCGGCGGACTGCCGGGGCTGGGGGGCGCGCCGGATCCCGACCCGGCGGGGCCGCAGGGCGCGGTGCTCGGCGCGCAGGGCGCGCCGCTCGGACGGTTTGATGTTCCAGGTCTCCGGACGCGCCGCCACCCAGCGCTTGGAACGGACCGCGAACGGGATGTGCGCCAGGTACAGGCCGACGAGGACGAGCATGAGCACGTACGGGTAGGTGACCAGCGCGGCCGCCGCGACCGCCACGAGTACCAGCAGGACCACCGCGTAGCGCGGCGGGACGGACACCGACTTCATCGCCAGGGTCGGGATCTGACTGACGACGAGGGCGGCGGTGAGCAACGTCCAGACGGCCACCACCGGGTAGGAGTCCCACCAGCCGTCGCCCCACTGGACGTGCGCGGCGACCGGTGCCAGGGCGACGAGGGCACCGGCGGGGGACGGCACGCCGACGAAGTACTCGCGTGCGTACGCGGGCACCGTGTCGTCCTCGAGCAGCGTGTTGAACCGGGCGAGGCGCAGCACGATGCTGACCGCGTACAGCAGGGCGACGATCCAGCCGAAGGGGCTGCCGTCCAGCAGCGTCACGTACAGCACGAGGGCCGGCGCCACGCCGAACGCGACGGCGTCGGACAACGAGTCCAGTTCGGCGCCGATCTTGGTGGTGGCGTCGAGCAGGCGGGCGATGCGCCCGTCGAGGGAGTCCAGCACGGCCGCCGCACCGATCATGCCCAGCGCGGTGCCCAACTGGCCGTCGAGGGCGAACTTCACCGCCGACAGGCCGGCGGAGAGCGCGAGGATCGTGATGACGCTCGGCAGCAGCCGCACGGCCTGCGGACGCCCGCGGCGTCTGCGTTCCGGGGCTGCCTGGGATGCTGCGGACCGGCTCACGGGAGCTGAGCGATGACGGTCTCGGCGCCGATCGTCTTCTGCCCGCGCTCGACGAGGAGAGTGCTGCCCGGGGGCAGGTAGGTGTCGACGCGGGAACCGAAACGGATCAGGCCGTAGGTGTCGCCGATCGGCAGCGTGTCACCCACCTGGGCGTCGCACACGATGCGGCGGGCGAGCAGCCCGGCGATCTGGACGACGGCCACGTCGGCTCCGTCGCGGGTCTCGAGCAGCATGCTGTTGCGCTCGTTGACTTCGCTGGCATCGGCGAGATCGGCCGAGAGGAACTGCCCCGGCCGGTGCACGACCTTGGTGACGGTGCCGCCGACGGGACTGCGCTGGACGTGCACGTCCAGCACGGAAAGGAAGATGCTCACCCGCGGCCGTGGTTCGGTACCCATCTCGAGTTCGGCGGGTGGCACCGCCGTGTCGACGAGGGCCACCTCCCCGTCGGCGGGCGCCACGACGACGCCGACCCGGTTCGGCGGCACCCGGTGCGGGTGCCGGAAGAACCCGGCGGTGGCGGCGGCCGAGACGAGGCCGGCGCGACGG
Source organism: Rhodococcus ruber NBRC 15591 (assembly GCF_001894945.1). GTDB lineage: Bacteria > Actinomycetota > Actinomycetes > Mycobacteriales > Mycobacteriaceae > Rhodococcus > Rhodococcus ruber. The sequence continues at coordinate 39,328 of NZ_BCXE01000018.1, forward strand.
ATCCACTTGCGGTTGCGGCCGAGCGCCGCGACGGCGAGGGGCGCGGCGACGAAGGGGATGCCGGCCGGGTGGAGCGGTGGAATCGTCTTCCGGACCAGTTCGAGTACGTGTTCGACGCTGGTGGGCGGTGGGGTTCCGGGGGGTGTGGGCTTTCGGGCCACGGCTCCTCTTAGTGTCGCGCGGTGTGACCCGCGGGCGTGCGGCCCGCGGGCTCTCACAGCCTACGCGAGGAGGGTCACCGGGCGAGGGCCGCGCCCTCCGCCTCCCGCTTGATGCGCGCGAGGGTGGCGTTCATGCCGACCACCATGTCGTCGTCGAAGGCGGTGGCGCCACCGAGAACCTTGTCGATGAGGAACTGCGAGACCTTGCTGGTGCCGTTGGGGGCTTCCCGCCTCTGGATCACGCGGGTGCCGGTCTGCGTCGGTTCCAGCGCGAACGACCAGACGGTGCCGTTCTCCGCGACCCGGAAGCGGAGCAGGCGGCCCGGCTCGAACGAGAGCACCTTGGCGGTGGTGGGCCACACGAGCAGGCCCTTGCGGTTGATGTTGATCGTCTTGGTCCCCGCGCCGACGGGTCCGCCGAGGACGACCATCTTCCGGCACTGCGGGCTCCGCTCGCCCATCCGCTTCAGGTCGGAGATCACCTGCCACACCTGCTGCGGCGATGCGGTGATCTCGACGGTGGCTTCGAGGGTCTTCGACACGGGGGTCCTCCCTGATCCTTCGCGTAACCGCGAGTTACAAGTAATTCCCGTCGATCATAGCCGAGTTTGTGATGCGCACCACCGGAGGGTGTGCCGCCCGTCGAGGCCGGGGCCCCTCGGGAGGGTGGTGCCCTCTCGACCGGCGAGCGTTCGGCCGAGCAGTACCAGTCCCCACGGTCCGATCACCCAGATCGGCCACGGGTACACCGTCGCGCCGACGGCGATCGACACGATCGCCCAGATCACCAGGTTGATCGTCCCGGCTGCAGCCCACGCCGCCCACTCGATCCGCTGATGCGCGGGGAGTCGGGGGGCTGCGGTGCGGGCGGGGGTGCGGGCGGGAGTGCGAGCCGGGGCGCGGACGGGTGCGGGGGCGGGTGGGGGTGCTGCGGGAAGGTCGCTCAGCACGCGGCGCGCCTCGTCGGTGGTGACGGATCGGTACACCGCTCCGACGCGCTGGTCGAACTCGCCGATCGTGAGCCGGCCGGCGGTGAGGTGCCGGCCCAGCTCGTCGACGAGGCGTTCGCGTTCGGAGTCGGAGATGCGGATGCCGTCGGCGTAGTCCATCGCTGCCTCCCGGAGGGGTCGAAGCGACCGAGGGTCTGCGGATGGAGGTTCCACAATGGAAGGTCGCTATCACCATGGTGGATATGCCACAGTGGAATGTCAACCCCCTGGAAGGTGCCGAATATGGCCGATCGCCCGTCCGAGGTCCCCGCGGCCCGTCCGCACGAGGTCCCCGCGGCGCGCCCGCTCGATGCCACTGCGGCGCGCCCGCTCGAGGCCACCGCGGCGCGCCCGCTCAATGCCACCGCGGCATCGCTGCTGGGATTCCTGCACGAAGGGCCGAAGACGGGGTGGGACCTGGTGGTGACCGCGCAGGAGCGGATCGGGAAGTTCTGGTCGATCACGACCAGCCAGGTGTACCGCGAACTCGCCGCGATGGAACGGACCGGTCTGGTCGAGGCCGGCGAGGTGGGCCCGCGCGACCGCAAGCCGTTCGCGCTCACCGGCGCCGGCCGGGCCGCGTTCGCCGAGTGGATCGAACGCGAACCCGGGCCGGAGAACATCCGCTACCCGCTGCTGCTCACCGTCGCGTTCGGCAGGCACCTGCCCCCCGGCAGGCTGGCCGAGATGCTCGCCGTTCACCGTGTCGCCCACCAACGCCGGCTCGCCGACTACGAGCGCGCGGCCGCCGAGTGCGGTGCGGACCCGTACTCGTCGGCGACCCTGGACTTCGGCATCGTCTACGAACGAGCCGTGCTCGAGTGGTTCGACCGGGTCGAGGGCTCGTTGGGGGCGGACTCGTGAACCCGGACGCCGTGTGAACCCGAGGCAGGCGACCGCGCCCCCGATCGAACCGGACCTGCCTCGGTCACCCAGCCGGCCTTGTCGCCGCGATTCCGCGGCGCACCGGCCGGTGCCCGGGACACAATCCGGATAGCGCGTATCGATCGGGAGGTGACCGTGGCCGGGGAGGTCGTCGTCGGGGTCGGTCCCGTCGCCGCGGACGACGTCCTGCGCGTGGCGCGGTCCGGTGTGCCGGTCCGGATCTCCGCGGAGGCGCTCGCTCTCGTCGGCGCCGCCCGCGCAGTGGTCGACGCGCTCGCCCACGACCCCCGGGCCGCGTACGGCATCACCACCGGCTTCGGCGCGCTCGCCACCCGCCACATTCCGCCGGAATCACGAATCGATCTGCAGCGCAGCATAATCCGATCCCACGCCGCCGGGACCGGCCCCGAGGTGGAACGGGAGGTGGTCCGCGCGATGATGCTGCTGCGCCTGTCGACCTTCGCCACCGGGCACACCGGGGTCCGTCCCGGGACGGCCACGGCCTACGCCGCGATGCTGAATGCGGGCATCACCCCGGTGGTGCCCGAGCACGGCAGCCTCGGCTGCTCCGGGGATCTCGCGCCCCTCGCCCACGTGGCCCTCGCACTCACCGGCGAGGGCGACGTCCGCGACGCCGCGGGCAGGCTCGTACCGGCCGCACAGGCTCTCGCCGCGGCGGGCCTCGATCCCGTCGTGCTCGCCGAGAAGGAAGGACTCGCCCTCGTCAACGGCACCGACGGGATGCTGGGCATGCTGGTCCTCGCGTGCCACGATCTGCGCGCCTTGCTGCGGCTCGCCGACGTCACGGCCGCGATGAGCACCGAAGCGCTGCTCGGCACGGACCGGGTCTTCGCCGCCGACCTGCACGCCCTGCGGCCGCACCCCGGCCAGGCGGTGGCCGCCGCCAACATGACCCGGCTCCTCGCCGGTTCCGCCGTCGTGGCCAGCCACCGCACCCCCGACTGCCCGGTGGTGCAGGACGCCTACTCGCTGCGGTGCGCCCCGCAGGTCGCGGGAGCGGCCCGCGACACCCTCGTCCACGCCGAGCAGGTCGCCGCGCGCGAACTCGCCTCCGCGATCGACAACCCCGTCGTCACCGGCGACGGCCGGATCGAATCGAACGGCAACTTCCACGGCGCCCCGCTGGCGTACGCCCTCGACTTCCTCGCGATCGTCGTCGCCGACGTCGCGAGCATCAGCGAGCGCCGCACCGACCGGCTGCTCGACGTGGCCCGCAGCCACGGCCTGCCGCCGTTCCTCGCCCACGACCCCGGCGTCGACAGCGGGCACATGATCGCCCAGTACACCCAGGCCGCGCTCGTCGCCGACCTCAAACGCCTCGCCGTGCCGGCCAGTGTCGACTCCGTTCCGTCGTCGGCCATGCAGGAGGACCACGTGTCGATGGGCTGGTCCGCTGCCCGCAAGCTGCGCCGCAGCCTCGACGCACTGACCCGCGTCCTGGCCATCGAGGCCCTGACCGCGGCGCGCGCCCTGGACCTGCGTGCCCCGCTTGCTCCGGCGCCCGGGACCGGCGCTGTCGTCGCCGCACTCCGCCGGTACGTGGCCGGGCCCGGCCCGGACCGGTGGCTCGGTCCCGAGATCGACGTCGCGGTCCGGCTCGCCGCGAGCGGGGAACTCGTCGCCGCGGCGGAGGCGGCGATCGGGGCGCTGGACTGATCGTCAGCGCAGCGGATCGAAGTGCCGCAGGACCGCCGCCGGCGTACCGGTCATCGCGTCGGCCAGCAGCCGCCCGGTCAGCGGGCCGAGCGCCACCCCCCACATGCCGTGACCGCCGGCGACGAACACGCGCGCCGAGCGGGTCCCCCCGACCAGTGGCAGACCGTCCGGGGTGCAGGGACGCGAGCCCACCCATTCCTCCGTGCGGGCGGACCAGTCGATGCCGGTGAGCAGCGGCCGTGCGGCGTCGACGATGGCCTGGATCCGGCGCGGGTCGAGCGGGGCGTCGGGCCGCCGGAACTCCATCATCCCGGCGATGCGGAACCGGTCGTGCAGCGGCGTGCACGCGACCCGCTGGGCCGGGAAGTAGATCGGGTTCTTCGGCAGGTCCGCCGGGCGCACGCTGAAGCTGTACCCGCGGCCGGCCTGAACCGGCGTCCGGACCCCGAACGGCCGGGCCAGGTCGGTCAGCCGGGCGCCGGTGGCCAGCACCACCGCATCCGCCGTCCGGTCCGTGCCGTCGGTACCGACTACCCGCACACCCCGGGCGTCGTCCCGGACCGCCTGCACCTCGCATCCGGTGACGACCGCACCGCCGCGGTCACGCACCGAGTCCGCCAGTGCGGCGACGAACCGCGGCGGATCGACGAACCGCTGCCCCCGCAGCCGGATCCCGGCCCGCACCCCGTCGCCGAGCAGTGGTTCCAGAGTGCGGATCGTGTCCCCGTCGAGCAGGTCGAAATCCACCTCGCCGCCGGCCGCCACCACCTGCCGGAACTCCTCGACGAGGACGCGACGGTCGTCCTCGGACGCGAACGCGGCCAGGAACGGATCCGCCGGGCGGGTCTGTTCGACGACACCGCCGCGGGCCAGATCGTCGTAGGCGCCCAGCGCGCTCCGGTTCACCTCGGCGAACACGGTCATCGCCGCCCGCCACCGGCGGGGGGTGCAGTGCCGCGCGAAGCCCACCAGGAACCGCCACAACCGCAGGTCGACCGCGGGCGGCACGTACACGGGCGACGACGGCGTGAGCATCGATCGGATCCCGTACCGCAGCACCGCCGGTTCCGGCAGCGGCAGCGTCAGCGCGGGCGCCAGCCAGCCGGCGTTGCCCCACGACGCATCCGCCGCCACCCCGGTCCGGTCGAGCACCGTGACCTCGACGCCGCGCTCCTGCAGGAACCACGCCGTCGACAGGCCGGCGAAGCCCGCCCCGACGACGACGACCCGACGAATCGCCATGACGCACTCCCGATCTCGAGGTACCCCATCACCTCCATCATGGACCGCCGGCGGGTTCGGTGCCCGCGAACCGAGGGTGGCCGTCGTCCGGCCGGCCCGTGACGATCCGGTGGATCAGCCGCGCCGCCGCCCGCGCCGTCCGCCCGTCGACGTCGAAGGCCGGCGCCAGTTCGGCGACGTCGACGAGCGCGAGCCGGCCGCTGCGCGCCACGACGTCGCACACGTGCTGCACCACCTCGAACGCGACCCCGCAGGCCGCCGGGGCGCTCACCCCGGGCGCCACCCAGCCGGGCAGCACATCGAGATCGATCGTCAGATGCACCGCGTCCAGCTCGCGGACGAACTCCTCCACGAACGTCTCCACGACGGGCAGGTTCGTGGCGCGGCACTCGTCGTCCAGCAGGTACCGCGCCCCGATCGCGTCCGCGGCGGCGAACAGCGCGGCCGTGTTGCTCGGCTGCGCGATGCCCACCACCGCGTAGCGCAGCGACCGGCCCTGCTCGCGTTCGCGCTCGGCCATCTGCCGGAACGGGGTGCCCGACGTCGCGACGGGCGCGGCCCGCAGGTCGAAGTGCGCGTCCAGGTTCAGCACGCCCCACCGGGCCCCGGCCCGCGCGGCCGCGGACCCCGCCCAGCCCAGGTAGCTGCCGAAGGCGACCTCGTGCCCGCCGCCGAGAACCACCACCGCGTGCTTCGCGTCGAGCAGCGCGGCGACCGCGGCACCGAGACGGCGCTGCCCGTCGTCGAGGGCGCCGCCGCGCACCTCGATGTCACCGGCATCGTGGATGACGGCCGGCGCGGGCAGCGCCAGCGACGCCAGGGCGCGCCGCAACGCGACCGGCCCGTCCACCGCGCCGGCCCGCCCCTGGTTGCGGCGCACGCCCTCGTCACTGCGGAATCCGATCAGGACCTGAGCCCGCGCCGCGTCCGCCGGCAGCGGCGAGACCACGCCGTGCCAGCGCAGGTGTTCGACACCGGGCCCGTCGTCGCGGCCCGTCCACGGCACCGGCGGCACGTCGACCGGAATCGTCACATCAAAAGTCCCTCCAGCCAGACCTCACGGATCAGCTGCACACCCGGCCGATACGCCAGGTGCAGATACGACGGGGCGTCCAGCGCGATCAGATCTGCCCGTGCGCCCTCCCGGACGACGCCGACATCGGTGCGGCGCAACGCCGCGGCGCCACCGGCGGTCGCCGCACCGACCGCCTCCTCCGGGCTCATGTGCATCTCACGCACCGCCAGCGCGACGCAGAACGGCATGCTCGTCAGGTACGAGGTGCCGGGGTTGCAGTCGGTGGCCAGGGCGACGGTCACGCCCGCGTCCAGCAGTGCCCGCGCGTCCGGATACCGGTTGCGCGTGCAGAAGTCGGCGCCCGGCAGCAGCGTCGCGACCGTGCCGGAACCGGCGAGCGCCGCCACGTCCGCCGCCGTCGTGTACGTGACGTGGTCCACCGACGCCGCGCCGAGCTCCACCGCCAGCTGCACGCCGGGCCCGGGACCGAGCTGGTTGCCGTGCACCCGCGGGGTGAGGCCGTGCGCCATCCCCGCCTGCAGCACGGCCCGGCACTGATCGGCGTCGAACGCGCCCCGCTCGCAGAACACGTCGATCCACCTGGCGTGCGGAGCGCACGCGGGAACCATCTCCTCGCACACCAGCCGGACGTAGTCGTCGGGGCGGCCCGCGAACTCCGGCGGCACGACGTGCGCGGCGAGCAACGTCGTCTCGGGTGTGTACACCTCGGCGATCTGCAGGCTGCGCAGTTCGTCGGCGACGGACTGGCCGTACCCGGACTTGCACTCGACCGTCGTCGTCCCGGACCCCCAGCCCTCCGCGACGAGCCGCGACGCCGTCGCCGCGAGCGCGCGATCGGTCGCCGCGCGGGTCGCCGCGATCGTCGTGGCGATCCCACCGGCCGTGTAGGGCACACCGGCCATCCGGGCGGCGAACTCCTCGGCGCGCTCACCGGCGAACACGAGATGGGCGTGACTGTCCACGAACCCGGGCAGCACGGCTCGGCCCTGCAGGTCGTGCCGGGTCTCGGCGGCGCCCTCGGGGATCCGTGCGCTCGGCCCCACCCACCGCACCAGACCCTCGCCGACGACGACGGCGGCGTCGACGAGCACCCCCAGCGGGCCCCGGCCCAGCTCCGGGTCGTTCGTGACGAGGCAGCCGATGTTGTCGAGCAGGGTCCAGTTCCGTCCGGGCGACATGGCGTCAGCTCTCCCGCATCGGGATGCGCAGTCCGCGACGCGCCGCGACCTCGGTGGCCCGGGAATACCCGGCGTCGGCGTGCCGGAGGACGCCGGTGCCGGGGTCGTTCGTCAGCACCCGCTCGAGCTTGCGCGCGGCGAGGTCGGTGCCGTCGGCGATGCACACCTGTCCGGCGTGCAGCGACCGGCCGATACCGACCCCGCCGCCGTGGTGGATCGACACCCACGATGCCCCGGACGCCGTGTTGACCAGGGCGTTGAGCAGCGGCCAGTCGGCGATCGCGTCCGAACCGTCGGCCATCGCCTCGGTCTCGCGGTACGGCGAGGCGACCGACCCGGCGTCGAGGTGGTCCCGGCCGATGGCGATCGGAGCGGAGAGCTCTCCGGCGGCGACCATCTCGTTGAACCTCAGGCCCGCCCGGTCCCGTTCGCCGTAGCCGAGCCAGCAGATGCGGGCCGGCAGCCCCTGGAACGGCACCGCGCGTCCGGCCAGCGTGAGCCATCGGGCGAGATGCTCGTTCTCGGGGAACAGTTCGAGCACGGCGCGATCGGTGGCGGCGATGTCCGCGGGATCGCCCGACAGCGCGACCCACCGGAACGGTCCGCGGCCCTCCTCGAACAGCGGACGGAGGTACGCGGGGACGAAGCCGGGAAACGCGAACGCCCGGTCGAAGCCGCCCTTGCGGGCCTCGTCGCGGATGGAGTTGCCGTAGTCGAACACCTCGGCGCCGCGATCGAGGAACCCGACCATGGCTTCCACGTGCCGGGCCATCGACCGGCGGGCCTGCTCGGTGAACCACACGGGGTCCTTCGCCGCGAGGGTGGGCCACTCCTCGACCGTCACCCCGCGCGGCAGGTAGGACAGCGGGTCGTGGGCCGAGGTCTGATCGGTGACGATGTCGATCGGGGCCTGCATCGCGAGCAGCTCCGGCACGACGTCGGCGGCGTTTCCGACCACTCCGATCGAGCGTGGTTGCCGCGCATCCCGTGCCGCGAGCGCCTCGGCCAGCGCCGCTTCGACGCCGTCGGCCTTGGTGTCGAGGAAGCCCTGCGCGAGCCGGCGGCCGACCCGGGCCTCGTCGACCTCGACGCAGATCGCCACACCCTCGTTCATCGTGATCGCCAGCGGCTGCGCCCCGCCCATGCCGCCCAGGCCCGCGGTGAGGGTGACCGTTCCGGCGAGAGTGCCCCCGAACCGCGCGCGGGCGACGGCCCCGAACGTCTCGTAGGTTCCCTGCAGGATGCCCTGCGAGCCGATGTAGATCCAGGACCCGGCGGTCATCTGCCCGTACATCGTCAGTCCCAGCGCCTCCAGGCGGCGGAACTCCTCCCAGTTCGCCCAGTCGCCGACCAGGTTCGAGTTGGCCAGCAGCACGCGCGGTGCCCACTCGTGGGTGCGCAGCACCCCGACGGGTTTGCCGGACTGCACGAGCAGCGTCTCGTCGTCGCCGAGGGTCTCGAGGGTCCGCACGATCGCGTCGAATGCGGCCCAGTTGCGGACCGCCCGGCCGGTGCCGCCGTAGACCACCAGGTCGTCCGGCCGTTCGGCGACGTCGGGGTCGAGGTTGTTCATCAGCAGTCGCAGCGCGCCCTCCTGCTGCCAGCCCCGGCACCGCAACCCGGGGCCGCGCGGGGCGCGCACGGGCCGCGGTCCGGGCCCGGGGGAGGGGGTTGTTCCGGTGGCCATGGGGCCTCCTCTCGACACCGGCGCGCCTTCGCCTCACTCCATGACACTGCGGTGGAGCACCCCACGACAACAGGTCCGGGCGGATGTGTCGGATCCGAGACCGAGTGCCGCCCGCGGCCCGGGCGCGGCCCCTTGGAACAGTGGACCGGACCGGTCGTACGATTTCGTCGAACGTTCTGCTGTCGAAGGGAACCATCCATGACTACGGGTATCGAACAGCTCGAGTTCCAGGCGGAGACTCGTCAGCTGCTGGATCTGCTGATCCACTCGGTGTATTCGAACAAGGACACCTTCCTCCGGGAACTCGTCTCCAACTCGTCGGACGCGCTGGACAAGCTCAAGCTCGAGGCATTCCGCAACAAGGACCTGCAGGTCGACACCTCGGACCTGCACATCGAGATCGAGGTCGACAAGGAGCAGCGCACCCTCACCGTCCGCGACAACGGCATCGGCATGTCGCGGGACGAGGTGGTCGACCTGATCGGCACCCTCGCGAAGTCGGGCACGGCGGAACTGCGGCGCAAGCTGCGCGAGGCGCAGGAATCGGCTGCGCCGGCAGAGCTCATCGGGCAGTTCGGCGTCGGCTTCTACTCGACCTTCATGGTCGCCGACAAGGTCACCCTGCTGACCCGCAAGGCAGGGGAGCACGACGGCACCCGGTGGGAGTCGAGCGGTGAGGCGACGTACACGATCGAGACGGTCGAGGGCGCACCCCAGGGCACGTCGGTGACGCTGCATCTCAAGCCGGAGGACACCGAGGACCACCTGTTCGACTACACGGCCGAGTGGAAGATCAAGGAGATCGTCAAACGCTACTCGGATTTCATCGCGTGGCCGATCCGGATGCAGGTCGAACACACCGAGCCGGCCGAGGGTGAGGGGTCCGTCGCCGAGGTGGTCCGCGAGACCGAGACCCTGAACTCGATGAAGGCGCTGTGGGCGCGCTCGAAGGACGACGTCTCCGCCGAGGAGTACAACGAGTTCTACAAGCACGTCAGCCACGCGTGGGACGAGCCGCTCGAGGTCATCCCGATGAAGGCCGAGGGCACGTTCGAATACCAGGCGCTGCTGTTCATTCCGTCGCAGGCGCCGTTCGACCTGTTCATGCGTGAGCGCAAGACCGGGATCCACCTCTACGTCAAGCGCGTGTTCATCATGGACGACTGCGAGGAACTGGTCCCGGAGTACCTGCGCTTCGTCAAGGGCGTGGTCGACGCACAGGACCTGTCGCTCAACGTCTCCCGCGAGATTCTGCAGCAGGACAGGCAGATCCGCGCGATCCGCCGGCGGCTCACCAAGAAGGTGCTGTCGACGATCAAGGACATGGCGGCCACCGAGCCGGAGAAGTACCGGACGTTCTGGTCGCAGTTCGGCCGGGTCCTCAAGGAGGGTCTGCTCTCGGACTTCGACAACCGCGACACCCTGCTCGCCGTGTCCTCGTTCGAGTCCACGCACAGCGAGGACGCGACGACGACGCTCGCCGAGTACGTCGCGCGGATGCAGGAGGGCCAGGACGAGATCTTCTACATGACCGGCGAGTCCCGGCAGCAGATCGAGAGTTCGCCGCACATGGAGGCGTTCCGCGCCAAGGGGCTCGAGGTGCTGCTGCTCACCGACCCGGTCGACGAGATGTGGGTGGGGTCCGTCCCCGAGTTCGAGGGCAAGCGGTTCCAGTCGATCGCCAAGGGCGAGGTGGACCTCGGTACCGAGGACGAGAAGAAGGCCGCGGAGGCCGAGCGCGAGGAGCGGGAGAAGGAGTACGCCGACCTGCTGTCGTGGCTCGGCGAGACGCTCGACGAGCATGTGAAGCAGGTGCGGTTGTCGTCGCGGCTGACCACGTCGCCCGCGTGCCTCGTCGGCGACACGTTCGCCATGTCGCCCACCCTCGAGCGGATGTACCGGGCGTCGGGCCAGCCCGTCCCGCACACCAAGCGCATCCTCGAGCTCAACCCGGACCATCCGTTGGTCACGGCCCTGCGCGACGCGCACGCTCAGCGCGCCGACGATCCGACGCTCGGTGAGACCGCCGAATTGCTGTACGGCACCGCGCTGCTCGCGGAGGGCGGCGAACTCGACGACCCGGCGGCGTTCGCCCGCCTGCTCGCCGATCGCCTCGCGCGCACGCTGTAGCCGCTCACCCTTC
>NZ_BCXE01000019.1 GCF_001894945.1 Rhodococcus ruber NBRC 15591
GACATTCGGTCCGTGGGCGGCGGGGGCGGGGCGACCCGATAGGCTCGCACCATGGCCGGTGTGGACGGGGTGTTGTTCGATATCGAGGGCGTGATCGTGACGTCGTGGGTGCCCGTGCCGGGCGCCGCCGAGGTGCTCGCCGGGCTTCGTGAGCGGGGCGTGCATCGGGCCTTCCTGACCAACACCACGTCGCGGACGTGTGCGCAGATCGCCGAGACCCTCTCCGGCCTGGGCATGCCGGTCGAACCCGCCGAGATCGTGACGGCCGCGTCCCTCACCGCCGAGTATCTGCGGCAGACCTACCCGGACCGGCGCTGCTGGGTGCTCAACCACGGCGACGTGGAGGCGGACCTCGCGGGCATCGTGCGCGACGAGGACGATCCCGAGGTGGTCGTGCTGGGCGGGGCCGGGCCGGAGTTCAGTCACCGCGCCCTCAGCCGTGTCGCCGAACTGATGCTCGACGGGGTGCCGGTGGTGGCGATGCACCGCGGCGCCACGTGGCAGGCCGCGGACGGGTTGCACATCGACACCGGCGTCTACCTGCCGGGTCTCGAGGAACTGAGCGGGCAGACCGTCGTCGCGGTCGGGAAGCCGTCGATGCGGGGCTTTCTCGCCGCGGCCGAGCTGATGGGCACCGAACCGGACCGGATGGCGGTGGTGGGCGACGATCTCCACGCCGAGGTCATTCCGGGCCAGCGCCTCGGTATGACGGGAATCCTGGTGCGCACCGGCAAGTTTCGGCAGTCGGTGCTCGATCTCGCGGTCGAGCGTCCCGACCGGGTGATCGATTCGGTGGCCGACCTGCCGGAGCTGCTCGACACGCTCTGACGACCTCTCGCTCCGGAAGGGTCCGGCCGGTACCCTCGCGCCGGGGGAGTCGCCCCCGTCCGCAGTATCCGAGCCCCGGCCCAGCGCAGAGGAGACCTTGTTGTCCATCCGATCCATCCGTGCCGTCGTAGTCCCCCGCCGTCTCCTCCGGGCCGGTGTGGTCGCCGCTCTCGGTGTCGCATCGGCGGCCCTGCTCGGCGTGGGCACCGCCGCGGCGGCACCGGTGACGTGCGTGTCGCCGCCGTCGGCCAACGAGATCCTGGTGTCCGACGCCGCGAGCTGCGGTGCGACGGCCACCGAGGGCGGCACGGCCCACTCCTTCGCCTCCGAGAGCGGCACCGCGGTGTCGTCGGCCCGGACGGCCGGCGCGGCCGAAGCCCGTGCGACGGGCTTCGGGACGGCCTTGAGCGGCGCCGGGGACGGTGGCCGCGCCTACGCGTACGCCCTCGGCGGCGGGCTGAGCCATTCCTCGGCCCAGGGCCCGGTGACGACGGTGTCCGTCGCCGGCTGGGGTTCGGGGGCGACGGCCGATCCGACCGGCGTGACCTGCGTCGGTCCGCAGTCGTTCGCGGTCAACACGGCCACCGGCCAGTGGTGCGCCGTCGGCGTCGGTTCCACGCGTCGCTGAGCCCACCCCGGACCGGTCCTGCACGACGAGGGTGGCGGGTGCTCCAAACCTTGCACTCGCCACCCTCGAGTGCTAAGAATGCTCTTGGCACTCGCAACACGTGAGTGCCAGGTCGGGACGGTGAGGCCGGGAATATCGACACCCCTGGTCGTCCGTCGCGGGCACTGCTTCCGGCCGAAGGCGTACATGGGGCGACCCGACGAGCGGTCGCCCTGCGTGTCACCCCCATATCCGGAGGATCACTTCGCAATGGCCAAGATCATCGCGTTCGACGAAGAGGCCCGTCGCGGCCTCGAGCGGGGCCTGAACAGCCTCGCCGACGCTGTCAAGGTGACGTTGGGGCCCAAGGGTCGCAACGTCGTGCTCGAGAAGAAGTGGGGCGCCCCCACGATCACCAACGATGGTGTGTCCATCGCCAAGGAGATCGAGCTCGAGGACCCGTACGAGAAGATCGGCGCCGAGCTGGTCAAGGAAGTTGCCAAGAAGACGGACGACGTCGCGGGTGACGGCACCACCACCGCCACCGTGCTCGCCCAGGCGCTGGTGCGCGAGGGTCTGCGCAACGTCGCTGCCGGTGCGAACCCGCTCGGTCTCAAGCGCGGCATCGAGAAGGCCGTCGAGGCCGTCACCGCCAAGCTGCTCGACACCGCCAAGGAGGTCGAGACCAAGGAGCAGATCGGCGCCACCGCCGGCATCTCCGCGGGCGACCCCGCGATCGGTGAACTGATCGCCGAGGCCATCGACAAGGTGGGCAAGGAAGGCGTCATCACCGTCGAGGAGTCCAACACCTTCGGCCTCCAGCTCGAGCTGACCGAGGGTATGCGCTTCGACAAGGGCTACATCTCGCTGTACTTCGCCACCGACGCCGAGCGTCAGGAGGCCGTGCTCGAGGACGCCTACATCCTGCTCGTGTCGGGCAAGATCTCGACCGTCAAGGACCTGCTGCCGCTGCTGGAGAAGGTCATCCAGTCCGGCAAGCCGCTCGCGATCATCGCCGAGGACGTCGAGGGCGAGGCCCTGTCCACGCTGGTCGTCAACAAGATCCGTGGCACCTTCAAGTCGGTCGCCGTCAAGGCCCCCGGCTTCGGTGACCGTCGCAAGGCCCAGCTCGCCGACATCGCCATCCTCACCGGTGGCGAGGTCATCAGCGAAGAGGTCGGTCTCTCCCTCGAGACCGCCGGCCTCGAGCTGCTCGGCCGTGCGCGCAAGGTCGTCGTCACCAAGGACGAGACCACCATCGTCGACGGTGCCGGCGACGCCGACGCCATCGCCGGTCGCGTGAACCAGATCCGCGCCGAGATCGAGGCGTCGGACTCGGACTACGACCGCGAGAAGCTGCAGGAGCGCCTGGCCAAGCTGGCCGGCGGTGTCGCGGTCATCAAGGCCGGCGCCGCCACCGAGGTCGAGCTCAAGGAGCGCAAGCACCGCATCGAGGATGCCGTCCGCAACGCCAAGGCTGCGGTCGAGGAGGGCATCGTCGCCGGCGGCGGCGTCGCGCTGCTGCAGGCCGCTCCGGTTCTGGACGACCTGAAGCTCGAGGGTGACGAGGCCACCGGTGCCAACATCGTCAAGGTCGCCCTCGAGGCTCCGCTGAAGCAGATCGCCTTCAACGCCGGCCTCGAGCCCGGCGTCGTCGCCGAGAAGGTGCGCAACCTGCCCGCCGGCCACGGCCTCAACGCCGCCACGGGCGAGTACGAGGACCTGCTGGGCGCCGGCATCAACGATCCGGTCAAGGTCACCCGCTCGGCGCTGCAGAACGCGGCGTCCATCGCGGCGCTGTTCCTGACCACCGAGGCTGTCGTCGCCGACAAGCCGGAGAAGGCCGCCGCTCCCGCCGGCGACCCGACCGGCGGCATGGGTGGCATGGACTTCTGATCCACCCCCGACCGTCTTCGAGGCCCGGTTCCACTTCGGTGGGGCCGGGCCTCGTGGCGTCGGTCGTTCGGGTGATTTCTCCGATTTCCGCGTTCTCGGGTCGTCGACTCTTGTAACAATGGCGTCGCGGCCGTACTTCCAGGACCGCGCATCCGTGACACGGACGAAATCAAGGAGGAGTCGCCATGGGATCTCTCGCGGACATCATCGGCTGGGTGCTCGAAAACTTCGATCTGCTGGAAGTTCTGGACTCGCTGAGTGCAGACGACTAGCGGCCACCCACGACCTGGACGGAGAAGATCATGATCGGCAGCCTGCTCGACCTCATCACGCCCATCCTCGAACTGATCGCCGACCTCGGCTCGGGCAGCGCGGACTAGTCCCGGCCCGAGAGCACACCCGAATCGCAGCCGCAGCGCCGGGATCTCCCGCCGCTGCGGCTGCGTTCGTGTGAGGTGCCGACCGGGTCAGACCGCGACGGCCGGGGCGGCCGCGCGCTTCGCCAGCCGCGCCGCGATCGCCGCGCACACCAGCAGCTGGATCTGGTGGAACAGCATGAGTGGCAGGACGATCAGTCCGATCGGTTGGCCCGGGAACAGGACCGTCGCCATCGGCAGGCCCGTGGCCAGGGACTTGGTCGAACCGCAGAACAGGATCGTCGCGCGGTCCTCGTAGGCGAAGCCCAGGCGCGGTGCGCCGAACCACGTGAGCGCCAGGACCAGGGCGAGCAGCACGAGGCACACACCCGCCAGGGCGAGCAGCCGCCCGAGCGACAGGCTCGACCAGATGCCCTCGTTCATGCCGCGACTGAACGCGACGTACACGACGAGCAGGATCGAGCCGCGGTCGACGATCTTCAGCGGCCCGCCGTGCCTGCCGACCCATCCGCCGATCCAGCGGCGCAGGAGCTGGCCGGCCAGGAACGGGACCAGCAGCATGAGCACGATGTCGAGCACCGCGGAGGCGCTGAACGTCACGCCCTGCGTGGTCATCGTCAGCGCGACGAGCAGCGGCGTCACGACGATGCCCAGCAGGCTCGAGGCACTGGCGGAGACGACCGCACCCGCGATGTTGCCGCGGGCCACGGAGACCAGCGCGATCGACGACTGCACCGTCGACGGCAGCAGGCACAGGTAGAGGACCCCGAGATACAGCGGTTCGGTCAGGACGGTCGGCACCAGCATCTTCGTCGCCAGCCCGAGCAGCGGGAACAGCGCGAACGTGGTGGCGAGGATCGTCAGGTGCAGGCGCCAGTGCCGGAGGCCCTCGAACGCCTCGCGCGTGGACAGTCGCGCCCCGTAGAGGAAGAACAGCAGACCGATGGCGATTTTCGCAGCCCACGTGAAGATGTTCAGGGCCGTGCCCGAGACCGGCAGCAGTCCCGCGACCGCGACGGTGGTGAGGATGCCGACGAGGAACGGGTCGAGGCGACCGAGCACGGGAATCCTGGAGAACATGAGTCGACGCTAGGACACCGCCGGGACGAGCCGACACCCGGTGTGGGAAGCGTGCACCCTCTCCGGCGTCCCGGAGCGGGTGCATGCTTCCTGGAACGGGTGCAGGCTCGCGGTCACTCCGGCAGCAGCATCCAGAGCGCCAGGTAGACCAGGGCGGCGCCGCCTCCGGTCACGAACGCGGCGACCACCACGCCGGCGCGGACGAGGTTGACGTCGATGCCGAAGTACTCGGCGAGGCCGCCGCACACACCGCCGAGCATGCGCTGCGAGCGGGACCGGGCGAAGGGACGGGGAGCGGGGGTGTTGTTCTCGAATGTCATGCGACAAGAGTGCCGCCACGGGCCTGCCGGTCGCATCGGGTGACGCCCCGATTCCTACCCTGATCTTTCGTCTCGGGGTGTGTCCTCAGCGCTTCTGGGCAAGCGTCTTCTTGAAGACCACCAGGGGCAGCAGCATCCGGGCGACCAGCGCGACGGCCCACACGATCACCGTCGCGAGGATCCAGGTCGCCGCGCCACTGATCTGCAGTCCGTCGCTGACGAGTGAGGTGACGATCAGCGCGACCAGCGTCGAGACGAGCGCGCTGCTGCCCAGGAGCGCCGGGGTCTTGGTGACCGCCAGCTGGCGCAGCAGCGGGTCGACGAGCATCGCCGTCACGGTGAACAGGGCGACGGCGATGACGAAGGCGACGCCGTCGAGCGACATGCCGGGCAGGACCCAGGCGCCGACGAGCAGCGCCAGGGCATTGGCGAGCAGTGCGACGACCGCGGACGCGAGCAGACGGACCATGCGAGGAGAGTAGCCTTCCCGGCCGGGTCGGTGAACCGGAAAGACGATCGGGCGGGCCGGAATCCCGGCCCGCCCGATCGTCGGCGAGAACTCGTCAGTTGCAGACCACCGTCAGGCCCACACCCCGCCAGATCGGCGTCTCGACACGTTCGAACTCGTTCTTCTCGTGGTTGTACTGCATGTCGACCTCGGTGCGGTAGCCCCGGTCGCGCTGCCCGGTGACGTGGCAGTGGCCGGACGCCGTGCCCGCGCGGTTGACCACGCCGTACGGCACGCCCTGCGCCTCGAGCGTGGCCCGGGCGCTCTGTTCGCTCATGCCGACCACGTTCGGGACCGGCCGGGTCGCAGCCTGGGCCGCCGCCGTCCCGGCGCCCAGGAGCACCGCCGTCCCGGCGCCCAGCAACACCGCCGTCCCGGCGCCCAGCAGCACCGCCGCGGTGCACACGGCGGCGACCGAGGCGCGTATCGAACGTCCTGCGCGGTGCGCGGTTTCGGGTACGACGAGAGAACTGCTCGAAGTGGATGTCATGCCTTCGAGCGTGCCGGGCGCAGGACCCGCTCCACATCGGGTGACGCCCCGATCCGCACCCTGAACTTTCTTCTCGGGGTGCGCGCCGACGATGCTCCGTAGGATCTGGGAATGGCCGGACCGACGCGGGTGGCGCTCGCCCTGGGCAGCGGGGGTGCCCGCGGCTACGCCCACATCGGTGTGATCGAGGCGCTCGAGGAACGCGGACTCGAGATCGCCGGTGTGGCGGGCTCGTCCATGGGCGCGCTCGTGGGTGGGTTGTACGCGGCCGGCAGGCTCGACGACTACACCCGCTGGGCGACGTCGTTGACGCAGCTCGACGTGCTGCGGCTGCTCGACGTGTCGCTGTCCGCGCCGGGCGCCATCCACGCCGAGAAGATCCTCGACAAGGTGCGCGAGATCCTCGGCGACACCCCCATCGAGGGGCTGCGGATCCCGTACACGGCCGTCGCGACGGACCTGGCCGCCGGACGATCCGTCTGGTTCCAGCGCGGCCCCGTCGACGTGGCGATCCGCGCGTCCATCGCGATTCCCGGCGTGATCACCCCGTACGTGCTCAACGGGCGGGTGCTCGCGGACGGCGGGATCCTCGATCCGCTGCCGCTCGCCCCGATCCTCGCCGCGGGTGCCGACGTCACCATCGGTGTCAGTCTCGGGGCCGAGGAACGCGACGTCGACGGCGGCGCCCCGGCCCACGCGAGTGCGGAGCCGCGACCGGTCGACGAGTGGATCGGCCGATTCCGCCGCAGCGCCGCGCAACTGCTCGAGCGGGACGTCGTCCGCTCGATGGTGGGTCGTTTCGGCGGTGGGCCGGGGGCGCGCAGCGACGCCGCGGAGGACGTGGCATCCGAGGACGCCGAGGTCGTCGACGATCCGGTCCCGGTCCCGAAGCTGAGCCGTTTCGAGGTGATGAACCGCTCGCTCGATCTGATGCAGTCGGCCCTGGCCCGCTACCAGCTCGCCGGGTACCCGCCGGACGTGCTCATCCGCATCCCCCGCAAGTCGGGTCGCAGTCTCGACTTCCACCGCGCGGCGGAGATGATCGCGCTCGGCCGCAGCCTCACCGAGTCCGCCCTCGACGCCGCGGGACTCGGGACCGCGCCGGCGGCCGAACCGCCTGACCCGGACACCGGAACCGCCTAGGCTGAGCCGGTGGAGACCGTACCGATCCAGCTGCCGGGCGGCACGACGACACCCGTTCGCCTGTTCCCCGGTCCGGAACAGCCGGCCCGCATCGACGCGCCGCGGCCCGTGGTGGTGATCCTGCCCGGTCTCGGCATTCCGGCGGGCTACTAC
Source organism: Rhodococcus ruber NBRC 15591 (assembly GCF_001894945.1). GTDB lineage: Bacteria > Actinomycetota > Actinomycetes > Mycobacteriales > Mycobacteriaceae > Rhodococcus > Rhodococcus ruber. The sequence goes on from NZ_BCXE01000019.1 coordinate 7,403, forward strand.
GAGCCCTTCGCCGACGCCCTGACCGCGCACGGGTTCGACGCCGCGCTCTGCGAGCTGCCCGGACAGGGCGACAGCCGGCCCCGCCCCGGACCCGACAGCGACTACGGCTACCAGGAGCTGGTGGCCGTCGACCTGCCGGCCATGCTGGAGGTGGTGCACGAGCGGTTCCTCGACTCCACCCCGTACCTGCTGGGGCATTCGATGGGCGGGCAGCTCGGGGCGCTCTATGCCGCCCGCAACCCCGGACGGCTCGGCGGGCTGGTCCTCGTCGCCGCGGGGACCCCGTACTACCGCCACCACGCGGGCATCCGCGGGCCGGGTCTGCTCCTCGGGTCCGCGGCGATGTCGATCACCGCGAGCATCGCCGGATTCTGGCCCGGCGACCGGCTCGACGTCGCCGGTTTCGGTCGCCAGTCCCGGCAGCTCATCTCGGACTGGGCGCGCCTGGCCCGGAGCGGGCGTTTCGAGCCCCGCGACGCCGACGTCGACTACGAGCAGCGGCTCGCCGAGCTGAGCCTGCCGGTCCTGTCCGTCACTGTCGAGGGCGACGACCTCACGCCGGTCGCCGCCGCCCGGCACCTGCTCGAGAAGATGCCGGGCGCGGACGTGACGACGTGGCACCAGTCCCGGCCGCTGGGGCACAACGGCTGGATTCGCGACAACGCGGACACCGTCGACCGCATCGCGGCCTGGTTGAAGGACCGGTGAGTTCTACCCGGACAGCATGCGTTCGAGGAACGTGAACGTCAGCGCCGCCTTGAAGGCGGCCTGGGCGTTGTCCGCGGCACCGCCGTGGCCGCCCTCGATGTTCTCGTAGTACCAGACCTCGTGGCCCTGTTCCTCGAGCCGCGCCACCATCTTCCGGGCGTGCCCGGGGTGCACCCGGTCGTCCCGCGTCGACGTGGTGATGAGGATCGGCGGGTACTTCGCGTCCGCGGCGGTGTTCTGGTACGGCGAGTACTCGCGCAGGTAGGCCCACTCGTCGGGGTTGTCGGGGTCGCCGTACTCGGCCATCCACGACGCTCCGGCGAGCAGCAGGTGGTAGCGCTTCATGTCGAGGAGCGGCACCTGGCACACGATCGTCCCGAACAGTTCGGGGTAGCGGGTGAGCATCACGCCCATGAGCAGGCCGCCGTTGCTCCCACCCTGGATGCCGAGACGATCGGCGGTGGTGATGCCCCGCGCGACCAGATCTCGTGCCACCGCGGCGAAGTCCTCGAACACCTTGTGCCGGTTCTCCTTCAGCGCCTGGGTGTGCCACTGCGGTCCGTACTCGCCGCCGCCGCGGATGTTGGCGATCACGTACGTGTACCCGCGTTCGAGCCACGCCAGGCCGACACCGCCGCTGTACGCCGGCACCATCGAGTTCTCGAATCCGCCGTAGCCGTACAGCAGGGTCGGAGCCGGGGACGAGGTGTCGCGGCCGACCACGAAGTACGGAATCCGGGTCCCGTCGTCCGAAGTGGCGAAATGCTGTGTGGCGGTGATGTTCTCGGCTTCGAAGAACGCCGGTGCCTGCTTGATCGACGCCAGCGGCCCGCCGACCGTGCCGGACAGCAGCGTCGCGGGCACGGTGAAACCGCTGGAGTTGAGGAAGAATTCGTCGCTCTCGAGCGGATCGACGTCGATCACGGAGGTGGTGGTCGCGGGCGGCACGTCGTCGACCGGCCGATCGGTCCACCCGTCCACGCCCGGGGTGAGCACCCGCACCTCGGTCTGCACGTCGCGCAGCACGACCGTCAGCAGGTGGTTGCGCGTCCAGGCGTACTGTTCCAGCGAGCTGTGCGCGTCCGGCGCGAACAGCACCGTCATCTCCCGGGAGCCGGCCAGGAAATCCGGGTAGTTCGCGGCCAGCAGGGTGCCCGCCGGATGTCCGAGCCACGGCGACCGGGTCCGGATCAGCAGGTGGTCGCGGTACACGGAGACCTTCGCATCGTCCGGGGCCTCGATCCGGACGAGTTCCCCGTCGGGCCGCAGTTCGAACCGGTGCGACGTGTAGAAGTCGATCGCGCGCTCGACGAAACTGCGCTCGAAACCCGTGCGGTCGTACCAGGCGGAGACGGCGACGTCGGATCTGTCGCCCTCGTACACCGTCTCGGCCTCCGCCAGCGGCGTACCGCGGCGCCAGCGCTTGGCCAGGCGCGGGTACCCGGAGTCGGTGAGCGAGCCGTCGCCGAAGTCGGTGCCGACGTACACGGTGTCCGCATCGATCCAGCCGATGTCGGTCTTCGCCTCCGGCACCGTGAAACTGTCCGGTCCGTCGACGAATTTCCTTGACTCCATGTCGAACTCGCGGATCACGGTGGCGTCGGCGCCGCCGCGTGACAGTCCGATCAGGGCCCGGGACTGGTCGGGTCGCAGCACCTGCGCCCCCGACCACACCCAGTTCTCGCCCTCCGCCTCGGCGACCGCGTCGAGGTCGACCAGCACGTCCCAGTCCGGTTCGTCGCGCAGGTACTGCTCCATGGTGGTCCGCCGCCACAGGCCGCGCACGTGCCGAGCGTCGCGCCAGTAGTTGTACAGATACTCACCGCGGCGCCGCGCGTACGGGATGCGCGCGTCGGTGTCGAGCACCTCCCGGATCCGGGACTGCAGCGTCCCGAACGCCTCCGTGCGGGTGTATTCGTCGACGGTGCGGTCGTTGTGCGCGCGCACCCACCCGAGCTGGTCGTCGCCGGTGACGTCCTCGAGCCAGAGGTGCGGGTCGTTCGTGTCGTCGGCCATAGGCAATTCTTACCCATCCGGCCCGGGACGACCCGGCGGGGACCGCGGGCGCGGCTCCCGCGCCGCGCCCGCCACACTGGCGGAATGCAGTTGCATCCCTCCGACGCCCTGCGGGACTGGCTCGACGACCGTGTCCGCAGCGACCAGTTCCTGCTGTTCTGTTTCGAAGGGGAAGCCGGCGACCCGGACACCCTGGTGACCGAGCTTCGGCATCGGGCGTCGGCCGTCCCCGAACTCCGGTTGCGCGCCGTGCCGGTGCCGGGTCGTCTGGACTATCCGTACTGGGCGGCGGGGCTAGTCGGCGCCGACCGGTTCGTCGTGCACCGGCTGCCGGATCCGTCCTGGCCGGGAGTGCAGCGGGCCCTCGGTGAACTGCTCACCGACCGGCTCGACATCACGACCTCGCCGTGGCGAGTGCATCTGCTGGCCGGCGTGACGGGGGCGCCCCGCTGCGCCACAACCGCAACCGTTGTGGTGCTGCAGGTTTCGCACGCCTTCGCGGACGGGATGCGCGCCTCGACCCTGGCCCGGGCGTTGCTGTCGGGTACGGGCCCGGCCGCCGACGGTACCCCGACGGGGCCGGAGGCGCCGTCGGTGCCGGCGATGCTGCTGCGTGCCGTGGCCCGGGTGCCGATCCAGCTGGGCGCACTGCTGGCGACGGGGGTACGCGCGGGCCGCGCCGAACGGGACCTGGCCGATCCGGCTGTCCCGCCGGCGGCCCCGGGATGTCCGCTGAGCGCCGTGAACACCGACCCCGGCCCGGGGCGTGCGGTGCGGACGATCGTGTGCTCCGCGACGGACCTGCGCACGGTGGGGACCGTGACCGTCGGTGCACTGACCGCGATCGCGTCCGCGCTCGGCGAGTTCCTCGGCGACTTCCCGGCCGACCGGCTCGGCGCGGAGGTGCCGGTCTCCGTCGCCCCGAACGGGACGGCGCGCAACTCCTACCGCAGCGCCGGTGTCCGGCTGTTCGCGCACGTGGACGATCCCCGGGAGCGTGCCGCGGCGATCGCCGCCGACCTGGCGCTGCGGCGACGACGGCTCGTGCATCCGGCCGTGGATCTCCGGGACCGTCCGTTCGCGCACCTTCCGGCGCCGCTGTTGCGGTTCGGGCTCGCCCGCGCCGACCTGGGTGCGGTGCCGCGAACCGTCACCGGCAACACGGTCGTGTCCAGCGTGTACCGCGGCGCGGACGACCTGGTGCTCGGCGGGGCCGCCGTGCGCTTCACCGCCGGTTTCCCGGGGTTGTCGCCTGTCATGGGCCTGACCCACGGCGTGCACGGAATCGGCGACGCGGTCACGTTGTCGATCACCACCAGTCCGCAGGTGATCGGGCTTGGGGAGCTGGACCGGTACGAGAGCTTGCTGCGCGGCGCCGTCGCGCGGCTCGCGCGCGCGTAGGGGGCGCCGTCGCGCGGCTCGCGCGCGTAGGACAGACGCGCCCGGAGGCCCCGAGGTGGCGGGCGAGCAACTGCTTGGTTCGGGGCGGCTCCGGCGGTAGCGTGCCGGTCGGAACCGGATCGACGAGGGAGTGGCGATGGGCGTGTACGCGGTGACCGGGGCGGCGTCCGGCATGGGCGCGGCGAGCGCGGACCGGCTGCGGGCCGCGGGCCACACCGTGATCACCGTCGACCTGAAGGAGGCCGACGTCGTCGCCGACCTCTCGACCCCCGCGGGGCGGTCCGCGGCGGTGCGTCGAACCCTCGAGCGGGCCGGGAACCGGCTCGACGGTGCGGTGCTCGCGGCGGGTCTCGGCCCGGTGCCCGGCAAGGAGCACACCCTCGCCCAGGTCAACGTCCGGGGCGTGATCGAGTTGCTCGAAGGGTGGCGGCCGGCGCTCGCCGCGGCCGGAAACAGCAAGGTCGTGGTGTTCGGGTCGAATTCGACGACCACCACCCCGGCCGTGCCCATGTCGGCCGTGCGGGCGTTTCTCGCCGGCGACCTCGAGAAGGGGGTGCGGCGGGCGGGACGCATCAGGCCCGCGGCCGCCCCCTTCACCTACGCCGCGTCGAAGATCGCCGTCACCCACTGGGTGCGCCGGAACGCGGTGACCCCGGACTGGGCGGGGGCGGGGATCCGCCTGAACGTCCTCGCGCCGGGCGCGGTGTCGACCCCCCTCCTCGACACTCAGCTCGCGAGCCCGGAGGGCGATCGGGTCCGGAGTTTCCCCGTCCCGATCGGGGGGTTCGGTGAGCCGGACCGGATTGCCGAGTGGGTGGAGTTCATGCTGTCCCCGGCCGCCGACTTCCTCGTCGGCTCGGTCGTGGTGGTCGACGGCGGCAGCGAGGCGTGGTTCCGTGCCGTCGACTGGCCGCGACCGGTGCCGGTGCGGAAGGTGCTGCGGTACGTGCGGCGGATGCGGAGCTTCCGCCGCTGACCGGGGGCTGCGCCCGCCGCTTCCGCCACGTTCGGGCCCGTGTGCACGCCCGATTCGTGCCTGGTGCCGGGACTACCGGCGGGTAACCGGACCATCCGCAGACACGCCGGAGCGGCAGGTCTACGCTGTTTGTTCGTGACCTCACACTATGACGTCGTTGTCCTCGGAGCCGGTCCCGGTGGGTACGTCGCTGCTATCCGCGCGGCACAGCTGGGCCTGAGCACCGCCATCATCGAGAAGAAGTACTGGGGTGGTGTCTGCCTGAACGTGGGCTGCATTCCCTCCAAGGCGCTTCTCCGCAATGCCGAACTGGCGCATCTCTTCACGAAAGAGGCCAAGACGTTCGGCATGTCCGGGGACGTGTCCTTCGACTTCGGTGCGGCCCTGGACCGCAGCCGCAAGGTCGCGGACGGCCGCGTCAAGGGCGTGCACTTCCTGATGAAGAAGAACAAGATCACCGAATACGACGGTGCCGGCTCGTTCGTCGACGCCAACACCATCTCGGTCGAGCTCAACAAGGGCGGGACCGAGACGGTGACCTTCGACAACGCGATCATCGCGACCGGGTCGGTGACCAAGCTGCTGCCCGGCACGCAGCTGAGCGAGAACGTCGTCACCTACGAGGAGCAGATCCTCACCCGCGACCTGCCGGGCTCGATCCTGATCGTCGGCGCCGGTGCCATCGGCATGGAGTTCGGCTACGTGCTGAAGAACTACGGCGTGGACGTCACCATCGTCGAGTTCCTCGACCGGGCGCTGCCCAACGAGGACGCCGACATCTCCAAGGAGATCGCGAAGGCGTACAAGAAGCTCGGCGTGAAGATCATGACCGGGGCCGCGGTGCAGTCCATCGACGACGACGGCAACAAGGTGACCGTCGCGATCAAGGACAACAAGTCCGGCAACGTCGAGTCCGTGGTCGTCGACAAGGTCATGCAGTCCGTCGGGTTCGCCCCGCGGGTGGAGGGCTTCGGCCTCGAGAACACCGGTGTCGAGCTCACCGACCGGGGCGCCATCGCCATCGACGACGTGATGCGCACCAACGTGCCGCACATCTACGCCATCGGCGACGTCACCGCCAAGCTCATGCTCGCGCACGTCGCAGAGGCGATGGGCGTGGTCGCGGCCGAGACCATCGGCGGCGCCGAGACCCTCACCTTCGACGACTACCGGATGATGCCGCGTGCGACGTTCTGCCAGCCGCAGGTCGCCAGCTTCGGACTGACCGAGCAGCAGGCGCGCGACGAGGGTTACGACGTCAAGGTCGCCACCTTCCCCTTCACCGCGAACGGCAAGGCCCACGGCCTCGGCGATCCCAACGGCTTCGTCAAGCTGATCGCCGACAACAAGCACGGAGAGCTGCTCGGCGGCCACCTGATCGGCCCCGACGTCTCCGAACTCCTGCCCGAGCTGACCCTCGCGCAGAAGTGGGACCTGACGGTCAACGAACTGGCCCGCAACGTCCACACCCACCCGACGCTGAGCGAGGCGCTGCAGGAGGCCATCCACGGCCTCGCAGGCCACATGATCAACTTCTGATCCCGGCGCGTCGAAGATCCTCCGCGCGGGCAGATCCCCGTTCGGATGTACCGGCCTCAGCCCGCGGTGACCGAAACGTCGCCGCGGGCTGTCGTCGTCTCGGGCAACGACGAAACCTGATTGGATACCCGTGACGCGGGGTACCTTGTCGGCATGGCAGAACGGGGTGCGCGTCCCAGGGTGCATCCGGTGCGCAGAATGATGTTGCGCGCCGTCCGACACCTTTTCACTCCTCTCCGGCCCGACGACTACCTCGAGATGATCAATCCCCTGTGGACCACGAGGGAGTTGCGGGGCCGGGTCGAGCGGGTGGTACCGGAAGGTCCCGACGCGGCGTCCGTGCTCATCCGTCCCGCCTACGAGTGGCGCGGACACCGCCCCGGTCAATACGTACGACTGGGCGTGATCATCGACGGCGTCTACCACTGGCGTGCCTACTCGCTGACCTCCGATCCCGATCCCGAGGACGGGCTCATCAGCGTCACCCCGAAGGTGGTCGAGACCGGCGTGGTCTCGCCGCACCTGGTGCGCCGCATCCAGCCCGGCGACGTGGTGCGGCTCGGCGAGGTCGAGGGCGTGTTCACCCTGCCCGATCCACTGCCTGCGAAGATGCTGTTCGTCAGTGCCGGCAGCGGTATCACCCCCATCATGAGCATGCTGCGCAGCCTGGACCACCGCGACCGCCTCGACGACGTCGTTCTGGTGCACTCGGCGCGCACCGCCGACGAGGTCATCTTCGCTTCCACGTTGCGTGACCTCGAGGCACGCCGGTCCGGGTTCCGGCTGGTGCTGCGGCTCACCGCGGAGCAGGGCCGCATGACGCCGGCCGATCTGGACGAGCTGTGCCCCGACTGGCGGGAGCGGGAGGCGTTCTGCTCCGGCCCCGGCGACATGCTCGACGCATTCGTCGAGCACTGGAACGACCACGGTGATCCGAAAAAACTCCACATGGAGCGTTTCCAGCCGATCATCGGCGGGAATGCGGGATCGGGTGAAGGCGGCACGGTCCACTTCCTCGACAGCGAGGCCGACGTCGAATGCGACGGCGGCACGCCGATCCTGGTGGCGGGCGAGAAGGCGGGTCTGCAGCTTCCGTACGGATGCCGGATCGGGATCTGCCATACCTGCGTGGGCACGCTGCGCTCCGGCAAGGTGCGGGACCTGCGCACGGACGAGGTCGCCGAACCCGTCGGCGCTGCGGTCCGCACCTGCATCCACACCGCCGAAGGCGACATCGAAATCGAGCTGTGAACGGAAGGAACGCGAGATGACGACGGAGATCGAGAGTCCACTCGCGCATCTGAGCGAGGAAACGCTGGACGCGTTGGCGAAGGAGTTCGACGCCATCCACGACAGGGTCTACTCCGAGCTGGGGGAGCGGGACCGTCGCTACATCAAGACCGTGATCGCGACGCAGCGACAGCTCGCCGTCGCCGGCCGTGCGCTGCTCCTGGGTTCGGCGTCGAAGTCGGCCTGGGTCGCGGGCACGGCATGCCTCGGCATGGCCAAGATTCTCGAGAACATGGAGATCGGCCACAACGTCATGCACGGGCAGTGGGACTGGATGAACGATCCGGACATCCATTCGTCGGTGTGGGACTGGGACACCGCCTCGACCGCGGCGGGCTGGAAGCACTCCCACAACTACATCCACCACACCTTCACGAACATCCGCGGCAAGGACAAGGATCTCGGGTACGAGATCATGCGGATCGATCCGCACCAGAAGTGGCACCCGGTCTACCTGGCCCAGCCGTTCTACAACGTGCTGCTCATGGCGTTCTTCGAGTGGGGGGTGGCGCTGCACGACCTCGACCTCGATGCGTTGTGGGCGGGAGAGAAGACGCCGGGGCAGGTGCTCGAGGAGCTGAAGGGCATCGCGGGCAAGGCGCGGCGGCAGTTCGTCAAGGACTACGTGGGTTGGCCCCTGGTCTCGGCCGGCGCGTTCGCGGCCGCGGCGCTGCTGTCGGGAGGGCGGATCCCGCAGCCGCGGACCTCTCGCATCGGACGCCGGCTGCGCGGACTCGGCCGTCTCGGGCGCGGCGGTGCCGCCCCGCGGGCCGACGCCGTCGCCGACGTGCTCGACAAGGTCCTGCCGGGCGTGGAGAAGACGTTCCTGGCCACCCTGGCGGCGGACTTCACCGCCAACATCATCCGCAACGTGTGGTCGCACGCGATCATCTTCTGCGGGCACTTCCCGGACCAGACGTACACCTTCAGCCGGAAGGAGGTGGAGAACGAGAGCCGCGGCGGATGGTACGTCCGCCAGCTGGTCGGCGCGGCCAACATCGAGGGCAGTCCGCTGTTCCACGTCATCAGCGGAAACCTCGGCTACCAGGTCGAACACCACCTCTACCCCGACATGCCGAGCACCCGGTACTCCGAGGTGGCGCCCGCGGTGAAGGACATCTGCGAGCGGTACGGGCTGCCGTACAACACCGGACCCCTGTCGAAGCAGTGGGGCACCGTGCACCGGACGATCCTGCGCCTCGCGTTCCCCGGCGGCAAGCCGCGACCGAAGCCCGGTCCGTACCACAGCGCGGACGATCCGTCGCGCAAGACGGCGCCGAGCGAGGCGGCCCGCTTCCGCAGCCGGCTGCCGGCAGACCACCCGGCCGCCGGTCCGGAGCACGAGCACGGTGGCGTGGAGGTCGAGCCGCCGCCGCGCTGACGATCGCGGATTCGCGCGCCCCTTCGGAATCCGCTCACGTCGTGGCGTGAGCGGATTCCGAAACGCCGTGGGAATCCCGGTTATCCACAGGCTGCGGCTTCATCCCCAGATGTGCCGGTCCGCGCAAAGTCGAGCCGCGGCCGCCCGAGCGGTGCGTCACCCTCCTTGCATGACCGATCCCATCGCCGTGACGAGACAGGACCTCCTGACGCAAGGCGTGCCGGACGACCGGATCCGGGCGGCGCTGCGTGCCGGAGACCTCGTTGCGCTGAAACCCGGCGTCTATCTGCGCCGCACCGACGTCGCGTCCCTCGACGACGTGAGCCGCCACCGGGTCCTGGCGCGGCACTTCGCCGCGGCTCTCCGCCCCGGGGAGGCACTCAGCCACGTGTCTGCCGCCGTCCTGCTCGGACTGGACGTGTGGAACGTCGACCTGCGCCGGGTGCACGTCTCGCGGGCATCCGCGAGCGGGCGCAGGGCCACGTACCTCCACGTGCACGGGACCGACTGGCGCGACGGCGACGTCGTCGCAGTCGACGGCGTCCACGTCACCTCGGTGGCGCGCACCATCGTCGACCTCGCGCGGTCGTTGCCGCTCGACGAGGCCGTCGTCGCCGGGGACTCCGGCCTGCGCGCCGAACCGTCCGCGCGGGAACGCCTGCCGGATGTTCTCACCGCCGCCCGCCACCGCACCGGGGTGTCCCGGGCGGCCGCCGCGGTGCGTCTGCTCGACGGGCGCAGCGAGAGTGTCGGAGAGTCGTTGTCTCGCCTGCGGATGACGCGATGCGGCCTGCCGCGGCCCGAACTGCAACACGAGGTCGTGGCTCGGGACGGACGCCGGTACCGGGTGGACTTCTTCTGGGAAACCCCGGGCGTCGTCGGCGAGTTCGACGGCGCCGGAAAGTACTCCGACCGACGCGACCTCGTGGCCGAGAAGCACCGCGAGGACGCGCTGCGCGATCTCGGCCTCGAGGTCGTCCGGTGGACGTGGGCGGACCTGGAGCGGTTCGACCTCGTCGCCGAGAGATTCGCCCGGGCCGTCGCTCGGAAATCGAAGCGGTGAACCGGAATCCGCCCACGCCGTGGCGTGGGCAGATTCCGAAGTCGCGCACCGATTCAGCGCGTCCGGTAGGCCACCCAGCCGCCGAACTCGGTGATGTCGACGGCGTCCGCCGCGGCGTCGTGCGTGCAACCGAAACCGACGACCCAGCGCCCGTCCGAGAGTTCGACGCTGGTGAGCGTCATCGGAGCGGGCAGTGCGGCCAGGAACCGGCCGAGTCCCGCCTCGGAGACCCGGAAGAGCTCGCCGGCGATCGGCGCGCCCCGGCCCGCGCCGTGCCGGACGAGACCGGGCTTCGGGGGAGTGGTCCTCAGCGCCGTCAGCCGGTACGCGTCGGAGGTGCGGACCTCGTCGACGAACCGGGCACCGATCTGCTCCAGTTGGACGTGCAACGGCTGGCCGCGCAGGTGCGCCCCGAACACCGCCAGCTCCACCCCGCCCGAGACGAACTTCGGCGTGGGGACACCCGTCAGCCGGGCCGCGAGATCGACAGCGACCTGATCGGCGAAGGCCGGCACGACGAACATCACCCCGAAGGGACGATCCTCGGCGGTCGGTGCACCCGGTACCGCGACGGCCGCCATGTCGAGCAGATTGCAGAAGTTCGTGAACGTGCCCATCCGCCGGTTGATCCCGATCGGGTCGGACTGCACCGCCGCGATCGTCGGGTGCTCGGTGGTGGTGGGCAGCAACAGCCCGTCGAACCCGTCCAGCAGGCCCGCCGCGAACGCCTTGGCGCGGGTCAGCGTGTCGAGGTCGGCCACCAGCTCGTGCGCCGCCGGGTGCTCCGCGGCCGCGACGATCGCCGCGACCGTCGGATCGGCTCCGGCGGGGTTCGTCGCCAGGAACTCGCCGACGGCCGCATACCGCTGGGCGACGACGGCGCCGTCGTAGAGCAGTGTCGCGGCCTCCAGGAGCGGGGTGACGTCGACCTCGGTCACCTCCATCCCGGCGTCGCGCGCCGCGCCGACGGTGCGCGCGAATGCGTCCCGGTAGTCGTCGCACAGCGCGACGAGATTCCCGGCGCGCGGAACCGCGACCCGCGGCGACGCGGGCGCCGCGAACGGTACGTCGGCCGGCCACGTCCGGCTGCGCGGGTCGCGCGGTTCCGGCCCGGCCATGACCGCCGCGGCGGTCGCCGCCAGGTCGAGCGACGTGGCGAACACCGTGAGGCAGTCGTAGTCCACGCATGCCGGCACCACGCCGTGGGCGGGGATCACGCCCAGCGTGGCCTTGATCCCCACCAGACCCTGCAGCGCGGCCGGGACGCGGCCGGAACCCGCGGTGTCGGTACCGATCCCGATGTCCGCGATGCCGAGCGCGACCGCCGTCGCCGAACCCGAACTCGAGCCGCCCGACACCCGTTCCGGATCCCAGGAGCAGCGCACCGCGCCGTACGGGCTGCGGGTGCCGACGAGACCGGTGGCGAACTGGTCGAGATTGGTCTTGCCCAGGATCACCGCGCCGGCGTCGACGAGCCGCGCGACGCCCGCCGCGGTATCGGTGGGGGTGTACGCGAATTCGGGACAGCCCGCCGTGGTCGGCATCCCGGCGACGTCCACGTTGTCCTTCACCGCCACGAGCAGGCCTGCGAGCGGCAGGTGCTCGCCCGCCGCGACGCGCGCGTCCACGGCGTCGGCGTCGGCGAGCACCTCGGCGGCAGGCCGCAGCGCGATCCACACCTCGGGCCGGTCGACGTCGTCGATCCGGCGCAGCGCCGCCTCCGCTCGCGCCCGGCTCGATGTCGATGCAGCCGAGAGTTCCTGTTCCACAACGATGCTCATGCTGCTCCGATCACGAGAAGGGGAGTGCCGGGGGCGACCTTCGCGCCCGGCCCGACGAGGACTTTCAGGACGATCCCGTCCACGGCGGCCGGCACCGGCATCTCGAGCTTCATGGCCTCGAGGATGACGGCGGTGTCGTCGGCGCCGACCTGTTGGCCCTCCGCCACCTCGACCCGCCACACGTTGCCGACCATGGGGGCTTCGACGACGACCGATCCCGCCGGCATCCCGGCGAGCGGGTCGACGGCCTCGGTGACCTCTGCCGGTGTCGTCTCGGCCCGGTCGAACTCACCGGCCGCGTGCCATGCCTGCTTCTCGGTCTCGAACGCCGCGGCCTGACGCTCGTGGAACGCGTCGATGGACTCGGCATTGTCCGCCAGGAACCGCAGATGGTCGGCGAGGGCGAACGTACCCTCCGAGACGTCGGCGTCGAACCGGCCCGCCAGGGACGCGGCGCGGTACTCGAGCAGCTGTTCCGGGCTCACCGGTTCCCATACGATCCGGTCGAAGAAGCGGAACAGCCACGGCTTGCCGTCCTCGAACGGCCCGGACTGCCGGTATCCGGACCAGATCGGTACCGTCCGCCCGATCAACTGGTAGCCGCCGGGGGACTCCATCCCGTAGACGCACAGGTACTTGCCGCCGATGCCCACGGCGTCCGACGGGGTCCACGTGCGTGCCGGGTTGTATTTCGTCGTCACGAGCCGGTGCCGGGGGTCGAGCGGGACGGCCAGCGGCGCACCGAGGTACACGTCGCCGAGACCGAGGACGAGGTACTCGGCGTCGAACACCGTGTCCCGGACCTGCTCGACCGAGTCGAGTCCGTTGATGCGCCGGATGAACTCGGTGTTCGACGGCAGCCACGGCGCCGAGTCGCGCACACCGCTGTGGTAGCGGGAGATCGCCTCGGCGATCGACGGGTCGTCGAACGAGAGCGGCAACCGGACGGTGCGGCTGGGCACCACCAGATCGTGCGTGGCCGGCAGTTCCGTCTCGAGGTCCTGCAGGGTCCCGAGCAGGCGGTGCTGGGGCAGCACGTCCGGGTCGAAGTGCACGTGCAGCGAGCGCACCCCCGGCGTGACGTCGACGATCCCCGGCAGGCGCAGCGCCGCGAGCGCCTCGGACAGGGCGTGCACCCGCATCCGCAACCCCAGGTCGAGCACCATGTCGCCGTACTCGACGAGGACGTTGTCGTCGCCGCCCCGCAGGTACACCACCTCGGGACGGTCCAGGAACGCCGGGGTACCGGCCAGCCGGCCGCCGTCGAGCGCGGCGGGCCGCGCCACGGGCGGGACGTCGAGGGCGCGGGTGGCGGCGCCGCGCAGCTCGACCGCCGCCTCGTCGGTCACGGGGACGAACCGCACCGAATCCCCGGGCCGGATCTGCCCCATCTTCCAGCGGTGACCGGAGACGACCGTGAGCGGGCAGGCGAACCCGCCCAGGCTCGGACCGTCCGGGCCGAGCAGGATCGGGGTGTCGCCCGAGACGTTGAGCGCGCCCACCGAGTAGGGGTTGTCGTGCAGGTTCGACGGGTGCAGCCCGGCCTCGCCGCCGTCCGTCCGCGACCAGGTGGGCTTCGGGCCGTCCAGACGGATGCCGGTGCGGTTCGCGTGGGACTGCACCGTCCACGTGGTGTCGTAGAACTGGGCCAGGTCGTCCTCGGTGAAGTAGGCCGGTGCGGGCTGCGGACCCTCGGTGACGGCGAGATGCCACGTGTGGGTGAACTCCGGCCGGCGGTCCACGGGTACCGGTGCCGGGGAGGCTAGCGCGCGGGACTCGGCCACACCGAGCACGTCGCCCGTGGCCACGGCCCTGCCGGTGAGTCCCCCGAAGCCGCCGAGTGTGAACGTCGAAGCGCTGCCGTGGTAGAGCGGGGCGTCGAGACCGCCACGCACCGCGACGTAGGTGCGCAGGCCCTGCTCGGCCGGGGATCCGACGTCGAGCACGCCGCCGGCCGGCACCTTCAGGGGCTCCCACATCGGCACCGGGGTCCCGTCGACGGTGACCACGACCGGGGCACCGGTGACGCACACGAGCGTCGGGTCGGAGAACTCGAGGCGCGGGCCCTGCAACGTGCACTCCAGCGCCGGTGCCCCCTCCGGGTTGCCGACCGCGCCGTTCGCGGCGCGCATCGACAGGTCGTCCATCGGACCCGACGGCGGAATGCCGACCGCCCACAACCCGATCCGGCCGGGGAAGTCCTGCACCGTGGTCATGGTGCCCGCGCGCAGCACGTCGATGCGGTGGCCCGTCGCCCGTACCTCCCGCAGCGTCGCGGTGGTGTGGGCGGCCCCGAGCACCTGCTCCGCCGTGCAGACGCGCCGCAGCTGCGGCAGATTCGTCTGCACGCCGTACAGGTGCGTGTCGTCGAGCGCCTCGGCGAGCGCCGCGAACGCGGTGCGGCGGGACTCGCCGCGCACGATGATCTTGGCGAGCATCGGGTCGTAGAACGAACTCACCTCGGTGCCGGTGTCCACCCACGTCTCGACGCGGGTGTGGGCCGGGAACTCGACGGCGGTGAGCAGTCCGGCGCTGGGCCGGTAGTCGTGCCCCGGGTCCTCCGCGTACACGCGCGCCTCCACGGCGTGACCGAGGATGCGGGGCCCGCTGTCGGGCAGGGCGTCGAGCATCTCGGTCTCGCCCCGGCCGAGCCGCAGCATCCACTCCACCAGGTCCACGCCCGTGACCTCCTCGGTGACCGGATGCTCCACCTGCAGACGGGTGTTCATCTCGAGGAACGAGGCCTCACCGCGTTCGACGTCGTACACGAACTCCACGGTGCCGGCGGAGCGGTAGCTCACCGACGACGCGAGCCGGCGCGACGACGCGAGCAGTTCCTCGACGACCGCGTCGGGCAGGTTCGGGGCGGGCGCCTCCTCGACGACCTTCTGGTTGCGTCGCTGCAACGAGCAGTCGCGCGTACCGAGGCTGATCGTGCGGCCGCGACCGTCGCCGAACACCTGCACCTCGAGGTGGCGGGCGTGTGCGACGAACCGTTCGAGGAACACCCCCGACGAGGAGAAGTGTGCGGACGCGAGACGCTGCACCCGCTCGTACGCGTCCCGCAGTTCGCCCGGAGTGTGGCAGGCCTGCATCCCGATGCCGCCCCCGCCGCCGACGGCCTTGAGCATCACGGGGTAACCGACGGTGTCGGCGGCCGCGAGGGCGGCGTCGACGGACCCGAGCAGGCCGCTGCCCTCGACGAGCGGGACGCCGACGGCGCGTGCCGCCTCTCGCGCGGTGTGCTTGTCGCCGAAGACCCGCAGCTGCCCGGGGGTGGGCCCGATGAACGCGATGCCCGCCTTCTCGCAGGCGTCCGCGAATTCGGCCTTCTCCGAGAGGAATCCGTAGCCGGGATGGACCGCGCCGGCGCCCGCCGACAGGGCCGCCTCGATTACCAGATCCGCCCGGAGATACGACTGCGCTGCCGGGGCCGGGCCGAGACGCACGGCCATGTCCGCCATCTCGACGTGCGCGGCGGACGCGTCCGCATCCGAGTACACGGCGACGGTCTTCAGCCCCAGCGCGTGCGCCGAACGCATGATGCGGCAAGCGATCTCGCCGCGGTTGGCGACGAGCAGGGTGTCGAAAGCGAACGTCACGACAGGCTCCTTCGGTGACGGGGAAGGGGAAGGTATGGGGCGGAACGGACCTCAGTGAGCGAACGACATCGCCGACACGGCGCGGGTCACCCGGTCGAGCACCACCGCGAGGGATTCGCCGATGTGCCGGTGCAGCAGCCGGTGGGCGAGTTCGAGTTCGTCGCCGAGGACGGCATCGACGATGGCGAGATGTTCGGCGATCGACGTCTCGATCCGGCTGTTGACCATGAAGTCGTACATCCGCACGTGCCGGATCCGGGAGTTGACCGACTCGAGCGAGCCGGCCAGTTCCGCATTGCCCGACGCGGCTATCAGGGCCATGTGGAACTCCTCGTCGAGCACCACGAAACCCGGTTCCTGCTGCGGCGGGTCGGCGGACAGACGCAACCATCGTTCGCGCTCGGCGGTGAGGGCGACGCGGTCGTGCCGCACATCGGGATTGTCGATCGCCCGCGCAATGCCCTGCAGTTCGAGGGTGATCCGCAGCTCGTAGAGGTCACGGACGCGGGGAATGCTCACCGGGACCGGCGAGAATCCGAACTCCTCGCGGCGCAACAGCCCGTCCGCGCACAGCATCGCGAGCGCCTCCCGGACCGGGGTGCGGGAGATCCCGAACCGCGCGGACAGTTTCGGCTCGGTCAGCCGCTCGCCGACGCGGATCGAACCGTTCATCAGCTCGGTGCGCAGTTCCCGGTACACGCGCGTCCGCAGCGGTTGCGCCGTGGCTGTATCCGTACGTGTCGACATAGCTGTATACGCTATGGACGTCGTGTTTCGCCGAGATTGCCCGCGGTAAAGCGACGGTTAGGAAGAGCTCTCAGAAGTCCCGCTCGAGGCGCAGCACGCCGATGGTGGTGGCCAGTCCGTCGTATTGCGCTACGAGCAGGCAGAATTCGATCATCCGACGGTCGTCGAGGTGAGCGGCCAGCGCCGCCCACGTCTCGTCGCCGAGGTCTCCGGTGGCGATCAACTCGTCGACGGCTGTGAGCATCGTCCGGTGCCGCGGGCTCCAGCCGGGCGCGCCGGGTCCGTCGAGGATACGCTGCAGGATCTCGGGGGTGATGCCGGCGCGGCGGCCGAGCCGGGTGTGGTGGTCCATCTCGTAGCCGCACTCGCGTAGGTGCGCCACCCGCAGGATGACCAGTTCGGATTCGAACCGGGGCAACCGCCCGAACGGCATGAGCTTGCCGGAGTAGTGCAGCCAGCCGCGGAACAGGCCGCCGGTGCGGCCCAGGGTGCTGAACAGGTGCGCGTCCTTCGTTCCCGCCGCGGTCGAGAGCACGCGCCAGACCGCCCAGTTGAGCGGGCCGAGTTCCTTGAACCGTCCGGGCCGGATGCGAGGCGACATGCCGGTCAGTCTCGCACGGCACGCGCCAATCGGGCCATCGTCCGGGCCTGCTCGGCGCGCTGCACCACCACCGCCCGTGAGGTGTCGATGTGGGCGAGGAGCTGGTCGTGGGCGTCCTCGAGACGGCCGGCGAGCACCGCCTCCGCCACACCGATGTGTTCGTCGACGGTCGCCGCGATCCGGTCGTGCGTCAGGTAGTCGAACATGCGCACGGGCCGGACCTTCGCGTTCACGGCAGCCAGCGCGTCGCACAGGGCCGGGTTGCCGGCGGCGGACAGCAACGCCAGGTGGAACTGCTCGTCGAGCCCGACGAAGCCCGCATCCGGCTCGGGCAGGTCGCGCCGCAGCGCGTACCACCGGTCGAGCTCGGCGCCGAGCACGTGGGGATCGTGCCGGATCGACGGATCGGCCAGCGCGCGGCGGATGCCGCGCAGCTCCAACGTGGTCCGCAGCTCGTACAGGTCGGCGAGGTCGTCGAAGCGCGGCCGGTACGGGAACAGCCCCTGCTCGCGCCGCTCGACCAGACCGTCGGACACCAGCCGCGCCAGCGCCTCCCGCACCGGCGTGCGGGAGACCCCGTACTGCTCGGCGAGCCGTTCCTCGCCGAGCCGTGTCTCCGGCGGCAGAACGCCCGTCATCAGATCCGAACGCAGCGCCCGGTAGACCCGATCACGCCGCGTGCCGCCGGCGCTCATCAGATCGCCATGGCCGCGCGGACGGTGCCTGCGGCATCGGTCCCGCCGTCGCCGCTGGCGGTGATGCGTCCGGATTCGAGGACGTAGTACCGCTGCGCCGCCTGCAGGGCGAAACCGATGTGCTGCTCGACGAGCAGCACCCCGAGGTCGCCGCGCCGGCTGAGTTCGACGACGGTGCTTTCGATCTCGGCGACGACCGACGGCTGGATCCCCTCGGTGGGTTCGTCGAGGATGAGCATGCGGGGCTCGGTGATCAGGGCGCGGGCGATCGCGAGCTGCTGGCGCTGGCCTCCGGAGAGCAGACCGGCGCGCCGGTCCAGCAGTGGCACGAGGGCGGGGAACAGCTCGAGCATGTCGGCGACGAGCTGCTTGCCGCGCTTGCGTCCGTCGGCGACGACCTGCAGGTTCTCGGCGCAGGTGAGCTGCGCGAAGGACTGCTGGCCCTGGGGGACGTAGGCCAGGCCGCGGGCGACGCGCGCGGCCGGCCGCAGCGAGGTGATGTCCGCACCGTCGAGGAGGATCCGGCCGAAGGTGGTGGGCAGCAGGCCGACGGCGGCGCGCAGCAGGGTGGTCTTTCCGGCTCCGTTGTGACCCATGACGGCGACGACCCCGTCGGCGGGGACGGTCAGGGTGGCCCCGTGGATGATCTCGGTGCGGCCGTAACCGGTCCGCACGTCGACGAGCTCGAGCATCTCACGCCTCCTGTACTGCAGTGGCGGTCCCGAGGTAGACCTCCTGGACCTGCGGGTTGTTCTGCACCTGTTCGACGGTGCCGTCGGCGATCACCCTGCCGCGGGCCAGGACGGTGACGGAGGTGGCGAAGGCGCGCATGAAGTCCATGTCGTGTTCGACGACGACGACGGTGCGCTGCGCCCCGATCCGGCGCAGCAACTGCCCCGTCTCCTCGCGTTCGTCGTGGCTCATCCCGGCGACCGGCTCGTCGAGCAGCAGCACGTCGGAGTTCTGGACGAGCAGCATGCCGATCTCGAGCCACTGCTTCTGCCCGTGGGCGAGGATGCCGGCGGGCACGTCGCGCAGGCCGGTCAGGCCGATCGTCTCGAGGGCTTCCTCGATCTGCGGCAGCACGGTCGTGCGGCGGCGCAGCAGCGACCACGGGGAGCGGCCGGAGCCGGCGGCGATGTCGAGGTTCTGCAGCACCGTGAGTTGCTCGAACACCGACGCGGTCTGGAAGGTGCGGCCCACCCCGAGGCGGGCGATCTTGTGCACCTTCTTGCCGAGCAGTTCGATGCCGGACTTGGTGACCGACCCGGTGGCCGATACCAGGCCGGTGACGGCGTCGACGAGGGTGGTCTTGCCGGCGCCGTTGGGGCCGATGAGGAAGCGCAGGTCGCCCTGCAGGAGGGTCAGGTCCACGCCGTCGACGGCGGTGAAGCCGTCGAAGCTGACCCGCAGGTCGCGGATCTCGAGGTACTCGCTGGACATGCCGGCGTTGCCGCCGTAGTGGGGTTCGGTCATCTCGCCGGCTCCATCGTCGTGGTCGGTTCGGGAATCGGGCGCGCCGGGCCGGTGCGGGTGCGTCGCCGGCGCAACGTCGCCAGCCCGGCCAGGCCCGCGGGGAAGAACCCGATGACGACGATGAACAGCAGGCCCTGCGCGTAGGTCCACGCGGACGGGAAGCTCTCCGACAGGGCGGTCTGGGCCCACGCGACGCCGATGGCGCCGAGGACCGGGCCGAGCAGGGTCGTGCGTCCGCCGATGGCGACGCCGATGAGGAAGGCGAGGGAAGGGACGACGCCGACGTCGGCGGGGGAGATGATGCCGACGATGGGCACGAACAGCGCCCCGGCGATGCCCGCGAAGAAGGCCGCTGTGGCGTAGGCGACGACCTTGACGTCGGCGGGGTCGTAGCCGAGGAAGCGGACCCGCTCCTCCTGGTCGCGCACGGCCACGAGCAGTTCGCCGTAGCGGGAGAACATCAACTGCCGGGTGAGCGCGACGACGGCGAGCAGGACACCCGCGGCGACGAAGAACAGCATGCGCTTGTTGGCCGGGTCGGCGAGGGACAGGCCGAAGAAGCTGCGAAAGCGGTTGAGCCCGTTCGATCCCCCGATCGACTGCTGGCCGATCAGCAGGATCGCGAACGCGGCGGTCAGGGCCTGGGAGAGGATCGCGAAGTAGGCACCCTTGACGCGGCGCTTGAACACGCCGAGCCCGAGCAGCACCGCGACCAGGGCGGGCAGCACCAGGATCGCGGCGATCGTCACCAGCGGAGAGGCGAACGGCGCCCAGTAGCCGGGCAATTCGCGGATGCCGGCGATCTGCATGAAGTCCGGGACGGTGTCGCCGCGCAGCCCGGCGTCGGCGATCTTCAGGTGCATCGCCATGAGGTAGGCGCCGAGGCCGAAGAAGACGCCCTGGCCGAGGGTGAGCATGCCGCCGCGGCCCCACGCGAGACCGATCCCGACGGCGACGATCGCGAAACACAGGAACTTCGCGAGCAGGTTCAGACGGAAGTCCGACAACACGGCGGGGGCGAGGGCGAACAGAACGAGTGCGGCGAGGACGAACCCGGCCCACGTGCGGGCCGGTCCGGGCCGGGTGAGCGCCGGAAGACGTGTCGGGGCAGGCATCAGACCAGGCTCCTTGTCTTGACCGCGAACAGGCCCTGCGGCCGGACCTGCAGGAAGATCACGATGAGCACGAAGACGATCACCTTCGCGATCGATGCGGTGGTGGAGTATTCGATGAACGAGTTGAGCAGTCCGAGCGCGACCGCCGCGATGACGGCACCCTCGATCCGTCCGAGGCCGCCGATGACGACCACCAGGAACGCATCGATCAGGTAGGACTGGCCGATGGTGGGGCTCGTGGAGCCGATCAGGGTCAGCGCCACGCCGGCCAGGCCGGCCAGGCCGGAGCCGAGGAAGAACGTGGTGATGTCGGTGCGCCGCGACGAGATGCCCACCGTCTCGGCGAGGTCGCGGTTCTGCACGACGGCCCGGATGCGCCGGCCCATCGGAGTGAACTTCATCGCC
Source organism: Rhodococcus ruber NBRC 15591 (assembly GCF_001894945.1). GTDB lineage: Bacteria > Actinomycetota > Actinomycetes > Mycobacteriales > Mycobacteriaceae > Rhodococcus > Rhodococcus ruber. The sequence goes on from NZ_BCXE01000019.1 coordinate 28,199, forward strand.
GCGATGAGGATCGCCACGCACATCACGGCCAGCGCGAGGATGAACAGCCGGGTCCTGGGCACCACCGCCCCGAGGATCTCCACGCCACCGGAGAGCCACTGCGGCGCAACCACGTTGACGGCCGGTGCGCCGAAGATGTCGCGGGCGGCCTGTTGCAGCAACAGGCCCACGCCGAAGGTCACCAGCAGGGTATCGAGCGGGCGGTGGTACATGCGGCGGATGAGGGTGACCTCGAGCAGCACCCCCATCACGCCGCCGACCAGGAAACCGACGAGCAGCGACACCAGCAGGGACACCCCGGCGGCCGAGACCACCTGCTGCACCACGTACGCGGTGTAGGAGCCGGCCATGATGAACTCGCCGTGGGCCATGTTGATCACGCCCATCTGCCCGAACGTCAGCGACAGGCCCAGCGCCGCCAGCAGCAGGATCGAACCGATGCTCAGTCCCGTGAACAGCTGTCCTACAACGACATCCATGTCGCCTCCCTTCTCGTCGGCTTCCCGGTCACGATGGTCAGCTGCCGGACAGGCCGGCGGCCCAGTCGTAGCTCTCGAGGTACGGGTCCGGCTCGATCGCCCCGTTCGACTCCCACACCGTGTAGATCAGTCCGTCGCCCCGGATCTCGCCGATGCGGGCCGTCTTGGTGATGTGGTGGTTGTCCCCGTCGATCGTGACGGTGCCCTCCGGCGCGTCGAACGAGACGCCGTCGGCCGCGGCCTGCACGTCGGCGACGGCGAACGAGTCCGCCTTCTCGACGGTGTTCTTCCACAGGTACACCGAGGCGTACGCGGCCTCCATCGGGTCGGAGGTGGGCTTGTTCGCACCGTACTTCGCCTTGTACGCATCGACGAACGCCGTGTTCTCGGGACCGCCCACGGTCTGGTAGTAGTTCCAGGCCGTGAGCTGGCCGGCGATGTTCTGCGCGCCGATTCCGACCACTTCCTCCTCGGCGATCGACACCGAGATCACCGGCATGTCGGCGGCGGTGAGGCCGACGTTGGAGTACTCGCGGAAGAACGCGACGTTCGAGTCGCCGTTGAGGGTGTTGAACACCGCGTCCGCGTCGGCGGTGCGGACCTTGTTGACGATCGTGGAGAAGTCGGTGGATCCGAGTGGGGTGTAGTCCTCACCCTTGATCTCGATGCCGTTGGCCTCGGCGTACGCGCGGATGATGCGGTTCGCGGTCTGCGGGAAGACGTAGTCGCTGCCCACGAGGTAGAGGGACTCGACGCCCTTCTCCTTCAGGTAGTCCAGCGCCGGCACGATCTGCTGGTTGGTGGTGGCGCCGGTGTAGAAGATGTTCGGCGACGACTCGAGGCCCTCGTACTGCACGGGGTAGTACAGCAGCGAGTTCAGGTCCTCGAACACCGGCAGCATCGCCTTGCGGCTCGACGACGTCCACCCGCCGAACACCGCGGCCACGCAGTCGGAGCTGATCAGCTTCTCGGCCTTCTCGGCGAACACCGTCGGCTCCGACGCGCCGTCCTCGGCCACGATCCGGATCTGCTTGCCGAGAACGCCGCCGTTCGCGTTGATCTCCTCGACGGCCAGCGCGATCGAATCGCGCACCGTGACCTCGGAGATCGCCATGGTGCCGGACAGCGAGTTCAGCGAACCGACCTTGATCGTGTCCCCGGAGGTGTCGACGCACGAGGCGGACCCGGCGGCGTCGGTACTGTCGGTGGCCTTGCTGCCGCAGGCGCTGAGCACGAGGCCGACGGCGGCCAGCGCGACCGGCGCGGCGACGGCGCGCCTGGCGAACGTGGATGTGGCAACTGGCATGGAGGTGCCCTTCGTCGAAGGTGGGAACCGGACGGGGCCCGGTATATCCGGGCTGCGTATACAGCGCTGTATCCGTGGGTCCGAAGAGTAGGCGGCCGGTGTTGCGTCGGAATGTCTCGCGGTGACGAGTTCATGACGCGTGTTACGACCTCGTTGCCGAACGCGCACACCCCGAGGTAGCACCTTATCCGCACCACGAATAGCCGTCCGCGCCAGCAATTGCCGATGCGGATGCCTGGGAGTTTCGCGGCTGTTCGCAGCGACGCGATCGGGCGATGGCCCGTTCGAAGCGGGCGACGACGGTCGGGAACCGGAACAGCTCCGCCCACGTCCAGCGGACCACCTCGAAGCCGAGGTCTCGCAGCGCATCCTCGCGCAGCTTCTCGCGCCGCACCGTTTCGGCGGTGGCTCCGGGGTCGCCGGTCCCGTACTTGCCCATGCCGTCGAACTCGCCGACGATCCCGGTCTCTTCCCAGAAGAAGTCGGTCCGCGCGACGAATCGGCCCTCGCTCGTCCGGACTTCGTGCTGGAGCGCCGGGGCCGGCATTCCGGCCTGGTGGATGCGGAGCCGGCTGATCGATTCGCCGGGACTCTCGCTGCGACCGTCCAGGAACGGGACGATGCGCCGTGCCGCGGCGATTCCCGTCCGCGCCCCGGCCCGGTGAAGTGCGGCGGCCAGCGCCGGCCGCAGGCCGGGATGCCCGCGCAACGCGGAGTCCCCCGCCACCACGGCCTCCTCGGCGGTGACCGTGCGCGAGAGGTCCACGACCGTCCGCGCAGCCGAGGTGACGCGGATCCCCTCCACGGTCTCGACTTCGTCGTGGGGGAGGGCCGCGGCGTGGACGTGCTGACGCGGAGTGCGTCGACCGCCCGACGCGCGATCGCGGGTGAGGTGGATGCGGGACAGGTCGGTGCGCCAGACCGCGAAGCCGTGGACGACGGCGGTCGAGACGTGGCTGATCGCGGCGCCCTCGTGCAACCGCGCTGCGCCCGACCGGATCCGCAGCACGTGGCGTGCCGCGTCGTCGAGTTGCCCGGCGTCCTCACGCTCGAGGTACACGCCGGGCACGATGCGTTCGAGACGACCCGTACGGATTCCTCGGCGTAGTTCGGCGTCGGTGATCCCGGTTGCGAGGACGGCAGGACGCAGCAGTGGCGTGGGTTCGCTCATACGGGGAGCGTGCCCGAATACCGGCGCTGCGTCCGCGAGCCGCGGGCGGGCGGCGGCGATCTGTGGATGAATAGTCCGCCTGTGGACAGAGTATCCGCGAACGTCGCAGTCAGCCGCGCACGCAATTGCTTTCGCGCACGGCGAATACGTGCGCGGGTGTTACTTGATGAGGTAGGGGGACACCGAGCTCTGGTGCTCGTTGATGACGAGTTCCTTGCCCAGCGGGGGGAATGCGCGCTGCGGGCAGTTCAGACGCTCGCACACTCGGCAGCCGGAACCGATGGGGGTACCCGGGTTGGCGTCGCTGAGGTCGAGTCCGTCGGCGTAGACGAGGCGGTGGGCGTGGCGCAGTTCGCAGCCGAGGCCGATCGCGAAGGTCTTCGACGGCTGCCCGTAGCGGGCGGCGCGGCGTTCGACCGTGCGCGCGACCCACAGGTAGCGACGTCCGTCGGGCATCTGGGCGAGCTGGGTCATGATCTTGCCCGGGTACGCGAACGTCTCGTACACGTTCCACAGGGGACAGGTGCCGCCGCTGGTGGAGAAGTGGAAGCCGGTGGCGGACTGGCGTTTGGACATGTTGCCCGCCCGGTCCACGCGGACGAACGAGAACGGCACGCCGCGCAGCTTCGGCCGCTGCAGGGTCGACAGCCGGTGGGCGATGGTCTCGTAGCTGACCGCGTAGAAGGCGGAGAGCCGCTCGACGTCGTATCGGAAGTCCTCGGCCATCTCGTGGAACTGCGCGTACGGCAGCATGATCGCCGCGGCGAAGTAGTTGGCGAGGCCGTGGCGGGCCAGGGCGAGGGAGGCCTCGCTGGTGAACGCGCCCTCGGCGACCAGCTTCTCGATCAGCTCCCCGCACTCGAGGTAGGCGAGCTCGGTGGCGAGCTTGAACACCTGCTGGCCGCCCGACAGTCGCGCGGAGATCTCGAGGGTGCGCGTGGCGGGGTCGAACCGGTGCAGGACGTTCTCGCCGAGGTCGACGCGACGGACGAGCTGCACGTCGTGCACCGTCTCCATGCGCTTGATGATGCCGCCGGAGATGTCGCCGCGATGGAAGCGGATCCGGGTGGCGAGTTCCTCGGCGGCGGTGTCGAGGTCGTGCAGGTAGTTCTGCCGCTGGTAGAAGTAGTCGCGGACCTCCTCGTGCGGCATGGTGATGGTGCCGGTGCCGCTGCCGTCGCTGTACCGGTCCTCGGTGGCGGCGGCGAGTTGCGCGGTGGTGTTGCGGAATCGCCGGTGCATGTTGACCATGGCCCGTGCCAGCCCGGGGTGGGCCGACACCATCGCGGCGATCTCCTGGGCGTCGGCGTCGATGCCCATCTCCTGGTCGAGAGCCACCTCTCGCATCTCGGCGATGAGCCGGGTGTCGTCCTGGGACGAGAAGAACGTGGTGTCGACCCCGAAGACCTCGCTGATGCGCAGCAGGACCGGAACCGTGAGCGGCCGCACGTCGTGCTCGATCTGGTTGAGGTAGCTGGCCGAGATCTCCAGGGTCTTGGCCAGTGCTGCCTGGCTCAGTCCCCGCTCGGTCCGCAGCTGGCGCAGGCGGGCGCCGACGAACGTCTTTGGCATCACCCCAGCGTACGAGCGTCTACACAGCTTTGCAACGGCGGATTCGCAACGTTAGCTCTCCTCGAGTCCCAGCCAGGATCCGGGCGCGAAGGCCTCGTAGTGGACGGCGTCGGGCGACACCCCCGCAGCGAGCAGCGTCTGCCGGATCGACCGCATGAACGGGACCGGACCGCACACGTAGACCTGCGGGTCGGCCGGCAACTCGACCCCGTCGAGCGGGGAGTGGCCGTCCTCGCGGAGTTCCTCGAACTCGGAGTAGCGGGTCTGCATGCGGGCCCGCGGAAGGCGATCGACCAGGGCCTGCGTCTCCGCGCGGCGGGCATGGTCGTAGGGGGAGCGGTCGACGTGCACGACGAGAACCTCGCGCTCGGATCGGTGCGCCGCCAGGTGCTGCAGCGCCGCGAGCGTCGGGGTGATGCCGATGCCGGCCGAGATCAGCACCAGGGGATCGTCGCCGTCCTCGACGACGAGACTGCCGAACGGATGGGAGACGACGAGTTCGGTGCCGATGCCGACGCCCCCGGCGAGGAACGGGGAGACGATCCCGCCCCGGACCCGCTTGACGGTGACGGCCCACTCGCCCGGGACGTGGCTGCGCACGAGCGTGTACTGGCGGATCTGGCGGGTGCCGTCACCCAGCGTGGTGGCGACGGAGATGTACTGTCCGGGAAGGAAATCCGGCAGCGGGGTGCCGTCGGGGGAGCGCAGCGTCAGCGTCGCGACCTCGGCGCCGTCGAACTGGACGTCGCTGACCACGACGACGCGCCAGATCTGACCGGGCCGGACCCCGGCCTTGTCGTAGAGGGCTGCCTCCTGCTCGATGAGCGAGTTGGCCATCAACGTGTAGACCTCGCGCCAGGCCGCGGCGACCTCGGGGGTGACCGCGTCGCCGAGCACCTCGGCGATCGCGGCGAACAGCTGGTGCCGCACCACCTCGTAGTGGGGTGCCTGGACGCCGAGCGAAGCATGCTTGGCGGCGATCCGGGCCATGATCGCGTCGATGTCCGCGGCGTCCTCGGTGACCAGGAGCGTCGCGAACGCGGCGACCGAGCTGGCGAGTGCCTTCTGCTGCTCCCGGTTCTCCTGGTTGGTGCGGTTGAACAGGTCGGTCCGCAGCGAAGGCGCGGCCGCGAAGAGCTTGTCGTAGAACAGTTCGGAGATCCGGCCGATATGGGCGCCGACGATCGGCAGGGTGGCCTCGATCACCGGCTTCGATGTGGCGGAAAGGATGGCGCCCTCCTCGACTCGTGTGCGAGTGGGGAGTGGGCACGCCCGATCGGCGTGACCGGCCCCGACTGATCAACGCGCACATGGTAGACGAGCGATCTCGAGCCCCCCACCGATTCGACCGGCGCGACTTCCCGATTTGCCGGAGTGCACCTTGTGAGACTGATCACAATCGCGACGGCATCTCTTGCTCCTGTGGCTGGTGGGCTCGCGTTCGGGGGTTTCGTGACCCGCGCCCGGCCGAGGCGCCGGCGCGGACAATGCCGAGGTAGTTGCTACCGGCGGGTAGCTCGGGGCTCGGCGGCCGCGTTCGTTGGACGCCCCGAACATTTACAACCTTTGCAAGGGTGTGGGAAAACCTAGCGAAGATTGGCATTAGCAACAGGTAGACGGCACTTTCCGGGTGTGTCATTGTCGAGTGGTACATCCGAAAGGTCCGCGAAGGATGTGAAGTAGTACGCACGTACTGCAGAGCTTCCGGCGCGGATCAGATCTAGAGAGTGGAGCTTAGATGTCGACCACCGGCACCCCGAGGACCGCTGAGGAAATCCAGAAGGATTGGGACACCAACCCGCGCTGGAAGGGGATCACCCGCAACTACACGGCCGAGCAGGTCGCGAAGCTGCAGGGCACCGTCGTCGAGGAAGCCACCCTCGCCCGCCGCGGCTCGGAGATTCTGTGGGACCTCGTGAACAACGAGGACTACATCAACTCGCTGGGCGCCCTCACCGGCAACCAGGCCGTGCAGCAGGTCCGCGCCGGCCTCAAGGCCATCTACCTGTCCGGCTGGCAGGTCGCCGGCGACGCGAACCTGTCCGGCCACACCTACCCGGACCAGTCGCTGTACCCGGCGAACTCGGTGCCGCAGGTCGTCCGCCGCATCAACAACGCGCTGCTGCGCGCCGACGAGATCGCCAAGATCGAGGGCGACACCTCCGTCGAGAACTGGCTCGCCCCGATCGTCGCCGACGGTGAGGCCGGCTTCGGTGGCGCGCTCAACGTCTACGAGCTGCAGAAGGCGATGATCGCGGCCGGTGTCGCCGGTTCGCACTGGGAGGACCAGCTCGCGTCGGAGAAGAAGTGCGGCCACCTCGGTGGCAAGGTGCTCATCCCGACCCAGCAGCACATCCGCACCCTGACCTCGGCTCGCCTCGCGGCCGACGTCGCCGACGTCCCGACGGTCGTCATCGCCCGCACCGACGCCGAGGCCGCCACGCTGCTGACCTCCGACGTCGACGAGCGTGACCGCGAGTTCCTCGACGGCACCCGCACCGCCGAAGGCTTCTACGGCGTCAAGAACGGGATCGAGCCCTGCATCGCGCGCGCCAAGGCGTACGCGCCGTACTCCGATCTGATCTGGATGGAGACCGGCGTGCCGGACCTCGAGGTCGCCAAGAAGTTCGCCGAGGCCGTCCGTGGCGAGTTCCCGGACCAGCTGCTGGCCTACAACTGCTCGCCGTCCTTCAACTGGAAGGCGCACCTGGACGACGCGACCATCGCGAAGTTCCAGAAGGAGCTCGGCGCGATGGGCTTCAAGTTCCAGTTCATCACCCTCGCCGGCTTCCACTCGCTGAACTACGGCATGTTCGACCTGGCCCACGGCTACGCCCGCCAGGGCATGACCGCCTTCGTCGACCTGCAGGAGCGCGAGTTCAAGGCGGCCGAGGAGCGCGGCTTCACCGCCATCAAGCACCAGCGTGAGGTCGGCGCCGGCTACTTCGACGCCATCGCCACCACCGTCGACCCGAACACCTCCACGGCTGCCCTGAAGGGCTCCACCGAGGAGGGCCAGTTCCACTAGGAACCGGCAACGGATGCAGGCGCGGCGGGATCTCGGACGACCAGGTCCCGCCGCGGCCGTATCCACCCTCTGTCGAAAACCACCTTCACGACCCCCACATGACGAGTAGGAGCTGACGTGACCAGCGAAAAGATTCAGCGCGTCGGCGTGATCGGCGCCGGGATGATGGGCGCAGGTATCGCCGAGGTGTGCGCGCGCGCTCATGTCGACGTACTTGTGTACGAGCAGACCCGCGAGCTCGCGGCTGCCGGGCGTGCCCGCATCCTCCGGTCCCTCGACCGCGGTGTCAGCAGCGGCAAGATCACCGAACGGGAGCGTGAGCAGGCCGCCTGGCGGCTGCGCTTCACCTCCGACCTCGGCGACTTCGCCGATCGCCAGCTCGTCGTGGAGGCGGTCGTCGAGGACGAGAAGGTCAAGGCCGAGATCTTCGCGGAACTCGACAAGATCGTCACGGATCCGAATGCGGTGCTGGCGTCCAACACCTCGTCGATCCCGATCATGAAGCTGGGCATCGCCACCACCCGGCCCGAGCGGGTCATCGGCATGCACTTCTTCAACCCGGTTCCGGTGCTGCCGCTGGTCGAGCTCGTCACCACGCTCAAGACCAGCCCCGCGGTCTCCCAGCGCGCGGAGGCCTTCGCCTCCGAGGTGCTCGGCAAGCAGGTCGTCCGGTCCTCCGACCGGGCCGGCTTCATCGCCAACGCGCTGCTCGTGCCCTACCTGCTGTCGGCGATCCGGATGGTCGAATCCGGCTTCGCCACCAAGGAGGACATCGACAAGGCGATGGTTCTCGGATGTGCGCACCCGATGGGTCCGCTCGCCCTGACCGACCTGGTGGGTCTGGACACGGTCAAGTCGATCGCCGACTCGATGTACGGGGAGTTCAAGGAGCCGCTCTACTCGGCTCCGCCGCTCCTGCTGCGTATGGTCGAGGCGGGCCTCGTCGGCAAGAAGTCGGGCGCCGGCTTCTACGAGTATGCCGACAACGGTCGTGCCGCCAAGAAAGTCAGCTAGGTAGGTAGCACCACACCGCATCTCGGCGCCCGTGTGCCGACAGCACAGCCGTTGCGCTGGCTGTCGGGGCACGGGCGCGAGGTGCATCGAGGGAAAGGTCGACCCCTGATGGCCAGCAATGCAGACGGATACGGCTCCAGCATTCTCGGGTATCCGCGCATCGGACCCCGCCGTGAGCTCAAGCGTGCGCTCGAGGCCTACTGGCACGGGACCGGCACGCGCGACGAGCTCGTCGCCGTGGCCCGCGAGATCCAGGAGTCCACCTGGAGCGAACTCGCCGCCACCGGACTCACCCAGGTGCCGGGCAACACGTTCTCCTACTACGATCACGTGCTCGACAACGCACTGCTGTTCGGTGCGATCCCCGAGCGGTTCCGTCCGCTCGTCGGCGAGCTCGATCCGCTCGACTTCTACTTCACGCTGTGCCGGGGCCGTGAGGACTTCCCGCCGCTCGAGCTGGTCCGCTGGTTCGGCAGCAACTACCACTACCGGCAGCCCGAGCTCGACGAGACCACCACCTTCGCGTTGAACTCGGCGGCGGTCCTCGACGAGTTCGAGCGCGCCAAGGCCCGTGGCATCGAGCTGCGGCCGGTCGTGCTCGGCCCGATGTCCCTGCTGCTGCTGTCCAAGGTCTCGGAGACGTCGGAGCAGGACGGGTTCTCCACGCTCGATCTGCTCGACCGGCTGCTGCCGGAATACGAGAAGCTGTTCGCGGAGCTCGCGCGCGCCGGCGCCTGGTGCGTGCAGCTCGACGAGCCGTCCTTCACCGAGGATCGCACCCCGCAGGAGCTCGAGGCGTTCGCGCGCGCCTACGACACCCTCTCCCACGCACCGCTGCGCCCGCGCCTGCTCGTCACCGGTCCCTACGGTCACCTCGGCGAGGCGCTGCCCCTCCTCGCTGCCACCAAGGTCGAGGCCATCGGTCTCGACCTGGTCAACGGCCGGATGAGCGCGGAGGAGCTGGCCGCGGTGCCGGGACTCAAGCGCAAACGCATCTACGCCGGGGTCGTCGACGGCCGCAACGTGTGGAAGGCCGACCGGCACCGCACGCTCGAATACCTGAGCAGCCTCGCCGCCGTGGCGCCCGACCTGGTGGTCTCCACGTCGTGCTCGCTGCTGCACGTGCCCTACGACGTGCTCGCCGAGTACGACATCCCGGGCGACGTGGCGGACCGGCTGGCGTTCGCCAAACAGAAGGTGGGAGAGGTGGTCTCGCTCGCCAAGGCACTGACCACCGGGGCGGAGGAGCGGTGGCGCAAGCCGCCGACCTCGGTGCACTTCAAGCAGAAGCACACGATCCGCGCGCGCGTCAACGCCCTGCGACCCGAACACCGCCGCCGGGTCCCGTACGAGGAGCGCCGCGCCGCGCAGCAGGAGCGCCTGAAGCTGCCCCCGGTGCCGGCGACCACACTGGGGTCGTTCCCGCAGACGGCCGAGGTCCGCAAGGCTCGCTACGAGCTGGGCGAGGGCCGCATGTCGTGGGACGACTACGTCAAGCGCATCCAGGAGGAGATCGAGTCCACCATCCGGTTGCAGGAGGACATCGGTCTCGACGTGCTCGTCCACGGCGAGCACGAGCGCAACGACATGATCCAGTACTTCGCCGAACTGCTCGAGGGCTTCGCCACGACGCACTTCGGCTGGGTGCAGGCCTACGGTTCGCGGTGCACGCGTCCGCCGATCCTCTACGGCGACATCGTGCGGCCGAAGCCGATGACGGTGGAATGGATCGCGTTCGCGCAGTCGCTGACCGACAAGCCGGTCAAGGGCATGCTCACCGGCCCGGTCACGATGCTGGCACGGTCGTACGTGCGGCAGGACCAGCCGCTGCACGAGACGGCCGACCAGCTGGCGCTGGCGATCCGCGACGAGATCGCCGATCTCGAGCGGGCCGGCATCGCGATCATCCAGGTCGACGAGCCCGCGATCCGGGAACTGCTGCCCTTGCGGCAGGACGGCCGGGCCGAGTACCTGGACTGGGCGGTCGACGCATTCCGGCTCGCGACCGGCGGCGCCAAGCCCGAGACGCAGATCCACACGCACCTGACCTACTCCGGTCAGGCGTCGGTGGTCGACGCGATCGCACGGCTCGACGCGGACGTCACGGCGATCGTCGCGACCCGTTCGATCCGCTGGGTGCTCGAGGCCATCAAGGACAAGGCGCTCACCCACGGTGTCGGGCCCGGGGTCTACGAGAGCCGATCGGCACGCATTCCCGACATCGACGAACTCGACGAATTGCTCAGCACCGCTGCGGAGTCCGTCGAACTCGACCGGTTGTGGGCCAATCCGGACGGTGGGCTCAAGACCCGGCACTACTGGCAGCTCGAGCCGTCGCTGCGCAACCTGGTCGCCGCCGCACGTCGACTGCGGCGCCGGGCCGCCGGACGGTAACCGCCGGCGCGCACCCGCGAGCAGCCCCGCGGGTGCGCGTCGTCGCGCCGGCAGGTAGGCATGAACGCATGACTACCGTTGCTGCGTACGCCGCCACCGCGGCGGACGCTCCCCTCGTCAAGACCACCATCGAGCGGCGCGAGCTCGGTCCCCTCGACGTGCTCGTCGAGATCCGGTACGCCGGGATCTGCCATTCCGACATCCACACCGCCCGCAACGAATGGGGCGGCACCCGTTACCCCGTCGTTCCCGGTCACGAGATCGTCGGGGTGGTGAGCGCTGTCGGCGCCGAGGTCACCAGGCATGCTGTCGGCGACCGGGTCGGTGTCGGCTGCTTCGTCGACTCGTGCCTCGAGTGTGAGGCGTGTACCAGCGGCGACGAGCAGTACTGCGCCGGCCGGGTCACCGGCACCTACAACGCGGTCGGCCGCGACGGCGAGGTGACCCAGGGCGGATACTCCACCCATATCGTCGTCACCGAACACTTCGTCCTGAAGATCCCCGACGGCCTCGAGCTCGATGCGGCGGCGCCGCTGCTCTGCGCGGGCATCACCCTGTACTCCCCGCTCCGGCACTGGGGCGCCGGGCCGGGCAGGAAGGTCGCCGTCATCGGCATGGGCGGTCTCGGTCACGTCGGCGTGAAGATCGCCGCGGCGATGGGTGCCGAGGTGACCGTGCTGGGGCATTCACTGGCCAAGCGGGAGGACGGGCTGCGCTTCGGAGCCGTGGACTACCGCGCCATGACCGATCCGCAGACCTTCGTGGATCTGCGGGGCACGTTCGACCTGATCGTCAACACCGTATCGGTGAACCTCGACATGGATGCCTACCTGTCGCTGCTCGCCCGCAACGGCACCCTCGTCGAGTTGGGTCTGCCCGAACACCCCATCACGGTCCGGGCGTTCTCGCTCGCCCGGAACCGCCGCAGTCTCGCCGGCTCCATGGTCGGCGGGATCCCGCAGACGCAGGAGATGCTCGACTTCTGTGCCGAACACGGGATCGGCGCCGAGATCGAGGTCGTCTCGGCCGACCGGATCGACGAGGCGTACGACCGCGTCGTCGCGAGCGACGTGCGCTACCGATTCGTCATCGACGCCACCACCATCTGAGCCGTCCGGCAGGTGTGAGACCGCGACGGCCGGGTACTCCCGCCTCGTACCTCGACACGTGGAGGAAATGTGAAGAAGGCGTTGTACCGGCCCGTGAGCCTCGTAGTCAGTTCCCTGGCGGGTGTGGCCGCCGGAATGGTGTTCCGGAAGGTGTGGGCGCTCGGTGCCGGCCAGGAGGATCCGCCCGAGGCCATGGACAGCCGCTTCGGGTGGCGTGAGGTGCTGGTCTCCGCCGCCGTGCAGGGTGCGATCTTCGGTGCGGTGAGCGCGGCGGCGAACCGCGCGAGCGCGGTCGGCTTCCGCCGCGTCACCGGCACCTGGCCCGGAAAGGAATGACCCGGGGGACGGGCACGCGACTCGCGGTCCTAGAAGCCCTCGCCCAGTTGTTCACGCAGCTGGGCGAGGGTTTTCGTCAGCAGCCGTGACACGTGCATCTGGGACACGCCGACCCGTTCGGCGATCTGGGTCTGGGTCATGTTCCCGAAGAAGCGCAGCAGCACGACCGTGCGCTCGCGTTCCGGCAGGGCGGCGAGCAGCGGACGCAGCGCTTCGTGGTTCTCCACGTGCGCGAGCGCGGCGTCGTAGTCGCCGAGGGTGTCCGCCAGGGTGACGCCGTCGTCCCCGGCCGGGGCCGGTCGGTCGACCGAGACCGCCTGGTAGGCGTTGCCGGCGACGAGGCCTTCCGCGACCTCTTCGGGATCGAGGCCCAGTTCCGCGGCGAGTTCGGCCGCCGTGGGGGCACGGCCGAGGCGCTGCGACAGCTCCCCGGTCGCCTTGCTCAGCGCCAGGTGCATCTCCTTCATGCGGCGCGGGACGCGCACCGCCCACCCGGCGTCGCGGAAGTGGCGGCGCACCTCGCCCATGATGGTCGGAACCGCGAAGGACACGAAGTCCGAGCCTCGCTCGGGATCGAACCGGTCCACGGCGTTGACCAGGCCGAGGCGGGCGACCTGGAGGAGGTCGTCGAATGCCTCGCCGCGGCCGTCGAATCGGCGGGCGATGTGTTCCGCGAGTGGCAGGCACCGTTCGACCAGGCTGTCCCGCATGGTTCCGCGGGCGGGATCGTCCTCGCCGAGCGTCGTCATCTCCTCGAAAAGGGGGATGACGTCGGCGTATTCGTCGGCGGCTCGGCCGCTGCGCCGTTGGGCGCCGGTCCCCGTCACAGAACAGCGCTGCTGTCGGTCAGGGACACGTCGATGGTGGTGACAGACCCCTCGTCGGTCTCGTCCACCTTCACGTCGACGGAGTCGGCGAGCGCATTGAGCACGTGCCATCCGAAGGTCCGCGAGTCCGCCGTCAGTCCGCCGTCGACCGTGAGGGCGGACGCGCTGATCCGCAGTGCAGGCGGCATCGCCTGGAACCGGCACGACAACGTCGCACCTTCCGGCGCGCGGGTGATGAGCCGGGTGCCCGCCTCGTCGATCGCAAGCTTGACGTCGGCCACCGCGTCGAGGTCGAAACCCTGCTGGATGGCGATGGCGGCAGCGACCGCGCGCAGCACGGGAAGCTGGCCTGGTTCTGCGCGTACCCGCAACTCCACTACGGGATGGGTGCGTTCGAGGGCCGGATCGATCGATGCCGTGTTCGCCATGTGTGTTGTATCTCCGTTGCGGCAGGTTGAGGGCCCGGGCGAGCGGGTGTTCCTGGCGAGACTACCCGCGGCGCGGTGTTCTCAATCATGCGGAAGCGGCCCCCGGCCGGACGCATCGGGTCCGGCAGATCGGCTCTTTGCAGTGCCGCAACGGCTGCCGTAGGGTGTCAGTGAGGTTGAGCACACAGCCTGACTCGGAGGTGCCGCATACCTGCGGAGACCGGTGTCGGTGCGGTCCCGCTCTGTCGACGCTTCCATCCTCTTCCGAAGATGGGAAGCTCATGACTGTCGCTACTCAACGCAAAGTCACATCGCTGTGGGTCACCCGTTCGGATCGGTCGTCGACCTTCTTCGCCTCGACCGGTGCCGATTTCTCCACCGAGAGAATCAGTTCCGCTCTCGTCCGGGTCGCTGTGGCGGGCGAACTCGACCTTCGCAACGCTCCCGCGTTGTGCAGCTACGCGGGCGCCCGGCTGCACACCTCGTCGCGTCTGGTGCTCGACCTGTCGGAGGTGGAGTTCTTCGGGTCGGCAGGACTGACCGTGTTCGAGGAGCTCGACACCCTGGCCCGGCATCGGAGCTCTCGGTGGGCGCTCGTGGGCGGACGGGCGGTGAACCGGCTGCTGTGGGTGCTCGGCGAACCGGTCCACGCGCATGCCACCCTCGAGAGCGCGATCCACGCCCTGCGAGTGCCGGCCTGATCCGTACTCGCCCTGATGCGCCGACGCGACGTTGCGTCCGAGCACCGGCTCGCTCGACCGCGGATCAGGCAGGTTTCGGGGGCTTCGGGCGACGGTTACCGCGCGGATCGACCGCCAGGACGAGCAACAGCACGCCCAGGGCCAGGTGCAGCCAGTTGTCGGCCGCATTGACCGGCACCACGTTGACACGGCTGTCGTGTCCGACCACCATGCCGAACGCCGACAACGCCAGGTATCCGGCACCACCCGCGATCAGGTAGATGCGCGACGCACGCACCTTGCGGGCGGCCAGGATTCCCACCGCGCCGTAGGCGAGGTGCAGCAGGTTGTGGGCGATCGAGACCCGGAACAGGCCCAGCAGATGGGCGTGCGACTCCTGTCCCGCGAGCGTCATCGAGTCGTACCCGCTGGTCAGGCCGGGCACGAATCCGAGCGCCCCGATGAGGAGAAACACGATGCCGACCGCGAAGGCATAGCCCTGGACCCGGGTGCGCTGCACCCTGGGATACGGACTGGGTCGGATCATCGTTCCTCCATCGGGGTGCGCGGGGCGCTGCGCCCCGGGACGGAGGAATAGCCCGGGCGGGTGTTCCCGAAACACGCCCGGCGGGCGTCCTCGCCGGCTCACCCCGTGACGAGGACGCCGGACGAGATCGTCCCGTACACCAGGGTCAGGATCATCAGCCCCCAGCCCGTGCCGTGCCAGATCGGCCATGTCCCACCCGAGCGCCACACCCGGTAGGTCTGCACGAATGCGCCGACCGCGCCGAGGAGCAGGATCGCCGTGGGGCCGAGGGCCAGGACCAGCCGTGCCGGGTCGGTGCACACGAGGAACTCCTCGTCGGCGCACCGGTCACCGTTCGCGGCGGCCCAGATCACCACCGCCGCCATCAGCAGCAGGGCCGCGACCACGACGACGGCCGCATAGCGCACCGCCGAGCGCGCGGTGCGGGGATCCCGCCATCGCTTCTCCACATCCTGTGTCACACTGTCTCCTCATGCTCGGTCGGTGAGCGCACTCTGCCCCGATTGCCGGGCGCAGTGGGCGCAGCAGAACATGGTGCCGTCGGCTTCGACGCCGTGGCCGAGAATGCGGCAACCGCAGTGCGCGCACTGCGGCGCCATCGCCTGTGCCGCACATTCGAAACTGTCGAATGTGCCGGAGACGTCGCCCCGGGTCACGGTGAAGGTCTTGTCGTAGTCGTTGCCGCACGTATCGCACGTGGTCATCACGGTCCTCCTCTCCGGATGTCCGGTCCTGTGGATCGGGTGCCCGGCGCCCGGACCCCTCAAACTGCTCGTCGTCGCCGGCCCTCCACGCGCGTCGTCACCCGGCCGTTTGGCCGGAGACGGTGCGGGAATTCTCCGAGGGATGGGGTGCCCGCTGCGGTCGCGAACCCGTCGGTTCCGGGGTCACCGGCCGCCGAGAGAAAGGAGTGGGTGATGAACGCACCCGATCCGCGCAACATCCCCGATCCGCAGGCACATTCCGGTACCGATCCCGATCCTGCCCGCACACCCGATCTGGAGCCCGGCGGCGGGGTGGCACCGGGGTCGACGCCGCCGGACTCGGGAACCACCTCCGGACTGTCGGCGCCCGAGCCGCGCACTCGGAACAATTTTCCGCCCACCGGCGTCCTCGCGATCGGTGCGGTCGCGCTGATCGTCGTTCTCTTCCTCGTGGTGATCGTGGGAATTCTGCTGTAGGCGGCGCAGGTTCGGCTGCCGCACGCGCGCGTGGTTTGCCGGAGTCCGCCGAGGGTATTCCTGGCTCGCAAGCGAGGAACGCCGACGAGGGAGAGTCGCATGGCAGAGAACACGAGCGGACCGAGCGAAGGCGTGAAGGGCGTCGTCGAAGACGTCAAGGGAAAGGCCAAGGAGGCGGCCGGCGCCGTCGCCGGCAACGACGAGCTCACCCGGGAGGGGCGGGCCCAGCAGGACAAGGCGGACAGCCAGCGCGAGGCCGCGAAGAAGGAAGCCGAGGCCGAGAAGGCCCGCGCCGACGCCGACGTGGACGAAGCACGGCAGCGCTCGCATCAGCAGTGACGGGGAGCGGCCCCCGGGTCGCGCCCGTCGTTCGTCCCACGACCCGGGGGCCGCTCGGCTCCCGGGTCTTCGTCCCTAGGAGCAATGATGCGCATTCTGACGTTCGTGGTGCTGGTGTGGCTGGTGATCGGAGCGGTTGCGGCGGGCCAGCGCGGATACTTCACGGAAGCCGAACAGAACTGCGCCGACTTCGCCACCGTCGCGGTCACGGTGATCGCGGGACCGCTGAACTACGCCGGGGTCAATCCGAAGGTGGAGTGCGAGCTTCCGCAGCCGAGTCCGTGACCGGACCTGGAGGCGTCTGCACAGACGGGACGCGCTCGTGCACGGTCATGAGCAGATGGTCGAACTCGTTGCGGAACGTCGTCGGTACGTCGAGTCCGGTGGAGACGTCCCGGACGAGCTGCTCGGCGAGCGCGCGGAGCTTGACATTCGACTCCTGCGACCGCCAGGCGAGGATCTCGAAGGCGTGATCCGCCTGGATCCGGTAGACCGCCATGATCATGCCCTTGGCCTGTTCGATGACGGCACGGTCGTGCGCGAGTGCCGAGACCGCCTCGTCGACGCCCTCGCGGACCTCGTCCTCGTACGCGTCGGACAGGTCCACATAGAACCCGGCCGTGCCGACGATCCGTCCGCACTCGTCCAGCAGACGGTCGGCGACCACGACCACCGGCCGGACCTTGCCGTGCGCATCGACGATGCGGTGCCGGCCGCTGAACGGCTCGCCGTTGCGCTGCATGGCGCCCAGCAGGGCTGCGACCTGGACCTTGTCGTCGGGGTGCTTGTGCTTCAGCAGCAGTTCGGTGGTCGGCCGTACGGTCCCGGGGGTGTACCCGTGCATCCGTGCCACGTCGTCCGACCATTCCCACGTGTCGTCGCCGATCAGATAGCGGAAACTGCCGACCCGCTGCGGCTTCACACTCGCGAACACCTGTTCGAAGGCGTCGCCCGCCCTCGTGTCGCTGATGCGCGTGCTCGGTTCACTCACGCACCGATTATGCCCCCGGAAGCGCGCACGACCGCCGGGGTCGCATGAGGGGACCCGAGCTAACCGGCGCGCTGCTCCGCGTTCGCGAACACCTCGACGAGGGTCGTGCAGAACGCGGGCAGATCCTTCGGATTGCGGCTCGACACCAGGTTCCCGTCGACGACCACCTCCTCGTCGACCACGTTTCCGCCCGCGTTGCGGATATCCGTGCGGACACTCGGGTAGGACGTCAGGGTCCGTCCCCGGACCACGTCGGCCTCGACCAGCGTCCAGGGGCCGTGACAGATCACCGCGACGGGCCGGCCCGACTCGACGAAGTCCCGTACGAACGCCACGGCGGTGGAGTCCTGGCGCAGGTGATCGGGGTTGGTGGTGCCACCGGGCAGGATCAGCGCGTCGAAGTCCGACACCGACGCCTCCTGCACCGCCTGGTCGACCCGGTATCTTCCGGCCGCGTTCACGTCGGACTTCATGGCCTGGATCTCGCCGGGTTCGAGCGACAGCAGGCGCACCGTACCGCCCGCTTCCTCGACCGCGCGCCGCGGCTCCACCAGCTCGACCTCCTCGACACCGTTCGTGGCGAGGACGGCCACGGTGCGTCCCGCCAGCCGGCCGTTTCCTGGATCACTCATCGCCGAGTCGTCCTTTCGTCGTGGTTCACCGGTCGCGTACCCGACGCCGGCAACGGGGAAACGTCACTCCCGCGGCAGGTCCCGGGTGGCGGGACCCTCGAGCAGGCCCCCGTCCGCGGCGAAGCGGGAGCCGTGCAGCGGACAGTCCCAGGAGGCTTCGGCATCGTTCCACCGCAGCACACCGCCCAGGTGCGGGCACACCGCGGAGACCCGGTGCGTGGTGCCGTCCACGGTGCACACCCCGACCGGGCGGAGCTTGTCCCGGCGAACCTCGCCGCTGCCGTCGGGCGGCGGCGCGCCGTCCCCGGACAACTCGGCACGCATCCATCCGCGCGTCATCTCCACCGCCACGGCGGCATTGAGACGGGTCGCGGCCGCGAGGTCGAAAACCTGCGTGGGATTCCAGGACTGGAACGCCGATCCCCACTCCGGGGCTGCCTCGCCGAGGATGCGGTCCGCCAGCAACCGGGCCGCAGCCACCCCGTTCGTCATTCCCCACTTGCCGTACCCGGTCCCCACGAGCAACCGGTCGTTTCCGGGTAGCAGCGGACCCACGTACGGCAGATGGTCGAGCGTCGAATAGTCCTGCGCCGACCAGCGTGCCACGGTCTTCGCGCCGGGGAAGTGGCGGCCCGTCCACGCGACGAGATCGTCCGCGGCGCCGCGATGATCGTGTGCCCGCCCGACGGTGTGCCCGTTGCCGCCCACGAGGAAGTACTGCCCCCCGTACGCCGTGCGCAGCGAGCGCGTCGGCGAATCCACGGACAGGTACATGCCGCTCGGGACGTCGCCCGGCACTTCGAATGCGGCCGCATACGACCGTTGGGGCTCGAGGCGGGCGAAGAATCCGCCGCGATCGAGGATCGGTGTCCCCGTTGCGAGCACGATGTGCCCGGCCCGCACCTCGCCGCGATCGGTGACGGCCACGCATCCGTTCCGGTCCGAGCGGACCTTCCGGACCCGGCAGCCGGTGAACAGCGCGCCACCGCGTTCCCGGAATTCCCGGACCAGTTCGTGCAGCAACGGCATCGGATCGATCTGCGACTGGTCCGCCAGCGTCACCGCGGCGGCCACGGGGTACGGCAGTTCCGTCTCGGTCGTCATGCGGGCGTCGAGCCCGGCGGCGCGGCAGGCCTCGTACTCGGCGCGCACCGTGGCGGCGCCCTCCTCCCCGGCGCTGTAGGTGAAGGCCGCCGCGGATTCGATCGGCAGATCCCGTTCGCGGCACAGCTGCACCACCCACCGTTGGGCCTCGAGGTTGCCGGCCACGTAGTTGCGCAGGACGTCGCGCGAATGGCCCCTGGCGATACTCGAGAGGGTGCTGCCCTGCAGCAGGCTGACCTTGCCGGTGGTGTTGCCGGTGGTGACGGCGCCGACCGTGCGGGCCTCGAGGACGGCCACGCGGTGCCCGGCGCGCGCGAGCAGGAGAGCGGTCACCACTCCGGTGAGGCCGGCCCCGGCCACGACGGTGTCGAAGCGGGCCGGACCCTCGGGCCACGGAGTGTCGTCGAGGCGGGCGGTGTCGTCGAGGCGGGCGGTGTCGTCGAGGCGGGCGGTGTCGGTGCGGGCGGTGCCGGTGCGGGAGAGCCACAGGGAGGTCACCTGTGGGGAATGCCCCGTGCCGCGGACGGGAAACCTGCGATTGTCCGGGTGCCCGCAGGGGTATCCGCGGCGCAGCGCGCCGGTGGACGAGTGCGCGAGGAGGAGCGACCGGGATGCGAGTGCGGCGGAGCAACCCGTTCGGTCCCGGCATCCGGCGGGTGCGGCGCGGGCGGGGCTTCACCTATCAGGACGCCGACGGCAATCGTGTGACCGACGAGGCCGTCCTCGCCCGTATCGACGAACTCGTCATCCCTCCGGCGTGGCGCAAGGTGTGGATCTGTCCCCACCCCGACGGGCACATCCAGGCCGTGGGCATCGACGCCGCCGGTCGGCGCCAGTACCTGTACCACCAGCGGTGGCGCGAGGAGCGTGACGAGGAGAAGCACGACCGGGTCCTGGCGATGGCGGCCCGGCTGCCGGCCTGGCGGGACCAGGTGCAGGCCGACCTGACCGAGCGGGGGGTCGGGCGGCGCCGGGCCGAGGCGGTGGCGCTGCGGTTGCTGGACCGGGCCGTGTTCCGGGTGGGTGGGGAGGAGTACGCGGCCGAGAACGGAACCTACGGGGTCGCGACGTTGCTGCGCAGCCACGTGCGGCTGCGTGATACCGCCCTGACGTTCGACTACCCGGCCAAGGGCGGAATCCGGCGGGTCGTCACGGTCGACGACGCCGACCTGGCGACGGCTGTCGGGGCGCTGCGCCGGGTCCGCAGGGGGCCCGGCCGGCTGCTGGTCTACCGCGACGGTGACGCGATCCGCGAGTTGCACGCGGACGACGTCAACGCCCGGTTCAAGGAGCTCGCCGGTGAGGACTGCAGTGCGAAGGATCTGCGCACGTGGGGTGCGACGGTGCTGGCCGCCGCGGCCTTCGCCGAGCACGACGTGCCTGGGAGTCGGCGCGGCCGGGCGCGGGTCGAGGCGGCCGTGATGCGGGCGGTCTCGGAGGAGCTCGGCAACACCCCCGCCGTGGCACGGGCCTCGTACGTCGACCCGCGCGTGGTGCGGGCCTGGGCGGAGGGCCGCACGATCCGTGCCGCACTGCGGCGAGCCGGAAAGTGCGGCGATCCGGACGAATCCCGGGCCGTCGTCGAGCGCGCCGTGATCCGGCTGCTGCGCCGGTCCTGAGTCCGCCCGCGTGTTTCGACGCGGGCGCGGCGCGGTATCCGGCAGTGCCCGCTCGTGGACCCGCGGGCATCGGACTGCGAGGTGGATCCGGTGGGAGCAGGGTACGGGAGCGTGGGGCGGACGGTCGCCGCATGGCTCGTCGCATCGGCCGCGGTGCTGAGCGGCTGTGCGGGGCTGCCGGGTGGCGCGGAGGGTGACCTCTCGCGGGCCGCAGCGCAATCCGCCTCGGCCACCGCCTCCGCGGGACTGGCGATGGAACTGGTGTCCGAGCACCGCACCACCCGCGCCCACGCCGTGACCGTGCTGTCGGACGCACTCGACGAGGTGCTCGCCGCCTACTCGGCCGTGGCTGCGGTCGAGGTCGCCACCGGGCAGCAGGCGGCGCACCGCGCCGCGCTTCTCGACCGGATCGATGCCGCCGCCACCGTCCTCGGCGAGGCCCGCGCTCGAACGGACGCCGTCGCCACAGCCCCGCCCGCGTCGGACCTGACGGGCCGCCTGGCCGATCTCACCGGCTACCTGTCCGAGTTCGCGGAGGGACGCCGATGAAGAGACTCCTCGGTGTCGCCCTCGGAATCCTCACGGCCATCGGCGGCTTCCTCGACATCGGCGACATGGTCACCAACGCCGTGGTGGGCTCGCGGTTCGGGCTGGGCCTGGTCTGGGTCGTCGTCCTCGGGGTCGGCGGCATCTGCCTGTACGCGAGCATGGCCGGGCGCGTCGCCGCGGTGAGCGGCCGCGCGACCTTCGAGATCATCCGGGAACGGCTCGGCCCGCGCGCGGCGCTGGCGAACCTCGCTGCGTCCTTCCTGATCAATCTGCTGACCCTGACCGCCGAGGTCGGTGGGGTGGCCCTGGCCCTGCAACTGGCCGCGGGGACGGGACCGCTGATGTGGATGCCCGTGGCGGCGTTCGCGGTGTGGCTCGTGATCTGGCGGGTGCGGTTCTCGGTGATGGAGAACGTCACGGGACTGCTGGGCCTGTGTCTGATCGTGTTCGCCGTCGCGTTGTTCCTGACGGGCCCGGACTGGGGAGAACTCACCGGTCAGGCTTTCGCGCCCGCGATCCCCGAGTCCGAGGCGACGTCCGTGTACTGGTTCTACGCCGTCGCCCTCTTCGGTGCCGCGATGACCCCGTACGAGGTGTTCTTCTTCTCCTCCGGCGCCGTGGAGGAGCGGTGGACGGTCGCCGATCTCGCCCGCTCCCGGATCAACGTGGCGGTGGGGTTCCCGCTCGGTGGGATCCTGTCGGTCGCGATCGCCGGATGCGCCGCGGTGGTTCTTCTTCCCCGCGGCATCGAGGTGACGTCGCTGTCGGAGGTCGTGATGCCCGTCGTGGTGGCCGGGGGCACGCTCGCGTTGGCGTTCGTCCTCGTCGGGATCGTCGCGGCGACCTTCGGGGCGGCGCTCGAGACCACCCTGTCGAGCGGGTACACGCTCGCGCAGTTCTTCGGGTGGTCGTGGGGCAAGTTCCGGCGGCCGGCGGAGGCAGCCCGGTTCCACCTGTCGATGATGATCGCCCTGGTCGTCGGTCTCGCGGTGCTGGCGACCGGGGTGGACCCGATCCTGGTCACCGAGGTGTCGGTGGTGTTCTCGGCGGTTGCCCTGCCGCTGACCTACCTGCCGATCCTCCTGGTCGCGAACGACCTCGAGTACATGGGAGAACACGTCAACGGACCGGTCGTCAACGCGCTCGCCCTCGCCTACCTTCCGGTGATCGTGGTCGCGTCGATCGCAGCGGTGCCGTTGCTGGTGATGACGGGAGCGGGAGCATGAACGAATCCGGACGGCTGCCCGAGGCGCCGCTGCGCGGCCGGCTCGTCGATGCCCGGCTGCATCTGCTCGACCGGCTGGTCGTGGACGTCGACGGCCGGCCGGTGACCACCGTCGACGATGTCGACCTGGCCGGGGTCGAGGTGGGGACGGACGTCGACCCCGCCGCGCCGGCACCGACGGTGCGGGCAATTCTGAGCGGAAACGCGCTTCCCACGAGGATATTCGGCGGCCGACCGCCCGATTCCCGACTCGACACGATCGACTGGTCGGACGTCGCCCGGCTGGGCACCACGGTGGAGTTGCGCGTGACCGGTGACCGGCTGGACCACCTGTGGGTCGAGCGGTGGGTCCGGGACCGCATCGTCGCGCGCATCCCCGGAGGTCGTCGTGCGCCTCAGTGAACTCGTCGGGGCGCGGGTGCACGACGCGGACGGTCGTCGCGTGGGTTTCGCCGTCGATGTGCGGTTCGTGGAGTCGCCGCAGAACCGGCTGCGGCTCGAGGGCCTGCTCGTCAGCCCGAGTTCGAGCGGCTCCTTCCTCGGCTACGAACGCACGGAGGAGATCCGGCCCGCGCTGATCGCCCGGTATCTGCGGTGGCGTCACCGTGGTGCGTTCCTCGTGCTGTGGCGCGACGTGCGCCGGGTCGGTGACGGCCGGGTCGAGCTGCGGCCGGGGTATTCGCGCTGGTCGCCGATGCTGCGGTAGGGCAGGGAAGGTTTGCGCCCCGCCGTGCGGGGTAGGCGGTTCGAGCCGGCGTTGTGCCGCGTAGCCCACGAGGAAGAGAGCCCGGCACGGCCGGGGTGAGAAGAGCCCGGCACGGCCGGGGTGAAAAGAGCCCGGCACGACCGGGGCGAGAGGAGCGGCGATGAAGGCAGTGACATGGCAGGGCAAGCGGAAGGTGAGCGTCGACACGGTCCCCGACCCGAAGATCGAGCAGCCCACCGATGCGATCATCCGTGTGACGACCACCAACATCTGCGGTTCGGATCTGCATCTGTACGAGGTGCTCGGGCCGTTCATGTCGCCGGGGGACATCCTCGGGCACGAACCCATGGGCATCGTCGAGGAGGTCGGGGCGGACGTCACGAAGATCAAACCCGGTGACCGCGTGGTCATTCCGTTCCAGATCTCGTGCGGCAGCTGTTTCATGTGCGGGGACGGCCTGTTCTCCCAGTGCGAGACCACGCAGGTGCGGGACCAGGGTTCCGGTGCGGCGCTGTTCGGGTACTCGAAGCTGTACGGGAGCGTTCCCGGCGGGCAGGCGCAGTATCTGCGTGTGCCGCATGCGGATTCGACCCACATCTCGGTTCCGGAGGGGCCGTCGGACTCGCGGTTCGTCTACCTGTCCGACGTGCTGCCCACCGCGTGGCAGGCCGTGGAGTACGCGCACGTTCCCGACGGCGGTTCGGTGACGGTGCTCGGCCTCGGACCCATCGGTGAGATGGCCGGGCGGATCGCGGTGCACCACGGCTACCGGGTGATCGGTGTCGACATGGTGCCCGAGCGGCTCGGGCGGGCCGCCACGCGCGGCATCGAGACCATCGACCTGAAGGAGGCCGGGAACTCGCTGGGCGAGATGATCCGGGACCGCACGGACGGCCGTGGCACCGATTCGGTGATCGACGCCGTCGGCATGGAGGCCCACGGGTCACCCGTCGCGACGGCGATGCAGACCGCGACGGGCCTGCTGCCCTCCGCGCTGTCGGCGCCGCTGATGACCCACGTCGGCATCGATCGTCTGCACGCCCTCTACACCGCGATCGACGTGGTACGGCGGGGCGGCACGATCTCGCTCAGCGGCGTGTACGGCGGCATGACCGACCCGATGCCGATGATGACCCTGTTCGACAAGCAGATCCGGCTGCGGATGGGTCAGGCGAACGTCAACAACTGGGTGCCGCAGATCATGCCGCTGCTCACCGACGACGATCCGCTCGGTGTGGACACCTTCGCCACGCACCGGCTGCCGCTGTCGGACGCCCCGCACGCGTACGAGATCTTCCAGCGCAAGCAGGAGGGGGCGATCAAGATCCAGCTCGAACCCTGACCGGGTTCCCGGCTTTCGGTGCCGCCGGGGTCACCCCAGGTCGGCCGCGGTGCGCGGCAGATCCTCGGTGGCGACGTCGGCGGCCTCGAAAGGCGACCGCAGCACCGTCGCGGTCGCCCAGCCCTGGGCGAGCAGGCCCGCATCCGTGTCCTCGGACTCGTCGGCCCGGATGTCGCTGAACGTCACCGTCACGAACCGGCGGTCGTCGTCGTCCGGGGTCTGGTCCGACTCGCCGATGTCGGCCTGCACGGCACCGAATGCAGCGAGCGGTGCCGTGCGCAGCCCCCGCAGCTCGCTCAGCGGGACGTCGGGCACGTTGACGTTGAGCACGGTGCCCGGCACGCCCTGGCCCAGCACCCATTGCAGGGCATGCCGGGCGATGACCTCCGCGCCGTCCCAGTGCTCGTGGACCGATCCCGCCAGGGACACGGCCAGGGCCAGACTGCCGTGGTTGGCGCCGGTCAGCGCCGCGCCGACCGTTCCGGAGTGCAGGATCGCATGACCGGTGTTGGGGCCGTGATTGATCCCGGAGAGCACGATGTCGGGCCGGGGACCGAAGGCGCCGTACATCGAGACGAAGGTGATCAGTGCCGGCGACGCCTCCACGGCGAGCACCGTCGTGTCCGGCAGGTCCGGGAACGTGCGCGGCGAGACGACGAGCCGGCCGTCCTCCTCGAGGGCGCTGAGCGAGGCGCTGGCGCCGCTGCGTTCGGCGTGTGGCGCGGCGACCACCACGTCGAGACCGGCCTCGACCGCCACCCGGCTGAGCACCGAGATGCCGTGACTGTCCACCCCGTCGTCGTTGACGATCAGCGCTCTCACGTGACTACCTCCCCTTCTTCCCCTTCGCGAACGGCCGGACCTCGACGCTCTCGGCGACCTTGGCGACGAGTTCTCGCTGCCCGGTGGCCAGCCCGTGCCGGGTGACGTTGACGGCGCCCGCGGCCGCCCCGAGCCGGAGGGCCTCGGCGAGGGGCCGCCCGGCAGCCAGCGCAGCTCCGATCCCCGCGGTCATGGAGTCGCCGGCGCCGCGGTGGTCGGCAATGTTCAGCGGCGGCGAGACGATCTCCATCAGTTCGTCGTCGACGAGCGCGAGCGCCGGGTCGCCGGCACGGGAGAGCACCACGTTCCGGGCCCCCTGGGCGACGAGTTCCTTCATCGCGGCGATCAGGTCGTCGACGTCGTCGGACCGGGCGCGACCGTCTTCGATGAGATCCTCGTGGCTGACCTTGAGCACGCTGAGGCCGCCCTCGAGCGCCGCGGTCATCGTCGGACCGGACAGATCGGCGACGACGGGGACGTTCATCGCGGTCAGGTCGGCGGCCAGCCGGGTGTAGACGTCGTGCGGTATCGCCTCGTCGCAGTGCGGGCCGCCGAGCAGCGCCACGTCCGCGTCGAGACCCTCGGACAGTGCCGCACCGAACAGGTCGTCGGCCTCGTGCCGGTTGAGTGTCGGCGGCGGGACCTCGACGATCTCCTCGCGCTCGCCGCCGCGACGGTCGTGCACGTACGAGCCGTTCTGCCCGGCGGTGACCACCGGCCGCACCGACACTCCCTCGCGTGCGATGAGATCGCTGACGACGGGACCGGTCTCGCCACCGAAGGTGCCGCACAGCCGCACGTTCAGGCCGAGGGTGGCTGCCATGCGGGCAATCCAGAACCCCTGCCCGCCGGCGTGGATGTGCAGTTCCGGGACGTCGGACGGCGACGACTCGATGGTCACGGTGAGCAGCGGGGTGGGAGCGAAAACGAAGGCGGAGGGGGCACTGTCGTCGCTGCCGTCTCGGGGCGGGGGAGTCATGCGGATCCTTCGGAGAGAGGTGGACGCGCCGCCCGTGGGGACGGGCGTGCGGTTCGGATGGCGGTGTCGGCCCGTCAGGCTGTTCCGTCGGGCGAGCCCGCGAGGACGGGATCGTAGGCGGGAGCGTTCGGCACCTCGGCCGGGCGCACGTTGGCGCCGAGCGAATACGCGAGGTGACCGCCCAGCAGGCCACCCAGCCCGATCAGTGCCGCGCCGGCGGCGCTGAGTGCCACCGCGCCGGGGGCGTTGAGTGTCACCGCGCCGGGGGCGTTGAGGGTCACCGCGCCGGGGGTGCGCCCGCGCCGTCGGCGGCGGTAGGACAGGGCCATGAGGGCCGCTCCGGTGCCGTTGACCACCGCATGGATCAGCCCGACCCGGCGCTGCACGGTGTCGGTGTGCACCCAGTCGACCCAGCCGGCCAGGACCGTCGGCGGAGTCGCCAGCAGTCCGAGCCCGATCAGCCGCCGCGCGGCCTCGGGTTGCCGCAGGGCGTCGAAGGCGACGGCCGCGGTCCATGCCCCGATGGGCACGGTCACGAGTGCCGGATGCAGTGGGTGACCCACCGGCGTCCCGTGGAGCACGGCGCCGACCGGAGTGTCCGCCAGCCGCGAGAGCTGCCTGCCCAACAGTTCGGCGGGGCCGTCCAGCCACGTCGCCGATTCCGTCCCGGAATAGAGGATCTCCATCTGCGAGCCCGTCATGCCCACGGGCATACCCGTCCCCGAGCGGGTGAAACCTGCCACGACGGGTGTACGACGCAGCCCGGTGGGGTAACTCCTGCGATCATGGGACAGCGCATCGTGATCACCGGCGCCAGCGGCAACGTCGGCACCGCCCTGCTGCGACGACTCGCTCTGCGATCGGAACCGCCGGAGATCGTCGCCGTCGCCCGCCGCGTGCCCCCGGCCACCGAACCCTACGGCGAGATGACCTGGCACAGCATCGACCTCGCCGCGCCCGACGCCGGGACCAGGCTGCGCCCGGTCGTCGAGGGCGCCGACGCCGTCGTGCACCTGGCCTGGGGCTTCCAGCCCTCGCACCGCCGGGACTACCTGCGCCGCACCGGGGTGGACGGCACCGCAGCCGTGATCGACGCCGTCCTCGCCGCGGGTGTCGGGCATCTGGTCCACATGTCCTCGGCTGCGGTGTACGCGGCCGGGGCGTACGGCCGTGCGGTCGACGAGTCGTGGCCCGCGACCGGCATCGACTCGTGCGCGTACAGCGTCGACAAGGTCGCGGCGGAGCGGCTGCTCGACCGACGCGTCGCGGACGCGGCCGCGGCGCCGACCGTCACCCGGTTCCGGCCGGGATTCATCGGTCAGTACGCGGGTGGCAGTGCGTTGCGACGCTACGCGGTGCCGGGATACGTGCCCGACCTGGTGCTCCGTCACCTACCGTTGCTGCCCGTGGACCCCGGAACGACGATCCCCGCCGTGCACGCCGACGACGTGGCCGCCGCCCTCGACGTCGCTCTGGAGCGGCGCGCACCGGGGGTGTTCAACCTCGCGACGCCCGAACCGCTGCGGGCGGCCGACATCGCCGGCGCGTTCGGGGCGCGGGCCGTCCCGCTGCCGCGGCAGGTACTGCGTGCCGTCGTCGAGGCGACCTGGCAGGCCCACCTGCAACCGATCGCCGGTGGCTGGATCGACCTGGCGTACAACACCCCGATGCTGAACTGCGACCGGGCCCGCCGGGACCTGGACTGGGAACCGACCGTCCCGGGTCCCCGGGTGTGGCGCGAGGCCATTGCGGGTATGCAGGCCGAGGCCGGCACCGACAGCCCGGTCCTGCGCAGTCGCGGACCGCTCGAGACGATGAGCGCCCTGCTCGGGCGGGGGACCGTCGGGCGCCGCGTGCCGCCGTGACCACTCGCGGCGGAGCGACGAGAGAGGGTATCGGGATGAGTGAGACGGCGCAGCGCGACACCACGGCGACGTCGCAGCAGGTGTGGGACGTCCTCGCCGACGGCTGGTCGTACGCGAGCTGGGTGGTGGGGGCCTCCCGGATCCGGGCGGTGGACGACACGTGGCCGGCGGTGGGCAGCCGCATCCACCACTCGGTGGGGGTGTGGCCCGCCCTGCTGAACGACCACACCGAGGTGGTGGAGTCGGTTCCCGGCAAGGAGCTGAAGCTGCGTGCGCGGGCGTGGCCGGCCGGACAGGCCGAGATCACCATGCGCCTGCACGAGCGACCCGGCGGTTGCCGGATCGAGATGGCGGAGAAGGCCGCCGCCGGCCCGGGTCAGCTCGTTCCCGATGCGATCCAGGCCCGGCTGGTGCTGCCGCGCAACATCGAATGCCTGCGCCGGCTCGTCCTCATGGCCGAACGCGCCACCGAGCCGAAGGGCGTCGGCGAGTGAGTACCGAGACCGTCGATGCCGTCGTCGTCGGCGCCGGTCAGAACGGCCTGACGGCCGCGGCCGTGCTCGCCGACGCCGGGTGGGACGTCCTGGTGCTCGAGGAACAGCACGAGGTCGGCGGCGCAGTCCGCACGGCGGAACTGCACCCGGGCTTCCGGATGGACCTGTTCAGCGCCTTCTATCCCCTCGCGGCGGCCTCCCCGGCCTTCCGCGCGCTCGACCTGTCCTCGCACGGGTTGCGGCTGCGCCGGGCGCCGAGGGTGTACGGGCACGCCGCCGGTCCGCACGACGAGGACGCCGCGGTGGTCTTCCCGGACGTCACCGAGACCGCGGCCGAACTCGAACGGCGGCATCCCGGCGACGGCAGCACCTGGATCCGGCTGACCGAGCAGTGGAAAGACATCCGTGAACCGTTCCTGAGCGCCCTGTTCGAACCCTTCCCGCCCGTGCGCGGCCCGGCGGGGCTGATCCGCCGACTCGGTACCGCGGACGCTCTGCGCTTCGTCCGGATGCTGGCGCTGCCGGCGCGCCGGATGTCCGAGGAATTGTTCGGTGGCGAACACGCGCGGCTGCTGCTGCTCGGCAACGCGATGCACGCCGACACTCCCGTCGACTCGGCGGGCAGCGGAATCATGGGGTACGTGCTGACCATGCTCGCGCAGGATGTGGGCTATCCGGTGCCCGAGGGCGGGGCCGGGGAGCTCGCGGCGGCCCTGGCGCGTCGCGGCGAACACAGCGGGGCCCGGATACTGTGCGGCCGGAAGGTCACCGGCATCGAGGTCGGCGGCGGCAGGGTGACCGAGGTCCGCACCGAGCAGGGCGAACGCGTCCGGGTCCGGCGGGCGGTACTGGCCGACGTGTCCGCGCCGGCGCTGTTCGGCTCGCTCCTGCCCGCGGACGCCGTGCCCGCCGCCGTCCGGGACGACCTGCGGCGCTTCGAGTGGGACACACCCGTCGTGAAGGTGAACTACGCGTTCGACCGGCCGATTCCGTGGCGCTCGCAGGCACTCGCGACGGCCGGGACCGTCCATCTCGGCGCCGACGCCGACGGTCTCGTGCACTGGTCGGCCGACCTGGCGACCGGCCGCGTGCCGGAGCACCCGTTCATCATCTTCGGTCAGATGACCACCACCGATCCGGCCCGCTCCCCGGAGGGGACGGAAAGCGCCTGGGCGTACACCCACCTGCCGCGCGGTGTCGCCGACGACGCCTCCGCCGAGGAGCTCGCCCGGCGCGTCGACGCGGAGCTCGAGGCACACGCTCCGGGGGTGCTGAGCTCGATCGTGCACCGCAGCGTGCAGCGTCCCCGCGACCTCGAGGCCGCCAACGCGAACCTGGTCGGCGGCGCGGTCAACGGCGGCACCGCTCAGATCCATCAGCAGCTCGTGTTCCGGCCGTTGCCCGGCTTCGGTGGTCCCCGCACGCCGGTCGAGGGCGTGTATCTGGCCGGATCGTCGACTCACCCCGGCGGCGGTGTGCACGGCATGTGCGGGTGGAACGCGGCCCGCGCAGCCCTGCGTGACCACGGCGTGGGCGGCAGGCTGCGCCGGCGGCTGAACGAGGCGATCTCGGACGTGCTGACGCGCAGCTGATTTCCCGATGCCGTTGCCGACGCGATTGAGCAGTCCGCCGAACGGGTATCAGTAGGCATGGGAATGCCAGTGGGAACACCGATCCGGCAGGTACACGGCCCGTCGCTCGTGCCGCAGGCGCTGCGCGAGGTGGAAGGCGGAGTCGCCGCCCTCGCCGCCGGGATCTGCGTGATCGCCGCCGTCGGTGTGGGTGTGCTCTCCGCTTCCGCACTCACGGGCGTCGGGGCCGGACTCGCCGTGGCGGCGGGCCTGTCGTTCATGCTCGGTTCGCTGACCTCGGCACCGGCCGCCGGACAGCCGGATCCGGCGCGGTCCTCGGCGGTCCGCACTCGACCGGACGGAGCCGCGGTGTCGCGACGCGGCACCGCCACCGCCACCGCCTTCCGCCGGCACCGGGTTTCGGGGGGCGTCCCGGAGGGGTACTCCCACGTATGACAACGACGTCTCGCCCGGAATTCATCGTGTCCCTCGCCCGGTCCACCTACGGGGGCCGTGCCGTCACAGCCGGGGTCCGGTAACGTGCCGGCGCCCAGGAGGGTGTGGCGACTGCCCGGTGTGTACCGCCCGCAGGAGGATTCGCATCTGCTCGCCGGAGCGCTCGACCGTGCTGCGGCACCCCCCGGCGCCAAGGTGCTCGACTTCTGCACCGGCACAGGCTTCATCGCCGTGTCGGCGGCGATGTCCGGAGCCGGGTCCGTGACGGCACTGGACATCGCCCCCCGCGCGGTCCTCGCGGCGCGCCTCAATGCGAGGTCGCGGAAGCTTCCGATCCGCGTCGTGCGCGGCGGGCTGGACGAGGCCGGCCGGCACGGACCGTTCGACGTGGTCCTGTCCAACCCGCCCTACGTTCCGCACGACGCCGATTCCGGCGACGCCCGCTGGGATGCCGGGGCCGACGGCCGGGCGGTGCTGGACCCGCTGTGTCGGAGACTGCCGAACCTGTTGTCTCCCGGCGGTTTCGCTCTCGTCGTGCATTCCGAGTTCTCCGGGGTGGACGAGACGCTCGTCCGGTTGCGCGACGCCGGTCTCAAGGCCTCCGTCGTCGCCCGGCGCCGGATTCCGTTCGGGCCCGTGATGCGCAGCCGCGCCGGATATCTGCGGACGCGCTACGAGCTGCCTGCCGGCGTCGACACCGAGGAAGTGGTGGTGATCCGTGCCGATCGAACACACTGCCCGTGAGGTAGCCACGGGTGACAGCCCCCGGGACACGTCCCCCGGGGGCGTCGCTGTGCCCGGCCTGTGCCCGGGACTGCGGGTGGAGGGTCTCGCGGCGGAGGAGCCGAGGGTCGTCCGGCTGGTCCGCGGCGGTCCCGCCCTGGTGGAAGGTCCGGTGCGCATCGTCGCCGAGGACGGCGACGAGGTGGAATCGGACCGGTTCGTCGTCGCGATCTGCCGGTGCCGTCGCAGCGAGCGGTACCCGCTGTGCGACACCAGTCACCGTCGGCCCCGGCGCGATCCGCGCTGAGTCCGGTCCACGTCCGGTCCACGTCGACCGGCCCCTGGCGCACGGCACGCACACAGCGGGGCGGGCGGTTCCTGAGGAACCGCCCGCCCCGCAACGCGTCACACGTCACGCGTCAATACCAGTACTTCCGGCCGCCGACAGCCCGGCCCGTCGCTCCGAGGATCGCCAGGATTGCGCCCACCACCAGGAGAATGATCCCGAGTGTCCACAGGATCGAGATGTTGGTGAGGAAACCCACCACGAGCAGAATCAAACCCAGAATGATCATGAGTGTCACCTCGCTGTCGGTGCCCGTTGCCGGTCGGATCCGGGCCTTGCCGAGGGGATACCCGCATCGGATGTGCCGAAACCTCACGAACCTCACACCGGTGGACAGCAGGTACTTCCCGTCGATTCGTGGCGCGCCGACGGTCCCGATGGCATTGTCTGGGGCATGCCTACTTCGGAGAACCCCGGGGACAGCGTCCCGGGCGAGTACAGCGTCGACGACGAGGACCAGTTGCAGCCGGAGGACTCCCTGATCGACCGCGGCGTCGACGACGTCCTCGACGAGGGATTCTCACCGATGGAACGACCTGTCGGCCTCGACCGGCACGAGACCCTGGACGAGCGGCTTCGTGAGGAGGAGCCCGAACGGGAGGACGAGGGCGAGAGCGAGTTCCGCAGCTCCGTCGCCGAGGCCGGCCGGACGCGCGCCGGGCGTCTCGTCGCGCCGGACGAGGGCACCGCCGAGGACGAGGACGCCGAGTTGTTCGGAACGGACGTGGGAATCGACGGGGGCGCCGCGTCCGCCGAGGAAGCGGCCGTGCACCTGATCGACGAGGAGGATTCCCGCCGGGAGGACTGAACGGCGACGGCCCGGCACCCGAGAACTCGGATGCCGGGCCGGATATCGGCCGGAGGGACGCTCAGACGGATCCGGTGCCGAGCAGGGACGATTCGTCGTTCTTCCACCGCTCGAGCAGGTACGCGGCGAGCCGGCCCTCGAGGTATTCCATCGCCTCTGCGCCGAACGCGACGTCGCCGGCACAGCGCGGATCGCGCTCGACGAGATCACCCGCCACGTCGTAGCGGAGCACCTGCTCGTGCACCGCGTCCGCCTCGATGTGCTCGGTGTAGAAGTGGATGCACGCGTCCGGCGCGCCCAGGCGTTCGAGGCCGCGTGCCATCCGGCGCGCCATCGGCGAGGAGGTGATCTCCGCGGAGGCGAACAGGCCCACGAGTTTCGGGGTGTGCGCGCGGTGCAGTCCGCACAGGGACATGAAGTTCACCGTCGCGAGCGTCTCCGCGGGCACCCGGTCCAGATAGGCCAGGTATCCCGTGTCGAGACCGGCCGCGGCGAGCAGGTCCGAGTAGAGGACCGAGTGCATGCGCTCGGCCCGGCCGCCGCCGAACTCGTCGAACTCCACCGCCACCAGCGCCGCCTTCGCCCTGCCGGTGAGCCGCGGGATGGCGAACGAGTGGGGGTCGGCCTCCTTGAGGTGGTAGACGGACCGGTGGACGAAGAACTCGCGCACCTGCTCCCACGTGCCCCGGTCACGGATGTGATGGGACACGCCCCACGCGTCCTCGGGTTCGCGGCACAGGTCGTCGAACACCCGCTGGGGATCGTCGCCCGACGGCACGTCGGCGCGCAGCCGGTCCAGGAAGAGCCGTTCGAGACCGGCTCGGACGGCCAGCGGGCCCGGCGCCCATTCCCAGCCGGCGTCGACCCCGTCGAACCCGCGGTAGGACAGTTCGTACAACACCGTCAGAGCCAGCTGGGCATCCTCGCCGTAGGGGTCGGTCCCGGCCACCTCGATCGGCCAGAGGCCGGTGTCGGCCGGACGCGCGAGCCGTTCGATCACCTGCCGGGAGACAGGCCCCCGGGCCCGGGGGAGGGCGGCGGACTGCAGCACGGCGGTCGCAGAATTCGCAGGCATGTGCGCGGATACCCGGACCCGATTCGTGCGAAACGCCGGGTGTGGGGCGGGTCCGGGCGGGTATCCGCCCGGACATGAACAGTGAAAAAAGCGACGGTGACAACAGCGACGTGGAGAACGGGACTGCATCCGGCGGCGAGGATGTCGAGCGCCCGCCGCACACGATCGATTACCCCGGTGAGACGGCCGACATGGCCGAGCAGCCCCGCGACGAGATGCGGAACTATCGGGGCCGCGACCTGCTCGCCGGCCGCAAGGCCCTGATCACCGGCGGTGACTCCGGTATCGGGCGCGCGGTGGCGGTGGCCTTCGCGAAGGAGGGCGCCGACGTCGCGATCGCCTACCTCGACGAGCACGACGACGCCGAGCACACCGCGGACCTCGTGCGGCGTGCGGGTCGTCGATGCCACCTCCTCCCGGGAGATCTCGCCGCGGCGGACCACTGCCGGGCGGTCGTCGCCGAGACGGCCGCGGCGCTCGGCGGCCTCGATCTGCTGGTCAACAACGTCGCGTACCAGGAGCCGGTGGACGACCTCACCGAACTCGACGACGCCCAGTGGCGGCGGACGTTCGCGGTGAACATCGACAGCTACTTCCACGTGACGAAGGCGGCGCTCGCCCACCTGCCGCGCGGTTCCGCGGTGATCAACACCGCCTCCATCAACGGTCTGCGGGGCAACAAGTCGCTGATCGACTACTCGGCCACCAAGGGTGCGGTGCTCGCGCTGACGTACTCGCTGGCGCAGTCGTTCCAGGACCGGGGAATCCGCATCAACTGCGTCGCGCCGGGACCGGTGTGGACGCCGCTGATCCCGGCGACCATGGATGCGGAGAAAGTCGCGACGTTCGGGCAGCAGGCCCCGTTCGGCCGGGCGGCGCAGCCGGACGAGATCGCACCCTCGTACGTGTTCTTCGCCTCCGAGACGATGTCGTCGTACTACAGCGGTGAGGTGCTCGCACCGATCGGTGGTGAGACGCTGCCGGGCTGAGCCGGGTCAGCGTCGGTATCGCCAGGGGTAGGCCACCCACAGGGTCAGGAACAGCACGACCGTGACGA
The DNA here is from genome assembly GCF_001894945.1 of Rhodococcus ruber NBRC 15591. GTDB lineage: Bacteria > Actinomycetota > Actinomycetes > Mycobacteriales > Mycobacteriaceae > Rhodococcus > Rhodococcus ruber. The sequence continues at coordinate 62,974 of NZ_BCXE01000019.1, forward strand.
TGCCCCCGGCGATGCCGGCGGCGGTGTTGACCACCAGCCCGACGACCAGCACGACGACGCCGGCCATCGCGACCCCGAGCAGGAGCAGGCCCGCCATGGCGAAGCGGTGCGCCGTGACCACCAGTTCCGGGAGGCGGCGCTGCCGGAAGAGCAGGCGGTGCATACCGACGGGGGCGACGAGCAGGATGGTGGCCGTGATCGACGCCAGCACGGTGACGAGATAGACGCCGCGCTGGAAGCCGGTCAGCTCGTCGAACCGGCTCTGGAACGGCAGGGTGAGCAGGAAGCCGGTGAGGAGCTGGACGCCGGTCTGCACGACGCGCAGCTCCTGCAGCAGACTCGACCAGTTCCGGTCCAGTCGCTGCACGGGCGTCTCGTGCCGGACCCGCTTGTTCCAGTCCTCGTTCGGAACCGCTGTGGGCTGCACTCTCTCGGCATGCCCCGTACGGCGCTCGTCAAACCTCCCCGGTAGCACCACCGTCCTCTTGTGACCTGTGTCACTGTACGGGTACTGTCGGCTCCACCAGGGACAACGTCGCTCCGAGGAAAGGAGGGCGGTCATGAAGCTCAATCTGTTCGTCGCATGGACCGGCTACATGCTCGCGTTGGTCTCGATCGTGAGTCTTGCGGGTTTCCTCTACGCCGCGGGGTCCGGCAACGGCGGGTGGGCGCTCGTCGCGGGCGCGGTGTGCGTCCTCGCGGTGGCGTCGGCGATCGCGATGATCGGTAGTACCGTCCATCACGACCATCGTCTGCATCGCGAGACACCGCACCTGTTCTGACGGTTCCGCCGTCTCACGCCTCGGCCAGGCGCCGCTTCTCGAGTTCCACATCGAATCCGGCTGCCGGCCAGTCCAGGTCGAGGCGTTCGAACGCGTCGACGAGCAGTTCCATGACGGCGATGCGGCTGTACCACTTGCGGTCGCAGGGCACGACATACCAGGGGGCGTGCTCCGTCGAGGTCTTGTCCAGCATCGCCTGGTACGCCTCCTGGTAGGCGGGCCACAGCGTGCGTTCGGAGACGTCGCCGGGGTTGTACTTCCAGTGCTTGTCCCGCCGCTCGAGCCGTTCGGCCAGGCGGCGCTTCTGCTCGTCGAGCGAGACGAACATCGCCACCTTGACCAGCGTGGTCCCACTGTCGACGAGTTCACGCTCGAACTGGTTGATCTCGTCGTACCGGGTGCTCCACACGCTCTCGGGCACGAGGTTGCGGACCCGCACGACGAGCACGTCCTCGTAGTGCGAGCGGTCGAACACCCCGAGTTGTCCCGCCCGCGGCAGCGCCTTGTGGATGCGCCACAGGTAGTGGTGGCGCTTCTCCTCGGGCGTGGGTACACCGAACGACGTGTGGTCGACGCCCTGCGGATCCACGTGGCCGATGACGTTGCGGACCATGCCGCCCTTGCCGGCGGTATCCATGCCCTGCAGGATCAGCAGGATTGACCGGCGGTCCCCCGAGCGTCCGTTGGCGAACAGCATCTCCTGCAGGCGCGAGAGCACCGCCCCGCGTTCCTCGATGAGCCGTTCGCCGGTGGCCTTGTCGCCGGTGAAGCCCGGGGTTCCGTTCGTCTCGATGTCGGCGACCCTGGTCCCGGGGTGGGCACGGAGCACCTCGACGGCCGGCGCCTGCCACGGATCGGTGCTCTTGACGGTCATCTGCCGAGCGTGCCACATCCCGTGGCCGGATCAGCCGAGTTCGAGCTCGGTGTCGTCCGGGCGGGTGGGGTAGGGCGGAGCCGACATCCCGTCGACCATGTGGCTGCCCCACAGGTCCGTCTCGGTGATCCGGGCGATCGCCGGAACGGGGCCGTCGGGTCCGGGCACTGTGAGGTGGACGTCGGTGCCGGGGGAGAGGTCGGTGCCCGGCAGGGCTGCCGCGAGTCCGCGGAGACGCCCCCGCCAGCGGTAGCGGCCGCTGATCGGGTCGAATGCCCCCGAGAGCTGGACCTCCGTCGTGGCGTGCTGCTCGCCGACGGTGACCTCGGCGGGGCCGCGGTAGCCGTCGGGTTCGTCGTCGTGTGGGTCGGACATGCCCGCGACCTTACATGTAAACGTCAGTTACATAAACAGGGTCACGGGGTGCCGGCGTCCGGAAGCAGCGGGTGCGGCCGGCTCTTGAAGCGGGCCGGCGAGCCGCCGACGGCTGCGATCCCGGATATGCCGCCCCAGGTCATCATCGTGAGGTAGTCGGTCAGGTCCTCCGCCGACATCGACTTGTTGGAAATCCACCAGTGGGTGGCGAGCTGGATCGCGCCCACGATCGCGTACGCCCACGGGACGGACCCGCCCGAGTCCATCTCCAGGTGCCGCAGCCGCTCACCGATCACCGTCGCGACGAGCTCGGCGATCATCCGCTCCGAGTCGGCCACGACGTCGCGCCCGGCCGCGGCGCTGTTGGTCATCACGTACAGATACACCTCGGGATCGGAGGCGACGGTCTCGACGTAGGTGGCGATCGCGACCCGGGTCAGGTCGTACTCGTCGAGGTCCTCGGCCACCGCCGCGTAGATGCGCGGCGCCAGGATCGTCTCCACGTACCGCAGCATCGTCGCCGTGGTCAGGTCGTTCTTGTCGGTGAAGTACCGGTAGAGAACGGTCTTGGAGACACCGATCTCGGCGGCGATCTCGTCCATCCCGACGTCGCGTCCGCGGGACCGGATCGCCTTGATCGTGCCGTCGACGAGTTCCTCGCGCCGGGCGATCTTGTGTTCGTGCCAGCGACGCTTGCGGCCGTCCTGTTTGGTCGGCGCGGCGGCCGTCGGGACCGGCGTGTCGGTCGGGGACGGGGGCTGGGGAACTCGGTGGTTCGGCACTGGGTGGCACATCCGTTCGCTCGATCGTCCGTCCAGTTTAGAGGGGGCCACGCGGCCGGCCGTGCGGACGTCCCGTTCGGGGCACGACGTCCGTTTCCGCCGCGTCCGCCCTCGCCGGGCGCAGCTTCGGCACAATAGCGGAGGTGCAGCTGATGAGCATCGACGATGACGCCAAGCGCAGGGACCTGCGCCGGATGAAGGCGGTCGCCACCGGCTTCCTGCTCGTGGCGACCGCAATCTACCTGTTCTGCCGCTGGCAGGAGACGCGCGGCGCCGGCGAATGGGTGGGGTACGTGCGGGCCGCCTCCGAGGCCGGGATGGTCGGCGCGCTCGCGGACTGGTTCGCGGTCACGGCGCTGTTCCGGCATCCGCTGGGCATCCCCGTTCCGCACACGGCCATCATCAAACGGAAGAAGGATCAGCTCGGGGCGAGCCTGAGTTCGTTCGTCGGCTCCAACTTCCTCGCCCCCGAGGTGGTGTCGGCGAAGGTCGAGAACGCCCGGATCCCGCTGCGCCTGGGAACCTGGATGGCGGAGCCCGAACACGCCGAGCGGATCGCGCAGGAGACGTCGACGGTGCTGCGGGGACTCGTGACGGTCCTGCGCGAGGAGGACATCCAGCAGATCATCGACAACACCATCGTCAAGCGCATCGCCGAGCCGGAGTGGGGGCCGCCCATCGGCCGGGTGCTGTCCGAGCTGCTCGCCGAGAACCGGCAGCTGCCGCTGATCGACATGCTGGCCGAACGGGCTCACCAGTGGGCCCTCGGCAGCCAGGAGACGATCGATCGCATCATCAGCCGCGACTCGCCGTCGTGGTCGCCGAAGTTCGTGGACCTGCTGCTCGGCGAGCGGATCCACCGCGAGCTGGTCGAGTTCACCTGGAAGGTGCGGTCCGACCCCGACCACGAGGTGCGTGTGGCCGCGAACCGGTTCCTCGCCGACTACGCGCGGGACCTGCAGCACGATCCGGTCACCATCGCCAAGGCGGAGAAGGTCAAGGCGGAGATCATGGGTCGGGAGGAGGTCACCCAGCTGGCCTCCGCGACCTGGCGGGCCGCCAAGCGGATGATCCTCGAGTCGGTCGACGACCCGCACAGCACGCTGCGCACGAAGGTCACCGAGAACGTCATCCACTTCGGGGTGCGGCTGATGGAGGACCACGAGCTGCGCGGCAAGTTCGACCGCTGGCTGCTCGACGGGGCCCGGTACATCGCGGCCAACTACGCCGACGAGATCACCGCGGTCATCCGGGAGACGGTGGAGCGCTGGGACGCGGAGGAGGCCAGCCGCAAGATCGAGCTCCAGGTGGGGCGCGATCTGCAGTTCATCCGGATCAACGGCACGGTGGTCGGGTCGCTCGCCGGTCTGGCCATCTACACGTTCTCGAATCTGCTGTTCGCGTGACGTTCCACACCTGCTAGCAGAGTGCTTGCTACAGCTAGCACTTGTCGGTACAGTGGAACCGTGTCCACGAAGGAACGGGGTGAACCCGCCGACGGAGGGGACGATGACAAGGACGATGCGTCCGGCGCCACCGAGATCGCCACGCGGGTGGTCAGCACTGCCGCGCAGGACATCGGCAGTTTCATCCGCTCGCAGCGCGAGGCGGCGCAGGTGTCCCTGCGTCAGCTTTCCCAGCTCGCCGGCGTCAGCAATCCCTATCTGAGCCAGATCGAGCGAGGGCTGCGCAAGCCCTCGGCCGAGGTGCTCGGGCAGATTGCCAAGGGGCTCCGGATGTCCGCGGAGGTCCTCTACGTCCGGGCCGGGATCCTGGAGCAGCGCCCGACGAGCGCGGTGCGCGACGCGCTGCTGGCCGACGCCGTGCTCAACGAACGGCAGAAGCAGGTCCTGCTCGACATCTACGAATCGTTCTGCCGAGAGAACGGTTCCCACCCTTCCGGGGCGGACCTCTCACCCGAGGTGTCTGCACCCGAGGTATCCGCACCCGCGGCCGCTGCCCCGAACGGCGCGACCGACCCCGATCGACAGGAGAACTGACATGACCGATCCGAAGAACCTCGCCACCCCGCTGTACGCCGCTGTCGGCGCCGGCGACACCGTGGTCCAGGCGGTGGCCGACATCGTGGCTCGCACCCGCCGTCGCGCCGAGACCACCCAGACCGACGTCGGCGACCGGGTCGACAGTGCCCGGGGCCGTCTCGCCGAGTTCCAGGAGGACCTGACCGAGAACGTCGAGTCCCTGCGCGAGCGGCTCGCCGGCCTGCCGGCCGAACTGCCCGAGGATCTCGCCGAGCTGCGCGAGAAGTTCACCGCAGAGGAGCTGCGCAAGGTCGCCGAGGCCTACCTGAAGGTGGCCTCCGACATCTACACCGCACTCGCCGAGCGCGGTGAGGAGACCATCGAGCGGCTGCGCAAGCAGCCGGTCGTGGAGGAGGGCATCGGTCGCGCCGAGGCCGCGTTCGGTGACGCCGTCGAGCTCACCGAGGAGGCGCTGGGCACCGTGGCCCGACAGACCCGCGCCGTGGGCGAACAGGCCGCCCGGCTCGCGGGCCGCGCCGCCGGCCGGATCGAGGAGACCGCCGGCGACGTCGGCGAGGCCATCTCCGGGGCCGGCGAGGAGGCCGGCCTGCGGGTGCTCGACCTCGGTGGCCAGGCCCAGGAGGCGGCTTCGGAGGCCGCGGACCGGGTCGAAACCGCCGCGCTCGAGCTCGACGAGGCCGCCACCAAGGTCGAGGAGGCCGCGGAGAAGGCAGCCGCGCCGAAGACCGAGGCTCCGGCGCCCAAGACGCCGGCCAAGGCCCCCGCCAAGGCTGCGGCCAAGACGCCGGCCAAGGCGCCCGCCAAGAAGGCGGCGCCGCGCAAGACCACCGGCGCCTGATCACACCGGTCGGTAGAACCGCCGACGGCCCCCACGCGACCTCCGCGTGGGGGCCGTTGCTCGTACCATGGGAACGTGCCCAACGTCGATTCTCTCGCCGCCCTGATCATTTTCGCTCTGCAGATCGTCGCGCTCGCCGGGGCGGGTTTCGCCCTCCTGCATGCCGTGCGGCAGCCCGCCGAGGCGTTCCCCGCGGTCGACAAGCTCACCAAGCCGGTGTGGCTCGGCATCCTCGCCGCCTCGCTGCTGGTGATCGTCGTCTTCTGGGGCACCTTCATGATGCTCGGAATCATCGCGGTGATCGCCGTGAGCGTGTACCTCGTCGACGTGCGACCGCGGGTGGACGAGGTACAGCGGCCGCGCTGGTAGTTCCGCTCGGAGGCCTTGACAAGCGCCGAGCGGTTGATGACACTTCGGGTAACGGGTAATTACCGAGACGAGGTGATCGACGATGGCGCTCACCCGGACCGTCCGCACGGACGACCGTGAGGACACCGCCGAGAGGCTGCTGGCCTCCGCGGCCCGTTCCTCCTACGACCCGGCCCTCGAGATCGACTGGGACGCCCCTGTCCCCGCCGACAAGTACGGGATGACCCCCGAGTGGAGCAGCCTCTACGGCACCGCCCTGTGGGAGTCGATGAGCGAGCGGCAGCGGATCGTCCTGACCCAGCACGAGGCCGCCAGTATCGCCGGCACCGGCATCTGGTTCGAGATGATCCTGATGCAGATGCTCGTGCGCGACCTCTACCGCCGTGACCCCGCCACCGCCTACGTCCAGTTCGGGCTCACCGAGATCGCCGACGAATGCCGGCACTCGACGATGTTCGCGCGCGCGGCACAGCACTTCGGGATCCCGTCCTACCGGCCGAAACGCTGGATCCGGGAGAGCGGCCGGCTGTTCAAGGCCACGGCAGGCGGGGCCCTCGCGTTCGGTGGAACCCTGTTCGCCGAGGAGATCCTCGACGCGATGCAGCGCGACTTCATGCGCGACGAGCGGGTCCAGCCCGTCACCCGCACCGTCAGCCGCATCCACGTCGTCGAGGAGTCCCGGCACATCCGCTACGCGCGCGAGGAGATCGTCCGCCGCACCCGCCACCTGTCCCGCACCGAGCGCGTCCGCGTCCGGCTGCAGCTGGGCATCTCCGCGTACTTCGTCGTCACGAGCCTCGTGCACGACGACGTCTACGCCGCCGCGGGGCTCGACGTGGCCGAGGCCACGGCTGCGGTACGGGCCAACACGCACTACCACGACCGGCTCCGTGAGGGCGCCCGACGGACGATCGAGTTCCTCGACGGCGTGGGCCTGATCGGGGGGCCGTCGACCCTGCTGCTCCGCCGCGCCCACGTCCTGTGATCGCGGACCCGTCCCTCGGCCGTCGCGTCCCGCGACGGCCGTCGTTCCAGGAACCAGGAGAACAACACAGGTGAAGAAGCCGTCCCGCAGGACCACCCTGGCGCTCGCCGGGGTGGCCGGCGCTGCCGCCGTCGCCGGACTCGTGGCCTACCGCGCCCGCCGTCGCCGCACCGTGGTGCGCGCCGCCGACCGGCCACCGCATGCGCTGCTCGCGCCGCCCACGCTGGACCCCGACATCGTCGACCTCACCACCGACGACGGCGCTCACCTCCACATCCGCGCCTACGGCGATCCGGACGCCGACCCGATCGTGCTCAGCCACGGGTGGACGTGCAACGCCGACTACTGGATCCCGCAGATCAACGCACTCGCCGGGCGCTACCGGGTGATCACCTACGACCAGCGCGGTCACGGCCGCAGTGACCTCGGTACCCGGACCTTCGGCCCCGACGTTCTCGCCGACGATCTCGCAGCGGTCCTCGCGGCGACGGTGCCGGCCGGCCGCAGGGCAGTGCTCGCCGGGCACAGCATGGGCGGCATGAGCATCATCGCGTGGGCCGGCCGCCACCCCGAGCAGGTGCGGGAGAAGGCGTCCGGAGTGCTGCTCGCGAGCACCGGCACCGACAGCCTGCTCGCCGAGGCCGCGCTGCTGCCGCCCCGCCTGGGCCGGGTACCGGAGCCCGTCGCGCGGCGTGTTCTCGGCGCCGCCGTGCCGCTCGTCGCCTCCCCCCTGACCACCCGCGCGCTGAAGTACGTCGCCCTCGCGCCCGGCTCGAGCACCGCCGAGGTGGAGTTCTGCGAGAAGATCGTGCTCGGCTGCACCCCCCGGGCCCGGGGCAACTGGGGGACGGCGCTCAGCGCAATCGACATCCGAACGGGGCTCGAGCACCTCACCGTCCCGACCACCGTGCTGGTCGGCACCGCGGACCGCCTCACGCCGCCGGTGCACGCGCACCGGCTCGCCGAGGCCCTCGAGGCCGCCGGGCACCTCGAGCATTTCGTCGTCCTCGACGGGATCGGGCACATGAGCTCGGTCGAGGCGATCGACGCGTTCGACGACGAACTGCTGTACCTCGCCGAACGGGAGCCCGTGCAGGCAACCGCCTGACGCTCCCATCCGCGGGGGTCGCGGCACCGAACCCCCGATGTGCCGTCGACCAGAGAAGGACCCGTGACAGTGTCGGGCCACCGCGCCGCGCGTGCCCTCGCCGGACTGGTGTCGTTCGGCGTCGTCCTCGGCGTCGGCGAACTGCTCGCCGTGCTGATCGGCCCGGCGTCGTCGCCGTTCTACGCAGTCGGCGCCACGACCGTGGACCGGGCGCCCGCGTGGGCCCGCGAGTTCGCGATCGACACCTTCGGAACGTCGGACAAACCGGCGTTGTTCATCGGCATGTCGGTGATCCTCGCGGTGCTCGCCGTGGTGGCGGGGCTGCTCGAACAGCCCCGCCGCCCGCGTGGCGGCGTCGTCCTCGCGGTCCTGGCCGCCGTCGGCGGGTACGCGGCGCTGAGCCGGCCGGGCGCCACCGCCGTCGCCGCGCTGCCCACGGTCGTCGGCGCCGTCGCGGGCGCGGTGCTGCTGCAGTACGCCGTCCGGCTCCTTGCCGCATCCGGCGTCCGCGACGACGGGACGGTCACCCCGGCGGCGTGGCCGCGCCGCCGGTTCCTCACGGTGCTCGGCACCGCGGCCGCCGTGGCCGTGGCCGCCGGCGCCGCCGGCCGGCGCCTCACCGACCGGCTGGCGCGGGCCGTCGAGGACCGTGCCCGGTTCCTGATCCCGCGGCCGGCTCGGGCCGCCGCTCCCGTGCCGGCGGGCACCGAGGTGACGGTCCCCGGCGCGACCCCCTTCCTCACCTCGCCGGCGGAGTTCTACCGCATCGACACCGCACTGCGGGTGCCGCGGTTGCGCACCGCGGACTGGCAGCTGCGCATCCACGGCATGGTCGAGCGGGAGGTGACGCTCACCTGGGACGATCTGGCCGCGTTCGAACCCGTCGAACGGATCCTCACCCTCACCTGCGTGTCCAACGAGGTCGGGGGCGACCTGGCCGGCAACGCCCGCTGGATCGGATACCGGATGCGCGACCTGCTCGCGCGGGCCGGAGTCCGGGCCGACGCCGACATGCTCCTGTCCACCAGCGCCGACGGCTTCACCTGCGGCACCCCCGTCGACGCCGTCCTCGACGGCCGCGACGCCCTGCTCGCCGTCGCGATGAACGGCGAACCGCTGCCGTTCGAACACGGATACCCGGCCCGGCAGGTGGTACCGGGCCTGTACGGCTACGTCTCCGCCACCAAGTGGGTCGTCGACTGGGAACTGACCCGCTTCGACCGGGCCGAGGCCTACTGGACGAAACGCGGCTGGGCCGAGCAGGCCCCCGTCCGGACCGCCTCACGCATCGACGTTCCCGCCGCCTTCGGCCGGCTCGGGTCCGGGCCCGTGGTCGTCGCCGGTACCGCGTGGGCGCAGCATCGCGGCATCGACCGCGTCGAGGTCCGTGTCGACGGCGGCCCCTGGAACGAGGCCGTGCTCGCCGAGGAGTACTCGCTCGACACGTGGCGGCAGTGGACGTGGCGCTGGGATGCGACGCCCGGCACGCACACCCTCGAGGTGCGTGCCACCGACGGGGAGGGCCGGGTGCAGGACGAGCAGCGCCGCCCGCCGATCCCCGACGGCGCCACCGGCTGGCACAGCCGCACCGTCACCGTGGGCTGACCGGCGGATCCCGCGTCGTCAGCTGAAGACGACGGTCTTGCTGCCGTGCACCAGCACCCGGTCCTCGAGGTGCCAGCGCAGACCGCGGGCCAGCACCAGCTTCTCGACGTCCCGTCCGAGGCGCACCATGTCGCCGACGGTGTCGGCGTGACCGACGCGCACCACGTCCTGCTCGATGATCGGGCCGGCGTCCAGCTCGGGGGTCACGTAGTGGCACGTCGCGCCGATCAGCTTCACACCGCGTGCGAAGGCCTGATGGTAGGGGCGTGCGCCGATGAACGACGGCAGGAAGCTGTGGTGGATGTTGATCGCCCGGCCCGCCCAGTGCTCGCACAACTCGGGCGGCAGGATCTGCATGAACCGCGCGAGCACGACCGCGTGCGGGTCGTGCACGTCGACGAGTTTGCGCACCTGCTCGAACGCGGGCCCGCGCTGCTGCGGATCCTTGGGGAAGGACACGTAGTGGAAGTCGATGCCGTGCCGGCGGGTCACCCGCTCGAGGTCGGGATGGTTCCCCACGACCGCACAGATCTCCGCGTTCAGCTCGCCGGCGGCCACCCGGCCCAGGATGTCGTGCAGGCAGTGGCCTTCCTTGCTGACGAGGAGCACCACCCGCTTGGTCTCGCCGGTGTCCTGCAGCGTCCACTCGGTTTCCGGGCCCAGTTCCGCCGCGACGGTCGCGAATCGCTCGCGCAGTTCGTCGAGGCCGAGCGGAATGGAGGAGGCGCGCACCGCCTGACGAGTGAAGAACCAGCCGCTGTCGGGGTCCGCGTGGTAGCCGGCTTCGACGATCGAGCCGCCCACGTCCGCGAGGAAGGTCGAGATGCGGGCGACGATGCCGGTGGCGTCGGGGCAGCCCAGTGACAGTACATACCGACGGTCGTCGGACGAGGCAGCGGAGGTCATGCCGTCCAGTCTCTCAGGTGGGATCCCGGCCCCACCCGACCGGTCACACCGTCGCGGGGGGCCGCCGGACCGTGGCGGTCCCGACGAGGGTCGTCGCGTCGATCGTGTGGATGCCGCGCTCGGTGACGGCCGCGAGGAATTCGGCGCGCACCGCGGCGACCGCGTCGGCGTCGAGCCCGGCCAGGACCGCCCGCAAGCCCGATCCGGTCACCAGTGCCCAGCACAGCTCGTCGGTGGCGGGGAGCAGGTTCGACAGGGTGCGTACCTCCACCGAGTGGGTGCCGGCGGCCGCGAGCCACGCCTCGAGGGTGCGCGGCAGATCGATCGTGTGCAGCGGCGTCCGGTCCCGCAGCGACGGCCGGCCGGCCACCGCCGGGTTGCGCAGGCCGACGACGTCGAACAGCGTCGCGCTGATCTCCTCCATCGCCCCGGCCCGCCATACGGTCACACCGACCCGGCCGCCGTGCCGCACCAGGCCCACCAGACGATCGAACGTCGCGTCCATGCGGGGCAGCAGGAACACCCCGTAGGAGACGGCGAGCGCGTCGTACCCGTCCTCCGGGACCGCGGACGGCGGTTCCCACGTGGTGGCGTCCGCGCACACGAAGTCGATGTTCTGCAGCGCCCGCTCGGCGGCGACGAGCCGGCCGATCTCGAGCAGGTCGTCGGCGACGTCGATCGCGTGGACCCGGCCGGTCGGTCCCACCGCCGCCGCAGCGGGCAGCGCCGAGGCGCCGGCGCCGCAGCACACGTCCAGCACCGTCGCGCCGGGACCGGGCCCGAGCTGGAAGATCAGCGCCTGCCCGGCCGGACCCCACACCGTCGGGGTGAGCCGGTCGAAGTCGCCGCTCGCGTCGTCGAAGGTGCTCGCGAGCCGTGCCGTCTCGTCCACTGCGTCGGCCATGCCTGGTCCTCGGGTTCTCGAAGCCGGGGCCGGAGCCCCGGACGCCCAGCGGTGCAGCCGATACCTTATGGCAATACCGAACGTTTCAGTTCCGTAGGCTGGATGGCCCCTTCGCGTCCGGTGAGACGAGTGCGGTGCGGCGGCGAGGACGGGGATGCCGGTCGTGACCGTCTTCCGGGCGACAGGAAGCGTTGGGCGAGTTCGACGTCGGAGCCGGGGTGCGCATGGTCACCGCCGGCGCGGTGCCGTTCACCCGCGCAGGACCTCGCGCTCCTCGCCGGCAGGGAATCACCCGGGAATCCGGCCCCAGCCGTGGAGAGAACCGGCCCGTCGGCACGACGGACTTCGCGCGGGCGGCGCCTAGAATCGGAAGCAATCCGAGGTGGCGTCATGATCAGGTCCGCAGATCACCGGCCGGCAGAACCGGCCACCGGCAGTGCCGCGGTACACCTCCCGGAGTGCCGGGCGCAGTCCGAAGACCGGGTGCACAGTGTCCGGTGACGCCGCTGCACGTTCCGCTGATCCGCCCCCGAGGGAGCTCGCGGACGAATTGGGCGCGGCCGGTTTCGTCGAGCCGCGGGTGGCAGGGCGGGGAGGGTTCGGCATCGTCTACCGCTGTCGTCAGCCCGCCCTCGACCGAGTGGTAGCGGTCAAGGTGATGAGCCCCAGTCCGGACGAGACCGACCGCGTGCGGTTTCTGCGCGAGCAGCAGGCGATGGGCCGGCTGTCGGGGCATCCGAACATCGTGCACGTGCTCGAGGCCGGCGTCACCCGTACCGGGCGTCCCTTCATCGTGATGCCGTTCCACCGCCGGGACTCCCTCGAAGCGTGGATCGACCGGCGCGGGGCCCGCACGGTCGCCGAGGTTCTCGACATCGGCATCAAGGTGGCCGGGGCGCTCGAGACGGCGCATCGGGCGGGTGTCCTGCACCGCGACGTCAAACCGGCGAACATCCTGATCTCCGAGTACGGCGAACCGCAACTGACCGATTTCGGGATCGCCCGGCTGTCGGATCGGCAGGACACCACGCGGGGCTTGGTGGTGGGCTCGCCCGCCTACACCGCGCCGGAGCTGCTGCACGGGCAGTCTCCGTCGGTCGTCTCGGACGTCTACGGACTCGGCGCCACCTTGTTCACCGCTCTGGCCGGCCGGCCTGCCTACGCGCGCCGCCGTGGGGAGGAACTGGTGGCGCAGCTGCTGCGGATCAGCACCGAACCGATTCCGGATCTGCGCGAGCGGGATGTTCCGGAGGGGGTGTGTGCGGTGATCGAGCAGGCGATGGCCCGGGAGCCCGCCCACCGTTTCGGTACGGCGGCGGCGTTGGGGGAGGCGCTGCGCAGCGCCGGGACCGATCTCGGTTACCTCGTTGCCGACCTGCCGCTGCCGTTGGCCTGGGACGAGGAGAGCCCACCGCAGCAGGAAGGTCGCGAATCCCCCGCGACCGCGGCGTATCTGCGCCTCGACCCGTCGGCTGGTGGATCCGTGCCCGCTCGTCCGCCCGCCGCGGCGACCAAGTACCGTCCACCGGTCGCGGCTCATGCGATGGTGCAGCGCACCCGGTTGCTCGACCGGCTCGGTACCGCGACCCGGGCGCGACTGATCTTGATCCACGGCCCGGCCGGATACGGCAAGACCACCGTGGCCGCCCAGTACGTGCGGATGCTCGAGCACGACGGTGGCAAGACCGCGTGGTTGTCGATCGACGAGGACGACAACACCCCCGCCTGGTTTCTCGCGCATCTCGTCGATGCGGTCACGGTGACCCTGCCCCGGCTGGGCAGAGAGCTGACCCGTGTCCTGGAGGGACACGGGGAGGGTGCCGAGCGGTTCGTGCTGACCACCCTCATCAACCGGACACACACGGGCGGGCAGCACATCGCGGTGGTACTCGACGACTGGCACCGGGTGACCAACCCCGCCAGCCGGGCCATCGCCCGGTTCCTGCTCGAGCAAGGGTGCCACCACTTGCAGCTGGTCGTCACCAGCCGGGCCCGGCAGGGTCTGCCGCTGAGCGGCCTGCGCGTGCACAACGAGTTGATCGAGATCGACGCCGCCGCATTGCGCTTCGATGTCGACGAGTCCCGCGAGCTGCTCACCGGTACTACCGGATTGACCATGGAGGACAAAGACATTGCCGAGCTCGAGGAAACAACCGATGGGTGGGCGGCGGCCCTGCAGCTGGCCTCGCTGGCACTACGCGAACACCATGACCCCCGGACGGTCATCCGCCAGCTGTCGGGCCGGCATCGCGCCCTCGGCGAGTACCTCGCCGAAAACGTCCTCGACAGCCTCGAACCGGACCTGCTCGACTTCCTGTTGGCCACCGCGGTCAGCGAACGCACGTGCGCAGCCCTGGCCACCGCCCTGACCGGCCGCCGGGACGCCCAGGCCGTGCTCGAGGACGTCGAAGACCGGGACCTGTTCCTCACCCGGCTCGACGAGGAAGGACAGTGGTTCCGTTACCACCACCTGTTCACCGACTATCTACGCCGCCGGCTCGAACGAGGCGACCCGGAACGGCTGCACGAGCTGCACCGGACCGCGGCCCGGTGGTTCGCCGATCAACGCCTGTCGAGTGCGGCGGTCGATCATTTCCGCGCTGCCGGCGACGACGACGCGGCGATCGACGTGGTCGAGCGGGAAGCGATCCCACTGCTCGAACAATCCCGGATGAACACTCTGCTCGGGTTGGAGACCAAGCTACCGACGACCGCCGGCGCGATGCGGCCACGCCTGCAGCTGGCGGTGGCCTGGGCGCACGCACTGCTACACCACCGCACTGCGGCCAACGACGCCCTCAGCCGCCTCGAGACAGTGCTGCCGACCGTGCCCGGCGACGAAGAGGCTGACGCCCGGGCCGAGGCCTCTCTCATCCGGGCCACCATCACCGTCTTCGACGACCGTCTCGACCACCTCGGCGAGGCACTCGAGGCATGCATCGCCCGCGCCGACAGACTCCGTCCGTGGATTCTGTGCGGTGTTGCCGATGTGGCCTCGTTCCGCGAGATCCAGCGGTTCGACTTCGACGAGGCCCGGCGCTGGCAGCAATGGGCACGCCCGTATCACCGCCGCGCCTCCGGGCCGTTCAGTGTCATCTACGGCTATTGCCTCGATGCGGTGGCCGCACGGGAACAACTCGATCTCGACGGCGCCGAGACGAGCCTGCGCCACGCCATGCACCTGGCCACCGCTTCCGACGAAGACAATTCCTACAGCTCCCGCCTCACCGGTGCCCTCCTCGGGGAAATGCTGTACGAACAGGGAAACCTCGCCGAGGCCGAAGGCCTGCTCGACGAGAGCTACAGCCTCGGCGCCGAAGGCGGAACCGTCGAGTTCATGCTCGCCACGTACGTCATCGGCGCTCGCCTGAAGCATCGCCTGGGGCAGCACGAACAGGCCGCCGAGCGACTGGCCGAAGGGGAGCGGCTGGCACTGTCACTGCAACTGCCCCGTCTGGCGGTGCATATCACCAACGAGCGCATCCGGACCGGCATCGGGATACCGCAGGTCTCCCCGGACGCCTTCCCTGCCGGGCTTCCGAGCGACGTTCCTGACGGGATCGCCCAGGTCACGGCCGAGACCACGGAAGAGGCGGCAATCCGGCTGCTGCTCGCCGCCGGCTCCGACAGTGACCGGACACACGCGTGCCGGCGCGCCCGAATCCTCACCGAGTCGATCAGCGCCACCGACCGGCCCCGAGCGTCCCTCTATGCCCGCTTGCTGCTGACCGAGTGCCTTGTCACGGTCGGCTCACTCGCGGAAGCGGAACGAGTGTTGCTGCCCGTCCTCGAGCAGTGTGCACGGTCGGGGTTGGTCCAGCCGGTCCTCGATACCGGACCCGCTGTGCGAGAACTCGTTCGGCGGGTCGGTGCGGACCGGCACGGCCGCAGCATCAGCCCCGCCCTCGGCCACTTCCTCGATCGGCTGCACACAGCACCACGGCCGTCCGCAACACCGGAGGACACGTGAGTCCTCCCACCCCGGGGAACACCGGATCGAGCGCATCGCGACACCGCGATTGCCGCCCCGACGATCCCCCGCGCTAGCCGATCTCGTAGAACGGAGGGGCGTAGCGGAAGACGCCGCGCAGCTGCGGCCGGTGCGCGGTGAGGGCGCGGGCCTGCAGGTGCGACGCCCATTCGGGCACGTCGGGATCGACACCGAGCTCGGCGGCCGGGACGAACCCGAAACGCGGGTAGTAGTCCAGGTGCCCGAGCAGCACGACGAGCGGTTCGTCGAGGGCATCCGCCGCGCCGAGCACCGCGTGCATCAGGGCGCCCCCGACGCCGGCGCGCTGCCACGCCGGCAGCACCCCGATCGGCCCGAGCGCCAGCGCCGGCTCGCCGTCGACCGTGCCGCGGGTGACGCACACGTGCCCGACGACCGAGCCCTCGGCTCCGGTTGTGCCCGAGTCCTCGGCTCCGGTTGCGACGAGCGAGAGCCGGGGCAACCACGCCGGGCCGGCACGCAGCGCCTCGACGAGGCCGGGCTCGACCGGCTCCACGCCGGCGGGAGCGAGCGGCGCGAATGCGGCGCGGTGCACGTCGCCGATCGCAGGGACATCGGCGGGACGTTCTCGTCGGATGAACACCAGAGCAGTGTGGACACCGGCGCCGGGCCGGGCAACGGAATATCGCTGTGGAAAGCTGACGGGCATGCCGGAGACCACCCTCACCCGTGCCCGGGTCGCCGCGATGGTCGACCACACCCTGCTCAAACCCGAGGCGTCGGGCGCCGACGTGCGCGCGCTCGTCGACGAGGCCCGCGAACTCGGGGTCTGGTCGGTCTGCGTGTCGCCGTCGATGCTGCCGCTGCGGGCGGACGGACTCGTCGTCGCCACCGTGGCGGGCTTCCCGTCGGGCAAGCACCATTCGCTGATCAAGGGCGCCGAGGCCCGGCTCGCCGTGGATCAGGGCGCCGCCGAGATCGACATGGTGATCGACATCGGCGCGGCCGTCGCGGGGGACTACAACGCGGTGCTCGCCGACATCCTCACCGTCCGGGAGGCGATCGGGTTCGAGCCCGTG
This sequence comes from Rhodococcus ruber NBRC 15591, assembly GCF_001894945.1. Lineage (GTDB taxonomy): Bacteria > Actinomycetota > Actinomycetes > Mycobacteriales > Mycobacteriaceae > Rhodococcus > Rhodococcus ruber. The sequence goes on from NZ_BCXE01000019.1 coordinate 79,533, forward strand.
CTGAAGGTGATCCTCGAGTCGGCGGCCCTGTCGGACGAGGCGATCGTCGAGGCGTGCCGGTGCGCCGAGCGGGCGGGCGCGAACTTCGTCAAGACGTCCACCGGGTTCCATCCCGCCGGGGGCGCGTCCGTGCACGCGGTGCGGCTGATGGCCGAGACCGTGGGCGGCCGGCTCGGCGTCAAGGCCAGCGGCGGCATCCGCACGGCCGAGGCGGCGCTGGCCATGATCGAGGCCGGTGCCACCCGGCTCGGCCTGTCCGGCACCCGCGCGGTGCTCGACGGCCTGCCCGAGTGAGCGGGCCGCGGCCTCAGCAGTCGAGCTGGTTCTGCGACTGCTGGCCGGCCGGCGGCTCGGGCATCGTGTAGGCGCCGCCCTCGAGCGTCACCGCGATGCCGGAGTCGGTGACCGACACGGACGTCGCCTGCATGTCCAGCGGGTACTGCTGCAGGCTCTCGGTGAGGATCTGCACAATGCCGTCGACCAGCGCTGTCGGCAACCCGATGCCGAACAGCGACGCGTCCACCGTCTCGATCGCGATCGTCCCGTTCCGGGCCTCCGGGCGCACGGTCAGTTCCGCCAGCCCGGCGCCGCCCACGGTGAAGCGGAGGGTGCCGGCGGCCGCGTCCGGGGTGACGTCGGTGATCAGCGAGCCGAGGGGCAGCGTCTGCACCGTCGCGAGAATGCCCGACGACGGCCACACGACCTCCGCGCTCGAGCTGCCGATGGTGCCGGCCCCGGCGGCGCTCTCCCGCAGGTCCACGTCGCGGACCACGGCGTGCACCTGCATCTCCTGAGCGGGGCCGAACGCCGTGTCGTCGCTGTCGAGCGTGACGGACGAGACCTGCTTGTCCACGAGCGAGAGCAGCACCGGTTTCCACCCGAGATCCACGTCGACGTTCGTGCCGAGTTCGCTCTCGAACGACTGCGCGAGGCAGTTGGTGGCACGGTTGCGGACGTACACCTCGGCGCCGACGAGCACCGCGACCAGCGCGACGGCGAGGACGATGCCGATGGTGGCGAAGGGGACACGCTTCCGGTTCGTCATGGTTCCGGATTCTCCCGAAGAACTCTGAGGAAGGTCTGTGAAGATGCGCCGCCGGGACCGGAAAGTGTGAGGTGTACCACAGTTGTTCGGTACTGTGGCGGCATGACGGGCTGGACGGAACCTGAACACGACGCCTCCGGCCGGGTGGATCCGGACGAGGCCCTGCGACACACCGCGCTCGCCCAGGCGGGCTTCTTCACCACGCGGCAGGCCGTGGCCCACGGCATCGCCACGATCGACTTCGTCGGCCGGATCGCGGCCGGGCACTGGGTCCGGATCCAGACGGATCTGTTCCGGCTCGGTGACAGCCCGCACACGAAGTTCGACGAATTCGCGCAGTGGTGCGCCTGGTACGAGGGCGCCGCGGTGGTCTCCCACCAGAGCGCGGCGGACCTGCACGGCATGGGCCACCTGCAACCCCGCTTCCTGCACCTGTCGACGGCCGACCAGCGGACGGTGCCGAGCAACCGGCTCGCCCTGCACCACCGGCAGCTGCGCGAGCAGGACTGCGAGCAGGTGGGGTGCTTCCGCATCACGACCCCCGCGCGGACCGCCGTCGACCTGGCGGCGGGCGGAGTCTCCCAGGAGGTGCTCGACGAGCTCGTCGGCGACGCCATCGCCATCGGACGGGTCACCTCGGCGCAGCTGCACGCCGCGGTCGTCGATCAGCCCGCGGCCGTCGCCGACCGCATCGAGCTCGCGCTGCTCGCGGCCGGCTGAGTCTGCGCGGGGGCGACGAAGTCCCACGGCACGGTCAGCACACAGTCCCGCAGGCGACGGCGTTGCGGCGCCGCCGGCACCCCCTGGGCGCGCAACAGGTCCAGGGTCGCGCGCCAGCGCACGCGCGGCCCGAACGCCGCGTGCGGGGCCGCCGCCGCCCAGGCCCGATCCGCCACCTGCAGCAGCTCGTGGATCCGTTCCCCCGGCACATTGCGGTGGATCAGCGCCTTCGGCAGCCGCTCGGCCAGGTCCGACGGTGTGGCCGAATGGAACGGGCTCCACGCGAGGGTGAGCGTGCGCGGGCCGTGCTCGTCGAGCAGCACCCATGCGCACCGCCGGCCCAGTTCGTCGCACGTGCCGTCGAGCAGCAGCCCGCCCGGTGCGAGCCCGGCCCGCAGCCGAGCCCACGCCGGCGCCACCGCCTCCTCCGGGTACTGACGCAACACGTTGAATGCGCGGATCAGCACCGGCCGGAGCCCGGCCAGCTCGAAGCCCCCGCGGGCGAACTCCACGCCGTCGCGGCCCGGCACCACCCGCTCGGGATCGATCTCGAGACCCACCACCCGCAGCCGGCGGCGCACCGTGCGCAGCCGCGCGGCCAGTTCGAGGGTGGTCACCGGCATCGCGCCGTAACCGAGGTCGACGACGAGCGCATCGTCCCGCGAGTGCAGGACGCGGGCGACGTCGGGATGGTGCATCAGCCACCGGTCGCTGCGGCGCAGGCGATTGATGCCCGTGGTGCCGCGGGTGACGACACCTTCCGGGCGCGGTACGCGCACGGGGGGGAACTACCCGAACCGGCGCGCGAGCCAGTCGGCGGTGATCTCCGCCTCGGTGCGGAACAGGTCGACGAGGTTGACGAGCATGAGCTGCTCGAGTTTGCCGCCGATGAACGGCAGGAAGACCTTGGCCTCCGACGTGGTGCGCAGGGTGCTGCCCCCGTCCGAGGCGAACAGTTCCATCGTGCCGGTGAGGCTGCCGGGCCCGGCGGGGATCGAGGCCTGGTAGCTGCCGGTGATCGTGTCGCCGAGGGGGGTGTAGGTCTCCTTGCGGGTGATGACCATGTCCTTCTTCATCACCGTCCGGGCGATCTCGGGCAGTTCCGTGCGGGGCAGGACGTGGTGCAGGACCAGGTCGATACCGTCGTCCGACACCTCGAACTCGGCGAGATGGTTCTCGGAGTACTTGCGCATCTCCACGATGCGCGCCTCCCAGTGCGTGCGGTCCGAGAGCGCCTCGTACACCTGCTCCGGGCTGTACGGATAGCGGGCGGAGTAGTCGATTCGCCGTGCCATGACAGCCGAGGTTACCGGTTCGTTACCGAACCACGGAAATCGTCACGGCTCCGCAACGGCACGTCGGTGCGGTTCGGACAGCCGTCAGTGCGGTTCGGACAGCCACTGCGCTGTGAACGTGCGCTCGACGTCGAACAGTTCGACGATCTGCTCGACGATGATGCCCTCGATCTTGCCGCCGAGGAAGGGGATCCGCACCTCGGCGGTGCCGTCGATCTCCACGATGGTGCCCGAGCCGTCCGGGGCCATCGTGGACGTGCCGTCCACCTTGCCGGGCAGCCCGTCCACGTGCGCGGAGAAGCTGCCCGTCGCGCGGTCCCCGCTCAGCGGCTGCCACGACTCGTGCCGATGGATGACCAGGTCGCCGGGATGGAAGTTGGTGACGAAGCTCGGCAGGTGCTCGGCCGGGATGGACTGCGTCATGTGCAGGTCGATCGTCCCGTCGCCGATGCGCACGTCCTCGAGGGTCGCGCCCGGGCCGCCGATCTCCGCCAGCCGGGTCCGCCAGTAGTTCTCGTCGACGAGCGCCGCGTGCACCGTGGCGACGGGGAACGCGTAGTGCGAGTAATGGTCGATGCGGCTGCCCATGGTCGGCACGCTACCGTTTGCGGGTGTCTGATCCGCGTATTGGGGCCCAACTCGTCGAGGCGGGCGCCGCTGTGTCCGAGCACGTGCCGCTGTCGACGCTGACCACGCTGCGGCTGGGCGGTCCGGCGCGGTGGCTCGCCGAGTGCACCACCACCGACACCCTCGTCGACGTCGTCCGCCTGCTCGACGCGGCCCGCGTCCCCACCCTGGTCCTGGCGGGTGGCTCCAATCTCGTGATCGGCGACGCCGGATTCGACGGCGTGGTGGTGCGCATCGCGACCACCGGGATCGAACCGGGGGAGGACACCGTCCGCGCCGAGGCGGGCGCGGTGTGGGACGACGTCGTCGCCCTCACCGTGAAGTCCGGTCTCGGGGGACTCGAGTGCCTGTCGGGGATCCCCGGCTCCACCGGCGCGACCCCGGTGCAGAATGTCGGCGCCTACGGGGTGGAGGTCGGATCGGTCCTGCGCGCCGTACGGCTGCTCGACCGCACCAGCGGCGACGTCCGGTGGGTCGGCCCCGGGGAACTCGGGCTCGGCTACCGCACCAGCGTCCTCAAACATTCCGACGAAGCGCTGGTGCTCGAGGTGGACCTCGCCGTGCGGCCGGACGGGGCGAGCGCACCGCTCGGCTACCGGGAACTGGCGTCGGCGCTGCACGCCGAGGAGGGGGAGCGGCGCCCGGCGGCGGAGGTGCGTGAGCAGGTGCTGACGTTGCGCCGCGGCAAGGGCATGGTGCTCGATCCGGGCGACCTCGACACCTGGAGCGCCGGATCGTTCTTCACCAACCCGGTGCTCTCCGACGACGAGCTGTCCCGGGTGCTCGCGGTCGTCGAGGAACGCGTCGGGCCCGACGTGCGGATCCCGCGATTCCCCGCGGACGGTGGCACCAAGCTCTCCGCGGGATGGCTGATCGAGCGAGCCGGGTTCGGCAAGGGCTTCCCCGGGGCCGACGCACCGGTGCGGCTGTCCACCAAGCACACCCTCGCACTCACCAACCGGGGAGCCGCGACCACCGCCGATCTGGTGGCCCTCGCCCGGGAGGTGCGCGACGGCGTGCAGGACGCGTTCGGGGTGCGGCTCGAGCCGGAGCCGGTGACCGTGGGCTGCTTCATCTGAGAGCCGGTCTGCCAGACCTGCCGCCGCGCTGCGACGCGACAGCGCGGCGGGCGTACCCTCGTCGGAGTGCTCCACCTGGGTGAACGAAGTCGTCGGTTGTTGTGGTTCGGGCTGCTCGCACTCGTCGCGGTGCTTGCGGCGTGCTCGTCGGGTCCCGGCGGGAGCGCGGTACCCGCCGGCACCGGGCCCGTCGTGTCGATCGTCACCGACCCCGCCGACGGCGCCACCGACGTGAACCCCACCGCCCCGGTCCGTGTTTCGGTCACCGACGGCGAGCTCACCGACGTCGCCCTCACGAACGTCGGAACGAGCGCCGTCGTGCGTGGCGCCCTCGCCGCCGACCGCCGCAGCTACACCGTCGCCGAACCGCTCGGCTACGGCGCGACCTACCGCTGGTCCGGCACGGCCGTCGGCTCCGACGACGAGACCGTGGCCGTCGAGGGCAGCTTCGACACCGTCGACCCCGACCGGGTCGTCTCCGCGAACCTGAACATCGCCGACGCACAGCCGGTCGGAATCGCCGCCCCGATCATCGTCCAGTTCGACGGCCCGATCACCGACAAGGCCGCCGTCGAGAAGGCCATGGTGGTCGGCACCGACCCGCCGACCGTCGGCAGCTGGGCGTGGCTGCCCGACGACAACGGCGGTGCCCGCGCGCACTGGCGCCCGCAGCAGTACTGGACGCCGGGCACCGCGGTACACCTCGACGCGCGGCTCTACGGCCTCGACTACGGCGACGGCGCCTACGGGGCGGAGGACCTCACCCTCGACTTCACCGTCGGCCGGAGCCAGGTCGTCGTGGCCGACGCCACGTCGCACCGCATGCAGGTCGTGCGCGACGGGGTGACGATCATGGACATCCCGGTGAGCTACGGGCAGGGCAACCAAGCCCGCAACGTCACCCGCAGCGGCGTCCACGTGGTCACCGAGAAGCACGAGGACTTCCTGATGTCCAACCCGCCGTACTACGAGAACGTGCGGGAACGCTGGGCGGTGCGGATCTCCAACAACGGCGAGTTCATCCACGCCAACCCCGCGACCCTCGGCCAGCAGGGCGCGACCAACGTCACCAACGGCTGCATCAACCTCTCGCTCGGGGACGCCCAGGAGTACTTCGCGACGGCGATGTACGGCGACCCGGTCGAGGTGTCCGGAACGTCGATCGAGCTGTCCGCCGCGGACGGCGACCTGTACGACTGGGCGATCGACTGGCCCACCTGGCAGTCGATGTCCGCGCTGTAGAAACCCGCCGGAACCGGGGCGGCACCGAGCGGCAACGGGTGCAGGCTGCGGCGCTGTCGGGGGGACCGCGCGTCGTCGGTGGCCACCGAGTATCCGCTGAATTCTCACGTGCTGGAAAAGCTCTTCGGTGCCGAGGTGCAGAAGCTCCCGACGCGGGCAATCAGGGACCCGGTCGTGCTTGTGGGATCGCGACCGATCGCATCCGAAACGCCGGCGACGGGACGGCGTGAGGGTGATCATGTAGGCGGAGGTAACCATGGAACCGAAGGTCCCGGGTTCGCGCGGCGGTTCGCTGCCGAGCACCCCAGAGGCACCGGACGACCATGGAGTTCGGCTCGAGACCGGGCAGGGTGCCGCGGCGGTCCGGAATGCCGCCGGCACCGACGCTGGTGGGCCGCCCGAGGCCGGGGAACGCCGGAAGCTGCTGTACGTCACCTTTCCGGGGTGCTGGGGTGCACTCGTTTTCGCGTGTCTGTCGTTCACGCCGTCGCTCGCTCCCGCGCGGCGGGCTCCTGCAGGGCATGATCTGCGGGATCACTGCCGCGATCGGATACGGGCCGGGCGTGCTCGCAGCCTTCGTGTGGCGCGCGTTCGCCGACCGCCCGGCCCTGGAGCCGATTCGGAGCTATGCCGGGCTCACCTCGGCCGAGGACTCCGAGAGCCGGGCGGCCGTGGCAGTCGAGGGCCTGACCCGGGTCGGGGTTTCCAGCGCGGCGATTCGGTCGTGGTGACGACGACCGGGAGCGGCTGGGTGGACCCGGCCCTGGTGGACACGCACCCGCCCCCGCAAGCCCGACGCGGGCGACCGGGCGTTCGACCACGTCCACGGATGCGAGGAGGGTGGGTCTGCCGTGACCGAAGAATCGACCGCCGCCGGTTCCGCGGGGGCAGCGCGCCCGCAACGACTGCTGGCCATCCTGCTGGCGATGGCGATGTTCGTGCTGGTCGTCGACACGTCACTGATGAACGTCTCGATCTCGTCGGTGGTCCGGGATCTCGAGACGACCGTGAGCGGCGTCCAGGCGGCGATCGCGCTCGAGGCGCTGGTGTCGGCGGCGTTCATCCTGATAGGTAGCAAGGTCGGCGATCTGATCGGACGCAAACGTGCCTACGTGCTGGGTCTGCTCGGCTACGCCGTAGGTGCGGCGGCGATGGCACTCGCGCAGAGCCTGACGGCGGTCATCGTCTTCTGGGCACTTCTGGGTGGAATCGGCGCATCACTCCTCCTGCCCGCGATGCAGTCCCTCATACACGGCAACTTCGAAGGAGACGATCAGAAGAAGGTCTACGCCCTCGTCGGGGCGGCGGCCGCGATCGCCGCGGCCGTCGGACCGCTGCTCGGAGGTTTCATCACCACCTACCTTTCCTGGCGCCTCGCGTTCGTGCTCGAGGTCGTCATCATTGCGATCGTGCTGTCCGGCATCAGACTCGTCCGAGATGTGCCGTACACAGGACCTCGGGGCGTCGACACAGTCGGTGCCGTGCTCTCGGTGTTGGGCATGGGCGGCATCGTGCTGGGAATCCTGGTGTGGCAGGAGGGCGGCGAGGCAGTCGCCGCGCTCCTGGTGAGCGGTGCGGCGGCCCTGGCCGGACTGGCGTACTGGCTCGGGCGGCGCAAGCGGCGAGGCGAACCCAGCCTGCTGGACCCGGATCTGTTCACGTCCAAGATCTTCAGACTGGGGATCTCCCAGCAGATGCTCCAGCAGATAGCGCTGGGTGGCACCATGATTGCGCTGCCGATCTACCTGCAGATGGTGCTCGAATACAATGCGATGCAGGCGGGTTTGTCCCTCGCACCCCTCTCCCTCAGCATGTTCGCAGTGGCGCTGCTCGCGGGGAAGAAGGCGGGCGATCGGCGCCCCAGCAGCATCATCCGGTGGGGATTCGTTCTGCTCACGATCGGGATCGTGGCGCTGATCCCGATCGTGCCCCGGGCAGAGTTCGGTTGGGCCCTGGTGGTCCCCCTCATGATCGCGGGGTCGGGTCTGGGGCTGTTGGTGTCGCAACTCAACAACTACACGCTGGCTCCGATCTCGCAGGAGCGTGTCAGCGAGGCAGCAGGTGTGAACTCGGCGGCCGGATCGTTCGGGTTGTCGTTCGGGTTGGCGTTCGCCGGTGCCATCATGCTGGCAACGCTGTCCATCACGTTCACCGCGATGGCGGAATCGAGCACCGTCCTTCCCCCAGCCGAGCAGCAACAGGTGGCACAGGTGCTCGAGGACGACGCCGAGGTCATGAGCAACACCCAGCTCACGGAGTTGCTCGCCGATCAGCCCCCGGACGTTCAGGACGAGATCATCCGCATCAACACGGACGCGCGGCCTCTCGCCCTGCAGGTGGCGCTGCTCGTTCCGCTCCTGGCCGGTCTCCTCGGGCTGTTCAACTCGTTCCGAATGAATCGGCTACCGGACACCCCGTCCACGGTCTCCGACCGGACGGAACCGCACTGACGGACGGGAATGTCACGGCTCGGGTGGACCTTCGACCCGAGATCGTCCGTCCCCCTGCCGTGGACGGACGATCATCATGCCCGAGCCGCATGCCGTGGAGTTCCGCGCGACGTCGTTGCGTGGCAGGAATGACTGCAGTACTCCGGCACGCGCACGCCACTCGTCTCGTCGGTGCACCGCGACTCGGTGGACTGCGGTTCAGGGGATCGGGACTCAGTGGCGGTGGAACCTCGACGGGCTGGCCTGGTCGCGCGGCTGCACGATGATCTGGTCCAGATTCACGTGCGACGGGCGCGACGCGACGAACCCGACGATCTCCGCGATGTCCTCGGCCACCAGCGGCGTGATGCCCTCGTACACCTTGGCGGCGCGCTCGGCGTCGCCCTCGAACCGCACGAGGGAGAACTCGGTCTCCACCGCGCCCGGCGCGATCTCGGTCAGACGCACCGGCTTGCCGAGCAGCTCACCGCGCAGCGTCCGGTGCAGCACCGCCTGGGCGTGCTTGGCGGAGGTGTAGCCCGCGCCGTTGTCGTAGGCGTGGAACGCCGCCACCGAGGTGATCGTGACGATCAGGCCGTCGCCGGAGTCGACGAGCTTGGGCAGCAGGGCCTTCGTCATCCGCAGTGTGCCGAGGACGTTGGTCTCCCACATCCAGCGCCAGTCGTCGAGGTCGGCCTCGGCGACCGGGGCCATGCCCTTGGCGCCGCCCGCGTTGTTGACCAGGACGTCCACCCGGGGGAGCACCGTCGTGAAGGCGGTCACCGAGTCCTCGTCCGTGACGTCCAGCTCGAGGGCCGTGCCCCCGATCTCGTCCGCGAGCTTCTCGATCCGGTCGACGCGGCGAGCGCCGACGACGACGTGGAAGCCCTGGGCTGCGAGGGTGCGGGCGGTGGCCTCGCCGATGCCGGAGGAGGCACCGGTGACGACGGCGACGGGGGAATCGGGAGAAATCGTCATGCGAGCGATCCTAGGGTGCCCCGGGTGCGGTCGCGCGGGGGTCCGCGCGACCGCGGCACCCGCTACGACGCGAGCGGCCGGGGCGTCTCGATGATCGAGTAGGCGCCCGCGTCGCCGGCGACGGACCGGCTCGTCTCGCCGTGGACGCTCACCGGGACGTCGCCGGCGAGGGTGATGCGGTGCAGCCGACGATGCCGGCCGTCGTAGTCGGCGACGGCATAGTGCTGGGTGGCCCGGTTGTCCCAGATCGCCACGTCGCCGGCGGCCCAGTGCCAGCGGGTGGTGTACTCGAGCCGCGTCTGGTGGTCCTGCAGCAGCCGGAACAGCGCCTGCGACTGCCGGCCGCTCAACCCGACGAAGCCCTCGACGAAGTGGCCGAGCAGCAGCGACCGCTCCCCGGTCTCGGGGTGCACCCGCACCACGGGATGCTCGGTCGCGAAGTATTCGGACCGGAACTCGGCGCGGTACTCGGCGACCCGCTCGTCGGCGCCGTCGCGGAGGTGCTCGGCGCTCTCGGCGGCGTAGTCGTACACGTTGGTGTGGGTGGCCCACAGGTTCTCGGCCAGTGTCTTCAGCGGTCCGGGCAGGCCCTCGTAGGCCGCCACGCCGGAGGCCCACGTGGTCGAACCACCGTAGGGGGGCAGTTCCACCGCGCGCAGGATCGACGCCTTCGGGATGCGGTCGACGAACGAGACGTCGGTGTGCCAGCTGTTCGCTGTGCCGTAGTCGGAGTCGATGGGCAGCACGTGCGCCCCGCGCGACGTCACCGTCGGGTGCGCGGTGGTCGGTGTGCCGAGCAACTCGGCGAACGCGTACTGCGACGCGTCGTCGAGGTGGTGTTGGTCCCGGAAGAAGATCACCTTGTGCTCGGCCAGCGCGCGACGGATCGCTTCGACGGTGCGCCCGTCGAGGTCGCCGCCGAGCCGGACTCCGTCGATGCGGGCACCGACGTGCCCGCCCAGGCGGACCACGGTCACGTCGCGAGCGGGTGCGGTGCGGGTATCGAAATCGACAGACATGAAGGACCTTTCGTGGATCGGATATCGGTACCGTCGACCTCATCACCGGTGGTGTTCCGGCGTAAGGGTTTTCGTCACCCTGATCGGGATGGTTGCCTGCGCGTCGCCGGGCGGAGTGGACACGGCGGCGCGCGGCGGCTAGGTTGCGGGTATGTCAGCTCGCCGTCTCCGTGCTCCGCGGGTCACCTATGTGACCGCCGCGCTGGGCTCGCGGCTGCCGCTGGCGCGCGACCTGTGTTGTCGCTGACACCGCACCTCGCGCCCCGCTTCGTCGCCCGCCGTCACCCGGCGGATCGCCACGGTCGAGCGGATCGGCGCCTCCCCGTCACGCCCCGGGTCCTCGAACCCGTCCCCGAGGAAGAGCCGCAGTGTCTGCAGCAACCACATCGAATGTCTTGTACCCCAATGCCGTCCGTCCGAAGACCGGTGCCCGGTCCCGCGGCGCCGCCGCCCGCGTGCAGCCGACGGCGCGCGTGCAGATCGTGCCGCCCGAACTGAAGATCGCCGACGGCACCGCCGCGGCCGTGTTCCGGACCGCCGCGGCGCGCGGGCCGATCTGCCGCGACCAGGCGGCAGCGGCGACGGGCGCGAGCATCGCCACCGTCAACCGACAGGTCTCCGCGATGCTCGCCGCGGGACTGCTGCGGGAGCGGCCGGATCTGATCGAGTCCGGCGCCGTGGGCCGGCCCCGGGTGCCGTTCGAGACCGACCACGAGCGCTACCTGACCGTCGGGATCCACGTCGGGGCGGCCGTCACCGGCATCGTCGCGAGCGATCTGCGCGGGCGCGTGATCGGCGGGGTGGAGATCCCCACTCCGCGCGGCGGCCAGGAGGCGGCGCTCGGGACGATCACCGGCAGTGCGAAGGCCTTCGCGGCGCGCTGGCATCGGCGCATGCCGCTGTGGGCGGGCGTCGCGCTCGGTGGGCGCGTCGACTCGGCCACCGGAACCGTGGACCACCCGCGGCTCGGCTGGGCGGATGCGCCCGTCGGCGCCGTGGTGAGCCGGGGTCTGGGCCTGCCGGTTTCCGTCGCCGCGCACGTCGAGGCGATGGCCGCGTCGGAGCTGCTGCTCACCCCCGACCGCGACACCGCCGACGTCGAGGGCGTCACCCTGTACTTCTATGCCCGTGAAACCGTGGGTATCGCAATCGCATTCGACGGCCGGGTGCACACGCCGCGCGGTGGCCCGGGTTCGGTCTCGCACCTGCCCACCGGATCGTCCGTGCCGTGCGCCTGCGGTGCCCGCGGCTGCCTCGAGGCCACCGTCGCCGACCGGGCGGTGCTGGCCCGGGCCCGCGCCGCCGGGTTGCTCGACGCGCGTGCCACGTCCGTCGCCGCACTGTACGCGCTGGCCCGCAACGGCTCTCGCGAGGCGCACGAGATCCTCGCGGAGCGCGCGCAGGTGCTGGGGCGGTCCGTCGCGATGCTCCGCGACCTGTTCAATCCGGACCGGGTGATCCTCGGCGGCCAGGCGTTCACCGCGTACCCGGCGGCGGCACCGCACGTCGCGCGCGCGCTCGGGTCGACGTCGGGCGCCGACGTCCGCGTCACCGGATTCGGCGACCGGGTACAGGCGCACGCCGCGAGCGTGGTGTCCCTGAGTTCGCTGTACTCCGATCCGCTCGGAGCGATGCGCCGGGCGCTGGGCTGATACGCGCACGAAATATCCATCCGAGCATACGATTTCATTCGCGTGTGGCCGGAAAGTGCGCGGATCCGGGGCCGCCGGTCATCGGCTGCGCAGTGGCGGGGCGTCCGTGGCGTCCGCCGGCGCAGCGCGACGGTCCAGTTCGGCCCGTGCGCGCGCCAGACCGCCGTGTTCGAGTGCCGCGAGGGGGGACTCGTCCGCCCACACCGGGGTGCCGCGGTCTCGGACGGTCACGCTCAACGAGCCCGCCAGGTGCTCGAGGGAGCCGGGCACGTTGCGGCGTTCGAGCGGCAGCGGGACCGGCAGCACGTGCGCGTCGCCCAGCGGGGCGGTCCCCTCGATCTCGACGGTCCACCGCGGCCCGCGCCCGAACAGCGACCACCGCTCGTCGGTGACGTGGGCTCGCACCGGCGAGACCACCGGGTTGCCGAGTCGGATCACGGGCCCGTCCGGCAGGGCGACCACCACGGCCGTCACCTCGGTCCGCAGGGGACCGGCGTGGACCTGCCCACCGGCGAAGGCGACGCACGCGGCGGAGTTCGCGAAGCCGTGCGCCTGGCCCCACCACCACGACTCCGGGAAACCGCCCCTGCCCCAGTTCTTCTCCGCGTACACCTGCGCGCCGTCGAGGTTCCACGTCTCGCCGCCGAGCACGGCCTCGCCCTCGGCCCGCCCGTCGAGCAGCCACGGGTGCCAGTACTGGTTGAGGGCGGGAACCGCGTGGAAGACGCTGGAGCCGCCGAATCGGCGACGCGGCCACGGCCGGGGCGCCGTCACTCGCACGTCGAGGCGTGCGTCGTCGCCGAGGTCCACGCGCAGCCGGTCGGGTTCCCCGCGGAACGCCGTGCCCGCCGAGGCGCCGAGCCGCAGGGGGTCGGCGAATCCGTCCGGATGCGCCGTCGTCCGCAGGAACCCGCCCGGGTGCGCCGCCAGGCCGAGCGTCGCCCACGACCCGTCGCCGGCGCGGTTGACGCCGCACAGCGCGATCACCACCCGTTCGGTTCCGGGTTGGGTGAATCGCCAGAAGTACCCCTCCATCGCGACGTCGTGGGCCGTCAGGGGGTCGCCGAAGGGCAGGTCGGCGCCGGTGGCGCGGTAGCGCGAGTACAGCGACACGGCGCTCAGATCCCGGCCCGGGCCGCGGCCGCGATGTCGTCGAGGTCCCGCTGCAGCGCCGTGCGCGTCGCCCGCAGGCCCAGCGGAGCGAGGAGCGCCGTCAGTACCCGCCGGATCCGGCCGGGACGTCCGTCGTCCGCGGAGAACCGCACGGTCAGCATCGTGCCGGCCCGATCCGGGGCCACGTCGAATTCGGTGCGGTAGCGCACCCCGCCGGATTCGGCCTCGACGACCGTGTGCCGCCCCGGCTCCACGGCCGTCACCGTCATCTCCTCGGTTGCCGCCCTGCCGAACATCGTGCGTGTCTCGCGCCAGCGGGTGCCGACCTCGTAGCCGACGCCCGCGAGCCGTTCGACACTGTCCACCCCGCTCAGGACCTGCGGGGCCGAGTCGACGGAGGTGAGCACCCGCCACACCCGGTCGGGTGGGGCGTCGACGGAACGGCTCAGCTCGATGTGGTGGCCCATTCGTGCTCCTTCGGTCGGATCGGTCACAGGGGCAGGGCGTGCTCGCGCAGCGCCGGTTCCGCGCCGCGCCGGCGGAACCACTCGAGCCCGAACGCGCTCGCGAGCTGTTCCGGCGTCATCGCCAGCATCGGCCCGAAGTCACCGACCTGCGAGGCGTGCGCGAGCATCGCCGCCCGTTTCGCGGGGATCGTCGCGGACACGTCGATCGTGGTGGTGATCTCGGCCTCCGGCAGGCCGAACGTGTCCAGGTCCGGTGGCGCCGCGTCCGGGCTCACCTCCGGGGCGGCGGCGAGCAGGCGACGGATGTGGTCCCGGTTCATGGCCGCCTCGTACACCGACGGATGTGCCGTCAGCTCCTGGGCCCGGGCACCGACGCGGTGCACCTGCACGTGGTCGGGGTGCCCGTACCCGCCGTTGGGGTCGTAGATGGTGACGACGTCGGCGCTCTCCTCCTCGAGCACGGCCGCGAACCGGGCCGCGGCCGCCTCCACATCGACGTTGCAGAACGCCGCCGGGTCCGAGTTCCGCGGCGTCCCCGCCATGCCCGAATCGGCGTAGCCGAGCGGCACCAGGCGGGCGACCCCGAGCGTCTCGGCCGACGCCTCGAGTTCGGCGCGGCGGCGCTGGGCCAGGGACTCGCCGGGACCGAGCAGGCCGTCGGGAACCTCGCCCGCGGCACCGTCCGTGGCCACGACCAGCACCACCCGATGCCCCGCGTCCGCGGCCAGGCGCATCACCCCGCCGGTGGTGAACACCTCGTCGTCGGGATGGGCATGGAAACACACCAGCACGCTCACGTACTGCATGCTGGCACGAATGCGCTCCTACCGTGCACTGTTCACCGCGCCGGGCGCCGCCGGGTTCTGCCTGGCGGGGTTCGTCGCGCGGCTGCCGATCGCGATGGTCGGCATCGGCATCGTGACGATGTTCTCGCAGCTGCGCGGCGACTACGGCCTCGGCGGCGCCCTGGCCGCGGTGTTCGCGCTGTCCTACGCCGCGCTCACCCCGCTGGTCTCGCGGGCCGCCGACCGGCACGGACAGTTCCGCGTCCTGCCGGTCGCCGCCGGGATCAGCGCGGCCGCGACCGCCGCGATGCTGGCGGGGGTGCGGTGGGAGGCCCCCGAGGCGCTGCTGTTCGCGTGCGCGATCCCGGCGGGACTGATGCCCACGATCGGTGCCATGGTCCGGGCCCGGTGGACCGAGCTGCTCCGCGGCACCGATCGGTTGCGGACCGCGTTCGCGCTCGAGGCGGTGATCGACGAACTGTGCTTCATCGTCGGGCCGGTGCTGTCGGTGGGGCTGAGCGTCGCCGCGTTCCCCGAGGCGGGCGCGTTGCTCGGGGCGGTGCTGCTGGTGATCGGCACCGTCGCCCTCGCCGTGCAGCGCGGCACCGAACCGCCCGCGCGCCCGGTCGCCCGGGGTGCGCCCGGGGTGAGCGTGCTGCGGATCCCGGTGTTGCTCGTGCTGGTGGTCGCGATGACGGCGATGGGCACGATCTTCGGTGTCGTCGACGTGGTCGGGGTCGCGTTCACCGCCGAGCAGGGCGTGCCCGGCGCCGCGACCGTGGTGCTGGCGATGTTCGCGACGGGATCCGCGCTCGGCGGCCTCGTCTTCGGTGCGGTGCGGCTGCGGGCGCCGCTGACGCGGCAGCTACTCGGGGCGACGACGGCCGTCGCGGTGCTGCTGTGGCCGCTGCTGCTCGCCGGCACCGTGCCGGCCCTCGCCGTGCTCTACCTCGCGGCCGGGGTGGCCGTCGCCCCCACCATGATCGTCGCGACCTCCCTGACCGAGCGGATCGTGCCGCCGGGCCGGCTCACGGAGGGCATCACCTGGACGGTCACGGGACTCGGGGTCGGGGTCGCGGTCGGCTCCGCCGTCGTCGGTCAGGTCATCGACCGGTCCGGGCCGAGTGCGGGCATCGCGGTCGCCGTCGTGGCCGCGCTCGTCGGGTGCGCGTGTGCCGTGGGAGTGGCCCGGCTCGCCCGGCTAGGGTGACCCGCATGACAATCCGTGAGGTCGAGAGTTCCGACGGCACCCCCATCGTCTACCGCGTCACCGGCGATCCCGCCCACCGCCGGCTGGTCCTGCTGCACGGATGGGCCCAGTCGTCGCGGTGCTGGGGCGAGTCCGTGCTCGACGAGCTGGCCCGCACCCACCGGGTGATCGCCGTCGACCTCCGCGGACACGGGTACTCGGGCGCCCCGGAGACCGGATACGACGAGTCGAAACTGTGGGCCGGGGACGTGCAGGCCGTGCTCGGCGCCGAGGACGCCCACGACGCGGTGCTGCTCGGCTGGTCCTACGGCGGCCTGGTGATCTGCGACTACCTCGCGACGCACGGCACCGACCGCGTCGCCGGGATCGTGCTGGTCGGCGCGATCACCAGCATCGGGCGCGGTGAGAAGGGCGGCAAGGTCGGGTCGGCCATGCGCGCCGCCGTCCCCGACGCGATGTCCGAGGATGCGGCGACGGCGATCCGCGCACTCGGTGCCTTCGGCACCGCCCTCACCGGGACCGGGGCGGACACGGGCGTCGCGGCGCAGGCGCTGTTCGGCACCAGCCTGTGCACCCCGCCCCGCGTGCGGGCGGCGATGTTCGCCCGGACGGTGAGCAACGACGAGCTGCTGCGCAGTCTCGACATCCCGGTGCTCGTCCTGCACGGCACCGCCGACTCGGTCGTCGACGTCTCGGCCGCCGAGCACGCGGCGGCACTGCTGCCGAACGCGACGACGTCGTACTGGGAGGGCACCGACCACGGCCCGTTCGTCGAGGACCCGCAGCGGTTCGCCGCGGAGGTCACGCGCTTCGCGGGATCGCTGTAGCGTCCACCGACCCGATCGCCTGCGTCCCGGCGAGCAGGAGCGTCTCCTCCGGTGTGAGCGGGTGGAACTTGACCCCGCGCACGTCGCGATAGCACTGTTCGAGCGGGCTCGACCGGTAGAAGCCGCGGCCCCCGGCGACGTCGAGCGCCAGGTCGCACACCTCGATCGCGGTCCGCGCGATCTCGGCCTTGGCGGTCATCACCGCGGCGACCGTGCTCATCGACGGCACCGGATCGTCGCCGACGGTGTCGAGGGCACCGTCGAGGGCCCACGACGCGACCTGCAGGCGGGTGGCCGCCACCCCGAGCTGGCGGCGCACCGTCGGGTCGTTCGCCCGCGGGGTTCCGGCGACGAGTGCGGTCGCGTGCGCGTGCGCGGTCTCGGCGACGCCGAGATAGACGGCCGCGACCACGGGCATGGCGACGCTGAGCACCAGCTGGAACGGCGGGTCGATCACCCCGTAGGGGCGGCGGGCGACCACGGCCGCGTCCGGGACGAACACGTCGGTCAGCTCGACGTCGTGGCTGCCGGTGCCGCGCATGCCCAGTGAGTCCCAGTTGTCGTGGACTCGTACCCCGTCGGTGTTCATCGGGATCATCATGTTGAGCACGATGCGGCCCTCGTCGGGGTCGTCGAACGGGAACATGGTGGCGAGCACGTCGCCGACGGGGGCCTGGCTGCAGAACACCTTGCGGCCGTCGACGCGGTAGCCGCCGGGCACCTTCCGGGCGGACCCGCGGGGGTGGGTCTGGTCGGCGCCGCCGGTGGAGACGAGCACGAGCGCCTCCTCGGCGACGCGGCGCAGCATCCGGTCCGCGCCGGGCGCGCCGTGCCGGTACCGCCACGCGGCGGCGAGCACGACGTGGTGGTGCATGGCCGAGGCGAGCGCGGTCGCCGCGCAGTGGTGTGCCAGGGTGCGCTGCACGGTGGCGACATCGCGCACGGTCGCGCCGCCGCCGCCGAGTTCGCGGGGGACGGCGAGGGCGAGACGGCCCTCCGAGCGCAGGATCTCGTAGGCCTCGGCGACGAACGTGCCGTCGCGGTCGTGGGCGCGGGCGTAGGGGGCGATCCGCCGGCCGAGTTCGTCGGCGCCGGCGACGAGTTCCTCGCGGGGCCGGGATCGGGGGTACTGGGTGATGTCTACGGTGGTCATGTCTCGACGGTAGGAGCACGGATCGATACCGCCCAGTGCACGTTCTGGACCTACTCTGGAGGTGTGCGCGAGTACGGGCAGTACTGTCCGGTCTCGATCGGCAGCGAGGTGCTCGCCGACCGGTGGACCCCGCTGATCCTGCGCGAAATGGTCTACGGAAGTACCCGCTTCAACGAGATCGAACGCGGTCTGCCCGGCATCTCGCGCACCCTCCTCGCCACCCGGCTGCGGCACCTCGAGCGCAAGGGCGTGCTGGAGCGGGTCCCGCAGGCGCGGGGCTGCGAGTACCACCTCACCCCGGCCGGCCGCGAACTCGCCCCGATCCTCGTCGCGATCGGGGAGTGGGCGGTGAAGTGGTTGTTCTCCGAGCCCCTGCCCGCCGAGGTCGACCCCGTGACACTGACCTGGTGGATGCACCGGCGGGTGGACCGGGAGCGGGTGCCGCCGCAGCGGGTGGTGATCGAGTTCGACTACACCGGTCCCGCCCCGATCCGGTTGTGGATCGTCCTGGACCGCGGCGAGCCGTCGGTGTGCCGGAAGCATCCGGGCTTCGACGTCGACGTGTACGTGACCGCGGAACCGGTGGCCCTGATGCGCGTGTTCGCCGGCACGCGGACGCTGACCGAGGCGCTCGACGACGGCAGCGTGCGACTGCACGGGCCGGCCGCGCTGGTGCGCGGGTTCGGCGTCTGGTTCCTGTGGAGCCCGTTCCACGCCGCGGTGCGCCGCGCAGTCACGGGTTCCGAGACGGGCGAGCGGTCCTGACCGGCCGGGTGCGACGTCGCGCAGACGAGCCCGGTCGGGGCGCAGCGGGACGGAGCGCAGGGGAGGGCGGAACCGGACGGGGATGCCCGGCAGGGCAGTATGGAGAAGTGACGTCGAAGTCGAACAGCCGTCCCCGCCGCGTGGCCGTCCTGTCGGTCCACACCTCGCCTCTCGCCCAACCCGGCACCGGGGACGCCGGCGGAATGAACGTCTACGTTCTGCAGACCGCCGTGCAGCTCGCGCGGCGCGGGGTGGAGGTGGAGATCTTCACCCGGGCGACCTCGTCGGCGGACCCCGTGGTGCAGGAGGCGGCACCGGGCGTGCTCGTACGCAACGTCGCCGCCGGTCCCTACGAGGGACTCGACAAGCACGACCTGCCCACGCAGTTGTGCGCCTTCGCCGCCGGGGTGCTGCGGGAGGAGGCCCGGCACCCGCAGGGCTACTACGACCTGGTGCACTCGCACTACTGGCTGTCCGGCCAGGTGGGCTGGCTCGCCCGCGACCGGTGGGGCGTCCCGCTCGTGCACACCGCCCACACTCTCGCCGCAGTGAAGAACGCCTCGCTCGCCGACGGTGACGTGCCCGAGCCGGCGGCCCGGCAGATCGGCGAGCAGCAGGTGGTCGCCGAGTCCGACCGGCTCGTCGCCAACACGATCGACGAAGCGGCGCAGCTCGAGCGCAGCTACGGTGCCGACCCGTCACGGATCGACGTGGTGGCGCCGGGCGCGGACCTGTCCCGCTACCGGCCGGGGGACCGGGCGCTCGCCCGCGCCGAGCTGGGGCTGGACCCGAACGAGACGATCGTGACATTCGTCGGCCGGATCCAGCCGCTCAAGGCACCCGACGTGCTGCTGCGCGCCGCCGCGGCGGCGATGGCCGCCGACCCCGAGGTGCCCCTGCGGGTGCTGGTGGTGGGCGGGCCCTCGGGCACCGGGCTCGAGCGCCCGCACTCGCTGATCGACCTGGCCGCCGAGCTCGGGATCGCCGCCCGGGTGACGTTCCTGCCCCCGCAACCTCCCGAACGGCTCGTGCAGGTCTACCGCGCGTCGGACGTGGTGGCGGTGCCGAGCTACTCCGAGTCGTTCGGCCTGGTGGCGATCGAGGCGCAGGCGTGCGGGACCCCGGTGCTGGCGGCGAACGTCGGCGGCCTCGGCGTCGCGGTGCGCGACGGCGAGACCGGGCTGCTCGTCGACGGGCATCGCACGAGCGACTGGGCCGCCGCGCTGCGCTCGCTGGTCACGGATCCGGGTCGGCGGGCCGTGCTGGCGGCGGCGGCGCCCCTGCACGCGGAGAACTTCTCCTGGGAGCACACGGCGGACGGGCTGCTCGCCAGTTACCGTAAGGCCGGTGCGCTGCGGAACCGCTCCCTCGCGAGCGGCGAGTTTCCGCTGCGCCGGCAGCGCGGAGTGTGGAAGATCCGGCGGACGACGGGGGTGCGGGCGTGAGCGAGCGACTGAGCGAGACGATCGAGGCGACGCTGCGCGATCGCGGCCTCGAGTTCTCCCGCAAGGAGGGTGGGCACTTCGTCGTCGACCTGCCGGGGGAGAACAAGCTCAAGACGACGACCCTGCTCTCCCTCGGCAACCACGGCCTGCGGGTCGAGGCGTTCGTGTGCCGCAAGCCCGACGAGAACTTCGAGGGCGTGTACCGGTTCCTGCTCCGGCGCAATCGGCGGCTGTACGGGGTCGCGTACACCCTCGACAAGATCGGGGACATCTACCTCGTCGGCCGGATGTCGGAGGCATCGGTCACTCCGGACGAACTGGACGCGGTGCTCGGCCAGGTGCTCGAGGCCGCCGATCACGACTTCAACGTCATCCTCGGACTCGGTTTCCTCGCCTCCATCAAGCGGGAATGGGAGTGGCGGGTCTCGCGGGGCGAGTCGCTGCGCAACCTCGAACCCTTCCGGCACCTGATCGAGGACGGCCGGCCCTTCGTGGTGGAGGACGCGCAGCCGTAACGGCGCGATATCGGTGACCCGTCCCACAATATTACTGTGAGCCTGGTCACATAACGGCCGTGTAACTACGCGGTGTCGAAACGGCGATACTTCCGACGTCACCTGGGAAAACGGCGCCGCCCGATCTTGGAATGTGGGACGCACGTGCCGGAAAACAGCGCGTGACCGATCCGTGATGACTCTCTAGCGTCGTAATCAGCCCGATACCACCGGGCAAGCAAGACCGGCCCGTCGCCGCTGACTCTGCCCCGCGGGACCGGAACTCGATACCTGATCGAGGGGCAGGGACGAGGCACAGCTCCGAATCCGGGCAGCGGGATCGACATCGTCGGCCGCCGCAGTGCCTCGCCAGCAGACGCGAGAGGAATTCAACCGCATCATGGCTAACTTCACCTTCAAGCGCGCCCTCGGCACCGTCGCCGCCACCGCGGCCCTGGCCGTCACCCCGCTCGCCCTCGGCACCGGCACCGCCAACGCCGCGTCCGGCAACTGGGACGCCGTCGCGCAGTGCGAGAGCAGCGGGAACTGGGCGATCAACACTGGCAACGGCTACCACGGCGGCCTGCAGTTCGCTCCGAGCACCTGGAACGCCTACGGCGGCCAGCAGTACGCCCCCACCGCCGACCAGGCGACCCGGGAGCAGCAGATCGCCATCGCCGAGAACGTCCTGGACGGCCAGGGTCGCGGCGCGTGGCCGGTGTGCGGTCAGTACCTCTGATCCGACACTCGGACACGTGCCCGGGCTCGCGCCCGTAGCAGCCGAACGAGCCCCGCGTGCACCGCACGCGGGGCTCGTCGCATCTCACCGGATCGCCGCACCTCGATAAGCGGCGGTCTCGAAGTCGAGATAGCCCTGGAACGACACGGCGTCCGCGAACGGCAGGATCTGCGTGGCCCAGAAGCCGCCGAGCCCGTTCTCCCGGTCGATCCAGTAGTAGAGATTCGCCAGACCCGCCCAGCCGAGGGCACCGGCCGGGCGGCCCGTCGGCGCCGGCTCCTCGTTCACCAGGAACGTGTACGCCCAGTTCTTGGCCAGCCCAGGGAAGAACTCCGCGTCGTTCGACAGCGCCGGGACGACCCCCGGCAGCGCGGTCACCTGCTGCCCGTCCAGGCCGCCACGCACCGCGTCGGCGACGGTCGCAGGCGAGAGAACCCGGTCACCGCCGGGGGCCGCGCCGTCGCGCAGCCACATCCGGATGAACTTCAGGTAGTCCGGCACGGTGGTGTAGAGCCCGTGGCCTCCCATGTGGATCTCCGGGTCCTGGGGCAGCACCATCTCCGGCATCGGCGCGAGTGCTCCGTCCTCGCTGCGCTGGTGGACGACGGCCAGCCGCGCGCGCATGTCGTCGGTGAGTGCGAACGCCGTGTCGCCCATCCCGAGCGGCTCGAAGATCCGCTCGCGCATGACCTCGCCGAGACGCCGGCCCCGCACGGCCTCCACCACGAGACCGCACCAGTCGATGTTCGAGCCGTACATCCACCGGTCGCCGGGATCGAACAGCAGCGGTGTCGTCAGCGCGGCCTTCGATCCCGTGATCACGCTGGGCTGACCGTGCTCCTCGGCGAGGCGCCGGTAGTTCTCGTCGAAGAAGTCGTATCCGAGACCGGCCGTGTGGAGCAGCAGCATGCGGGTGGTGATGTCGCGCTTCGGCGCGCGCAGCAGGGGCGCGCCGTCCGTTCCGAAGCCCTCGAGAACCTGGAGTTCCCCGATCTCCGGGACGTAGCGGGCGGCGGGGGCGTCGAGGTCGAGCAGGCCCTCCTCGACGCACTGGAGTGCGGCGGTGCCGGTGATCGCCTTGGTCGTGGAGAAGGCGGCGAACACGGTGTCCGCCGTCATCGCCGAGCCCGAGCCCGCTGCGCGTTCCCCGGCCACCCCCTCGTACACGACGCCGTCCCGGTCGGTGAGCATGGCCACCACGCCCGGCACGCCCGTCGGGCGGTGGGTGAGTTCTCGCAGGGTTGCGTCCATCGTGGTCGCGAAGTCGTCTGTCACGGTTCCTCCTGTGTGCGGTCCGCCGCCGGCCGGCGTCGGAGGGGGACGCTACGGACGGAGCTGTGACGCGGGCCACCTCGGATCGGCACGCGTTGTCGGATTACGGCACCCGGCGCCCGCGGGCCCGGGCGAGCGTGCGCGACGGATTCTCGCCGAATCGGCGACGGTAGGCGGCGGCGAAGACCCCCATGTTGACGTAGCCCCACCGGGCCGCCACCGCCGAGACGGTGCACTCGGCCGACGGGGTGGAGAGTTCGTCGCGGATGTGCCGCAATCGCACGTCGGTGAGGTACCGGTTCGGCGTGGTGTCCAGGTGGCGGCGGAACGCCCCCGACAGGGCGCGCACGCTGACACCCACGGCGGCAGCGACCTCGGAGACCGTGGGCAGGTCCGCGGCGTGCTCGCGAATGTAGCGCTCCGCGTGCCGGACGTACGCCGGGGCGGCCGGCGGTTCGCCGGGGTCGAGCGCGACGCCCGCCGCGGCGGCCCATTCGGTGACGAGGTGACCGAGGAGCAACTCCTGCAGATGGGCGCCCGGCCGGCCCTGCGCGATCCGCACCGGATCGGCCCGGATCGCGCGGACCGCATACGCGAGCAGCGTGTTCCAGCCCGACGACTCGGTCCCGACGACGCACTTGTGCTGCCACAGGCGATCGTCGGGGACGACGCCGAACCAGCGGTCGGCGAGGTCGGCGACGAGCCGGTGCGGCACCGTCAGGTTCAGCTGCAAGTGCTCGTCGTCGAAGTCGACGCGATGCTCGATGCGGCTGCAGTCGGCCACGAACGTGGCGCCGGAATCGACCTCCACCTCGCGCGCTCCGACGCGGTGCCGCGCGTGCCCGCGGATCGTCGTGAGCACGAGGATGTTGCCGGCCTCGGCGGAGAGCCGGTCGACGGTCACCGGAATGCCGTAGCGGAACCGGGTGAGCACGATGTCGCCGATCGACGCCGAGAACATGCTCGATCGCGGGTGCAGCAGGCGTCCGCTCGGCCGCACGCGATAGGGCATGTACACCCGGTCCGACCACGTCCGGATCTCGTCCCAGTCGGTCGAGACCGTCGCGGGCGAGGAGCCGCGGCCGGAGAACGGGTCCAGCGAGTGCACGACGTCCGTCATCCGGTCGAGCCTAGGGTGCCGGACCGGCCGCCGACACTGCCCGATCGGCCGGGCTCCGGGGCGCGTGACCGGGCCCGCGACGGTCCCCGACCCGGTAGTGTCCGGCATGCCTGTGACTGCCTTCACAGCCGTCGGATACCGTACTCCCGGCACGTCTGGCACGGCGTGCCACAGATTCCTGCCCCCGAGGAGAACCAATGAGCTTTCGCAGTCCCTTTCCCGACGTCGACATCCCGGCACTGAGTGTCTACGACTTCCTGTTCGGTTCGATCGCGGAGTCGGACCTCGATCGTCCGGCGTTGACCGAGGGCGCGACCGGGGCCGTCACCGACTACCGGACCCTGATCGGGCAGATCGACGCGATCGCCGGTGCGCTCGCGGCGCGCGGTGTGGGAGTCGGCGACGTCGTCGGCCTGCTCTCGCCGAACGTGCCCGCCTTCGCGACCGTGTTCCACGGCATCCTGCGGGCGGGGGCCACCGCGACCACCGTCAACGCGCTCTACACCGCAGAGGACATCGCCAAGCAGCTCGAGGATTCCAAGGCGACGTTCTTCTTCACGGTCTCGCCGCTGCTGCCGCACGCGAAGGAGGCCGCGGCCGCGGTCGGTATCCCCGACGATCGTCTGGTCGTGCTCGACGGCGCCGAGGGGCATCCCTCCCTGCGCGACCTGCTCGCCGAGAACGCCCCCGCCCCCGAGGTGTCGTTCGATCCGGCCACCCATCTGGCGGTGCTGCCGTACTCGTCCGGCACCACCGGTCGCCCGAAGGGCGTGATGCTCACGCACACGAACCTGGTGGCCAACGTGTGCCAGATCAAGTCCCCGATCAGGATCGACCCCGACGACCGGATCCTCGCCGTCCTGCCGTTCTTCCACATCTACGGCATGACCGTTCTTCTCAACGCCGCCCTGTTCAACCGCGCGTCGCTGGTGACGATGCCGAAGTTCGACCTGCCGGAGTTCCTGCGGATCGTCTCCGAACAGAAGTGCACCTACGTGTTCATCGCACCGCCCGTCGCGGTCGCCCTGGCCAAGCATCCGCTCGTGGACCAGTACGACCTCTCGAGCGTGCACACCGTGTTCTCCGGCGCGGCGCCGCTGGACAGGGCGCTCGGGAACGCGGTCGCCGCGCGACTGGGATGGAAGGTCCGTCAGGGGTACGGCATGTCCGAGATGAGCCCGGTCAGCCACGCCATCCCGTTCGACGGCGACGACGTGCCGCTCGACTCGGTGGGACCGACGATCGCCAACATGGAGTGCAAGCTCGTCGACCCGACCACCGGCGAAGAGGTCGAGTACCCCACCGGTGAGGGTGTCTCCGAGCCGGGTGAGCTGTGGTGCAAGGGCCCCAACGTCATGGTCGGCTACCTCGGCAACCCGCAGGCCACCGCGGAGACCCTCGACGCCGACGGGTTCCTGCACACCGGCGACATCGCCACGGTCGATGCGGCCGGCAACGTCACCATCGTCGACCGGCTCAAGGAGCTGATCAAGTACAAGGGCTACCAGGTGCCGCCCGCCGAACTCGAGGCGCTGCTGCTGACCCACCCGAAGATCGCCGACGTCGCGGTGATCGGTGTGCTCGACGACGAAGGCGAGGAGGTGCCCAAGGCGTTCGTCGTGCGTCAGCCGGACGCCGACCTCACCGAGGCCGAGGTCGTCGAGTTCGTCGCCGAGCGGGTCTCGCCGCACAAGAAGGTGCGGCAGGTGCAGTTCATCGACATCGTCCCGAAGTCCGCCGCCGGCAAGATCCTCCGGAAGGATCTGCGCACCCCGGCGACGTAGCCGGTCATTGCCCGGGCCGCAGGATCCGGCCGAGATGCGCCGCGAGCGCCTCGATCGTCGGATCTTGCGCCCGGAACCCGACGTAGCCGTCCGGCCGCACCACCACAGCCGCGGCGGCACCGTCGAAACCGTACGCCCGCGCGGCGCGGCCCGCGTCGTCGCGCAGTACCCGGCCGTCGGCCGGGCTCCCGGTGCTTCCCGCCACGAGCACGTATGCCCGCAGCGCGTCACCGAAGCGGTCCGTCGCCCGCTCGGCGAGCTCTCGCTGCGCCTGCAGCGCCTGCGCCGTGGGCGCCCACAGCAGCACGGTGTGACCGGGGTGGCGCAGCAGCTCGTGCAGCCGCAGCGGCGAGGCGACGGCGTCCTGCCGCAACTCCGTCGCATCGGGGGCGCGATCGCCGGGAGCCGGACCGCCGCCGTGCGGCACGTCGCTACCGCCGCCGTGCGGCACGTCTTCACCGACGAGCGGGCTGTCCCGGTAGCCGAGCAGCAGCTGGGCCTCGCGCGCGATCGCGGTCGCGGCGTCCGTCTCGCCGGCCCCGAGGCCCTGCCGGGCGTGCCGCACGGTGCGGCCCACCACCTCCTCCCCGACGGGCCGGCGCTCGGCGTCGTAGCTGTCGAGCAGGCCGTCGGCAGCGCGTCCCTGCACCGCCAGCGCGAGCTTCCAGCCGAGGTTGTAGGCGTCCTGGATGCCGGTGTTCATGCCCTGTGCCCCGGTCGGGGGATGGATGTGCGCGGCGTCTCCGGCCAGGAACACCCGGCCCCCGCCGTAGCTCCCGGCGAGGCGGTGGCTGATCCGGAACACCGACGACCAGCGCAGGGCACCGGCCCGGGTCGGTTCGGGCGCCAGCCGGTCGAGCACGGCCTGGATGTGGCCGAGCGTGGGCCGGCGCCCGCCCTCCAGTCCGTGCGCCACGGCTCCGGCGCCGGACGCGGAGGTCGCCAGGTCCGGCGCGACGAAGGTCGACAGGCGGTAGCGGCCGGTGCCGGGCAGCGGGATGCACACCATCATGTCCGTGGTCGTGCCGTCGCTCGTCGTCGAGGCGCGGATGCCGTAGCCGCCCGGCATCGACCAGTCCAGTTCGACGTCGGCGAGCATGTACTCCTCGGGGAACGCGTCGCCGTCGAAGGACACCCCGAGTCCTTTCCGTACGGCGCTGTGCGCACCGTCGCAGCCGACCAGGTAGCGGGCCGCCAGCCGCGTCGTGTCGTCGCCGTCGCGCAGGTCGGCGACCACGCCGTCCGCGGTCTGCTCGAACCCGGTGAGCTCGATGCCGCGGCGCACGACGGTGCCGTGCTCGGCCAGGGCCTGCGTCAGCACCCGTTCCGTGGCGTACTGGGGCATGCAGACGAACCGGTACGGCACGTCCTCGGGCAGTTCGAGTTCGAGGCGCATCACCTGCCGGCCGTCGACGTAGACGATCTGCCCGTGCATCGGCGCGGACACGTCGAGCGAAGGGCGGACCACGCCCATCGCGTCCCAGACCTCGAGGGTGCGCGGCTGGATGCCGACCGCCTTGGCGTACTGCGGCGGTTCCGGCAGCCGGTCGACGATCACGACGTCGACGCCGCGCCGGCGCAGTTCCAGCGCGGCGGTCAGTCCGACCGGGCCGGCGCCGACCACGAGTACCGAGGTCTCGCTCATGGGCATGCCCTTTCGTCGCGTTCGAGGGCAGTATGTCGGAATTCGGCGGCCGCGCGGGCCTGTTCGCCGCATCCGGATCCTCGACGTGAGCGGTGCCCGGCGCCGGAACGCGCGCCGTCACACGTCGAGCAGGTGCGGCAGGCCCGCGCGGTAGCGGTCGGCGTCGATGCGGCGCATCGGTTCGAGTTCGGGTGGCTCGTGCAGTCGGTACAGCGCCGGCGGTGCGGCCGGCGAGTCGGCGGCTTCGAGCAGCGCGGTGACGGCCGCACGCGCGGATTCGCCGGCCGACTCCATGGTCGCGAGATCGATGTCGGTGCGGACGTAGTCCCCGGCCAGGAAGAGGTTCGGGATCGCGGTGCGGGCGTCGGGCCGGTCGGACAGGGAGCCGACGGTGTTGACGAGCAGGGGTGTGGCGTTGGTGTTGCGGCCCTGCGCGGGATCCCACCGGATGCCGGGGTCGAGGAACCACGAGACGATGTCGTCCTCGTCGAGGACGCCGGTGCCGGTGTCGTCGAGGCATGCCGACATCTGGGCCCACGTCTCCTGGGCGATCTCCTCGGCCGTGCACTCCTTGGCGGTCTTGCCGTGGAGGACGCCCGGGGTGTCCCAGTCGGAGATGTCCACGGACAGGCAGTCGTGGGCGCTGCCGTCGCCGTAGCGGCCGGCGAAGTCGCCGCGCCAGAACTGGCCCTGGCTGATGGAGGTCAGTGCCCACGGCGAGCCGAGGTATGCGACGTGGCCGGCGGCGATCGGGGTGGGCCGGCGCAGGAAGTACTGGATGCCCACCATCCAGTCCGTCTGCAGGTTCCGCATGCCTTCGAGGCGAGGATCTGCGGCGAGGATCCGCGGTGACCACAGGGGCGCGGCCCGTTCGACGGGCATCGCCGCGACGTACCAGTCGGCTTCGGCGACGGACCGGGTGCCGTCGCCGTCCACCAGCCGCACTCCGGTGATCGAACCGGACGCGATGTCGAGTGCTTCTGCCGCCCAACCCATTTCGAATACGACGCCCAGGTCGCGCAGGTGCGCGGCCCACGGGCCGATCCACGCCTCGTCGGTGGGAGCGGCCAGGACCCGGTCCAGATGGCCGTATGCGGGGACGGTGCCCATCGCGTTCCACACGAACGCCTGGCCCATGATGCCGATGGTGCGGGTGGAGGCGACGGTGGGCCGGGCGGCCACCAGTTGACGGGTCAGGGCCGAGACGAGGATGTCGCGGTAGGCCGACGACTTGCCGTCGGCCTCGAGCGTCTGCGACCACGTCCGGTGTTCCCACTGGCCGTCGCGTCGTTCGAGACTGCTGGTCAGGAACATCACCAGCTTGCGGGTGAAGACGGCCAGTTCGTGCGGGGGGATGGCGTTGCCGAGGGAGAAGGCCGCGGCCAGGGATTCCTGCAGCGAGGCGGGATCGAGGACGCCGTGGGGGAGCGGGGCGATCGACGCCGGGGCGATGAGGTCGGGCCCGCCGGGGATCGCCATCCGGAAGGCGGCGCCGGCGACGAGATTGTCGAACACGCCGTTCGGATTGCCCGGGAAGGGGATCCGTCGCATCGTGTCGGGGATGTGCTGGTAGAAGCCCGGGAAGAAGCGGAATCCGTGCTCGCCGGGCAGGTCGGCGCGGCCGCCGGCCGCGGTGCCCGGCGACGGGATGCTGCGGGCCTTGCCGCCCAGGGCGGTCGGTTCGAAGACGGTGACGTCGAAGCCGCGTTCGATCAGTTCGTGGGCGGCCGTCAGGCCCGCCACCCCGCCGCCGAGCACGGCGACGCGGCGGCCCGTCGAGCGCAGCGCCGGGGAGCGCGGGGCGGCGTGGGCGGGGGCGGGCGCGACCGCGAGGGCGCCCAGGGCGGTGAGGAAGGTGCGGCGGGAAAGTCGGGTGTCGAACACGAGAAGCCCCCATCCGGACGTCGTCCTGAAAACAACCGTTGTCACATATATCCGATGTGTGCGTCTCGCGCGGGGAATTCACTGAACGGTGCCGACGTAGCGTTGCCACGCGGGCGTGCCAGGATTGGCCCATGACCAACGGAACACTTGTGTTGCTCCGCCACGGCGAGAGCGAATGGAACGCGATGAACCTCTTCACGGGATGGGTGGACGTCCACCTGACCGACAAGGGGATCGCCGAGGGCAAGCGGGCCGGCGAACTGCTCGCCGAGCACGATCTCCTGCCGGACGTGCTCTACACGTCGCTGCTGCGCCGCGCCATCAGCACCGCCAACTACGCGCTCGACGCCGCGGATCGGCACTGGATTCCGGTCGTGCGCGACTGGCGCCTGAACGAGCGGCACTACGGTGCGCTGCAGGGCAAGAACAAGGCGGAGATCAAGGCGGAGTTCGGCGACGAGCAGTTCATGCTGTGGCGCCGCAGCTACGACACCCCGCCCCCGCCGATCGAGCCCGGCAGCAAGTACAGCCAGGACAGCGACGTCCGGTACGCGGACGTCGACGAGGTGCCGCTCACCGAGTGCCTGAAGGACGTCGTCGATCGCCTCATCCCGTACTGGGAGGAGACCATCTCCCAGGACGTGCGGGCCGGCCGGACCGTCCTGATCACGGCCCACGGCAACTCGCTGCGTGCTCTGGTCAAGCACCTCGACGGGATCTCCGACGAGGAGATCGCCGGGCTGAACATCCCCACCGGCATCCCGCTGCGTTACGACCTCGACGAGAACCTGCGCCCGCTGAACCCGGGTGGCACGTACCTCGATCCCGAGGCGGCCGCGGCGGGTGCCGCCGCCGTCGCGGGTCAGGGCGGCCGGTAGTTCCCAGGGGCCGCGGGCGACTGTCCGCGGCCCCGGGAAACGGGCGGTGAACACGCGGCAAATGCTGCGAACATGCGGTGTGACGTGCGGCGGAATGCCCCGACCCGCTGTCACCGCCGCGCCGCGCGTACGTACGATTCGAGACGTGACTGTTGCGCAGGCCGTGCTGCTCGCCGGGGCCGCCGTCCTCGGTGCCGTGTCCGCGATCGTGCTGATGCGGCTCCTCCGGCGCCGGGCCGCCGACCGCACCGACGCCGACCTCACCATGGCGCAGGTCCTCGATCGCGTGGTCTTCGGCGCGGACACCGGCATCGCCGTCGTCGACCGGTTCCACGACGTCGTCCTGTTCAATCCGCGTGCGGAGGAACTCGGCCTGGTCCGCAACCGGCTCGTCGAGGACTCGGCCTGGGCCGCCGCCACCCGTGTCCTCGAGACGGGTGAACCCGCCGAGCTCGACCTCACCGCGAAGACGCCCCGCGGTCGCGAGCGCGTGGCGGTGCGCTGCGTCGCGCGGCGTCTGCTCGACGACGACGCGCGCTTCGTCGCGCTCTACGCCTACGACGACTCCGAGCAGGTCCGGATGGAGGCCACCCGCCGGGACTTCGTCGCCAACGTCAGTCACGAACTCAAGACCCCCGTGGGCGCGATGGCCCTGCTCGCCGAAGCCCTGCTCGAATCCGCCGACGACCCGGAATCCGTGCGGCACTTCGGAACCCGGCTACAGAGCGAGGCCAACCGGCTCGGCAACATGGTGACCGAACTGATCGCGCTCTCGCGCCTGCAGGGGGCCGAGAAGCTGCCGAACCTCGAGGTGGTCGAGGTCGACGACGTCGTCGAGGAGGCGCTGCGCCGCACCCGCCTGACCGCCGAGAACGCGCAGATCACCGTCACCACCGACGCCGCCGGCGGGTACGAGGTCCTCGGCGACCAGACCCTGCTCGTCACCGCGCTGGCCAATCTGATCGAGAATGCGATCGCCTACTCGTCTCCGGGTTCGCCGGTGTCGGTCAGCCGGTCCCTGCGCGCGGGCAAGGTCGCGATCGCGGTGACCGACCGCGGCATCGGGATCGAGAAGGAGGACCAGGAGCGCGTCTTCGAACGGTTCTTCCGGGTCGACAAGGCCCGTTCCCGCGCCACCGGTGGCACCGGTCTCGGGCTGGCGATCGTCAAGCACGTCGCCGCCAACCACAACGGGGAGATCCGGTTGTGGAGCCAGCCGGGAACCGGGTCGACGTTCACGCTCCTCATCCCCGCCTGTTCGCCCGATCCCCGCGAATCCCACGGAGCCACACCTCGCCACGAGGGCGGCCCCGCGCTGACGGTGGAGCGGTGACGGGCGAGCGGTGACGGTGGAGCGGGGCGACCATGCCGACACCTACGACGAGAATCGGAAATGAGCCGGATGCACCAGGTGACAAAGGGTACGGAGGACCAGCAGTGACGCGTGTGCTGATCGTGGAGGACGAGGAATCGCTGGCGGATCCGCTCGCGTTCCTCCTGCGCAAGGAGGGCTTCGAGACCACCGTCGTCGGTGACGGACCGTCGGCGCTCGCGGAATTCGACCGCGCCGGCGCGGACATCGTCCTGCTGGACCTGATGCTGCCCGGCATGAGCGGCACCGATGTCTGCAAGCAGCTGCGCAACCGGTCCGGCGTGCCGGTGATCATGGTGACCGCGCGCGACAGCGAGATCGACAAGGTGGTCGGCCTCGAACTGGGGGCGGACGACTACGTCACCAAGCCGTACTCGGCGCGCGAACTCATCGCCCGCATCCGTGCGGTGCTGCGCCGCGGCGGGGAGAACGACGCCGAGGCGACGCAGGACGACGGGATCCTCGAGGCCGGGCCGGTGCGGATGGACGTGGACCGGCACGTCGTGCACGTGGCCGGGAATCCCGTCACGCTGCCGCTCAAGGAGTTCGACCTGCTGGAGTACCTGCTGCGCAACTCCGGCCGGGTGCTCACGCGCGGCCAGCTGATCGACCGGGTGTGGGGTGCCGACTACGTCGGCGACACCAAGACCCTCGACGTGCACGTCAAGCGGCTGCGCTCGAAGATCGAGGCCGACCCCGCCAAGCCGCAGCACCTGGTCACGGTCCGCGGCCTCGGCTACAAGCTCGAGGGGTAGGGGCCCGCCCCCGGGGTGCGCTCGGCGGCGGCCGTCGTCGCGGGATGCACGGCGATCAGGCCCAGCCCCTCGCGACGACGGCACAGCCGCGCGAGTTCGTCGTAGGCGGCGTCGCCGATCAGCTCGCGCAGTTCCGGTGCGTACGACTGCCAGACCGGTGCGGCCCCCACGTGGGCGTCCGGCGAGCCGGAGCAGTACCAGTCCAGGTCGTGGCCGCCCTCGCCCCAACCGCGCCGGTCGTACTCGGTGACGACGGTGCGCAGCACCTCGGTGCCGTCGGGACGCTCGACCCAGTCCTGGGTGCGGCGGATCGGCAGTTGCCAGCACACGTCCGGCTTCACCTCGAGAGGCTCGATGCCGCGTCGCAGCGCCATCTTGTGCAGCGCGCAGCCGATGCCGCCGGCGAAGCCCGGCCGGTTGAGGAAGATGCACGCCCCCTTGTAGCGGCGAGTGCGCAGGGCCGGCTCGTCCTCGAGGTCGTCCTCCTCGAGATAGCCCTTCTTGCCGAGTCCCTTCGGCATCAACTGCCAGTCCTCCGGCGTGAGATGTCTCACTGCGGCGTCCAGCTTGGCGCGATCGTCGTCGTCCGACAGGAACGCGCCGTGCGAGCAGCATCCGTCGTCCGGCCGGCCGGCGATGATGCCCTGGCACGCGGGCGTGCCGAACACGCAGGTCCAGCGGGAGAGCAGCCACGTCAGGTCGGCGGCGACGACGTGCTCGCTGTTGTCCGGGTCGATGAACTCCACCCATTCGCGCGGGAAATCGAGGGGCACTTCGGGGGCCGGGACCTGCTTGTGTGCGGCACCGGGCATACCTGCTGTCACAGGACCCGACGGTAGACCCAGTACCGTATGTATGTGCGCCTTGGGGTACTCGACGTCGGAAGCAACACCGTTCATCTACTCGTGGTGGACGCTCATCGCGGTGGCCATCCCACCCCCATGAGCTCGACGAAGGCAACCCTACGCCTGTCCGAGAACACGGACGACCGCGGTGACATCACCCCGCAGGGCGCCGACCGGCTGGTCGAGACGGTCGCCGACTTCGCCGGCATCGCCCGCACCTCCGGATGCGAGGAGCTGATGGCGTTCGCGACCTCCGCGGTGCGCGATGCCACCAACTCCGACGCGGTGCTCAGTCGCGTCCGCGCCGAGACCGGCGTCGCGCTCGAGGTGCTCTCCGGTGTGGACGAGGCCCGGCTGACGTTCCTCGCGGTGCGGCGGTGGTACGGCTGGAGCGCGGGACGCATCCTGTGCCTGGACATCGGCGGCGGCTCCCTGGAGCTGACCTTCGGCGGCGACGAGGACCCCGACGTGGCGTTCTCGTTGCAGCTCGGTGCCGGGCGCCTGACCCGGGACTGGCTGAGCGAGGACCCGCCCGGTAAGCGGCGCGTCGCGGTGCTGCGGGACTGGCTCGATGCCGAACTCGTCCGGCCCGCCGAGGAGCTGCGGGCGGCCGGTGTTCCCGACCTGTGCGTGGGGAGCTCGAAGACCTTCCGCACCCTCGCACGGCTGACCGGTGCCGCCCCGTCGTCGGCGGGCCCCCGGGTGCGGCGCACCCTGACCGCCGCCGGGTTGCGTCAGCTCATCGCATTCATCTCCCGCATGACGGCCGCGGACCGTGCCGAGCTCGAGGGCGTGAGCTCCGACCGGTCGCAGCAGATCGTCGCCGGTGCCCTCGTCGCGGAGGCCGCCATGCGCGCGCTGGGAGTGGAAACTCTCGATATCTGTCCCTGGGCCCTGCGCGAGGGGCTCATTCTCCGCAAGCTCGACACCGAGATGGGGGGCGAACTGATGGTGGTTTCGCAATGACGGACGGCAGCA
This sequence comes from Rhodococcus ruber NBRC 15591, assembly GCF_001894945.1. Taxonomy (GTDB): domain Bacteria; phylum Actinomycetota; class Actinomycetes; order Mycobacteriales; family Mycobacteriaceae; genus Rhodococcus; species Rhodococcus ruber. The sequence goes on from NZ_BCXE01000019.1 coordinate 113,150, forward strand.
GCACCGACACCGGGCAGATCTCCGTCGCGGAGCTGCTGGCCCGCAACGGCCAGAAGGTGAATTCCCGCGCCGGCGGACGCCGCCGCCGTGGCGTCAGCGGCGGCATCTCGGTTGCGGAACTGACCGGCGAGATTCCCGTGACCGCCCCGGAACCGGCCCAGGCGCCGAAGACCGGAGTCTCCGAGGCCGACGTCCCCGAGACCGAGGCTGCCGAGACCGAGGCTCCCGAGACCGAGGCCCCCGAGACCGAGGCTCCGGAGAGCGAGGCCCCGGAGAGCGAGGCCCCGGAGGCCGAACCCGTCGTGTCCGCTCCGCCGAAGGCGCAGGCGCCGGTGCCCTCGACGACGCAGGCGCCGGTGGCTCCGAAAGCGCTGGCGCCGGTGCCGCGGCGGCCGGACCGTCGCGAACCCGAGCCCGAACCCGAACCGTCCGAGACCGAGGCGACCGGGCCCGGGACCCCGGCCCCGACGTCCCCGCCCCGGACGCGCGAGGAGCCGGCGGCCGAGCGGGTGCCGGTGAAGGTCGAGTCGCCGACCGAGATCATCCGTCCGGCCGTCCTGCCGCGACGAGCGCGCGCGCACGCCGAGGTGGCCGTGAGTGCTCCGGCGCGGCCCGCGGATACCCCCGAGCCGAGGCTGCTGTCCGGGCCCGCGAGCGACCTGCGGGGCAGCGGCGACGACACCGCCGATGGCGAGACCGAGACGATCGGCAAGGCCGTGGCCGCGGACGAGCCGGACGTGGAGCAGCGGGAGAAGCCCGCGTCCCGTCGCAGCGACGCCGCAGCGGCGGAGACCCCGTCCGCGGCGGAGTCCGACGTCCCGTCCGGCACCGGCGAGTCCCGCAGCGCGATCGCGCAGTGGTCCCGGTTGATCGGCGAGGGTGTCGTCGCGATCGTCGCGGGCGCCCTGCTGTTCAAGGGCTTCGAGCAGTTGTGGGATGCGTTGCCGTGGGTGGCGTTCGCACTCGCCCTGCTGGTCATCGTCGGCCTGGTGGCGATGGTGCGCATCCTGCGCCGCACCGACGACATCGCGAGCCAGCTCATCGCCCTCGCCGTGGGTGCCTTCGTGACGTTCGGTCCGCTGTTGTTCCTGCTGCCCACCGGCTGACCCGGCACATCGTCATGAGCACCCTGTCGCGAGAGATCCTGGTCGGACTGTCCACCGCTTCGGTGTACCCGGAGAACACCGAGGCGGCCTTCCGCTATGCGGCCGAACTCGGCTACGACGGCGTGGAGCTGATGGTGTGGGCGGAGTCGGTGAGCCAGGACGTGCGTGCGGTGCAGGCGCTGGTGCGCAAGTACGGCATACCGGTGCTGGCGGTGCACGCGCCGTGCCTGTTGATCTCGCAGCGTGTGTGGGGTTCGGATCCGGCCGCGAAGCTCGAGCGGTCGGTGCGCGCAGCGGAAGCGCTCGGGGCCGCGTCGGTGGTGGTGCATCCGCCGTTCCGATGGCAGCGCCGGTACGCGGAGGGCTTCGCGGATCAGGTCGCGGACCTCGAGGACCGCAGCCACGTGGTCGTGGCGGTGGAGAACATGTACCCGATGCGCGCCGACGTGTTCTTCGGCGGCCGCGACCGCACCGCGCAGCGCATGAGACGGCGTGGCGGGCCCGGCCGTGCGGTGTCGGCCTTCAGCCCGTCGATCGATCCCACCGACACCGGCTTCGCGCACTACACACTGGACCTGTCGCACACGGCCACGGCGGGGATGGACGCGATGGCCCTCGCCGAGCGGATGGGCGGCGGTCTGGCTCATCTGCACCTCGCGGACGGTCACGGCGCGTCGACGGACGAGCATCTGCTCCCGGGCGACGGCGGCCAGCCGTGCGAGCAGGTGTGCCGGCTACTGGCCGAGAGCGACTTCACCGGGCACGTCGTCCTGGAGGTCAGTACCCAGGGGGCGCGCACGCGGTCCGCGCGGGCGGGAGCGCTGACCCGGTCGCTGGCCTTCGCGCGCGAGCATCTGCACCGGGCCCCCCGCCTGGCGATCACCACCGGGCCCGAGCATCCGCGTGCGACGACGATCGAGCAGGTGCACCCGTCAGGCCAGAGCACCGAGTCCGGCGCCGAGAACCACGACTCCTGAGATCGTCACGCCGGCGACGAGGGCGGCGGCACCCAGCCATACGCAGGCGATCATGGCGCCCGGCCGCCTGGGGTCCGGGCCGAGCACGGACAGGAAGAACCCGGCGGGAATCAGGATCGCCGAGCCGAGCACTGCGATCGCGCCGGCGGCGGCCCATCCGGGTGAGGCGCCGACGGCGTCGGTGAGCACGGCGACCAGCAACCCCAAGGTGACGAGGACGCCGGCGTGGGCGTGACCGGCGCGGAAGAAGGACTTCTGCAGGTCGTTGGCCGGCACGTGCCCGCCCGCGACGCGCAGCAGGAACGTGCCGCCGAAGGCGATCCCGGTGACGGTGAGCAGGGTGGCGCCGAGAGCGACGACGAGTACGGGGTGCACGGAATCCTCCTCGCGGAGTATTGGATAGTTGCAGTATCCAATACTGGATAGTTGTACTATCCACTGTCAAGGGGAGGTGGCAATGCGGATCTCGGAACTGGTGGACCGGACCGGCGTCCCGCTGGCGACCGTGAAGTACTACCTGCGCGAGGGGCTGCTGATGCCGGGCGAGGCGACCAGCGCCACCCAGGCCCGGTACGACGGGCGGCACGTGCGGCGCCTCGCGCTGATCCGTGCGCTCGCCGCCCAGGGGCTGCCGCTGCCGCGCATCCGCGAGATCGTCCGCCTCCTCGACGGCACCGACGAGTCGCTGTTCGTCGCCCTCGGCCGGGCCATCGCGGCGCTGCCGCCCTACCCGCCGGGCGACGGCGAGTCCGTACCCCACGACTATCCGCGCGCCCGGCACGTCCTCGAACGGCTCGGTCAGCTCTACGACCCCCGGTTCGCCGCCGTCGCACAGCTCGAGCGGGCCCTCGCCGCCCTCGACTCCGCCGGCCTGACGATGAGCGACGAGCGCATCGACGTCTACGGACGGCACGTGCTCGGCATCGCCGAGATCGACATCGACCTGCTGCCCACCCGCTCCCGGGAGGCGACGGTCGAGGCGGCGGTCCTCGGCACCGCCCTGTACGAACCCGTCCTCACCGCGATGCGCCGTCTCGCACACCAGCACCTTGCCGCCCGTCGCCTCACCGAGTCCGGCCCGCCCGTCCCCGATTCACCGGACGGACCCGTCCCCGATTCACCGGACGGACCCGTCCCCGATTCACAGGAGCAGCAATGACCGACACCGTGCCCGATCCCGGCAACCACCCCTTCCGCGACCTGACGACGCTCGACGCCGCCGGCGACGACCGTTGGCTCGCGCACATCGCCCCGGTCTGGACGATCGGCCCCAAGGTCCACGGGGGCTGCATGCTCGCGGTGTGCGCCGCGGCGGCCCGGTCGGCGGCGCAGGCGGCGGGAGCCGATCCGGCGGTGCAACCTCTTGCGGTCAGCGCCGGGTTCGTTGCCGCCCCCGACCCGGGCGACGTCCAGCTGACCACCATCGTCCGCAAGCTCGGGAAGCAGGTCGGGCTCGTCGACGTGGAGCTCTCGCAGGGCGATCGGGTCGCGGTCCGTGCCTCGGTGACGCTCGGTCGGCCCGACACCGGCGAGCCGCGATACACCACTGCCCATCCGGTGGCCGAACTGTCGGTGCAGCCGCCCGCGGACGCGCCGCTGATCGGCCCCGGCCACCCGATGGCCCAGGTGGTGAACCTGTGCGGGGGCGCCGACCTCGTGGTGGACGAGACCAGTGCCCGTTTCCTCGCGGGAGAGCAGGGTGAACCGGTGGTGCGGATGTGGGCGCGGCCGTGGCCGGGGGACGAGGCCGACGTCGACACCGCCGCGCTGTTCGCGCTCATGGCCGGGGACATCTCGGCTCCGGTCACCATGAACCGGGGCCTGTTCGGCTGGGCGCCGACCGTGCAGCTCACCGCGTACCTGCGGCGACTGCCGGCGCCCGGCTGGCTGCGGATCATGGCCGACAGCACGGTCCTGGGCAACGCCTGGTTCGAGGAGGACCACACCGTCGTCGATGCCACCGGCGCCGTCGTCGTGCAGAGCCGTCAGCTCGCCATGGTCCCGCGCTGATCGTCGGGGCGATGCGGGCCCCGGCAGCGGCCGTGGCAGGCTGTTGCCCATGACGAGAATTGCGGTGATCGGCGGCGGCAGGATCGGTGAGGCGCTGGTCTCGGGGCTGCTGCAGAGTGGATTCGCGACCAAGGATCTGGTGGTCGTCGAGAAGTTCCCGGCGCGGAGCGAGGAGCTCACCGCCGAGTACTCGATCCGGGTCACCGACTCGATCGCCGACGCGGCCGAAGGTGCGGACGTGCTGGTGATCGCGGTCAAGCCGGGCGACGTCGACGTCGTGCTCGCCGATCTGGGCAAGGCAGACCTCGACAGCGAACGCGAGAAGCTGCTGATGTCGCTGGTCGCCGGCGTGCCCACGTCCCGGTACGAGAACCGGCTGCCGGCCGGATCGCCGGTTGTGCGCGTCATGCCCAACACCCCGATGCTGGTGGGGGAGGGCGCGAGCGTGATCGCCGCCGGCCGGCACGTCAAGCCCGACCACCTGGCGCTGGCACGTGAGGTCCTGGAGTCGGTGGGGACCGTGACGGTGGTTCCCGAGTCCCAGATCGACGCGGTGACCGCTGTGTCCGGTTCCGGTCCGGCGTATTTCTTCCTCGTCGCCGAGGCGATGATCGACGCGGGCGTCGCCCTGGGACTGACGCGGGCGACGACGACCGAGCTCGTGGTGCAGACGATGACCGGCTCGGCGGCCATGCTCGCCCGGTCGGGGGAGAACGCCGCCGACCTGCGCGCGGCGGTGACATCGCCGGGTGGAACCACCGCGGCGGCGATCCGGGAACTCGAGCGCGGCGGCGTGCGGACGGCGTTCTACGAGGCCCTCGCGGCCGCCCGGGACCGCTCTGCGGCACTCGGTTCGTCCGCCGATTGAGGAAATTGGTCGTCCGCATCGTCGCACGGGAACCATTGGTCACGCTAAGCTCGATTGAGCACGTGCGTGTCTGTTCCGCCGGAGGGGAAGCCGGCGGCGCGGGACGTGCCGGAGGTGTGTAATGGTATCTGGAAGCAAACCGTCGAAGGGTCAACCCGAGGACGGTCAGTCGGTTCTCTCCGGCACCCAGTTCCTCACCGTCGCCGAAGTGGCGGCGCTGATGCGGGTGTCGAAGATGACCGTGTACAGGCTGGTGCACAGCGGGGAACTGCCCGCCGTGCGAGTGGGACGTTCGTTCCGGGTGCACGCCAAGGCCGTGCACGATTACCTGGAAACGTCCTACTTCGACGTCGGCTGAGCGGTCGACGGCCGCAATCGGAGCCCGGAGCGGACCTCGGTTTCACTACTCGAAACCCGCCCCGGTACGATTGCTTGTCGTCGTACCGGCCACCCGGTGTCGTGAGGCGCTGAGCTCGTCACCACGCGGCCCAGCGTCGACTACAGGCGTACGTCACCGGCGTGCGCGCAGGAACGCTAGAGAGAACGTGAGGGAAACCCAGATGGGTTCTGTGATCAAGAAGCGCCGCAAGCGCATGTCGAAGAAGAAGCACCGTAAGCTGCTCCGCCGCACCCGAGTGCAGCGTCGTAAACTCGGCAAGTAGATCGATTCCCCGATGCCCGTCACCCGTGTGGTGGCGGGCATCGAGCGTCTGTGCCGACGGCCCGTCACGAGGTCGTCCGCGGAACGCCCGATCCGGGTGGTATGCGGAGTCCGGGTGGCTGAGGACGAACGTCCCGCCTCCGGGTCTTTCCAGTGATCGGTTACGCCGGTGTAATGCTTTGTTGCGAGAGTCACCGTATCGTGAGAGACCGGAGTGACAGCAGGGGGTGAGTGGGTGAGTTCGGAGATCGACGGCATCGACCCGCCGAGGGTGGCTCTGGTCACCGGCGCGAGCCGATTCCTCGGCGGGTACCTGGTCACCCGTCTGGCCCAGCACCCGGACGTCGAACGCGTCATCGCGGTCGACACCCAGTCGCCCACCAAGGACATGCTGCGGCGCATGGGCCGCGCCGAGTTCGTGCTCGCCGACATCCGCAACCCCCTCATCGGCAAGGTCATCCGGAACATGGACGTCGACACCGTCGTCCACACGTCCACCCTCACCAAGGCGCCGAAGTCCGGCAGTCGCGCCGCCATGAAGGACATGAACGTCCTCGGCGCGATGCAGTTGTTCGCCGTGTGCCAGAAGACCCCGTCCGTGCGACGCGTCGTGCTGCGCTCGTCGTCGGTGGTGTACGGATCGAGCGCGAAGGACCCCGCGAAGTTCACCGAGGAGATGAGCGCGCGCCGCCGTCCGACCGGCGCCTTCGCCCGCGACATGATCGAGGTCGAGGGCTACCTGCGCGGGATGGCACGCCGGCGGCCGGACATCGCGGCGACGATCCTGCGCCTGGCCCCGACGGTGGGCAACCACCTGCCCGGCTCCGTCTCGCGATACCTCACCTCCCCGATCGTGCCCACCATTCTCGGCCGCGATGCCCGGTTGCAGTTGCTGCACGAGGAGGATGCGCTCTCGGCGCTCGAGCGAGCCACCGTCGCCGGCCAGTCCGGGACCTACAACGTCGCCGGGGACGGCATCGTGATGATGTCGCAGGCCGTGCGGCGGGCCGGCGGACTGACCGTGCCGATGCCCTACGGCTTGTTCCGCACCGTCGGGCAGGCGCTGATGGGGCCGGTGATGAAGTCGTTCAACAAGGAAGAACTCGACTACTTCCACTTCGGGCGCGGGCTGGACACCACGCGGATGCGCACCGAACTCGGCTTCGAGCCGAGGTGGACCACGAGGCAGGCCCTCGACGACTACGCTCGCAGCGTCGGGCTGCGGCAGGTCGTCAGGACGGAATGGGTCGATCGAACCGAGTCGATCCTGCTCTCGGCGCTCGGAGAGCGAATGGAGGCGCGATGACAGAAGTGGCCAAGGTGATTCCACTCCACGGGGGAGCGGGGTCGGCACGACGGGCGGGTGCACGCCCGGGCGCCGGTTCCGGTCACCCGTCGACGTACGGCTCCCCGATCCCACCCGAACCGCCCGCGGCGCCGGTGCAGGAGACGGCGGCGGACGGGTTCCTCGACGACCTGCGGCACAAACTGGTCGGGCAGATCACCGGCACCGCCGAGTTCCTGCGGCGACGGATCACCGGCGACTACGAGGTGGACGACTTCGGCTTCGACCCGCATTTCACCGACAACGTCCTGCTGCCGGCGCTGCGGCCGCTGTTCGAGAAGTGGTTCCGTGTCGAAGTGCGGGGCATCGAGAACATCCCGGCCGACGGGCGCGCGCTGATCGTCGCCAACCATGCCGGCACCTTGCCCGTGGACGCATTGATGACCTCCGTCGCGGTGCACGACCTCGCCCACCGTCCCCTGCGTATGCTCGCCGCCGACCTCGCCTTCGGTATGCCGGTCGTCGGCAGCGTCACCCGCAAGGCGGGGCACACCCTCGCGTGCCATCCGGACGCCGAGCGGCTCCTGCGCGAGGATCAGGTGGTCGCGGTGTTCCCCGAGGGGTACAAGGGTCTCGGCAAGCCGTTCAGCGAACGCTACAAGCTGCAGCGGTTCGGGCGCGGGGGCTTCGTCTCGGCTGCGCTCCAGACGAAGGCACCGATCGTGCCCTGCTCGATCGTGGGTTCGGAGGAGATCTACCCGAAGATCGCCGACCTGACGTCCATCGCCCGGCTCCTCGGTCTTCCGTACTTCCCGATCACCCCGTTGTTCCCGGCCCTAGGCCCGCTGGGCATCGTGCCGCTGCCCTCGAAGTGGTACATCGAGTTCGGTAGTCCGATCGCCACCGACGTCTACGACGATGCCGCGGTGGAGGATCCGATGGTGTTGTTCGAGGTGACCGACCACGTGCGGGAGACCATCCAGCAGACGCTGTACCGGTTGCTCACCAAACGGCGCAACGTATTCCTCGGTTGAGTCCGGCCGTCACGCCGCGGAGTCGCGGCGACGGCCGAGAGCGGCGGCGAGCGCGCCCCCCGCGGCACCGAGAGCCAGCGCCGTCGGAACGCCGATGCGCGCCGCCTTGCGGGCCGTGCGGAAATCCCGGATCTCCCACCCCCGGGTCTTCGCGAGTTCCCGCAGGTCGGCGTCGGGGTTGACGGCGACCGGCGTGCCGACGAGCGAGAGCATGGGTACGTCGTTGTGGCTGTCGGAGTACGCCGTGCAGCGCTTGAGGTTCAGTCCCTCGCGGATCGCCAGGGCCCGCACCGCGTGGGCCTTGCCCAGGCCGTGCAGGATGTCGCCGACGAGACGGCCGGTGAACACGCCGTCCTGCGACTCGGCGACGGTGCCGAGGGCGCCGGTCAGACCGAGGCGCTCGGCGATGACATTCGCCAGTTCGACCGGGGTGGCGGTCACCAGCCACACCTGCTGCCCGGCGTCGAGGTGCATCTGCGCCAGCGCGCGAGTGCCGGGCCAGATCTTGTCCGCGATGATCTCGTCGTAGATCTCCTCGCCGAGGCGGGCCAGCTCCGCCGTGGACCGGCCGGCGACGAACGACAGCGCCTTCTCGCGGCCGCTGGCGACGTCGTCCGAGTTCTCCTTGCCGGTGACCCGGAACTTGACCTGCTGCCAGGCGAACTCGGCCAGGTCGGACTTGGTGAAGTAGTCGCGGGCGGCGAGTCCGCGCGCGAAGTGGATGATCGACGCGCCCTGCACCATCGTGTTGTCGACGTCGAAGAACGCGGCCGCGGTCAGATCCTGCGGAACGGGAGTCGTCGAGATGCCGACGGGCTCGGCTTCGGTGCGGGCCTCCTGCAGGGCGAGCGCGGCATCGGCACTCGCCTGTCCGGCGAGGTTCGCGCGGACCTCGGCCTCGCTGGGGCCGAACTTGCTCCACAGCCGGCGCCGGCCCGGCCGGATCAGACCGGCCAGGGTCTCGCTGACGCGACCGGCCAGGTTCTCGCCGAATCCCCAGCCGTGTGGCACTGGACGTTCCGGCACCTGCACCTCCCTGTTGCGCGACGGTCGTGCCGTCGAGTGCTGCCGGCCGGGTTTGCCGGCGGCCGGCCGTCGTGTGTGGCAGACCGCCTCAGCCTAGCCCGCGCCGTGCCCCGCTCCGCGCGTTGCCGCATGTGGACCGGGGGTGTGACATTCGTCTCGGCGGGGTATGGCGCACAGTTGACCTCATGAGCGAACACCTGTCCGGGCCCGCCGCCACACCCGGCGCCCGCCACGAGATCACTCTCCTCGTCCGAGCCGGCTGCGGCGCCTGCGCTCCCGCGCTGGCGCTGCTCGAGCAGCTGTGCGACGAGTTCGGCGCGGGCCTGACGTGCATCGATGTCGATCGGGCTGCCTCGACGGATCCCGACCTGCGCGCCGAATTCGGCGATCGTCTGCCGGTGGTGCTGCTCGACAGCCGGGAGCACAGTTACTGGGAGGTCGACGAGGCACGATTGCGGGCCGATCTGGCCGGTTGAACACCGTCGGGCGGAACCGTGGTGCAGGTGAGAAGCACATTCGGGGCCGTTCGAGCAACTTTGTGCAGGGCTTCACAAGCGGTTACCGTGGTGTGAACGAATCCCCCGGATCACCGTGAGGACCGACGTGTACCCGTCGGCCGGACGAGGAGCCACGAACGTGACAGAGCTGCACCCCCCGCAGGGCGATGCCGCCCGCGGCGGCGTCGCCGAAGTCGACGGGGGTGCGTCTCCCGGTGTCCCCGTGCGGGACATCCCCCAGGCTACTGTGACGCGTCTCGCGACGTACCTGCGGGTCCTCGGAATGCTCGCCGACGAGGGCACGCTCATCGTCTCGAGCGAGGAACTCGCCACCGCATCCGGGGTCGGTTCCGCGAAACTCCGCAAGGATCTGTCCTTCCTCGGCCCCAACGGGGTGCGTGGCGTCGGGTACGACGTGCTGCGCCTGCAGGCCCGCATCGAGAACGCGCTCGGCCTCGACCGGGGACACCGCGTGGTCCTCGTCGGCGTCGGCAATCTCGGTCGCGCACTGGCCGGCTACGCAGGGTTCGACCGCCGCGGCTTCACGATGGCCGGACTGTTCGACGCCGACCCGGCGCGGGTGGGCACCCGGGTGGGCAACCTGACCATCCGGCACGTCGACGGGCTCGAAGCGGCCGCCCGCGAACTCGCCGCCACGATCGGCGTGATCGCGACCCCGGACGACGCTGCTCAGGGCGTATGCGACCTGCTGGTGCGGTCCGGCGTCCGGTCCGTGCTGAGCTTCGCCGCGGCACCGCTCGAGGTACCCGACCATGTCGAGGTCCGGCGGGTCGATCTGTCCGTGGAAATGCAGGTCCTCTCGTTTCACAGCGCCCGCAACGACACGCCGGTGGACGGCGGTCGCGCCGGTCTGCCCGACATCCGCCGGGTCGCGTCGGGCGAAGCACGACGGGCCGCGACCGGCGCGTCCCGGCTCACCGCCCAGAGAGCGAGCGCGACCGGGCGCACCGCGCCGAGCGCGACCGGGCGCACCGCGCCGAGCGCGACCGGGCGCACCGCGCCGAGCGCGACCGGGCGTACCG